>NZ_CP082918.1:1437064-2874129 GCF_019931755.1 Sutcliffiella horikoshii | reverse complement strand
TTTGAGCGAGCGCTCGCTTACTCTCAAGAAAGAAAACAATTTGGTAGATCCTTATCAAGTTTTCAGATTAACCAATTCAAACTGGCGGACATGGCCATGAAACTCGAACTTGCTAGAACCATGGTTTACAAAGCTGCCTGGTTAAAGGATCAAGGAAGGCCATTCTCCAAAGAAGCATCCATGTGTAAACTATATGCATCTGAAGTGTGCATGGAAATAGCAGATCAAGCTGTTCAACTCCATGGCGGCTACGGATACATGAAAGAATACCACGTAGAACGCTTCATGCGCGACGGAAAACTCCTAGAAATCGGCGAAGGAACCTCCGAAGTACAAAGAATGGTCATCGCAAGGTCTTTGGGGATTTAATGTAGCTGAGACATTCTAGTTGTTGATTGGAGCAAAAGGCGAAGACTCCTGAGGGAGATAGTGCTAGGTGGAGACCCCGCAGGCGTAGCCGAGGAGGCTCCAGCAGCGCCCCTAGGAAAGCGAAGCCATTTGCGGAAATCAACAACGGAGTCATAACAGCAACAAAATTATTTTCCCAAAAACACATCACTTTTCATATTTTGAGGTACAATATAATCACCAAACATATAAACCTTCATCTTTCATGATGAAGGTTTTTGTCTAAACTGTGAATTTAAGAGAGAAGTTGGCATTTAAGTCTTTTCCTATAGTAAAATATAAAGTAAAATAGAGAGTGCTTGTATAAGATAAGACACACGTACATGTACATAAGGAGGTTTGAATAGCATGAATCGTAATCCGCTTATTCCTTTTGCATTTATCGCGGTATTAGGTCTTGGACTAATGTTCCTATTATCTTTCGTTGGACTTGATCAGGCTGAAAAAATTGCATCCGGTGAAGATGAAACTGTAGAATTGTCTGCAGAAGAGCTTTACCAACAAAACTCTTGTATCGGCTGTCACGGCGGTAACTTGGAAGGGGCAGGAGCTGCACCTGCATTGACAGATGTTGGTGACCGTCTATCCCAAGAAGAGATCCAAAACGTTATTGTTAATGGACAAGGCTCTATGCCTGCTAACCTGGCTACACCTAAAGAAGCTGAAGTTCTAGCTGAGTGGCTGGCAAACGGCGCTCAAAGTGAAGAGGGCGAAGAGTAAGATTTGTTTTTTTAGCAAAATGTTACACATATAAAAGATCCTTTGCATTTGTGAAGGATTTTTTTTTATACTTGTTACAAAGGAATTCAAATACATAAGTAAAGAGGAAACAGACATGAATGAATTAAAACTCTCAAAACGTTTAGAAGCAGTAGCTTCTTTTATCCCCAAAAGCAGTATATTGGCAGACATCGGCTCAGATCATGCATATCTGCCTTGTTATGCTTATTTGCAGGGAATGATTGAAAGAGGAATTGCCGGAGAAGTGGTAGAAGGTCCATTTCAATCTGCCATCCAGCAGGTTCGTAAAACAGAATTAGATAAGGTCATCGAAGTAAGGAAAGGGGATGGGTTAGAAGTAATCTCTCCCAATGAAGTTACTTGTATCACCATTGCCGGAATGGGTGGAACCCTGATTCAATCTATTCTTGAAAAGGGTAAGGATAAACTGGCAGGAGTTCAAACGCTTATTCTTCAACCGAATATAGGTGCAAAAAAGATCAGAGAATGGCTGCTTGAAAATGGATGGGAACTTGTTGCAGAACAAATTTTACTTGATGACGGAAGAATCTATGAGATTCTAGTGGCAGAACGTGGCGAGAGTGAAAAGCCTTACTCAGAAAAAAAAGATGCGTATTTGCTTGTAGGACCGTTTCTTGCGAAGGAGCGTAATGATGTTTTTGTACAAAAATGGACACATGAGCTTGCGCATTGGAAAAAAATAGTCGCTCAGCTCGACGCAGCCGGACAAACAGAGGCGAATGAACAAAAAAGAAAAGAACTTATCGAAAAAATTAGACTGGTAGAGGAGGAACTGGATTTTGAAAACAGTTAACGGGTTACAGGTTATCGAGTGGTTCGAACAGTTTTCCCCTAAAAAATATGCAGTCGAAGGGGATAAAATCGGTCTTCAAATTGGTACTTTAAATAAACCAATCCATAAAGTAATGGTGACGCTTGATGTTCTTGAAGAGGTGGTGGACGAGGCAATAGACCAAAATGTTAATTTGATTATCGCTCATCATCCGCCAATCTTCCGGGCGCTTCCCACTGTCACTGATAACTCAGCTGCCGGGAAAATCGTCACGAAATGCATCAAGAATGATATCAGCGTGTATGTGGCGCATACGAACCTTGACGTGGCCCAAGGAGGCGTCAACGACCTGATAGCTGACGCTCTAGAGCTTGAGGATGTAAACGTATTGGTGCCGACTTACCAAGAAGAACTTCGCAAACTGAGCGTATTTGTTCCGGTGTCTCACGCAGAAACGCTTTTAGAGGCTCTAGGTGAAGCAGGAGCAGGACATATCGGAAACTACAGTCACTGCTCTTTCACGACGGAAGGGGAAGGGCGTTTTCTTCCTCTAGATGGGACAGACCCTTTCATAGGAAAAAAAGGACAGCTTGAAAAAGTCGAAGAGATGAAGGTGGAAACTGTATATCCAATCTCTATTGAGAAACGTGTCTTGAAGGCTTTGTTTAAAGCTCACCCATATGAGGAAGTAGCTTATGATGTATACAAGCTTGAAAATGAAATGGAATCACTTGGCTTGGGGCGGATCGGAAAGTTGAAAGAAGGAATGTCGTTAGCTGATTTTGTCTCTCATGTAAAAAAAGGACTTGAAGTGGAAAATGTCCGTGTGGTCGGAGATTTGAACAGTGAGATTAAGAAGGTAGCGGTATTAGGTGGAGACGGGAATAAATATATCCATGCTGCAAAATTCGCCGGAGCGGATGTGTATGTGACAGGAGATCTTTATTTCCATACCGCACACGATGCCATGGCAATCGGATTGAACGTGGTCGACCCTGGGCACTATGCTGAAAAGATTATGAAAAAAGGTGTAGCGCAGCTGTTGGAAAAGGCCGTGCAGGAGAAGAATTGGGAGCTTGAGGTTTTAGTTTCTGAAACGAATACAGATCCATTTACTTTTATGTGATGTTTGGAGATACGATCCTTTTTGGGTCGTTTCTTTTTTTGTTGGTGAGGGGGAGTTTGGATTGAGATGAAGGTGAAAAGGGAGGAGGGAAGGTGTCTCTGCGCCCGAAAAGGTTCGGGGAAAGGAAAAAGGGGAGGAGAGAAGGTGTCTCTGCGCCCGAAAAGGTTCGGGGAAAGGAAGAAGGGGAGGAGAGAAGCTCCTATACGCCCGAAGCCCCTCGGTAAAAGCCCCAAAGGTAACATAGAAGCCCTCTATACGCCCGAAGCCTCTCCGCAAAAGCCCCAAAGGTAACATAGAAGCGTTCTATACGCCCGAAGCCCCTCCGCAAAAGCCCCAAAGGTAACATAGAAGCGTTCTATACGCCCGAAGCCCCTCCACAAAAGCCTCAAACGTAACATAGAACCTAAATAATCCCAATCTCTCCTCCCAATAATCCTAATCCCTCGACGTCCATAAAAAAACACCCTCCAAAAAGAGGGTGCAGTCAACCTTACGAAGTTTTCGCCTTCTTCACTTTCGGCAAAATCTTTTGCAAAGGTACGTTTTTAGTTGTCTTCCAAGTATCTTGATTCAGCGGATCAAACTGCTCAACGAACTGAATAACTTCTTTAGTAATCGGAGTAGGTGTAGAAGCACCTGCTGTAACGGCCACCGTGCTAGCATTCATCAACCACTCTACATTCAATTCACTGATATCGGAAATACGATAGGCAGGAGTGCCTGCGATTTCTTGGGAAACTTGAGCAAGTCTGTTGGAGTTGTTGCTTTTTGGGTCCCCAACAACAATCGTTACATCTGCTTGTCCTGCTTGTTCTGCCACGGCTTCTTGTCTGACTTGTGTAGCAAGGCAAATTTCTTTGTGTTGTTCGACATGCGGGTATTTTTCCTGAACCTTCACCATGATGTCGGCTACATCCCATTGACTCATGGTAGTTTGGTTGGTAACAATAATCTTTTCGCTTTCAATGGATAACGCTGCAACATCCTCGGCCGTCTCTACTAGATGCACGATGGAAGGAGCAACTCCTACAGCACCTTCTGGCTCTGGATGTCCTTTTTTTCCGATATAAATTACTTCATAACCTTGTGCTTCTTTCATGCGGATCAGGTCATGTGTACGGGTAACATCCGGGCATGTTGCGTCAATGGTGGTTAAACCTTTTTCTTTCGCGCGGACCTTCACTTCCGGTGAGACACCGTGGGCAGTGAAAATAACGGTACCTTCGTTAATCTGATCAAGGATCTCCAGGCGGTTCGCCCCGTCCAATGTGATGATCCCTTCTTCTTCAAATGCGTCTGTAACATGTTTATTATGAACAATCATACCTAAGATATAGATTGGTCTTGGCAATGTTTTATCTAATGCTGCATTTCTTGCAATCACCATTGCATCCACTACACCATAGCAGTAGCCACGAGGGGCGATTTTAATTAGTTCCATATAGGGATAACCCTCCTTACATCAAATAAGAGAGTGATAAACACTCTCTCACTACTTACAGTCTATTATAGTATAAATAAGAAGGTTAGTACAAAAGAAGATATTAGGAACTTCAGATATAAAGCTTAGGAGCGGAACTGCCTGCTGGTTTTTCCTCGTCCTCAGTGGCTTTAGGCTTTGCCTTTTTCTTCTTTATTTTTTTCTTGGTGTTGCTTTCTGCTGCACTATCACTTTCAACTTCTCCCGTTTTTGTTCCTTCTGGGGATTCCTCAGTGGACTCGTTATCAGTTTCATCGTCATCATCGACATTTTTAAGTTCATTGTATAGCTTAAGCATGGCTGGCATATTTCTTACAAGAGGTCCATATTGCTGAACCATCGGCATGACACCCTCTGCCATTTTTAACGCTTTTTGAACATTTCCAAGCATGCCTGTTAGGTTGTTTGGATTGATTAGTTGTTGAAGGGTTCCTGCGTTCGCGAGTTGACCGAGTCCTCCACCTGCGCCTGTATTGGCAAGTTGACCGAGTCCGCCCATGTTCCCGATGCTTCTGGCTCCTGTTCTTCCGAGGAGTTTGGCAAGCAGTCCGCCGCCACCTCCACCGCTGTTTCCACCTAAGCCCATTCCTCGCCCAGCTCCACCCATAAATGACGAAGGGTTTCTTAACATTGGATTAGGCATATTGGACATAGGTGAATTGGGCATATTAAACATATTGAACATGTTATTCGGCGGCTGTTGCATAAAAGGTGAGGGACCTGGACCCATACGGAATGGGGAAGGCCGCATCGGTTGCTGCATTGGTGGCATTGATCGATTTGGTCCAAAAAACATGGTAATCCTCCTTTCTTTCTTGAAAAGTAATCTTTTTAGATACTTGCCGGAATTTAAGAAGCTTTTCTGGTCTCCTATAATTTATGCGGATAGTGCTTGGCATGTTTATTGTCTGGAAAGATTGGGCACAACCGTAGTGTAGCCAAAAAGTCAAAACTGCTTTATAATAGTTGTTTGGGGTTAAATAGAACGTAACGGAACGCGAATGAATAACTCATAAATGAAAATAGAAACTTTAAAATAATGACATAGATACATATTCCATGCATGATTTTAAAAGTGGAGGTAAATAAATGAATACAACGTTTGAAAAATTTAATGTAAAGCCGTTCATTTTAGAAGCGGTTAAAGAACTTAGATTTCAAAAACCGACAGAAGTCCAAGAAAGAATGATTCCTTCCTTATTAAATGGAGAAAGTGCCATCGGGCAGTCTCAAACAGGAACAGGGAAAACACATGCTTACCTGATTCCAATCTTGAGTAAAATTGATCCTTCCCTACAGGAAGTACAAGCAGTGATCACAGCTCCAACAAGGGAGCTTGCTAACCAAATTTACCAAGAAGTATTAAAAATCACTAAGTTTTGTTCTGGTGAAGACATGATCACGGCACGTTGTTATATTGGCGGTACGGACAAACAACGTACGATTGACCGTCTTAAACAACAGCCGCATATTGTAGTAGGAACACCTGGCCGTATTAAAGATTTGATGGTGGAAAATGCGCTTTTAGTTCATACTGCCAGAACAATCGTTGTGGATGAAGCGGACCTTATGCTTGATATGGGATTCATTGAAGATATTGATAAGGTTGCTGCGGCAATGCCGAAAAATCTTCAGATTATGGTATTTTCCGCTACGATTCCTGAAAAGCTGAAACCTTTCTTGCGCAAGTACATGGACAACCCAAAATATACACATGTTGCTCCTAAACAGGTAACTGCAGCGAAAATCAAGCACTTGCTTATTCCGGTTAAATCCAAAAGCAAAACGAAATTATTGCATGATGTTCTAGTGCAATATAACCCTTATCTTGCGATTGTTTTTACCAACACGAAGAAAAAAGCAGATGAAGTGGCAGATGCATTGCTTGAACAAGGATTAAAAGTTGGTAGAATTCATGGAGACCTTAATCCTCGTGAACGCAAAAAGATGATGAAGCAAATCAATGACTTGGAATATCAATATGTGGTGGCGACAGATTTGGCTGCAAGAGGGATTGACATCGAGGGAGTCAGTCATGTTATCAACTATGAACTTCCATCAGACCTTGACTTCTATATACACCGTGTTGGACGTACTGCACGTGCCGATTACTCTGGTAATGCCATTACTCTATATGAACCAACAGACGAGAACGCATTAGCTCAGGTAGAGAAGTTGGGAATTGAGTTCACACAGATGGACTTAAAAAATGGGGAATTGGTTGAAATCGGCCCACGTAACAAACGTCAAAACCGTAAAAAGCAGATCAACGAAATCGATGTTGCTGCGAAAACTGCTGTAAAAAAATCAACAAAAGTTAAGCCAGGTTATAAAAAGAAACACAAATACGAAGTAGAGCAATTCAAAAAAAGACAACGTCGCTTGAAAAAGAGATAATAAGAGCAACTGGATAACCTTTCACGGCATCCTTATGTTAAAATAAAGACTGATTTTAAAAGAGGTGATGTTGTGGAAAACTTACTAATTGGCTCTCATGTATCCATGAGTGGGAAAAAGATGCTATTGGCAGCAAGTGAAGAGGCTGCATCCTACGGTTCGAACGTATTTATGATCTATACAGGGGCTCCTCAAAATACGCGAAGAAAAAAAATAGAAGACCTTAACATAGAAGCGGGTCTTGCACATATGAAAGAGCATGGTTTGAAAGAGATTATTGTACATGCTCCATATATTATTAATATTGGTAACTCCCAGAAACCTGAAACTTACGAGCTTGGAGTGAATTTTCTGGCTGAAGAAGTAAGAAGAACGGATGCTATCGGGGCAAAGCAGATTGTCCTCCACCCAGGTGCGCATGTTGGTGCAGGGACGGAAGCGGGTATCAGCCAAATTATTAAAGGGTTGAATGAGGCACTGACAAAAGAGCAAAATGTTCAAATCGCATTGGAGACAATGGCAGGGAAGGGTTCTGAATGTGGGCGAACTTTTGAAGAACTTGCTGCCATCATTGATGGTGTCCATTTGAACGAAAAGCTTTCCATTTGCCTGGACACTTGTCACATACATGATGCAGGATACGATATTGTGAATGACTTTGATGGAGTATTGAAGCAGTTTGACGATATCATTGGTTTAGACCGCCTGAAAGTCCTTCATATAAATGACAGTAAAAATGCATGTGGTGCTAGTAAAGACCGACATGAAAACATCGGGTTTGGTCATATTGGCTTTGATGCAATCAATTATATTGTTCATCATGATCAATTAAAACATATTCCGAAAATTTTGGAGACACCATATGTCGGCGAAGATAAGAAAGACCGTAAACCGCCATACAAGCATGAAATCGCTATGCTTAAAAACAAGCAGTTTGATGAAGAATTACTGACGAAAATCGTGAATGACTAATAAGAAAGAAGCAAGGGCCAGAAAAATGCCCTTGCTTCTTTTTTTGAAGAATTAGAAAATATAAAACAAAGTTAATTTCCGTTCCAGGCGCTTCGCTTGCCTGCGGGCGGTCCGTGAGCCTCCTCGGCTTGCATGAACTGAACCCTTAAAACTGGACACATATTTTCTAAGCAGCTTGCTCAAAACTAGCTCGATAAGCTACTGGACTTTTCCGTTTTAACCTTGATTTTATTCTCAAGTGGTTGTAGTAATGGATGTACTCTTCTAGCTCCTCCTTAAAATGGGCGACGCTATCAAATTCTTGTAAGTACAATAATTCAGATTTTAAAATTCCGAAAAAGTTCTCCATTACTGCATTGTCATAACAGTTTCCTTTTCTAGACATACTTTGGGTAATATTATGTTGGTTTAAAGTCCTTTTGTATTTTGGCATTCTGTAATGCCACCCTTGGTCAGAGTGAAGGATAAGATTATCGTCTTCATTTAGCCGTTCTAATCCTTGTTTTAACATGTTTCCTACTAAATCATAAGTGGGCCTTGATTGAATAGTGTACGTTATGATCTCGCCGTTAAACAAATCAAGTATAGGAGAAAGATATAATTCCTGACCAAACAACTTAAACTCTGTCACGTCAGTGACCCATTTCTGATTCGGCCTATCGGCCTTAAAATTACGGTCTAAGATGTTTGCGGCAGCTTTTCCTATTTCTCCTTTATAAGACTTGTACTTCTTCATCCTTACGATGCATTGAAGTCCTAGTTCTCTCATAATACGGTACACTTTCTTTTTATTGATTATATAGCCTTTTTCCTGTAGGACATCGGTAATACGACGATAACCAAAACGGCCTTGATGCTTACGGTATATGAACGCAATACGTCTTTTCCACTTACGATCAGGGTCAGGTTGTTCCCAGCTTTGAACAATGAAATAGTAGGTACTTCTAGATATATTAGCTACCTTCGCCAATTGATTTACAGGGAATGCATGCCTTAGTTCATATATTACTTTCGCTTTAATTTCTTTGGTAATTTCTCTTCCTGAACTAAGGCTTTCAGCTTTTTTAAATACGCATTCTCCATACGAAGATATTCTAATTCTTTTTTCAACTCTTCCATGGAAGGGTTGGTAGCTTTGTCGTTATTGGATATTTTATTGTGTTTGGAAGTCATAGTAGATAGCCCCTTTTCTTTTGGGTTAAAGGCGGCATCTCCACATGTCTCCCACTTACGTTTCCACCTACGAACCATACACGGATCTGGGATGTGGAAAATCGCCGACGCCTCTCGAATGGAATAATTCGATTCCTTTATAGTTTGAATTACCCTCAGTTTAAAGGCTGGCGAATAGTTTGTATAGGGAAACACAAATGCTTGGTCACCGTGGTGCTTTACTAACATCACCCAATATCGGAGTACAGAGTCGTCTACTCCAAGTTGTTTAGCTAATTCACGGTAACTATATAATTCATCCAAGTAACGTCTTGCGGCAAGGAGTTTTTCCTCCTTAGTGAATATAGTCATTCGGACTACACCTCCTATTGTTAGATCGTGTGTCCAACAATAGGGGTGCAGTGTAGCAGCCTGTGGGGTCTCACCTGTCCCTTCCTCCCGCGGGCGTCTGCGCGCCTTCCACTCCAATCAACAAGGTTGCTTCATTCAATCAAGGGTTTATGAAAAGCAATCTAACTGTTTTAACTGAATAGGCATTAACGTAGCATTTATGTGATATTCAGCTGTGGATTGGAGCAAATGGCGTAGACTCCAGTGGGGGAGTAACGGTTGGTTGAGACCCCGCAGGCAAAGCCGAGGAGGCTCAAGCACCGTCCCGCGGAAAGCGAAGCCATTTGCGTAAAGGAACAGCGGTGGTTAAAAAAGTTTTACTGTTTAAGTTCTTACTTTGTAAACTCTAAAAATAACTGATTAACTTTTTTAGCTGTCTCATGTCCGGTTATTTTTGCAACTTCTTTCATCAATTGAATTCTCTCAGACGTGTTAAATACATTCACTTTTTTGGAATTCAAAAGAGCAGATACCTTTTTTGCCTGGTCAGGTGTCATGGAAATGTTATATTCCCCGCTATACTTCATCAATTCTTCCGCCGTAATGTTATGAAGTTTCTTATTTACGATTTGTTGATAAATATTCATCATATTATCCCTCCCATTTTAGCCTATGTTGGAAAAACAAAAAGGCTACCTTTACGAAATAATATGACAACTGTTGGGAAATTATTGTATAATTAAAATATTCCATAAACAATTGATATTCAAAGGGTAACGAGGGGGAGTAACCTTGTCGTTTATTATAGATAAAAAAGAACAAGATATATTTCAGCATTTAAGCTCAGACCTCAGACTTATCTTGAATGCGAATGGCTTTATTGAAGAGTGGAATGAGAGAGCAAGCACGTTTCTTTCCATTTTGGAGGAGAACCGCTCTTTTTTTCTAAGCTTTCCATCAAGCTATCGCCAAGAGGTCTATACATACTTAAAGGATATTTCTGAATCGCCCGGGAAAGAGATAAAAAGGATTTTGTTTCACCGTATAAATGGCAGCTTCTATGAAGTCATTTATACAGGCATCCTTTCTGAAGAGCGTATTTATTTGTCAGGGCACTTAATTGAAAATAAGGACAGTTCCGTCGTTCTTCCACTCCATTATGGCACCATTGAACAATCATTGAAGGTCAATGAATTTATGACCAACTCATTGGATATAGCCATATTGGTCCTCTCAAAGGGGGGGAAGATTGAATACATCAATAACCGGTGTTTAACATTATTGGAGCTTGATGTTGGGGAGGACTATATCAATCTTGAATTCGATGATCTGTTAACTCCTGTCTTTTTGAAAGATAAGTTATTTGAGATTTACGAAGAAGTTATCCAAAATAAGAAGTTCAAAGAGCGAATCTGTTATGACGATGAAGTGTTATATCAGATCCAAGGCATCTTATTTGAACGAGCAGAGAAGGTATTCTTTATCATCCATGACCGCTCTTATCAGCAGAAATTTGAAAATCTTCTTGTTTACAAACAACAGATGGAGTCTGTCTCTCAAATCTCTGCAGGGATGGCACATGAATTAAGAAATCCTTTATCTGTCATCAAGGGGTTCATTCAACTTTCCCAGATTACGAATAATTGGAGTAAATACTACGACACTATCATGGCTGAAATAAATCGGATGAATTCCATCATCGAGGACTTTTTATCTGTTTCCAGAAAAAAAGTGAAAAAGCAGCTTATTATGCCACAGCATATCTTTCAGTCATTGGTGTATATTTTTCAATCAGAATGCTTATTACATAATATAGATTTTGACTTTGAAATTGAAGAAGTAGATGAGCAGGTGTTGGTCAATGAGGCAATGATCAAACAAGTCATGCTGAATTTCTTAAGGAATGCCATTGAAGCCTTCTCGCCGGAACAGAAAAACAAACTGTTTCTTTTGCGCGCCAAGAAGACAGATACCTTCTATGAAATTACCGTCGTAGACAATGGGAAAGGCATGGCTGAAGATGTCTTAGACCGAATTGGCAAACCGTTTTTCACCACAAAAGAAAAGGGGAATGGACTGGGCATTCCACTATGTAAAAAGATAATTGAAGATCATGATGGCGAGTTATTTATCGACAGCAAATTAGGAGAAGGATCCACCTTTTTCTACCGCTTGCCTCTGCTTAAGGAAAAGCCTGAATAGGGCTTTTTTTGTTGCGGTAAAGCCTCTTTATTTACTTTTACTCTCAGCTGTTGTATACTAATTTATTGTTATAAAATCGTAATGATTCTTATCTTTTAAGGTGTGATAAAGTTGGAAAAAGTACTAGAAATCAAGGGACTCTCTTATAAATATGAAAAGCAAAACGTCATTGAAAATATAAATTTAAGCATACCAAAAGGTGCATTTCTCGGGCTTGTCGGACCGAATGGCTCTGGGAAATCGACACTTTTAAAGTGCATCCTCGGACTGTTGCGCCCTCAAAAGGGAACCATCGAACTGTTTGGGAAAGATATCCGTAAGTTTAAGGAGTGGAGCAAGATTGGCTTCGTCTCCCAAAAGGCAAACAGTTTCAATTCCGGTTTTCCAGCAACCGTGTTTGAAGTAGTCTCCACTGGTTTGGTTTCAAAGGTCGGCTTATTGCGTTTTTTTAACAAAGAACACAAAAAGCAAATCTTAGAAGCTATTCGAGCGGTTGGGATGGAGGACTTTACGGATAGAAATATTGGCGATCTATCCGGTGGGCAACAACAACGAGTCTTTATAGCAAGGGCGCTGGTGAGTGAACCGGAACTACTGATTTTGGATGAGCCTACTGTTGGAGTAGATATAAAAAACGTACAGAATTTTTACTCCATGCTCTCCCACCTCAACAAAAAACTAGGTATCACGTTGATCTTGGTAACACATGACGTTGGAACGATCACGGAAAAAGTGACGCATGTGGCCTGCTTGAACAAAAATCTACATTTTCACGGTGTGACAGATGAGTTTGAAAAATTACGCACAAATGACCTCTCACAGTTTTATGGGCATGATGTGCATGTTTTAAGTCATGATCACCATCACCATGATGGAGGGCATATGTAATGATATCAGCTTTTATGCAATTTGAATTTTTACGAAATGCATTTTATACAGGGATTTTAATTGGCTTCTTGGCACCTCTATTAGGTGTTTTTGTGGTGGTAAGGAGACTTTCATTGATTGCGGATGCTTTAAGCCATGTGACCTTGGCAGGGATTGCAGCAAGCTTGCTTGTGGAAAAGCGGTTTGGATTGATGGTCGGAGTGAGCCCTATTTATTTCGGGATGGCGTTTTCAGTGACAGGTGCATTGTTTATTGAAAAACTGCGTGGTGTATATAAACACTACCAAGAGCTAGCTATTCCAATCATCTTGTCATCAGGTATTGGGCTTGGTGTAATCTTTATTTCGCTTGCCGATGGATTTAACACAGATCTTTTCAACTTTTTATTTGGAAGTGTCAGTGCCGTAACATCTTCTGATTTTTGGACGGTCTTTATCGTTACTATTGGGGTACTGCTAACCATTATTCTGTTTTACAAAGAGTTCTTTGTCCTTTCTTTTGATGAAGAGCATGCCAAGGTTTCCGGTGTGAACGCAAGAATGTTTCATCTAATCTTCATCATTATGGTGGCGCTTGTTATTGCAGCGTCTATGCGCATTGTCGGTATTCTCTTAGTTTCATCTCTTATGACTTTGCCAGTAGCTGCAAGTATGCGATTGAGCAGAGGGTTCAAGCAAACCATTGTATTGGCTATAATTTTTGGAGAAATTGCAGTGATTGGGGGATTAATCTCATCTTTTTATTTTGATCTTGCTCCTGGCGGGACCATTGTCATCTTGTCGGTTCTCATTTTGATTGTCACCATTCTTTGGAATAAGGTAAGGGGTGTAAAAAAATGAATGTAACACAGGCACTCACGCTAATGAAAGATAAAGGATATAAATATACAGGCAAAAGACAGGAAATGCTTGAATTGTTTGCTACTGAAGATAAGTATTTGACTGCAAAAGATGTCCTTGATTCAATGAAGGACAATTATCCTGGTTTAAGTTTTGACACGATCTATCGTAATCTTGGAGTTTTTGTGGAGTTGGGGATATTAGAAAGTACAGAGCTTTCTGGTGAAAAACACTTCCGTTTTACATGCTCCACAAAACATCATCACCATCATTTTATCTGCATGTTGTGTGGAAAGACAAAGGAAATTGAAACATGTCCGATGCAGGACCTTGAGGAGAACTTAAAAGGTTATGATATCACAGGTCATAAATTTGAGATCTACGGAAAGTGCCCGGAATGTGTCTAAAGTAACAAATTTGTGTTTATCTCATATATAGTAATTACCACCCATTTTTACATGTGTGCCCTCTGAAAATGGGCGGTTATACACGAAACATGTTCTAAAAGATGCGTAAGGGTGTATGAGATGACAGCGAAGAGTGGACAGCTTTCCTCTTTAAGAAGAGAGGATCTTGTTGACATTATGATTTTGATTCGAGAAATGGGATCAAAAAGAACAGATATTAGCACAGAAGATTTTGTGAAGGCGATTGAAAGCGAACTTCTGCTGGCGATGTCTAGGTCAAAATAATAAGGAGAGTGGATATCAACTACTGATACCACTCTCCTTTTTTTATGGGTTTATCTTGCCCAGCTAATGGTATGGAGCAATGACTGCACCTTTTGGTCTGCTTCTTTCCAATTCGAAACTCTATGGACATTTGCAGGTATTGGTTCCCTGTTGTACGGGGTATCAAATAAAATGACAGGTATGTTACATTCTTCGCTTATATCACAAGCGTTATCATGTTTATCTTCAAAGAATAACTCTATCTCATGTTTTTTAACTGCAGCAATTTTATTGTGTGTACCGATTAATTCTAAGTGGTCGTAATCAATCTCTTGTTTGGAAAACCAGTTCTCTGTTACTTCAAGAAGGTGGTTTCTGCGGGCGCTGATAAAATAAAGATCAAATTCATCCTTCCAACGTTGAACAATTGATTTTGCTCCCGTGGCAAGAGGGGCATCTTTGTAAATGATTGGCTCCATTTCATCCATCCATTTCCAAAAGCCAGCTTCATCTAGGCCCATAAGAGGGGTCAAGTCATATTGTTTCATGTCTTCAAGGGTTATATTTTTTTTCAATGTTTTATTGATGAAGGGTACAAAAGTCGAAGGGCAAGTTAACGTCCCGTCAATATCTATTCCAAATCTTTTTCTCATAATTGCCTCCAGTCCTATTGCTACATTTATTTTATCATATTTTGTCCTTTAATCTGTTATTTTGTTGATTGATTTGCAAAAGCGGAGATAACAAAACTTAACAAAGATTGACAACCATGATTTTACCTTGTCTGGCTCATACTAAATAATGCTCCTAACTTCTTAAGAAAGCGAGGGATACGAATGGCAAGTGAATTTGAGAAAAACGAAGAGAAACTTGACCGTTTTGATTCAGACTTGGCTTATGAAGAACCTCATGTTTCTAGAGCGAAGGGACATCGGGACTTTTTAGAAGAGCATGCAGCTGAGGTTGCAGTGCCTCCTGTTGTACAATCAGATAGAAGCAGGGAACGAGAAGCAATTTTTGAAGAAGAGCGCAGTGACGTAATGGGAATGAGTGGACGAGGACTAGGGATTCTAGGGTTAGCCTTATCAATCCTGTCGTTGTTCTTTCTGCCAATCATTATGGGAGCTGCCGGTATTATCGTCGGCTTTATTGCCCGCAAGCGTGGGGCAGCAGGGTTAGGAGCATGGGCAATCGGAATCGGTGTCGTTTCCATTGTTGTTGGGATTTTTGTATTACCATTGTTTTAACACCACCTAAATGGTTCGTCCATTTAAAGGCAGCAAAAAAGCTTGGCACCAATTGGTGTCAAGCTTTTGCCTTTTCTTCTTCTTGCTTTGCAAAATATTCTTCTGCAATTTTATCGATTTCTTTCTTCAATTCGTCAACCATGGTAGCTTCAGGCACTTTACGGACAATTTCTCCTTTGCGGAAAAGTAATCCTTCGTTTCGGGCACCTGCGATCCCGATATCTGCTTCACGTGCTTCACCAGGTCCGTTTACCGCACAACCAAGTACGGCAACTTTAATTGGCGCCTTTATTGTAGAGATGTATTCTTCAACTTCATTGGCAATACTGATCAAGTCAATTTCAATTCGTCCGCATGTAGGACAAGAAATAAGTGTAGCTGCGTTAGAGGATAAGCCAAATGACTTCAATAATTCACGAGCAACCTTTACTTCCTCCACAGGATCTGCGCTTAAAGAAATACGCAATGTGTTACCGATTCCCTTGCTTAAAATCGCTCCTAAGCCGGCAGCACTTTTCACTGTACCTGCAAAAAGGGTACCAGATTCTGTGATTCCTAAATGAAGTGGATAGTCAAAAGCTTTTGCTGCTTTTTCGTATGCCTCAATGGCAAGGTTCACATCTGAAGCCTTCATGGAAACAATGATATCGTGAAAATCAAGGTCTTCTAAAATTTTAATGTGGTGAAGAGCACTTTCCACCATGCCGTCTGCAGTAGGGTAGCCGTATTTTTCAATAATACGTTTTTCCAAGGAACCTGCGTTTACGCCGATGCGGATTGGTATCCCTTTTTCTTTACATGCTTTTACAACCGCTTCAACCTTTTCGCGGCGACCGATGTTACCAGGGTTGATACGGATTTTATCCGCTCCGCCTTCAATAGCTTTAAGAGCAAGCTTGTAATCAAAATGGATATCTACAACTAGCGGAATGTTTATTTGTTTTTTTATATCAGCGATGGCATTTGCTGCGCGCTCATCCGGACATGCAACACGGACTACCTGACAGCCTGCTTCTTCCAATCGCTTTATTTCTGCAACCGTTGCCTCAACATCATGTGTTTTGGTGGTTGTCATACTTTGGATAAATAGTTCGTTACTGCCGCCGATTGTTATATCTCCAACTTTAACGGGGCGGGTTTTTGTACGATGTATTATTTCATTCACGAGTGAATCGCTCCTTTAGGAATGATCTACAGATCAAAACATCTTTCTTTCATAAGAGTAGCTTGTAATGAGAGAAAAAGCTAGTATTATCCACTAACTCCCAACATATTTTAACAATCGTAACCACATATGACAAGTGAAAAAGTTTCCTGACTCTCAGGAGACTGGGGCTAACTGTAGATTTCCGTTCCAGGCGCTTCGCTTGCCTGCGGGCGGTCCGTGAGCCTCCTCACTGCGTTGCGGGGTCTCACCCGTCCCTTCCTCCCGCGGGCGTCTGCGCGCCTTCCACTTCAATCAACCGGTTGTTTATTTCACAATAAATGCAATGAAAAAGTTTCCTGGCTGTTAGTAGACAGGAAACTTGTATGTTTTACCGATTTGAATTTTTTCTGGGGTGATGCCTTCGTTTAGGTTTTGGAAGTCTTCTATTAGTTGTGTGATGGAGACGGGAATTGGTTTGTTTGCGATTTTCTCTGCGACAGTCAATACCGTATCGCCAGCTTTGATTTCTACTTCTATGTAAAGGTTGTTAGTAGGTGAGGATAGGGCGGAACTTTCCGTTTCTGTATCAGTGTTTGTTGCTGGAACAGTAGCGGCAACTGGAGCAGCAGGCTCAGGAATGGTGCCGGATGATAAATCATAATAGATGCTGTATATGGTGACGAGAATTAGAGCTGCAATGAATAATCGGATCATGTTTATTTTTCCTCCTCAGTCAAGCTTACTTAACTATATGCTTGTCCGAGAAAAAAATAACAAAAAAACACCGACAAATTATGTGCAATATGTCGGTGCCATTAATTAATTAATTAATTGGAGGAGTCGGTTTCTTAACTTTAACTTCCTTAATAATAAGATAGAGAACAAAAAGTGACACTGCAAAACTTATTAATGATGAAAAAGGAAGAACTAAACCGCTCGCCTGCATAATGGTGAAAATTAACGTAGGAAGTGTGACTGCATAAGCAGCTAAGACCCATGTATGGCGATATTGCAATTTATCTCTTTTTAACACATTTTTAAGGAGTAATCCAAACAAACCTAAAATAGAAATCTGAACAAATTTAGTAGCCGCAAAGAACAGAAAACCTACTATCAATAAAACAGTAATGATAATAGGGAATGCACTTCCCACAGAATCCATGAACTGTAACAAATTCTCTTTTGTTACTTCTGTTCCTTGAAAATCACTGAGAGGAACAAAGTCTGTCTGTCCAGCCCCCTTAAAAATAATCTCCTTTGATTGGATGGCGACAACTTCACCGTAAGAGCTAATCTCATCTAACGATAACTTATTTTCAGGATCCAATATAATGGTGAAGCCTTGCTCATCAGCAATAAAAGGTTCATCTACATCTGCAAAAAATTCTCCGTCCTGTATATAAAAGTCTGGGGTTTCGTTTTGCAAAAATTCTTCTGTACTATTTACTAATTTCACTGCACTAGTTCCAAAAGTGATAAACATGGGAATAGAAGTGATAAGAACGAGAAAAAATACGTACAGGATGGTTTTGCCTATTCCTTGAAAGCGAAAGGAGGCCATTGCTTTCGGGGAATACAAGCTCTTTACAAATTGAGAGAAAATATTCAATTCCTATCAGTCCTTTTTAAATTAATATACCAATTTCATGTTACCTTAAATGGCGTATGCGAACAATAATTTATTGCTTAACAGTCACTAATGTAAATTTCAAGTTACGGTTTGTAAAGATAATGTAAATTTATCATAAATTCTATTTACATTAGAATCATATTAGGTTAATAATTGTATTTGGTTTTGTAGATTTTTGTCGATACTAAATTGTTTTTGATTAAGGGGTTGAATGTATTGGACTTGGATGTTCAGAGGTTAATATTTGAATTTGTTGGTGGTCTGGGTATTTTCCTTTTCGGAATTAAATACATGGGTGACGGACTGCAAAAATCAGCTGGAGATAAGCTGAGAGATATTTTGGATCGTTTTACAACAAATCCGTTTATGGGTGTATTAGCGGGTATTCTTGTAACGATCTTACTTCAAACTAGTTCTGGAACAACTGCCCTAACGGTAGGTCTTGTTAGTGCAGGTTTTATGACATTGCGCCAAGCAATTGGTGTAATTATGGGTGCCAACATAGGTACTACTGTAACAGCGTTTATCATCGGTATTAAGATAGACGAGTATGCATTACCTATCATTGCAGTTGGTGCTGTAATGCTATTCTTCTTCAAAAAACAAAAAATTCAATATTTCGGGCAAATCGTTTTCGGATTCGGAGCTTTGTTCTACGGACTTAAAACGATGGGTGATGGATTAAAACCATTACGTGAACTTCAAACGTTTACTGATTTAACTGTAACAATGAGTGATAATCCTATTCTTGGGGTTGTTGTTGGTACGGTGTTTACAGTAATAGTACAAAGTTCCAGTGCAACGATTGGAATTCTACAGGAATTATATGGTCAAGGGGCAATAAGCTTAGATGCGGCCTTGCCGGTTCTTTTCGGAGACAACATCGGAACAACCATCACAGCTATACTGGCTGCAATTGGGGCATCTGTTGCGGCAAGACGTGCTGCATTATCACATGTTGTGTTTAACCTCCTAGGGACAGCCATTGTTCTAGTGCTGTTAATACCTTTTGAAAAGTTCATTTTGTTCTTACAAAGTACGTTAAACTTAAATCCTGAAATGACAATTGCATTTGCGCATGGTTCCTTTAACTTAGCCAATGTAATCATTCAATTTCCGTTTATCGGCTTACTTGCACTTATTGTAACGAAAATCATCCCTGGTGAAGATGCGATTGTGGAATACAAAGCGAAACATCTGGATCCGATTTTCATTGAACAATCTCCATCTCTTGCTTTAGGACAAGCAAAAGAAGAAGTATTAAGAATGGGTGAGTTCTCTATAGTGGGTCTAGAGTCCACGCACAATTATTTAAAAACTGGTACATCTAAATATTCAGAACAAGCTTACTCTATTGAAGATGCTATCAACAACCTAGATAGAAAAATCACTGATTACCTTGTAAAACTTTCTTCGGCCTCACTATCCGATAATGAGTCAGAAGAACATTCTGCTTTAATGGACACAGTCCGTGACATTGAGAGAATCGGTGACCACTTCGAAAACATCGTGGAATTGGTGGATTATCAAATAGCCAATAAAGTGGAGTTAACAGAAGCTGCTGAAACAGATCTTGAAGAAATGTTTACGCTGACTCAATCAACTGTCAAAGAAGCTATTGAAGCTTTAAGAACGAATAATAAAGATTTAGCGAATGAAGTTAGATTGAAAGAAGACAAAATCGATAAAATGGAACGCTCACTTCGTAAGAAACATATCTTGCGTATGAATGAGGGATTATGTTCAGGTCAAGCTGGAATTGTGTTTGTTGATATTATCAGTAACCTTGAGCGTATCGGGGACCATGCTGTAAATATTGCGGAAGCAGTTCTTGGAGAAGATCACGAAACTTTATAATAGAATATAACGTATAATTAAAACCAGACTCTTAGGGGTCTGGTTTTTTTAAAATTTTTGAAGGAGGTTTAGGGATGGAAATCCTATATTGGGCTTTAATCATTGCATTATTTGTCATTGCTTTTGTTGGGTTGGTCTACCCAATCATTCCAAGTGTACTCTTTTTAGTAGGCGGTTTTCTCCTTTATGGAGTGTTTTTCTCTTTTGAAGAGTTGACTTTTCTATTCTGGACCATCACCGTGTTATTTGTCATTTTGCTATTTGTCGCAGACTATTTTGCGAACCTTTTAGGTGTGAAAAAGTTTGGCGGAAGCAACGCATCTATTTGGGGCAGTACCATCGGATTATTGATTGGGCCGTTTGTTATACCAATAGCAGGTATCATTCTAGGACCATTCTTGGGAGCGGTTATCGGCGAGCTTCTATTTAATAAAAATGGTTTTAAAGCATCCATGAAAGCCGGTTTTGGATCTGTGGTCGGCCTGTTCAGCAGTGCATTTGTTAAGGGGATCATCCAGGGGATTATGATCATTGTATTCTTTATTTTCATCTAAACAAGGTTATACTAGAAGTGTTTGAAAGAGATACATTTGTGTTATAGCAATAATATGTGCGAAGAAGGAGTGGGTGGCTTGAAAACGATTGGAGTCTTAACAAGTGGCGGTGACTCGCCTGGAATGAATGCGGCTGTCAGGGCTGTAGTAAGAAAAGCAATTTACCACAACTTAAATGTATATGGTATCTATCAAGGGTATGCTGGTCTTATGGCTGGTAACATCAAAAAATTGGAGCTTGGATCTGTAGGGGATATCATCCACCGTGGTGGAACTATACTATATACGGCTAGAAGTGAAGAATTCAAAACACTTGAAGGTCAGCAAAAAGGAATAGAACAGTTGAAAAAACATGGAATAGAAGGGCTTGTGGTTATTGGAGGAGATGGTTCTTACCGTGGAGCTCAGAAGCTTACAGAACATGGCTTTCCATGCATTGGTTTACCAGGAACCATTGACAATGATATTGCGGGAACAGATTATACCATTGGCTTCAATACGGCACTTCACACTGTGATAGATGCAATAGATAAAATTAGAGATACGGCAACCTCCCATGAACGTACATTCATTATTGAAGTAATGGGGCGCCATGCAGGGGACATCGCATTATGGGCTGGTCTTGCAGGTGGAGCAGAAACCATTATCATTCCAGAGATAGGGTTTAAACTGGAAGATGTAGTAGGCCGAATCAAGAGCGGACAAAAACGAGGTAAAAAGCATACCATCATTGTCCTTGCAGAAGGCGTTAGCAGTGGAGTGGATTTTGCTAAACTGATTGAAAGAGAAACACAATTAGAAACGAGGGTGTCTGTTCTCGGCCATATCCAAAGAGGCGGAACACCAACTGCATTTGACCGAGTTCTTTCAAGTCGTCTAGGCGGACGTGCTGTTGAGTTATTAATGGACGGAAAAGCTGGCAGGGCAGTGGGAATGGAAAAAAATCAGATTGTTGATTATTCATTTGATGAAGTATTCTCCATGCCTCACAACATTGATGAAAGTATGTATCGCTTGTCGCAGGAGTTATCTATCTAGCCCATAATAAATAATTTAATGAAGGCAAGCAGATTAATTGAAAGATTGTACAAGTTTTGGTAATCTGAAACTAACGGATCAAAAGGGTCATGCTTTTTTGATTCAAGTTTATTAATACATAACAATTAGGAGGAGATAATTATGGCATACGAACTACCACAATTACCTTATGCATACGACGCATTGGAGCCTCACATCGACAAAGAAACAATGAACATTCACCACACGAAGCATCACAATACTTACGTAACAGGTATTAACGCTGCACTTGAAGGACAAGCTGAACTTCAAGGTAAAAGTGTAGAGGAGTTAATCTCCAACATGGACGCTGTTCCTGAAAACATTAAAACAGCTGTACGCAACCACGGTGGCGGACATGCGAACCACAGCCTATTCTGGAACATCTTGACTCCAGGTGGTGCTACTTCTCCAAACGGTGAATTAGCAGACGCTCTTACTAGCAAATTCGGAAGCTTTGACAACTTCAAAGACGAATTCGCTAAAGCAGCAGCTACTCGTTTCGGATCTGGTTGGGCATGGTTAGTAGTAAACAACGGTGAACTTGAAATCACAAGCACACCAAACCAAGACTCTCCATTAATGGAAGGCAAGACTCCAGTTCTAGGCCTTGACGTTTGGGAGCACGCTTACTACCTAAACTACCAAAACCGTCGTCCTGACTACATCAACGCATTCTTCAACGTAATCAACTGGGATGTAGTAGGAAAACTTTACAACGAAGCAAAATAATTTCCAAACCAAAAACTCTCATCCCTAAGTGGATGGGAGTTTTTTTGTTAAAAGTGATGAGTGGATTGGAGCGGAAGGCACTCGACTCCAGCGGGGGAGTAACGGTAGATTGAGACCCCGCAACGAAGTGAGGAGGCTCAAGCACCGTCCCGCGGAAAGCGAGTGCCTGCAGCTGAAAGGAACGGCGACGTTCAAAAAGACCTTCCTAAGAAGTTCGAAAATCAAAGTACATAACTCCCACTCCTTTAAGCCACAATAAACGTAGATAAAGGAGCGGGGTAATAATGGCAGCACTAAAAAAACTAATCGGCGATGTCGAAGTCAACAAAGACCTGATGCTACTCTTAATCATCGGTGGACTCTACTCTCTCAGCATCGCTCTATCCAATACATTCGTAAATGTCTACCTATGGAAGCAATCAGGTGAATTCAGCGACCTGGGCTTCTATAATTTAGCAATAGTCGTCTTTCAGCCATTAACATTCATACTGGCAGGCAGATGGGCAAAAAAAATTGATCGCGTCATTGTGCTACGTTTAGGAGTCGTATTCTTAGCACTTTTTTATTTGTTTGTTTTGTTCATTGGAGACAAGGCTTCCACTTATTTATTACTTCTTGGAGCACTTCTTGGAATAGGTTATGGCTTTTACTGGCTTGCTTTCAATGTACTAACCTTTGAAATTACAGAGCCAGAAACCAGAGACTTCTTTAATGGATTTTTAGGAATTCTAACTTCAGTAGGTGGGATGATAGGACCCATTGCGGCTGGTTATATTATTTCGACATTAGAAAAATTCACAGGATACACCGTGATCTTCACCATTTCCCTTATATTGTTTTTTGCTGCGGTGATTTTAAGTTTATTTTTACAAAGACGCGGGGCAGAAGGAAGCTTTGAACTCCGACGCATCTTGCAGGAAAGAAAAAACAACGCAAACTGGGGATACATAACAAATGCACACTTCTTCCAAGGGTTACGAGAAGGTACGTTCCTTTTTGCCATCTCCGTTTTGGTATTTATCACAACCAATAGTGAATTGGCACTTGGAACATTTGGACTGCTTAATTCAGCGGTGGCATTTGTCTGTTATTATCTGGCGACAAGGCTTATCAAGAAAGAGTTCCGGAAGAAAGCCATCCTCCTTGGAGGACTTATATTATACGGCTCTATTTTCTTTCTAATCTTTGAACTAACTTATGTGAAGCTGCTGATGTATGCAGTTACCATTGCAATTGCCTATCCATTGTTACTTGTTCCATATGTATCTTTAACATACGATGTGATCGGTAGAGGATGGAAAGCGGCAGAAATGCGGATTGAATATATTGTTGTAAGGGAAATATTCTTGAACTTAGGACGTATAACTTCTATTATTTTGTTTTTGATTGCCGTTATTTTTTTCGATACCCAAAAGAGTATCCCTATTCTTATTTGTGTAATTGGTGCAGGACATGCCTTGATTTATCCTTTCGTCCGAAAAGTAGAACTTGAACCCGTACCTGCTCCAAAGGAAGAACCACATCCAATTGTGACAACTTTGAGAGACGGGGAAGGAGAATCAACTCCTTAAAAGGGATTTAATAATAGAAATTTATTGCGATTTCCTATACAATAGATAAAGACACAGACACCTATACAGACTAACGTAGGTGTCTCTTACTTTTTATAAAACATGTTGCTTAATAAGCCTATCGAAATAATTAATGAAAAGGTGTAAAGTATGACCAATCAAAAGCAAAAAAAGAAAAAGAAGAATTATGTCCCCTCGCGCTTAAACCTCTTGTTTTTTGCGGTTTTTTTACTGTTCTCAGCTCTCATACTTAGACTTGGATTCGTCCAAATCGTTTTTGGAGAAGATTACAGAAAAGAAGTCGATCGGACGGAAAACGTTACGGTGAATACCTTGGTACCGAGAGGGAAAATTTATGATCGAAATGGTAATGTTGTAGTGGATAACACGCCATTAAATGCAATTACATATACTCGTATGCAATCAACAAGCCCAAAGGAACAATTGGAGGTTGCAAAAAAACTTTCTGAGATTATTACAATGGATACGGAAAAGGTTCAGGAGAGGGATAAAAAAGATTATTGGATCCTGACTCGTCCGGAAGAAGCGGCAAAATTGATAACGGATGAAGACCGAAAAAAAATTGCCGATGGTGATATGGAAGAAAGTGAGTTATATGATTTGCAATTAGATAGAATAACGAAAGAGCAATTAGCTGAAATAACAGAAGAAGAAAAAGAGGTACTGGCAATCTTTCGTGAATTTAATAAAGGTTATGCACTGACGCCACAGATTGTTAAGAACCAAGACGTAACTGCGAAGGAATTTGCAATGGTTAGTGAAATGCTGACAGACTTACCGGGTGTGGATATAACAACAGATTTCATCCGGTCTTACGCATATGGATCAACTTTGGATTCTGTTTTTGGAAAGGTTTCTACTTCAGAGTCTGGGATACCAAGTGAGAAAGTAGATGAATTCCTTGCACGTGGTTATAGTAGAAATGATCGAATTGGGACAAGTCAACTTGAAGCTCAATACGAAAATGTCTTACAAGGACAAAAGGCTAGAGTTCGGAATGTGACAGACACAGGTGGAAACCTGCTTCATCAAGAAAAAATTTATGATGGGCAACGTGGTAAAGATTTAATCTTGTCTGTTGATATGGAATTCCAGCAGAAAGTTGAAGAAATATTAGTAGAAGAAATGCTTCAAACACGAGCAACTCCAAGCGCCAAAGCAAGATTTTTAGATCGCGCTTTTGTTGTTGTGATGAACCCAAAAACTGGTGAAGTTTTGTCACTAGCAGGAAAGCAGTTAATTCGAGATGAAGAAGATGGGCAATTAAAAGTTTATGACAATGCATTAGGTGCGATTCAAGAAGCATATGAGCCAGGTTCAACTGTCAAAGGAGCCTCAGTTCTTGCCGGTTTCCAGCATGGGGTCATACAACCCGATTCTTATCTATATGACGCGCCAGTATATATCGGTCGTGGAAATGATGCACTGAAAAAAGCTTCTTACACGAATATGGGGAGCATTAATGATTTAACTGCTCTTGAAAGGTCTTCAAACGTGTATATGTTTAGAATTGCAATGGCTATCGCTGGTGCCAATTACCAGCCAAGGCAGCCATTATTTATTCCTCCAGCAGCCTATGATACATTCAGATCATATTTAGCCCAATTTGGATTAGGGGTGGAAACTGGCATTGACCTTCCTAGGGAATCTTCGGGAGTTGAAGGCACAGATACTAGTATCCCAGGTTTACTTCTGGATTTATCAATTGGACAGTATGATACTTATACTACTTTGCAATTAGCCCAATATGTTTCTACTATTGCCAACGGTGGCTATAGAATGAAGCCACAATTGGTCAGAGAAATAAGAGAACCTAATAATGATGGAGAAGGTTTGGGACGTTTGGTCGAACCCTTCCAGCCACAAGTGTTGAACAGAGTAGATATGTCAGATAGCCATATTAAAAGAGTTCAAGACGGCTTTATAAGGGTTTATCATGGATCAAGAGGAACTGCGAGCAGTTCGAAAATGAAGCAATATAAACCTGCAGGAAAATCTGGAACAGCAGAGTCAAGGTATATAGAGTACCTTCCTAATGGAGAACGACGCTCTTATGAAACGCTTAACTTTAATCTAGTAGGTTATGCTCCTTATGACGATCCAGAGATCGCTTTTGCCATCATGGTGCCTTATGCCTCTACTGACTTTAATGTAACAGGTGGAATAAGTACCCGAATTGGTGATGCTGTTATGGATGCTTACTTCAACCTAAAGAAAGAACGTGCAAAAGAGAAACCAGAAGATGTACAATCAGATGAAGATACAGAACAAAATAACGAAGAAGATGCAGAATAATAGTACAAAAGCACTCCAATCCGGGGTGCTTTTTTGTGTCGAATTACTCTTATAATCAATTTTCAATAAGAAACTCTCACTAAATTCCCCCATTATTCCCGATAAAACTACAAAAAAAACGACATTTACAAAACCTTTACACTTGATTCATACCCAGTTAACACACAAGTTATATTCTATTACTCGTAGGGCAAGATAAACAGAAACATCAACTAAAACAGAAACCTTAGGGGGAATTAAGAAATGAAAAGCTTCAAACGTTTTTTATTACTAGCAATCGTTGCATCACTTGCAGTATTCGCTGCAGCATGTGGAAACTCAAACAACGGATCTTCAGATGGAGCATCTGCTGAAGGTGGAGAAGAACTTGAAGGTAGTGTAGTAATTGATGGATCTGGTACAGTATTTCCTTTCATGTCATTAATGGCTGAAAAATACATGACAGAAGCTCAAGAAGGTGTATCTGTTGAAGTAAGTCGTGCTGGTACATCTGCAGGATTTAAGAAATTCCTTGTGGAAAACGGAACGGATTTCAACAACGCATCTCGCGAAATTAAAGAAGAAGAAACAGCACAAGCTGACGAACTTGGTATGGAAGTTAAAGAAATGAAAGTTGCACTTGACGGTTTAACAATCGTCATCAATAAAGAAAACGACTGGGCTACAGAATTAACAGAAGAAGACATTAAAAAAATCTTCTTAGCTGAAGGCAATATTAAAAACTGGTCTGATATCAACCCGGACTTCCCAAATGAGCCAATTAAAGCTTATGGTCCAAATGAAAACCACGGAACATATGAGTTCTTCTGGGAAACTATCCTTGAAGAAAAAGATTTAGTTGAAGGTGTTAACTTACAACAAGAATACTCTACACTAGTAGACCTTGTTTCTAAAGATAAAAACGCAATCGGATTCTTCGGTTATGGTTACTATGCAAGCAACACAGATAAATTAACAGCTGTGAAAGTCGACTTTGGTAACGGACCTGTAGAACCATCACTTGATACAATTGCTGAAGATGGCGACTACGCAAACTTTACTCGTCCAGTATTCACTTACTTGAACGTTGGTATGGCGAAAGAAAAGCCTCAAGTACTAGACTACGCAATCTACACAATGGAAAATGCACAAACTGTTGCAAGTGAAACAGGGTTTGCTCCGTTGACAGATGAAGAGATCAAAGCTTCTGTAGAAGAGCTTGAAGGTTTAAAGTAAGTTATCAGGGAAGATGAGGGGCTCCTTGCTGCTCATCTTCCTCTATGTATTTTGAAAAATAGGCTTTGGATGGTCCTTGTTACGTTAGGGTAAAGGATGAAAGGGGATTTCAAATTGGCTAATCAGAAAGATAGCATCAATGTCAGAGAGTTGATCAATGAGAAAAAGACTACTCTGAATACCAATAGATTTATTGAAGCGTTTGTGCCAAAATTTCTTTTAGGTATCGCGACGATTTCAATTTTTACAACGCTAGGTATCATATTTACTTTATTATTTGAGACAGTAGAATTCTTTTCTAGAGTTCCGTTTCTTGATTTCTTTACAGGTACACAATTAAAGCCTTTAGGGGATAATGCGCAATTTGGTGTACTGCCATTGTTGACAGGTACAATTATTTCCTCTGTTATAGCCATGGTAGTTGCAATCCCGATCGGTTTAATGAGTGCAGTATTCTTAAGCGAATATGCCTCAGATAGAGTAAGAAGAACGTTAAAACCAATCTTAGAGGTGCTAGCTGGTATTCCGACAATCGTTTACGGATTCTTTGCATTCACTTTCGTAACACCTCTATTAAGACAAATCATCCCTGGTTTAGAACCAACCAATATCCTCAGTCCAGGAATAGTAATGGGAATCATGATTATTCCAATGGTTGCCTCTTTATCAGAAGATGCGATGAGCTCCGTTCCTAATGCAATGAGAGAGGGAGCGTTAGCACTTGGATCAACGAAACTTGAGGTAGCTTGGAAAGTAGTCGTTCCTGCAGCTATGTCTGGAATTATCGCATCATTTGTTCTGGCTATTTCCCGTGCAATCGGTGAAACGATGATCGTAACGATTGCGAGCGGAAGTACGAAGAATTTTACGTTTGACGTCACACAATCTATGCAAACGATGACTGCATACATTGTGGAAGTAACCGGTGGAGATGCACCAGCTGGTTCAACTTTATATTATAGCTTGTATGCTGTTGCGATGACCTTGTTCGTGTTTACTCTTATCATGAACCTGATCGCCCAGTATATCTCTCGCAAGTATAGGGAGGAATATTAAGATGAAGTATGTTGATGCAGCACAAGTACGAAAGAAGATGAATTCTAGACTAACAGTGAACAATATTGCTAAATCATTATTTTTAGCAGCCACATTAATTGGTCTTGTTGTACTGGTGATCTTATTTTACCGTGTTATTTCGCAAAGTATGGGTTGGGTCGATCTTCAATTTATAACGAGTAAACTGTCTACCATGGCAGATCGAGCTGGAATCATGGGTGCCATCACGGGTACTTTATGGCTGATGATAGTGGTTGCACCAGTTACTTTGTTTCTTGGTGTCGGTACGGCTATCTATTTAGAAGAGTATGCAAAAAAAGGCCGCCTTCAACGCTTTTTACAGACGAATATTTCTAACTTAGCGGGTGTACCTTCGATTGTATTTGGTATCTTGGGATTAACTATTTTTGTAAGGGCAGCAGGACTTGGAAACATCGTTTTAGCCGGTGGACTTACAATGGCACTATTAGTTCTTCCTATCGTAGTTGTAGCAAGTCAAGAAGCGATTCGTTCTGTACCAGGTTACCTGAGAGAAGCATCTTATGGAATGGGTGCGACAAAATGGCAGACAATCAAGAATATCGTTTTGCCTGCTTCATTACCTGGTATTTTAACAGGAGTTATTCTAGCGTTATCCCGTGCGATTGGGGAAACTGCTCCACTAGTTGTATTGGGTATTCCGGCACTATTGATCCCGTTACCTGAAGGGATTTTTGATAAATTCACGGTCCTTCCAATGCAAATCTACTATTGGACGATTGACGCAGCTCTTGTGGCAGAATATGCGAACCTTGCCGCCGCAACTATCGTGGTATTACTTTTCATCTTATTAGTCATGAATTCCATTGCAGTCATTATTCGAAATAAATTTCAAAGAAGATTTTAATCCTAGGAGGAATCATCTATGCAAATTGCAGTGCCTGAACGTGAAACGAAGAACAATACTTCTTTTACAACCAACACCCCAAAAGACAAAAAAATTGTTTATGATACAAAAGATTTAAACCTTTGGTACGGTGAAAACCTGGCATTGAAAAATATCAACTTGCCAATTTACGAAAATGAAGTGACGGCGATCATCGGACCATCCGGTTGCGGTAAATCAACTTATATTAAAACATTAAATCGTATGGTGGAATTAGTACCAAGCGTAAAAGTTTCTGGTGATATCCTATATCGTGAAAAGAACATTTTAGGGAAATCGTATAAAGTGGAAGAACTAAGAACCAATGTAGGGATGGTATTCCAAAAGCCAAACCCGTTCCCTAAATCCATTTATGACAATATTGCTTATGGACCAAGAATTCATGGAATCCGAAACAAAAAAATCCTTGATGAAATTGTAGAAAAGAGTTTGCGAGGAGCAGCTATCTGGGATGAAGTGAAGGACCGTCTAAAAGAAAATGCCTATGGGCTATCTGGTGGGCAACAGCAGCGTTTATGTATTGCACGTTGCTTGGCTATCGAGCCGGATGTCATCTTAATGGATGAACCAACATCTGCACTTGACCCGATCTCTACCCTGAAAGTGGAAGAGCTTGTTCAGGAATTGAAAAAAGACTACAGTATTGTCATTGTAACGCACAACATGCAACAGGCTGCTCGTATATCCGACAGAACGGCTTTCTTCTTAAATGGGGAAGTTGTGGAATACTCAGAAACAGATAAATTATTCTCCAATCCAGCAGATAAGCGTACAGAAGACTATATTACTGGCCGTTTCGGATAATATAAGGTAGAGAGGAAGAGTAAGGTGGTATTACGTCAATTTCATGTAGATTTAGAAACGTTAAGAGACAAATTATTGGAACTCGGAAGTTTAGCTGAAATCGCAATGGGAAAATCCATTGATGCCTTAACAAATCAAAATGTAGATTTAGCACTTCAGATTATTGAAGAGGACAACAAGGCAGACCGTTTGGATGAAGAAATCAATGACTTTGCCATTCTGCTTATAGCCAAGCAACAGCCGGTGGCAATTGATTTGAGACGAATCTTTGTGGCGATTAAAATCTCCACTGATGTAGAACGTATCGCAGACTTTGCTGTAAATATTGCAAAGTCGACGATAAGAATTGGAAAAAATACGCAACCATTAATACAGATTGAAAAGATAGAAAAAATGCATAGCATCGCAACAGAAATGCTATCACTTGCTTTAAAGGCTTACTATGATGAAGATGTAGTACTTGCCAAAAAAGTAGCAGACATGGATGATCAAGTGGACGAGCTATACGGTCAAAACATTCGTGAACTATTACAGCTTACAAAAGATCATCCGGACATGATCCCTGAGATTACACAATTGAGTTTCATTTGCCGTTATATTGAGCGTATGGCAGATCACACAACCAATATTTCAGAGAATATCTTCTACCTTGTAAAAGGTAGCCACTATGAATTGAATGACTGATGAAGGGAGCTTTGTTCTTAATTGAACAGAGCTTTCTTATTTTTTTATTGAACAGGTTCTTATTGTCAGAATAAATAGACTTCAAGAATTTGTCTTTTTTATGAAGAATATACGAAAACAAGAGAAATGAAGAGAATTAAAGAGATTAAGAGAGATAAATTCCTATGTTTCCGTTTTCAAGCTAATTTTCAGGTTTCGAAATATGTGGTATGATTCTTTCTGTTGCAAACGGACCCGACTTTCTTGAGAGTAGAGAGTCACAAAACTAAATAACAAAGAAAGAGGTGTGCTATGAACGTAGCAAACTTAAAACAAGAATGGTTTGGTAACGTGCGTGGTGACGTACTTGCCGGTATGACCGTAGCATTAGCCCTCATTCCAGAAGCTATCGCATTCTCCATCATTGCGGGTGTAGACCCGATGGTAGGGTTATATGCGTCCTTCTGTATTGCTGTGGTTATCGCCTTTACTGGTGGAAGACCAGGGATGATTTCAGCTGCAACCGGAGCGATGGCATTACTGATGATTACATTGGTAGCTGATCACGGAGTGCAGTATCTATTCGCTGCCACCATCCTTACCGGTATCATTCAAATACTAATGGGTATCTTTAAGCTGGGCAAATATTTATCCTTTTTACCTCAAGCGGTAATCATCGGATTTGTTAATGCTCTAGCAATCTTAATCTTTATGGCTCAGTTGGAGCAATTTAAAGGTGTAACTTGGGTAATGTATGCTTTTGTAGCAGCAACACTTGCTATCATCTATATCTTACCTCGACTTACAAAAGCAATTCCTTCTGCATTATTTGCGATTGTAGTAATTACTGCAGTGGTCGTATTTGGTGGAGGATTCGGACTTTCAACGGTTGGTGATCAAGGGGAGATTACAAGAGCATTGCCAATCTTCAGTATCCCTATGGTTGAGTTATCGTGGGAAACATTCATGATCATCTTGCCTTATGCATTTACACTGGCAATCGTAGGTAACCTTGAGTCCCTACTAACTGCAACAATTGTAGATGAAATGACAGATACAAAGAGCAACAAGAACCGAGAAATGAAGGGTCAAGGTATTGCAAACGTCATAACTGGCTTCTTCGGTGGTATGGCTGGTTGTGCGATGATTGGACAATCTGTTATTAACGTTAAATCAGGTGGACGTGGAAGGCTTTCTGCCCTAGTCGCAGGTACATTCCTATTATTCCTGATTATGGTACTAGGTGATGTAGTTGTTCAAATACCAATGGCCGCACTTGTTGGAGTAATGATCATGGTTTCCATCGGTACATTTGACTGGCAGTCCATCCGCGAACTTCATAAAATACCTCGCGCTGATGCAGTAGTAATGATTGTTACAGTTGCCATTGTAGTTTATACACATGACCTTGCAAAGGGTGTAGCAGCTGGGGTTGTGCTGAGTGCATTAATCTTCGGTTGGAAGATGGCCAAAATCAAAGCAACGATGACGTTGAAAGAAGACGTCATGCATTATCAAATTACTGGACAAATGTTTTTTGGAACAATGAGTCACTTTGTCGATTTATTCGATTACAACAATGATCCAAAAGAAATTGTCATTGATTTCAGTAACACTCATATTTGGGATCAATCTGCAGTAACCGCAATTTCCAAAACGGTACAAAAATATCAAAGGCTTGGTAAAAATGTCAACATCGTGGGCCTAAATGATGAAAGTAAAACACTTATAGACAGAGTAGGTTTATCCGCTACATCTGGACATTAATTAATAAATAATTGACGGGACAATTCATTTTGTCCCGTTTTTTGTGCGTAATAAAGACATAATAAAAAGGGACCTCTTTGGCCCTATGAAGTGTGATGAAAAAAAGAAAAGAACGCGGCTATCGAAGCCATCATTGATTTGGATTTTTTAACTTTTTGTTTTAGGTCTATTTTTGCTTCTTCTTGTTCCACATGAAGGTTCTGAAAAGCTCGTCGTCTGTACTGATAGTCCATCATAACACAGCATCACCTTTCCAACTCATATGTTTTTGGAAGCGTTTTCTTAAGTAGATTATATCAATTGACAGATAATTCTGCAATTATTCTTCACAATTTCTTTACAAAAGAAAGGTTGAAACCAACATATAAGTGTTTTATTATATAAGCATATTGTTATATAAGTGTTTGTTTATATTACTTATCTTTTCCAAAGGCAGGTGTACGTATGCAACATGTATTGAAAATGGAAGAAGCGGCAGGCACGCTGAAAATTTTAGGTGATAAAACAAGGCTTTCCATGTTGGCACTTCTACAAGATCACGATTGTTGCGTTTGTGAGTTTGTCGAGATTTTTCAAATGAGCCAACCTTCCATCAGCCAGCATGTGAAGAAATTAAAAGAAGTTGCCCTGGTGAAAGAATCAAGAAAAGGTCAGTGGATCATGTATTCCATTAATACGGAACATCCACACTATGGATTAATCACTTCGATTCTGGCGCATGTTCCTTCGCTTGAAGAGAAGATGAAAGAGCTGGAGGAAAAAGGACTTAGAATTACTTGTTGTTAGTTTAGGGGGGATTTATTTGCTGGATATTATTTTGGCATCTGTGATTTTTTTACTTACATTAGTTTTTGTTATCTGGCAACCTAAAGGATTGTCTATCGGGTGGTCAGCCTGTGGGGGGGCACTACTGGCATTGCTTTTTGGTGTTGTAACTTTTACAGACGTCATTGATGTGACAAGCATTGTTTGGAATGCAACATTGACGTTTGTGGCTTTGATTATCATATCCCTCATTTTAGATGAAGTCGGCTTCTTTGAATGGTCGGCGCTGCACATGGCGAGATTTGCCAAAGGTAGCGGAGTAAGGATGTTCATCTACATCACCTTGCTTGGAGCGATTGTTGCAGCATTCTTCGCAAATGATGGTGCCGCACTTATTCTGACACCGATTGTTCTGGCAATGGTGAGGAATTTACAGTTTAAAGAGAAGATGATTTTACCGTTTATCATGGCTAGTGGATTTATCGCGGACACTACTTCGTTACCACTAGTGGTTAGTAACCTTGTGAACATCGTTTCAGCAGACTTCTTTGATATAGGGTTTGTGGAATATGCTTCACGAATGATTGTTCCGAACTTCTTTGCGCTTGGTGCAAGTATCGTGGTGCTTTACTTGTTCTTCCGTAAAAGCATTCCGGAAAATTATGATTTGTCCGTATTGAAAGCACCTAGAGAAGCGATTAAAGATGTAAAGCTTTTTAATTTATCATGGATTGTACTTACGGTCCTACTTGTCGGATACTTCGCAAGTGAATTTGCAGGCATTCCGGTTTCGTTCGTAGCAGCATCTGTCGCTATCATTTTTCTATTAATAAGCAGAAACAGCCCTGTTATTCATACGAAACAAATTTTGAAAGGTGCGCCATGGGCAATCGTATTCTTCTCGATTGGGATGTACGTGGTGGTGTATGGCCTAAGAAATGTAGGCTTGACCAATATATTAACAGACGTTATCCAAATGGCAGCAGATGAAGGGCTGTTCGTTGCAACCATATCAATGGGTTTCATTGCAGCTATCCTTTCATCCTTCATGAATAACATGCCAACTGTCATGATTGACGCTATTGCAATCAAAGATACAGCAACAACTGGAACCATCCGAGAAGCATTGATCTATGCCAATGTCATCGGATCTGACCTTGGTCCAAAAATAACGCCAATCGGTTCCTTGGCAACCCTTTTATGGTTACATGTATTAAGCCTGAAAGGTGTAAAAATCAGTTGGGGATACTACTTCAAAGTAGGTATCATCCTCACCATACCAACCCTATTCATCACGCTATTAGGCCTATACTTCTGGCTTTTAATAATTGGTTAACTAACTAAAACAAAAAGGAGTTTTTCAACATGACTAAAAAAACAATCTACTTCCTATGCACAGGTAACTCTTGCCGCAGCCAAATGGCAGAAGGCTGGGGAAAAAAATATCTAAGTGACGAGTGGGACGTATACTCCGCAGGTATCGAAGCACACGGTGTGAACCCAAAAGCAGTAAAAGCAATGAATGAAGTGGACGTGGACATCACCAACCAAACTTCTGACACAATCGATCCTGAAATCTTGAAAAAAGCAGATCTAGTCGTAACACTTTGCGGTCATGCAGCAGATGTTTGTCCGGCAACACCACCAAACAAAGAGAGAGTACACTGGGGCTTTGATGACCCTGCCAAAGCAGAAGGAACAGAGGAAGAGAAGTGGAAATTCTTCCAACGTGTACGTGACGAAATCGGCGACAGAATCAAGACGTTTGCTGAGACAGGAAAATAATAAAAATGGCCGAGTGTAATATCCTCGGCTATTTTTTCTATATCAATAAGTTTGGAAAGGGGAAATGAGAAATGGCTAAAATTGAAATTTTTGACCCGGCAATGTGTTGCGCAACAGGAGTATGTGGTCCAAGTGTCGACCCTGAACTGACAAGATTTGCAAGTGCTGTTTTTTCCTTACAGCAAAAAGGAATGGAAGTCATCCGCTATAATTTAGGCTCAGAGCCTGAACCGTTTGTAACGAACCAAAAGGTGAATGATCTACTGATGGAAAAGGGACCTGAATGCCTTCCGATTGTGCTTGTAAATGGTGAAGTGATGAAGGTGGCTGATTATCCTACCAATGAGGAATTTGCAGAATGGTCTGGTGTGAAAGTAGATGAATTGGCTCATGAAAAGCCGAAGAAAAAACTGAATATCACTTTAAACTCTATTAACTAGGAAGGTGGCTTTATGCTCCCAACATTTCAACCCGCAAAAGACATAGAGACTCCATATTTATTTTTTACAGGTAAAGGTGGGGTGGGAAAAACGTCCACAGCCTGTGCCACTTCTATCGCTCTTGCAGAACAAGGCAAGCAAGTGTTGATTGTAAGTACGGACCCAGCCTCTAACCTGCAAGATGTATTTGGAATCGAATTGACGAATGATATTTCTGAAATACCAGGTGTTGAAAGGCTCTATGCTTGCAATCTCGATCCTGAGGAAGCGGCAAGAGAGTACCGTGAAAATGTAATTGGTCCTTATAAGGGAAAACTCCCTGAATCGGTTGTAGCAACCATGGAGGAACAGTTATCTGGGGCCTGCACGGTAGAAATAGCAGCCTTTGATCAGTTTTCCACTTTACTTACACAAAAAGAGATTACCGAAAAATTTGATGTGATTATATTTGATACAGCACCAACCGGGCATACCCTTAGGTTATTGTCCTTGCCGTCTGCTTGGAACAATTTTCTCGAGGAAAGTACCCATGGAGCTTCGTGTTTAGGACCTCTTTCAGGGCTTGCTGCCAAAAAGGAGCTGTATGAACGGACAGTAAAAGCACTATCCAATCCATCACAGACTCAATTGTTTCTGGTAACGCGACCTGATGAATCCCCCATCATAGAAGCTGCACGTGCTTCCAAAGAGTTAAAGGAGATTGGCCTGGACAATCAAAAGCTGATCGTTAATGGTCTAATGGAAAAACCAGTTATGAATGATGAGGTATCCTTGGCGTTTTTTGAAAAGCAACAGAAAGCAATGGGTATTGCTATGAACCAATTCAAAGAGATACCGATGACCTATCTACCATATATATCGTATTCATTAACAGGGATAGGTCCGTTAAAAGCCTGGTTAAATGGAGAAACGGTTCAAGTGGACGAAATGGGTAAGGTCAACGCTGAAATGCTTACAGTACTCTCCAATTTTGACCAAGTGGCTGAGGATATCATAAATCAGAATCTGCGTGTGATATTCACAATGGGGAAAGGCGGCGTAGGAAAAACAACCCTTGCAGCAAAACTTGCTGTGAAACTCGCGGAAAAAGAGATGAAAGTTCATCTCACTACGACAGATCCTGCAGCCCATTTGGAACATGCATTAAATGACAAATCTATGCTTGAGCATATAACGGTCAGTAAAGTGGACCCAAAAGCTGAAGTGGAAGCATATAAAAAGCAAGTGCTACAACAGGCAGGAGATGGATTAACCGAGGAGCAACTTGCATACCTTGAGGAAGATCTTAATTCACCATGTACCGAGGAAATAGCGGTATTCCAGAAGTTTGCGAACATAGTTGGCAAGGCGGACCAGGAAGTGGTTATCATCGATACAGCACCAACCGGTCATACTTTGCTGCTTCTCGATGCGGCCCAATCCTATCAAAAGGAATTACTGCGCTCTACAGGCGAGGTTCCAAAAGAAGTGCAAAACCTTCTTCCGCGCCTAAGAAATCCCGAAGAGACAGCGGTACTCATTGTAACCCTTCCCGAAGCAACACCTGTTCTCGAGGCAGAAAGGTTACATGCTGACCTGGAGCGAGCATCAATAACCCCTCGGTGGTGGATCATCAATCAGAGTTTTGCCTTTACAGAAACAAATGATCCATTGTTATCAGGTAGAGGTAAACATGAACTGCCATGGATCGAGAGAGTGAATGATTCGAAAGACAAGTGCGCCATTCTACCATGGGAAAAAGAGAACCTGTTATAAGGAGTGAAGGAATATGACAAACGAAAAAAATTATCAGGCATTATTGGAGAATGTTTTTATCGGAGGAGCAGATCAAGCTAAAGACGCTCACACAAATGAAAACCTAGATGTTATCATAGACTTGCGTGCCGAAACGGATAATGTGGAAGACAATCTTCCTCGAATCCACATGCCAATCGTGGACGATGCAGCAAAACAGGATGAATCAGTGAAGGATGCCATTGAATATGTGGTACAGGCCCAACAAGAAGGAAAGAAAGTGTACTTCCATTGCTCTGGCGGGCGTAACAGAACAGGCACCGTTGCCATGGGTACCTTGCTTCACATGGGGAAAGCTAGTACTGTGGAAGAAGCGGAAAAGCTTGCAACTTCCATCCGACCTGTCATTAATGTAAAGCCAGAGTTAAAAGAAGTGCTTCAGAACATGTATGAAAAACACTAATAGCAAAATAAGAAGAAGGTAGGTGACTGGCCGTGAAGGTTTCAAACGAAGCAAGAGACGTGCTAACTGATGTCCTGCGTGAAAACGGGGCAAGCAATATACGTGTCTACTTTGCAGGCTGGGGCTGAGGAAGCCCACAATTAGGATTGTCTCTGGATGAGGCAAAAGCAGATGATAAAGTGGAAACATTAAATACAATAAAAGTCGCAATCGATCCGAAAATCGAAAGCATGACAACGGAACTTGTCCTGGATGTTCAAGAAACTCCGCAAGGAAAAGGACTTGTGTTGTTGGGGATGAAGGATAGCGATTGTTGTTAAAATGAAAAAAAGAGTAAGCGTGAAGATGCGTTTGCTCTTTTTTAGTCAAGCGGTTATCATTTTTATTTCATAAGTAAATGGGAAAATAATTTGTTAATACTATATTAGAGGTTAAAAGAAAGTGAAGGTGTTGATTATATGAAAGCGGTCCAAGTAACAGGATATGGGGATGTTGATATGTTGGAAGTAGTAGACATACCCATACCTGATCCAAAAGAAAATGAAGTGCTTGTTAAAGTGAAAGCCTGTGCGATTAATAATACAGAAATCTGGATGAGAGAAGGAGCCTACGGTACTGGTTCTAAGTCCGGATGGAGGCCAGAAGGAGTGCAATTCCCACGTACACCTGGATCCGACATATCTGGAACGATAGTGAAAGTTGGAGCTTTGGTGGAAGAATCTATGGTTGGAAAAGATGTTGTCTTGTTCCCTTTTACCTCTAGTGGAAAAGAAGGAGAGGAACATATTTCAGAAGATATGTCCTTTATAGGTTCGGAATATGATGGTGGATATGCGGAATACGTCGTGTGGCCTGCTGAGCTATGTTTAGATATGCCTCTTCCAAGTTATGAGGAAAGTGCAGTATTTTCCGTAAGCGGATTAACTGCATGGCATATGGTCAAACAAATACATATTCAACCTGGCGAAACTATAATGGTAACTGGTGCAAACGGCGGGGTTGGTTCGTTAAATGTACAAATCGCTTCCAAAGTCTTCGGCGCGAAAGTGATTGCAATTGTAGGGGACCTAAATGGTGAGGAAAGAATGAAGGAATTAGGTGCGACCCATGTTTTATCTTATAAATCCGAGAATCTTTCTGAAGAAATCCTTGAAGTGAATGGGGGACCAATAGACTCGGTTTTAGATGTAGTAGGCGATGCTTTATTCCCTACATCCCTTCAAGTGTTAAAGAAAGGCGGGAAGTTCTGCATATCAGGCTCTGCTGGTGGTCAGAAGACAAAACTAGACTTTAGAACGTTGTATCTTAAACATATTACAATGTATGGCTCGGTGTTAGGGACGAGAGAAGAATTTAAAGATATGCTTCAGGCGATAGCTGAAGGTAAAATTAAGCCTGTCATTGATAAAGCATTTCCATTAGAGAAAGCGAAAGAGGCCCAAATATACTTTAAGGAAAAGGGGAAGTTAGGGAAAATTTTGTTATTGCCGGAAGAATAATATATATAGACAGCGCTAATTGAAATGAATTAGCGCTGATATTATGAAAAAATAGTTGCAAAATGCAAATAATTGATTATAATAAAAAGAAAGAGGTGAAAATAATGGAAGATGTAAGAGCGATACTCCAGGTGACGATGCGACGGTTCGGTATGTTGAATAAAAACTGCTGCTCGGTAGGAGATCACGATATATCTCAAGTGCAAAGTCATATTCTTTACGAATTGGCCAGAGCAGAAGGGCCATCCATGCAACAGGTTGCCGAAACAATTGGCATGGACATCACGACTTTTAGCAGACAGATTCAAACTTTAGTGAAACTTGAATTAGTGGAAAAAAGACAATCAGCTGAAGACAAAAGAGTATATCACCTATACCTCACTGAAAACGGTAAAAAAGTAGAACGAGAAATTAATCAACAAATGCTTCACTACTTAACAAACGTGTTTACACATTTAAGCGAAAAAGAAAGCGAAAAAGTGGTAGAGTCCTTAAAGGTATTGAATGCAGCGATGAGTAAAAGCAATATGTGCTGTAAACCGTTATATTGAGCAAGTTATAATGCTTGCTTTTTTATAGAAATAATAGTTGCAAAATGCAAATAAAATGAGGGAGTGTTTAATATGTTTAAAGAAATAGTTACAAGCTTTTTGTATATCGCCTTGGAGTTAACGGTCCTTTTTGTTCTCATTACCTTTCTGGTTTCCATTATCCAATCTATTGTTCCGTTTCATAAAATGGAGAAATGGTTAAACAAGGGAAATACGATTCTAAGTGCGTTATTTGCTGTCTTGTTCGCATTTATTACCCCGTTTTGTTCGTGTTCCACTATCCCAATGGTGGTCACCTTGCTGAGGAAAAAGGTACCTTTTGGAATCGTGATGGTTTTTCTTTTTGCATCGCCTGTACTCGATCCGACCATCCTAACTATTATGACAGCATTACTTGGGTGGAAGGTGGCACTTATCTATACCCTTACCACGACTGTTCTCTCCATAATAATTGGGTTGTCGCTAGCTAAGTTTGGTTTTGAGAAGCAATTGAAAAATGTACTGCTGAAAAATTATCAGCCGGAGAACAAAGGAATTGATCTAAAAAGGTCCGTTGCAGAAACGCTTACGCTTATGAAAACCGTTTATCCTTTCTTACTATTTGGCGCAGCAATCGGTGCACTAATACATGGAGCGGTACCAACGTCCTTTATCACACAATATCTCGGAGGAGACAATTGGTGGCTCGTGCCAATCGCTGCAATTATCGGGATTCCTTTGTACATCAGACTTTCTACAATGATTCCCATATCTCAGATGATGATAGCCAAAGGAATGGCCTTGGGACCTGTGATGGCATTGCTTATCAGTTCAGCTGGGGCGAGTCTGCCTGAAGTCGCATTATTGAATAGCATTTTTAAGAAAAAACTGGTGGTGGCATTTGTTGTTTCTGTCATAAGTATGTCCACCATTTCTGGGTTCTTGTTTTATCTTATCTGAATCAGGTTGAATGTATTGACTATTTTAGCTAGATTGGCATATACTAATATTCAAATGAACGTTTGAATGTAAAGGGGAGCCTTTTATGTCGATCAAGTCTAATTCAGAAGTTTTGACCGTGCAACAGTGTCAAGAAGAATGTGCAAATGAAACAAAAGTGAAAAATGTGAAGAAACAAATAGATGAAGCGATGACAAATGATGTGGCAAAGATATACCGGGCGCTGTCTGATCCAACGAGGTTGAAAATAGCGCAGGCGTTAAATTTAGCCGAGGAACTCTGTGTGCATGATGTTGCAACCATTACGGAATCCACCGTCGCAACGGCTTCCCATCATCTTAGACTGTTAAGGGATCTCGGATTGGCAAAGTTCAGAAAAGAAGGAAAGCTTGTATATTATTCCTTGGATGATGATCATGTCAGACAATTAATTGATATTGCCTTTACCCATCAAAAAGAGGTGAAGACACGTGAAAAATAAAGTGGAGCAAACTTACCGCATTCAAGGATTAACTTGTGCAAACTGCGCTCAAAAATTCGAGAATAATGTTAAAAAGATAGAAGGTGTAACAGAAGCAAGAGTTAACTTCGGTGCATCTAAAATTTCTGTTAGTGGATCTGCAAGCATCACTGATATAGAAAAAGCAGGGGCGTTTGACAAACTGAAGGTCTCTTCAGAAAAAGAGGATCTACCGGAAGAACCGCCTGTTCCCTTTTATCGGAAACATGCGACCGTCCTTCTCTCATTCCTTTTTCTTGTCGCAGGCTGGGTAGCATTTTTTCAGCAAGGAGAAGATCATATATCTACCATTATTCTTTTCGCTGCTTCCATTGTAATAGGCGGTTACAGACTGTTCTTCACTGGACTTAATAATCTGATTAGGCTTCAATTTGACATGAAGACCCTCATGACTATTGCCATAATTGGAGCCGCAATAATCGGAGAATGGGGAGAGGGTGCCACTGTCGTCATTCTTTTCGCAATCAGCGAAGCTTTGGAATCTTATTCGATGGAAAAAGCACGAGCTTCGATTCGCTCGCTAATGAATGTTTCTCCTAAACAAGCGACTATATTAATAGAAGGAATTGAAAAACAGATTTCTGTTAAAGATGTTCAGATAGGCGACCGGATGGTTGTAAAACCAGGGCAAAAAATCGCAATGGACGGCATCATTATCAAAGGTGGAGCATCTATCAGTGAAGCTGCGATTACAGGGGAGAGTATTCCTGTATCTAAAGGCGTGAATGATGAGGTATTTGCAGGAACCTTTAATGAAGATGGACTGTTGGAAGTGGAAGTCACCAAGAGGGTCGAGGACACAACCATCTCTAAAATCATTCATCTAGTCGAAGAGGCTCAAGCGGAAAGGGCACCTTCTCAGGCATTTGTGGATAAGTTCGCGAAATATTATACACCGCTAATCATTGTTATTGCTTTTCTCGTAGCTACAGTCCCTCCACTGTTCATGGGATTGGATTGGAATACTTGGATCTATCAAGGCCTTGCGGTTCTCGTTGTAGGTTGCCCATGTGCACTTGTTATTTCCACTCCGATTGCCATTGTGACAGCAATAGGGAATGCAGCTCGAAATGGAGTCCTTATCAAGGGTGGTGTTTTCCTTGAAGAAGTGGGTCGAATCAAGGCAATTGCTTTTGATAAGACTGGGACTTTAACTCGAGGCGCACCAGAAGTGACAGATGTTCAGGCCTTTCATTTAAAAGAGGAAGAATTGTTAAGAATCATTGCAACACTTGAAGGTGGTTCCACCCATCCATTAGCTTCAGCCATTCTTCAAAAAGCGGAAGAGGTTGGAGTAGCTGTTAATGATTATACTATGGAACATTTTGAATCTGTTGCAGGTAAAGGGATAAAAGGGTCTATAAATGGTACTCTTTATCAGGCAGGAAGTCCGAATTGGTTCTTGAGTCAAAAGCATCCGAAAGTGGAAGGGCTGGCCGAAAGTATCCATCTCTTACAGAATGCAGGAAAAACAGTGATTGTAGTCGGGACTTCTGACAGGATCTTGGGTGTTCTTGGGATCCGCGATGAGATAAGAGAAAGTAGTGCCTCCAGCGTGAAGAACCTGAAGGAAATGGGTATCCCTCACTTATACATGCTTACAGGAGATAACGATAGGACTGCCGAAGCAATAGGACACGAGGTGGAGATAGACCATGTTAAATCCAGCCTGCTGCCGGAAGATAAGCTTCGATATATCAAAGATTTACGTGAAAAGCACGATAGCATAATGATGGTGGGGGACGGTATTAACGATGCGCCTGCCCTTGCAGCTTCCTCAGTGGGAGTGGCAATGGGAGGAGCGGGAACCGATACCGCGCTGGAAACAGCAGATGTAGCATTGATGGGAGATGACCTGCGCAAACTTCCGTTCACCATCAGACTAAGCCGGAAAGCATTGACTATCATCAAGCAGAATATTGCTTTCTCGTTGGGGCTGAAGATTTTGGCGCTTCTGCTGGTGATTCCAGGCTGGCTCACCTTATGGATTGCGATCTTTGCAGATATGGGAGCAACACTGCTTGTGACGTTAAATAGTTTGAGGCTTCTAGAGGTAAAAGATAAAGATAAATAAAAAGCTAGCAGATAGTAGCAGCTTTCCCGCCCGTTGGAATGTTAGGGCGGGGGAAGGCTGCTGCTTTTTTATGAGGAGAGTGCTGCAAAGTTGATTTGGGATATATAGGGAATCGCCCGTTTTTTTAAATTATCGCCCGAAATGGGTCATTTTTCGCCCGTAATTTTGAAAAATCGCCCGTAAAATTTTATTATCGCCCGATTCGGTTTAGGGGCTATTTCAGCGCATTTCCTTATGGTGCGAACCCTCTGTTTCCCCGGTGAAAACTACACAAAAAAGCACCGCCCCAAGTGGAGCGGTGCTTTCACTACGAAAACTATTTTATCAATACATCTGCGGCTTCTTCGTAACTCATGCCTTTTTTCATTGTAAACGTACCAGATCGGACCTTGGTGGCAATGTTTTTGTCTTCAAGGTAAGCGTCAAACTTCTTGTCATCCTCAATGATCCCTTCGCGTGCGAGTAACGCGGTGATTTCATAAGTTGCCATTCCATCCGGAATTACAATTTCAAAAGGTTCATTCGTTTCTTCTTTTTCTTCCGCTTCTTCTGTCTCTTCTTCTTTTGTTTCTTCGTTGTTCTTACTCTCTTCTTTCACTTCTTCTTTTTGTTCTGTCTTTGTTTCCTCTACCGGTACTACTTCAGGCAATAACTCGTCATACTCTTCCTTTGACAAAAGATGAAGGTCATTTTCTGCTGCGTATGCCTGAACACTTTCTTCATTTAATGTAGTTGCTCCGGCGCTGACAATAGAATAGGCAACTCCCATTACACCTGTAGCTAAGAGAATGCCGATTGCGAAAGCTCTAAGATTAGTTCTCATTGGCTACATTCCCTTTTAGGTTGGCAGATTGAAGGATCTGTTCCACTTTGTCCATGGAGGTGGAAGTGAATTGAGAGATTTGAGAAGGCGTGTATCCTTTTTGGTAAAGGGAAATAGCAACATCTTCTTCGCTTACATTTTGGTGGCTTGCTTGTCTTTTCGTCTTAACCTTATGTATAGGAGTAGTTCCACCCAATAGTTCTTCTTCTAATACTTTCATTTTTCTTTCCAACTTATATTTGTCCTGAACAACATCAAAGGATAACTGTTCCATTTCCTTTTCTAGATCAGCAAACTTGTCATCCACAAAGAAGGAAATTACAATCACAGCGACTGCAATAATGATCAAACTTATACTTGCGATTAACATTTTTTCACCTCAATAAAAGTTTCTCTCTTTTTTATATCATAGGAGTAGAGATGGAAAAATAGTCTTTCGACAAATTCCTCAGAAACATATGACGGTTTTGTGAACGTTTTTTATCAACGGACATAAAAATTTACGCTTTATCACAAAAGACGACAAAAACCGGCTGTTGTGGAAAAGAAAATTCACATGATAAGATGAAAGAAAAGATAGATTCGTGGGGGAAGAGGTTTAAACCATGAGCAGCATCGAGTCAAATAAGGAATTTATTAGGTTAATTTTAAACCATGACGGAGTTCTGAAAGCAGAGTGGGTTGTGCACCAATGGAGGAAGGATTTTGTTAAGTCCTATCAGTCATTAGAGGAGGAAGGACTGGTTATCAGACTGATAGGTTGGAAAGGAAGCTCACAGGTTAGTAGAAATGATGTCTTCTTTTTGGATATAATAACTGAAATGAATGATGGCAGCATTTCACTTCCAGAAATCAGCGGATACTATTCTATTCGGGCGGAAATTGGTATAGGAAAAGCGGACGGATTTTTTCCTTTTTTTCAAAGCAACAGGCTGAAAGTAGAGGGCACTAACAAGCACGAGCGCTCAAAAACTGGAGCTGTATGGACACCGATAAACATGATTGGTAAGTGGCCAGAGTTGGCTGCCGGCTATACCTATTATGAAAAACCCTCACCTGTACTTCAAAAAGCACGTCAGTTAAATTCTGGAACATTTCAGGAAACTGTTACTTCTGATGTATTCTATTCTGTTCATTCATCACATAATCTTTTGTTACATGAAGAAATAAAACATAAATATCATATTGTCATGTTGTCTTGGGAGTTCCCTCCTGCGGTTATAGGCGGCCTTGGGCAGCACGTATGGCAATTATCAAGACAGTTGGCTAAAGCCGGCCACGATGTGTCGGTTGTGACCCCGCATAGTCTTGGAGCACCAGAGACGGAAACAGTGGAAGGGATAAAAGTTTACAGGGCCAAAGAAGTAGATATCTCATATGATGATTTTCATCTATTTGTCGCCCAAACCAATATGAATTTGGTAGAACGAGTGCGAAACATATCTAGTCACAATATGGTTACTATCATACACGCCCATGATTGGCTTGTTGGATTTGCTGCAAGGGCTCTGCAAAATAGTATGAAGCTTCCTATAGTATCAACGATTCATGCGCTTGAAGAAGGTAGAAGCAATCTTGAATCCCCAATGCAGATTCAAACTGCTAAATGGGAAGAGTTGCTGATTCAGCATTCCGACGTATTAATTGTTTGTAGCATGTATATGAAGAAGGAAGTGGAGAAAAGGATTAGCGGTGAAAAGAAAGTATATATTATCCCTAATGGGGTTGATCTTTCAGATGAAGAAAGTAGCAGTGTGCAGGACTTTATAAACCGGAGATCATTTTCTCACCTTGTTCTTTTTTTGGGAAGAATGGTACCTGAAAAAGGAATAACCACTCTGATAGATGCTGCAAAAAAAATACATGAAACGTACCCTGAATGTCTTTTTATACTAGCTGGAAAAGGTCCTTATTTGTCTGACTATAAAGCATTAGTTAGGAAAGAAGGGCTGGAGAAACACATGCTGTTCATCGGTTATGTAAATGAACGTGAAAAAGCAACATTACTAAAGCGATGCGACATGCTTGTTGTACCGAGCAGTTATGAGCCATTTGGAATTGTGGCCATAGAAGGAATGGCAGCGGGTAAACCTGTTATAGCTGCTAGGACTGGGGGGCTTTCTTCTATCATTAATGACGGAGAAACCGGTATTTTGTTTGAACCAGAGAATGTCTCGAATTTGAGTGAGAAGATATCTACTTTGATTGAGGACCCAACCTTATGTGAAAAGCTTGGGGAAAAGGCATCGAATGAAGTGAAGCAAAAATATAACTGGGAAGATGTAAGAGAGCAGACAGAGGCGGTTTATGAGACAACAGTTACTACTTCTTCCGTCCAGTAGGAGGGATAAAGCTTATGAAAGCAGTCATATTGGCTGGGGGGAAAGGTACCCGGCTGTTGCCGTTAACGCAAAAACTCCCAAAACCATTGGTGCCATTGCTAAATAAACCTGTCATGGAATATAGCATTGAACTCTTAAAAGAACATGGAATTACAGAAATCATCATCACCCTCCAATACTTGAGCGATAAAATCAGGAGCTACTTTGGAGATGGTTCCCAATGGGGCGTTCAAATAACCTATCTGCAGGAAAACCTTCCGCTCGGAACCGCCGGGAGCGTTAAAAATGCAGAGCACCTGCTTGATGAACCTTTTCTAGTTATAAGCGGGGATGCATTGACTGATTTCGATCTGATGGCCGGAGTGCGCTATCATATGCAAAAACATTCCCTATTCACTATTTTTACGAAGGAAGTCAAAAAGCCGAATAAGTTCGGAATTGTCGATACAGATGAACAAGGACATATCAGGAGATTTGTGGAAAAACCTCAGAAAGACGAAGAATTCAGTAAGGTCGTAAATACCGGTATATATGTGGTAGATCCGTTTGTGTTATGTATGATGGAAAAAGGAAAAGCGTACGATTTCAGCAAAGACATTTTTCCAAGGCTTATTAAAAACGGTATGAGCCTCTATGGATACCACGCTAATGGATATTGGAAGGATATTGGCAGTCATGAGGATTACCGGCAGGCACAATACGATATGCTCGATAAAAAAGTACGTGTCAATATAGCTGCAGAAGAGGTATTACCTAACTTATGGGTCGGTTCAAATGTAAAAATGGAAGACAATGTGACCATCAATCGGCCTGCTTATATCGGGAACGACTCTTATTTAGGAGATCATGTGGTGATTGGCAAGTACACCATCATCGGGAAGAGTTCCAAAATAACAAAGGACTGTGAGTTAAGCAGGAGCATTGTTTGGGATGATGTCACCATCGAGCAAACCTCTCCATCATCGATAAGAAATGTAACGATCGCTCCAAGGTATCAAATCAGCGAGGGATATAAAGCGAATACATCTGTGAAGGTCAAAAACAAAAAGAATATTAGCCCGGTAGAAGCAGGTTAATGGGCAAAAAAAATAAGCAGACAGGAAAATCCTGCTGCTTATTTTGTTTCACGGTGTACAGTTACTTTTTTCAATCTTGGGCTGTATTTTTTAAGCTCAAGACGATCTGGGTTGTTACGTTTATTTTTAGTAGTGATATAGTTACGATCACCAGTTTCAGTACAAGCTAAAGTTACGTTTACGCGCATCGTTATCCCTCCAAACATATAGTGCATTCAATTCAGACCTTACTATAATATCATTATTTTTTTTATAATGCCAGTTTTTTTTCGGGCAGGGGAAAATAAAGTTTAGAGGTCATTAAAACTCCCTGTTTTCTTTCGTTATGGGTGTAGCTCTAAAAAAAATTTGGTATGGTAAGAGTAAGATTGTCATAGGAGGCAAGGTTATGAAAGAGAAGAGTCTGTTAAGGGAAGAGATGAAAAAAATACTAGGGGGCATGGACAGATCAAGCCATGACATGCAGAGCAAAGAAATCCAGGATAGACTATTTTCTTCAACAGAATGGCAGGATGCACAAACAATTGCTGTGACCATTTCCCGCTTTCCGGAAGTGGACACAGAAGCCATCATCACGCGTGCATGGGACGAAGAGAAGAAAGTGGCCGTGCCGAAATGTTTCCCAAAGGATAAAAGCATGCACTTCTATTATTTAGAAAACTTCAACCAGCTAGAGTCCGTCTATTTTAGACTAAAAGAGCCCATCGTCACAGAAGTGGAAATGTGCCCGAAAGACAAGCTGGAATTAATGTTGGTTCCTGGTCTGATTTTTGATGAGGAAGGGTATCGAATCGGGTTTGGCGGTGGTTATTTCGACCGTTACCTGGTTGATTATACTGGCTACAAAGTATCATTGGCATTTTCACAGCAGATGGTTAAAAAAGTCCCGACCGATCATTATGATATCCCAGTACATAAAATTGTGACAAATGAGGTCGTGTATGACTGCACTATTAGAAAATGAGATTCTATTAATAGTCGGGATTGTTGCGTTGGCTTGGGGAGGGTATAAACTAAAGGCATTGGCTGCGTCCGGTGCAGTAGCGACCTTCCTTGTTGGGATTTTTATTGCTTTAGGATTTAAAGGGTATGGTCTCCTATTGATTGGACTGTTTTTTGTGACCTCTAGTTTATGGAGCAAATACAACCGTAAGCAGAAGGAAAAGATAACGGATATGCATGAAAAGGGATCGCAACGTGATATGGTGCAAGTTTTCGCTAATGGTGGCGTGCCGGCCCTGATTGGAATTTTAGCATACGTGTTTCCGGCAGACTTTTGGATATACGGATTTATCGCCTCGATTGCCGTCGCAAATTCAGATACTTGGGCATCCGAGATAGGGTCACTAAGTAAGAAGCGACCATTCTCCATCATGAAAATGGAAACTGTGGAAGCAGGAACTTCCGGAGCTATTTCAGTACTAGGAACCTTAGCTGCAGTCGCTGGTTCTGCGTTAATCAGTGTTGCATCCTACTTTTTATGGAATGAAATAACTATAGCACTAGTTTTCGTCGTTACCACAATGGGAGTGGTTGGTTGCTTTATTGATACCTTTTTAGGGGCAACCGTGCAATCTGCCTACAGGTGTAAAGTGTGCGGAAAACACGTGGAAAAGAAGGAACACTGTCAACAACAAGCACTATTAGTAAAAGGAAGAGCTTGGATAAATAATGATGTTGTGAACATTTCATCCATATTAATAGCAAGTGTCATCACTGTCTTGATTCTAATGTAACAAAATAGTTATAAATTGCTCAGTGTTTCACAATCTTTTTTGATATAATAATCTTGTAAACGTAACCTAGGTGAAAAGAGGAGATACCATGAGAAACGGAATTAGTCGTGTTGCTTTAATAGGAACAGGGTTTGTCGGGTCTAGTTATGCATTTGCCTTATTGAATCAAGGTGTGACAGAAGAGCTTGTATTGATCGATCTGAATAAGGAAAAATCAGAGGGCGATGCAATGGACTTGAATCATGGAATAGCATTTGCCCCAACACCAACGAAGATCTGGTATGGTGATTACAAAGATTGTCAGGATGCAGACATTGTGGTGATTTGTGCAGGTGCCAATCAAAAACCAGGTGAAACTAGATTGGATCTTGTCGAAAAGAATACGAAGATATTTAAGAGCATAGTAGATGAAGTGATGGGAAATGGGTTTGACGGCATTTTTCTTGTCGCAACGAATCCGGTGGATATCTTAACATACGCAACTTGGAAATTCTCAGGTCTGCCTAAAGAAAGGGTAATAGGATCTGGAACCATTCTTGATACAGCAAGATTTCGATATGTGCTCGGTGATTATTTTCAAGTGGATGCGCGTAATGTGCATGCTTATATCATTGGGGAACATGGAGATACGGAACTGCCTGTATGGAGTAAAGCCGATATTGGCGGAAAACCAATCTTAGAACTGATGGCAAAACAGGAAAAATACAAAGAGGAAGATTTAAATGATCTTTTTGTCAGTGTAAGAGATGCAGCCTACCATATTATTGAGAGAAAAGGTGCAACTTATTATGGAATTGCCATGGGGCTTGTACGGCTGACAAAAGCGATCCTTCAGAACGAAAACTCCATTTTGACCGTTTCTGCCTATTTGGATGGAGAGTATGATAGTGAGGATATTTACATCGGAGTTCCTGCTATCGTTAACCGAAACGGAATTAGAGACATACTTGAACTTGATTTGAGTGATAAAGAGACGGAGCAGTTTCAACACTCTGTTAAAGTTCTATCAGAAATAAAAGATAAAGTATTCTAAAACATGCCTTTTTGTGGGCATGTTTTTTTTATTTTTAAGCAAGATATAGATAGGAGGGATGATGATGGGATTCTTACTAAGAATTTTTCTGATTGGCGTCGGTACATATGCCATTTACCAAAGTCGTTATAAAATCCTAAATTACATTTTGGGAATCGGCAGCCTTAGGAGATTTGTTGTAGCGTTCGGAATGGACATTCCATTTGTACGCGACCGCTTTTTACAAACCGTATTTCGAGGATAAACTACCAGTGGATGCTGGTGGTTTTTCTTTTGTTGTTAATATTACATAAAATTAACATTACATTAATATTTTTCCTCTATAATTTATCCTGTTAGACGAATAGGAGTTACAGGAGGAACAACGGGATGAAACAACTAGTAAAATATAAAACGCGAATTGCAGAGAATGTTCAACATTACCTAGGAAAAATAAACCTTGGGACTAGACTATTCATTCTCTTTATAACATTGATGTTAGCGTCAATAACGGCAGTGGGACTGGTTTCTTATACTAAATCTAAAGAAATGACCATTGATAGTATAGAAAATCGCCTTGTTAGAGAAGTAGAGCTTATGGGATACATTGCAGAACCTTTAAAGTTTACATACATCAGTGATGAAGCGTATTTTATGCAGCAGTTAGAGGTGAATATTCGCGCTCAAAGGGATACTTTGAAAGAAGATGGTATCCTTCCGGAGTTTTTTTACATATCCAATAACGACATTCAGCCATTCAAGGTAAGTGAAGATAATCTTCCGTCAATGACACTTAACATGGTGGAAACGATGGTCAGCAGAAAAAAAGGGATTTTAAAAGAATCCATTGACGGGGAGGAGTATACGATCACCTATAAAGAGATGAAAGAGCTGGATGGAATATATGGTTTAATTGTTCCGACTAAATCTTATTTAAGTCCTGTCCATGATATGGGTTTCTTCACGCTAATGGTCATTCTTGGTAGTGTTGTTCTTTTCACATGCATCACCATTATATTCGTTCGAACCTTAACCAAGCCTTTATCTGTTCTTAGGGAAGCGATGAGAGAAGAAAGAGAAGGGAATCTTAGGCCTGCAAAAAACATAAAAACATCCATACCAGAAATTGTGTCACTAACCAAAAGCTATAATTCAATGATTCATAATATGACTCAAGTGCTAAAAGAGATAAAGCAAACAACAAAAGAGTTAGAAGAGACAGGAAACCATCTTGGACTTTCATCAGAAGATTCCATGGTTTCCACTCATCAATTAATAAGTTCCATTAATTTGGTGAAAGAAGGGGCTGTGCAGACTGCTTCTAGTTCTGAGAGCAGTGTTCAAAGTATTAAAGAAATGAAAGACATTATTGGAGAAATGCAAAACAATATGTCACGGGTTTTTTCTAGTTCCAACAGAATGGATGAATCCGCAGAGATAGGAAAAAAACACATGAATACGCTCATCACGACGATTATACAATTTGAAAAGGATTTTGAAGAACTGTCCAACACGGTGAAAAATGTTAAAGACTATTCTGTATCCATTACCGGGTTAGTAGTGTTAATTAAAGGGATTGCCGAACAAACGAAACTATTGGCACTGAATGCAACCATTGAAGCAGCCCGTGCAGGTGATGCAGGTAAGGGATTTGCTGTTGTAGCTAACGAAGTAAGGAATCTTGCCGAACAATCAACATCTGCCGCAGAGGAGATTACGAGTTCCATCGGGCGTATGGAAGACGTAACTGCAAATGCAGTTAATGAATTTGAAAATATGCATGATAAGATTAAAGATAACTTACACACGGCAAACCTTTCTAAAGTCACTTTTGATGAGTTGATGTCTGAAATGGAAGAAGTGAGCGAGAACCTAACTGTCATTAATGGAGATATAAAAGGTTGGCAAGAGTTTTTACCGAATTTGGAGTCTGCTACTGACAGTTTGCTCTCCGTCTCCCAAGAAACCTCCGCAAGTTCAGAGGAAATGCTATCAGCCAGTGAAAATCAAGTCATGCAGATGGAATATACAAATGAAATAGGAAAGAAATTGAACGCCCTTTCTAAATCCCTTTCTGTCATTGCAGCAAGATTTGAAATTGGTAAATGAACGGACATTATTATAGTTATTTTTTTACTTTTCTCCTTAGACCATTTAAAATATAGGGACGAGGAGGTGGGCGTTTGAAGCAAGATATCTTATTTTGGCAGCTTGTTCAACATTTCGTAGTAAGTAAAGAATATCGAATTTTACATATCTCTCCAGATCAAAACGAACTTTGGCTAGAAAACCTTACACATAAAAAAGCACCAATTATCAGAATCTATCGACATGATTTGGATTGGAGCACGTGGCTTCAACGTGATATTGAAAATGCATCCAGTCATGTCGTTAATTTCAAACAACAGTTGAGAAAACGCCGTTTACATGCGTTCAATATTTATGTTTCATCATACCCGCCGGTGGATGATTGGGAATTCAGGGTGGAAGAACCTTTTGAAAATGAAAAAACGGAGCTTCATTCTATCGTGCTGCATGAAGGAAATACACAAAATGCCTTAAATAGAATTTCACATGTAACTGGGGATGAGGTCACCATAAAGGAAGATGCTGAACTAGACGATTTAGGCCTATACCATCTTAAACAGACCGTCCTAAATGCTTCTTCTCAAAGAGATAAAAAGGAAAGGTCCTTATTTCAACACGGAAAACCCCTTTTTACCTACCTTTTTATCTTTTTACACTTAGTAATGTTTTATTTACTGGAGACAAATGGAGGAAGCCAAAATCCAGAGACATTGGTAAAGTACGGTGCTAAATATAACCCAGCCATCCTGGAAGGGGAGTGGTGGCGTTTCTTTACCCCGATAGTCCTCCATATTGGGTTTTTGCATCTATTGCTCAATACAATGGCCATATTTTACCTGGGTGCTGCTGTTGAGAGAATATATGGAAACATCCGTTTCTTAGGGATTTATTTGTTTGCCGGATTTGCCGGTTCATTAGCTAGTTTCGTATTCACCTCATCGCTATCTGCAGGTGCTTCCGGCGCAATTTTTGGTTGCTTTGGTGCGCTCCTGTTTGTTGGAATCATCCATCCAAAATTGTTCTTCCGCACAATGGGTACGAACATACTGGTATTGATAGGAATAAATTTAGCTATCGGATTTACCATCCCAGGCATTGATAATGCCGGGCATATTGGCGGGTTGATTGGTGGCTTCTTAGCATCAGCTGTGGTGCATTTACCGAACCATAAAAAATTCGTCCAAAGAATACTTGGATTAGCAGTAGCCGCTGTATTAACATACTTTTTGCTGCAAGAAGGTTACAATGGAGAGAATCCAACTGCCCAAATTAAACAAGCGGAAACGTTAGTTCAGCAAGAACAATATGAAGAAGCATATAATCTTCTTATTAATCTTGAAGATAGGGACGAAGAATTTCCAGAGGTCCTTTTCTATCTTTCCTATATTGATATCCAAGAAGGCAAAATAGAGGATGCGAAAAATCGGTTAGAAAGACTTACTACTCTACAGCCAAGTTTTCATGAAGCACACTATAACTTAGCATTAGTCTATCTAGAGTTGAATGAAACCGAAAAGGCATCAAGTTCCATAGATAAAGCTATAGAACTTGATTCTACTGTAGAAGCCTATAATAACTTACGCACAGAAATAGAGGGGTTAGAATAAACTTCCTAATAAAACAGCAAGGATTGCCGTTCCTGGGGGATGGCGATTCCTGCTGTTTTTTTGTGTATTCTTGTATTTTTTTGCTAGTTATAGCAGAAAATGAAAAGATGATAAATATTTCATACCTAATACATTAAGAATTAGGAGGAACTCATTTTGACTTGGCATAAACCAACGAGAAAAATGTCGGGAAACTTCGATGAGGATGTTGAATATTTAAAAGAAAGAATGGCAGTGGATAAAAGTTTTGATTTAATCTTTCTAGATCTCCATTATGCAGGTAGAAAAATAGGAATGTTCCTAGTGGATGGTTTCGGTAAAGATGATATCATGCTCTTTTTAATGAAATTTTTGTCCGATCTTTTGCCAGAAGATCTAGATGAAAAACCTCTGGATAAACTTTTAAAGACATATATACCATACGTGGAAATTGATAAAACAGATGATTTAGAAACCGTTGTAGATCAGGTCCTTGCAGGTCCAACTGTTATGATTGTAGAAGGACTTGAGGAAGCGATTATTATTGACTCAAGAACCTATCCTGTCAGAGGCCCCGAAGAGCCTGACATGGAAAGAGTGGTTCGCGGTTCGAGAGATGGATTCGTAGAGACATTGATTTTCAACTGCGCTTTAATCCGCAGAAGAGTAAGAGACAGTTCACTCAGAATGGAATATTTGCAAGTTGGAAGAAGATCAAAGACAGATATAAGTCTTTGTTATTTGGACGAACTTGCAGATCCTGATCTAGTGAAGGAAATTAAAGAATCCTTACAAAATATTGATACAGATGGTCTGCCAATGGCAGAAAAGACACTGGAGGAGTTTGTTGGCGGACGTCACTGGAATCCCTATCCTACAGTCAGGTACACAGAAAGGCCAGATACAGCGGCAGCTCATTTATATGAAGGACATGTTCTAGTCATAGTGGATGGTTCCCCAAGTGTCATCATAACTCCCGCTACATTTTGGCATCATCTGCAACATGCTGAAGAGTACAGAAACAAACCGGTGGTTGGAGCCTACTTAAGGCTTGTCCGATTTATGGCAGTGTGGGCGTCCATATTTATTTTGCCATTATGGTTTCTGCTGGCAACGAATACACAGTTACTGCCTGAACAATTAGCTTATATCGGTCCAACCGAATCCGGAGAAGTGCCCTTAATAGCCCAGATACTCATAATTGAAATAGGTATGGATATGCTCCGAATGGCAGCCATTCATACGCCAACCTCTTTAGGCACCGCACTTGGACTTGTGGCGGCAATTCTCATTGGGGATGTAGCGGTAAAAGTAGGGCTTTTTGTACCAGAGATTATTCTATACCTTGCCATTGCAGCAATTGGAACATTCTCAACCCCAAGTTATGAACTCAGCTTGGCAAACAGGTTATTTAGGATTGCACTGCTCCTATTGACGTACATGTTTGGAGTCATTGGATTTATGGCCGGGCTCGTTATACTCGTTCTGTTCCTGATGATGATGAAGTCCTACAATGTTCCATACTTGTGGCCATTTATCCCATTCAATTACAGAGGGTTCCGAGATGTGTTAATACGATCTCCAATTCCATTGAAAAACAGAAGGCCGACAATCCTGCACCCGGAAGACCCGGATAGATAAAAAGCAATTTAAATATCGTAAATGGAAAACGGATGGCCAACACTCCATCCGTTTTTTGTTGTCTCTTCAGAGGTCACTCTTGTTCGTTGGGATGAAGACCTCAGTAACGAGGAAAAAGGAGGAGAAAGGTCCTCATCGCGGTTATGAAGACTTCAGTGACAAGGAAAGAGGAGGAGAAAGGTCCTCATCGCTGTTATGAAGACTTCAGTGACAAGGAAAGAGGAGGAGAGAGGTCCTCATCGTCGGTATGAAGACCTCAGTGACAAGGAAAGAGGAGTAGAGAGGTCTTCATCGCGGTTATGAAGACTTCAGTGACAAGGAAAGAGGAGGAGAGAGCTCCTCATCGTCGTTATGAAGACCTCAGTAACAAGGAAAGAGGAGTAGAGAGGTCTTCATCGCGGTTATGAAAACCTCAGTGACGAGGAAAAAGGAGGAGAGAGGTCCTCATCGCAATATGAAGATCTTGGTGACAATGGAAATTTATTAAGGGGCTTTTTAAAAGGCGTTTAAAACTAAATGAGTTAACTGAAAAAGCATTTATGTTTGGTTCAAGTTATTTCTAGCTGTGAATTGGAGCAAATGGCGGAGACTCCTACGGGGGAGTAGCGGCAATGTTGAGACCCCGCAACGAAGTGAGGAGGCTCAAGGTCGCCCCGTGGAAAGCGCAGCCATTTGCGGAAAGGAACAGCGGCGGTTAACCATCCAGCTAAAGTAATTTAGGATTAAAAGAACCGGGAGGGTATTCCCGGTTTTCTTATATTTTCTTGCTTGACGTCCGAAGTGAATCCTTTATACTAAAAATGGAGCGCAAACCCTTTCAGCTAGTAAAGAAGAAAAGGTGAAGTCATGAAAACAATTTTTGACATAAGACAACTTTTAAAAGGTTTTGGAGCCTTTATCTATACAGGTGACAAAATAGCAGACTTAGAGCTAATGGAAGACGAAATAAGGGAGCTCTACCGTTCGGGGGTATTGGACGCAAGTGTATTCCAATCCGCCATGATCATCCTGCGACAAGAATTATCCAAATTAAGATAAAGAAAAGGTGAAACAAATGGAAAACAAATGGTTAGTTGGTGTCGACTTAGGTGGCACAACTATTAAAATGGCATTTATTACACAGTACGGTGAAATCGCTCACAAATGGGAAATCATCACTGATATAAGTGAAAAAGGTAAAAATATCACTACAGATATTGCTAAAGCCATAGATAGTAAATTAGAGGAACTGGGCGAGTCAAAATCAAAACTAAAAGCACTGGGAATGGGTGCGCCAGGTCCAGTCAATATGGCAACAGGACTAATTTATGAAGCAGTTAACTTGGGCTGGGAAAACTACCCGTTAAAAGACTTATTGGAGGTAGAAACAGGATTGCCTGTAGTAGTTGATAATGATGCGAACCTTGCAGCAATCGGTGAGATGTGGAAAGGTGCTGGTGAAGGATCCAAAGATCTCATTTGCGTTACCCTCGGGACAGGAGTAGGCGGAGGCATTATCACAAATGGGGAGATTGTTCACGGTATTAACGGAGCTGGCGGCGAAATTGGACATATCACGATACTTCCGGAAGGTGGAGCTCCATGTAATTGTGGAAAAACAGGATGTCTGGAAACGATTGCATCTGCTACGGGAATCGTTCGTTTAGCTAAAGAAGCAATGGAAAAAACTCCAGGCAGTAAGCTGGAAGAGTTAGCGAAACAAGAAGGATTGACAGCAAAATTAATATTTGAGCAAGCTGATACAAAAGAAGAAATTTCGCAATTTGTAGTCGATAAAGTCGCTTCTTATTTAGGACTGGCTCTTGCGAACTTGGCAAATGCGATGAACCCCGAGAAAATCGTTATCGGTGGTGGGGTATCAAAAGCAGGGGACAAGTTATTAGATCCTGTACGTAATCATTTTGTAAAATACTTATTTCCAAGAACAAAGGTTGGCGTGAAGATTGCTGAAGCAACTTTAGGAAATGATGCAGGAGTAATCGGAGCGGCGTATTTGGCAAAAACAAAATTGTAAAAAAGTGTATAGTTTATTCTTTCTTTCTCTTGGGTAAAAAGATAGAAAGAAGCAAGAATAGTGCGTTATGGAGGCTTCTTAGCAGAAGTCTCCTTTTTGTTTGACTATTTAGAATAAAAAAACATCTATATTTATTGAAACTTTTTGGCTTGTACTGCGTCTATTATATATAGTTGCAAACAACGCCAAGACTATTATTCTAGCTCTTTAATATAAATACAGTATTAATTATCCATTGATTTTTTGTAAAAAAAGTTTTAAGATATGTCGTAGCCAAATTTTTAGGGTAATGAAAAGTTGGTCATGAATACATCTAAAAAGTTTTTTTAACAATACTAAAATAAAGAGCTTCCCTGTCTTTGCTATAAGGAGGTAAAAAAAGATGAAGCAAGCCTTTAAATCAAAAGTGCCTTTTATCTTGATTGCAGTTGTTCTGCTCTGGATAAAAACATATATCGTATATAAAACAAGTTTTAACATTACAATTGAATCCCTGAAACAAGAATTTATTTTATTTATTAACCCGTTAAGCTTTATATTGCTTATTGCCGGTTTTGCCCTCTTCTTTAAAGAAAAGGGAATGAAGCGATATCTGATCATTTCAAGTTTTATCGTTTCGTTTGTCCTTTATGCAAATGCAGTCTATTACCGTTTCTTTAATGATTTCATCACGATCCCGTTACTATTTCAATCAGGTAACATGAGTGACCTTGGCGGTAGTATTACAGAACTAATGACACCAGTTGACTTATTGATGTTCACTGATGTAATCATTCTTATTGCAATCGCGAAATGGACGCCATCATTTGTGAGCATGAGTACATGGAGACCGAAAGTTCGCAAAATGTACTTCTTATCTATTGTTGGTATTTTCCTTTTCAACTTAGGTTTGGCAGAAACAGAAAGACCGCAATTATTGACTCGTACATTCGACCGTGAAATTCTTGTGAAAAACTTAGGAACTTATAACTACCATGTTTATGATGCTGTCATTCAGTCCAAAACACGTGCGCAGCGTGCAATGGCTGATGGAAGTGAACTTGCTGAGATCCAGAACTATATCAATGCTAGCTATAAGGCACCTAATGACGATCTTTATGGTGCTGCAAAAGGTAAGAATGTCATTGTAGTGAAATTGGAATCTATGCAAAGCTTTGTAATTGACAAAGAAATTAACGGCGAACCGATTACTCCGTTCTTAAATGAATTGAAAGATCAAAGTTATTATTTCAATAACTTCTACCACCAAACAGGTCAAGGGAAAACGTCAGATTCTGAATTCTTATTAGATAATTCCTTATATCCTGTAGGACGCGGTGCCGTGTTCTTTACTCATGGAACAAATGATTTCCATACAGCTACGCCTAATGCAATTAAAGAAGAAGGTTATACTCCGGTAACGTTCCATGCAAACAATAAAAGTTTCTGGAACCGCGATGTAATGTATAAATCTCTAGGATATGACCAATTCTTTGATATTGAAAGTTATGATGTAAATGAAGAAAATTCTGTAGGTTGGGGCTTAAAGGATATTGAGTTTTTCCAACAATCCATCCCATACATGCAGGATTTAGAAAAACCTTTCTATGCTAAATTTATCACGCTGACTAATCACTTCCCATTCGTATTGGATGAAGAAGACAGATTTGTCGATGAATTTGATTCTAACAGTCGTACATTGAACCGTTATTTCCCTACTGTAAGATATAGTGATGAATCAATTAAAGTATTGTTTGATGAGTTAAAGAAATCAGGTCTTTATGAAGATTCCGTCATTATCCTTTATGGAGATCACTATGGTATTTCTGAAAACCATAATGAAGCAATGAGCCAGTATTTAGGAAAAGAGATTACTCCTTTTGAAAATGCTCAATTGCAACGCGTTCCAATGTTTGTTCACATCCCAGGTGTGACAGATAAAAACCCGAAAGAATTTGATACAGTTAGTGGACAGATTGACCTTAAACCTACTATCAAACACTTACTGGGAATGGAAACGAAAAATGATATCCAATTCGGTGCAGATCTTTTCTCCGAAGACAGAAATGACTTTGTCGTATTCCGTGACGGCAGCTTTGTAACAGATAAAGTGGTATATACTAAAAACGCTTGTTATGATAAGGAAACAGAACAAGAGACAGATCAATCAGCTTGTGAGCCTTATATGGAAAAAGCGAAAAAAGAACTTCAATACTCTGATGAGATTGTATACGGAGATCTGCTTCGTTTTTATGATGGAACTTCCATTCAAGTGGACGAAAGCAAAATAGAGGAATAATACAAAACACCGAAAGCAGCTTACTTGCTTTCGGTGTTTTTTCCTTTTGAGACAACGTTCTAAATCTTACCTCTTCACCATATGGTTAGTATAAATGCTTATGGTGGGCGGTGATTTAGAATGAAGGTCTTTGCAAGAAGAGGGGATTCCTTATGGTACTATAGTCAATTATTTGGGCTGCCCTTGCAATTATTATGCGATTCCAACCCAGAGATACCCTCTGGCTCAGAACCCCTTAAAATTGGTAAAGAGATAGCTATCCCGGGTTTTACCCATAGAGATCATAAAATCTTAAAAGTGGAAACCATTCAAACAATCGCTCAAAAACTAAATTTCTCGGCGGATTGTATATTGTTGGTGAATCAAGATAAAGATTTTGCCCAAATAAAGGCCGGAGATGTCCTGCAAGTGCCTATTCGGAAAACACGAAATATTGTTAACCCGAAAAAACCATACGATTACGATACATTGGTAAAAGACATTGATAGGTTAAAGGAAATTTACCCATTCATTCAATGCACTTCAATAGGACAATCTGTAATGGGAAAGTCCCTGCATCACATACGATTAGGTAAAGGAAAGAAGAAAATACATTGGAATGGCAGCTTTCATGCAAACGAGTGGATTACCAGTGCGGTAATTATGAATCTAATTAACGATTACCTAAGATGCTTAACGAACTTTACACCATTAAGAGGTATTCCTTGTATACCTTTATATGATCAAGCTGAGCTCTCCATTGTTCCGATGGTCAACCCTGATGGAGTGGATCTTGTGCTGAACGGGCCGCCGTCTGAAACTCCTTTTAAGAAACTAGTGGAAAATATTAATCAGGATCGTCTTGATTATTTAGGGTGGAAAGCAAACATCAGGGGTATTGATTTAAATAAGCATTTTCCTGCCAATTGGAAAATAGAGAAGACAAGAAAAGAAGAGAAAGTTCCTTCTCCACGGGATTATCCTGGGGACTTGCCATTGACTGAGCCTGAAGCATTAGCGATGGCCGGCTTGGCCGATAAAGAAAATTTTGATAAAGTGATTGCAGTCCATACCCAAGGGGAAGAGTTCTACTGGGGTTATGAAGGATTGGAACCTGTGGAGAGTGAAGCGATCGCAGAGGAATTTGAAAGGGTCAGTACCTATAAAAGCGTTCGCTATGTTGACAGTCACGCCGGATTCAAAGATTGGTTCATTCAGGAATATAAAAAGCCTGGATTCACGTTGGAACTTGGTAAAGGAATTAACCCACTTCCCTTGTCCCAATACGACACGATCTACCAAAAAACCCTCGGTATTTTTCTGGCCTCTCTATACCTTTAACGGCAAAGTTCCCGACTTGCCGTTTTTTTATTGGAAAAATTATTCCTGTAAGAATATAATTTTTTTTAGCTTGTATTGAAACCTTTCCTGCCTCATAATCGTTATTAAGATAGGAAAAAAGGAGGGGTGCAATGAAAAGGGTTTTTTGGGTAGTCTGTATCATCAGTTGTTTTTTGATAGGATGTCAATCTCCTCCTCACCCCAAGGAAGTTAGCAATGCGCCTGCACTCTCAAATCAGGAAAAACAAAAACCTTTCAATCCATCAAACTTTCATAATGAACCACTTAAAAAGCTCTCATTACCATTTGATCAATTCACTACGGTTTCAGAATGGTTGAATGATGAAACCATATTATATATAGCTAACGAAGGCACCGGTTCTGTTGTCCATTCCTTTCATCTGATTTCAGGTGAAACAGATGTGTTTTATAAATCTGAAGAATTGATTATGTCAGTGGAAGCTAATAAGACGTATGACATGTTTCTTGTTCGCTCTGCAGTTTCCGCAACCGAAGGGAAATTAAGAGTTCTATCAGACAAAGGAGAAGAACTTGCTGAATGGACTTTTGATAATTCCATAGATCTTGTCTATTCCTGGAATCCCTTTTCTGTGCAGCAGCTGGTTGTATCATCTTTTAAAGAGGACTGGTCTTATGATACCTTCCTGCTTGATGTCCATGATAAAAGTATGGTAAAAAAAGATGTAGCAGATCCGTTTGTGCAATGGCTGCCAAATGAAGAGATAGGTTTTATAGATTGGAATCATGAGATGCCAGACTTGGAAGCTCCGTTATATGCAGAGAACTTAGGGACGGAAGAAAAAAGGGAGCTAAAGGAAAGCGTCGTGATGTTCCATACCTATGACAACCTGCTAATTACCGTAGGGTCAGTGGATGATGTGGGAATAGCTTCTTATTCATTTTATGGTTTTCCGGAATTGAAAGAAATTCAGACCTATAAAGCGCCACTACTAACGTCATATTCGAATTACTTTATTCCTTATTATGATTTTGTAGATAACACAAAGATGTTCTATACATTCGAGTCAACTCGCGCAGGGAATGCAGATGGATATTCTGATGGCTTTCAATTAATATCATTTGACAGCACAAGCGGGGAAAAGAAGGTGCTGGCAAAAGATTTAGAGAACACGCCATTGAAATGCTCTCCAAGTGGAGTTTATTGTTTGTATGGTTACCAGTTGGAGCAAATAATAATTCCTTCAACAAAGGAAATAGTAAATCTAGTGGAATTATCCTAAAAGAGGGGGCAAAAAGAATGGCAATCGTCGATGTTACGGTTATTCCTATAGGAACGAACGGGCCAAGTGTAAGTGACTATGTTGCAGATATACAAGATATCTTAGAGGGATTTAAAAAAGAAGGAAAAATCAACTATAAATTAACTCCAATGAGTACGATTATCGAGGGAGAACTCCCAACGTTAATGCACGTGGTACAGGTTATCCATGAAGCGCCGTTTCAAAAAGGCCTTCATCGTGTAGCAACCAACATAAGGATAGATGATCGCAGAGACAAAAGCGTACAAATGGATGATAAACTTCGTGCAGTAGAGTCCAAACGCTCCATATAAAAAAAATGAAATGCCAGGTGCCTCGTTACGGGAGTGCCTGGCATTTTTATATTTTTTGCACTAAATATAGAAACTCTTTGTTAAGCGGCCGTGCCCTTTACACTTCGTACACTTTTTATAGAAGGGCAGCATAAAGAGCTTTTTTCTCCCTGTCCCACTGCAACTCCCACATAATGTCCTTAATGCCAACCATATCACCCTCCTACTATTCATTAACAAATAGTATTTCCTATAACAACCAAATATATAGCTGTTGAACTTTGCTATCAGTATATTCACAAATTCGATATTTGCTTGAAATATTTAAATCAACAAAAAAAGAGTATCCCTCCCAATTCGGGAAGAATACTCTTTTTCATGCAAGCAATAGCAACTTAGTGTGCTACCGGATAACCGTGTTCAATGACAGTCATTACTGTAAACCAACCAAACACTGCAACAGTTCCAAATGCGAAAAGAACTCCTAGGAAGTTTTTTTCTTTAAGGGAACGGACAAGTGCAAATACGCATAAAAGTGTTACAAGTCCAAAAATAATAACTAATGGCAAGGTTAACGCCCCTTTCAGAGATCATTTCCATTTCTATTTAAAAGAAATTCCATAAAATAAGTATGTAATGGAACATTACAATACACTCCATTTACATTTTAAATGTTTTCTCACTATTTGTCGAGGTCAAAAATTGACACTTCTATGTCATAAGCTCGAGCTACTTTCACCATAAATTCTTTATTTTCTTTATCAATAATATAGGATTTTTTATATTGTTCCTCAATAGCAATTATTGATTCTTCCATTTGAATAAGAAACATTTCAATATCAGCTTGTTTACCGCTTTCAATTCGAAATATGGATATCATGTCTTGATATAAATAATGATTGTTTTTTTCTGAAACAAAACCATAGTCGGTGAAAAGGCTTGAGGCAACCGGGTTTTCTATTAAGGAAAGTGAATAGGTTTCCTCTAAGATCGATCGGTCCATCAACATGTTTTTTACAACCTTCGCCTCCATGGCAGAATCGGTAATAAGCATACTGTCATCTGAATCAAAAATACTGGCTATCTGTTTAAGCTGCAAGAGAAGGTTCTGAAAGTATTGCGGTTTATCATCTGCACATTGTATTTCCAAACCGAACATCGACTTCATAGGCAATTTCCTTTCGTTTCTCAAGTTCTACTTCTTAGTGTAAAATAGATGGATAGATAGTTCAAGGAAAGGTGTGGAAAGATATGAAATGGAAACAGCTGCCACTAGGTCCGCTGCAAACAAATGCGTACCTCCTCATAAATGAAAGAAAAGAATGCCTCATTTTCGACCCGGGAAGTGAAGGGCAAGCATTCAATTCCTACTTGGAAGAAAATGCGCTTAAACCTTTAGCTATATTATTGACACATGCTCACTTTGATCACATAGGAGCAGTAGATGCCGTTCGTAAACATTGGGATGTTCCTGTTTATGTACATAAGAAAGAAAAGAATTGGCTAGGAGATCCAAGCCTAAATGGCTCGCAGTTCTTCCAACTTGGCCCCATTACGGCGAATTCTGCAGATCATCTAATTCAATCAGAAGATAAATTAGTCATTTCCAATTTCGAACTAGAAGTATTGTTTACTCCAGGCCATTCGCCAGGCAGTGTGAGCTTTTATCATGAAGCTAGCAAAGTGGTATTTGCAGGTGATGCACTTTTTGCAGGTAGCATCGGAAGAACTGATCTTCCAGGCGGCAATCATGATCAGCTTATACAAAGCATACACAACAAGCTGTTGACCCTGCCGGAAGAAACAACTGTTCTATCTGGCCATGGAATGACTACTACCATAGAGAAGGAAATGGATAGTAACCCATTTCTTAATGGATTTTAACTATGATCCCAACATTTCTCCAAGAACAGATAGAGAAGGCACCGGGAGAAAAATTGGATTTTGCCGAATATATGATGGCTGTTCTCTACCATCCTTTCGAAGGGTATTATATGAAACCTAAGAACAAGGTAGGTACAAAAGGGGATTTTATCACAACCAGCAATGTTCATAATGTCTACGGAAAGCTATTTGCTAAACTGTTGGTAAAGTATTTTAATGAAACGGAGATTCCACCGGTAATCATCGAGGTTGGCGGCGGAAATGGCAGGTTTGCAAAGCATCTATTGGAGGAGTTTAAACTCCTAGATGGACCGCTCTATGGCCGCTTGACCTATGTCATGGTGGAGACAAGCTCCTATCACATTCATTTGCAGAAAACCACTATCCCAGATTCTGAACCTGTTAGCTACTTTACTTCTTTAGAAGATGTCCCTGAGAGCTTTAGGAAGGGTGTACTGTTTTCCAATGAATTATTCGATGCTTTGCCTGTTCATGTTATTGAATACACAAATGGAACCTTAAAGGAAGTATTTGTAACGATAGAAGAAGAGGGTTTAACTGAAAAAAGCATTCAGCTTGAGAATGTGGAAATTCAGGCTTACATTTCTAAATATAAATTGACCTTTTCAGAAGGACAGCGAATGGAAATCCCTTTAGCAATGGTGGATTATGCGAACATAATCGGAGAATGGCTGCTGGCAGGTACCATTATAACGGTTGATTATGGCTACCGTTTTTCTGAATTAGCTAGTCAGGATTTAATGGAGGGCAGTCTTCGAGGTTATTATCAGCATCAACTGATAAAGGATCCCCTGAAATACCCTGCTGAGATGGATTTAACCTCACATATCCACTTGGATACGTTAGAGGGGCGCTTTGAAGGCTTGGGGTTCAGTCATGCAGGAACGATGAGGCAAGGGGAATTTCTGGTGGCAGCAGGCATACTTGATTACCTTCAAGACAATCAGGATCCAAATCCGTTTTCGGAAAAAAGCAAACAGAACCGAGCGATAAGAACCCTGATTATGGACGGAAGCTGGAGTAACTCTTTTCATGTACTTATACATGAAAAGGGAACGAATAAATGGAAAAAGCTAATAAATCCGGAACCACAATAAAAAGCGATGACATATGTCAATCGCTTTTTATTGTTCAGCTACGTATGTTTAATGACCACCAGATCCAGGCACCATCATAAATGTTGTCCAATACGAGAAGGCAACAAAGAAAATTGTTAAATATGCTCCGAAAATATAGATGTACATACGTTCAGATAGCTTAAGATAACTTAATAAAATGAAGAATACCGTTTGTCCGAAGAAAAGTAAAGACGTTTGAGTCATGTGGCCAAGATAAAACATAACCGCGAAAATCCCAGTCCAGAAACCCATTACACGGTACATACGATCCATATGTATCCCCTCCTTACGCACTAATCCTTATGCTTGTCACTTTCCTATTATAATGTACCAATACTTTACTTGTAAATAAGCGTTTGTTTCTAGTTTGTGACGATTACAAGATAAGTACATTTTTAACCATATCCATAATGATTATGCAACTATTTTTCTATCATACCTATTTCCATTATAGTGCAAAGTTAAACAGAAAGCCTTATTTTTTGATAAAGAAAATATGTTGTCGTAATTTGTTCATAAATTAGTTATCTTTTTACTGTACAAAAGTTATACAAGTGGTATACAATGAGATTAACATAAAATACTGAAGAAAAAATAACGGGGAGGTAAGCATGATGAATGAAATCATTTTTTACAGTTACCCAAGTTGTACGTCATGTAGAAAGACGAAGAAGTGGTTGAAAGGTAACAATATTCAATTCCAGGAGAAGCATATTTTTCGGGAAACTCCTAACAAAAAAGAGATGATGAAGATCCTTTCGTTAACAACAGAAGGAATTGATGAGATATTAGCAACTAGAAGCCAAACTTTCAAAGACCTGGGGATTGATGTAAATGAATTATCTCTTTCCCAACTAATTGAATTAATCATTGAGGAGCCAAAGCTGCTTAGAAGACCAATCATCACTAGTGGGAAAAAGTTGATTGTTGGCTATAACGAATCTGAGTTGCAAAAGCTTTCCAGACAGAAATCTAAGTTTGAACTAAAGCAATCTGTTTCATAAAATAAATTCAAATTCAGCCACTCCATTTACCTTGTAGATGGAATGGCTTTTTTATGTTTTTAAGAAAGTTTTAATCTGTTCACTACTTTTCTCCTTTAACTTTTTATATAGAAGGTGAAAGGGGGTGAGAACATGGCAGATTACGCAGTAGAAAATGTCCAACTTCGTCTAATGTATGAATTAGGGGAGGATGACAAAGGGAATTTATTGTTCCGTTCCAAAAACTACAACAACATTAAAGTGGATGCAGAGGCGACAGCGCTATTACAAGCAGCAGGAGCAATTTCTGGCCTTCAGACAACACCTGTATCAAATGTTAGACGTAGTGAGTTGCACTATCTAGGCTAATAAGTCCGACTAGTTCATTATAGAAAGGAGGTGGGTGCATGTTTACACTAGAATTATTTTTCCTGAATGAAGAAGGCACAAAGGTGAAGGTGTCCGTTGATGATCCTAGAGCGGATTTAACACAGGTGGAAATCGAAGAGGCGATGGATACCATTATTGCTGCCAATGTTTTTACGTCCAAAGGTGGGAATTTTGTCACAAAAGATAGTGCAAGAATTGTGGAACGTAATGTTACGGAATATGAAATAGCTTAACGAACTCTGGAAGGGTCTACTCTATATAAGTAGGCCCTTCTTATTTGAACAGGAAGGGGGAGGAGTCATGGACCAGTGGTGGACATGGATAAGTGAAGTTGGTTTCCCGATTGTGATCACGTTCTACTTGTTGCATCGAATAGAACAAAAACTAGAAAATGTAACAAAAACGTTGCAACAACTTCCATATCAATTATCCAGGGAAGCACTGCCTAAAAGGAACATTAAATAAAGAAAAACAGGCTATTGAACGAGCAATATGGTTCAATAGCCTGTTTTACGTAGAATATTCTTTATGGTAACGTCTATGGATACATAAATTTTTTGCCTTTATACCTTATTTCGATAATAATAAGAAGAGAGAGAATGACATGAAGGATGTTGATACAATGACTAATAAAAAAATCGTCTTCACAGGCGGTGGCTCTGCAGGCCATGTAACTCCCAATATTGCAATCATGAATAAACTAAAAGCATCAGGTTGGGATATTACATATATCGGTTCAAGAAAAGGAATTGAAGAAGATATTATCGGTAAAGAAGATATCCCTTTTCACGGGATTTCAAGTGGTAAGCTCAGACGCTATTTTGACTGGAAGAATTTTTCCGATCCACTCAGAATCATTAAAGGGGCAATGGAAGCACTATTGATTTTAAGAAAAGTGAAGCCTAAAGTCGTATTTTCCAAGGGTGGATTTGTCACTGTTCCTGTAGTGATGGCAGCAAAAATGTTAAAAATACCTGTTATCATTCATGAATCAGACATTACACCGGGGCTTGCTAATAAAATTGCAACCAAATTTGCGACAAGAGTATTTGTCACATTTGACGAGACATTGAAGCACTTTCCGTCTGATAAAGTATTATTTACCGGTTCACCGATCAGAGAAGAGTTATTCAAAGGAAAAGCTCAAGAAGGTAGAGCATGGCTTGGATTTCATGAGAAAAAACCGATCCTAACCATTATGGGAGGAAGTCTCGGGGCGAAAAAAATCAATGAAACCTTACGTCAAGTCTTAACTCCATTAACAGAGCAATATCAAATTGTCCACTTATGCGGAAAAGGAAACATGGATCGTTCCCTTGAAGGCGTAAAAGGCTATAAACAATTTGAATATATCAATCAAGAGCTTCCAGATGTTTTAGCAGCGTCCGAGTTTATCATCTCAAGAGCTGGTGCGAATTCCATTTTTGAATTTCTGGCATTGCGTAAACCGATGCTGTTGATCCCACTTTCTAGGAATGCAAGCAGGGGAGATCAAATCTTGAATGCTCAATCATTTGAGAAGAAAGGGTTTGCGAAGGTTTTGTTCGAAGAAGATCTCACTACTGAAACCCTGTTAATTCAACTAGAGGCACTCAAGAATGATAAAGATCACCTTCAAAAAAACATGTCAGAAGACAGTGCACCAAACACACTGGAAATTATCCTAAAAGAAATCATAAACACAGCAAAATAATACAAAAAAAGCAATCTATTAGTAGGTTGCTTTTTTGGTAAGTGAAGAAAATATGTAATGCTGTTGATTTCCGTTCCAGGCGCTTCGCTTGTCTGCGGGCAGTCCGTCAGCCTCCTCGGCTTGTACACTGCACCCCTATTGTTGGACACACGATCTAACAATAGGAGGTGTAGTCCGAATGACTATATTCACTAAGGAGGAAAAACTCCTTGCCGCAAGACGTTACTTGGATGAATTATATAGTTACCGTGAATTAGCTAAACAACTTGGAGTAGACGACTCTGTACTCCGATATTGGGTGATGTTAGTAAAGCACCACGGTGACCAAGCATTTGTGTTTCCCTATACAAACTATTCGCCAGCCTTTAAACTGAGGGTAATTCAAACTATAAAGGAATCGAATTATTCCATTCGAGAGGCGTCGGCGATTTTCCACATCCCAGATCCGTGTATGGTTCGTAGGTGGAAACGTAAGTGGGAGACATGTGGAGATGCCGCCTTTAACCCAAAAGAAAAGGGGCTATCTACTATGACTTCCAAACACAATAAAATATCCAATAACGACAAAGCTACCAACCCTTCCATGGAAGAGTTGAAAAAAGAATTAGAATATCTTCGTATGGAGAATGCGTATTTAAAAAAGCTGAAAGCCTTAGTTCAGGAAGAGAAATTACCAAAGAAATTAAAGCGAAAGTAATATATGAACTAAGGCATGCATTCCCTGTAAATCAATTGGCGAAGGTAGCTAATATATCTAGAAGTACCTACTATTTCATTGTTCAAAGCTGGGAACAACCTGACCCTGATCGTAAGTGGAAAAGACGTATTGCGTTCATATACCGTAAGCATCAAGGCCGTTTTGGTTATCGTCGTATTACCGATGTCCTACAGGAAAAAGGCTATATAATCAATAAAAAGAAAGTGTACCGTATTATGAGAGAACTAGGACTTCAATGCATCGTAAGGATGAAGAAGTACAAGTCTTATAAAGGAGAAATAGGAAAAGCTGCCGCAAACATCTTAGACCGTAATTTTAAGGCCGATAGGCCGAATCAGAAATGGGTCACTGACGTGACAGAGTTTAAGTTGTTTGGTCAGGAATTATATCTTTCTCCTATACTTGATTTGTTTAACGGCGAGATCATAACGTACACTATTCAATCAAGGCCCACTTATGATTTAGTAGGAAACATGTTAAAACAAGGATTAGAACGGCTAAATGAAGACGATAATCTTATCCTTCACTCTGACCAAGGGTGGCATTACAGAATGCCAAAATACAAAAGGACTTTAAACCAACATAATATTACCCAAAGTATGTCTAGAAAAGGAAACTGTTATGACAATGCAGTAATGGAGAACTTTTTCGGAATTTTAAAATCTGAATTATTGTACTTACAAGAATTTGATAGCGTCGCCCATTTTAAGGAGGAGCTAGAAGAGTACATCCATTACTACAACCACTTGAGAATAAAATCAAGGTTAAAACGGAAAAGTCCAGTAGCTTATCGAGCTAGTTTTGAGCAAGCTGCTTAGAATATATGTGTCCAGTTTTAAGGGTTCAGTTCACTTGCGCCTGTGGGGTCTCACCTGTCCCTTCCTCCCGCGGGCGTCTGCGCGCCTTCCACTTCAATCAACAAGGTGACTGCATTCACTTTAGTCAAAAACTAACCGAGTTACTGCAAAACCAATAACGTTACTTTAACTAAATTTCTAGCTGTGTATTGGAGCAAATGGCGAAGACTCCTCGAAAATGCTACGCATTTTCTTCGTGCGAAGTATCGCTGTCGAAGCCTTCCTTGTCCTACGGGGGAGTAGCGGCAATGTTGAGACCCCGCAGTGAAGCGAGGAGGCTCAAGGTCGCCCCGTGGAAAGCGTAGCCATTTGCGGAAAGGAACAGCGGCGATTAACCACTAACTAATGGTTTACGCTATAAAAAGACCGGGCGGAATTTGCCCGGTTTTTCTTGTAAAATAATTTCTAAGTTTAATAAGTAGGATTTTCCATTAGAGGGTAAACTACCATAGTATTAATTCCATCTATAAGAAAGAGGCCGATACCGATGAAAAAACAAACATTAAAACTATTCACCATCTCCCTTATAGGATTTGTCATCATCATATCCGTCCTTTTATATTTCTTCTCAGAACGATTTACCCGCTCATGGCTCCCTATTGATAACGGATTCGGGGAAACAGTCACCTTGTCACCTGATGACAAGTCCATTGTTTTTCCATTTTATCAAAGTGGGGATGGAGCACTCTATAAAGCAAATGTTGATGGGAGCAATGTTAATCAACTAACCTATCCAAGGCAGGAAGAAAGCCATGTGCATCCTCGCTATTCATCCAAAGGCGATAAGATCCTCTTTTTATCGCAAGAAAAGGGCGAGAACACACTAACTAGATCACTTTACATAATGAACAATGATGGAAGTGAACTTATCCGCCTTTCGCAAGAAGATGAATTAATAACGGATGCTATTTTTTCACAGGACGATCAATCCATCTATTATTTAGCAGCAAAGCGTTATCAGGAAGGCAATGAAATAGAGGAAGGCCCAACTAACATTGATTTGTACTCTATTTCTATTACAGGAGATAAAAAGGAGCGTCTCACTCATGATGAAAGTTTAAAAAAGCGGAGCCTCTCACTCACAGAGGACGGGAGTAAACTTGGCTTTGTGGAATGGAGTAAAGATGAAGAAAAAGGTCTTCATTCATCTTTTATTGTAATGGACACTGAGACTATGGAGAGAGAGTACGTAAACCCGGATTTTAATACAAATATTATCTATAGTGGCAAACTCTCTCCAACTGGGGACCTTATTGCGTTTTCTGCAGCAAGCGAAAATCCTCGTGAAAAATCGCAATTCATCTATGAAATGTACACAATGAGTACAAGTGGGAAGGAAGTACAACCTATTACAAGCTTTCGTACCTTGATTACAGAACCGGTATTTTTCCGGGACAAAGAGAGGGTATTATTTATCCAGGATCAGAGTTGGTTGAGGGGAAAACCGAACTATAAATTGTGGGCTGTGGATATCAATGGGGAGAAAATTAAATCCATTACCTTGCAAATGCCACAGTTTTCTGGAACCATTCTTTAGTTAAAATAAAAAAACAAAGCCCAAGTCTATATCGACTTGGGCTTTGATTGCCTTATTGGAGCATTGGTAGAAGATAACTGATAATGAACCAGATGATTCCGAAAAAAATAATAAGGTAGGCAGTGTATTTAATGAATGTAGAAGCAACTAGACCACGATCTTCTTTTGTTTCCCTTTTATCCACTCTTACATCTCTATCTTCCATGTGAATTCCTCCCTGTAAAGCTTTGTTTACCAATATATACCCTGTTGGAAACAGGTTAAACCTTTCCTATTATATATAGAAAAGGAAACTATACTGCTAAAGTAACTAGAAATTACAGGTTGGGAAAGTGTATAATGATTTTCGGGTGTAATTCAATGAATTTTCATCTGACTTTCCCAAGCGGGACTTTATATCTATATTTACCGTTAAAAGATATAATGAAAGTACTGAATACATATACATATGGATTTTAATGGAATTCAATTATTTTTAAGGATATAAGAGGTATTTTATGAAGAGGAAATGGCTGAAGTTTATACCTTTAATCTATCTGTTTTTTGGAATCGTATGGATCGGGCTGACAGATTATTGGATATACGTTTTAAAGCAAAATAACAATAACGATATAGCAGAATATATCAACCTGTTAAAAGGTTGGCTTTTTATACTGATCACTACACTATTATTATATTTGATGTTGAAAAAGCATGCTGCATTGAAAGAACTTGAACAAAAGGAACAAGAACTTTCAACTTTAATAAACAATATGCCTGACTTTGTTTGCTTTAAAGATGGACAAGGTAGATGGTTGCAAACAAATGAATATGGGCTGGCTCTTTATGACTTACAAGATGTAGATTATAAAGGGAAGACAGATATAGAATTAGGAGTCTTTTCTCCACATTTCATGGAGGCTTTTGAATACTGTATGAAAACAGACGAGCAAACTTGGAAGGAAGGGAAGATTTCACGGGAAGAGGAATCTTTCTGCCTTGAAGACGGGGAGAGGAAGACGTTTGATGTGATTAAGGTGCCTTTGTTTTATGCCGATGGACGAAGAAAAGCACTTGTTACTATAGGCAGGGACATATCATCTCTGAAAAGAACAGAACAACTGCTGGTAACAAAAGAAAAATTATCGGTAGTTGGCGAACTATCTGCAGGTATTGCCCATGAAATAAAAAATCCATTAACGTCTATTAAAGGATTTATTCAATTAATCCAACGATCAGGAAAAGCAAACAAAAATCATGTGGAAATGGTGCTATCTGAAATTGATAGAATAAATGATATTGTATCGGAGCTGCTAGTTCTATCGAAACCTCAAACAAAAGAACTGAAGCTTATTCCAATATTGGAAGTTCTACAATATGTAATAAAATTGGTGGAAAATGAGGCTGTTATTAATAATATTTCTTTTTCCATTGAAGATATTGGCCCTGATACGATGGTTAGAGGGGATAAGAATAACCTGAAGCAAGTTTTCATCAACCTTATCAAAAACTCCATGGAAGCGATGCCTGACGGGGGAACGATAATGATTACCGGGTTGCCGGAGAATGATGGTAGAAAAAGTATTCAAGTCAAAGATGACGGGATAGGAATTTCATCCTCTAACATGGATAATATCGGCAATCCCTTCTTCACTTCCAAGGAAAAAGGGATGGGACTTGGGTTGACGATAACGAAAAAAATCATCGAAGAACATCAAGGAACTATTCATATCGATAGCAAGGAAGGAAAAGGTACAACTGTCACTATTGATCTTCCAACACAATAAAAAATGTGCGTTTGATAAGAGATAGATGACCAAGCAGTTCATAGATTCATGCATAGAATATATCGTGTGCAGCTTCCTTCTCCTTTCGTACACGGGATTTTTGGACAGAGACTCAGTCTCTGTCCCTTTTTATGTGAAAGATTAAAAATGAAGGGAGAAAATGTGTGGAAAAAGGGTATAAATAAGACATTAGAGATAAAAGTGGGGGGAATGAAAATGTCCGAGAATAGAACCTATGACCTTATTGGTATTGGGATAGGGCCATTTAATTTGGGGTTAGCGGCATTAGTTGATGGTGTACCAAGTATTTCAACTATCTTTTTTGATAAAGAAGAAGCATTCAACTGGCATCCAGGTATGCTTATTGAACAATCTGACTTGCAGGTCCCTTTTCTTGCAGATTTGGTTTCATTTGCTGATCCAACAAATAAGTACAGCTTTTTAAACTATGTACATAAGCAAAATCGATTATTTCAATTCTTCTTTTACCGCCGCTTTGACATTCCAAGGAGAGAATACAATTTATATGCTAAATGGGTATCGGAGAACCTGCAGAACTGTCACTTTCAATCCGAGGTAATTTCAGTAGAATATACAAACGATATGTATGGTGTAAAAGTAAAGCGAACCGATACAGGAGAAGTCAGCATTTACTATGCCAAACATGTAGTAGTAGGGACAGGAAGTATCCCATTCATACCGGATGGCATCGAGAAAAATGAACAGATTGTGCATACAAGTGAATATTTACATAAAGAAAAAGAAATGAAGGCTTCTAACTCAATAGTGGTTGTTGGATCAGGACAAAGTGCAGCGGAGGTTTTCTATGAACTATTGGAGGAACAAAAGCATAATAAGTATTCGTTAAAATGGTATACACGTTCCTCTATATTTTCTCAGCTTGAAAGTGCAAAGCTTGGACAGGAAGTCTTTTCGCCTGATTATGTGCAGTATTTTCAAGGACTTTCTTATGAAAAAAGAAAAGAGGCATTAAATCGACTGGATACTGTCCGTAATGGGGTAGACAAAGAAACATTGGTCAAAATCTATGACTTGCTTTATAACAGATCTGTCGAAGGGCGAGATGAAAAAATCACCATTCAGCCGTTAACGGAAGTGAAGTCAATAAACGAGAGTAATGGAGTATTAGAAGTGTCATGCAAGCAGTGGGAGAAAGAAATGGACTTCAAGGTGAAAGCAGATTATGTGGTATTGGCAACAGGCTATAAACCGCATATCCCACAATGGATCTGGGATAAGAAGGAAGAACTGGTGTGGGAAAATGAAAAAGAATTTAAAGTCGATGAAATGTACCGTTTAGTTTGGAAGGAACCGAGAAGTCATCATATGTATATCTCCACTAACCTTGAACACTCACATGGTACAGCAGCCACCAATTTGAGCCTTGCCGTTATGAGAAACCAGACGATAATCAATGATGTGGCCAAAAGAGAAATATATCCAATCCAAAAAGATGCCGTCTTCCAGCAATTCATGCCCGATGCGTAAATTTACGTTTAATATACCCTCTGACGGGTACAAGAACATATATAAAAGTGGCTCATAGCTGTTGATTGGAGCAAAAGGCGAAGACTCCTGAGGCTCCAGCAGACGCCCCTAGGAAAGCGAAGCCATTTGCGGAAATCAACAGCGGTGTTAAAACAAACACAGCCATTAACTTAAAAAGGAGATGTTTCATAATGAGTAAAAAAATCGCAGTACTACTAACAAATGAATTTGAAGACTCCGAGTACACAGAACCCGCAAAAGCCTTTAAAGAAGCAGGACATGAATTAACCGTAATCGAAAAATCAAAAGGTGAAACAATAAAAGGGAAAACAGATGGAGTCGAAATTACAACAGATGCCGGAATTGATGATGTAACTCCAGGAGACTTCGATGCACTATTAATACCTGGAGGGTTCTCCCCAGACATCCTCAGAGCAGATGATCGATTTGTTTCATTTACTAAAACGTTCATGGATGATCAAAAGCCTGTTTTTGCCATCTGCCATGGACCACAATTACTTATTACAGCAGAAGCGCTGAAAGGAAGAGACATCACCGGATTTACTTCCATAAAAGTAGATCTGCAAAATGGAGGCGCTCACTATCACGACAAAGAAGTAGTTGTCTGTCATGACCAATTAGTTTCAAGCCGGACACCAGACGACATTCCTGCATTCATCCGAGAATCGTTGAAGCTTCTAAAATAGAAATACAAAAAATCATGTTGTCCTACACCAAATGGACAGCATGATTTTTTTGCGTTTTAAATTTTCTGAATAATTAGACCCATATTCTTCAAGTTCCATTGTGGCAATAAAATAATACTGTTATAATATTAAGAATATTAAAACAGAAGGGGGGTATTGGGTGAATTTATATATTTCGGTTGATATGGAAGGGATTAGTGGACTGGTGGATCATACCCACGTAGACTCCAGATTGCATAATTATGAGCGAGGTCGAAAAATAATGACCCAGGAAGCGAATGCAGTCGTGACGACAGCTTTTGATAAGGGCTTTAAGGAGGTCGTCATCAATGACAGTCATTCCAAAATGAATAACATATTGATTGAAGAACTTCATCCCGAAACAAAGCTGATAACTGGTGATGTAAAGCCGTATTCCATGGTTCAGGGGTTGGATGACAGCTTCGATGCAGTTATTTTTGTAGGATACCATGCCAGGGCATCCATGAAAGGTGTCATGACTCACTCCATGATTTTTGGTGTGAGAAATATGTACATAAATGATGTGCAAGTGGGAGAATTAGGATTTAATGCCTATGTAGCTGGCTATTATGGTGTACCGGTCATCATGGTGGCAGGAGATGACCAAACGGCACTTGAAGCCGAAAGCCTCATCCCTGGAATACATTGTGCGGTTGTCAAGGAAGCGGCTTCACGTTCCGCTGCGAAATCACTTACTCCGATTAAAGCACAAGAGCTAATTAAAGAAAGAACGTCAAAGGCATTGGATGACATACATAATATAAAACCGTTGATACCGCCTGAGCATCCAACACTTCGCATTGAATTTGCCAATTACGGACAAGCGGAATGGGCAAACCTGATGCCAGGAACGGAAATAGAGCCTGGGACGACCGTCGTCAAGTTTCAGGCAAAAGATATCAAAGAAGCCTATCAAGCCATGCTTGTAATGACAGAATTGGCAATGAGAACGACATTCTGTTGATAGGTTTACTTGGTACATACATAAAAACTCAATAGTTAAGAAAGTGTGAGTGGGAGAATGGGAACATTTATAGCAAAACGATTACTAGCAATGCTCATTACTTTATGGGTCATCATCACGTTGACGTTCTTCTTGATGCATGCCATACCGGGTTCTCCGCTCAATGAAGAGCGCTCTACAAGCGATGTAGTCCAACGTAACCTTGAAGCGCACTATCATTTGGACAAGCCGGTACCAGTTCAGTATGTGATGTATTTAAAAACGTTAGTGACCCTGGATTTTGGTCCGTCCATTAAACAACCGTCCCAGACAGTGAATGATATGTTGGGGAGAGGTTTCCCAATTTCTTTCGAGCTTGGGATGATCACCTTAACGATTGCCGTTATTTCAGGCATTTTTCTTGGAGTGATAGCAGCACTTAAACGCAATGGCGTTATTGATTATCTGGCGATGACTTTTGCCGTTTTCGGAATTTCCATACCCAATTTTGTCCTTGCAACCGTGTTGATCCAACATGTTGCTGTCAACTGGGGCTGGCTTCCGCCTGCCACTTGGTCAAGCTGGAAGCATATGATTTTGCCGACATTAGCTCTTTCAACAGGTCCGATGGCAATCATTGCGAGATTGACGAGAGCCAGCATGATGGAAGTGTTAACACAAGATTACATTCGGACTGCAAAAGCAAAGGGCCTGTCGCCGGTGAAAATAGTATTCAAACATGCGCTTCGTAACGCATTATTGCCGGTTGTCACCATTCTGGGTACCCTTGCCGCGGGGATTTTGACCGGTACATTTGTTATCGAGAAAATATTTGCCATTCCAGGCATGGGCAAATATTTTGTGGAAAGCATCAATACCCGTGACTATCCAGTCATTATGGGCACGACAGTATTTTATAGTGCATTCTTGATTTTGATGCTTTTTCTTGTAGATATAGCTTACGGGATATTAGACCCTCGTATTAAGCTTCATAAAAAGGAGGGGAACTAATATGGCGCAGCGTAAACTTCAAGAAAACAACCAAAATCCTGTTCCAGATGAATGGTTCAAACCCGTTGATAAAAACAAGGGAGAGGCAGAAGCTGTAGTCCGTCCGAGTCTGTCTTATTGGCAGGATGCTTGGCGCCGATTGGTTAAGAACAAACTCGCGATGGCAGGGTTGGTCTTTCTTTTATTCTTGACCATCATTGCCATCTTCGGTCCGATTTTTTCGCCTTATAGTGTCATGCAGACAAATTTACCAAACCAAAATCAGCCCCCGTCATCCACCCATTTCTTTGGTACAGATGAATTGGGGAGAGATGTTTTCACTCGTACCTGGTATGGTGCAAGGATTTCCTTGTTTGTCGGTTTAATGGCTGCATTGATTGACTTTATCATTGGTGTTATTTACGGGGGAATCGCGGGATACAAGGGTGGCAGAACCGATAATGCAATGATGCGTGTGGTGGAAGTTTTATACGGTCTTCCGTATCTATTGGTCGTAATTCTATTAATGGTTGTAATGGGTCCGGGATTATTAACTATTATCATCGCACTAACCGTAACCGGATGGGTTGGAATGGCAAGGATTGTCCGGGGGCAGGTACTGCAAATAAAAAATTATGAGTTTGTGCTTGCGTCCAAAACATTTGGAACGAAGACTTCCCGGATAATCAGAAAAAATCTTCTTCCTAATACGATGGGACCCATCATTGTCCAAATGACATTGACGGTACCGGCTGCAATTTTCGCAGAAGCATTTTTAAGCTTTCTTGGTCTAGGTGTTAGTGCCCCATATGCCAGTTGGGGTGTGATGGCCAATGATGGTTTATCAACTATTATTTCAGGACATTGGTGGCGCCTGTTCTTCCCGGCATTTTTCATCTCCATGACCATGTTTGCATTTAACGTGTTTGGAGACGGATTACAAGACGCACTAGATCCAAAGCTGAGGAGGTAAGCGACATCATGGAAAAAGTACTGGAAGTAAAAGACTTACATGTTTCCTTTACGACGTATGGGGGAGAGGTAAAAGCGGTCCGGGGAGTGAGTTTTGATTTGCATAAAGGAGAGACGCTCGCAATTGTTGGAGAGTCGGGCTGCGGGAAAAGTGTGACGTCCCAAAGTATTATGCGCTTGATTCCACAACCGCCAGGACGAATCACGCAAGGATCTGTTCTTTTCAAAGGAAAAGACCTGACTAAAGTATCCGAACCGGAAATGAGGAAAATTCGGGGGGCAGATATCTCGATGATTTTCCAAGACCCCATGACAGCATTGAACCCTACCTTGACGGTTGGGGATCAGATCATGGAAGGGATCATCCAGCATAAGAAAGTTTCTAAAGCAGAAGCGAAGAAACAGGCGGTGGATATGCTGAATCTTGTCGGGATACCAAGTCCAACTGAACGGTTGAAACAATATCCGCACCAGTTCAGTGGAGGTATGAGACAACGTATCGTGATTGCGATGGCGCTTGTCTGCCAGCCGGAAGTTCTGATAGCAGATGAACCTACAACGGCGCTTGATGTGACGATCCAAGCTCAGATCTTAAATCTATTCAAGGATATTCAAAGGAAAACCGGGGTTTCCATCATCATTATCACGCATGATTTAGGAGTGGTAGCGCAAGTGGCAGACCGTGTGGCCGTCATGTATGCAGGGAAGATAGTGGAGTCTGGAAATAGGAGAGAAATCTTCTACAGGGGAGAGCATCCATATACGAAAGGTCTATTAAACTCCGTTCCCCGTCTCGATTTAGAAGACGAAGAGCTGGTCCCTATTATTGGATCTCCGCCTGACCTATTTTCACCACCGACAGGCTGTGCATTCGCAGCAAGATGCGAGTATGCCATGGAAGTGTGCGAAAGAGTATATCCGATGAAGACACATCTGTCCGAGGAACATCACGTCGACTGCTGGCTCCAGGACCCACGAGCCTCTAAGCCAGTAAAAACAGTGATTTCTACTATAAGGTAAGACTTATAGTGAAATAGAATTTCCTAGCTGTTGATTGGAGCACAGGGCGAAGACTCCTGAGGGAGATAGCGGTAGGTTGAGATCCCTGAAGCGTTGTGAGGAGGCTCAAGCACCGCCCCTAGGAAAGCGTAGCCCAGTGCGGCAATCAACAGCGGCGTCTTACACATTTAAGTATGAAAAAGGGGGAGTAACACATGAAAAAGGTATTGTCATTACTAATGACCGCCATGCTAGTATTCGTCTTAGCTGCATGTACAGCAAGCAACAACGCAGGCACCGACACAAGCGATAACTCAAACAACGACAGCGCATCAGGAGAAAAGGTACTTCGCCTGAACAACGGATCCGAACCAACATCACTTGATCCGCCAATCGGCTTTGACTCCTATTCCTGGAACGCACTAAACAACTTGATGGAAGGTCTGACTCGCTTAAATGACGAGCACCTGCCACAAGAAGCGACAGCGGAGAAATGGGATGTGTCCGAAGACGGCAAAACGTACACGTTCTATATCCGTGACAATGCAAAATGGTCGAACGGGGACGATGTGACTGCGGGTGACTTTGAATTCGCATGGAAGCGTCTTTTAAACCCTGAAACAGCATCTCCAGCTGCCTTCCTTGGTTACTTCATCGAGGGTGGGGAAGCTTACAACAACGGAGAAGGCTCTGCTGACGACGTGAAAGTTAAAGCAGTTGACGAAAAAACATTGGAAGTGACACTTGTTGCTCCACAAACATATTTCCTAAGCGTTATCACTAATCCAGCCTTCTTCCCAATTAATGAGAAGGTTGCTACTGAAAATCCAGAGTGGTTTGCTGAAGCGGAATCTTTTGTAGGAAATGGTCCGTTTAACCTTGCTGAGTGGGAGCATGAAAGCCACTTTGTTATGGCTAAGAATGACCAATATTGGGATGCAGACACGGTAAAGTTGGATAAAGTTCATTGGGCGATTGTAAATGATACGAATACAGAATATCAAATGTACCAAGCGGGTGATCTGGATACTTCAGGAGTGCCGGCTGATGCAAGTGAAGCATTATTTGCAGAAGGAAAAGTAAATATTGGCGAGCAGGCTGGTACGTACTTCTTCCGATTTGGAGTAGACAAAGAGCCATTCCAAAATGCAAACATCAGAAAGGCATTCGCAATGGCAGTCAATCAGAAGGATATTGTTGATTATGTGACAAAGCGTGGAGAAGAAGCGGCTAAAGGATTTGTCTCTTCAGGATTCACAGATCCATCCGGAAAAGATTTCCGTGAAGCAAATGGAGACCTTGTTACATTTAATGCGGAAGAAGCAAAAGCATTATTGGAAAAAGGAATGGAAGAAGAAGGGTATGAAACATTACCTGAAGTAACTTTAACGTATAACACAAGTGATGAGCATAAACGTATCGCTGAAACGATGCAACAAATGTTCAAGGACAATCTTGGAGTCGATGTGAAGCTTGCCAACATGGAATGGAACGTGTTCCTTGATATGCAAACGGCACTTGAATTCCAATTTTCCCGCAGCTCATTCTTAGCGGATTATGCTGACCCTATCAACTTCCTAGAGAACTTCCAAACTGGTCATTCCATGAACCGTACAGGTTGGAGTAACTCGAACTATGATGAACTAATTCAATCTGCGTTGAATGAAACAGATGAAGCAGCTCGCTATGAGCAAATGTACGAAGCGGAGAAAGTGTTGTTCGAAGACATGCCTATCATTCCGTTGTATTTCTATAACCACGTATATCTTCAAAACGAAGCAGTAAAAGGAATTGTTCGTCACCCTGTTGGATACATCGAACTTAAATGGGCGGACAAAGAGTAACGGGTTATAAGGTGGAAAAGGGTGTTCACTGAACACCCTTTTTATTGAAATAATAATACATACTGAATCACGTAACACCATACATATACATAGTTTGATGGGAATTATTAAAGGAGAGGAGTGGGAAAACATGAAGCCGCTGCGTTTGAAAAAAGGAGACACGGTTGGTGTCATCGCCCCTGCAAGTCCACCAAAACAAGAGAAGTTGCAACGGGCACTTCCTTTTTTGGAAGAGGAACTGGGACTAAAAATAAAGATGGGTAAATATGTGGATGCTCCCTACGGCTACCTTGCATCCAAGGACGAAGAAAAACTAGAGGATCTCCATGCCATGTTTCAGGATGATGAGGTAAAGGCGATTTTCTGTGCATGCGGGGGATTTGGGACGGCAAGGATCGCGTCCAACATAGATTATGACATTATAAAAAATAATCCCAAAATCTTCTGGGGTTACAGTGATATCACTTTTTTACATCAGGCATTTTACCAGCAGGCCGGATTAACTTCCTTTCATGGGCCAATGTTGAGCTCGGATATCGGGCTTGATAGCATCCACCCTCTATCAAAAGCTTATTTTCAACAGTTATTTGACCCAACGGAAATAGTATATACTGAAAAATTCTCTCCACTTGAAGTGATGAACGAGGGAGTTGCAACAGGAGAGCTTGTTGGCGGGAACTTAACTTTGCTTGTAAGTTCACTTGGAACCCCGTTTGAATTGCAGACGAAGGGCAAAATCCTCTTTTTTGAAGATATTGATGAACAGCCATACAAAGTGGACAGAATGCTCAACCAGTTGAAAATGGCCGGTAAGTTCGCCGACGCGGAAGGTATTGTTATTGGGGACTTCCATAATTGTGTGCCGGATGAGGGAAAGGCATCCTTGACGCTTGAGGAAGTTATTTCTCAACACGTAAAAGATGCAGGAAAACCGACAATGAGCGGGTTCCAATTTGGGCATTGCTCTCCAAATATCGCCATTCCACACGGGGCAAAAGCGGAATTGAACACATACAACAAGACATTGACCATCCAAGCAGGAGTGGAGTGAAAGGAGAAGGAACCATGAAAATACAGCACGTTGAGACGTTCCGTACCGCAGTACCTCTGTCAAAACCATTCAAAACAGCCTTGCGTACCGTATGTGTAGCGGAAGCAGTGGTGGTGAAGATCACATGTGACAACGGTCTGGTTGGTTGGGGAGAGGCACCACCTACACATGTCATCACAGGGGATAGCCTCGATAGTATTGAATACGCCATTCAACAAATTTTGAAACCGGTTCTTTTAAACGAGAATCTCGTAAACTATGAACCCTTGTTGCAGAAATTACATAAATCGCTTGTCCGAAATTCAAGTGCAAAGGCTGCAGTCGATATGGCCATCTATGATTGCTTGGCCCAACATAGCAGGCTGCCTCTGTATCAATATTTGGGAGGGGACAAAAGCGAGCTTGAAACAGATTTCACCGTCAGCGTCAATTCCCCGAAGGAAATGGGAGAGGACGCTATTGGTTATGTTGAGAGAGGTTTCCGTGTCCTAAAGGTAAAAGTCGGGAAAGACGATATGGTGACAGATATTGCTAGAATAAGAGAAATCAGAAACCGTGTAGGAGACACAGTTGAGATTCGCCTTGACGCAAACCAAGGATGGACAGCTAAGGAAGCCATACGCGGGATTCGCAAAATGGAAGATCTGGGATTAAATATCGAACTTGTGGAACAACCTGTCATCGCCCATGATATGGAAGGATTGAAACAGGTAACCGACGCAGTGGAAACGCCAATCATGGCGGATGAGAGTGTCTTTACTTCTGAGGATGCACTTCAAGTACTTAAAACGCGCAGTGCCGACCTGATCAATATTAAATTAATGAAATCAGGTGGCATTTTCCAGGCGGAAAAGATTAATAGTATCGCAGAGGCCTTTGGAGTCGAGTGCATGGTAGGGAGCATGATTGAAACGAGACTAGGCATCACGGCTGCCGCCCATTTTGCCGCGAGTAAGCGCAATATCACACGATTTGATTTTGATGCACCGCTTATGCTGGCAGAAGATATCGTATCAGGCGGTATCATGTATAACGGCCGTACAATTAGTTTTCCAGATGCTCATGGATTAGGAATTAGTGATGTTAATGTCAAAGGAGGAGTCAGCATTGAGTAAATATGTCATAAATGTACCTGTAGCTACCATCTGGACCTCTTATGATTCAGCAAGAGTGCTAGATGAAAAAGCCACCTCGAATCCTACCGATATTAGAAGCTGGCTGGATTCGCTGAATTTTGAAACAAGGCTGGAACTTTGTGATGCCAACCTCATTCAATCTCAATTACTTTACGGGCAGGAAGTACTCGTTTTAGAGGAAAAGGAAAATTATTATCATATTATTGCATTGACTCAAGGCTCGTCCAAGGATGACAGGGGATATCCTGGTTGGGTGCCGAAATGCCAAGTCACCAAAGCAGCGGACTGGAAGCTTAACAATGGTCAGGTTGCTGTTGTAACGAGCAACTTGGCTCCTTTATTCTCAACCGAGGAAAAGGAGTTACTGGAGCTGAGTTTTCAAACCATTTTGCCGGTGGTGGAGAATGGGAAAGAAAAGGTGAAGGTTCACCTTCCTGATGGAACTTTAGGGCTGCTGAACCCTGCTGACACTTCGGTGTACGATGATCTTACTTCCATCCCAAAAGGATCTGGAACGGATATTGTTAGGAGCGGGGAAAGATTCCTCGGCCTATCATATTTATGGGGAGGCATGAGCGGATACGGCATGGATTGCTCGGGATTCAGCTACACGATGTGTAAAGCTAATGGCTATATCATTCCGCGCGATGCCCATGACCAGGCTAAAGAGGGTGTGGAAGTGCCGCTAAACGCCATGGAACCTGGGGACCTTTTGTTCTTTGCTTATGAAGAAGGCAAGGGCAAGATTCATCACGTGGGAATTTATTATGGAGACGGGAAACTGTTGCACTCACCAAAAACCGGGAGAGATATTGAAATCCTCCCTATGGAAAACACCATTTATGAAAAAGAACTATGTGCAGCAAGAAGGTACTGGCAGAAGGACGGGGAATAATCATGCAAAAGAAACTACTTCAAGTGAAAAACTTGCAAAAATATTTTTTTCTGGGGAAAAATCAAACACTAAAAGCAGTAGACGATGTTTCATTTGATATATACCAGGGGGAAACCTTTGGACTGGTTGGAGAGTCTGGATGCGGTAAATCCACTACAGGAAGGACCATCATCGGACTCTATGGCAAAACGGCGGGGGAAGTTAACTTTAACGGGAAAGATGTTCATAAACTAACGGAAAAAGAGAAGTTTGTTTTCCACCGAAACATGCAAATGATCTTTCAAGACCCTTATGCATCGCTAAATCCGCGTTCCACGGTAAAAGAAATCATTTCAGAACCGATGGAAGTACACGGAATCTACAAAAATAGTAAAGAACGCACAGAACGTGTCTATCAGCTTTTGGAAGATGTGGGGTTGAACCGTGAGCATGCGAACCGTTATCCGCATGAATTCAGCGGGGGACAAAGACAGCGAATCGGTATTGCGCGCGCCTTGGCATTAGATCCTGATTTTATCATTGCCGATGAACCAATATCCGCATTGGATGTATCCGTGCAAGCGCAAGTTGTGAACTTAATGAAACGTCTTCAAAAAGAAAAAGGATTGACCTACCTGTTTATCGCCCATGATCTTTCCATGGTCAAACATATCAGTGACCGGATAGGGGTTATGTATCTCGGGAAAATGATGGAACTGACCGAGAGTAAGGCGCTTTACAAAAAGCCGCTGCATCCCTACACACAAGCCTTATTATCTGCCATACCAATACCAGATCCAGATATAGAGGACAAGCGGGAAAGGCAAATTGTTCAAGGGGAAATTCCAAGTCCGATTAACCCACCAAGTGGCTGTGTCTTCCGTACGCGCTGTCCACATGCAATGGAAGCTTGCAGCCAATCGGTTCCAGAGTGGCAAGAAGTAGAAGAACGTCATTATGTAGCCTGTCATTTATATAATGAAAAGATTGTCGGGCCAGATAAGGTAAGGGAAATGGTGGCAAGTGCGCATGATGGGAACTGAAACTAATTTACAAATATTGAAGGAACGTGTCCAGGCAGTAGTAGATTCCACTGCGGGACACGTTAGTTTTGTAATAGAAGACGGCAGTGGCCTGCGTCTGGAAAAAGATGCTGTTGTTACGAAAAAAGCGGCCAGTCTCATAAAGATCCCAATAATGATGGCAGCCTTTAAACAAGTAGAAGCAGGCAGATTGAATCTATCTGACAGGTATTCAATAGATGCAGAAAATGTAGTCGGTGGAGCTGGTGTCATTCAATTTATGGATGGTGACACAAGTTTTACGTTATGGGACTTGTTGACGTTGATGATTGTAGTTTCGGATAATACCGCGACCAATAAGATTATTGACATTGTCGGCTGGAGTGCGGTGGATGGTTTCTGTAAAAAGCATGGTTTAACTAATACGAGACTTGAGCGGAAAATGATGGATTTTAAAGCCGCGGCTGCCGGTTTAGAAAACAGGACAAGTGCCCAAGAAATGGTAGAGTGTTTAAAATTTTTGCATATGGAAGACGACGAGAGGACTGTATTTTCGGATGTGAGCAGGCAAAATATGCTGCGAATTCTTGGAGGTCAGCAGCTACTAGATAAGCTTCCGTTTTACATGGATCTTGATTCAGTTAATATTGCCAATAAAACAGGGGAGCTTCCGGGTGTGGAGCATGATTGCGGAGTTGTTACCTATAAAGCAGAAAAACTGATAGTAACGGTTCTGATTGACGACTTGGTTGATAACTCGATTGGCAAAAGGGCGATACAGGAGATAGGCAAGTTAGTGGAGGAATATTTAAAGGGGACCATATCTTTTCAATGAAAAGATGAGGTCCTCAATTTTTTTTGAAAAAAATAAAAACCTTGAAGGAATCTGTCAATTTATGTAGAAAACTATAAAGGCAGGAAATCTTCTGAAAGGAGTTGGAACATTGTACTGCCTGCAAAAATAGCACTCAGTCCCCCATCCATCTATTATTCCTTTCCTCAAGACGAGAAAGCTCACTCTCTCCCACCCAACAACCAAATCAGCACAAATTGAGGTGACAAATGAATATTGAAAAAAAGTGTGAAGAGATCATTCGCCAAGCTATCCGTTTGCGTGTATCAGATATTCACATCAAACCACATGAAACGTCCGCCAAAGTACTTTTCCGTTTGGACCACTACCTCTATGATCAAGAAGATCTCCCACTAGAAATCTATGAACGGATTTTATCTCACCTTAAATTCCAAGCCGAAATGGACATAGGTGAAACAAGAAAGCCCCAGAATGGCGCATTAAACCTTTTTATCGACTCCAAACATATCAATCTGCGACTCTCGACCTTGCCCACTGTTAATCAAGAAAGTCTAGTCATCAGAATACTGCCGCATGATGACAACCAATTCCCTTTAAAACGTTTATCCCTGTTTCCGAACTCCACAAGAAAACTATTTTCATTAATGAAGCACTCCCACGGGCTTGTTCTGTTCACTGGTCCGACCGGCTCTGGCAAAACCACCACTCTGTATTCGATTTTGGAAGAGTCTAAGGGGATGCTGCAACGAAATATTATTACACTTGAGGACCCGGTGGAGCGGAGAAGCAAAAATGTGCTTCAGGTGCAGGTGAATGAAAAGGCGGGGATCACCTATGCGACAGGTTTGAAGGCTATCCTCCGACATGATCCAGACATAATTATGGTCGGGGAAATCAGGGATGAAGAAACGGCGAAGATCGCTATAAGGGCATCGTTAACGGGTCATTTAGTATTAAGCACGTTGCATACGCGCGATGCTAAAGGTGCTGTGCATCGGCTGTTGGAGTTTGGGGTCACGCAACAGGAATTGGAACAAACATTAATCGCTATTTCGGCACAAAGGCTTGTGGAGTTGAAATGTCCATATTGCCATGGGGATTGCACATCTTTTTGCAGAAAGTACAGGCAACATCGATTGGCCAGTGTATATGAACTTTTATATGGGCGGGAACTGTCCAAGGTGATGGAAGAGTGTAAAGGGGCAAAGGTGGAATTACGCTATCCCACACTAAAGGAAGTGATTAAAAAGGGGATAGCACTGGGCTTTATTCATCAAAAGGAATATGAAAAGTGGGTGAACGATGGCAAGGGGCAATAGGGGCTGGTCGCTCAAAGTTCAGGAGGATTTCCTTAAAAGGATGGGGGACCTCTATACAAATGGTTATTCTCTTTTAGAAGCACTGGAGTTGATGAGTATTCACTTCGAAGCGGAAAAGAAAAGAAGCTTACTGGAGGCCATTGAGGAGCTAAAAAAAGGGTACAGTGTACATCAAGTTTTAGAAAATCTGCATTTCAATCAGGATATTTTGTCCTTGCTATTCTTCTCACAGAAGCATGGAAACTTAGGACAGGCATTTAGCTCAGGGGGAGCACTGCTTGAACGAAAGAGATATTACCGGGATAAAATCTTCTCTATTCTCAGGTATCCAATCATGCTTCTCTTTCTTGTAACGATCATGCTTGTTTTTGTTCAATTGGTGCTTTTGCCGCAGTTTCATCTACTCTTTACCCAGATGAACATTTCTTTGAGTCCGATTATCTCCGTATTTTTCTTTCTGGTTGTTCAAATACCCATTTTATTAATGTGGTGTGTACTAGGAATTTTTGCAGCCTATCTGTTTTATAAAATTTATGAAAGAAAATTGAATCCGTCTCAAAGGGTGGATCTGCTGTTGAAACTTCCTCTTGTCAAAACCTTTCTCTCCCTTCACTTTTCCCATTATTTCACGCAACAATTAAGCAGCTTGCTTTTAAGTGGATTAACAATCAATGAGGCCATAGCTGTGTTCGAGCAGCAACGCTACCATTCTTTTTTCCATTCTAAAGCAAAAGAATTTCGTAAGCGTTTAGTAGAAGGAGAGAAATTGGAGAAGTTGGTTGGAAGCGAGAAGGTATTTGTGAAGGGGCTGGATGTGGTTATTGTGCATGGACAAAAGAATGGAAAGTTAGCGCAGGAATTGGAGCAATACAGCAAGCTGCTGTTAGTGAAGATGCAAGAAAAAAGCGAAAAGCTGCTAGGTAAAATCCAGCCTGTCTTATTTTTAGGAATCGGTTCATTTGTTTTTGTGTTATATCTTTGTATCTTCATTCCGATGTTTCAATTATTAGGAGGGTTATAGATGAAAAAACTATTAAATGATGATCGTGGATTTACATTGGTGGAAATGCTTTTAGTTATGTTGGTTATTACCGTGTTGCTCTTAATCATGATTCCAAACGTGACAAAGAATTCTAGCATCATCGGGGCTAAAGGGTGTGAGGCGCTGCTTAGCATGGTCGATGCCCAAATTCAGACATATCGATTGGATACAGGCAGCGAGCCTGCAACCATTGATGATTTGGACTCTCCAGAATACCTTGAAGACCATTTTGATGTGGACGGCACATTAAAGTGTCCAAACGGAAGTACCGTTACGATAGTCAATAGCAAAGCGGAAGCTAATGGTGGTTTATAGACCCTTAGATTCCAAGGGATATTCTCTTTTGGAATCCATGCTGGTTCTTTCTCTCATTTCCATCATTCTATCGGTGACCGTCCTTAATCTTAATGCGAACAATAAAAATAAGATTGCAGAACAATTTAGCGATCAATTAAGCAATGATCTCTTGTTTGCGCAACAGTATGCATTAAGTACGAAAACAAGTGTAAGTATCATTTTCACACCACAAAAAAATATTTACCGTATACACCAAGGCACTTTTCATATCAACGAAATGGTATATCGGGAATACCATCGTGATGTAAGAATAGATACACGCACCATGGGAGAAAGACTGATTTACAATGGCAATGGAAGCATTAATAAAGCTGGCGCAATCGGTATCTATGTGGACGAAATAGAAAACTATCGATATGTTTTCACCTTAGGAAAAGGCCGTTTTTATGTGGAAAAGCTCTAAAGGATTTACATTACTGGAGGTATTAGGTGCTTTAGTTATTTGGATGGTAATTGCCTCCGTTCTGCTTCCTGGGCTGGTACGAATGAATCAAGAGCGTAAGGGATTTATCCTCGATCAGCAAGCAAGGTTCATTTTAACAATGGAATTGGAACAAATCCGTACGGAAGCACAGATATGGGAGAGTAAGACTTTAATTAGAAACGGCACCGCATATTACCTGACATTGGAGGAAGAAACCTTGCCTCCAGTGTTATGTATTTCCTATATGAATTATAGATCGTTGGAGGAGGAAAGGTGTATTTATGTCCATCTTCCGTAAAAATGGCGGTTTTACCCTATTGGAGGTCTTGGTCAGTTTTTCGATCATTCTTATTCTCACCGCGTTTTTCCCTCTCCTGCTTAAAAGTCTCTCGCTTTTGACAGAAAAGGGGGATGGAATTCATCCTTTGGAGCTTGAGGTGTTTATTCAGCAGGCTACGAGGGAGGTTCGAAATGCAAAGAGAGTTTCGGTGGAGGGAAATACGATGGTCATCATCAATCAAAATGATCAAAGAGTGACATATGAATTTTATCAAAGAAATGTCAGACGGAGAGTTAATGGAACTGGACACGAATTACTCTTGCACGGAGTAGAAAGTATTTCCTTTAAAGAAGAGAGAAATGGCGCCATAGTGAATGTGAAGGGGAAGGATGAAATAATCCATGAATTCAAAGTGGGGGCAATCCGTACAAGCTGGACTTCGGACTAAACAGGACAAAGGGTATATTTTTCCTGTCACACTTATCATAAGTGTAATAGTCTCCTCCTTTTTGCTCCATCAAATCGAAAACTACCGGCTGGAGAAAATGTTTTATCATGAATCGGATCAACAATTTGAGCTGGAAGTGATGATGAAATATGCATGGGACATAGTGGAGGAACAGCTGAAAGAGGAAAGAGGGGAAATTAGTTCGTCTTTTGAAATGCCAAGGGGAGAGGCTACGGTTACGGTAAAGGAACTTGGTACAGAGCGGGAGATTGTCATTGTCTGCACAACCAGGATGGCGAGGGAGTACAAAGCAACCATCCTTTACGATATGGAAGAAAAAAAGGTGCTTGCCTGGTATGAAACAATTAAATTAATCACATAAACTCACCATCCCATTGTCCCAATCATATAAATGTACCGTGTAACAAAGGAGGTAAATACCTAATGAATCAAGCGGACAATGGGATGCCCATTCAATATATGGTGATAGAACCCTATGTGTACCATACTTTAAGAAGTATCGTTGGAACAGAAGTGGTCATTGAAACAACGCGTGGATCCATCAGAGGTAACCTGAAGGATGTTAAACCAGATCATGTCGTTTTAGTTGCCGGAGATTCTAGCTTTTTCATTCGAACTGCAGAAGTTATCTGGGTCATGCCTGATAACGAATAGGCATACTAGCCAAAAGTGCCTCCTGAGGTGGAGGCACTTTTTTAAAGTGGAGGGAGGACTAGGTTTCCTCTATAATAAAACTAGGCATCCCTAAAGAAAGAGAGGCATGAAAATGAAGAGCATCTACCTTACAGGTTTTATGGGAGCGGGGAAAACCACAATCGGACAGGCGTTGGCAGCCAAACTGAGTCTCCCTGTCGTTGATACAGACACACTGATTGAACAGAACACGAAAATGGCAATTAAGGATATTTTCGAACAACATGGAGAGAGCTTTTTTCGCGAGCTGGAAACAAAGACTCTACAAGGCCTCCCAGTGAATAATACGTTGGTGACAACTGGCGGAGGGATCGTAACAGCTCAGAAAAACATTGATTGGATGAGAGAAAACGGCTGTATGATCTTTCTTTACGCAGACCCGGAAGTTATTTGGGAGCGTTTAGAAAATGATACGACCAGGCCTCTTGTTCAACAAAAAAAGAAAGAAGAGGTTACAGAACTTTTCATGAAGCGATTACCACTTTATAAACAAGCCCATATTACAGTTGATACAACTGGGCTGACCTTGGAAGCTGCTGCAGGTGCCGTACATAACGCGGTTAAAACATGGAGTAACCGTCAACACTAAAGACAAAAGAATTTCTTTGGTGGTGGATGAAATGAAAACAAATGATTACGTCAAGTATGTGACACAGCAGCTTGTAACCTATATGGATCAGCCGAAAGAAGTTAAGCGTGAGCAAAGGCAATTGAAAAAGCAAGAGCGCTCTCCAATCGCCTTTCAGCTGTTCGGCGTTATTCCTTATGCGATCATGATGCTTTTTAAAAAGAAAAAGAGTGAAGGCTGAGTCAAAAGTATTGCCAAGCTTTTGTTTTTTATGCTACAATCTCATCGGACAGTTAAGAAGCGTTCAACTAAATGTTCATGCAAATGCTTTCAACATAGATAAGAACTTTACGTGTTACTGATACGATCAGGCATGAGTGAAGAGGTTTTGATCCATACTAAGGGGACGAGTGTACCCTTTTATAGAGACAAGCCTTCACTCATGCCTTTTTCTATATTCTTTCCTACATATTCACCGCGATTACTGGTGAAAGCTACAGGGTATAGGAATAAAGGGAAACAAAGTTCTTTTAGTTGAATAGTTTCTAATCAGGTTTTTCTCTGTACACCTATCGGTTGAAACAGTGTGAAAAACCATGTACATTATGTACTATCAAAAAAATACACATATCCCAAAGGAGTTTGATTACAATGGCAGAAAAAACATTTAAAGTAACAGCAGATTCAGGAATTCACGCACGTCCGGCAACTCAATTGGTACAAACTGCAGGTAAATTCGATGCAGAAGTAAACCTTGAGTACAACGGTAAATCTGTAAACTTGAAATCCATCATGGGTGTTATGTCTCTAGGAATTCCTCAAGGAGCGGAAATCAAGATTGTTGCAGAAGGTTCTGATGAGAGCGAGGCAATTTCTGCAATTGAAGAAACTTTGAAATCAGAAGGGTTAGGGGAATAATGTCAAACACGATTCAAGGTATACCTGCTTCTAGCGGGATTGCCATTGCGAAAGCATATCGTCTTGAAAACCCAGAGCTGTCTGTGGAAAAAAAGACGATTGACAATGCCCAAACAGAAGTAGAAAGATTCGAAAAAGCAGTAGAAATCTCTAAAACTGAATTGGAAAAGATCAAGGAGCACGCACATAAGGAGCTTGGAGCAGACAAGGCTGAAATCTTTTCTGCACACCTTCTTGTTTTAAGTGACCCTGAACTATTAAATCCAATTAAAGATAAAATTAAAAGCGACAGTGTCAACGCTGAGTATGCTTTGGATGAAACAGCAGGAATGTTCATCAACATGTTTGAACAAATGGACAATGAGTACATGAAGGAGCGTGCAGCGGATATCCGCGACGTAACGAAACGTGTTCTTGCGCACCTTTTAGGTGTGACAGTTTCCAATCCGGCACTTATTTCTGAAGAAGTCATCATCATCGCAGAAGACTTGACTCCTTCTGACACTGCACAACTTAATCGTCAGTATGTAAAAGCATTTACGACTGATATCGGTGGACGTACGTCTCACTCTGCTATCATGGCTCGTTCTATGGAAATTCCAGCGGTAGTTGGAACAAAGAACGTCATGGAAACCATTCAAAATGACGCGATGGTTATTATTGATGGTTTGGACGGTGTGGTAATCGTCGATCCAACAGAAGAAGAAATTGCTACTTATAAAGAAAAGCAAGAAAAGTACGAAGAGCAGAAAAAAGAGTGGGCTAAGCTTGTAAACGAGAAGAGTCTTTCTTCTGACGGACAAGAAGTCGAGCTTGCTGCAAACATCGGTACTCCTAAAGATGTGAAGGGCGTTCTTGCAAATGGAGGAGAAGGTGTCGGTCTTTACCGTACAGAATTCCTTTACATGGGCAGAACCGAACTTCCAACAGAGGACGAGCAGTACAAAGCCTATAAAGAGGTTCTTGAAAGCATGGAAGGCAAACCGGTTGTTGTCCGCACATTGGACATCGGCGGAGATAAGGAACTTCCTTATTTAAACCTTCCAAAAGAAATGAACCCATTCCTAGGCTTCCGTGCAATTCGCCTTTGCCTAGAGGAACAAGATATTTTCCGTACACAGCTTCGCGCTTTATTGCGTGCTAGCTCTTACGGAAACTTGAAAATCATGTTCCCGATGATTGCGACATTGGACGAGTTCCGCCAAGCAAAAGCTATTCTTATGGAAGAAAAAGAAGAGCTTGTGAAGAACGGTACAACTGTTAACGAGAATATTGAGATTGGCATCATGGTGGAAATTCCATCAACAGCGGTCATGGCTGATATTTTCGCGAAAGAAGTAGACTTCTTCAGCATCGGAACGAACGACTTGATTCAATACACGATGGCAGCGGACCGTATGAACGAGCAGGTTTCCTACCTGTATCAACCATACAACCCGGCAATCTTGCGCCTAGTGGACAATGTCATTCAAGCTGCACACAAAAACGGCAAATGGGCCGGCATGTGTGGAGAAATGGCTGGCGACCCAATCGCGATTCCAATCCTTCTTGGACTGGGACTTGACGAGTTCAGCATGAGCGCAACATCCATTCTTCCTGCAAGAAGCCAATTGCGTGGCATCTCTAAAGAGGAAGCTGCTTCCTACCGTGAAGAGATCCTTAGCATGAGCACAGCAGAAGAAGTTGTGGAGTTTGTGAAAGAGAAGTTTAATGTGTAAACATTGAATAAAGCGAGGCCAACTTTCCTTATTCGGGGAGTTGGTCTTTTTTGTTGGTGGTTGGTGGAAAAGTTACAATGACGGTGAGAAAAGTTACAATGAGCCCTGTAAAAGTTACAATGACCGATGAAAAAGTCACAATCAACCTCAAAAAAGTTACAATCCCCCTTGGACCAGTGAAGTTCCCCGCGTGAAAATATATAAAATCCCCCTAAACCTACAAACCGGCATCCTATGATACAATATTCTCATCAACCAAAAGGAGGAAAAACATAGTGATACAAGAAAAATTGACCAAATACGCACAACTTGCGCTAAAAGTTGGGATCAACCTGCAAAAGAATCAACCTCTTGTCATCAATGCCCCGATATCAGCAGCACCATTTGTAAGAGAAGTTGCAAAAATCGCTTACAAGCTGGGTGCCAAATACGTACATACCGAATGGAACGACGAACAACTAACAAAGATTACATATGAAACGGCTTCGACCGACTCCCTCCAGACTGTTCGTGAGTGGAAAATAAAAGGGATGGAAGAGATGGCAGAAGAAGGTGCGGCATTTATGTCCATCGTTGCGTCCAACCCAGACCTTCTAAAAGACGTTGATCCTGAGCGGGTATCCATTTCTAACAAAGCGCAGGCAAAAGCAATGCAGAACTATCGAAAATACATCCAAACAGCGAAAGTCAGCTGGGCGATTGTTTCCGTGCCATCTCAAGAATGGGCAGCTAAGCTTTACCCTGAAAAATCTCCTGAAGATCAGGTTGCAAGCCTATGGGAAAACATTTTCCAAGTAACCCGCGTCAATGAAAACGACCCTGTTGAAGCGTGGAATAAGCATATTGAAATTTTACAAGAAAAGCTACAAGTCCTTAACACGAAAAAATACAAAAAGCTTCATTACAAAGCACCAGGAACAGACCTGACTATCGAGCTTCCAAACGAACAGGTTTGGCTTGGCGGCGGGATGAACAATGATCAAGGTACTTATTTTGTTCCGAACCTTCCAACAGAAGAAGTGTTCACCGCGCCTGTTAAAACCGGAGTTAACGGAGTCGTATCTTCCACCAAGCCGCTAAATCTGAACGGAAATCTGGTAGACAACTTCAGCCTTGCATTTAAAGAAGGTAAAGTGGTGGAGTTCACTGCAGAGCAAGGATATGAAGTGTTGAAAAAGCTTTTGGAAACCGATGAAGGTGCACTCCATTTAGGGGAAGTGGCACTTGTCCCACACAGTTCACCAGTTTCCAAGCAAGAAGTGATTTTCTATAACACACTGTTTGATGAAAATGCTTCCTGCCACTTGGCGTTGGGTTCCGCATACCCAATTAATATCGAGGGCGGAGCAAAAATGAGCAAGGAAGAGTTAGAAGCTAAGGGAATCAACACTAGCATGATCCACGTCGACTTCATGATTGGTTCAGAAGAGCTGAGCATACAAGGGGAGACGGAAGATGGAATTAAAGAAACAATTATGACTGATGGCGAATGGGCCATCTAAACATAGAGCAGGAGAATTTCTTTTCGAAAAGAAGTTCACCTGCTTTTTTCTTTTGGTAAAATAAAAGAAAGATTTTCCAATATTTTCAAGAGTAGCGTAATAGTAAATTAAGCTCTAAAACGGATTTGCTAGTTGAAAGAATATGGAGAAGGTTTTGGGCGATAAAGAATAGAACTATTAATAAAGTAATTTTTCTGGGAGATGAATATTTGAAAAGTAAATTAATCTTTTGTCTCATTTTCACATTTCTTGCTTCAAATCAGGTATTTGCCTTGGACTGGGCTTATCCATTTGTAGTTTATAAAGGTGGAGTATACGAGGTGACTGATGAGAGCCTCCTGCAAGAAGATATTGGTAAAGAGATCGGCGAAGTCAAAAGAAAAGCAGATGACTATTCAGGCAACTATTACGGGGATGCATCCAACCACTATGAAAGAGGAACAAAGTATTTTGAAATAACTAGTGTTGATCCGATTTCTGCCATAGCAGTAGAAGATAACAATGGGTGGATAAAAGCAGTCTATCTTTATAAAGCCCCATTTCATTGGATGAATATGTTCCCTTATTATATTCTCGGATTTATTGCACTTGTTTGTTTTGTAGTAATCTCACTCAGGTATGCAAGTAAAAAAGAGCAAAATAATAAAGAAAATAGAAGAGGTATTATTAAATGAAAACTAAATCAGTAACACTACGACAAATAACAGCTCAAAATTGGGAGAAAGCTATTCAATTAAAAGTATCAGAGGACCAACAAAACTTCGTGGCATCCAACCTTTATTCCCTTGCACAAGTGCAGTTCTTACCGGAATTTAAGGCGATGGGTGTTTATGCGGAAGAGGAGATGGTCGGTTTTGCGATGTATGGGATTGATCCTGATGACGGCAATTACTGGATCTACCGATTGATGATAGATGAAAAGTCACAGGGGAAAGGATTTGGAAAAGCAGCACTTGATGAGGTGCTGAAGGACATTAGAAACACAAACTCAACAGCCATTCCGTTTGTCCTGCTAGGCTATGAACCGAACAACCATCTAGCGAAAAAGATGTATGAGAATGCTGGTTTTGTAGAAACGGAGATGGCTTCGTGGGGGGAGCAGCTTGCTAGGCTGGAGCTTATAACCTCAGAAGAGAGTACTGATGAAAACGTTGTTTTTGCTTCAAACAGTGATTTAGTTTATTACACCGAAATGGCGTTAGATCTCTGGCCGGAAAGCACGGATGAGGAACTTCATGAGTCTTTTTATGAAATTATGGCTTCCGATCGGGACAAAATTTTATTTTACCGCTTAGGTACGGAGTTTGTTTCCTTCATCCACCTTTCTATCAGAGTCGATTATGTGGAAGGAACAGAGTCCACTCCAACCGGCTATATAGAAGGGATATATGTAAAGCCGCAACACAGAAGAAAAGGATACTCTGCAAAGCTAGTTGAAGTAGGGGAACAATGGTTGAGAAAGAAGGGCTGCAAGCAAATCGGATCGGACATCCATTTGGACAACCATGTAAGCTATGATTTTCACATAGGGATGGGGTTTAAGGAAGCAAGTAGATTAATTGCATTTATTAAAGACATAAAGGGGTAATAGTCATATGAATCAATTATTGGAAAGCAATCGCAAAAGCTGGGACAAGGTCGCTCATTATTTCAACGGGGTGGACGCTCTTCCGAGTTACGGGCCTTTTACTCAAACGGAAGATGAATTGAAACTGCTAGATAATCTTCAAAATAAAAAGGTGTTGGATATCGGGTTTGGAAGTGGTCATTCTCTAAAATATATGGCGGAGGAAAAAGGCGCGAGTGAACTGTGGGGAGTGGATCTTTCCGCCGAGCAAAAATCAGCTGCAGAAAAGACTCTTCAAGGGCTGGAACCCCGCTTGTTTTGTGCGCCGATGGAACAAGAAATCAATCTTCCGAAAGATTATTTTGATTGTGTTTATTCCATCTATGCGTTGGGGTGGACCACAGATTTAAAGGCAACCTTGAAGCTGATTCATTCTTATTTAAAACAAGGAGGAAGCTTCCTTTTCAGCTGGGATCATCCTTTATATGCTCATATTAGTAGCGAGAATGGTGTCATGACTTTAGAAGGTTCCTATCAGCAAGAAGGACTGCACACCTTTGAAAAATTCAAAGGGGAAGATGCACCGATGACGGTCCACACAAGAAAACTGGCAACCTACATAAATGAACTTATTCTAGCGGGCTTTACGATTGAGAAGGTGGTGGAAAGTGAGGCGGGAGAACGTTTTAAAGATGAGGATGCACCGGTATCAGACCGCTACTATTCTCTTTACAAAACTCGCAGGTTTCCATCGACACTAATTATTAAAGCCAGAAAATAAGGGGGATTAGGATGTTTTTCATTAATGTGGAAGGTGCTGTGTACAGAGGGGATAAATGGTTGATGATAGAGCGGAGTCACAAAGACGAGCATGCAGGAGGGATGCTTTCCTTTGTTGGCGGGACGGTTGATCGGGAAGGTGCTTCATCTGATATTTTGGAGCGGACTTTGAGACGTGAGCTGATGGAGGAAGTGGGTATCAGTGTTCATGATAACATGACGTATGTCCGCAATACTTCTTTCGTTTTACCGGATGGCCGGGAAGTTGTAGACATCGTATTCCTGTGTGAATGGAAAAGTGGCGAACCATTTCCCAAGAGTCCGGATGAGGTAGAGGCTTTTCATTGGATGACGACAGAAGAAATAGTGAGTCATCCACAGACGGAATCCTATTTACATGACAATATTAGGGAAGCAGAGCGATTAAGAAACCTGCCAAAACAAAGCACAAACAAACAGGAAACCTATCGTTCACGCTGATAGGATAGACATAAGGGGTGAGGGCAATATGGCGATGGTGGAATCGATTCAGCGTGCAATCGAATTTATGGAAAAGAATTTGACAGAAGACATTACAATCGAGGATATAGCTAGACATGCAAATGTTTCTTCCTTTCATTTTCAACGTACATTCGGATTGTTGACGGATACATCGGTGGCAGAATATTTAAGAAGAAGAAGATTGACACTTGCTGCACAGGAATTGATTACAACGGACAACAAGATTATCGATATCGCCTGCAAATATGGTTACGATACTCCCGAGGCTTTCACGAAGGCATTCCGCAGGCAACACGGCACTTCTCCGACAGAAGTGCGGAGGCATGAAGGGAAGTTGCAAACGTATAACCGCCTGGTCATCCAGGTGACATTGGAAGGGGCAGAACCGATGAAGTATAGTGTAGTGAACAAAGAAGCATTTACAGTGGCAGGAAAAAAGAGAAGATTTTCATGTGCAAATGATGAGCAGTCCAGAGAGATACCGAAGTTTTGGCAGGATGTAAATGCAGAAGGTTTTACAGATAAGCTGTTTGCATTAAATAATGGTGCCATCAAAGGGGTTCTTGGTGTGTGTGAAGGAACAACGGAAGAAATGAAGTCGGAGCAAGTGATGGACTATTGGGTGGCTGCAGCGATAGAAGGGGAGATTCCGGAAGAGTTGGAGAAGTTGGAGATCCCTGCTTCAAAATGGGTAGTCTTTGAAGTGCACGGCCCAATGCCGAATGCCATGCAAGATACGTGGAAGCGCATCTTCTCGGAGTGGTTCCCATCTAACAGCTACGAGCATTCCGGAGCTCCGGATTTTGAGTTGTACACAGATGAGGATCCTTCGAGTCCGGACCTTTACTCGGAGATATGGATACCGATAAAATAGATAGTAGATTGTCCACCTTGTCGTGAAGAGGTGGACTTCTTATTTTTTTGGAAAATAGAGAGGAGATATTAGAATGGAAGATTATATTGCTAATGCGCACAAATTCAGCAGTCATCATAAAAAAGAATTAGAAAAGGATAAGGTATGTGGGTGTTTCTTTTGCCTGGAAATTTACAATCCCTCTCTAATTACTGAATGGATTGATCAAGGTCAAACTGCAATATGCCCCCATTGTGGAATTGATTCTGTTATAGGGGAAAGTTCGGTGTATCCTATTACTAAAGAGTTTTTGGAGAAAATGAATCAAGCTTGGTTTTAATACTAAAATCTCTATAGATGCCAGAAAAAGCAGAAATTCTTAAAGTCTGGCATCTAAGAAGCGGAACGATGCCAGAAAAAGCAGAATCCCACAAAGTCTGGCATCTAAGAAGCGGAACGATGCCAGAAAAAGCAGAATCCCACAAAGACTGGCATCTAAGGGGCCTAACGATGCCAGAAAAAGCAGAATCTCACAAAGACTGGCATCTAAGGGGCCTAACGATGCCAAAAACAACAGAATCTCAAAAAGACTGGCATCTAAGAAGTGAAACGATGCCAAAAAAAGCGTAATCTCACAAAGTCTGTCATCTAAAAACCCACACCACACCAGAAAAAACATATTCCCCCGAAGTCCGTCAGCGTAAATCATTACAACGCCTTTCACCTTATAATTCCACTAAAAATGGACACAATGGAGAAATAATACCGGCTTAAAGTTCTTAAAAAAGAACAACATTCTTGCTTAAAGGTAATATGAAAAGGTATAATTGTTCTTATTAAAGAACTAAAGTAGGAGGTGTGGGATGGTCAAAAAACTATTGATTGCGCTGTTGCTACTGAATATTTTTGACGGAGTTGCCACATATTTTGGCCTGCACTTCCAGTTAATTAACGAAGGCAACCCACTGATGAAATCCCTCTATGAAACAAGCCCGGCCTTATTTTTACTCATAAAACTTGGCATCTCCATACTTCTACTGTTCTTCATAAAAAATAATCTGAAACTCAAATCAGCCATTCTTAAAGTTGTCTGCCTGACCGCCGTCTGCGGCTACAGCATGGTCACAATAATGCATATGTACTGGATTTACTACTATATAACTTAAAAACATACACAATGGTAGTTTTCATCTACCACTGTGTATGTTATTGATAAAAGATGGACCCAAATAGAAAAGTCCTCCATTAATAATCGTTACATGAATTTTTGGCTCATATTGCTCTTGAAGGGCCTTCATCTCCGTTTCGTAAGCTTCCGGTTTTTCTTCATCATCTTCATAAAAATGCTTCAAAAGCTGAAGATCCTGATCCCATCTTTTCCTCGCGTCTTCTGCCCATTGATGATCTTGGCTTGAGATAAATCCATTTACATAATGTTCAAGCCTAGAAAGTCCGCTCGCCGGCTTGATGATGGGAGTCATGGTGAAACAAAAATCAGGAATCTTTGGTGTCAGATTGATCTTTTCCACTTCATCTTGAAACTTTTCCAGAATCGTCCCTGTAATCAGGTGAATTCCTAGAGACATAATGACATCCTTCTTGCGATCACACCGATAGCTTACCTTCATATTTACGTTCAGCCACGGGTGAAGAGGAAGATGGCCCCCACCTGGATGAGACGGGATATTTTCATACAACCGTATATAACCTGCAAGACTTTTGGTGGATTCGAAAATTTGGTGCATCCTCGGAGAGCCAAAGTGGACATGATCTCCTTTTAAATCTTCCTGTGCCTTGTTGCTGTCCGTAATCAGTGTCATTTTCATGGGATTTGGCACACCCCCTGTTTTTTCGAGATAATGCCAGTAGAAAGGGCGGTTCATCAGTTCTTTGTCCATATCTATGGTCAATTGGACGGCAAGATGGCTGTTCGTGTTCTCGACTATTTCACAGCTGTTTGCCGTAAAATATCGCTCCAAAAATCTATGAATTTCCCGCTGCTGCATGTGGGCCGTCCTCCTTTTTCATCTGATCGGCAAATTCGATAATAGAGGAGAGGTTCTCCATCTTTATCTTCATTTCACCCTCCGATTTAGAATGAAGCATGATGTCTTGAATATGCTCTTCTAGATTCTTGATCTCCATCTTTGTCAAGATATCATCAAGCTCCCCGATGACTCGTTCAAACAGGTTGATCTTCTCATAAAGCAACTTCAGGATATGTTCCTCGACCGTGTTGCTTGTGGCGAAATTATAGATATTAACATCTCGTTCTTGCCCAAGTCTGTGAATTCGGCCAATCCTCTGTTCAAGTCTCATGGGATTCCATGGAAGATCGTAGTTTATAATATGGTTACAGAACTGCAGGTTGATCCCCTCGCCCCCGGCTTCTGTGGCGATAAGCACTTGAACATGGTTTTTAAACAGTTCCCTCATCCAATCCTTTTTCCCTCGCTTGAACCCGCCGCGAAATGGAACGGAGGTAATACCATTTTGCTTTAAGAACCATTGCAAATACATTTGTGTTGCTCTATATTCGGTGAAAACAATGACCTTATCACCTACTTTTTGGATCAGCTCTAGCACTTTCTCTGCCTTAGAGTTCCGTCCAACCAAATCAATCTTTTCAAAAATGTTCAACAGCCCCTGTGAAGGCTGATAATGTGGATTTTCCTGCTGCTTCCGTTCAATCATATTTTTAACGGTATAATAGACGGCTTCTCTGCTGCTGCATGCTTCTCGCTGCAAAGTCATGATGGAGAACTGACTCGTAATCGGCAGGTAAGGATCTGTCTTTAGCTCATTAATGGCATCATAAAGATCTTGTTCCTCTTTTGAAAATTCAATGATACAAGACTCCACATTCCGTTTTGGCCAATCGATTCCCGTGTCCCCGCGCCTGTTTCGAATCATCACTTTATTGACAAGTTCTTTTAAATAATCATCATTTTCAAGCTTTCGGTTTTTTGCACGAAACACCTCGGTGAAATTGCTTTCGCTGCCAAGGTGGCCTGGTTTAAGAAGGGACACCAGGTTGAAAATCTCTTCCACTTTATTTTGAATGGGAGTGGCCGTTAACAAAAGACAAAACTTTTTCTTTAAATTCTGTACAAATTCATAGTTTTTGGTTTTGTTATTTTTCAGTTTATGAGCCTCATCAATGATGACCATGTCATATTCCAAGCTATTGATGATCTCGCGGTGCGGGCTCCTTTTTGCCGTATCGATAGAAGAAACCACTACATCGCATTGCTCCCATACATAACTCTTTTTCTGACCGATGGCAGGGATATAGAATTTTTGGTTCAATTCAATGGCCCATTGTGAAACAAGGGATGCTGGAACCAATATCAAAACCTTCTTCACTAGTCCGCGAATCATATATTCTTTAAGAATTAGCCCTGCTTCAATGGTTTTACCAAGACCCACCTCATCGGCAAGTATCGCTTTTCCATTCATCTCTTCGACCACGTTTCTGGCAACTTCCAACTGATGGGGAAGTGGAGTGAGTTGCGGCAGATGGGATGGAGCAAGCAAGCCTTCAAATTCTGGGATGCTAAGATGGTTCTCCACTTCTAATGCAAGCTTGAATAATTCGTAATTAGCCCAAGGGCCATCATCCGTCATCCTTTTAAGCAGTTCGTCCTGCCATTCATTATCAAAAACAACCTCTACATTCATTGTTGTGCATCCTTTCTGAATTATCCAATTTATAGTATGTTGAAAAAGGATAGCGTTTTCATTAGAAAATATTGATAATCTACTTGTTTAAACACGAACGTTTAGCTATATAAAAATAATAATGATAAGTGTTTTTGTATTGCCAGAATCCTTTGTCTAATGGTAGGATAATAGTGAGCTTTTTAAGGCAGTTTGCCTGGCAATATGAACATGAATGTTGTAGCTTCCTATTAGTATGACCATGTTTGAAGAAAATATTATATTGCGAATGAGAACAAGGGGAGAGACTGCCATCTAGAATACGGCAGCGCCGAAGGAGCAAGCAGAATGACTGTGAATCTCTCAGGCAAAAAGACTCTTGTTGGACGCAACTCTGGAGAGTGTTTATTCCAATTATTTTAGAATAAACCACCAAAGGGGAAAGCCTTCTACATAAGGTAAACTTTCAGGTGCAAAGGACAGAGAACTCTTTTTTTAAAAAAGGAGTTTCTCTGTCCTTTTTTGGAGCGAAAAGGGAAAAGAGTAGGTTGACATTCTTTTGGTTAGTAAAAGGAGGAGAAAAAAGTAATGACTGAACTTAAAAAAACACCATTATATGATGTGTACAAAGAACATGGTGCGAAAACAATCGATTTTGGCGGATGGGATCTGCCTGTTCAATTTTCAAGCATCAAAGAAGAGCACGAAGCGGTTCGTACGAAAGCTGGATTATTCGATGTTTCTCATATGGGAGAAATTGAAGTGAAAGGAAAAGACAGTCTTGCTTACCTACAGAAAATGATGACAAATGACGTTTCCAAACTCAAAGACGGTGGCGCACAATATACAGCTATGTGCTATCCAGACGGCGGGACGGTAGACGATTTGCTTGTATACAAAAAAGCAGATGAGGATTACCTGCTTGTTGTCAATGCATCCAATATTGAAAAAGATTTTGACTGGTTAAAAAGCCATGCTATAGAAGAAGTAGAAGTAACAAATATCTCTGAAAGCATTGCACAACTGGCTATTCAAGGCCCAGTAGCGGAGAAAGTTTTGCAAAAGCTAACAAGCACGGACCTTTCAGAGATTAAGTTTTTCAAATTTAAAGAAAATGTAGATATCGATGGAGTCTCTGCACTGGTTTCCAGAACCGGCTACACAGGGGAAGACGGTTTTGAAATCTATTGCCAACAGGAAGATGCGGTTCAGCTTTGGAACACGCTGCTTGAAGCTGGAAAAGAAGACGGGCTAGTTCCATGCGGATTAGGTTCCCGTGACACCTTGCGCTTTGAAGCAAAACTTGCTCTATACGGACAAGAACTTTCAAAAGACATTACGCCAATTGAAGCTGGTATCGGTTTCGCGGTAAAAACGAACAAAGAAGAAGATTTCTTTGGAAAAGAAGTACTAAAAGAGCAGAAAGAGAACGGAGCACCACGCAGCATCGTTGGGATTGAAATGATAGACAAAGGAATCCCGCGACATGGCTATGAAGTATTTGTTGGTGACGAGCAAGTAGGGGAAGTTACAACAGGTACTCAATCTCCAACGCTAAAGAAAAATATCGGCCTGGCACTTTTAAAGAAAGAATTCACGGAACTTGATACAGAAGTGGAAGTGCAAGTTCGTAAAAAACGTCTGAAAGCAAAAGTGGTCAAAGCACCATTCTATCAACGTCCGAAAAACTAACCGGAGAGGGGAACTCACATGAAACATCGTTATTTACCGATGACAGATCAAGACATTCAGGAAATGCTGCAAGTAATAGGAGTACAAAATATTGACGAACTATTTTCAGACATCCCGGAAAGCGTACGTTTTGATGGAGAACTGAAAATCAAACAAGCAAAATCCGAATCAGAATTGATGCGCGAGTTAAGTGAGCTTGCTGCTAAAAATAAAGACTTACGAAAGCACGCTTCCTTCTTGGGAGCTGGAGTTTACGATCATTACATGCCGGTCATTGTAGACCATGTTATCTCCCGTTCAGAATTTTATACAGCATACACACCATACCAGCCTGAGATCTCACAAGGGGAACTGCAAGCAATCTTTGAATTCCAGACAATGATATGTGAACTAACAGGCATGGACGTTGCAAACTCCTCTATGTATGATGGCCCAACAGCCTTTGCAGAAGCAGCGATGCTTGCATGCGGTCATACGAAAAAGAAAAAAGTGCTTATCTCAGGGGCTGTACATCCTGAAGCAAAAGCAGTTGTAACTTCTTATGCGAAAGGTCAATATGTCGAAGTGGTGGAAATTCCAACGAAAAACGGCGTAACCGATGTAGCTGCACTAGAAGAAATGATGTCATCTGACGTTGCGGCAGTTATGGTTCAATATCCAAATTTCTTTGGTCAGATCGAGCCTCTACAAGAAATTGAAAAATTAGCACATACAGACAAAGGAATGTTCGTCGTATCTTCTAATCCAATGGCTCTTGGTGCTTTGACTCCTCCGGGTAAATTTGGAGCTGATATCGTAACAGGTGATGCACAGCCATTCGGTATCCCGACACAATTCGGCGGACCGCATTGTGGTTATTTTGCTGTCACATCTAAATTAATGCGTAAAGTTCCTGGTAGATTAGTAGGTCAGACGGTGGATGAAGAAGGCCAACGCGGATTCGTTCTGACGCTTCAAGCGCGTGAACAACATATTCGCCGCGACAAAGCAACTTCCAACATTTGTTCCAATCAGGCATTGAATGCACTGGCTGCTTCTGTTGCCATGACTGCACTTGGTAAAAAGGGTGTCAAAGAGATGGCAGTACAAAATATCCAAAAAGCGCAATATGCGAAGCGTTCATTGGAAGCGGCCGGACTTGAAGTAACATTCAGCGGTCCATTCTTCAACGAATTTGTTGTAAAGCTTTCCACTCCAATCAAGGAAGTCAATCGCAAGCTTCTTGAAAAAGGATTGATTGGTGGCTACGACTTAGGAACGTACTATCCAGAACTTGAAAACCATATGCTGCTTGCGGTTACGGAACTGCGCACGAAAGAGGAAATCGACACACTAGCGAGAGAAATGGGGGCTCATCAACAATGAAAAAGCAAAATCAACCACTCATTTTTGAAATGTCCAGAGAAGGTCGTATCGGATACAGCCTGCCTGAAAACGATGTACCAGAAGTAGATTTAGCAGAACTTTTCCCGGCTGAATACATCCGCGAGGAAGCACCGGAACTTCCGGAAGTTTCTGAGCTTGATATTATGCGTCACTATACAGCATTAAGTAATCGTAACCACGGTGTGGACTCTGGTTTTTACCCGCTAGGTTCTTGTACGATGAAATACAACCCGAAAATCAATGAAAACGTAGCACGCTTCCCAGGCTTTGCACATATTCACCCGTTGCAAGATGAGTCAACTGTCCAAGGTGCGTTGGAATTGATGCACGACTTGCAAGAGCATTTGATTGAAATTACGGGAATGGACGAAGTAACCTTGCAACCCGCTGCGGGAGCACATGGTGAGTGGACAGGTTTAATGATGATTCGTGCTTTCCATGAGGCAAACAATGACCATAACCGTACAAAAGTTATCGTTCCTGACTCCGCACACGGAACAAATCCGGCATCTGCAACGGTAGCTGGACTTGAAACCATTACGGTAAAATCGGACGAAAACGGCTTGGTAGATTTAGAGGATCTTCGCAGAGTGGTAGGGGAAGACACAGCTGCCTTGATGCTGACGAACCCGAACACACTTGGTCTTTTTGAAGAGAATATTTTAGAAATGGCCCGCATTGTCCACGATGCAGGCGGAAAACTTTATTATGATGGAGCGAACCTGAATGCTGTACTAAGCAAAGCGCGTCCTGGTGACATGGGCTTTGATGTGGTTCACTTGAACTTGCACAAAACATTTACAGGCCCTCACGGTGGCGGTGGCCCAGGTTCCGGTCCAGTCGGCGTAAAAGCTGATTTAATTCCTTATTTGCCAAAACCACTTGTGGTGAAAAAAGAAGACGGCACGTTCGGATTTGATTACGACCGTCCAGAATCTATCGGCCGCGTGAAGCCATTCTACGGTAACTTCGGCATTAATGTTCGTGCTTACACCTATATCCGTTCTATGGGTCCAGATGGATTGAAAGCAGTAACGGAATATGCTGTACTGAATGCGAATTACATGATGCGCCGTCTGGCAGAGCACTATGACCTGCCGTTTGACAGACATTGTAAGCATGAATTCGTATTGAGCGGTAAGCGTCAGAAGAAACTTGGCGTCCGTACTTTGGATATCGCCAAACGCCTGCTTGACTTCGGCTACCATCCGCCAACGATCTACTTCCCATTGAATGTAGAAGAGTGCATCATGATTGAGCCGACAGAAACGGAATCAAAAGAAACGTTGGATTCCTTCATTGAAGCGATGATCCAGATTGCACGTGAAGCGGAAGAAAATCCGGAAGTGGTGCAAGAAGCACCTCATACAACCGTGATTAAGAGATTGGATGAGACGTTGGCAGCGCGTAAGCCAGTGTTGCGTTATAAGAAGGAAGCTTGATTATTAGGATTTGATTGGAGAGAGAACAGGGCGACCTGTTCTCTTTTTTGTGGTGTGGGTGGGGGTGTCGGATTTTGACGAGGTATGTAGATTTCTTGATATAATCTGTTTTTTCTTGATATATCTCGAAAATTATTGATATATCCCAGATTTTATTGATATACCGAAATTTTTCTTGATATATTTCATTTTTTATTGATATCCGCAGCATGCCGACTCCATTCTATCGCAATAGTGCCCTAATTCAGCACACATGACCGCTTATCACTTCTCAAACTCCCCAAAAACCCTTAAGATATAATTAGAACCAAAGGGAGGGAACGCAAATGTACTATGAGCAAACCTACAAAGCAAGAGAAGAACTACTTGAACTACTAAAGGGAATCTCAGAAGAACAACTGCACCAAAAGCACGAAAACCTCTGGACCGTCTCTCAAAACGTAGAGCACTTATACCTAATTGAAAACAAAATCACCAACGGCCTAAGAAAAGCGATTGAAGTGAAAAACGAAGTAGAAGAAAAAGAATTGCCACTTTCAAAAATGCTTGCCAATAGAACATATAAAGTGGAAGCGCCAGAGGACATCGTACCATCCGAACATCCCTACACGAAAGCAGAATTAGTTGAGCTGTTGGAGCAATCCAGAAACAACTTGAACACATTCATCCAAGAAGTGGACGATGAAGCACTACATAAATACGGATTCAATCATCGTTGGATCGGGGACCTTTCCGCACAACAATGGGTACAATTGATTGGATTCCATGAGCGGCGTCACATTGAGCAGATCAACCAAACATTAAACAATACCGTTCAATAACACAAAAGAGCACTTGCAGTTACTCACACCGCAAGTGCTCTTATCTATTAATTCTTTGTTCTAATTTTACCGCCCCATTGCTTGAAGCCGCCCTTAAGTTGATAAAGCTGAGTATACCCTTTACGCTTTAACATTTGAGCTGCACGACCACTGCGCATGGTGTTCTGGCAATAAATATAGACAGGTTGGTCTTGACGAACCTCTCTAATTCTCATTTTCATTTGAGAAAGAGGAATGTTTCTTGCGCCAAGGATGTGTCCGCCTTCATACTCTTTTGGTTCACGGACATCGATCAGTTGCGCTTTACGATAACCTGCGCGAAATTCTTCTTCCGTTAAGGTTGTTAGAATTTTACGTTGGTAAATGAACATGATCACTGAATAGACAATAAATGCTGCCAAAATTCCTAATGTTACGTATAAAACCAAACTAGACAACCCCTCTTTTTCTTTTTATACCAAAGTATATTATATAAAAGGTTAAGAGAAATGTCATCCTTTTCTACTATTCATCATAAAAAACTGCCAAGCTTTAACTTTGAAATCCTCGTCCACTTTTGGTAGACTAATTCATCATATAAAGATAAATGAGGTACATAATATGACGAAGGAAACTTGGAGATTTATTGATTCACAAAATCAATCTCCAGCATTTAATATGGCGCTTGATGAAAAATTATTAGAATGGCACAGTGAAGGGTTAATTCCACCGACGATCCGCTTTTACGGATGGAATCCTGCGACTCTATCTGTCGGTTATTTTCAAAAAGTAGAAAAAGAAATAAATCTGGATCGTGTAAAAGAACTAGGCTTGGGTTTTGTTAGAAGACCCACAGGCGGACGTGGAGTCTTTCATGACAAGGAACTAACATATAGTGTCATCGTTTCAGAAGAACATCCAGAAATGCCTCAAACTGTCACAGAGGCTTACCGAGTTATTTCAGAAGGCATTTTGGAAGGTTTCAAGGCACTAGGACTTGATGCATACTTTGCGATTCCAAGAACAGAAGAGGAAAAGCAAGGGTTGAAGAATCCACGTTCTTCCGTATGTTTTGATGCCCCATCATGGTATGAACTTGTAGTGGAGGGAAGAAAGGTTGCCGGCAGTGCACAGACACGCCAAAAGGGTGTAATCTTGCAGCACGGTTCCATTCTCCTAGATATTGATGAGGACTTGCTTTTTAGTCTGTTCAATTATCCAAGTGAACGAGTGAAAGAACGGATGCAGAAGAATTTCAAGAATAAAGCAGTGGCGATCAATGCCCTGCGCGAAACTCCGGTTACCATCGAAGAAGCAAAGAGAGCATTTTATGAAGGATTTGAAAAAGGATTAAACATTACGCTAGAACCACATGAGCTGACGGAAGCGGAACTGGCTGAAGTTTATGCCATAATGGAAAAGAAATATTCCACAGATGAGTGGAATTATAAAAGATAACGAGGATGTAAATTCTCGTTATCTTTTTGTTTTGCACTACATGTAGTAGGGTAGTGTAAAGAGTCGACTAGATATGTAAAAGTCAAGAATCGGAAATAAAAAAATTTTTTTCGTCAAAAAGGAAGGATTTTCTTAAAACGTTGGTATAATAGGCTCGCTATATTTCGTAAAAATGCGCAAGCGACAAAAAAAGTCATTCTGCCTTGAAAATAGATTATAATCTTCGTTTCTCTTGATATTCCTCCTTAATTTGACGCTTTTACAATTTGACAAATTTAGATTCATTCTGCAGAAAATCAATATATAGTAGTGTCGAAAATATTTCATATACTATATGTTGATACTTTGGTGTGAGATATGTTACCTTATCTGTACAAACAAATTTTACAGAAGTAATTTTTGGTAGAACTACTAGTTTTAGAGGAGTTGTAATAATGACGATCGCAATTAATGAATCCAAATTGAAAATCAATGTAGAACGCTTGAACAAGGACATCGGCTTGTTTCCTCAAGTACACCCCATCACAGAGGACATGACCACCACACATAAAGGTGTTTCCCGCCTGGTCATGCTTGATCGTTACGCATTCAAAGATACAGAGAAAGTAACCCTTACAGCTGGAGATTTTGTTGTATTAACGATAAAAGAAGATCCTAAATTCCCTGCAAGAGGTCTTGGTTTTATACAAGATATAGACTGGTCTACCAAGAAGGCTTCTGTACTAATTGAAGAAGAGTATCGTGGAGTTTTGACAAAGCAAGGTGAAGCCGAAACGGGCGTTGTCGTTCGTTCCCTGGATGTTATTGAGAAGCCTCTAGAAGTCTTCTACGAGCAAATTGCCAAACGTAACGCAAAAGGCTTGGCAGCAGTAGAAACGACAGAAGAGAAGCGCCAGGAATGGTTTGAAAAGTTCTATCATGAATTGGTAAACATGAATTTCGTACCGGCAGGACGCGTGTTGTATGGAGCTGGGGCAGACACAGATGTAACCTACTTCAACTGTTATGTGATGCCTTTTGTACAAGATTCCCGTGAAGGAATTTCGGAACACCGTAAGCAAGTGATGGAAATCATGAGCCGCGGAGGCGGAGTTGGTACAAACGGATCAACACTTCGTCCACGAAACGCGCTTGCAAGAGGGGTTAACGGTAAATCCTCTGGAAGTGTCTCCTGGTTGGATGACATTGCAAAATTGACGCATCTTGTGGAACAAGGTGGATCAAGACGTGGAGCTCAAATGATTATGCTAGCAGACTGGCATCCTGATATCGTAGAATTCATCATCTCCAAAATGCAAAACCCTAGAATTCTGCGCTACCTCATTGAAAATACAAATGACGAAAGCATCAAAAAAGCGGCAGAGGATAAGCTGAAGTTTACACCATTAACAGATCAAGAAATCACGATGTACCAATCTGTTACAAACTTCAAACACATCCCTGGATACGGCGGATTTACAGAAGCCATCATCAAGGATGCAGAGCAGAAATTGAAAGTAGGCGGAACTTACACAGTTCATAATTCAGAGTTCCTAACAGGAGCCAACATCTCTATTACTCTAACGAAAGAGTTTATGGAAGCTGTTGAAAACGACGCAGACTTTGATCTTCGTTTCCCTGATGTGGAAGCATACGATAAAGATGAAATGGCCATCTATAATGAACAATGGTCAGAAGTTGGAGACGTGCGAGAGTGGGAGAAACTTGGTCACAAGGTAAGAGTGTACAGAAAAATTAAGGCAAAAGAACTTTGGAACCTAGTCAATATCTGTGCAACATACTCAGCCGAGCCTGGAATCTTCTTCATCGACAATGCCAACGATATGACAAATGCCAAAGCATACGGACAAAAGGTTGTAGCAACCAACCCATGTGGGGAACAACCCCTCGCACCATTCTCTGTCTGTAACTTAGCAGCCGTTAACTTGGCTCAATTTGCAGACAAGGAAACGAAAACAGTAAACTTTGAAAAACTAAAACAAACAGTAGAAGTTGGCGTTAGAATGCAAGATAACGTTATCGATGCGACGCCTTACTTCTTAGAAGAAAATAAAAAACAAGCACTAGGAGAGCGCCGTGTTGGTTTAGGTGTTATGGGCCTTCACGACCTACTAATCTATTGTGAAACAGAATACGGCTCTGCAAAAGGAAATGAGCTTGTAGATAAAGTATTTGAAACGATTGCGGTTACTGCATATCGTGCATCTGTGGAACTTGGAAAAGAAAAAGGAAGCTTCCCGTTCTTAGAAGGTGCAACAGAAGAGGAAACGAATCGCCTTCGTGAAGCATTCACGAAAACAGGCTTCATGAGCAAAATGCCGGAAGATATTAAAGAAGGCATTATGACGTCAGGTCTCCGTAACTCTCACCTGTTAACAGTAGCTCCAACTGGATCTACAGGAACAATGGTAGGGGTATCAACTGGACTTGAGCCTTACTTCTCCTTCTCCTACTTCCGCAGTGGACGTCTAGGGAAGTTCATTGAAGTAAAAGCAGACATCGTACAAGAGTACTTGGATGCTAACCCAGAAGCTAATGCAGAGAACCTTCCAAACTGGTTCATCTCCGCAATGGAACTTGCTCCTGAAGCACATGCAGATGTTCAATGCATCATCCAAAACTGGATTGACAGCTCCATTTCCAAAACGGTAAACGCACCGAAAGGATATACAGTTGATCAAGTGAAAAAAGTGTACGAACGCCTTTACAAAGGTGGAGCAAAAGGCGGAACCGTTTATGTAGACGGTAGTCGAGACTCCCAGGTACTAACGTTAAAAGCAGAAGAGAACACGATGGATGAAGGCGAACAGATTCAAATGGAAGATGTGGTAAAAAAGCCGGTAGTCCTCGTTGAAACAATCAACGATTTACGCTCTACCAATGTTCAATACGGATCAGAAGTAGGGAACACCTGCCCAGTATGCCGAATCGGTACGGTTAAAGAGATTGGCGGCTGCAACACTTGCACCGATTGCGGTGCGCAGTTGAAGTGCGGATTATAATGTAAATGTAACGAGTATGGAATATTAGTTTATTCCATACTCGTTTAGTTTGTCTCGGTGTATATTAGGAGAGAAAGCCTCTCTACGCCCGAAATGATTCCGGAAAGGTCAAAACGGTAAGAGAGAAAGCCTCTCTACGCCCGAAATGATTCCGGAAAGGTCAAAACGGTAAGAGAGAAGGCCTCTCTACGCCCGAAACGACTAAGGAAATTCCAAAATGGTAAGAGAGAAGGCCTCACTACGCCCGAAACGACTCAGGAAAAGCAAAAACGGTAAGAGAGAAGGCCTCTCTATGCCCGAAACGACTAAGGAAATTCAAAAATGGTAAGAGAGAATTCCCCTCTACGCCCAAAACCCCTCAGGAGAAATCAAAACGGTAACAGAGACCACTTCTCACAATCCATAACCACTCCCATAACCAAGAACCCTTTATATAAAAAGTCAAATTGGCATATTTTATCAAATTATGGTCATCATAAAAATACCTTTATGAACCTGGAGATGACCCATGCAGAACGTTACGAAAATCCTAATCCCAAGACAGCTGTTCATGATGCTGATATTATCAACTGGGTTACTCAACCACGTTATCCTGATTCCGAATCTATTAAATGCTGCAGGCAGGGACAGCTGGTTAGGTGTGCTTATAGCTTACCCAATCGCCCTCTTCTTTTTATGGTTAGTTTATTTTATAACGAAAAACTGCTCTGATAAGGGATTTTTCTCAATGGTTGAAAAGCGATTTGGAAAAGTTGTATCTGCAATCATTTCACTGCCGGTCGTTCTTTATTTATTTTTGAGTGCTTACGTCACCTTTAGAGATTTAATGATTTGGCTTAATGCTTACTTTCTAGCTGATGCTTCGGTTACGATGATTAATTTCATTATGATATTAGTCTGCTGTGTAGTGACACTTGGTGGAATAAAATATATGGCTATTTCTAGCGGTTTTTTGCTTCCATTAGTGATGATTTTTGGCATTTTCATCGCCATTACCAATACTTCCATTAAAGACCCAAGCTTGTTGTTTCCGTTGTTTAGTGAAGGATACACACCTGTGATAGAAGCGATTATTTATTCTCTTTCAGGACTTCTTGAAATCTACCTTATCGTTTTATTGCAACCTTATTCACAATCTCCAATTAAATTCAGGCATCTTTTCATTTTACTCACCTTACTAATGGGATTAATCCTTGGTCCATTGACTGCTGCAATTATGGAGTTTGGCCCTGTTGAATCGGCAAATTTCCGCTATCCTGCCTATGAACAATGGCGGGTCTTGAACATAGGTGATTATATTTCACACATGGATTTTTTTGCCCTCTATCAATGGCTTAGTGGGGCAATTATAAGAATAGGCTTATTTATTTATCTGGCAGCTGCTTTCTTTACCAAAAAGAAAAAGCATTATAAGTTAAATACTATTTTAGTTATAGGAATTTACCTTATTTTCTTCGGTGTGATGTGGATGGAAATCGAGACTTTTTATTTCTATGAGTTTATCTATCGTTATTTTTTACCAGCATGTATGGCATTTTTTCTTTTCCAAATACTAATATCAGCCTTACTGATACTAGTTATGAGGAAAAGAGAGGATTCACATGGAAAACAAAACACACCTGGATTGTAAGGAAAATATCTGTGAGAAAGTGGAACAAATTAAAACTTTATTCAGTCAAAGCCAGGATTTTGTTTACAAAGAACATAAAAACGACGGCGAATTATTTGAATTACTATACATAGACAGCCTTATTAACTTACAATATTTGGATCAATATATTTTACCTAAGCTTAGCGAATGTAAGGATGTCTCCATCAAGTCACACTTGTAGGCATTGTTTCAGATAGAAGAGGTCACCTCCAAATCGATGGAAGATGTGGCTTCTTTGCTTTTTGAAGGAAATGTAATTTTCAATGCAGAGGATAGTTTACTAAGTCTTAAGGCTGGTGAGTTTCCAAAGCGTCAACCAGAAGAATCAGCATTAGAAACTTCAATCAGAGGACCCAAAGACGGGTTTGTAGAGGACATTAAAACAAATGTTTCGTTGATAAGAAGGAGACTCAATACCCCGTCATTATGCATGGAGAAATTTACGATAGGGAAAAGGAGCAAGACAAAAGTAGTATTGATGTATCTTGATGATGTTATTGATAAGAAGGTTCTTCATGAAATAAGAACTAGACTAAATGGAGTTGAACTGGACATTTTAACAAGTGCTTATGAATTGGAATCTTCTGTTCGTGATCGTCCTTACTCCGTCTTTCCGACGATGGACTTTTCGGGAAGGCCTGACTTTGTTGTACAAGTCTTGAATCAAGGGAGATTTGCATTATTAGTGGACGGAAACCCGACTGTTTCGTTTGCACCGGTAAATTTGTTATTGCAAACAAAATCTCCAGAAGATACCTATATAAGTTATGCTTTTGTTTCGATTGAGCGGTTAATAAGAATGTTTGGGATTATGGTTTCGGGTTTTTTGCCTGGTATTTGGATTGCTTTTTCCGCTTTTAATATTGAGCAAATACCATATTTACTTGTTGCTACCATATCGGTTTCACGTTTTGGGTTGCCATTGTCTGCTCCCATTGAAATGTTTATCATCTTATTCCTGTTTGAATTATTTAATGAAGCAGGAGTACGCCTTCCACGAGCCATTGGTCAGACGGTAGCGGTACTTGGAGGTTTAATTGTCGGAGATGCCGCTATTAGAGCAGGTTTGACATCCCCAACCATGTTGGTGGTTGCTGCTACCACATATATTGCTTCCTTTACATTAGTGAACCAGTCTTTAAGTTCAGCCATTACCATCATTCGATTTGGTGTTATTTTGATAAGTACATTTTTTGGGTTATTTGGAGTGATCTTAAGCTTTATATTGACTGTTTTCTATTTTTCCACCTTAAATTCATTTGGGGCACCATACTTTGGATCGTTGGCACCTATTAGCATGACAGAGATCGTGAAATCCTTTTTAAAGGCACCGGTCCAATTCTACAAATCAAGAACTGCCTCAACTAGTCCTGATGATGCAACAAGGGGGGATCATAATTGAACTGTAAAGGAGCAATCTCCATTTTGTTGTGTATATTTTTGCTAACGGGGTGTGGGGGCATAAAAAATATCCAAGATCTAACTTACATTGTGGCAATTGGAATGGACTATGATGAAGTGGAAGAGGAGTATATCGTGTATCTTCAAGGGCTGAACTTTGCAAATGTGGCAAAGCAAGAAGGAGGGAAGCCTGTTGAAAAAATTCCTAGCTTTGTTGGAACGGCAAGAGGTAAAACGTTAAATCTTGCTGTTAGTGAGTTATATAGTAAGTCCGATCCTCCTATCTATTTCGGTCATGTGAAAACACTCGTTCTTAGTCAACGATTAATAAATAGCAAATCAAAGGAAGTTTTAGAGGAGGTTGCCAGAAACAGATCACTTAGACATAGATTGAGGATTGTAACGACAGAAGAGAGTATTGAAGAAATTTTTAACATAAAAGCACTTTTCAATTATCCCGCAGTTTATACAGTTCTTTTTAAAGATAAGGCAAATGGGTTGGCACAGGATGAGTTGCAACCAACCTCACTTTTACTTTTCTTAAGGTCCTATTATGAACCAATGGGAGTGGCGAAAATACCTACTGTAACCATCGATACAAGCTCATGGGTATCAGAAAAGGAATTTCCTGTTCTTTTTTATGATGGATACTCAGTTTTTCAACAGCAATCGTTTGTTAAAAATATTCCTTTGGAAGATGCCGTACTTCTCGATTGGATGGTGGAAAAGAATATAGCTTTAAATCGACCTGTTAAAGATAAGGAAGAATTAATCGCGGCAGTAAAGCTATCCAGTCCGAAAATGAAGATTACTTACGAAAAAGATAAATCCGAACCCGTCTTCTCCCTAGAAATTTCTGCCCGAGCCGATTTGCTGGAAAAATTAAGGGATATATCTGCAGACGAGCTAAAAACACTATTGGAAGAAGATTTAAAAAAGCAAATCATACATCTCTATGAAAAAGGGGTAGATAGCAAACTTGATTTATTAAATGCAGGAGAGAAATGGTACCGAAAAGATCGAGAGGCTTTTAAGGAATTAGAAGACTCCAAACATTTTTATCTCAAAAAAGATTCCTTAAAAAAAGTCAAAGTCGATATTCAAATCTTCCATTTTAATAGCTATGAATACGAAAAGAATTAAATGTTTTGTTCCTCTTTTAGTGTAACAAAACCCTAACTTGTCATCCCTAATGAGTTAGGGTATCATTTTATATGACGGCTTAGAACGTGGATTGGAAACGGAGGGATATTATGCCTACCCCAAGTATGGAAGATTACATAGAACAGATTTACATGTTGATTGAAGATAAAGGATATGCACGGGTATCAGACATTGCCGAAGCATTGGCGGTACATCCCTCTTCTGTAACTAAAATGGTCCAGAAACTTGATAAGGACCAGTACTTAATCTATGAAAAATATCGCGGCCTAGTCCTTACTTCTAAAGGAAAGAAAATCGGCAAGCGATTAGTATATCGACATGAATTACTCGAGCAGTTTTTGCGTGTGATAGGTGTAGATGAGGAAAATATTTATGAAGATGTGGAAGGTATTGAACATCACTTGAGTTGGAATGCTATCGATCGCATTGGTGATCTTGTTCAATATTTTGAAGAAGAAAAAGAAAGAGTGGAAGCATTACAAACCATTCAAAAGCAGAATGAAGATAATCAGTAAAGAGATAGACCTTGCCATTTGGCGATGAGGTCTGTCTCTTTTTTTGCTCTCAACAAGGAAAACGGTATATTTCCCCTTCTTCCTTATTAAAGATGTAAAAGGAAGTTATCCGGTTCAATGTGATGGAGGGGTTCCATTGAAGATAGATGGTGTATTTTCGGGAGGCGGAATTAAAGGATTTGCGCTTATCGGAGCGCTGCAAGCTGTGGAGGAAAGGGGATTAAAGTTCCAACGGCTGGCAGGGACAAGTGCGGGCTCTATTGTAGCTGCGTTTACAGCGGCAGGATACACGGCAAATGAAATCCGTAACATGCTTGATGAGACAGATATCATGAATTTTTTGGACCAGAGGAGAACAATGCTGCCATCACCCATTACCAAATGGCTGCTTTTATATTGGAGACTTGGTTTGTATAAGGGAGACGTGTTGGAGAAGTGGCTAGAAAAGAAACTTGCTGAAAAGGGGATAAGGACATTTGGAGATCTTCCTAAGGACCATCTTAGAATCATTGCCTCCGATCTAACAAGTGGAACCATTGCCATCCTTCCTGATGACCTTCCCAAATATAATATGGATTCGAAGAAATTTTCGGTTGCCAAGGCGGTCCGGATGAGCTGCAGCATTCCGTATTTTTTTGAACCTGTCAAAATCAAGGGGAAGGGAGTGACCTTCCTATTTGTGGACGGCGGGGTATTGAGCAACTTTCCTATTTGGTTATTTGATAATGATCGTATTCCAAAAGTGCGCCCTGTTCTTGGTATCCAATTAAGTGCAAAGCAAGAGGATCGGCCGGTCAACAAGATCAATAATGCCATCACGATGTTTGGTGCGTTGTTTGAAACGATGAAGGATGCCCATGATGCCAAACATATCTCAAGCCGTCATGAGAAGGATGTTATCTTTATCCCGATGGATCATATTGCTGTGACGGAATTTGCGTTAACAGAGGAGAGGAAGAGGGGACTAGTGGAAATTGGGAGAAAAAGAGCAGAGGCATTTCTGATGAAGTGGTGTTACTAAAATAGAAAAACCGAGCTTCCTTATTTAAAAGAAAGCACGGTTTTTCTTTTTGCCCTTTTTCCCTTCAATGACGGTCAAATGGGATGGGGCTTTGCGTTTTGGTACCGCCGGTTTTGACGGCTTAGAGCTTGCGCGGTCTCTGCTGGTAATAGGACTGATGGTTGGTTTTGCGTTTCCTGTAGCTGCGTATTTCTTTTTAGACTGTTTCACAGCTTTACTATACCGGGCATCCGTTTTTGCTCCGATTTTCCCTTGGATAAAATAGCGGAAAATCAGATAAAATACGGTTGCGCCCCCTACAATTAATAGTAGACTCGTAAATAACCCTCCAGGATTAGTAAATAATTGAATGATCAAATAAAAAGCTGCTAAGGAAACGAGTGCATAAAAAATTAGTTTTCGATAGCTTCTTTTCATCTTCGCCACCTCCCAGGTAACCAGTATGCTTGTTTTCGATGGTTACCACCACTGATTGTTTTAATAGTATATTTTCTAGGATAAGGCTTGTTGCGGATTTTTATACTATTTCTTCGGTAATCTTTTTCTCTGAATCTTGTTCTAGCTCCAATAGTCTGTTGAAGGAAAGGATAGCGACCTCTACTTGGTCGTCCGTTGGTTCCTTCGTGGTTAGCAGTTGCAACCATAGGCCGGGATACCCTAAAACTTTTAAAACAGGAATATCGCGGACTTTGTTCGTAAGCTGTAATACTTCAAAAGAGATACCTAAAACAACAGGAATGAGTGCTAAACGGTTCAGTACACGCACCCATAAAGGATCTGTCGGTACAAGAAGGTATACAAAGAAGCCTACAACAACTGTGAACAGGATAAAACTGCTGCCACATCTATAATGCAATCTCGATTGAGCTTGAATATTGCTTACAGTTAATTCTTTCCCGTTTTCATAAGCGTTAATCACTTTATGTTCCGCACCATGATATTGAAATACCCTTTTAATGATCGGGGTAAAAGAGATGAAATATATGTATGCCAACAAAAGCATCAATTTAAAAACAGTTTCTACTAAAACTTGAGCAAAATCACTCGGGAAAATGGGCTTTGTGAGTTCTGCCAAAAAAACAGGCACTAGCGTAAAGATGAATTTCCCGAAAATAAAGGATAAAACCCCAACTGCTGCTACACTAAGAATCATTTCAAGCTTGGAAGGCTCTTTTTTGTTATAGATCTCTTCCTCATCTTGACTAGGATCTACATCGTATCTCTCTGTGGAAAAATTTAAGTGCTTAGATCCATTCCCGGCTGCTTCCACTATAGCAACAATTCCTCGAATAAAAGGAATCTTCTTTAAAGACTGTAATGTCGGATTTACTTTTCTTGGTACATGAAGATATTCAATGGAGTCATCTTTTCTGCGGATTGCTGTAACATAATGGCGTTTTCCGCCAAACATCACACCTTCTACCACAGCCTGCCCACCATAAACAGGTTTCGAATCTTTTGACATAAATAGCACCAACCTAACTTTTCTAAGAAGAAAAAATTTCTATTACTTAATATTCTACCCGAATCTTCAAAAAACCTCTACTCCCTGAGATTCTTTGTTTTAAAAAGTTGGTTAGTTTTGTATGGTTCTGTCGTTCTTATGGAAAGATATGTGTAAAGATGCAGAAGAAAGGAAGCCAAATGATGAGTGACAAAAAGAAATTGGAGCAGGACCAAAGAGAACAACCGATGGGGTTTATGACTAAAGTTATCGTTACCGGGTTTGTCGGTGGGGTGCTATGGAGTTTAATCGGATATTTCGCCTACATCTTCAGCTTCACTGAAATCAGCCCGAATGTTGTGCTTCAGCCATGGGCGCTTGGAGATTGGAAAAAAGGATGGCTGGGTCATATTATTAGTATCATCTTACTTGGTTTGTTTGGCATAGGCGCTGCACTCATATATGCAGCCATATTAAAGAAGTTTCAACAGTTCTGGATAGGGATTGTTTACGGAATTGCCCTGTGGGGTCTTGTTTTCTTTTTATTGAATCCAATGTTTCCTTCCATAAAAACTGTCGGCGAACTAACCCTTGATACAAATGTGACAAATGTATGCTTATACATATTGTTCGGCGTTTTTGTGGGCTATTCCATATCCTTTGAGCACAATGAAATGCAACACCAGAATCAGCACAAAAAACAACAAACACAATCCTCATCGAATGAGTAGTAGGGAATAGCAGAATGTGATAGAATGTTCAGTAATTGGACATTCTTTTTCTTATTGAATTGGAGTGTTTTCCTTGTCGATTGTAGTGCAAGGTGTGAGACTCCTGCGGGAGGAAGGGACAGGGAAGACCCCACAGGCGCAAGCCGAGGAGGCTTCCGGACCGCCCGCGGAAAGCGAGCACCTGTAACGGAAATTGACAAGAGTAAAAAAAGAGGAGATCGCAGAATGCGCTTACTTGTTCTCAACGGCCCTAACCTAAACCGATTAGGACTTAGGGAACCCGCAGTATACGGCAGTCAAACATTGCAGGACCTAGAAGCGCAACTTCAAGCATTCGCAGGCAAAAATTCGTGTGAACTAACTTGTTTCCAAAGCAACCACGAAGGAGAGCTTATCGATAAGCTTCACGATGCGGAAGGCAGTTTTGACGGGATTGTCATAAACCCGGGGGCCTTCACCCACTACAGCTATGCGATCCGCGATGCGATTGCAAGCATAACTGTACCGGTAATGGAAGTGCACATTTCCAACATACATAAGCGGGAAGAATTCAGACATACATCCGTCACCGCACCTGTAACAATAGGCCAGATTGTAGGCCTTGGCTTTTACGGATACGAACTGGCACTACAAGCTTTATTGAATCAGAACAAGGGGGAATAGTAAGATGACAAAATTAACAAAACTTAGAGAGAGCTTTCAAGCTTCAGGTATCGATGCTTTACTAATTACAAGCGGCAAAAACCGCCAATACATCACAGGTTTCACCGGTTCAGCAGGTGTGGCAGTCGTAACAGAAGACAAAGCAGTATTCATCACGGACTTCCGTTACACCGAACAAGCTGCCAAACAGTGTGAAGGCTTTGAAATCGTCCAACACAAAGGTGGACTAGTAGATGAAATTGCAAATGTCGTAAAAGACCTCGGAGTAGCAAAGCTTGGTTTCGAGCAAGATCATGTTACTTTTTCTACTTACTTAAACTACAAAACAACGATAAAAGCAGATCTTGTCCCTGTTTCTGGCGTTATTGAAAAGTTACGCTTGATTAAGAGTGAACAAGAGATTAAGATATTAAAGGAAGCTACACAGATTGCTGACGCAGCTTTTGAACATATTCTTACATACATCAAGCCAGGTCTGACAGAATTGGATGTTTCCAATGAGTTGGAATTCTTCATGAGAAAGCAAGGCGCTGTTTCTTCATCCTTTGACATTATCGTCGCTTCTGGTTACCGCTCAGCCCTGCCTCATGGCGTCGCTTCCGATAAAGTGATTGAAAAAGGTGAGTTTGTAACACTTGATTTTGGAGCTTACTATAAAGGCTACAACTCTGATATTACAAGAACACTAGCTGTAGGTGAGCCAAGCGATGAGCTGAAAACGATCTATGATATCGTATTGGAAGCACAGTTACGAGGCATGAGAGGCATCAAGGCAGGTATTACCGGCCGTGAAGCTGATGCGCTGACTCGTGATTACATTACGGAAAAAGGATATGGAGAGTACTTCGGACATTCTACAGGTCACGGACTTGGAATGGAAGTGCATGAAGGTCCTTCTCTATCTGTGAAATCAGAAACAGTTTTAGAACCGGGAATGATTGTAACAGTAGAGCCTGGTATTTATGTTGCCGGATTAGGCGGAGTGCGTATCGAAGACGATACAATCGTTACAGAAACAGGTAACGAAACACTTTCCTTCTCTACCAAAGAACTTATTATACTGTAAAAATGTATCTAGCGTGGTGTAGACTAGAGTAAGTCACTCAAGGATACAATACGTGTAGGGCATTATTTTACATAGCTTTAGGAGGAACTAATAAATGATTTCAGTAAACGATTTTCGTACAGGTTTAACAATCGAAGTAGACAACGGCATTTGGCGTGTAATGGATTTCCAACACGTTAAGCCGGGAAAAGGAGCAGCATTCGTACGTTCTAAATTACGTAACCTACGTAATGGTGCTATCCAAGAAAAAACGTTCCGTGCTGGCGAAAAAGTAGCAAAAGCACAGATCGACAACCGCAAAATGCAGTACCTTTATGCAAACGGCGACATGCACGTATTCATGGACAACGAGTCCTATGACCAGTTGGAGCTTCCATCTGCTCAAATCGAATACGAATTGAAATTCTTGAAAGAAAACATGGAAGTTGCCATCATGATGTACCAAAGCGAGACGCTTGGAGTCGAGCTTCCAAATACAGTAGAACTAAAAGTAGCTGAAACAGAGCCAGGAATCAAAGGCGACACAGCTTCCGGCGGATCTAAGCCAGCAGTGATGGAAACTGGTGTAACAGTTAACGTACCGTTCTTCGTAAATGAAGGAGACGTATTGATCATCAATACAACTGATTCTTCTTACGTTTCAAGAGCTTGATTTGATTTTTTAAAAATAGGAGAAGTTCCCTTGTTGGTGGGGGAGCTTCTCCTTTTTGTTGTTGGGTGAGCGGGGGGGGAGTGTACGGTTTCCAATATAAGGATTCTATATGCCCGAACGGTAGGGAGAACGGTGTGAATTGTCTAATAGAAGGGTTCTATACGCCCGAACACCAGAGAAATCGTGGTGAAATGTCTAATAGAAGCGTTCTATACGCCCGAACGGCAACAAAATCCGAGTGAACTGTCCAATAGAAGGGTTCTATACGCCCGAACGGCAACAAAATCCGAATGAACTGTTCAATAGAAGGAAATAAAAGGAATCTCTCCACCCAAACAGCGAACAGATTCATGAAAACGGTCAAAGAGAAGCCCTCTCTACACCCGAACATCGAACAGATTCATGAAAACGGTCAAAGAGAAGCCCTCTCTACGCCCAAACAGCGAGCAAATTCATAAAAACGGTCAAAGAGAAGCCCTCTCTACGCCCAAACAGCGAGCAAATTCATAAAAACGCTCAAAGAGAAGCCCTCTCTACACCCGAACAGCAAACAAAATCATAAAAACGGTCAAAGAGAAGCCCTCTCTCCACCCAAACAGCAATCAAATTCACTCAAACTATCCAATACAATCTCACCCAACCTCAGTCCCCAAACCAAACCACATCAAACACATTCTCCACTACCATTCTACCGTCAGATCCATCCACCTTACTCATCCAAATATGCCTTCTTCCATCCGCATCCACCCGAACCCAAGCCATCAACTCAGAACCCTCTTTCAAAACCACAGGCTCACCATCAGAAGAACCCTCAGGCGTTTCCACAATCATAACAGCCTCTTTTTCCTTCAAACCTACCAAATACAAAGACGACTTAAATTTATCCTGATTCTCACCACTTGTTTCCCGACCACGCGCCACTACAATCTTCTCATCATCCACCCAATCAAAATCCACATCCGCAAACCCTTTAGGCGTATGCGTCTTTTTATAATTTGGGATAATGGTACTTGTCGTCAGTACTTTATTTTTAACTCCGCCACTGGTCATCCTGCCGCCACCCTGAATGGAGGCAAGGAGAGGCTTAGTCGGGGCCCACTTTATCCAGTTGGGATCAAGCAACATTTCCCCAAGTGGAATAAAAAGCTTGTTCTCTTTTACATAGACACTCAGCATATTGCTGTCAGCAGACCACGAAGCAGTTGGCGCAACCACCATTGATAAGCTTTTTCCGTCATGTGACCAGGAGAAATCATCTACATCTACTGCTAGAATGGATATGTCCTCGTATTTTAGAGGAGACGAAACCGTGTGAAGCGGTGTTACTTTTACATCCATCTCATGAGCTTCCTTTTCTATCCCCCAATGAACCTCGTAAAGTCTTGGGTGGCTCCAACCATCCGGAAACAAAGTCGCACTGGCAGAGGCAATTAAGTTGACACCTTCTGCATCCCAAGTGAAATTAGAAACACCACCTGTAAGCTGGTGAATGATCGGAGTTCCAGAAGCAAGTTCCACAACACAAAGTATGGAACCAGTCAGAAATCCAAATGAACGGTCAACGGGATTCCACTGTGGATCATGTCCCGCAATCTTTAGTTTGGTAGAACTCATTGTTTCGGTATTATATAACCAAATGTCATATTCTTCTAATTCTGATGGCGTATCCACCTGCTTGGCTTCATAAACAAGCCACTTGCCATCACTTGACCAACTGAATTTTCCCACTTCAATGTTCTCATGCAAGGGAACTTCCTTGGTACCATCAAACATCCATAAAGAATGGTACCTCGTAAAAGCCGCTTTTGGTTGTTCCGTGGTTGTAGCGTAACTAGATAGTGGGGAGAAAACAACGGATGCAGCCAATAGGCATATCAATAAATATTTCATGGTAAAATCCTCCTAAAATATTCCTACCCTTTAGTGTTACCAGCTACCACCATTTCATGAATAAAACAAAATCAGAATTTGAGTTGAAATTAGTGAAAAAGATGGTATAGTAAAGTAGTGGAATTATTCCAAGTTATATTTTTTTTGTAGATTTGTGCAAACGGTTACGCAAAATCGTGCAACCGTTATCATAGCAAAGAGCGTCGTTAATAAGGGAGTGTATCAAGATTGAAAAAGATATGGTGGAAAGAAGCAGTTGCCTATCAGGTATATCCTAGAAGTTTCATGGATTCCAATGGGGACGGTATTGGTGATTTACGAGGAGTTATTTCTAAATTAGATTATTTAAAAGATATGGGTATAGATGTTATTTGGATCTGTCCGATGTATAAGTCTCCGAATGTTGATAATGGCTATGACATCAGTGATTATCAAGATATCATGGAAGACTTCGGGAACATGGCGGATTTTGATGAGTTACTAGAAGAAGTGCATAACCGCGACATGAAGCTTATCATTGATTTGGTAATCAATCATACTTCTGATCAGCATGAGTGGTTCATTGAATCTGCATCTTCTAAAGACAATCCAAAACGTGATTGGTACATTTGGAAAGATGGAAAAGCTGGCAAAGAGCCGAACAACTGGGAAAGTATTTTCAATGGTCCTGCTTGGAAGTTGGACGAGAAGACTGGCCAGTATTACATGCACATCTTTGCAACAGAACAGCCTGACTTAAACTGGGAAAATAAAGATGTTCGCTTTGCGTTGTACGACATGATCAACTGGTGGTTGGACAAAGGAATTGACGGATTCCGTGTGGATGCTATTTCTCATATCAAAAAAGAGCCTGGATTCCCGGACTTGCCGAATCCAAAAGGTTTAGATTATGTTCCATCTTTTGACTACATGATGAATGTTGAAGGAATTCAAAAGCATCTTGAGGAATTGAAAGAGCAAACGTTTGCGCGTTACGACATCATGACGGTCGGGGAAGCAAATGGTGTGAAGCTGAACCAAGCAGATGAGTGGGTTGGCGAAGAGAACGGGAAGTTCAATATGATTTTCCAATTTGAACATCTTGGTCTTTGGGAAAAAGGAACAGAAGGCGGCGTAGACCTTCTTCAACTGAAGAAAACATTGACGAAATGGCAAAAAGGGTTGGAAGGGAATGGCTGGAATGCCTTATTCCTTGAAAACCATGACCAGGCTCGTTCTGTTTCTACATGGGGAAATGATAAAGAGTACCTAGTGGAAAGTGCGAAATCGCTTGGTGCATTGTATTTCTTAATGCAAGGAACTCCTTTCATCTACCAAGGTCAAGAACTTGGTATGACAAATGTGAAGTTTGACAGCATTAACGATTATGATGATGTTGGCATGAAAAACCTTTACGACATTGAGAGTGCCAAAGGGGAAGAGCATGCTCAAAAAGTGATGGAAATCATCTGGGCTAAAGGCCGTGACAACTCCCGTACTCCTATGCAGTGGAACGACGAGCCAAACGGAGGCTTCACCACTGGTACTCCATGGATGGGCGTGAATGAAAACTACAAAACCATCAATGTGGAAAAGCAATGGAATGACCCGAATTCCGTATTAAGCTTCTATCGCGACATGATCAAAATTCGTAAAGAAGAGGAAGTATTTGTCTATGGCGAATACAATCTGATTCTTGAAGATGACACACAAGTTTACGGTTATACAAGAACACTTGATAACAAAGTGGCGGTTGTATTATGTAACTTGAGTGAGGAAGAAGTAACAGTAGAGCTTGAAGATCTTGAGGTAGCTTCTGCAGACCTTCGTCTTCAAAACTATGAAGTTGCTGCACATGAAGGTGTGTCTGAATTGACATTAAAGCCTTATGAAACTCGTGTTTATGTAGTTGCGAAGTAATATATATGTTGGGAAAGTCTCACTTAAGGGTGGGGCTTTTTCTTTTTGACAAAAAAATTTCGAAAAAGTCATTGACACTTCCCCTTTAAGGCGGTAAAGTAATACTTAATTCTTTTAATAAACTAAATATTTCGATCTCTTATCAAGAGTGGCAGAGGGACTGGCCCTATGACGCCCAGCAACCGTTCCGTTTGGAATTGGTGCTAAATCCTGCAAAACAGTGATGTTTTGAAAGATAAGAGAGGGACAAGTCTTTTTGTTTTCAATTAGCGCTCAAACCTCTCTTTCTTGGAGAGGTTTTTTTATTTTATTAAAGCAATAAAGCAAAAAGGGGAGTAAAAAGAATGACTAAAAACATTTTTAAAAAAGGAATTGTGGCATTAACAACAGCGACTTTATTATTGACAGGTTGTAGTGGAGGAGGCGATTCTGCGGCGAGCAGTAAGCCGACTGGGCCGATTGAGAACGTACCAGAGAAGTTTGCTGATGGAGAAGGTGCAAAAATTAAGGTGATACGAAAGATTGGCGGAGATGATCATACGGCTCAATTTTTAGCTGGGGCTAAAGAGGAAGGGGAGTCACTAGGGTTTACAGTGGATGTGTTTACTGCAAATGGTGACAGTGCCAAATTTCATGATGCTATCAACCAGACGGTTAACCAAGATTATGACGGAGTGATTATTTCACACGGTGATGATTCGGCAACAGTGGGAGGGGTTCAGCAGCTTGTCGACAGCGGCAAAGAAGTGGTGACATTCGATTCCAACGGAGATTTAGCGAACATTGAAGGAGTTACACTAACTTCTCAAGATGATGAGGAGCTGGCAAAGTTGGCACTTGACCAACTCGTTAACGATTTCAATGGGGAAGCAAATGTGGTGTATCTGTGGGTTGACGGTTTCCCTCCGATGGTTCGACGTAACAATGTTTATAAGGAGACATTAGAAAACAATCCCGGACTGAATGAAGTGGAACGCTTTGGAGTTGCAGCGGCAGATACTTCCGTTCAAACACAGAACGCGGTTGCGGCAATGTTGAACAAGCACCCTAAAGGAAGCATTGATGCTATCTTTGCAACATGGGATGCATTCGCAGTAGGAGCGGCTCGTGCTTTAAAAGAGGCAGGTCGAGAAGAAATCAAGATATACGGAATCGATGTTTCCAATGCCGACCTTCAGGAAATCAGTACGGAAGGAAGCCCTTGGAAATACACAGCAGCTGTGGATCCGAAATTGATCGGTGCTGTAAATCTGCGTTTACTTGCTAAAAAGCTTGCAGGGGAAGAAACGCCGCAAACTTATGACTTGGAAGCTTCCTTAATCTCTCAAGAAGATTTAAAACAATCAAACGAAGCGGTAAACATGGGCAACCTTTCATCAGTCGTGGAGGGCTGGGGTGAATCTGACTCCTTCTTAGAAGAGTGGATGAACACATTGAAAGAGCATTACAAAAAATAATAGACGGCACTCTCTTCATCAGGAGAGAGTGTTTGTATTTTTGAAGAGAGGGGGAGCAGAATGACAAACACAACACTTGAAATGAAAGATATATCCATCGAATTCCCTGGGGTAAAGGCTCTTGACCAAGTAACATTTACCGCAAAACCCGGAAGTGTCCATGCTTTAATAGGAGCCAATGGTGCTGGGAAATCGACGTTGATGAAAGTACTGGCTGGAGCGTACGATCATTTTAGCGGGGAAATCAAACTCGGAGGAAATCCACTTTCTATTTCTAATCCAACTGACTCCCAACAGGCAGGCGTACAAATCGTTTATCAGGAAGTGGATGCAGCATTGATTCCGACACTGACGGTAGCGGAGAATATCATGCTTCAAGAGACGGTGCAGCACTCCGGAAGCAAGCAGTGGATTCGTTGGAGAAATGTACATAAGAAAGCGGCCGAACACTTGAAAAAATTGAATAGTAATATTTCTACCAAGCGTCTAGTAAGCTCGCTGACATTAGCAGAGAAGCAAATGGTCCTCTTGGCAAGAGCTATTTCAACAGATTGTAAGTTTTTGATTTTAGATGAACCAACAGCGCCTCTTAGCAACAGAGAGACAGAAAAACTGTTTTCTGTCATCAAAAGATTGAAAGAGGAAGGGGTAGGGGTCATCTTTATCTCCCATAGGATTCCTGAAATCGTGGAAATCTGTGATGAAATAACGATTATGAGAAATGGACAGGTAGTCAATCGGGACAACGTGGCAAACCTTACTCCTGAAAAGATAGTAGAGTGGATGCTAGGTCAGAAACTAGAACAGCAGTTTCCGGAACACAATCCAACCATAGGTGAGTCCCTGCTAGAAGTAGAAGGACTCAGCGACAACACTATAGTGAAAGATGTAAGTCTCCACGTAAAAGCTGGTGAAGTAGTGGGAATAGCCGGTCTTGTTGGAGCGGGGAAAACGGAGCTCTGCAAGGCATTGTTTGGGTCATCTAAAACGACAGGGACAATAAAAATCAAAGGAAATACAGTCAAAGTAAAAACACCCCATGTAGCAGTACAAAACGGGCTGGCATTTATTCCAGAGGAGCGGAGAAAGGAAGGTCTCATCCTCCACGAATCCGTGCAAACTAATTTGGTTTCCGCTAATCTCCATGCATTCACAAAGGCCCTGCATTTCCTTGATAACAAAGCACAGAAAAGCAAATCACAAGAGATCATCCAAGCACTGGGCATTAAAACGCCATCACCTGACACAAGTGTCCACACACTTTCAGGAGGAAATCAGCAAAAAATCGCCATAGGCAAATGGCTGGTCTCTGAAGCGGATATCTACATTTTTGATGAGCCAACAAAAGGGGTCGATGTTGGCGCTAAAAGGGACATTTTTGAACTGATTGCCGCCCTTGCGAAACGCGGTAAGGCCATCCTTTACGCATCATCTGAGCTTTCAGAGATTGTCGGCCTGACCAATAGGGTGTATGTCCTTTACGACGGCAAGGTTACAAAAGAACTATCCACCGCAGATACAGACGAACAAGAGCTTCTATACTTTTCAACAGGGGGACAAGGAAATGAAAACTGACATACCAGTGCAGGAGAACGCCAAACAGGCCTTCCGCTTTGAACTGTTCGATTTTTTATATAAATACGGGACCATCATTACCATTTTTGTGTTGATTGCCGTGTTTGCCCTTGCAAACCCAGCATTCATCCAATCTAATAATGTCATCAATATTTTAAGGTCGATCTCGATCGTTACGATTATCGCAATCGGCATCACCATCTCCCTAACAGTAAACGGCTTCGACTTATCCGTGGGGTCTGTTGCATCCCTGTCCAATGCTATCGTTATCTCCATGTTTGTCTGGTTTTCGCAAAATACTGCAGTGGCAATCTTTTCAGCAATAGCGGCAGCACTGGTAGTCGGGGCTTTCAACTCTTTTATGATTGTAAAACTGAAAATTCCTGATATGCTGATGACTCTTGCGACCATGTTCATCATCCAGGGCATTGCATTGACTTATACAAAAGGCTCTACAATTTCGCAAAATATGGTCATGGCTGATGGAACGTTTGCAACGGGAACCATCAGCCCGCTATTTCAGAAATTTGGACAGGTCCCATGGATCATCGTCATCATGTTAACGATTGTGGTGGTGGTTCATATTTTCCTCACCTACACCAAGCACGGAAGATTCATGTACATCATTGGAGGAAATGCTGAAGCGGCCAAGCTTTCGGGAATAGCGGTGAACAAATACAAAGTAGCGGCTTATTTATTTTCCGCCTTATTAGCAGCAATCGGAGGGATGGTCCTTGCTTCACGGATTATGACAGCAGAAATAAATGCGGGCACACCATACTTAATGGATTCAGTTGCGGCAGCATTCATTGGTTTTGCCGTCCTTGGAGCAGGAAAACCGAATGCATTCGGCACATTTATCGGTGCAGTATTAATCGGGATCCTTCAAAATGGCCTCGTCATGATGTCCGTTCCTTATTATGCGATGGATATTGTCAAAGGCCTTGTGCTTGCCTTTGCGTTGGGGATTACGTATTATAAGCAAAAATAAAACTATTGACATTTGGAATGAAATAGATAAAATAACTAGTAATATCTGCATAACGAAGATTTGTTATAAACATTTCGGAGTATAAGAACAAAGGCTATGATAAGAAAGAGTAGCAATCACGTAAACAGACAGAAAGTTACCGGCTGATGAGAGGTGCATGTTGAACGATTGTGAATACGTCTTGGAGCTGTGTACCGAAAAGTGAAGACTTGAGTAGGCTACGCCGGTGAAGCACCCGTAATCATGTGCTGGAGTATCGTCATATGACTGTACTTTCAAAGGTAGGCAATGTGAATTGCTTATGAATTAAAGGTGGTAACACGAGATAATCGTCCTTTTGGTTAATCCAAAAGGGCGTTTTTTTTATTCCCTTTGGTTCTTATAGAGCTTGCAATATTAGAAATAATATTCCAAGGAGATGTTAGTATGTTAGTAAAACCAGAAGAACAATTGACCATTATCATGAAAGGTGCTCAAGAAATAGTAAACAAAGAAGAGCTATTGGCAAAATTGGAGAAGTCCTATGAATCAAAGACACCTCTGATTGTTAAACTAGGGCTTGACCCTTCCGCACCTGATATTCATCTGGGTCATGCAGTGGTGCTTAGAAAAATGAAGCAAATGCAAGACCTAGGCCATAAAATCGTTATCATCATTGGGGATTTCACAGGGCGTATCGGAGATCCGACTGGAAAAGCAAAGGGGAGAAAACCGTTAAGTGATGAGCAGGTAAAACTGAATGCACAAACATACTGTGAGCAAATCTTTAAAGTGTTAGATGCAGAAAAAACGACTGTCCGATTCAATAGTGAGTGGCTATTTAAACTAACATTTGAGGAAGTAATCAAACTAGCAGCCAGCACATCTGTAGCAAGAATACTAGAGCGTGACGATTTCCAAAAGAGATACAATAACCAAGTGCCGATCGGCATTCATGAATTTTTCTACCCATTAATGCAAGCATACGATTCCGTCGAAATAAAAGCAGATATTGAACTAGGTGGAACAGACCAAACATTTAATATTCTCATGGGACGCACTCTCCAAAAACAATGGGGATTAGAAAAGCAAGTTGCCATTTTCATGCCATTGCTTGAAGGGTTGGACGGAGTAGAAAAAATGAGTAAGAGCCTTGGTAATTACATCGGTGTCAATGAGCCAGCTGAAGTAATGTTCAAAAAAGTGATGGAGGTTCCAGACGAACTCATTATCAAATACTTTGAACTGGCAACGGATGAACATCCAAAAGAGATTCAGAAGTGGATCCAACAGTTAGAACAGGGAGCAAATCCTAGAGATATCAAACTTGATTTGGCTAGAATCATTACGAATCTATACTGTGGAGAGGAAGAAACGAAAAGAGCCATCACATTCTACGAAACGGCCTTTAGCAAAAAAGAAATACCAGATGACATCCCAGAGTTATTGATCGAAATCGGAGCGGAAACAGTTTTAGCTATCATTCCACAATTAGTCGAGCAAGGCTTTGTTAAAAGCAAAAGCGAATTCATGCGCTTAATCAAGCAAAAAGGAGTCCAGCTCAACAAAGAAAAACTAAGCATTGATGAACTGGACCGGGTATTAATGAACGATGAAGTACTGCAAATTGGTAAAAAGAGATTTATTAGGTTCATAAAATAATTTTAACTATGTTGAGAAGCGTTAACTTGAGTTTGAAGTTATCGCTTCTTCTTTCGTTGACTTAACTTTCACACCTATAACTGGAATCGATCAGCGCTCATTTTATTTTTTTAGAATGAAATTAATGTTGTAGGGGTTTTAGGATTATGAAATAATTGGTATTAGGCTAACGGCTATTTTTTATTGAACTAGAAGATTATCTGAATAGGATTTTTTTCTGTGAAAAAGGAGGCTGTTTTATGGAGAGAAGAATAGAGAAATTTTCTACAAATGGGTTAACGCTAGAATATTCTATTATGGGTGACGGTGAACCTATATTTGTCATGCATGGAGGACATTCAAATTGTAAAGAAGAGTTCGGGTATAAAGCATTAATAGAAAATGGGTTTTCTATTATTACTCCTTCAAGAGCAGGGTATGGAGGTACGTCGAAAGAAATAGGAGAAAGTCTATCTACTGCCTGTGAGCATTATATGAAGCTATTAAATCATTTGAATATAAAAAAGGTCCACCTTGTGGCAATATCCGCAGGTGGTCCAAGTGGTATATATTTTGCTTCTAAGTATCCTGAAAAGGTTTGCTCGCTGACTTTACAATCTGCTGTTACGAAAGAATGGCTCACTCCCAAGGATAAAGAATTAAAAGCGGCAAGGGTATTATTTCGTCCTAAAACAGAAAAATACACATGGAAGTTAATATCTTTTATGAATAATCTATTTCCACGATTTATCTTTAATCAAATGTTTCCTTCCTTTAGTAAATTAACACATAATGAAGCAAAGAAAATGTTAAGTAAGGATGATGTGGAAGCAATAAGAAAAATGAATAATCGACAACGATCAGGGGAAGGTTTTTTTATCGACTTAGCACAGATTAATGAGGTAGCTATTGAAAATTTACAAGCTATAAGTTGTCCAACGCTTATTATGCACAGTAAACATGATGGCTCTGTACCATTAGAACACCCTTATCTTGCTCATGAAAAAATCCCTACTTCTGAATTATGTCTCCTCGATACATGGGGACATCTAATTTGGCTAGGTAAATCATCAAAAGAGACAGATGAAATACTTATTAGGTTCCTTAAATCACGTACATTTTGTATCGCTTGAACCTGACCAAATATTATAATCATTATAAATTTGTTGGAATTACATAGGAGGGATTACCTTGAAAGCAGTAAAAACTTTAAGAGTTTGTGAAAAAGGGCATAAATATTTCAAAAGTAGCGAATGCCCAAGTTGCCCTACTTGCAATAAAGAGAATAAACCCGGTAGCGGCTTCTTAACAAAATTAAGTTCACCTGCTAGAAGCGCCTTAGTTCACGAAGGGATAAATACTTTACAAAAACTCTCTATGTACACCGAAAAAGAAATACTAAAGCTCCACGGTATTGGACCCGCTTCTTTACCAACTATGAAAAAATCATTAGAAGAGGCTGGTTTAGAATTTAAAGAATAATTAAGATTATCGAACCTGAATCAACTTTGACAGGTATAGAAAAAATGCCAGATTTAATTAATGAAAAGACCGTCTTTTATTATTATTAAGTCACAAAAAAACTAAGTGATTCTTTAATTCTAGCACACAGGGGAGCTTGACTATTACGGACTAAGTATGTTCAAGTAGAGAACAGTCCACTCTATGGAAGAGTTGTTTCACTAATGATTTCATCCGTGTCCTTGTCTTGCAGGCGGACATTTACGTGATAATTGTCCAGTGAGGCTCCATTGTACAATTGGTACAGAGCAGCATTCATTCCAATTAACAAAGATACAATTCTATCTAAACCAAGACTCCCCTCACTCTTGGATTTGTCTATAAAAAAGGTAAATTGGTTAAGGGATTTATTATGGGTCACATCATATATAGGTTCATAGTACTCATCGTCGGCTATGATGTCTTGGATGGTATGTAAAATGATATTTTTATATTCAGCCTTTTTCTCGTAATGTTTTAATCTATTCATTCTATATGTCATGGATCCATCCTCATGTTTGGTAACCAGGATTCCTTCTTTTTCTGAGCTGGAAATTAGCTCCTCCTCATTAATATCACTAATAAATAATGACGAAGGAATGGTTACCTCGACATAAAATAAATCATTTCTTTCAAGTGTAAAATAAACAGTTAGTGCAACTAATGAAGCGAGCACTAGAATCCACCATTTCTTCATATCATTCACCTCACTCAAATTTCTTCCTAAAGTGTAACGTTTCTACCGTTTTCTTACAACGATATTCCATATGGGAAATTTTCAATGATTAGGTCTTAAGAATTAATTAAAAACCCCAACTGACAAAAAAACTTCTCTATTATAGCCTTAAGTAGAAAGAAGATTTCGAAAACTAGGAGGTCATAATGAGTGAGAAGGTTTAGGTATCTATTATCCGTTTTATTCGTATGTTTATTGGTAATTAGCAGTGTATTTCCTGGACAACATGAAGTTAGAGCAACAAGTGAACAGATTGATGATGTGGAAGAATACTTAAAAAATGTAACAGGTTATGAACGTGAAAAAATGAGAGAAGTCTCTGGAACAACAGGTATTCAGTCTAAAATATTATTTCCTGATTTGAATATTCACTCTGACCAAGATGTGAATATTATTGTTCAATTCACTGATGAGCCATCAATCGTTGAAGTCGAAAATAAGAAAGCAAAAGGAATTTCTACAACCTTAAGTAAAGAAAGAGAAAAAATAAGTAAAACACATCATAAATTTAAAAGCTTCGTTCAAAAAAATGTCGGAAAAGCTAAATTTTCGGAAGTGAAGATTAAAAGAAATTATGATTTAACTTTTAATGGAGTTTCGATGACTTTACCTTCTAAAGATGTACAAAAAATATCGGAGTTAGGATACGTAAAAGCGATTTGGGAAGATTTTGAGGTGAAGATAGAGCCGGTAGCATCTCCCGAAGTTTCGAATGAATCTCCTGCCCTTGATAGTATTAAACAAATCGATGCAGACAGATTACATGAAGAAGGAATTACAGGTAAAGGAATCAAGGTAGGGGTCCTTGACACAGGAATTGACTATAACCACCCTGATTTGCGTGAAGTGTACAAAGGAGGCTATGACTTAATTGACAATGAGGCCGATCCAATGGAAACAACATATGAAGATTGGCTGAATTCAGGTCAACCGGAAAGAAACCCGATGTCGGATTCCACATATTATACATCCCATGGAACACATGTTGCAGGTTCAATAGCAGGAAACGGGGCAAATGAATCGGAATACGCTGTAACAGGGGTGGCACCAGAAGTAGATTTATATGGTTATAGAGTTTTAGGGCCATATGGATCAGGAATGATGTCAATTGTCATTGATGGTATTGAGAAAGCTGTAGAAGATGGAATGGACGTTATAAATCTATCATTAGGTTCTACAGCTAATCACCCATTTGATCCTAGTGCAGTGGCAATTGATAATGCGGTAAAAGCGGGCGTTGTAGCAGTAATAGCTTCCGGGAATTCGGGTTCATTAGGCTCGTTCTCTATTGGTTCTCCAGCGACTTCCACGCTGGGAATAGCAGTTGGTGCATCCAGCTACTCCATCACAAGGCCGACAATGGACGCAACATATGAGTCTGGAACAGCCATGGACACTTTTTCACAATTACCTTTACTAGGTAAAGATTATACGACAGATTTACAGTCCTTCTTGAAAAGCCCTACAGAAATAGTTTATGTGCAAAAGGGGACAAGGCAAGATTATGAAGGGAAAGATGTGCAAGGAAAAGTTGTTTTAGTAGCCAGAGGTGATTTTGCGCTACATGACAAGGTTGTTTTTGCGAAAGAAAATGGTGCCAAGTCAGTTATTATGTACAATAACAACCAGGAAGAAGGCCATATACCGTTTTACTTAGGAGAAGCAAATGCTTATATTCCTAGTTTTTCATTAACGTATGACCAAGGTTTGATCATTAAACAGCTACTAGAAAAAGAGACAACAAAACTATCTTTTCATGATGAAGCTTCAGTGAAAACCGATGGGGACGTACTTGCAGGATTCAGTTCAAAAGGGCCAAGTCGACTTACTTACGACATCAAGCCGGAAGTGGTAGCTCCAGGAGTGGACGTTTTCTCTACGGTTCCTGCCTTTACAGTGGATCCAACTAACACAGAAGATTATACCTCTTCCTATAGAAGAGCATCAGGTACTTCTATGGCGGCACCGCATGTAGCTGGCGCAGTTGCCCTACTACTTCAAGCTAAACCAGATCTTACTCCAGAGCAAGTAAAAGCAACATTGATGAATACCTCAGAAAAATTGAATGGAAATACAAGTGTTTGGGAAAGTGGTGCCGGTAGAATCAATATTTATGAAGCGGTACAAACTGAAACCTCAATTTCAGTTAGGCAGGAAACAAAAAATCACCAAGGAGAGCTTTTAGTAGAAAATGGCGGCAGCTTAAGCTTTGGCAGTTACTATACATCTGAAAAGGAAATGAAATATAAGTTGCCAATTACAGTTTCCAACAATAGTAACAAGGTTAAGAAATACTCGGTTTCTTTTATAGAAAACCATACAAATGGTTCAAAGAAACTAGATGAAAACGGAGTGAAACTAACTTTACCTAACAACATTACTGTGCCTCATAAAAAATCAATGACAAGAGATGTGACGCTCGAATTTTCTAAAGATGCAGAGCCTGGTTACTATGAAGGAATGGTTGTTTTGACAAATAGGGAAGACGAGAACGAACAATATTATGTGCCATTTGGTACTGTTTTAATGAAACAAGGGATTAAAGAATTAATTGTTCCATACACGAGTTTTACAACGCGAAGAGACTATAATCATGGCTATATGGGTTATACTCCTGTCTTATTCTCGTTTAATAGCCCGATGGTAGCCCTAGACCTGGTTCTTAAAGAAAGAGATACTGGTAAGGCGTTAGGCATTATTGAATCCTATCAAGGAGATATAAACGAAGACACATTATTCGGGATGGAATTTGGATTTGTGGGATTATACTTCCCGTTTACCGGTGATCAAGATCATCCGGTAGAATATGCAAAACAATTAGCACCTCCTGGGAATTATGAGATTGAGGCAATTTCAAGAGCTGAAAATGGGAAAGTATTCAGTAAAAGCCAGCCATTATTTATTGAAAATACATTGCCAGGATTAAAAATGAGCAATCTTGGTGGAGTATATGAAGTAGATGAGAACGGGCTAACTATTTCTGGGAAAGTATTTGATGAACACGTAGATGTATTAAATCAATATGGTATGGAAACATCCCAAGCTTCTAACGAAGTAACACTTTTAAACCTTACACGTTATAACGCGAAAAATTTAGAGGTAGCAGCTGACGGAAGTTTTACTACGGATTTGAAGTTGAATGAAGGAACGAATATGACAAGGTTTACACTTAGAACATTAGACTTAGCGATGAATGGTATGCAAGAGCATCCGCACTCAACGTATCATTTAATTAAAGCAGGCATACCTTACGTAAAGCTTGCTTCTGAAAATATTGATGTAAAATATGGAGATGATGTTTCTGTTAAGCTATCTGCACAACATATAGAACAGATGCAAAAAGCAAATTTCGAATTGCGATTCCCACAAAATATTTTTACGCTTGAAGATGTGAAGATTAGTAGTGAATTGCAACAATTACTAGATGACAAAGGAGTAGATGGGATAATCAGTACTACTTCTTCTACCATTGGTACAAATGCAGTGTTAGGAATTCAGCTTGAATTAAATAGTCAAATAGAAGGTATTCATGAAATGCCTTTACTTGATCTTTCACTTAGTGTAAAGGAAAATCACACTTCTTATGCAAAGTGGATCCAGAATATGAATATAACTAAGGCAACCGTTCATGATGAAAACGGTTCTAGTGATGTGCAAAGGTTTGGTCAAGGATTCAACATCTTGCCAACTGTTTCGCAACTTGAAGGCGGAATTCTACCGGAAGCATTTATGAGCGGTGTTTGGTTAGATTATACGAAAGACATGCTTAGCGCAGGAATTACAGCTACTCTGACTTCAAAAGATGGAACCGTATATGAAGGTACTGTAAATAGTGCAGCAAGATATATCTTCAAAGGCCTTCCAACTACAGATGAACCATATACACTTTCTGTTAAACTACCAGGTCACTTTGAGCGTGTAGTGGAAATAAGCCACCTTGGAGATGAGTTCAACGGAGTAGACGTCGGTAGAATGACATACATCTTCTATGCCATGACACTTGCTGGAGATGTAAATCAGGATGGAGTCATTGATATCATCGATGCTCTAGAAATAAAGAAGCATTACGGCTTAAATGAACGTCCAGCCGATCTTGACCACGACGGTACTGTGGGTGAAAACGACATGAGGTTCGTCGTAAGAAACTATTTAGAACAAAATACGTTGTTGAAAAATGCACCTGAACCCAAAGAAGAAGTAGATGGTGTAAACCTACTAAGCATTCTAGAGGAATTAGGACTAACGCACTTGCTGGAAGAAGAAGGGCATGGGCATAATCATTGATTTTTAACTTATGAAAAAGTAAATGACCCCGGTACTGGACCGGGGTCATTTACTATTCAGCCACTCCATCAAATAAAATATTTATTGATATCAACCACGATTATGGCTTGAATTCAACTAAGGTACGCTTCCTTTTTTATGGGAAATACACCTTGAGTAAATGTCTTTCATTTGAAATAATAAATTGTGACTGAATATATTAAAGTGATTTTTTGTTAATTGAAAGGAAGGTTCTTGTGTTTTTCTTATTTGCAATTTTGTTTTTATTGTTTGGTTATTTCTTTATCCTATCATTATTAAAAGCTATGAAAGACGAAGTATCTCATCATCTCGTAGCTATTCTGTTTATTATTTGGGCTTCTTCATCGATATTAGTTACGGTTAGTTTAGTGGGATTATAAAACATCTTATTAAGTCGGTGAAATAATTCAATGAATTTGTTTTTAATTGGAGTGAACTTTATGTTTGTAAAGGTTTATCAATATCATATTCAAAGTGATAAAGTTGCTGAGTATATAAGTATTCAAAAAAGAGCTTCATACATATATAGAAAGTATTTGGAGGTTAATACGGTATATCTTCAGAGTAAAGATGATAATACGAAATGGATGGAAATATCAACTTATAGGAACGAGGTGGAGTATAACAAAAGTATTACTTTAATCAACAAAGAGGAAGAAATGAAGAAGCTATTTGATGAGTTCCAGTCACTTATGGTAAATGGAAAGGAGATAAGCGAAGAAGATTACATTAAGAAGAATGTATGGGCTGTCTTTTAGTGATCGTCGTGATTTAATAAACAGGGGTTTATCTGGAATAAGGTAGGCTACTTTTTTGGTTGAAATAATTGGTATTGAGCTTTAGGGTAGGATTATCGAGGAGTTTTACATTTTTGGCATGTTGATAGGGGGTTGGTGAATGAGAAAGATAATGTTGTTAATGTTAGCGATTAATACTCTTACAATAACTGCAAGTTGTTCAGGGAACAACAAGTTAGAGGGAACTAAACCACCAATTCCTGAAATTTATATAGATTCAGTCGATATTCCTGTTGTAAGGGGGACGTATTGTTGGTATGAATGTGCTGACTATCCTTCTATTCCAGAAATTGTTGAAGAAATAGAACCAACAGTAGTTCCTGGAAATTCTAAATTTAACATCAGTTTTCATTACACGCCTAGACCAAGCAATATTTCAATAGCTAGAATGAAACAAGGTGAAGAGAAATTGTATAACCAGTCTTTGGTAACGCCTTCTGAACAAGGTGTATACTATTATGAAATAGATGCAAGATGGAACTATGAGAATTTAGAAGCTGACTCGTTCTACGCGTTTGTAATAGAGGTCAAATAGTCTTTATACAAAAATGAATGTTAATAAACCTACAAGAAAGTGAATAAGGTAAAACAGTATATTCTTGTAGGGGGAGACTAATTGAAACACTTTACAAAGTGGTTAAATAGGGCATTCAAACAATATCCAAGAAAAGAAATGACTCTCCTTATGGGATCCCATTACGAACCGCAAACATTTGGACAGCCAGTTGAACGCAACCAAACCTCTTTAATAACTAACAGTGATGCCGAAAAATATTTTCGTCCTTCCTCCCTCCCTATAAAAAACACCCTTTTCGAGAACACCCAATTTTTTGATCCCTATTATGAATTAAACTACAAAGAGATAAAACTGCCTGCAACATTAACCCGGAATCCTGACGAAACTATTTTAAACTACTTTAGTATTTTAAGAGAGGCAGAAAACCTCAACCAAAACCAGTTGGGTGGGTGCGGAACTGTAGGGATGGCAAAATTGCCATTTCCAATTGCTTATAACTTTTTTACTAAAGACTATCAAAGAAGGGTTTCCTATAATGAATATCTTCAATCGTTTGCTGGAATTGGACATCTAAATTTAATTAAGATGAACAGACTGCCAGATGAAAACGGCATGGGTCCTTATTTCATTGAGTTGGAAAGCATCGAAGGTTCATCAAAAGGTGTTACCTATTTTGCTTATTATTATGGCTATGTCCAATTAAAAAAAGAACAAAACCTGTATAAAATTGACCAGATGAAATTGTATGGAGAGGACTTCCTCTGTGCAGCCTATCATCTCTGGCAGCATGATGCGGAAGCCGTGGTTGCTATTATGTATGGAGAATGGTGTAAATTAATAAAAAAACAGCTACCTGCAAAACAAGAAGGTTACGTTAAAACGATTGATTATATCGGTACGGATGGAGCCGATTATCGCTTCATCTTTTATCAATTAACAAACGATACAGATGTATTAATTTCTCAATACAAAAAGAGTGCTGAAGGAATCTGGGAATCCATCAGAATTGATCCTTACCAATGTCTTAATTAACTTGTGCGATTTTAGAAGCTAGTCCAAGTAAAGTATTGTTATTTATCTCTTGTGACAAGATAACCCTATAAATATATAGGGGGGGATTAAATGATTCATTTAGTGATGTTTTTTTCCTTATTGAATGTATTAGATCCAGGTGGTACAAATGCTTTGGAGTTTAAAGCCAGTGACACTTGTATAGAAATTTCCAATAAGTTCAGAGATCAATACATTAATGAAATTAAACAAGATTTAATCAAAAGCTTTAATTTGGATGTATCTAATTATAGTGAATATAATTCCCATGATGATACTGAAAAACTTTATCAAGATTTAGGTAGTTCCGATAAAAGAACTTCTGGTTTAACGGATATGTTTGTAGGTGAATACTACGGTGTGAAATTTGTATACATTAACAAAAATCAGACTGAAGGTTACATTGTCTTCAAAGACAAAAACGGCAACAATAATATGGAAAAAGTAATTAAGACAGAAAAAAAGTGGATAAAAGTTGATATTAGAGAAGTAAAGTCAGTACCTCCGTACGAGTTTGATTATAGAGGTTTTTTCTGTCTCTAAATCCTGCGTTCACTCAAATAGAGAAAGGGAATATGTTAATTTTATTTATCATTAGAGCGCTATCCTCGAACAGGGATCAGCGCTCGTTTTATATTATGCATGATGAGGAATATTTCATTGTAGGAATTTTCAGTTTATGAAATAATTGGTATTATGATTGGGCAGTTTATTGAATACAAAATCTTATAATTTATTTGGTAGAGGTGAAGTGAGTGAGTATTTTTCTTTTTATAATTTTTCATATATTTATAGGAATAGCAATAATTTATTTGTATGGAAAAATACCAAAAGCAATCACTGTATTTGGATCTGTGTTTTTAACTATGAGTTTTCTTTATTGGGGAACAGTTTATATAACCTCGTTGTTAAGCTAACAAGAGCGTTTGCTGAATGGCAGGTCACCTTTGTTCAAATTAAGGGCAGTTAAATGGAATAACCAGAGACCCGTTAGTTTTGATTTATAAAAATTGAAACAAGACAGGAAATAATCCGTCTAATCTTCTAAATATATATTAGGAGGTTCTTGCTATTAACAGAATAACAATCGGTGTAACTATCACTATTTTATGTTGTGGATTAATCGCTTGTTCACCTCAAGCTGAAGAGAGTGCTGAATTTGAAGAAGAAATCGTTAAAAATGAAGAATACGAATCTTTAAAAAAGGTTGCTTGGGAATTCGTTAAGAAAGAAGGATGGGATGAGTTAGCTAAAGGGGATTGGAGAAATGCTTCAGTGGAGGTTACGGACACTAGTTTTGGTCATATGCTTGAGGGCGAACCTCACAGAGTTAAAGTGTTAATGGTTACTTTTGAGTCTAAAGAAAACCTTACCAATGAGTTACCTCAGATATTTGTTGACCTTCTGGAAAAAGAAGTTATAGGATATGTCCCAACAGAGTAAGGTTTATTTTATCAAATGGGAGCTTCTGTTTAATAGTATATTAGTTTACATAAAAAAATTTAAATTGAAAAAGGTGGGGGAATATGCAAAAGATAGGCTCTATGTTACCTGTTTTACTACTTTTAATATTGGCTGCTTGTGGGAATTCTGACTCTGAAATTACTCAAGTGGAAGCAGAGTCTATTGTTTTACAACATCTAATCGAAGACCTCAACAAGGACAAAGATCAAATTAAAATAAAATCGGTGAGCCAAAGTTTTGGGAAGTACATCGTTGAATGGAAAATCGACGAGTCTTGTGAGTTTGGAAATATTCAAGTAGATGACCAAAATGGTGAGTTGCTCGAAGCTGAGGAATCAAATTGTTAGGCTTAAAGAATATAATTGGTCCTTTCTTAAACTAGGGGCATTTTTTCCATAGTTTTTTTCTGGTTTCGTACGTCAATTGGAGGGGACTAGCAGGTGACAAAAAGTGAAAAAGAAATTCAATCAAGGCAATATGTTAGTTATTCCACTTAAGTGCGCTATCCTGGAACAAGAACTAGCATCTAATTTTCAAAACAGATACATTCTTCAAAAAAGGAGTTGTATAAAATGGATGAAAAAAAAGAAACAAAAATAAAACGCACTTCAAAATCAGAAAACATTCTACTGCAGATCAATAGTAAAACTAAGCTAGGCGATTTACGAAAAATCGCAAAGGACATTAAAAAAGATCACGAACTAGCTATGGAACTTTGGTCAACCGAAGAGTTTCTGCCCAGACTATTAGCAATCTTACTTATGGACAAAAAACTTCTTTCACAAGATGTGCTAAATAAGCTTGATAAGGATATGCAGATTCACACTTTTGATGAGCGAAATAACCTAATGGATTGGTTAATGGCTAATCAACTCACCAAAGACAAGAAGAACATTGCATTGATGGTGTCATGGGAAAATAGCCCTTCTGCACTTCAAAGGCGTGCTTTCTGGTATTATCAAGGGAGATTGAGATGGACTGGACAAACACCGCCTGTTAACACAGCAGACTTACTATCTGCAATTGAAGCTAATATTAAGCAGGAAGAACCCGAAGTTCAATGGGCTATGAATTTCACTGCAGGCTGGATAGGCGTCTATGATGAAAAGTATCGAGCACGTTGTATTAAACTTGGTGAGAAAACGGGACTCTACAAAGATGAAATGGTATCAAAAGGATGTACACCAAATTATTTGCCGGAATTCATTACGATTGAAGTTAACAAACGAATTACCAATTAGTTTCCATTGAAAAAATCATAATGGTTTAATGTGAAAATAAAGGAATTAAACCTCAATATGAAAATTGTAATAGGCTTGGACCGAAAGAAATTGGGCGCTACCCTTTAACAAGGATTAGCGCTCGTTTTTATATTGGTCAAGGAAAATATCTTATTGAAGGAATTTTTAGAATATGAAATAATTGGAATTATGCAAACTGCAAAGAAATTGACATAAAGCAATTTCGCATTATTTTATTAAAATATATGGAGGAATAGTTATGTGGGTAATATTAGGGATTATTGCAATAGTTGTAACTTTTATAAATCTTTATATGTATGCGGCAGGAAAGGATTATAAGCTCGCTATGGCAATGGGGTTATCATTTACAGCATTAACACTCTGTGCAGAATACAGTCTTGTATCGATGTGGGTAGAAGTGGAAGATTGGGCTGCGTTAATGGATGTAGTACCTGGTATGGAAAGGGCATTATGGTTTTTGACAATTGTTTCTATCTTACTAAATATAGCACCTATATTTTTAGAACGAAGAGGTAAGAAATAATGACTTAGTATTAAATCACTTAATAAGTCTTTTAATATTAATAACTAGGAGTGATTGCAGCGCGATGGATTGCTGCATACATAAGAATTGGACTGGACTAGGGATGAGGAGTTTTTGGAATGCTAATTAGAGAAATTAGAATGGAAGATGCAGAAAATTTACTACTCCTAATAAAGGAAGTTGAGAGTACATCTGCTTTTATGCTTATGGAGCCAGGGGAACGAGAAATGACTCTTGAACAACAGCAAAAACGGATAGAAATAATAGACAAGCAAAAAAATTCAACGGTATTTGTAGCAGAAGAAAATGGCAAATTAATTGGATACTTATTTGTTATAGGTGGAAGCGTTAAAAGAACAAAGCACTCCGCTTATCTTGTAATAGGTATTTTACAGGATTATAGAGGGAAAGGAGTAGGTACAAAACTGTTTAATCATGCTACAAATTGGGCTTCAAAGCATAACATTTCACGATTAGAGTTAACAGTTGTCACCGAAAATGAGTCAGGTGTAGCACTTTACAAGAAAAGTGGTTTTGATATAGAAGGAACGAAAAGAAACTCACTTATGATAAATAATAGAGCTTATGATGAGTATTATATGTCAAAGTTATTATAGCTTCTTTTTATTCTTGAAAATCATCTTATTCACCAAGATCAATTATTTTTCTTTCAATAAGAAACACTGAAATCTCAAATGCTTCAATTCTTCTTTTGGCTAAAGTAATCTGAGATTTATATCTATTAGGATTCTCTTTAGTTTCAAGAGTTTTTACAGTTTCTCTTAATTTGTTAAGTGTAGAGTCAATTTGACGTTTTGCTTCAACCAAGTCAGATACGTTAATATCCATCGGAGTACATCCCCTTTATAACTTAATGTATTTTTAAATTCAGAATAATAAAGGATATCGGAAATTGAAAGGGCTGTCAATGTTCTATCTAATCTTTTTGGTATCGCGATTTTAAGTCATTAACTATTTGGGAGGTTCTCTTTTTAATGAAAAATTCCCTGCCTATAAGTTGCTGCTTATCATTATGAAGGAATCAACGGTGGTTAAGTCGAATAATTCATAGTGCGTGATTGGTTGTATTTTCAAAATAAAGAATGGTTTTTTTTCCTTGGGAAGCAATTAAACAGTGAGGGGATTGGTTGTATGCAAGTTGTAAGCAAAATGTTTTTAGAACAACTGGACATGCATTGCCATGAGAATGAGTGGTTTGCGTCTATGGATCAGGCACTTCAAGGAGTCACTGCAGCAGAGGCATCATGGACAAGTTCTGGAATCAGCAATTCGATTTGGCAGATTGTCAACCACTTGATATTTTGGAATGAAGATGTAATCCATCGAATGAAGGGCACAGAGAATCCTCATAAGGCAAAAGACAATGAAGAAACCTTTGGGAGTCAGGGGGATCCAGAAGACGAAGTTGGGTGGACCCAGACAGTGCAGCGTCTTAATGAAGTCATAAATAAATTAAAAAGGGTCATTGAGGACCTTGACGATGAAAAGTTAAAAGCTCCGTATGCAACTAACAGCTCCTCTACTGAGCGTTTACTAAGTAATATTATGATGCACGATACGTACCATATCGGCCAAATTGTCCTGTTGCGAAAATTGCAATCCTCTTGGGGTGGCGTTGATTGGTCTTGAAACATCATACTTCATCGACCTTTCAAGCATTAGGGTGTGCATTCATTTTCATTCTCCAGAGTGAAAAGGGTTATCTTGCTGCTTAATGCATGGCAACGTGTGTATAAATAAATTAGAACGTATATACAGAGCGTGTTTCATTGCTCAACAGTAGGGCGCGATCCTTTCAAGGGTCAGTGCTCATTTTTATTTCGGACCTGAATGATAAATAACTTATTGTAGGAATTTTTAGAATATGAAATAATTGGTAGGAAGCAATAGGAAGCATATTTCCAATGTAAACGCTTTTTACATACTTAAGAATAGGGAAGGTTTCAAGAATAAGGGAGGGAGAATGCGATGACAAACAGAGTGAAAAAAGAATTAATTTCACTTTCCATATTCTTAATTGTTGTTGTTTCTTTCCTATCAGGATGGTATGTAATTAAACCAGATCATCATGGTATAGTAGGAGAATTAGAAGAGAATAAATTCATCTTATACCCTACGAAAGTAAATCCAGACGAGGAACCGTTTACTCCTGAAATTTATTTTTTGAAGAATACTAAAGTATCAGGAAAAATAAGTAGCATTAAAGATTTGGATGAAAAACAAGAGATTAAAGTTTGGATAGAAGTATTTGAAGGGCAGTACATTGCGAAAAAAATTAAAATTACTAAAGAATAGCTTTCTTCAAGAATCTAGGAGCTTTAACGGAATAAGTAGGTCTGTATCTCTAACAGGAGGAGTTATTATCAAATTTAAAAAAACAATTATTCAGTTATTTTGTATTACTCTACTTCTTGGCTGTACATCAAATGTAGAAGATAATGTTGAAGATATAGAAAACATTATAAACAGTAAATATTCAGAAGAAAACGTATTAAAAACTCAATCAAAAGACAATAGTGAAGTTATTATATATGAGGTGGATGAGACAATTTACTTCTTTTACTTTTTGGATAATACGTTAAGAAACCATCATAGGATTTTTTTAGAGCTTGTTGATAAGGAAGGTATTTGGTGGACTGCTGGAACAGAAATAGAAGGTGATTCCCATGTATGGGGGATTGTTCATGAAAACGAAGAGGTTCCAGTGGGATTATCCAATAATGATATGAAATTTCTTCACTTAGATTTCGAGAATTACACAATTTTTTATATTGTTACAGAAGAGAAAATAAACTCTCCAATCGAATTTACCTATTAGTATTAGTAGAATTTCTATCGCACTCTAGATTTCTTTCTATTTAGTGTATAATGCTACTCAAAAATTGTTGAAATTGAACCAGAGCTTTCACAAGCAACAGAAGAGAAGATAGAAAAATTATTACCGGCTTATTCCATAAAATAGGAGCTATTGTAGAAGAAGGCAGTTCTCTTATTGTGCTAATGGGGCAAGTTGCTTCGATAAGGAATACATAAGAGAGAAAATGGGGGACCAATTATGAACGAAATTGTTAAATGTCCTAAATGCAGTAATGAGGGGAAGCAGGGATATATTTTTTCTCCTCGCAGAATTTGTTGGTCAGATTCGGCTGATTCAATCATCGCTGATTTAGAAAGTGAAATATTAATAAAAGATGCAATCTTCAAAATTAGTAAAACTCCAGCATTTAGATGTGAAAACTGTAATTTAGTTATTTTTATATATAAATAATAATGATATAAATAAGCAGTTCTTAATAACCTTACTATCTTAAACAATCTGGAGCGATTGCAGCATAATGGATTGTTCCTTACATAAGTATAGGGCAGTTGAGATAAAGAAAAGTTAGCTTTTTGCATAAATGCCCATAGTGAAAAGGAGATTCTATGAATAGAATAATTAGCCTTTTTTTATTGATTTTTTTTTGTTATTTAACATGGCTATATCTTGCAATATATGAATCTTCAATAAATGACTGGTGGACAGTCAATGACATAAAACATAAAACTGAAGATACTGTTGATGTAGGTGTATCATTGGTAAAGGTTATTGTTGGTACAATTATCTTCACTTTAAGTGGAACCATTCTCTTTTTGTTGATAAAAAAAAGGAATTAGCTATTCATTCCGTAAAATGGAGGTATTCTTTAATAGAGTTATATCCCATATTGAGAGAATTGTGTTGGTAACAAGGATACAGAATGATTAACGCAGAAATTGAATGTTATTTTATTTTGCTACGGGGGGCTATGAAAACTCACTATTATTTAGGTTGGTTCAGCAAGTTTTTTCCTGAGAATCTGGGCAGGGTTTTACAGGAGGATATTACAGATAGAAAATCGCTAGTTATGATTAGCTCAAATCCTTCTATATATGAAGATGATGGCGCTATTGAACGCTCGTGGCTTGAACGGGCCGGCATTATATTTGATGAATACCATCTAATTAATTATCGCGTACAGAAGGAAGATACCCACAATTTAATTCAAAATGCTTCAGCCATTTTCTTATTGGGTGGAAATACGCTTAAACAAAATGATCTTTTGATGGAATTTGAATTGTCGGATTTGATTAAAAAAAGCAGAGCCGTTGTGATGGGAGCAAGCGCTGGTGCGATCAATATGTCCGCAAAATGGTTATGCTCAAAAAAACTTGGATTTAAAGTTGAAACAAGCTCTGTATACAAAGGAATCGGTCTTGACGACTTTTCTGTCTTGTCTCATTTTGATCTTGAAAATAACATTGCGCAGGTTCAAAACGAATTATCTCCTTTATCGGAAGAAATCAATATTTACGCATCAAACAAAGATTGCGCTGTCCGTGTAAAGGGAGGCAAAGTCGACATTTTTGGTAATGTATATTTAATTTCCCACTCAGAGATTCGGAAATTGGATGTGACACTCTAGTTGAAGTGAATCGCTATTTATTAAAACAGGAAAGGGGGAAACCCAGATGAACGAAAATATCATAACCACCAAACGGGAAGAAACTAATACTCAAGCAATCTTATCTCTGATTTTCGGGATAATGTCGCTTCTGGGAATGATGTTTACTTTGATATTTGGTATTGTTTTTGCTTTACCTGGATTTATTCTTGGAATAATAGGGCTTAGAAAAACTAGTACTACCAACCAGCCTGGAGGATCTCTGGCTTTGGCAGGGCTAATATGCAGTTTTTTGGGCCTCATTTTACCAATAATTATTTTTATTATCACCATTCTTCTATTCACACCATCTGAATTCATTATGGAAGTAAGTTAGTGTAATGATTAAAGGCAGCTTTAATTAAATACTTATATTTTAAAGATGGGTGCAATCCTAGAACCGGGATGAGTGCTCATTTTTATTTTTGGGCCATATAATTAATTACTTATTGTGGAAATACTGGGAATTTGAGATGATTGTTATGAATTTAACTTAAAGCTGTTTCTAGGGGGAAGTAAAATGGAACTGAAAATGGAGTACTATGTCCTTATGTTAATAACGGTTTCGTTTATATTTTTTTATACGGTTGTTCATTTATTCGAAGGGACAAACGAGGCCTATAGAGACTTTTTACTTACTATTGCAGTGATTCATTTTGTCATGGCAAAACTTATAACCATAAAAAAGAGGGAGGTTAAATAAGGAGGTTTATTGGTGGAAGCCATGAAGTATGGGATGAATGGAGTATTTACAGCAAAGGAGATTGAAGGTGAGTAAAGATAAAATGAAATCATATTGTTTGATTTTGCTAGTACTAGTATTTGCACTAACAGCTTGTAAACAAAATTCAGTTATTAAATCGTATGAAGGAAGAACGTTAGACATAGCAGTGGTAGGAGAACCACCAGAAGTAAAAGAAGAACAAGTAATATTTACGGAAATTTCTTTTGATGAAATGACACCTGAAGATCTGACCTCTTATGATGCAGTATTTATTAGAGAGAATAATCTTTCAGAGGCTGCTGCAGACCAATTTGCAGACGTTTACTCAGATTCTAATATTCCATTTTACTTTATAGGAACGGATAATTTTGTCCCTTTTACGGAAAAAGATTTGGAGTACGACAATACATCAGAATGGACAGCTGGCATGAGTTATGCGGTTGGTGTTCTTACCTCAAAAGAAGATGATACTTTGAAACATTGGGGGTTTGGTCTGCACAATGACATAAAGAGTGATGAGCATCTTAAAGCAATGTATTCAAGAATATTTATTTCAATCAATGAAATTAATCGCTAAAAAATTATTATGGGTTTGTTATTTTTAGGGGGAGCAACATGCAAATTAAAAATAGAAAGCTTTCTTTATGGTTTTTGGCCTTGGTGATTGGAGTAATCTTCTTAGCTTTTAGCTACCTTAATAGTTCCTTTTACATAAATGGAAATGACGAGGAATCGATTGTCCAAACAATCCAGTCGATAGATATGTTTAAGAAGACTTCGATAGAAATTATAGATATCGAAGATGTAGGAGATGAGAGGTTAGTTGCATTTTTAAGCAATAACCTTTCAGCATACATTCATTTTATAAAAGATAAGTATGGCAATTATAAATGGAGTTCTGCAGAAAAAAGAGAAGAGCCGCTATCTCACTTTTTAATCCCCTTAAGTATTAGGATGGACAATCATACCAATCTATTTATTCTTACCATTGCTACTTATGATAACGAAATCTCAAAAATGGAGTTGCTTGCCAATCAACACTTATTCGTTGAAGAGTTTGCTTTATACAAAAACTCAGCAACTTGGACAGAGATGCCTAACGAGGAAAAGAATTTTTCATTCGATTATAAATACTACGATAAGAATGGTAAGTTGATTGAAAACGAAGATTAACAGATTCAAGTGATTTCTTGTAAAAATAGGAGGATTTAAAAATTGAAAAAAAATAAACAGTTATGTACAGCAATGATTACAGTTGGAATGCTTTTAATGGCTGCTTGTGGAAACACATCTGATGAAGCAGGTGCTATTCAAAACACACATGGCAATTCTTCAAATGAAGTAACAACCGAAAAGGAAAATAATAATGACAGTGTTGAGACAGACATTCAAGACAATAAGGAACCAAACGAAAAAGAGGATACATCAACCAGTGAGCCAGCTGAAGTAAAAGAAGAAGCTTCTACTAGTTTAAAAGAAAAGTATCTTCAACAATTAGATGATACTAAAAAAGAATCGGAAGAATTGGAACCAACAGATTCATCTACATATGCTTTGAAAAAAGTGGAAAATGACAGATGGGAACTTTGGGATGAATTATTAAATGAGATTTATGGCGTATTAGAGGAACAACTGTCTACAGAAGAGATGGTCGAATTAAGAGAGAAACAGCGGAACTGGATAAAATTTAGAGATGATAGTGCATTGGAAGCATCGCACAAATTTAAAGGTGGTACCCAAGAACATCTGGAATACGTGGCTGTGCTGGCAAATTTAACAGAAGAAAGATGCTATGAGTTGGTTGCAAATTATGTGAAGTGACTGTAACCTCTAGCCTCAATAAAATGACTGTTAAGGTAGGAGGGGGGATCATGAAAATAAAAATGATTTCTCTGGCACTTTTAATAACGTTTGTGTTAATAGGATGCGGACACAATAAGCTGGATTTGGGGGGCGCAACCCAAATTGATATTTATAATTGGGAGAATAAGGACCTTATACATACTATTGAGGATGCTTCCTTCATTGAAGACCTGGTTACTAAGTTAAATAAGGCAAACGGCGAAAAGATATCCGACACGGCAGATATTGCAATGCTGCCGTATAAAGCTCATTTCAAAAACAAAGAAGAAACAATATTGGAATTGGGTTTTGACCAAACTAAAGATGAGGCTCATTTTATGGATTATGAAAACAGCATTAGATACAAGGTTGACATCTCCTTACCAAATGTTCCACTTACTTCAGCTTCTCCTAAGACAAAAGAAGAAATAGAGGAAGAAAATAAAAAGGAGCTAGAATTAGAGAAACATAATCAAGAAGAACAGAAGGATAAAGAATGACTAAGTTTCTTACTATATAAAGGGGATTGGTTATGGAAATTAATTGGATGTATAGAGTTTTCTTTATAATTATTGGGGCAGTTTCTTTTTTTACTGGTGAGATCATTACGTTTGTTATGTTGTTGTTTATATTTTTCATTTTGAATGACATTCATCTAACATTACAACAAATCTATATCCAGAATAAAGAAAAGAAAAATCAAGTTTAACTATTGCTAATGAACATTTTATCAAATTTACATAATGCGGCGAGGAAGTAGATATCTATGATGATATGGTTTAAACAATTACCACAAGTTAGTTTAGATTCGACAGTATGGACTCCTTTTATAAAAAACACTTGGTTCCGAGAGCATTATATGAAATTTGTATACCTGCTTCAGGTAAGCCTTTTAATCATACCAACTATCTTCAGTACACGATTCTCTCATTTACATACTTTTGCACTCATCTTAACAGGCATCTTAGTATTTATCCTTCATGAATTTCTCCACATATTTGTCATAAATAATAAAGGCGATATAAGCCTAACTTTTAGCGGTATATTTTTTTGGATCAATACAAATGCCATCCTCTCTAAAAGTAGGTTTTGGGTCTTTATGAGCTTGCCTTTTATTGTGTTATCAGTTGTTCCTTTCATTCTATCGTTCTATGTTTCAGGAGATTTGAAGTTAATCTTATTATTTATTAGTTGGTTCAACACGTTGATTTCTGCCTCAGATATCATCAATTCATTTCTTATTGCACTTAAACCAAAGAACACGCTTTTTTGCAGAGGGTATGTGAGAGTAGGGTAAGGGCTTTTTATAACATGAACGGGCTGATTAGTTAAAAAATTGAGGTGAACAAATTGCCAAATATAGGACTTCTAACAGTTACACATGATCCATCTGGGAAAAATATTAAGCTGTTTAAGGAATTACAAAAACAATTTGAGAATATCTATACAGAACTATATATCACTATAAGTGATGAATCCTCCCTAACACTTTTGGAACAAATTCAAAAAAGCAAATTTAAAGTAAAAGTAATCCCAAAAAAAGGAGCGGCTTCAGCAAGAAGAGAAGTGGTCAGCTTAGGACTATCTGGTCATAGTTATTACTATCATTATTGCGACCTGGACAGACTTCTAACTTGGGGGAAAAATCATATTGATGAACTGAAATTATTAACCTCTAGTCTACCGAGTTGCGACTACCTTATTTTAGGGCGTTCAGAAAGAGCAATGAACACACACCCAGAGGCATGGATTGAAACAGAAAAAATTACAAACAAAATTTGTTCCCTTGAGTTGGGGATGAACGTTGATATAACAGCTGGTTCCTGCTTGTTTTCTAGAGAAAGTGCAGAATATATAAATGACTATTCGAAAGAAAAAATGACGGATGCTGAATGGGTAATGATTGTTCATAGAATCGCAAAACTAGAAATCGGTTACGCTCCAGTTGAAGGTTTAGAGTACTGCGAAGAAATAAACGGAATTACAAGAAGTATAAGTGAATCGGAAAAGTGGATGGGGCGTTTAAAACTTAGTTCCATTATAAGTGAAACGGCTATAACTACTGGGAAGTAAACTCTTTACAAAATGAGGGAAGTGAATGAGAATATCTTCTTTTCTTCGGATCTTTTTATTACTTGTTATTTTTATCAACTTGATAGGATGTAATTCGGATATTAGTGTAAGTTCAGATATAACCATTGATGGTGAAAATATAGATTACATAGGTTTTTCTGGTATACCAATAGAGGAGATAGACACTAACAAACCTCCTGAAATTTATAAAGATTTAGATCGGGTGGTTGTAAAGCCAAAACAAATCATCAACATAAATTATGAAGACATGCCAAAGAAGGTTTATTTATCGTATTGGAAGGATGAAATTCTTCAGGAAGAGAATGTAGTGTTGAGTAATGTTGAACTTACTGCGCCTGATACTGACGGGGTATATGTCTATAAAATAGCTACTAAATGGAATTCAAGGGTCGCAAGGAATTATTTGTTTGTGGTTGAAGTGAAAAACGAAGATTGATTAGCTGGAGTGAGTTTATGGAAAGGCTTTTATTTGTATTTGGCATCATCGTATTTTTCTTTAGTTTTATATTCTTTATAATGAATTTTTTTACTGATTATGACAGTACAGCAATGATAGGTTCTGTGTTAATAATGTTGAATGCAAGTATAGCAATGTGTGTTTCAGAGATTTTAACAAGAATTAAAAACATAAAATGAAATTATAGTGTTTGTGAATACTTGCAAAAAGGAGAAGGTTTAATGCCTCTGATTGAGCATCGTCAATATATCAAAGCACCTGTTGGGATATGTTTTGATCTAGCAAGGAATGTAGATATTCATACTCAGACTACTTCGAAAACAAAGGAAAGAGCTGTTGGTGGAGTGACAAAAGGGTTACTAGAACAGGGAGAAACTGTCACATGGGAAGCTATTCACTTTGGTATTAAACAAAGGTTGACAGCTAAAGTGACATTAATGGAACCACCTCATAAGTTTGTGGATGTTATGGTGAAGGGAGCTTTCCAGTCTTTTACCCACACTCATCAATTTTTGGAAGCAGATGGTGGGACCATAATGATAGACAATTTCCAATACAAGTCGCCTTTCGGTCTGATTGGAGTTGCTGCCGACAAGTTGTTTTTAGAGAGATATATGAGAGAATTCATTGTTTCGCGTGCAAAGGAATTAAAAAAGATTGCTGAAAAGTTGAATCAAAATTAAACCAAAAGGTTAGAAAATTGGAGGTATCAGATGAAAAGAAAACAATTTTTGTTACTTAGCTTAATTGTTGTATTTGCCACTTCTCTGCTAGGTTGTGCAATAGAAACAGAGACAGATTGGAAAGAAAGTGCACTGTAGGTGGGGCAACTAAAGTAGGATGTGGAAATTAGACGCGTATGTAAGTGATAACCTATTTGGTTCGGTATTTGTGAAAGTTCACGAGAAAGATTAAAGTTCAGCAATAAGATAATGGAGTATAAAAGCGGTATAGCTATTCTATTTGCGAGTGGAGGGAGAAATTTGAAAAAGGTTCTTTTGATTGCTTTTGGAATAATTCTAGCTAGCGGTCTACTCTATATATACTTTTTTGTTAGCCAAAAACCAGAAGAACCAAAGATCCTTTCTCAACTGGAGAGTAAAGAAAATGAGAAGGGAAAAAGAGAGTTTATTTTTAGTATTACTAATGTCGGTAAAGAAGAGACAACCTTAACATTTCCTACTTGGTTAGAATACAATGTGAGTATTTCTAATTTAGACAACAAAGAGATTGAATCTGGCGAAATTATAATGAAGCACTTGGATTTAAACGAGGAAAACAGAAACGGTAGATTATTACTATTAGAACCAAATGAGAAATTTGAATATAGATTATTGATAACTAATATTCCAAAGGGAAAGTATGAAATTCAAATTAGTTCTGCATCAGGCTATGGCGGTGTTCTAAGAGAGGAATTTGAGATTGAATTCTAGATTTTAAGATTGGACGAGAGAATGAACTAATTTACTTCTGGACTTAGGGAAAGGTGTTTATATGAGTAATAAAATATCCGGACTACTACTGATAGGTTTAGCTTCTTTAACAGCAGCACTTGTTTTTGGATTCAATCAACTGTCTAATTCAATAATAGAATCTGCAAGTTTTATTAAAGCAGGTGGATCTTTGAGTGTAAGCGAAACAAGTCTTCCTCTTATACCATCACTGCTTATTTTAGCAACAGCTCTAATAGGTGTTTACATGCTTAAGAAATAATATTACTTTACAAACTGGTAGGGGTTTTTTTATGGATAATCAATTTAGAAAGTTCCTGGATTTATATTTAGAAGCGTGGCGTTCTTCGTCTATAAATAGGATGAGGGATTTAATATCAAAAGATTATAAAGCTAGAGAGATTAGAGATGGAAACATTATTGATTTTGGATTTGAAGAATCAATAAATGGGTGGGAACAAGGCTTCCTTTTTGCAGAAGAAAATAATGCAAAGTGGGAATTAAAAAAGGTTTCTATTATTCCTTTGAGGACAGACGAAATAATGGTAATTATATCTGCAACTATGACTTTAAAAGGTAAAAGTATAAATTCTGCACACTTATTTTTCCAAACCTTTAGGAAAGAAAGCTTTGGAAAATGGAAACTTATAAGAAGTCATATAGAAGCAGGGATCTCATTAGATAACTTAAGGAATATACAATTCACCTAAACGGTGCCGTTCTAAGAAATCGATGGAGAAAGTATGTTTCATTTTTGGAGCAAAGGATGTGTTTTATTATGGAAGTGGTGTTTGTATCTTTTGTGACGACCCTAATTATTTTTATGACCGTTTTCTATCTTACTAGATTATTTACAATAGCCTACAAAAAAGAAGAAATAAATTTTAGTAAGTATTTAGTGTTAATCTCCTCTTCAATAGGTGGAGGTTTAACATTATCCGTATTACTATTTTGGGGTTACCAATGGTTTTGGCGCTTCCTATCTACTTGATTATAGTGGTTACTAAATCTAAAATGGGAAACCTTATTGCTGAGCTCTTAGAAGAACTTCTAAATTACAAGGGGAGATAATATGCCTGTGAAGGATCGTTATGCTAAAAACAAAGATATATCTATTCATTACCTAGAATCGACTGATTACTCTCCTGACCTGACACCATTAGTATATGTTCCTGGAGCTTTGGGATTTGCAGAACATTTTGAAGATGAGATGAGCATTCTATCACCTAGACACTGTTTATCACTAAGTCTCAGGGGAAATGGCAAAAGCGATGCTCCGCTTTCAGCTTATAGTTTGGAAGATCACGCTTCAGACATAGAAGCAGTCATAAAAGAAAGTCATCTTAAAGACTATTGTTTAATGGCGTACTCTATGGGAGTACCATACGCCATTCATTATGCATCTAATTCCCCTGACCATATAAAAGGAATGATCTTATGCGATTATCCAGCTAAGTATCCTTCCATTCCAGAGTCATGGGTTGATACGGTTTTATCAAACGGATTTATTAAGGAAGATCGTCAATACGTCGTTAGAGCAATCCTAAGAGACTCAAAAGAAGTTGAATTATGGGAGGATCTACAGCAGATACAGTGTCCGGTTCTTATTATAAAGGGAGGGACAAACAACTCTCTATTAAAAGAAAATGCTACAGAAAAGTACAAGAATCATTTGAGTAATGTGAGCGTGGTTGAGTTCTCAGATTCAGGTCACGAATTATGGAAACCTGATTATAATAGATTCATTAAGACTGTCACTGATTTTTTAGTGAAGTTGGATCGGCTGCATGCCTAAAGTGAATTTGAAAGGGGGAGTAAAATGAAAGCAGTCATTCAAAATGAATTCGGTAATTCAGATGTACTTTTATATACGGAAGTCGAATTACCAAAGATTCACGAAAAAGAAGTTTTAATTAAAACAGAATATACGAGTGTAAATTATGCAGATATTAAACAACGCATGGGGAATAAAGGGGCAGGTGATTTTCCATTAACACTTGGATTGGATGTTGCTGGGACAATTGAAGAAGTTTCCGGTGATTCACCATTCTCAAAGGGTGATCGGGTTATAGCTTTTCCGAAAGCGGGTTCCTATGCGGAGTATGTAGTAGCAAATGAACAATTAGTTTTTAAAATTCCAGATAGTCTTTCTTTTAAGCAAGTTGCAACAGCACCCACCGTATCTATTTTAGCTTATATACTAATCCATGAAATTGGCCAAGTGAAAAAAACGGATACCATTGTGATACATAGTGCAGCAGGTGGAGTAGGTTCCATGTTAGTACAATTAGCCAAGCTAGCTGGTGTGAAGAAAATTATCGGAACAGTTGGAAATCTTAATAAAGAAGATTACGTGAAAAATCTAGGTGCAGACGTTGTGTGTACCTATGAAACGTTTGTAGAGGAAATTTTAAAGTTAACCGGTAATTTAGGAGCTAATGTGATTTTTGATTCTGTTGCTGGTGAGGTTACAAGTAAAAGCTTAGAGTGTTTAGCCCTCTATGGCACTCTTGTTCAATTTGGGAATAGCAGCGGCAAACCAGGAAACTTTAAAACAAGTGATGTTCATAGCAGTTGTAGAAATATTAAAGGATTTAGCTTAGGCACTACAAGAAAACATGATCCGGCAAGATTAGCTGGTGTAGCAGAGAAAGTCTTAGAACTTTTTGCTTCAGAAAAAATCACGCTTCCTATTGCCCGGGTGTTTGATTTAGAGGAAGCAGCACAGGCGCACAAACTAATCGAGAGTCGTAACTATGAAGGGAAGATTTTGATTAAGGTATGATTTTGGATGAAGAATTCCTTCAAGTAGTAAGGGGCTTTGAAAAAGGATGAAGGGAGAAGTAGTGTGTTTACCAAAACAAAAGAGTTTGTTAGACATATAATATTCCGTTTAGGTAACAAGCCAAGTAAAGGGTATACTAACTTTGCCCCTTTGAGAATTGCACCGGAGTATACAAATATAGATTTAGAGAATAAACAAGTTACTGGTGTTGTTAAATATAATGACAGGGTTTATCTCACAGTGACTGTTGATGTTGGGTTGAATAAGACAATTGTAAAAGGCAGTCTGAGAGGTATATCTCATATAACAAAACCCTTTGATAAAGGGCACTACATAGCGATGATTAAATCCCATGCAGAGATACTTTTAAACAAGGAAGATTGATTTTAGGAGAAAATAAATGACCAAGTCGAATAAGTTTTTCCTCTTCACCCTAGGTGCAACCCTCTTAGAATTTGGTATTATAATTTGGCTTAACTCACACTTTTATAAGGGAGTATTTAATTTAGGTATGATAATCCCTGTAATGACCGTTCGAATGGTAGTTGTCTATACCTACACGAAGGGAAAGTTAAAGAAACAGTGGGAGAAGAAGGCTATAGGATTGTTTTTTATCGTACCAATACTTTTGTTTTTGATAGGGAAGCCAACCTATACTTACGATCAAGCGAAACAATTGGTTTATGAAAGCCATAATGTATCTACTATTGTGGAATACAAAGAAAAGAGCTATCGAAATACGGTGCCAATATATACGGAAAAAATACGCTTTTTCATTAATAATCGGGATTATCATTATGAGGCAGACGATAGGTTCTTTTTAGTAAATCCTCGCACTGGTGAAGTAATTGAGATGAAACAACCTTATTGGCATTAATCACTATTTTTGTAGACTAGGAGGAGATCTTAATGAAATTAGCTGAGGCATTAATACTACGGGCAGATTATCAAAAGCGTGTGGAGCAATTGAAGAATAGGTTGCTGCAGAATGTGAGGGTGCAGGAAGGGGACGAACCAAACGAAGATCCAAAGATATTGTTAAAGGAATTAACGGAGCTATTAGAGAAGTTAAGACTTCTGATCCAGCAAATAAACAAGACCAATTTAAAAACGAAATTTGATAAAATGGAGTCACTTGCAGATGCATTGGCATCTCGTGATTTGATTGGCCAGGAACGGAAGATTCATAGCGAACTTCTTGACCAAGCATCCATGAAACTTGAGCGTTATTCACGGGCAGAAATCAAATACATCACAACTATCAGTGTAAAAGAAATGCAAAAGCATGTGGATGAACTGTCACAGAAATATCGATTATATGATGTGAAGATCCAGGAGCTTAATTGGAAAACCGATTTACTTTCTTCATAAGATAAGCTGGTAGCGAAAATGAAAAGGCGAATACCGAACCTTGCAACAGGTCAAAGTTGTCATTAATGGTACGGGTTTCGGGGTGACCCCAAGAGGTTCGAGTCCTCCGTCAAAATTTATACCCATTAATGTTACACCAGAACAATTTACATAAACAACTTACAACCTGGTATTGATTTTCATATTCGTGAGGGTGGAGTAGGGGAGTTTCTTATGAACTAATGTAAGAGTAATAGTAAAGAATCCAGCCACTAAAAAAGGGGCTGGATTTATTTTTTTGTGAATTTCCAAGTTGTTTCGCCTAATTGAAGAACCCTTGCAAGTACACCTTTTTATACTAGTAAAAAGGAGTTCGATGGCAAAATGGAGATTATCACCATTTATGTGATCATCGGGGTATTGATTAGTACTTCCATTTATCTTGTGGGAGATTTTTGCCCTTGGTATTTCTGCGTTGCATTTTGCGTTGCCTGGTTACCTCTAATAATCATTGGAATAGCTTTAAGTTCAATTATGGATATAGAAGAAATCTCCAATAAGCTAAACAAATAAAAACGCAAATCCAAGATATTAATCCAAACACTGTGACAATAGTCGTTTCGGACCAACCATATTTTAAGCCAAAGTGATAGTGAATCGGTGTCATTCTGAAGATGCGTTTATGCGTAAGTTTAAACGAGGAAACCTGTAAAATAACCGACAGTTGCTCAGCAAAATATATGAAAAACAAAATGGGAATTAGAATTTCAACCTTTTCGAGAACGGCAAGAAAGGATAAGGAACCACCTATAGCTAATGATCCTGTATCACCCATAAAAGCTTTTGCAGGGTATATATTATAGATGAGAAAGCCCAGTAAACATCCAATCATAATTAAACTAAAAAGTTGAACCTCTGGTCTGTCTGAAACCACAAAAAAGAAAAAGTATGTAGGGATTGCTACTACTCCTAAAAGACCGTCTAATCCATCAGTGAAATTGATGGCGTTTGCAGATCCCACAACAAATAAGGTAATGACAATGACATATAACACCATCGGTAAATCTAAAGTAATGTCTTTAAAAATATTAATCTGGGTGCCTATGCCTAGTTCGACAATTACGTAATAAAGCAAAGTACCTGTGAAAGTAAATTGAAGAATAAGTTTAGTCTTGCCTGATACTCCCCCTGGATCTTGACGCGAAGCCTTCCAAAAATCGTCCAAAAACCCAATAAAACTAAATAGAATGTACGTAATACACAAAAAGTACATCAAGGGAGTAGGTGAAAAAAGAATCGATAGTATAATTCCTACAAACAGAATAATACCGAACATTAACGGAGTGCCTTTCTTTAATTGATGATCGGAAGGAAGTTCTTTTCTTATTGGTTGTATCAATTTAAGCTTCCTCAAGGCGTCAATAAATAGCGGAGATAAAATTGCAACAATAATAAAAGCAATTAGCGCTGGAATTATTTGATCAATCACTCTTCCATTACTCCTTTATTCTTTGTCATCTATAATAAATTCTAAACAATTTAATCATTTCCTCTATTTCAACCCAAATAGTGAAATAAATTGGGGTAGGAGATTGCCTAAAGTATTTATTTGTGCTAATATTCTAAAAAACATACGGAATGTACGGCTGTGAAGAGAAGAGTAATTAAGATTCATTGTTTCCAGAGAGCTTCGGTAGGTGAGAAGAAGCAATAATGATTTTAATGAAAAAAGCCTCGGAGCCTTTGCACGGATCTAAGATTTCTTAGTGATACTGCGACGGGATCTCCCGTTATAGAGATAGGGTATACTTGTTTGTTAAAAACAGAAGTACCTAAAGAGGTTGATATGGTAACATGTCAACAAACTGGGGTGGTACCACGAAGTTAACAACTCTCGTCCTCAAGATGAATAATCTTGGGGGTGGGAGTTTTTTTGTTTTTTAAAATAGTATGGCAGCTGGAAATTAGATAAATGAAAAATTGGAGTTGATAAAAATGAGTCAAGAACAAACAGCCCTCAGAATAGAGAAATTATTGGCTTTAAGATCAAAGGGGATTCCAGTATATCCTGAAAGGTTCCAGACAAATTACGAACTTTACGAATCCTCTACACTTGAGGATGGAACAGCAGGTGTTCGAGTTGCAGGAAGAATCATGGGGATTCGTCAGTTTAGTAAATTCAGTTTTATCACTATTTCAGACATACAAGGTAAGTTGCAACTTCTTCTAAAAAAAGAAGAGGTTGGGGAGCAGGCTTTGAATGATTTCCTCGATTATTTGGATATAGGCGATTTTATCGGTGTAGAAGGGAAGATGTATTCTACGAAAACAAATGAAAAAACGCTGCGTATTGAAAAATATGAACTGCTTGGGAAAGCGTTACACACACTACCGGATAAATGGCATGGATTAAGCAACATAGACACACGGTATAGACAACGATATATAGATTTGATGATGACAAAAGAAACAAAAAATCGTATGTTAATGCGAACAAAATTAGTGCGTGCTGTTCGTAGATTTTTAGAGGAAAAAGACTTCTTGGAGGTGGAAACCCCTGTATTGCAACATACTTCCTCAGGTGCGTTAGCACGCCCGTTTAAAACGTATCATAACTCGCTAGATACGGAACTAAATTTACGAATTGCTCCAGAGACTTATTTGAAAAGGCTTATTGTAGGAGGCTTTACAAAAGTATTCGAATTTGCAAAATGCTTTAGAAATGAAGGGATTAGCCCTCAACATCTTCAAGAATTCACCATGGTGGAAGGCTATGCAGCTTATTGGAATTATGAAGATACGATGAAGCTCATGCGTGAAATGATTGTATATGTCCTAAAACAAACATTTGACTCAACAGTTATTAGGATAAAAGGACAATCGATTGATTTTTCATTAGAGTGGAATGTAGTGTCGTTTAGAGAATTAATTTTAAAAGATACAGGCATAGATATTGATTTGTATCCAGATGTGAAAAGATTACATGAGGAAACAAAACGAAGAAATATTTATTTAGAAGCCGAGGATATCGAGACATTGGGAAGAGGGAATTTCATTGACCTTCTATACAAAAAAGTGTGTCGCCCATATTTAATAGAACCAACCTTTTTAATTAACCATCCAATTGATTTATCACCTTTAGCCAGAGCAAAAGATGACAATCCAGCAATTACAGACCGTTTTCAATTAGTAGTAAATGGTTCTGAAATCATCAATGCCTATTCAGAATTAGTAGACCCTGTTGAACAGAGAAAACGATTAGAGGCCCAAGCCATCTTGAAAAATGGCGGTGATACAGAAGCCATGGAAATGGATGAAGATTACTTATTGGCTATGGAGTATGGAATGCCACCAATTTCGGGGTGGGGATTTGGGATTGAACGATTACTAATGGTACTTACGGATTGTGAAACGATTAAAGACTGCGTATTGTTTCCGTTAACTAGAAAATAAATTATACCTGTGGAAGCTTATCTGAAAAAAGGTAAGCTTCATTTTTTATGAAATTCATATTGTGTAAATATTAAAAATTTGAAATAATTGGTATTATACATTATGGAAGTTGCCCACCAAGCAACGTTTAATAAAAATTTATATAAAAAGGAGATAAAGATGTCTAATAATATTTCTGAAAAACAACACATAAGAAGTATGGCTACATTTAGTTACCTCAGTCTTGCATGTCTTTTCTCGTGCATATTTACAGGCGTATGCATCCTTATCTTACTATTTCCCATGGTAGGAATTTTAGATTTCACCTATTTCCCCTCAAAAGTAGCGATTCCATCATTTGTAGTTTCTATGTTTTTTTCTGTTCTAGCCTTCAGGAATATCTTTGGAAAGATATTGATTTTATTTAACCTGTGTCTAATAGTCTTTATGATTGTTTATGGGCCTTAAATACGCTGATAATAGCCGCCAATAAGAGGGGAAGGGATTGTATATATTGAAAAAAGGATTAGAAAAAATATTATATCTTGTATTTACTGTGATTATATTTGTTCTATTATGGAAGGTTATGGGGATATTCTGGAATGCTTTCGTACCTTGGAATCTTACAACGGATTTAATAGGATTATTTGTGGTGGCGCCTTTGCTAATAATATTGGCTTTTGTTCTGTCGAGTTTGTCTTTTAAAGTTGTAAGGGAAGGAAAATGATTTAATTATAAGGGGGTGTTAAATATGTACCAATATTACAACGGTTTAGTAATAAGGGAAGGAACAGAAGGGGTTCCTTCTGAATATGTAGAAGCTCTTTTTGAGGATGCGGGATGGGCAAGGAATACCCCGGCTTGGCAAAAAGAGAAGTTCTCGCTTATCTTTAAAAACTCTACGTGGGCATTTACGGTGTGGGACCAAAACAAGATGATTGGGATGGTTAGGGTTATCTCAGACCAAATAATGGTTGCTAACATAGTAGATTTAGTTGTTTTATCGGAATATCGTGGGAAAGGTATCGGGAAGAAAATTGTAGAACTTTGTGTTCAAAAACTGCCTCACGGTGATTGGTTTGCACACACCTCCGCTAATAATTTCAGTTTCTATGAGAAGTGCGGTTTTGAGGTAAAAGACTTAACCCAAAATGGGACTTGTGCGTATTATGGATATATTCAAGCTAGGAGAGATGGGCATAGGTAGAGTGATTTAGAATAAGGAGTGTTACATTTGAAAGCAGATAGAGTCCTTCCAGAACCTCATAGATTTGCAGTTTGTGCCTATGAGGACGTATCAATCAAGGCATTTTATAAAGGGGTTTTTAATGATGTTTATATCTTCTTCCATCCCTTTATTAAACCAGTCAACATAGATACAGAACTGTTTAATTCAGAAACAAACCCAGACAAATTTCAAATTATAAATCATTGTGAAATTGTAACGTGGAAAGAATTCATAGCTCTTAGTGGATTGAAAAGTTATGAAGAGTTAGATATTGGACTTCGCACACGAATACTTGGTTTAAATAAGGAGTTTGAGAATAAGGAATTTAAAGAGAAAATCAACACTGTCAGTGAGAAAGACAATCTTGTGCCACCAACAGAGGGAATGCTGCCGGCTCTTTTGATAAATAAACTGTTAGGTGCAATAAAACAGGAGAAGTATGATTGGATTTGGGTAGGAGATGAATTTGGTGCAGAAAGAAAGTTAGAGTACATAGATGACTTAATCAATCAAGATACTTTAGCAAGACATAACCTTTTTACTCATGATAACTCCATCCTTATTACCACTCATTGGGATAGCCATTTTTCTATGATTTGTTCAGATGACAAAAAGAAGATAGATAGAATAATTGAGCGGTGTAATCTTGAAGGCTTTTATTGTGATGATGATACCGAAATATATTGGAGTGTTCGTAATACGTACAAAGGGTAGGGAGATGTTTTTCAATGGAATTCAGAGGATCTAGTGTTTACGATCAATCGGATTTTTATGCAAATTATATGAAAAGAAGAAATAGACAAGACAGTCCCAACAATGCAATTGAAGGTCCAATTATGTCCGAACTAGTAGGGAACATTCAAAATAAGACCATCTTAGATTTAGGGTGTGGAGATGCCTCGTTTGGTAAAGAACTAATGCAATTAGGGGCAAGGCATTACACAGGAGTCGAAGGTTCTGAACAAATGATAGAAGCAGCTCGCTCTAACTTACTTGAATTAGACGCCACTATATTCAATGAAACGATGGAATCGTATGATTATCCTAGTGAGTCTTATGATCTCGTAACCTCTCGTTTCGCCATTCATTATGTATCAGACATTAACCGCCTGTTTCAAAATGTTTATCAAACCCTAAAAGAGGACGGCAGATTTGTATTTAGCATTCAACATCCACTTACAACTTCATCTTTTGCCAGTAAGGAAGCTGGAGATAAACGTGGGAGTTGGATTGTAGATGATTACTTCCGTGATGGTGAAAGGAAAGAGCCTTGGATTAATCAAGTAGTGGTTAAGTATCATCGTACGATCGAACAATATTTCACAGCACTCAGACAAGCTGGATTTACCATACAAGATTTACGCGAAGGTACACCAAAACGCGAACATTTTAGTAGTGAAGAAGAATTTGTTAGGAGGCAGCGAATACCGGTGGTTTTGGCGTTTGCTTGCGGGAAGTGAACCTCTGGAATAGCAAATAGATTGGTGGAACACAATATCGTTACAGTTTACTCTTTCTGCATTAGGTATAGCTATAATGGATAAAGTTGATGTAAACATTTAAGGAATAGGGCAGTTTAGTGAAAGTAGAGTTCATATTTTTTATGAGTAAATCAGGTAAAAAGTGAGGTCGACCAATGGGGCGGTTGAAGAAAATGTCGTTAAAAAGTAGGTTAATAACGGGCATAATGATTTTTGTTGTCTTAATTTCGGTTAGTTATTATATACATCTTTTCAAACCTAAAAATTCAGTAGACCTATATCAATCAATGTCTTTTGCAGATGATTTTGAAGAGGCACAAAGTTTAGTGTTGGAAGGATACGAGGCTAATTTTAAGGAAGAAGATTTTGAATTTATCAATGGAACGGATACACGAGCAAACAGAATAAGTCAATTTACCTTGTTTGAATATGATGAAAAATCTTATCTGATTATGACTTCACCAGGTACACAAGGTATCCGAAAGTTAAAAGTACTTGCAGTTGAAGAGTTACCAACAGAAATAAGGGATTACTTTCTTGAATTATCACAATAATTTTTTTCACTAACGGTTGCAATAGTTGTACAACTGTTCTGATACTTAAGATGTTTTCTTGTTCCATTAACGGGCAGGATAATTGAATAAGAATTCAGAACAAAATTTTAGTTGAGGTGATGATTACTTTGCTAGGTACTTTTCGTTTAGTCTTCATTGGATTAGGTTTGGCATTGTTTGTTTTAGGATGTGAGAAAGAAACAATTGTTTACGAAGCCACTCCAACTTTTGTTTCTGAAACGGAGGAATTTGTTGGAGTAGAGGGTAAAGTAGGTTTTTTAGATGGTGTTTATATTGCAAATGAACCCCGAAAGACTTTATGGCATTTTTGGGGACCATCTGAAGATATAAATGGGGCTGTGAGGGTTGAAGGGACTCATTTAGAAACAGGAGAAAAAACCCCATTATTATTAGATGGGCATAGTTTCGATTATGCAACCTGGGAGTTTGACCACGGATTTACTCAACCAAACCTAGGAGCAACGAAGACGATGCCATCCTATATTGGATTCGACAAACCAGGATTCTGGGAAGTTTCCGTTTATACCGATGGCAACCATATAGGAGATTTTATAGTTGATGTAAATTAGTGAAGACTGGTAGTAGTAATTTGTGAATCTATTTGCTTATTCCACTATCTAGGGCTTTTCAAGAGTAAAAGTGCAGCCATCCTTTCTATCACCGACCGGGCGCTTATCTGTTACAAGGTAAGCTTCTTTTGTATGTGATATATATTGAGTAAATAGTCAACATTTGAAATAGTTGTTATTAAGCAGTAGGGCAGGATAGTAGCAAGGGGTTAGGCAGCAATATAATAGAACTATTAAGTGACATTGGGGGGATAGAGATAAAAAAATTATTCTTACTAGTATTTTAATGTTATTAACTGTGGGTTGTAGTTCTTTTAGTGAAGATAAAGAAGTAATTCAACAAATTGAAAAAGACTTAAATATAATCCTCAGCTCAAAACTCGTCAAAAAAGCAAGTTCTAATCCATATGACTACAGAACAACTCATTCAGAAGAATTTAAAAACATTGTTTCAAGTGATGAAATCGCCTTGAACTATTTTTTAAGTGTATTTGAAGACGGTATTGAAAAGGATTGGCCTTAGGGTCGTGACTGTATAAAAAATATACACAAAGTAATTTGTAATTAAGTTCACTATATAGCTAATTGAATTTATTCAGTTACTCCAAGGGGGCTAATATATAGTATCCAATCAAATATTGATATGGTGCACCTTTACCCTTTTTTTATATTTAATCATAGATAAGAGGTTTAGGACTTGACTTGGAGCCTCTGTGGGTATTATTGGTTCTGAAAGACTGAAGCAGGTTTTTCAGCAGGCAAGCTAGCCTATCCATACCCACGCCTCCAAGTAAATTCCTTTCGTTGTTTACGTTGGAAACAATAATTATGAACTATATATCAAGTAAACAAAGATAGAAAATAGGCTTTTTTTATTTGGATTTCCTTACCGTTGTAAACCAATTTTTTTTCTGATGTTATTCTCTTAGCGTATGTTTTCCGCGTTTTGTTGATAGGACTCCGAAATGACCCTTAATCTACAGTTTTGCATTTCAGGTTATCCCTATATTGTAACGGGGTTACCCCCGTCCATTTCTTGAAGGCGTTACTGAATGCGCTCGGTTCCGAGAAATGGAGAGCATATGCAATTTCACCTATAGATATATGCAATTGTTCCAAATAACCGATGGACAATTGCTTTCGCACACAAATAGACAATTCGTTATAAGAAGTGTTCTCCTCTTTCAAACGAAGTTGTAACGTTCGCACACTCATTTGAAAGTGTTCCGCAGTTTGCCGTACGGTCGGATAATGGGTCGGAAGACAGTGTTCCAACCATTGCAATACTTCATCCGAGAACGATCCTGTCACTTGTAACTTCTCAATGGCTTCTTTGGCAATCGTTTCGAATACGAATAACAATCTTGTATCGGAATACAGAACCGGATTCTCCAACAAGTACTTACTCATACACAGCATTGTGGAATTGTCTCCAAATGTGGGAATCACTCCGAACACTGTTTCATATGGATGTATTCCTCCCAATGACTCATGCATAAACCTGACTTCATGCAACGGAACCGTTCGATTACACAGAATTCCGATCAGACGGTAGAGCGAAGAGGCCATACCCTCTGCACAATGGCGGGGAAAATTCCAGTTAGATTGGGTAAACATGCGTATTCTCACATCTTCATCTACGATCTCCCAATCCAGATTGAATCCGCTGCATAACACTTCATTGTAAGTCTGAAACGACTTAAGTGCAGCTTCTATGTTATTACAATGCATCATGACGTATCCGAGCACGCCCAAATCGGCAAATTCCGTAAACGCCCCCATCTGCAATCCGAAATAATCATCCTGTGTATAGACCGCCGCCGCGTTTGTCATTCTCTCTAACTCCATTGTTGGGATACGAGCATCTTGTTGCTTCAAAACTGTGCTGTCAAACGATACATACCGGAAAAACGAATCTGTGTCCACGCCCTTATGGACAAGCGACTTCATGATTGGATACAGCATGGTAACAGAAACACCCGAATCGATCACCGAATTCGCCCCTTTGCGTGATTTATCAAGTAAAAGTACGTTGTTGATCATTTCATTCCGCCAGTTGCCGGTATATACTAAGGTTGCTTTTTTACTATTATATCACAATGAAATTACCGGGGAGGTAAAAGCAATGAAATCGAAAATGCTTGTCATTAACGGCCATCCGGATGCACAGAGCTATTGTGCAACCTTGGCCAAAGCATATACGGAAGGAGTTCAAGAGAACAGCAAAGCCCAAGTCCGAAATATCGACTTAAGCTCAATCTCCTTTGACTTGAATCTGCAACATGGATACAGTAAGCGGACAGAACTGGAAAAGGAACTTCTTGAAGCACAGGAGATGATTCGATGGGCAGATCACCTGATATTTGTTTATCCGATATGGTGGGGGAGCACGCCGGCTGTTCTGAAGGGCTTTATCGATCGGGTATTCTTGCCCGGCTTCGCATTCAAATACAGGCAGCAATCACCTTTATGGGATAAGCTTCTATTGGGTAAATCTGCGCACCTGATCGTTACGTCCGACACCCCTGCCTGGTACAATCGACTCGTGTACCATCGGGCCGGGCTGAATGTCATGAAGCGAAACGTACTTCATTTCTGCGGTATCAAACCAGTACGCATAACCGAGATTGGTCCTATCAGACCATCTACATCTGGCCAGCGGGATAAATGGATTGCTCACGTTCGAGAGCTTGGTGCCAAACTCTCCTGATTTTCATGTATGCTATTTAGCCCCCGAACTTGGACAATACACCCCCCTTATTCCGATACAATTAAACCAAGACGGAGGAGAACGCCATGACAAGAAAGCAATATGACCGCTCCAGCACGGGAATATGAACTGGATCCCAAGATGGAGCTTTGATGGGCCAGAGAATTAGCGCGTGTAAATCTCGATCAGTTAGATGGAAGACGCTATAAGCAAGCGGCCTTTGTTCCTTCAGCGTCTGATTATGCAGCGCTTGAAAAGGAACATGAGAAATTGAAAAAGCTGTATGCTGAACAGGCATGGGAACGTGAAATCCTTCGAGACCTGTAAAAAAACGAACCCAAGCTGCGGGGATAGCCTGCTTATCTTCGCTCGTTGGAGCGTTCAACACAGGAATCTCGTGACTTTTAGTCATGAGAGGTTCAATAAAAGTAAAGAATAATTAATTGGACGGAGGGCTTTATGACTCTGAAAACAGGAAGCTTTACCTTTATAAGAATTTTTTTGGGGTTGATGTATTTATGGGTAGTTGCTGACCGTTTAGGTATCTTGGGTCCAGTTGGAAATCTAGGTGTGGTCTGGGGAAACTTTGATCACTTTTTGGAGTATACAGCTACTTTGAACCCTTGGTTCCCAAGAATAGTGTCTGATATCCTAGGTTATTTTGTAACCTTCTTAGAAGTTGTGCTTGGTGTTTTATTGGTGAGTGGTATTCGCTTAAAAGAGGCGGCTTTAGCTAGTCTTGCCCAGCTTTTGGTATTCCTATTGAGCATGACTTTCTCGATCGGTTTTAAGGAAGCGTTTGATTACATTGTTTTTACGGTAGTTGTTGCAGCGGCTTCGGCACTTGTTTACAAGGATGCAAAAAAGAGGAGGCCGGGGTGGGTTTAGCCTATTTCGTTTTGAATTGGAATCCACTTCGCTGAAAGTTTTAAAATTTCAGATAGAATCTGATACTTTGATACCTATAAGTTTTTTGTCGAAGAGACCTATATAATGGACTAAGAACAGCAAAATGGATCAAGTTAGTTGTATGAGCACCAAATGTGGCTCTGAAAAAAGTTACATCGTTTTGAAAAAAGAAGAACCGTTTATAAAAAAGTTACACCGTTTTACCCCTTTAGATATAGTTATCTAAAGTAACTGTTGATTGACAATAGAGTTATTCCAGAAAAGGGCGCTAGAACGAAAGAGTGGGAGCTGTCGTAAAGGCAGCTCCTTTGATTTCGTGTCCTCCGTCACCTTCCAACCTTCCTAAACACTTTGACTTTTTATGGGAGATGTTTCAGAATAAAGTGTAGATGAAGAGGTGAAACAATGACTGAAAAGGTAACGAGTACAAAGTGGTTCAGTGTGGCCATTCAGGCACTCGTGGTGCTTGCTAATAATGAAGGCCGATGTCCGAGCGGAGAATTAGCAGAGAAACTTAATTCTAAATCTGTCTTTTTAAGAAAAATATTAAGGCATCTAGTTAAAACGGAATTAATCCAGGCGAAAGAAGGCCGGGACGGTGGCTATTTTCTTGTAAAAGACCCGAGCGAAATCAAATTGTCCGAAGTGTATGATGCAATGAAAGCAGAAACATTTCCAAAAGGGTTCTTTAATGTAGAAAGTAAAGGTTGCTTTGCTCCCACTACGCGAGAATCCCTTTGTACCTTGCGTGATGAAATGGAAGGTTGGGTCGTAGCTGGCTTGGAACAAAAGACCATAGCTGATTTAATGAAAAAGTGAAACTTAGATGTTTCGCTTTTTTTATTTTGTTTCGGTTAACTGTAGTTGACAAAGGAACAGTTAACGACATATACTGTTCTTGTAGAAAATACAGTTAAAGGGGAATGAATATGTCTGAAAAAACAATGAGTAAAGAAGAGTATTTAAATAAAGTAAAAGAAATAGATACAACAAAAGAAGCTCCAAAACAATTAGAGGACACAGATTTTCTGACAGTCGCAAAAGAACGCCGTTCAGTAAGACAATATGATCCTGAATTCAAAATGGAAAAAAGTGAAATTCTGGAGATTCTAGAAACAGCTACGTTAGCACCATCATCTAGCAACCTTCAACCATGGAGATTTCTAGTTATTGAGGATCTAAAAGAAAAAGAGCGTTTGTTGCCAATCGCCAATAATCAGCAACAAATCGTCGATGCTTCCGTTGTCATCGCTATACTTGGAGATAGAGAAGCATACAAAAATGCTGACCGAATCTATAGTGCAATCGCTGAAAAGGGAAGAATGCCAGAAGACGTTAAAAACATGTATGTTAACAGCATTCTTGATGGTTACGGGAACTTTTCTAAAGAACGCTTAGCGAAAATTGCTCACATTGATGGTGGACTTGTTGCTATGCAATTAATGCTGACAGCAAAGGCAAAAGGCTATGATACCGTTCCAATGGGCGGTTACGATGAAGCCCAATTCTTACAAGCATTCAATGTTCCAGAAAACTATGAGGCTATTATGTTGATTTCTCTAGGTAAAGGTTCTAAAGCAGGATTTGAAAAGACACGCCTTCCACTTGATGAGGTTGTAAATTGGAATAGATACTAATAAAAAGAAGTACGCATTCTCATTGGAGGGTGCGTACTCTTTTTTATTTACTATTCGTTGATTTGTTGTTGAACCTGTTGAATCTTCTGTTGAGCCTTCTCAAGTTCTCCTATTGCAAAATAACAAGCTTCTGATTCTGGAGTGTTGGAACTAACTTGTTTTAAATGATGGTGTGCTTTATGAATGATATCTTGAGCTTCTTGTAATTCACTTTTAAAGTTCATAACTTATCGTCCCTTCTATCCGACTGTATTTTTTCCCAATCAATGCTCCTTTGTTTTCTTCAAAGGAACCTTACCCTTAACTTCCAGTCGAAAGGCTTTGACAATCGCGAAGGCCATCATCAGCAAAACAAAGGTCAAAGGAAAAGCGCTAACAATGATGGCGGTTTGAAGACCCTCCAATCCCCCCGTATACATCAACACAATCGCAGAAGCAGAAAGAATTAATCCCCAAGTCAATTTTACGAAAAATGGTGGATCAATATCTCCGTTAGTTGTTTGCATACCAAGTACAAACGTAGCGGAATCCGCACTAGTAATAAAGAAAGTCGCAATAAGCAGTATCGTGATAATAGATAAAACGGTTCCGAATGGCAGAAGTTTATAGACATAAAATAGTCCCGTTTCAAAACTTTGGGCGGAAACTTGAGCCCCTTCAAATAATTCCATATGAATCCCAGTTCCCCCGAAGACACTGAACCAAAATGCACACACAAGTGTCGGCACCAATAACACCGCAATAACAAACTCTCTTACTGTCCGTCCTTTAGATACCCTCGCGATGAACGTCCCGACAAAAGGTGACCAGGAAATCCACCAAGCCCAGTAGAAAATCGTCCAACCTTCAATCCATTCGGCATTTTCATTACTGAATGGAGCAAGACGGAGCCCCATGCTTGGGAGGTTTTGAATATAATCTCCAAGTGTTGTCGTAAATAAATTCAATAAGAAGGTTGTTGGTCCTATAAAAAGGACAGCAAATAATAGAAGTGTAGCAAGTATCATGTTCGTGTTACTTAAGTATTTAATTCCCTTGGAGAGGCCCGTCCCTGCTGAAATGATAAATAGAACGGTCACAATCGCCATTATGGTCAGCTGTACAGTGAAGTTATTCGGAATGCCGAACAAATAGTTGAGTCCGCCGTTTATTTGTTGTGCACCTAAACCAAGTGATGCACAAACCCCGAAAACAGTCGCAAAAACTGCAACAATATCCACCGTTTTTCCGAAAGCTCCTTTTGTTTTCTCCCCCAATATAGGGTACAAAGTGGCACTCATCAATCCTGGAGCGTCTTTTCTGAATTTGAAATACGCGATGGAAAGGGCAATGGTTGCATAGATGGCCCATGCATGAAATCCCCAGTGTAAAAAGGTGTAACGAAGACCTAATTTTGCAGATGCTGCAGTTCCGCCTTCACCAAGCGGAGGAGTGGCGAAGTGAGAGATAGGCTCTGCGACTCCGTAGAAAACGAGTCCAATCCCCATCCCAGCGCTGAATAGCATCGCAAACCAGGTCAAGGTAGAGTAATCCGGGAGATCTTTGTCTTTTCCAAGCTTTATTTTGCCGTATTTACTAAAGATGAGAAATAAAGCAAATAAAAGAAAGAAAGTAGCCGCCAGCTGATAAAACCAGCCAAAAACATTTAGAATGAATGAGTTTGCCTGATCCATTCCTTTACTAAACGGCTCAGGAAAAATAACCCCGATCAATACAAACAAAGCAGCAATGATAACGGAAATCCAAAATACTTTACCGATACCTTTCATAACATCCACGCCTTTCCCAATTTAATCCTTTCGCTAGCATTCCCTAAATTACATCATTCCTTTCAAACTAAATTTACTTCTTCTTTCAATCTCCTCCGCATAGGTTGTACAAGATGCTCTAATGTGCAGCTGCAAGAGGGAGGACAAATTCTAATGAGAAAATTATTAAGCCACTTCGACCCGGCCGTTCTATCGATGGCAGGGATTCGAATCTTTTCAGGGTTATTAGAAATTACTGCTGCAATTATTATGCTCAGCTTAAATGATGTGAAAAAAGCTGTTGTTGTGAACTCGATGTTAGCGGTGGTGGGGCCTTTGATTTTCATTTCCACCATGATGATTGGGCTGATTAGCATGGCAGATGAGATATCCTTTTCAAAAATGATTTATATCGCCATTGGATTGGGCTTTATCTTATTTGGTATCTATAAGTGAGAAATTGTATTCCGTTGTTATATATTGTACGACCGCGCATACATTGTAAGTAATAATAGGACAAGAAGGGGATATGTATGCTTTCGAGTATTACTACCGTGTTGCCACCGGATATTACCGGTGTTATTGATACACTTTCACCACCGTTACTGGAGAGAATGGAAGAAATACGAGTTCGGGTAAATCGACCCCTAGAATTGATAATAGACGGGAGTCCCTATTTTCCATCGTATATTGTGACGCCAACAGATGCGATTCACATTTTAAACAAAATTAGCAAGCATTCCATTTATGCACTGGAAGAAGAACTCAAAAGTGGATATATCACGATAACCGGTGGACATCGTGTTGGACTAGCTGGAAAAGTAATCACAGAACAGGGAAAGGTGAAGGCGATCCGGGACGTATCCTCCTTTAACATCCGTATTGCCAAACAGAAAATTGGAGTTGCTACACCATTAATGCCTTATCTGTACGAAAAAGGCAGATGGCTAAGCACGATGGTAATTGGACCCCCACAAACAGGAAAGACAACGCTGTTAAGGGACCTCGCCAGGATAATGAGCTCAGGGTGTGAGGATAAACGAGTGGCGTCATGCAAGGTAGGAATTGTGGATGAACGCTCTGAAATCGCTGGTTGTGTACATGGAATTCCTCAGCATGATTTGGGACAAAGGGTAGATGTACTTGATGGCTGTCCAAAGGCAGAAGGCATGATGATGATGATCCGCTCCATGAGCCCGGATGTTATCGTCGTGGATGAGATTGGAAGGATGGAAGACAGCGAGGCAGTGATGGAAGCCGTCAATGCAGGGGTGGGGCTTCTCATGTCGGTTCATGCTTTTTCTTTTGATGAGCTAAAAAGCAGGCCAAGTCTTCGTGAAATCTTATCGTACCGGGCAGTAAAACGGTTCGTGGAATTAACCAGATCGAATGGCCCAGGGTCCATCAAGAGAATCGTAAATGAAATGGGAGAGGAGATCTACCGGGAAGAGGGTGTGAAGAGATGATCAAACTTATAGGGGCAGTTTTAATACTAGTGGCAACTTCCTGGGCAGGATTTGAAGCGGCAAGGCATCTGACAGAAAGGCCAAGACAATTAAGGCAATTAAAGGTAGCCTTGCAATCTCTTGAAGCTGAAATCATGTATGGTCACACTCCTCTTGCGGATGCCACTAAAAACATCTCCAAGCAATTGGAAAAACCACTCTCATGGTTTTTTGAAAGCTTTGCTAATAAGTTAGAAAAAGCCAGTCTGTCCGTAAAAGAAGCCTGGCAAGAAAGTTTGGATGATGTGTGGAAAAACACCGCCTATAAAACGGCAGAACTCGAAATCATGAAGCAATTCGGAGAAACGCTCGGACAGCATGACCGCTATACCCAACAAAAACACATACAACTGGCATTAACCCACCTTGAACGCGAAGAACTAGATGCCCGCGACAAACAAAACCGCTACGAACGAATGGTAAAAAGCCTCGGCGTCCTATCAGGATTACTGCTGGTGATTTTGCTGATTTAGATTGATAGTATGGCTACAGTTACCAAGGGTGAAAGAACAAGTTGATTGTAGTGGAAGCGGCGAGACTCCTACGGGAGGAAGGGACAGGGAAGACCCCGCAGGCGAATGTCGAGGAGGCTTCCGGACCGCCCGTGGAAAGCGAGCCGCTGCAACGGAAATCAACGGCTAAACTTAAAAAGAAATCCCAAAAGCAAACCGTAAAAAATAGGAGGAGCGTCCATGGGCATTGAAGTAGACGTAATATTCAAAATCGCCGGCATCGGTATCGTTGTAGCCTTCCTGCACACCGTCTTAAAACAACTAGGCAAAGAAGAATACGCACACTGGGTAACCCTACTCGGATTTATCTACATTCTATTTATGGTAGCAAGCATCGTCGACGATCTATTCAAAAGAATCAAATCGGTATTCCTGTTCCAATGATAAGGGGTGTTGACCTATCGAGATTCTCCAAATAGTAGGTCTTGGCTTAATCGCCACCTTTCTTGCATTAGTGGTAAAAGAGCAAAAACCGACATTTGCCTTCATGCTAGTCGTATTTGTCGGTTGTGCTATTTTCTTATTTTTAGTAGAGCAAATATTTGATGTCATCAGGATGCTTGAGAGGATCGCGATTAACGCCAATGTGAACTTAATCTATGTAGAAACCATTCTCAAGATTGTCGGGATCGCCTATATCGCAGAATTCGGTGCGCAAATCACAAAAGACGCAGGCCAGGGAGCGATCGCATCCAAAATCGAATTGGCCGGAAAAATATTAATACTCGCGATGGCCATTCCGATCTTGACCGTTATTATCGAAACCATCATTAATCTTATTCCTTCTTAAAATGAAAAAGCAGAGGGGAGCAATCCTATGAAATTCATTCTCGCAATCATTGCAGCCTTGTTAATCCTACTGTTCCTTCCATTTGAAATAGTACAAGCCTCACCCTCTTCGCCGTCAGAACTAGTAACAGATCAAATAGAAGGAATTGATGTAGAAGAAATCAAGGTGTACTGGGAAGAAGTAATGGAGGAGTATGGCGGGTTTTTGCCAGAAAGTCAAAAAGGGACATTCATGGAATTTGTAAAAGGAGACAAGTCCTTTTCCTTGGAAGAATGGTCAAAAGGCTTTCTGAAATATCTATTTCATGAACTGCTGGCAAACGGAAAACTACTCGGCAGTCTGATCTTACTTACCATCTTCAGCATGTTCCTACAAACGCTTCAAAATGCTTTCGAGCAAAAAACAGTCAGTAAAGTGGCCTATAGTGTCGTGTTCATGGTCCTGATTATCATCGCACTCAACAGTTTTCATATCGTTATCTCTTACACACTCGAAGCAATAACCGCCATGACAGGGTTCATCATTGCCTTAGTTCCACTGCTTATCGCTCTTATTGCCTCATCAGGTGGACTGGTATCGGCAGCTTTTTTTCATCCCATCATTTTATTCTTGATGAACACAAGCGGTCTGCTCATTCAATATGTCGTACTTCCGCTATTGTTTCTTTCGGCAATCTTAAGCATTGTCAGTACGCTAAGTGAACATTACAAGGTGACGCAACTGGCGGCATTACTTCGAAACGTAAGCATAGGAATTCTAGGAATCTACTTAACGGTATTCCTTGGTGTCATCTCCGTACAAGGTGCAACCGCAGCGGTGACAGATGGAATTGCCATTCGTACCGCCAAATTCGTAACCGGTAACTTTATCCCTGTTATCGGCAGAATGTTTACAGATGCCACCGATACAGTAATTACAGCATCTGTGTTATTAAAAAATACAGTCGGGATCCTGGGTGTTGCCACATTGATTTTACTCGCTGCTTTCCCGGCAGTGAAAATACTTTCCATTGCTATTATCTATAAACTTGCCGCAGCCCTCCTTCAACCTCTAGGAGGCGGTACCGTCATAAAATGTCTGGATATTATCAGCAAAAGCATCATTTATATTTTTGCTGCCTTGGCTATTGTCTCCTTCATGTTCTTTTTAAGCATCACGGTCATCATTGCAGCAGGAAATATAACCGTGATGGTCAGGTAAGGGGGAGAGTAAATGAGTTACCTAACAGAATGGATCACCAGTATCATTCTATTTATCCTTTTAGCAACCGTCGTTGAAATGTTGCTCCCGAATTCTTCGATGCAAAAATACACAAAACTAGTGATTGGCCTTCTGCTGATTGTCGTCATCCTTACCCCCATCTTGAAGTTGCTTTCCACAGATATGGATGAACTTTTTGCCAAAATGACCACACATTCTTCCTACACATCAAAAGAAAACACAGAAAATTTAATAGAAATGAAGAAAAAAGAAATACAAGCCTCCCATGCTGCATACATTTTAAATAAAGCGGCTGTCCTAATGAAAGAAGATGTGGAGGAGGAGTTGAGAGAAAGCTATGGTTTAACAGTGAAAGACTTGCAAATTGTCGTGAAAAATGAGGACCAGCTTACCGAAATGCCAATAGAAGAAAATATAGAGTCCGTTGTGATTCTACTCGAGCAAGCAGAAGAGACAGCCATTCAAGTTGTAAAACCTGTTCAAATTGACACCTCCAGACAAAAGGAACCAGCTCCTTCCTCGAGAGAAGAAGGGAAAATAGCAAATTTCCTAGCAGATCGATGGCAACTACAACCAACCAATATTTCAGTAGCAGTCGAAGGGGGGGATTAGTACAAGGTGGAAAAGAAAAACCAAGCATTCATTCCATGGCTAAAATCTCTGCTTACCAATCAGTCAAAAGATAAAAAAGCAAAATACCAATACATGACGGTCATACTCGTCCTTGGTGTAGGATTCATTTTATTCGGAAATCTGTTCTTTGGAGAAGACAGTGCAAGCTCTCCAGGTGGCGGCGTCCTGCCAGCCATGAAGCAGCAAGAACCGGAAGATGAACCGGTATTTGGACAAAATGACGATGCCAACGCACCTTCTACTATCTCTGATTACGAGGCAAGCTTTGAGAATCAGTTGAAAGATGCACTGGAGGCAATCACAGGAGTTAATGACGTATCTGTCGTCGTAAATATCGATGCTTCCGAAAAGAAAGTCTTTCAGACAAACAAAACCACCTCACAGCAAACAACCGTCGAAACTGACCAGCAAGGTGGGAAACGCGATGTCACTGATACCTCAGAAGAAGAACAAGTCCTCGTCATCAGGAAAAATGAACAAGAAATTCCGGTCGTAACCGAAACCAAAAAACCGGTCATACGCGGAGTTCTGATTGTAGCAAAGGGCGCTGAAAATATACATGTAAAACAAATGATTTTGGACGCTGTCACAAGAGTGCTAGACGTACCACAGCACAAAGTAGCAGTACTTCCAAAAAAATCTGAGGGGGAATAATCCATGTTATTAAAAAAACAAACCGTTTGGTTACTAACGATGTTAAGTCTCGTTTTCGTCTTATCCGCTTACTACTTTATCGGTGATCAACAAGCCGGCGAACAACTGGCAAATGACGCCACAGAACAGCCTGCAGCAACGGAAACCGCTGAAAATCACGGCGGTGAAGAAGGCGAAACAGCTGGAACTGATGGCGAAGAAGGAACAGAAGGAACTGAAGGTGAGGAAGCGGTTGAAGGGGAAGAAGCTGCAGAGGAAGACGGCAGTGCTGTAGTAAAATACATCTCTTCAGACGAGACATTAGCAGAAATGCGCTATGAACTAGAAAACCTTCGCAGCGTTCATCGTGCAGAATTAAAAGAAATGATGGCAAGCACAGATCTACCAGCAGAAGAAATCTCCAAAGCAGTTGACCAATACAACGAACTTGCCCAAATCTCTGAAAAAGAACTAATTCTAGAATCCACCATCCGCTCCCACAAGGACGTAGATGATGCACTTGTACGCGTAACAGACGGCAAAATCCGAGTAACAGTCAAAACAGCAGCACACTCGCCACAAATGGCAAACGACATCTACCACATGGTGCGCCAAGAATTCAAAGATGTACGTAACGAAGACATCGCATTCGACTTCCCACCAGTAACAGAAGAAGGCGGCGAATAATATAAGTTATACAAAGTGCCGAAGCCCTGGGAATAGTGGGGGCTTCGGTTTTTTCGTTTACACTCCCCCTATCCACCACACACAAAATCCCCTATAATAATAACTAAAGCGTTTTCATCATCCTGACAAAGCAACACGCACCCTAAATTCGCCCAACTACCCAAATTTAGCACTAGGTAATAATATCTATTACTATTTTTAGTTGAATTTCAGGAGCTTGTATCGTATGATGAATATGAACTATTTTGTTAAAATGTACATAGCAACATCTAAGCTATAACTAAGCTACATCTAAGCAACACTAGCAACATCAACGCAGCAACTAATCATCAAAAGGACCGAGGAGTGAACGAAATATGTTAAAGATCCAAGAAATCAGAGAAATTATTAAGTTGATTGACCAATCCAATATAGATGAATTCACGTATGAAAATGAAGGTTCCAAAATCAAAATGAAGAAGCATGCGGCGCAAACTGTCGTGAGCACACAACAAGTAGCTGCACCAGCACCACAAGCGGCACCGCAACAACAGGCACAAGCACCACAAGCGCCTGCTCAACAAGTTCAAACACCAGCTGCAGAAACGAAACAAGAAGCAGCACCAAAACAAGAAGACGCGAACCTACATAAAATCACATCCCCGATGGTTGGAACGTTCTATGCTTCTCCTTCACCGGATCAAGCGGCATATGTACAAGAAGGCGATAAAGTTGGAGAAAACTCTGTCGTTTGTATCGTAGAAGCGATGAAATTGTTCAATGAGATTGAAGCAGAAGTCAAGGGCGAAATTGTCGAGGTTCTGGTTGATAATGGCCAATTAGTAGAATACGGTCAACCTTTATTCCTTGTAAAAACAGTATAAGGAGGGGGCGACACTCATGATTAAAAAATTATTGATTGCCAATAGAGGAGAAATTGCGGTACGAATCATTCGTGCATGTAAAGAAATGGATATAGAAACAGTTGCTGTGTATTCGGAGGCGGATAAAGAATCCCTTCATGTACAGTTGGCAGACGAAGCGTATTGTGTCGGCCCAAAAACGTCAAAAGACAGCTACCTTAATTTTACGAACATCATTAGCGTAGCAAAGCTTACGGCGTCAGATGCTATCCACCCTGGATATGGATTCCTTGCGGAGAATGCGGACTTTGCAGAGCTTTGCCGAGAGTGTAACATTACATTTGTAGGTCCGAGTCCTGAAGCGATCAGCAAGATGGGGACGAAAGATGTTGCGCGTGAAACGATGCGTAAAGCTGGCGTGCCGATTGTTCCCGGTTCACAAGGGATCATTGAGAACATCAATGATGGTATCTCCATTGCTAATGACATCGGATATCCTGTTATCATCAAAGCAACGGCAGGCGGAGGCGGAAAAGGTATCCGTGTTGCGAGAAATGAAGAGGAACTGAAAAAGGGTATCTCCATCACGCAACAGGAAGCGGCAACTGCTTTCGGTAATCCTGGCGTGTACTTGGAAAAATTCATTGAAGATTTCCGTCACGTAGAAATTCAAGTAATGGCAGATGGTCATGGTAATACGATCCACCTTGGTGAGCGTGATTGCTCTATCCAACGTCGTCTGCAGAAGCTTGTAGAGGAAACACCTTCACCTGTGCTGGATGAAGAAATTCGCGCTCAAATGGGTGACGCGGCAGTAAAAGCTGCTGAAGCAGTGGACTATATGGGTGCAGGTACGATAGAATTTATTTATGACTATCAAAATAGAAAATTCTACTTCATGGAAATGAACACCCGTATCCAAGTAGAGCATCCTGTTACGGAAATGGTGACAGGGGTGGATCTAATTAAGGAAATGATTCGGGTTGCATCTGGTGAAACATTATCTCTTAAGCAAGAAGATGTCGTGTTCAACGGCTGGTCGATTGAGTGCCGTATTAATGCTGAAAATCCAGAAAAGAACTTTATGCCTTCCCCTGGGAAGATTGAAATGTACCTTCCTCCAGGTGGTCTTGGCGTTCGAGTGGATTCGGCAGTTTACCCTGGTTACAGCATACCGCCATATTACGATTCCATGGTGGCAAAGCTAATCACTTATGGAGCAACACGTGAAGAAGCTGTCTCACGAATGAAACGTGCATTAAGCGAATTTATTATTGAAGGCGTTCATACTACGATACCTTTCCATCTGAAATTAATGGATCACGAAAAGTTCAAAGATGGGGATTTTAATACGAAATTTCTTGAGAAATATGATGTCATGAATTCTTAACTATATTTAGGAGGGTTAATTATGAGCGAAAGAAACTTATTGGAAATGGAAAACAACAACTCACTAGGCAAAGTCGAAATTGCTCCTGAAGTCATTGAAGTTATTGCCGGCATTGCTGCTTCCGAAGTAGAAGGGGTCATGTCGATGCGTGGTAACTTCGCTGCAGGTGTGGTAGAGAGACTTGGGAAAAAGAATCACGGTAAAGGTGTAAAAGTCGATCTTTCCGAAGAAGGCATTAAAGTGGATGTATTTTGTGTGATGCAGTTCGGCATCTCCATTCCTACAGTTGCCCAAAAAGTACAAGATAACATCCGCCAAGCATTATTGAATATGACTGCTTTAGAAATTACAGAAGTGAATATTCATGTAGTAGGAGTGCAGTTTGAAACTCAAAAAAATGAAGTAGAAGTAGAGCAAGAAATTTAATATGACGTCACCTTGTAGGCACTCTCATTAGAAGGGTGTCTACAATTTTTTTGTTTAAGTAAGGTTCCACCTAAGTTTCCCTTGTGTTCCCCCACATAATTAGGGTACAATTTTAGTCGCTACTTTTAACTAGACTTTCTTGAAAAGTATAGTAGAGTATTATCTCGGTAAAGATGAAACTGACATTATTAAATAGAAGAATGAGACCTTTTGAGCTCCCCCAGAGCAAATGTGAAAACGGTTAATTCCGAACATTTAATGAAAACATAATCAGTTTGTATGTAATTTAGCTAAAAAACGAATGAAAAACATGTGTTTTTTGATAAAAATGTGCTATTATCTTTTTATACTAGTATAGGCACGATAAGGAGATCGAACAATGAAACGTAGTGTATCAAGAGAAAAGGCGCTTCAAGCCATTTTTCAAATGGATTTAAGTGATATTGCGCCTGATGAAGCAATCACAAATGTATTAGAAGAAGGGGAAAAGCCGGATGATTTCCTAAGCAGTATCGTGTTTGGCACGAAAGAGCATCAGGAAGAAATCGATTCCACGTTGAAATCCCACTTGGAAAAATGGTCACTAGATCGTCTGGGAACAGTGGACCGTACCATTCTTCGCATGACAGTTTTTGAAATGATGTTTGTCGAAGAGATTCCGGTTAATGTCAGCATGAATGAAGCAATCGAACTTGCGAAAACATTTGGTGATGACAAATCAAGCGGATTTATTAACGCAGTCCTTTCTAAAGTAAAAACTACCATTGAAAATAATGCATAAGTAGTAGCATAAAAGGGGGAGCTATTCATGTCAGCAGTTATAGTATCAGGTAAAGATCTTGCAGTGGAGAAAAGAGCTTTTATTAAAGAGAAGGTTTCTGAGCTACATAAGGAAAAGAATATCCAACCAAGCTTGGCTGTGATTTTGGTAGGGCAGGACCCTGCTTCACAATCCTATGTTAGAGCAAAACAGAAAGCATGCGAGGAAGCTGGAATTCGAAGCATATTGGAAGAGTACCCAAGTTCTATTACGCAACAAGAATTGTTGGATAGAATAAGCCATTTTAACGGAGATGCTTCCGTGCATGGCATTTTGGTACAGCTGCCTTTGCCTGATCATATTGATGAACTGGCTGTTATTGAACATATTTCCCCTAATAAAGATGTAGATGGGTTTCATCCTGTCAATATCGGCAGAATGATGATTGATCAGAAATCATTCCTTCCTTGTACGCCTTATGGAATAGTGGAAATGATTAAATCCCTTGATGTTTCTATTTCCGGTAAGCATGTTGTGGTAATCGGAAGAAGTAATATAGTAGGCAAGCCGGTTGGCCAATTGCTTTTAAAAGAAGATGCTACCGTCACTTATTGTCATTCTCGTACAAAGGATTTGGCTTCCATTACCAAGCAGGCCGATATTTTGATTGCGGCAGTTGGTCGTGCAAAGCTAATTGGTCCTGAATATGTGAAAGATGGCGCAATCGTGATTGATGTCGGGGTCAATAGACTTGAGACCGGAAAACTGTGTGGAGATGTGGACTTTGAATCGGTGAAAGAAAAAGCAAGCTTTATCACACCTGTTCCTGGAGGGGTCGGTCCAATGACGATTACGATGTTGCTGCACAATACGCTACAATCAGCACAAAATGAGGCGAGTGAAAACAAGACGTTTTCCAGTTAATATGGTATCTTAGAAGATGGATGGGACTTAAGGTTCTTCCGTCTTTTTTTCGTATGACCATGCTTCAAAAAGGAGTTAACGAATATGAGTGAACGCAGATACTTAACGGTTACTGCTCTAACGAAATACATAAAAAGAAAATTTGATGTGGACCCTCATTTGCAAGATGTATGGCTGAAAGGGGAAATATCCAATTTCAAGCAACATAGCAGAGGGCATATGTACTTTACCCTGAAAGACCAAAACGCACGACTCCAGGTTGTCATGTTTGCAGGGCAAAATCGCAACCTTGCCTTCAAGCCGCAAGAAGGAATGAAGGTCCTTGTTCGTGGAGAAGTTACGGTCTATGAAGCAAACGGGTCCTATCAGATGTACATAAAAGAAATGCAGCCTGATGGTGTCGGCAGCCTGTTTTTAGCCTATGAGGAGTTGAAAAAGAAGCTTTCCCAGGAAGGTTTGTTTTCATCTGAATACAAAAAAACGCTGCCCAAATACCCGTGTGCTGTAGGCGTGATCACCTCGCCAACAGGAGCGGCGGTCAGGGATATCATCACCACCTTGAAAAGAAGATATCCACTAACAAAAATAATCGTTATTCCTGCTCTAGTACAAGGCGTGAATGCTGCTCCATCCATTGTGAAGGCCATTCAAACCGCTAACAAAATGCCTGATCTTGATGTGCTTATCGTGGGCCGTGGCGGAGGATCCATTGAAGAGTTATGGGCCTTTAATGAAGAAGTGGTAGCTAGAGAAATTTTCGCTTCAAAGCTACCGATTATTTCAGCCGTTGGTCATGAAACGGACTTTACGATAGCAGACTTTGTAGCGGATATGCGCGCGCCGACACCAACTGCTGCGGCGGAATTGGCTGTCCCCCATATCAATGAACTGATGGAGCGCTTGTCAGATCGTAAATTCCGATTGCACAGTGCTTCCAACAAATTGATGCAGCATTATAAGGACAGGTTGACAGCACTGCAGAAATCGTATGCGTTCAGGTTTCCTAAAAATCTATATGCACAAAAGCAGCAGGATCTTGATCGGACCATGGATGATCTCGAGGCGGCCATGAAAAGAATGGTGGAACGAAAGCATGTAAAATGGGAGCAACTCGCTGGATTACTCGCTAGAAACCATCCGAAAAAGCAATGGGAAGCAGAAAAGCTTACACTAGAACAGCAGACAAAATTACTTACAAAGCAAATGCAGCAGACACTACAAAAGAAACAATGGGAATTCCAACATAAAATATCCAAGATGGATGCCTTAAGCCCTCTTAAAATCATGAACAGAGGATATAGCCTTGCTTACCAAGAAGATGGCACCATTATTAAAAATGTGAATCAGGCAGAAAAAGGAGATACCATTCAGGTTCACCTTCAAGATGGCCGGTTAGAATGTGAAGTACAAGATGTAAAGGAGCGAAAAGGAAATGACTGAAAAAAAGGACGTTACATTTGAAGAAGCAATGAAAGGTTTAGAAAATATTGTGGAAAAGCTTGAAGAAGGAGATGTTCCATTAGAAGAAGCCATTTCTTTTTACAAAGAAGGGATGAAATTGTCCAAGCTTTGTCATGACAAACTTTCTCACGTAGAGGCAGAAATGGAACAGATCCTAAAAGAAAACGGCGAATTGGAGTCATTCCAAGTACAGGAGGATGAAGCTTAATTGTCACAGGTGATGGATTTGCAAACTTTTATGAAAGATAGAAAGAAGTTGGTGGAGGACGCACTTTTTTCTTATATGAAATCTGTTGAAGCACCAGAAGTTCTACTTGAATCCATGAACTATTCCTTGAAAGCAGGAGGGAAAAGACTTCGCCCTTTATTAGTGCTTGCTACGTTGAAATCTTTTGGGAAACCTGAAGAATTTGGAATCCCAGTAGCATGTGCAGTGGAGATGATACACACCTATTCTTTGGTTCACGATGATCTGCCAAGCATGGATGATGACGACTTTAGACGCGGAAAGCCGACTAATCATAAAGTGTATGGTGAAGCGATGGCAATATTGGCCGGTGACGCCTTGCTTACGCATAGCTTTGAGGTTATGGAAGATCTATTGAATCTAGACGTCAAGCCAATGAAAGTTGTCACTCTAATGAAAGAGTTAGCCAAAGCTGCAGGGCCAAGAGGGATGGTCGGAGGACAAGTTGCGGATATGGAGGGTGAAGGAGCACAGCTCTCGCTTCAGGACCTTGAGTATATACATAGAAACAAAACCGGAAAACTTCTCGGATATAGCATTGTGGCAGGTGCGATACTGGGGGATGCAACAGAAGAACAGATTTCCAAGTTGGAGCAATTCGGCGACCACCTTGGTCTTGCATTCCAGATCAGGGATGACATTCTTGATATTGAAGGAGATGCATCCAAAATTGGCAAGCCGGTAGGTTCAGACACCCAGAACGAAAAAACGACCTATCCTTCTCTTCTCACGATGAATGGCGCGAAAGAAAAACTGGAATATCATATTAATGAAGCAAAACATATACTAGCTGACATTCCGTTAGAATCTGATCTTTTAGTGCAACTTTGCGACTTGATTGCCAAAAGGGACCATTAATCGACAAAAGTAGCGGTCAAAATTGAGCATTTCCTCTTTTTGTGGTATAGTATATGGTACAAATGAGTGGTGCAGTATTCTAGTCAGTCCACCTTTTCTGAAGGCGGGCCTAAAAATCCGCTAAAGGGCACATCGATGAAGTTCCTTGTGTCGGCTTGAGGCGCCCAGCCTTGGGTTGATGCTGGGAGTTAAGGTAGTAGGGCGATCCACAATGGCATGTGGGCGAAGACCCTACTTCCGTGGAGGCCCATTCTTACTCTTGTTATTCCCCTAGGGGAGCAAGTAGTGGAATGGTGATAAACCTGCTATATGTCTAACTGGGTTAGGCATATACAGCGTAGCCTGCCTTGAGTGGAGTCGGAGGGGATTATGGTATGGGATCTATTCACTAGGCCGGTGAATCTATCTATGTATTCCATATGAAATCCGTTCTGCAAAAGAGGCTAAGATCTGGTTAAGGGCTGTAGAGGAAAACTCCTAGACTGTTCTGAAATTAAGACATGTATTGGGGATTATAGTGCGGACTAAGTGGTAATCCAGTCTAGTCGCTGGCGACACGGCTAAGGCAGGTTTAAAGGGAAACCGCCAGTATGGCGACATCTGGTACTTGCTTGGGAAAACCTACTGGACCTAAGCCGCAGTTTTTACTCAATGCATGACCACTTTTACATAATAAACATTGAAGTTTGGTGGATTAATAATAATTGTCTATAATAAAATGTAGGATAACTACAAAAGCTTACTTATATAGAGTTGGGATTTTATACTATGGTTAATAAATGGAAAGATGCAATAAATTGGAGTTTAGCTATCGCCGTTATCACACTCGTGTTAGCGGCTATTTTTTCAATCGTTTCTACTTATCTGCTCTCAGGAGTAACATGGGCAGTGGGAATGGTCATCGTGTTTATCATCGTTTTTATCGGAATATTCTTCGATATGCTGGGTATTGCATCCACAGCAGCAGATGAAATACCTTTTCATGCCATGGCAGCAGAAAGGGTAAACGGTTCCAAGCAAGCTATACAAATTGTCAGGAATGCCGATAGGTTTGCAAGTTTTTGTAATGACGTTATCGGCGATATTTCTGGGATCATCAGCGGGACCGCATCTGCTATAGTTGTCATTTCCTTTACCCTATCAGTCGGGCAAAGAGAGGACTCACTGTTCCACTATATTGTCGCAGTTGTATTCACAAGCGTAGTGGCAGCTGTTACAGTTGGTGGAAAGGCTTTCGGAAAGTCCATGGCAATCCGGTATTCCACGCCAATACTGTTTCAAGTGGGAAGACTGTTTTATATACTAGAAGACAAGTTCAATATCGTGGTTTTGAAAGATAATAAAAAGCGTAAAAATAAGCGAAATTAGCAAGGAAAGAGAGTGATCCCTTTTGGATCTTACAAAGATTGAAAATCCGCAATTTTTAAAGAAAATGTCAATAGATGAATTGGAGAGCCTTAGTGAGGATATCAGACGTTTTTTGATTGAGCAGCTCTCCACATCAGGCGGCCATATCGGGCCAAACCTTGGGGTAGTTGAACTTACTGTTGCACTGCACAAAGTATTTGATAGCCCTAAAGACAAGTTTTTATGGGATGTTGGGCACCAGGCTTACGTTCATAAAATTTTGACAGGTAGAGCCTGTGATTTTGGTACGTTGCGTAAATATAAAGGTCTATGTGGGTTTCCGAAAAGGAATGAGAGCGAGCATGACGCTTGGGAGACTGGACATTCTTCCACTTCTCTTTCCGGAGCGATGGGTATGGCTGCTGCAAGAGACATTAAAGGAACAGATGAGTATGTTATTCCGATCATCGGCGATGGTGCTTTGACTGGCGGAATGGCTCTGGAAGCCCTCAATCATATTGGACACGAAAAGAAAGACATGATTGTCATCTTGAATGATAATGAAATGTCGATTGCGCCGAATGTTGGTGCCTTGCACAGCGCGCTTGGAAGAATGCGTACGGCCGGTAAATACAATTGGGTAAAAGACGAACTGGAAGTGCTTCTTAAGAAAATACCTGCAGTTGGCGGGAAACTGGCGTCAACGGCTGAGCGCATCAAAGACAGTTTGAAGTACCTTGTTGTAAGCGGCATGTTTTTCGAAGAACTTGGTTTTACTTACTTGGGACCTATTGATGGACATAACTACAACGATTTAATTGAAAATCTTAAATATGCGAAGAAAACAGAAGGGCCGGTCCTGATCCATGTTGTAACGAAAAAAGGAAAAGGCTATGAACCGGCTGAACTGGACACGATCGGTACGTGGCATGGAACAGGGCCATATAAAATCGAAACTGGTGACTTCCTGAAGCCTGTTGGCGGACCGCCGGCGTGGAGCAGTGTAGTTAGTGAAACAGTACGAAAATTGGCGCGCGAAGACGAGCGTATTGTCGCTCTGACACCTGCAATGCCTGTAGGATCTAAGCTTGAAGGTTTTGCAAAAGAATTCCCAGACCGCATGTTTGATGTGGGAATCGCCGAGCAGCATGCTGTCACCATGGCAGCAGGGCTTGCAACGCAAGGAATGAAACCGTTCCTGGCCATTTATTCTACCTTCCTCCAACGAGGGTACGACCAAGTAGTGCATGATGTCTGCCGTCAAAACTTGAATGTCTTCTTTGGAATTGACCGTTCCGGTTTGGTTGGGGAAGATGGTGAAACGCATCAAGGTGTTTTTGACATCGCATTTTTAAGGCATCTACCGAACATGGTTCTTATGATGCCAAAAGACGAGAATGAAGGCCAGCACATGGTGTATACGGCAAATAAGTATAATGACGGTCCAATTGCACTTCGCTATCCACGCGGTAACGGATTGGGTGTTAAAATGGACGAGGAATTAAAAGAAATTCCGATTGGTTCATGGGAAGTTTTGAAAGAAGGAACAGACGCTGTCATCTTGACATTCGGAACGACAATCGGAATGGCACTTGAAGCTGCTGAATATCTGAAAAAAGAAAACTTGTCGGTAAAAGTAGTCAATGCAAGATTCATCAAACCGATGGATGAGGCGTTATTGCATGACCTCTTCAAATCAGGCATGCCTTTTGTAACGATTGAAGAAGCGGTCCTTCAAGGTGGATTCGGCAGTGCGGTTGTTGAATTTGCAAGCGATAATGGGTACACAAACCGTGTGGTAAGAATGGGAATTCCAGATCGCTTCATTGAACATGGAAGTGTGAAGGAGCTGCTACAGGAAATAGATTTAACAACAGAAAAAGTCGTGGAAAACGTTAAATTAATTGCAGCTAGAAGAAAACAAAAAAGGGCTTAAGGATATATGGCGAAAAAAGAACGAGTAGATGTCCTTTTGGTGGAGCGCGGTCTTGTGGAAACACGCGAAAAAGCGAAGCGCTCCATTATGGCAGGACTTGTATATTCAAATGAACAACGGCTGGACAAGCCAGGTGAAAAAGTAGCAATGGATGCACCTCTGACTGTCAAAGGCAATGTGTTGCCATATGTAAGTCGAGGCGGTTTAAAACTGGAAAAAGCGCTTAAAGTCTTTGACTTGGACGTGAAGGATAAGATATTGCTTGATATCGGTGCTTCTACAGGCGGATTCACCGATTGTGCCCTTCAAAATGGTGCAAAGTTAAGCTACGCACTTGATGTAGGATACAATCAACTTGCATGGAAACTCCGTCAAGATGAACGAGTTGTCGTGATGGAGCGAACCAACTTCAGATACGTTACACCGGTTGATTTAAATGAAGGTATGCCGGATTTTGCGAGCATTGATGTATCATTTATCTCACTGAAATTAATTTTACCAGTCTTAAAGAGCTTGCTCGTATCTGGCAGCGACGTAGTTGCGCTTGTTAAGCCTCAGTTTGAGGCAGGAAGAGAGCAGGTCGGCAAGAAAGGTATTGTCCGCGACCCGAAGATACATGAAGCGGTGATGGATAAGATTATTGACTTCAGCTTGAAGGAAGGGTATGAAGTGATGAATGCCTCTTACTCACCTATTAAGGGAGGAGAGGGAAACATTGAGTTCCTCCTTCATTTGCAATGGAACGGACATACAGAAGAAACCGCAGAAAATAATCTCGAAACTTCCATATCCGCTCTAGTTGCAGATGCGCACCTACAATTGAAGGTCGAAAAAGGGGAATAACTATTACGATGGTTGTTCCTTTTTTCTTTTACATATTGAAAGGTTTCCATTAACATAAAGCTAGGTTATATAGATTATTAAGGGGTGCCAACATGACAAAGGGCCAAAGACACATAAAAATTAGAGAATTAATTACAAACAGCGAGATCGAAACGCAAGACGAGCTTGTCGATCGTCTGAAAAGCTTAGGTTTCAATGTAACCCAAGCAACTGTTTCAAGGGATATTAAAGAGCTTCATCTTGTAAAAGTTCCGCTTCTAGACGGCAGATATAAATACAGCCTCCCAGCAGATCAACGCTTTAATCCTCTGCAAAAACTGAAACGTTCTTTGATGGATGCGTTTGTGAAAATAGATATAGCAGGTCATATGATTGTGATGAAAACGATGCCGGGCAATGCAAATGCCATCGGTGTTTTAATTGATAATCTGGATTGGTCGGAAATTCTGGGGACCATTTGCGGTGACGATACATGTTTGATTATTTGCCGCACACCGGAGGATGCAAAAGAGCTATCCGACCGCTTTATTAATATGCTATAAAATCACGCGAGGATGTGATGGTATGATTGCTGAATTAACCATTAAAAATTTTGCTATTATTGAATCCCTTTCTGTTTCTTTTGACAAAGGGTTAACGGTTTTAACCGGGGAGACCGGAGCGGGTAAATCCATTATCATTGATGCCATCCACTTGCTGGCGGGTGGACGTGGTTCACATGAGTTCGTCCGTTTCGGTGAAAAACGAGCGGAACTCGAAGGCTTGTTCCTTCTTGAAGATGAGAAGCATCCTGCCTATAGAGTTTGTCAGGAGCTTGGTATTGAGATAGAAGACGAGATGGTTGTCTTGAGACGGGAAATTCATGCTACAGGCAAAAGTGTTTGCCGTGTTAATGGAAAGCTTGTCACCATAGCCCTGTTACGGGAAGTCGGTCAGACATTGGTGGACATTCATGGGCAGCACGAACACCAGGAACTGATGGACCCGGACTTGCATCTTTCGCTTTTAGATCAGTTTGGAGGAGCGGCTGTTCAAAAGGAACTTAAAGAGTATAGGAACATTTATTCATCTTTTAAGGATGTAGAAAAAAGGCTGCTTGAACTCACGGAAAATGAACAAAAGGTTGCACATCGACTTGATTTGTTGCAGTTCCAAGCAGAAGAAATCAGCAATGTGCAATTAACCGTCAATGAAGAAGACGAGCTGCTCGAGGAACGGAATAAAATCAGTAACTATGAACGACTTTACCAATCGCTCAACAACTGTTACCATGCGATGCACGGCGAACAAAAGGGACTTGATTGGGTCGGACAAGCCATGTCTGAATCCGAGGGTCTCGAAGAAATCGATAAAAACCTTAAAGATGTTCACGAAATCATTTCCAATTCTTATTATCAATTAGAAGAACTATCTTATCGTATTAGAGATGAAATAGATCAGCTTGAGTTTGATCCAAACCGCCTTGATTTTATTGAAGGAAGACTGAATGAAATCAAACAATTGAAACGGAAATACGGAACTACGGTTGCTGAAGTCTTAGAATATGCTTCGAAAATAGAAGAGGAGCTAGAGACGCTGCAAAACCGTGATTCGCACATTCACCAGCTGCAGGAGTCTCTTGAGTCGCTTAAACAAGATCTTGCACTTGAAGCAAAATCGCTTACTGATGCCCGTAGAAAAGCCTCAGAGAAACTAATGAAGAGCATTCATAAAGAGCTCAAAGACCTGTACTTGGAAAAAGCTATTTTTGATGTGAACATGGACGTGAAAAAGGAAAAGGCGTCAGGTGATGCGGTGTTTAGTAAAAACGGCGTGGATGTTGTGGAGTTCTACCTTACAACAAACCCGGGGGAACCATTGAAGCCGATGGCAAAAGTAGCTTCAGGCGGGGAACTTTCGAGGATCATGCTTGCATTGAAGAGTATCTTCTCAAGACACCAAGGGATCACTTCCATCATTTTTGATGAAGTCGATACAGGAGTCAGCGGCAGGGTGGCACAGGCTATCGCCGAGAAGATTTATCAGGTCTCGGTTGATTCACAAGTCCTTTGTATCTCCCACTTACCTCAAGTTGCTGCGATGTCAGACACCCATCTATTCATCAGCAAGGAAGTCTCCGGTGAACGCACGAAAACCAAAGTGCGCGGACTGGATCAGGACGAAAAGGTGCGTGAAATCGGCCGGATGATTTCTGGCGTGGAGATTACTTCGTTGACGAAGGAGCATGCACGCGAGTTGTTGGAGATTGCCGGGAGTATTAAGCAGGGGTAGGCATTTTACATTTAGAGAAGGCCGTTCGCATTTAAGATGTGGACGGTTTTTTTGTTGTTTAAGAAATTATAAAATAATGAAATGCTGGAATAGTCTGCAGAGTCATTCTTGTTCGAAAAGGAGGAGAAAGTCCTCATCGTCGATATGAAGACCTCAGTGACGAGGAAAAAGGAGGAGAGAAGTCCTCATCGCCGTTATGAAGACCTTAGTGACAAGGAAAAAGAAGGAGAGAGGGTCCTCATCGCCGTCATGAAGACCTCAGTGACGAGGAAAAAGGAGGAGAGAGGTCCTCATCACTGATATGAAGACCTTGGTGACAATGAATTTTCATTGAAATGGTCAAAGATGAAGCGCAAAGGCCAGATCCGGCCAAGTATTTGCCCTCGAGCCGCAAAAAGCGAAGCTACTTTCTCTCCAGAAGCTGTAGAAATGACCACATTTGCCCCTCGCGCTCCTTAAAATGCGAAGTCACTCGCAAAAATTCAACAATGACGCCTCCGAAGCCAACCCATATTTACATAATATTCCCCATCACTACTCCCAATTATTATCCCCATTCTCCTCATATAACATAACTATCCATAATGGGTAGCATTTAAATTAATATCGTTGTTATAAATGTAGCCGGACAAGGCAAAATTATATAATGTAGCCATGAATGGTGTGGGATAGGACCGAGGAGAGTGAAAATGTTTGAGAGAAGATATAATTAGAAAAATTGTTGGTGTATTTCTCCTTGTTTCAGTCATGGTATTATGTGTAAGTCAACCATTTAAAGAGTATGTCCAAATCCCAAATAAAATAACGATGTTTGAAGGGCAAGGGTTACATTTCCAGTCATCTGTTCCTGTGACTGCCAAGGTGAATGAAGATTCTTCCTCCTCTCTCGGGATTGAGGCAAACGATAAAACGTTAGCGTTCCAAGGCAAACAATCCGGGGAAGGTCAGGTTGTTTTACATCTGGCAGGTATCCCGGTTAAGCAAGTCAATGTAGATGTCATACCTGAATATAAAGTGTATCCTGGCGGTCAATCGATCGGCGTAAAGTTAAATACTTTAGGTGTACTGGTAGTGGGTCATCACCAAGTGGACACAGCAGATGGGAAAAAATCACCTGGAGAAATAGCGGGCATTCAGGTTGGCGATATCATCACGAAGATTAATGGGAAAACCATTGAACAAATGAGTGACGTTGCTCCTTTCGTACAAGAGTCCGGCAAAACCGGAAACCCCCTTGATGTTGTCATCACACGAGAAAAAGAAACCATTGAAACGAAACTTATTCCTTTAAAAGACAAGCAAGAAAGCTCCTTCAGAATTGGATTATATATACGGGATTCTGCAGCAGGTATTGGAACCATGACTTTTTATGACCCCATTACCATGAAATATGGAGCGTTAGGACACGTAATATCTGATATGGATACGAAAAAACCAATTATTGTTCAAGATGGACAAATCGTACGATCCACGGTAACTTCCATTGATAAAGGCAGTAATGGAGTTCCGGGAGAGAAGCTTGCGCGATTCTCTAGCGACCGTTCGGCCATTGGTGATATCTCTAGAAATAGTCCTTTCGGGATATTTGGAACCTTGCATAAAGATATTGAAAACGGTATTAGAGATAAAGCATTGCCGATTGCTTTATCCACTGAAGTAAAAGAAGGCCCTGCCAAGATCTTGACCGTGGTCGAAGGTGACAAGGTAGAAGAGTTTGATGTAGAGGTATTAAGCAGCATTCCTCAGAAATTCCCTGCTACAAAGGGGATGGTCATAAAGATTACGGACCCTGCCCTTTTGGAGAAAACGGGGGGAATCGTTCAAGGAATGAGCGGAAGTCCGATCATACAGAACGGAAAAGTAATCGGGGCGGTAACGCATGTTTTTGTAAATGACCCTACAAGCGGATATGGCGTTCATATTGAATGGATGCTGAATGAAGCTGGAATTGATATTTATAAAAAGGACAAAGAGAAGAAAGTGGGCTAACACAGCTCACTTTTTTTCTTTTGTTTTACGATAATTTACGTTAAAATGAAAAATATAAAGATTATTCGACATATCATCCAATAAATGTAATAGATTGCGGTTTACGTCGAATTTGAGAGTATTCTGGAGAAAAATAAAGATTTTATATAAAATTTACGGTTTTTCAAATTTTTTAAAGGAAAAGAGGTTGCATTGTCGAATTTAACAATTAGAATAAAATTAAATGCTTCATGCTTTTTAGAAAGTATAGGGACTGAGGAGGAAACTAGTTATATGAAAATTAAAGTATGTGTTGTAGATGATAACCGCGAATTAGTCGGTCTTTTGGAAGAGTATATTTCAGCGCAAGAGGACATGGAAGTTGTAGGGGTAGCTCACAATGGTCAAGAATGTCTTCAGTTGCTTCAAGATAAAAATCCGGACGTATTAGTGCTTGATATCATTATGCCTCACCTTGACGGCTTGGGAGTACTAGAAAAGATGCGTGGCCTGAACCTTGAGAAATCTCCTAATGTTATCATGTTAACTGCTTTTGGACAGGAAGATGTGACGAAGAAAGCGGTAGACTTGGGTGCCTCCTATTTCATCCTAAAACCGTTTGATATGGAAAACCTTGTTGGCAACATTCGTCAAGTAAGCGGAAAAGCATCACCTATCCTTAAGAGATCTAGTTCATCATCTGTTCGTTCCTCCAGCCCAGAAAATAAAGGTAGAAACCTTGATGCCAACATTACAAGCATCATTCATGAAATCGGCGTACCTGCTCATATTAAAGGTTACCTATACTTACGCGAAGCAATCTCGATGGTGTACAATGATATTGAATTGTTAGGATCCATTACGAAGGTTCTATATCCTGATATCGCTAAAAAGTACAATACCACAGCGAGTCGTGTAGAACGTGCCATTCGCCATGCGATTGAAGTTGCATGGTCGCGCGGAAATATCGACAGCATCTCTTCTCTGTTCGGTTATACAGTATCTATGTCAAAAGCAAAACCTACAAATAGTGAGTTCATTGCGATGGTTGCGGATAAGTTAAGACTAGAGCACAGAGCTTCTTGAGAGGGTTAGAAATAAGAAATACGAGCAAAATGAAAACCCAACATGCATATTTGTATGTTGGGTTTGTTTATGTTACATATATCAAATAATTAATATTACTCATTATTGCTGTTTCCGGATTCATTTCGTTCCAATTCTACAAGCTTTTGAACAAGGATATGTTGAGGAAGATGCATGACTTGTTCGATAGGCACATCCAAAGCCTCAGCAAGTTTTTGAGCGGTTTCAGCGGATATTTGTAATGGGCGCATTCTGTTCACCTCACTTCATCTAAAAATTTTACTAAATAATACGTACGTTTACAATTATTTCTGACAAGAAAGAAATAGAAAGGTGTGTAAAAATGACGAAAATCTTTGGCCACAGGGGTTCTGCGGGTACTCATCCGGAAAATACGATGATTAGCTTTGAACAAGCATACAAAGACGGAGCAGATGGCATTGAACTAGATGTGCAATTAAGCAAAGACGGCATTCCTGTTGTCATACATGATGAAAAAGTGAATCGGACAACTGACAGTAAAGGATTTGTCCAAGATTTAACCTTAAGTGAATTGAAAAAACTTAACGCTGTACATAAATTCAAAAAACAATATAAACATGCAGAAATACCTACATTAGAGGAAGTGCTCGAGTGGGCTTCCAGAAAGCAGACGATTGTCAATATTGAGCTAAAGAACAGTATTCTGCCATACGCGGGCATGGAGGAGAAAGTACTTGAGCTAATAGACAAATATAAAATGGATCACTTGATTATTTTTTCGAGCTTTAACCATTACAGCATAGCTCGTTTAAATACGTTAGCGCCAAAAATAGAAAAAGCTGTTTTGTATATGGAAGGTATTTATAAGCCGTGGGATTATACGAAATGGGTTGGCGGAAGTGGGATTCATCCCCATATCAAGGCAGCAACTGCCAGTATCATTCTCCGTTCTCAACAATCGGGAGTGCCTGTCAGACCATTTACGGTTAATGACGAGAAAACGATGAAAAGGTTGTTTGAAGAAGGCTGTGCAGGCTTTTTCACGGACTACCCAAAGAAAGCTGTGCAATTAAAATATCAAAATTAAAACCGGCTGCCATGAACAGCCGGTTTTCTTATTTCTCTCTCTTTTGAAACCTTTTTTGGACATTGTTCCGCTTGCGGTCGCGATGAAAAATAAAACCAGCGACAAACCACAATCCGATTAAGAAGAATAGAAGTCCGATGATGAATTGTAAGGTTAATGAAGGAATGAATGGGTGTGCAATGTTAAACACCATGTCACGCATCAGTTTTATTCCATATACAGCAATTATTCCAGGAATTAATAAAATAATTAAAGCGATAATACGTTGCATATCAATTGTTGGCCTCACTTTCAAAGCTTTCGGTTTCCATTATAGCAGAAATAATCTTGCATAGAAGAGAAAAAAGATTTAAGATAAAAGTGTGCAAGAAATTTCATACCTTTTAAAGAAGACTGTGAATTTTCTTTCAATTTATTTATTTTAAGAGAAAGATAAGTATCAGGTGTAGAGGGGTTTTTTATGCAGACTGTATTAGTAGTTGGTGCTGGTAAAGGTGGCTCTGCGATTTTAAAAATGTTAACGCATTCAGGAATGTTTGATTTGCTTGCTGTAGTCGATATTAACCAGGCGGCACCTGGCTTAGGGCTTGCTAAAGATATGGGGATTACAGTCGGACAAGATTGGAAGGACTTCCTATCTGAGAAGATTGACATCATTATTGAAGCGACTGGTTCAGACGAAGTGTTTCGCGAGATTCGTGAGGCGAAGAACCCCAAAACGGTACTCGTACCTGGAACAGTAGCTCACATTACCGCGACTTTGGTAGAAGAAAAAGAACAACTGATTGCAAAAATGAAATATGAATCCCATAAGCGTGACCTCATTTTCAATCTTCTTCATGATGGATTGATGGTGGTTGATCAACACGGTAAGGTCATTATCTACAATAAAAGTGCTGAAAAAATAGTAGGAATAAAAAAAGCGCATATGCTTGGTGAACATATTTTAGAAAATGTGCCGACAAGCAGACTGCAAGATGTGATACATACGCAAAAAGTAGAAAAGAATAAAGAAATGCTGCTGGAGAACGGCAAAAAGATTATTACAACAAGATCTCCTTTAATTGATGAAGATGGAAAGGTAATTGGAGCTTTCGCTGTTTTCAAAGATATTACAGAAGTGATGAACCTTGCAGAGGAAGTAACAAACCTAAAAGGTATCCAGACCATGCTTGAGGCAATCATTCAATCGTCCGATGAAGCTATTTCTGTCGTGGATGAATTTGGCAGGGGATTGATGATCAATCCTGCATACTCAAGGCTTACAGGATTGGAAGAGCAACAAATCATCGGCAAGCCTGCTACAGCAGACATTTATGAAGGTGACAGTATGCATATGAAAGTACTGGAAACCAGAAGAGCTGTACGCGGTGTAAACTTGAAAGTTGGTCCTTCAAAGAAAGAAGTCATTGTAAACGTTGCACCAATCATTGTGGACGGCAAGTTAAAGGGAAGTGTGGGAGTTATCCACGATGTCTCTGAAATACAAACGCTTACCACTGAATTGGATAGGGCAAGACAGATTATCAGGACGCTTGAAGCCAAGTATTCTTTTGAAGATATCATCGGATCGTCAGAAGAAATGAGCCTTGCAATTGAACAGGCCAAACTTGGAGCGAAAACGCCGGCAACCGTTCTGTTACGTGGGGAGTCTGGTACTGGGAAAGAACTTTTTGCCCATGCGATCCATAATGCAAGCAGCCGTAAATATAACAAATTTATCAGAGTGAATTGTGCAGCCCTCTCTGAATCTCTATTGGAAAGTGAATTGTTTGGATATGAAGAAGGTGCATTTTCTGGTGCTAAGCGAGGCGGAAAAAAAGGACTTTTTGAAGAAGCGAACAACGGTAGTATTTTCCTTGATGAGATTGGGGAATTATCTGCCAATACTCAAGCAAAACTATTAAGGGTTTTACAAGAAAATGAAATTATAAGGGTGGGTGGCACCAAGTCAGTATCTATTAACGTCCGTGTCATTGCTGCCACAAATGTTAATCTTGAAAAAGGGATTGCAGATGGCTCTTTCCGTGAGGATCTCTATTATCGTTTAAATAGAATGCCGATTCACATCCCGCCTCTTCGCAAAAGAAAAGAAGATATAGAGGCATTAAGCGAACATCTTATAAGAAAAATTAATCAAGACTATGGAAGAAACGTGGAAGGATTGACTCCGCGTGCCATCAATCACCTTGCAGCATACGATTGGCCGGGCAATGTTAGGGAGCTTGAAAATGTCCTTGGGCGGGCCATTATTTTTATGAAATTCAATGAAGTGTTTATTGATACGGATCACATTCCGGATTTGGCAACGAGCGGAGAAAAGGTTGTTCAGGATTCTACCGAAGCTGTTGCAAGTGATTACACGCTGGCAGAAATGTTGGAAGGGTATGAAGCGAAAATAATTCAGAAGACATTGAAGAAGAATAAGGGCAATAAAACAAAGACAGCTAAAGAGCTTGGGGTATCCATCAGAAATCTTTATTATAAAATGGAGAAGTTCATGATTGAATGAACATGCATGCAAAAATCTGCACACCATGAAAAAACTTGCTTAGAAGTGATCAATAAAATAAAGCGTTTTCACAAAATTAAAGTTGGCACGGTTCTTGCATAGATAATATTGGAGTAGAAAGGAAGGGTTGAGAAAATGAAACTAGAGGAACTTATCACCAAAGCAACCCAGCTCACTTCTAAAGTTGTAGCAATTGCTGCAGCTGAAGATGAAGAAGTGATCGAAGCGGTTTCTCATGCCTTAGACAAACAGTTGGCTTCCTTTATATTGTTTGGACATGAGGAAAAAATTATTGCATTACTGAAAGAACATAATGTGGAAGCATCACACGCGGCATTGAAGATAGTAGCTGCTGATGGTGCAAAAAAGGCATCAGAACTTGCTGTGAAAGCTGTATCTAGCGGCGAAGCAGATGTTTTGATGAAAGGAAATGTCCCAACGGCCACCATTCTAAAAGAAGTATTAAATAAAGAATATGGTTTGCGTACCGGGAATGTCTTATCACATGTTGCAGCATTTGAAGTTCCAGGGTATGAACAATTAATCTTTGTAACCGATGCAGCAATGAATGTAGCACCTGATCTTCAGCAGAAGGTACAAATCGTTCAAAACTCTGTTCATGTTGCTAGAGCACTAGGAATAGAACTCCCGAAAGTGGCGCCACTCGCGGCAGTGGAGGTAGTGAATCCAGCTATGCAAGCAACAGTTGACGCAGCGCTTCTTACACAAATGAATAATAGAGGTCAAATAAAGGACTGCATCATAGATGGTCCGCTGGCTTTGGACAACGCCGTATCAGCACTTGCTGCTGAGCACAAAGGAATTCAAAGTGAAGTGGCAGGACATGCAGACATCCTGTTTGTTCCTACCATTGAAGCCGGGAATGTCCTATATAAATCATTGATCTATTTTGCAAAAGCAAAAGTCGGCGCAATCATCGCCGGCGCAAAAGCACCAATCGTATTAACATCCAGAGCCGACTCAGCAGAGAGTAAATTAAACTCACTCGCACTTGCAGTTTGTTCTGTTAAATAAATACTCATACATTTTATAACTATCTTGGGGAGGAATTTAATCATGGAAATTTTCAAATATATGGAGACTTACGACTACGAGCAACTGGTGATCTGCCAAGACAAACAATCAGGACTAAAAGCAATCATTGCGATTCACGATACAACACTTGGACCAGCACTTGGTGGAACACGCATGTGGACTTACGCAAACGAAGGTGCAGCAATTGAAGATGCACTTCGCCTTGCAAAAGGGATGACTTACAAAAACGCAGCAGCTGGATTAAACCTTGGTGGCGGTAAAACAGTTATCATCGGTGACCCACGCACAGACAAAAACGAAGAAATGTTCCGCGCTTTCGGCCGTTACATCCAAGGATTAAACGGACGCTACATCACAGCAGAAGATGTTGGAACAACTGTTGCTGACATGGACTTGATCTATGAAGAAACAGACTATGTAACAGGTGTATCTCCTGCATTCGGATCTTCCGGTAACCCATCTCCAGTAACAGCATTTGGTGTGTACCGCGGAATGAAAGCTGCAGCGAAAGAAGCATTTGGAACAGATTCATTAGAAGGTAAAGTGGTAGCAGTACAAGGTGTAGGTAACGTGGCGTTCAACCTTTGCCGTCATCTACACGAAGAAGGCGCGCAGCTAGTCGTAACGGATATCAACAAAGAAGCGGTTAACCGTGCAGTAGAAGAGTTCGGTGCAAGAGCGGTAGACATCAACGACATCTACAGTGTTGATTGTGATATCTACGCTCCATGTGCACTTGGAGCTACAATCAATGACGAAACAATTCCTCAATTAAAAGCAAAAGTTATCGCTGGTGCAGCGAACAACCAATTGCTTGATACAAAGCACGGCGATATCATCCATGAAATGGGTATCGTTTATGCGCCAGACTATGTAATCAATGCTGGTGGGGTAATTAACGTTGCGGATGAGCTATACGGTTACAACCGTGAGCGTGCAATGAAAAAAGTAGAAGGAATCTACGACAACATTGAAAGAGTTATCGAGATTGCGAAACGCGACGGTATCCCGACTTACCGTGCAGCAGATCGTCTTGCTGAAGAGCGTATTGAAAGAATGAAAAACTCCCGCAGTCAATTTTTACAAAACGGACATCATATTTTAAGCCGTCGTAACGGACGCTAATATAAATTAATATTAAGTTTCTCAGAAGGGGGCAAACGTGGTGAACTTGTTATTCACACGTTTGCCGTCCGTCTGAAATGGAGGTTTCAACAGTGTTAGAAAAGGAATATCGCATACTTGTCATCAATCCAGGATCCACATCAACGAAAATCGGCGTATTTGATAATGAACGCTCTGTTTTTGAGAAAACATTACGTCACGATAGCGAAACGATTAATTCCTTTGCAAGTATCTATGATCAATATGAATTCAGAAAAACGACCATTCTTGAAACATTGGATCAAGAAGGCATCAATATATCAAAACTCAGTGCAGTATGTGGCCGCGGTGGACTTCTTCGTCCAATCGAAGGCGGAACATACTCTGTTAATAAAGAAATGCTTCATGATTTAAAAATTGGTTATGCAGGTCAACACGCATCTAACCTTGGTGGAATCATCGCTTACGAAATTGCTACTGGTTTGAATATCCCGTCTTTCATCGTGGACCCGGTGGTAGTGGATGAGCTGTCTGATATCGCTCGTATTTCAGGATTTTCACTAATCGAGCGCAAAAGTATCTTCCATGCTTTGAATCAAAAAGCGGTTGCACGCAGAGTAGCGAAAGATCTTGGCAAAAAGTACGAAGATCTTAACCTCATTGTTACCCACATGGGTGGAGGTATTACAGTCGGTACGCACATTGGCGGAAAAGTAGTCGATGTAAATAACGGCCTTCACGGAGATGGTCCATTCAGCCCAGAGCGTGCTGGGACGGTGCCTGCAGGTGAGCTGGTTTCACTATGCTTCTCAGGTGACTATTACCGTGATGAAATCATGAAGAAACTAGTGGGACAAGGTGGTCTTGTAGGATACCTTGGAACAAACGATGCAGTTAAAGTGGAACAAATGATAGAAGCCGGCGATGAAAATGCCGCTTTAATATTTGATGCAATGGCATATCAGGTTGCAAAAGAAATCGGATCAGCAAGTGCAGTCCTTGCAGGTAAAGTTGATGCCATCATTTTGACTGGCGGACTTGCTTATGGAAAAGGATTTGTAAAACAAATCTCCGAGCGCATCAGCTGGATTGCAGACGTCATCGTACAACCAGGTGAAAATGAATTGCAAGCTCTTACAGAAGGAGCACTTCGCGTATTACGTGGTGAAGAAGTAGCAAAAGAATACCCTGGTACAGTCGTAGACACAAAAGTAGTACAGAGCTAGAAGGGAGCAAGGAATAATGGCACAAGAATATGATTTAGTCATCCTAGGTGGCGGAACAGGCGGGTATGTCGCGGCTATTCGTGCATCTCAACTTGGCTTAAAAACAGCAGTAGTAGAAAAGAAGAAAATCGGTGGAACTTGCCTGCATGCAGGTTGTATCCCAAGTAAAGCATTACTTCGCAGTGCAGAAGTATTTGCGCAAACAAAAAACAGTGAAGAGTTCGGCGTAATCTCTGGTGATGTGAAACTGGACTTCTTCAAAGTGCAAGAGCGCAAACAAAAAATTATCGACCAGCTTCACGGCGGCGTGCAACACCTAATGAAGCAAGGGAAAATAGATGTGTTTTACGGAACAGGCCGTATCTTAGGACCTTCCATTTTCTCTCCAATGCCAGGAACGATCTCTGTTGAGTTTGAAAATGGTGACGAGAACGAAATGTTAATTCCAAAGAACGTTATTGTAGCAACAGGATCTCGTCCACGTTCTCTTCCAGGACTTGAGATTGATGGGACGCAAGTCATGACTTCTGATGAAGCATTATCTTTAGAGGAACTTCCAAAATCGATCATCATCGTAGGTGGAGGCGTAATCGGTATCGAGTGGGCATCCATGTTAGATGACTTTGGTGTAGAAGTAACCGTACTTGAATATGCTGATCGCGTATTGCCAACAGAAGACAAAGAAGTTTCCAAAGAAATGCAACGTCTGTTGAAAAAGCGCGGCATTAAAGTAGTGACAAGTGCGAAGGTTCTTTCAGAAACATTAGAAAAAGCAGATGGTTCTGTAACAATCAAAGCGGAGCACAAAGGAGAAGAGAAAGCCTTTACTGCGGAAAAAATGCTAGTTTCCGTTGGCCGCCAAGCTAACGTAGAGGGCATTGGTCTTGAAAATACAGAGATCCAAGTGGAAAAAGGCTTCATTACAACTAATGATCGCTTCCAAACAAAAGAGTCCCATATCTATGCAATCGGTGATGTAATCGGCGGTTTACAGCTTGCACACGTTGCTTCTCACGAAGGAATCTTAGCAGTGGAGCATATGGCAAACGAAAACCCGGCTCCAATCGATTACTCCATGATTTCCAAATGTGTGTACTCAAGTCCTGAAGTGGCTTCTGTTGGTTACACGGAAGAAGAAGCAAAAGAAAAAGGCTTCGACGTGAAGACAGGTAAGTTCTCCTTCCGTGCAATTGGAAAAGCACTTGTTTACGGCGAATCTGATGGCTTCGTGAAACTTGTAGTTAACAAAGAAAACGATGACATCCTAGGCGTTCACATGATTGGGCCGCACGTTACCGACATGATTTCTGAAGCAGGCCTTGCACGCGTCCTTGACGCAACACCATGGGAAATCGGACACACGATTCACCCGCATCCATCCTTGTCCGAAGCAATCGGCGAAGCAGCCCTTGCGGTAGATGGAAAAGCGATACATTCGTAAAAACTGTAAGAAGGAACGTTGATTGTAGCGGAAGGCACGAGACTCCTGCGGGAGGAAGGGACATGGGAGACCCCGGAAGGCGAAGCCTGAGGAGGCTCCCGGACCGCCCGCGGAAAGCGAGTGCCTGCAGCGGAAATCAACAGCCTACATTGATATTGATTTAATTGGAAGAGGAGCAACACGCTCCCAACTCTCTACATATAGGAGGTAAACTTAAATGGCAGAAAATCGTCACCAAGCTCTAGGGCTTACAGATGAAAACGTATTAGAAATGTTTGAAACAATGTTACTAGCTCGCCGTATTGACGAGCGCATGTGGTTACTAAACCGCGCAGGGAAAATCCCATTCGTAATCTCTTGCCAAGGTCAAGAAGCAGCTCAAGTAGGAGCGGCATTCGCACTAGACCGTGAAAAAGACTACGTATTACCATACTACCGCGACATGGGTGTTGTTCTTACTTTTGGTATGACAGCAACTGAATTAATGCTTTCCGGTTTCGCAAAAGCGGAAGATCCAAACTCAGGCGGACGTCAAATGCCAGGTCACTTTGGTCAAAAGAAAAACCGCATCGTAACTGGTTCTTCCCCTGTAACAACACAAGTACCACACGCAGTTGGAGTGGCACTTGGTGGCCGTTTAGAAGGAAAAGACCTTTGTACCTTTGTAACATTTGGTGAAGGTTCATCCAACCAAGGGGACTTCCATGAAGGAGCTAACTATGCAGCAGTACACAAACTGCCAGTTATCTTCATGTGCGAAAACAACAAATATGCAATTTCTGTTCCTTACGAAAAGCAAGTGGCATGTGAGAAAATCTCAGACCGTGCACTAGGATATGGAATGCCTGGTATCACTATTGACGGAAACGACCCGCTTGAAGTGTATGCAGCGGTTAAAGAAGCAGCAGACCGCGGACGTCGTGGCGAAGGCCCTACACTTGTTGAGGCTATCTCCTACCGTTTGACACCTCACTCCAGTGATGACGATGATCGTGCATACCGTGAGCGTGACGAAGTGGCAGCAGCTAAAGCGAATGACCCAATCATCAGTTTTGCAGCCTACTTAAAAGAGGTTGGCGTTCTAACAGATGAAAAAGAAAAAGAAATTAACGATAAAATTGCAAAAGAAGTAAACGAAGCAACAGAATACGCAGAAAATGCTCCATATGCAGATGCTGAATCCGCAATGAAGCATGTCTACGCAGAGTAAGGGGGAACTATCATGGCAGTTATTTCTTATATAGATGCAGTTACAATGGCCATCCGTGAAGAGATGGAACGTGATTCTAAAGTATTTGTACTTGGGGAAGACGTAGGAAGAAAAGGTGGAGTATTCAAAGCGACTAACGGCCTTTACGATCAATTTGGTGAAGATAAAGTTATCGACACTCCTCTTGCAGAATCAGCAATCGCTGGTGTCGCAATCGGTGCAGCAATGTACGGAATGCGTCCAATTGCAGAAATGCAGTTCGCGGATTTCATCATGCCTGCAGTCAACCAAATTATTTCGGAAGCGGCTAAAATTCGTTACCGTTCCAACAACGACTGGACTTGTCCACTAGTTGTACGCGCTCCATACGGCGGAGGAGTTCACGGTGCACTTTACCACTCTCAATCTGTAGAAGCAGTATTTGCAAACCAACCTGGTCTTAAAATTGTTATGCCTTCTACTCCGTATGATGTAAAAGGATTATTGAAAGCGGCAATTCGCGATGAAGATCCAGTTCTATTCTTCGAGCACAAACGTGCATACCGTCTAATCAAAGGTGAAGTACCAACTGATGATTACGTACTTCCAATCGGTAAAGCAGACGTAAAACGCGAAGGAGAAGACATCACGGTTATCACTTACGGTCTATGCGTACATTTTGCACTGCAAGCAGCAGAGCGTCTTGCACAAGACGGAATTTCCGCACACATTCTGGATTTACGTACGGTTTACCCGCTTGATAAGGAAGCAATTATGGAAGCCGCTTCTAAAACAGGAAAAGTGCTTCTACTTACAGAAGATACAAAAGAAGGAAGCATCATGAGTGAAGTATCTGCAATCATTGCTGAGAACTGCTTATTCGATCTTGATGCACCAATCATGCGCCTTGCTGGACCAGACGTACCTGCAATGCCATATGCACCAACGATGGAAAAATACTTCATGGTTAACCCGGACAAAGTAGAAAAAGCGATGCGTGAGCTAGCTCAATACTAATATCTGAATTTATAAGCGGAAGAGTGATTAAAGGAGGTTCTCATCATGGCAGTAGAAAAAATTACAATGCCACAGCTTGGGGAAAGCGTAACTGAAGGAACAATCAGCCGCTGGATCGTAAGCGTAGGCGACAAAGTAAACAAATACGACCCTCTAGCAGAGGTCATGACAGATAAAGTTAACGCAGAAATCCCATCTTCTTTTACAGGAACAATCAAAGAACTTGTAGCAGAAGACGGTGACACACTAGCAGTAGGAGAAATCATCTGCTATATCGAAACAGAAGGTGGCGGAGAAGCAGAAGCAACTGCCGACGCTCCTAAAGAGGAAAGTGCTCCTGCAGCTGCACCTGCACCTTCAGCGGAAGCAGAAGCGCCATCAACACCAGCTGTACAAGAGGATGCAGACGCACCAAACAAACGTCGCTACTCACCAGCAGTTCTTCGTCTTGCACAAGAAAACAATGTAGATCTTGAGCAAGTAAAAGGAAGCGGAGCAGGCGGACGTATTACAAGAAAAGACATCCAAGCGGTGATCGATTCTGGTAACATCCCAACTGCTGATTCCAAGCCGGCAGCAACTCAAGCTCCAGCTGCGGAAGCTCCGAAAGCGGCACCGGCTGCTCCATCTGCACCGGCAGCAGCAAGTGCGCCGAAAGCGGCTCAACCAGTGAACGTACCAGTAGAAGCAGGTGACATCGAAATCCCTGTAACTGGTGTACGTAAAGCAATCGCTGCAAACATGCTGCGCAGCAAACACGAAGCGCCACATGCGTGGACGATGATCGAAGTGGACGCTACAAACCTTGTAGAATACCGCAACTCCTTGAAGAGCGAATTCAAGAAAAAAGAAGGCTACAACCTTACTTTCTTCGCATTCTTCGTAAAAGCTGTTGCGCAAGCATTGAAAGAATTCCCACAAATCAACTCCATGTGGGCTGGCGACAAAATCGTCCAGAAAAAAGACATGAACATCTCCATCGCCGTTGCAACAGACGACGCACTGTATGTGCCGGTTATCCGTAACGCTGATGAAAAAACTATCAAAGGTATCGCGCGTGAAATCACAGAACTTGCCAACAAAGTTCGCGCTGGTAAATTAACATCTGCAGAAATGCAAGGTGGAACATTTACTGTCAACAACACTGGTTCGTTTGGATCTGTACAATCACAAGGCATCATCAACTACCCACAAGCAGCAATCCTGCAAGTGGAATCCATCGTGAAACGTCCAGTAGTCATGGACCACGGCATGATCGCTGTTCGCGATATGGTGAACTTATGTATGTCACTTGACCACCGAGTACTTGATGGCCTTGTATGCGGACGCTTCCTAGCTCGCGTTAAAGAAATCATCGAGAAAATGTCTAAAGAGAATACTTCGATTTATTAATAGTTTAGAACCGACCGATAAAGTCCTCCTTGAATGGAAGGCTTTGTCGGTTTTTTTGTTTTCGCCCGATTACTCGTGAAAATCGCCCGTAAAATCAAATTATCGCCCGATAACAGTCAAGAATCGCCCGTATTTTCTGAAAATCGCCCGAAAGCCCCTCAGAATCGCCCGAAAGTTTTGGATGCTCTAAAAATGTTCTACACGCAGGCTGACTTATTTTATAAAGATTCAACATACAATGATTGCAGGCAAATAAAAAACTTTTACCAAGGGGAGGCAGCCCATGAGAGCTGTAGTATATACCAAATACGGTCCACCAGAGGTACTTCAATTAAAAGAGGTCGATAAACCAGTTCCGAAAGATAATGAAATTCTGGTTAAAATAGTGGCGACAGCTGTCAATGCAGCCGATTGGCGTTTAAGAAAGGCGGACCCGGTAGCAGTGAAATTGTTCTTTGGGCTGACTCGACCTAAAAAGCCCATTCTCGGAGGTGTGCTCGCAGGAATAGTGGAATCTGTAGGGTGTGACGTTAAACGTTGGAAAGCAGGGGACGAGGTCTTTGGATCTTCAGGAATGAATATGGGTGCGTATGCGGAATACATATGTCTGCCTGAAGATGGAGTGGTCGCATTGAAACCATTCAATCTAAGCTATGTTGAGGCGGCCACTGTTCCGTTCGGCGGGCACACTGCCATTCATTTTCTAAGAAAAGCAAATATACAACCTCGGCAAAAAATTCTTATTTACGGTGCATCAGGTGCGGTGGGTACCGCAGCCATTCAACTAGCCAAATTATACGGTGCTGAGGTTACAGGGGTATGCAGCACAGCTAATGTAGAAATGGTAAAGTCTTTAGGGGCAGATAAAGTAATTGACTATACAAAAGAAGAGATTACTGGAGATAATTATGATGTCATTTTTGATACAGTTGGGAAAATTCCTTATGAAGCAGTCAAGAAAACTCTTAAGAAAAAAGGAACCTGGATACTAGGGGGAGCAGGAGTTACTCAGATGGTGCAGGGATATTGGAGTGGCTTGTCACGCGGCTATAAAATAATTTCAGGTCTTGCATTGGAAAAAGAAGACGATATTAGATTCCTGAGAGAACTGATTGAAAAAGGCAAGTATAAAGCAGTTGTCGATAAAAGCTATCCGATGGAACAATTATCAATGGCTCACAGCTATGTGGAAAAGGGACATAAGAAGGGGAATGTTGGGGTTATTATTGATGAAACTTTAGATACGATCAATAAGTAAATGAAAAGAGTGTATGAAACCGCTATGTTTTCATACACTCTAATTTTTTTCACAGTAAGGATGTTTATCTGTTCGTCAAGAACATCCCATCCAACTCCCGCATCTTATCATACGCTTCCAAAAGGTGAGCGGGTACGACCGTCCTTCCAAACACCCAAGCATTTTTTTCAATTTGACGCATCAAAATGACTTTCTCATCTTCTCCACCATACATCAATATCCTCAAGTCATGCTTATTCTTTTTAAAATCCAGGTAATAGCCGACTTCATGAAAGAGTATGAGTTTCACAAAGTTTTCATCAGTTTCTCTAATTTTATTGTTAATCTTCGCTTTGTATCCGTTAATCTGCAAATAATTGAATTTGATCGTGTTAGTCGAGATGTTAAAACTCATCGGTGCTTTTAAGTTATTGTCAAATTCAAAATTAATATTTAAGCCAAGTTCCTCTAATGTTTCTTTAATTATGTTTTCAATATTCCATGTGTATAACATCGCTACAAATCACTACCTTTTTCAGAAACTATCATTTATATAGTAAGTATAGTTTTTCTCTATAAGGAATACCACCGAAAAATAAGTAATTCCAATGCTTTCTTTATTTGCCGTGCCCACATAACTATATTAAAATAAATATATGAACTTTTGAAAAATTTAAATTTGTAAGCGATTACGCAATTGAGGGAACGAGGGGATGAAGATGAGTAAATTGAAAGAGATGAAGAACAATAGTTTCCCAAAAGTGACAATGGAAGAGTGGGTTGAGCAGGCAGAGAAAGCGTTAAAGGGGAAGCCTGTTTCCAAGCTCAACACCGTTACATACGAAGGCATTACACGTAAACCGGTATATACAGAAAACGATAGAAATAACCATGCATCCAAACAATTAATAGTAAAGTCTGATTGGACAGTCAGTCAGCTACTATATGCATGTACTTCATTTGAGGAACTAAATGCTCAACTGAAACAGGAACTAGGAAGTGGCTTGCAATCTATTCATTTTGCCACTTATCCATCAACAGAACCTAATGCATTAGTAATAAAAGACCAAACTGACATCAAGATATTATTCAATGATATTGCAATGGATGGCATAACTCTTCAAATACATGCTGGATCCAGTGCCACAACATTCATCAATGCGTTGATTGATAGCGGGATGGAAACAAAGAACCTGCAAGGAATCATTGGAGCAGATCCTGTCGGCGAGCTAGCAGTAACAGGCACACTAAATCAGCCACTGGAGCAATATTATGACGAAATGAAATCTAATATAGAGTGGAAAGAAAACAATGCTCCGTTCCTTAAAACAGTTTGGGTCCAGTCCAATGCTTACCATAACGGGGGAGCCAGTGCCGTGCAGGAGCTCGCAGCTGTGATGGCGACCGCTGTTGAATATTTGCAGGAACTTATGAATAGAGGCATGTCTATTGATGAAGCTTCCCAGGAAATAGCATTCACATTCCCGGTAGGCAGTGACTTCTTCATGGAACTCAGCAAGCTGAGAGCGGCAAGAGTGTTATGGGCAAATATCGTGGAGGCTTTTGGGGGAGATGAAAAAGCTCAAAGGATGAAGGTACATGCCACAACCTCTATGTTCACCAAATCTAATCTTGATCCGTACGTCAATATGCTCCGTTCCACAACCGAGGCATTCTCTGCCGCGATCGGTGGAGCAGACAGTATCAATGTGGACAGCTATCAGCAAGGTAATGATGCTTTCTCCCGAAGAATTGCAAGGAATACTCACTACATCTTAAAAGAAGAGAGTTTCTTAGACAAAGTTGTAGATCCTGCGGCAGGCTCTTATTACGTCGAAAACCTGACAAATCAATTGGCGGATGAGGCATGGAAGCTATTTCAGGAGCTGGACAAGCTTGGCGGAATTGTGGAAGCTCTGCGAACGAATTTCTTACAGGGCCGCATTGCCAAGGTAAAAGAAAAGCGACTTGAGGACGTCCAAGGCAGGAAAAAAGTGTTGGTCGGGACCAATATGTATGCAAATCTTCAAGAGGAGCTAAAGTGGCAAATAAGCACAACAGCTATCGAAGAAAATGAACATGCTCCAGTAAAAGTACAGGCTATCCAACCGTTAAGATTATCTGAAGCCTTTGAAAGCCTACGTTACCAAGCAAAGTTGTATCAGGAAAAACAGGGAACAACGCCAAAAGTTACCTTGATCAATCTTGGTTCATTAGCAACACACAAGCCACGAACGGACTTCTCATCAGGCTTTTTCCAGGTAGGAGGTCTTCAACCTGTTGTCAGTCCAAGCTTTGAAAATGCGAAAGAAATAGTGGAGTGGATATCTGATCAAAACATAACTGGTTATGTATGCATTTGTGGAAGTGATGATACTTATGAAGAGTTGTTACATGCAGCAGTTATGGCTGTAAATTCACCTAACAGAAAAGTATTGGTTGCTGGCTTGCCTGAAGAAGCACGTCAAAAAGAGTTGCAGGAAATAGGGGTTAGTGATTTTATTCATCTGCGCTCCAATTGTTATGAGCAATTAGTAAAGATACACCAAGAAATGGGGTTGACCGACAATGAAGCCTGATTTTTCAACGAGAACACTGAATAAACAAGCTACAGCCACACAAACTGTGCCATTATCCAACGAAGCTGTGGAAGAACTTTTTTATGAAACCAATGAACAGATTAAATTAAAAGCTAATTACACACAGGCCGACTTGGGTGGAGCCGATCATTTAGGAACTCTTCCTGGTATTGCCCCGTATCTGCGTGGACCTTACCCGACGATGTATGTGAATCGTCCATGGACGATCCGTCAGTATGCAGGTTTTTCCACAGCGGAAGAAAGCAATGCATTTTACAGAAGAAACCTGGAAATGGGGCAAAAGGGGTTGTCGGTTGCCTTTGACCTGGCGACACACCGTGGTTATGATTCTGATCATCCCAGAGTAGAAGGGGATGTTGGAAAAGCTGGTGTGGCCATTGATTCTATTCTTGATATGAAGGTTCTTTTTGATGGTATACCATTGGATAAAATGTCCGTTTCAATGACGATGAATGGTGCTGTTCTGCCGATTATGGCTTTCTATATCGTTACGGCTGAGGAACAAGGGGTAAGTCCGGAGAGGCTTTCCGGGACGATTCAGAATGATATTTTAAAAGAATATATGGTTCGTAATACGTATATTTATCCGCCAGAGATGTCGATGCGAATTATTGGCGATATTTTTGCTTACACGTCCCAGCTTATGCCGAAGTTTAATAGCATCAGTATTTCCGGTTATCATATGCAAGAAGCAGGAGCACCGGCGGATATTGAACTTGCCTATACGCTAGCAGATGGTCTGGAGTATGTGAGAACAGGACTTGAAGCGGGCATTGATATTGATAAATTTGCGCCGAGACTTTCGTTCTTCTGGGCAATTGGCATGAACTTTTTCATGGAAGTAGCGAAAATGCGGGCCGCTCGATTTATCTGGGCCAAGATGATGAAGGAGTTCTTGCCGCAAAATCCAAAGTCTATGGCTTTAAGGACCCATTCTCAAACGTCGGGTTGGAGCCTAACAGAACAAGATCCATTCAATAATGTAACGCGTACTTGCATTGAAGCATTAGCGGCTGCAAATGGGCATACGCAATCTTTGCACACTAACGCACTAGATGAAGCCATCGCACTACCTACAGACTTTTCCGCCCGTATTGCCCGCAATACGCAGTTGTATTTGCAGGAGGAAACGGAGATTACTAAAGTCATTGATCCATGGGCTGGTTCTTATTATGTGGAAACATTGACGAAGGAATTGATTGATAAAGCTTGGACACATATTGAAGAAATAGAAGAGCTTGGTGGCATGGCAAAAGCGATTGAAACCGGATTGCCGAAGATGAGAATAGAAGAAGCGTCGGCTCGCCGTCAGGCAAAGATCGATTCAGGAAAAGAATCTATCATTGGCGTGAACAAATTCCGTTTGGAAAAAGAAGATATGGCGATAGATGTTTTGGATATTGATAATGCCGAGGTGCGAAAAAAACAAATCCTTCGTTTGCAAGAGCTTCGTGAAAATAGAGATGAAACGGAAGTTGTTTCTGCTCTCGAAGCACTGACTGATGCGGCTCGTACAGGGAAGGGTAATCTACTGGAGCTAGCCGTGGACGCTGCCCGTGCCCGTGCAAGCCTTGGTGAGATTTCAGATGCTATTGAAAAGGTAGCAAACCGCCATCGTGCTGTCATCCGTTCTATCAGCGGCGTGTACAGCAGTGAATTCTCCAATGAGGAGGAGATGAAGTCCGTGAAGGATAAAATTGAGGAATTCCTCGAGCTCGAAGGAAGAAGACCGAGGATTATGATTGCGAAAATGGGCCAGGACGGCCATGACCGAGGTGCAAAAGTCATTTCAACTGCGTTCGCCGACCTTGGATTTGATGTGGATATTGGACCTCTTTTCCAAACACCGGCAGAAACAGCTCTGCAAGCAGTGGAAAATGACGTGCATGTTATCGGCATCAGCTCCCTCGCTGCCGGGCATAAAACACTTCTTCCACAACTCGTGGAAGAGTTGAAAAAATTGAACCGTGAAGACATCATCGTTGTAATTGGTGGGGTAATCCCGGCACAGGATTATGAATTCCTATATAGTAAAGGCGCTTCCGCAATCTTCGGACCTGGAACGGTCATCCCGCGTGCAGCCGAAAAGGTTCTGGAGGAAATCTACGAACGCCTTGGCTATGAGGAAGTGGAAGAGACGCATGACTAAAGAGCGTAAACCGCGAAAAAAGGTGCTCAAAAAACAGGAGAGGAGTACAGCAGATATCATTTCAGGTATCCATGAAGGAGTCCGCTCTGACCTAGCTCAAGCCATCACGCTTGTGGAAAGCAACGCAACAAGACATTTTCATAAAAGCCAAGAAATCATCCAAGAGATCATGCCTTCCACTGGTCGCTCTGTTAGGATAGGGATCAGCGGCGTTCCAGGTGCAGGTAAGAGTACATTTATAGAAGCGTTTGGATTGTATTTATGCGAACAAGGCCACAAAGTCGCCGTGCTTGCAGTCGATCCGAGCAGTTCCAAGACAGGTGGCAGTATCCTTGGGGACAAAACAAGGATGGAACAACTCGCAAGGCATCCGCAGGCGTTCATCCGTCCATCTCCTTCAAGTGGCACGCTTGGCGGGGTACACCGTAAAACCCGTGAAAGCATCCTTTTGTGTGAAGCAGCAGGGTATGATGTAATTTTAGTAGAGACAGTCGGTGTCGGACAAAGTGAAGCGATAGTGCGCGATATGGTCGATTTCTTTTTACTGCTTGTTCTAACAGGCGCAGGGGATGAGCTTCAAGGCATGAAAAAAGGCATAATGGAGCTTGTTGATGCGATTGTCGTAAACAAAGCGGATGGAGACAATAAAACAAGAGCAGAGAAAACTGCTCATGAGTACAAACAAATCCTTCATTTCTTGCAGCCTGCAACAGAAGGATGGGAAACGAAGACGTTTACTTGTTCGGCTTTGAATAATGTGAATGTTGATGAGACGTGGAAGATCGTTCAGGAGTTTGTGCAAGTGACGAAGAAATCCGGAGTTTTTAGTGAACGCAGGAATGCACAAAAGAAGACTTGGTTCTATACATCTTTAAAGGATCAGATAGAGCGGATGTTTTTTGACGATGAAAAGGTGAAAAAAGAGTTGCCGGTGCTTGAGAAGCAGGTTGGGGAAGATGAAGTGTCTGTATCTTTAGCAGTGGAGAAGTTAGTGGGAAGTTACAAACATAAATTATAGGGCATAAAAAAAGGAAAGTGAGCATATCACTTTCCTTCATCTAGGGAGTATAGGGGTATGGATATCTAGATGTTACTGATATAATACCCGCCAACTTAGAAAATAAACCTTTTTTATTTTATTTATTTGAAAAAAATTGGTATGATAGAGATAGTTTAAGAAGAGGTGATACAACATGAATATCGATTTTAATATGTTTATGAATGATGTTGTTCGTACAGCCAGAGAAGAAATGGATAACGCTGGCTATGAGCAACTTAGAACTGTAGAAGATGTGGAAGAAGCATTTGCTCGTAAAGGGACGACACTTGTAATGGTGAACTCTGTTTGTGGTTGTGCCGGCGGTATTGCACGCCCAGCTGCAACGCATGCGGTGCACTATGACAAGCGCCCGAACAACTTAGTTACTGTTTTCGCTGGTCAAGATAAAGAAGCGACGGAGAAAGCACGTGAATATTTCGAAGGCTACCCGCCATCCTCTCCATCTTTTGCATTATTAAAAGACGGTAAGATTGTAACGATGGTAGAAAGACACGAAATCGAAGGCCATGCGCCAATATCTGTTATCACAAAGCTACAAGGATATTTCGAAGAGCATTGTGAAGAGCTATAAGATTTAAGAAAATGCCGATTCCAAATATGGGATCGGCATTTTTTTGTTGTTTAAGAGATTATAAAATAATTGAATTATGGAGTAATCGTTAGGGTAAACCTAAATCCTCGTGATGAAGACTTCAGTGACGAGGATTTAGGAGAAGAGAAGTCCTCATGGGGGTGATGAAGACTTCAGTGACAAGTAAAAAGGAGAAGAGAGGTCCTCATGGGGGTGATGAAGACTTTAGTGACGAGTAAAAAGGAGAAGAGAGGTCCTCATAGGGGTGATGAAGACTTCAGTGACGAGTAAAAAGGAGAAGAGAGGTCCTCATAGATGAGATGAAAAGCTTGGTGACAATGATTTATAATGGATCAGTCAAGAATGAAGCGTAAGGGCAAGTGCTTTTTTGTTGTAACATCTAAAGCTAATATTTACCGCTACATCCTCCATCCATAGCATATTACAATAATAGTTAGGCAGTTTAATAGGAGGAAAAAACAGAACATGCAACTTAGACGGAAACTTACGGTTATTCTTTTGGCTCTTCTAGTTATAGGAAGTGCCATAACTATATATTTGATAAATTTTACAAAGCCAGTACCAGCTAATTCAAAGCCAGAAAAGACACCCGAAGTCGTGGAGGAAGTAACAGATTACCCACCTGAAATTATTAATTTCACCCATACTTCAAAGGAGAAGGAAGATTCTGTAGTTAGAGGGGATGTAAAACTTCAATTAGAAGCAAAAGATGACAACGAAATCATTAAAGTTGAATTTTATTCAAGTAATGGCGACTACTTAATTGGTGAAAAGTCAGAAGCGCCATACACTATCAATTGGTCCACCGATCCTTGGGTGGAAAACGGGGAGCAGATACTGAAAGTTGTTGTGTATGATAGCACTGGACAAAAGGCGGAAGCAACGAAAAAGGTAACGGTAGAAAATAAAGAAGAACCGAAAGCGGACTACAAAATGGTCGGTTATTATGCCGGATGGGCCAGCTATTCCGGTTTCCAGGTCACCGAAATGGATGCTAGTAAACTGACACATATCAACTATGCGTTTGCTAATATATCAGACGATGGAGAAATAGTTGTGGGAGACCCAGCTATCGACTACGAAAATTTCAAGCAGCTGCAACAACTAAAGAAAATGCATCCTCATCTGAAAACAATGATTTCTGTGGGTGGTTGGACTTGGTCGAAGAACTTTTCGGATGCAGCGGCTACTGAAGAGTCTAGAAGCCAATTTGCAGAAAGTGTTCGACGCTTTATTTTAGATAATGGGTTTGATGGGGTGGATTTAGACTGGGAGTATCCGGTGAGTGGCGGCCATCCTGATAATATAAACCGCCCTGAGGATAAGCGAAATTACACACTATTACTTAAAAAGATTAGGGAAACCTTGAACGAGCAAGAAAAGAAGGATGGCAAGGAGTATTTGCTAACTATCGTAGCGGGAGCGAGTGAGTCACATGCTGCAAACATGGAATTATCAGAGCTGCATCAATATGTCGATTATATTCAGTTAATGACCTATGATATCAATGGGGAATGGGATGAGCTGACAGGATTGAACGCTCCATTGTATCAGGATCCTAACAGTAGGTTTCATTGGCAGTGGAGTGTAAAAGACGGCATTGATACGTATATCGCTAGCGGTGTGCCTTCCGATAAACTGGTTATGGGTATGCCGTTTTACGGAAGGGTATTTCATGAAGCTAGTGCTGACAATAATGGGTTGTACCAAGCGTTTAATGGAGGTTCCTCGTTAAGTTATGGAAAGCTAGCAGCGGAGTATATTGGTAAGAACGGATATAAGAGACACTGGATAGAAGAGACACAAGTACCAGTACTCTATGATGGCGATACGTTCATTAGCTATGATGACGAGGAATCCATTGTGAAGAAGACAGATTTTTTAAAAAAGAATGATCTTGGTGGAGCTATGATGTGGGAGTTGAGTCAAGATCCCGACAGAGTACTTTTAAATCGAATTTATAAAGAACTTAATAAATAAGGAATGGAAGGCACGCAATTAATAATGGCGTGCCTTTTTGTATTCCGCCGAATAAATTGCGATTACCTATGTTTCCCACTTCGGAACAATTATATAATAGGTTAGTAACTTAAGAAATTCTTAAGAAAATACTTCAATAATACTTAAGATTTACCATATATGATGTGTACATAGAGAAAGAATGGTAAGTGGGAGAAGGGTGAGAGATGGCGAACTATACGGTGTTGGTAGTGGATGATGAGAAAGAAATAAGAGATGCGATTGAAATTTATTTGAAAAATGAAGGTGTTAAAGTCTTAAAGGCTCAAGATGGGGTGGAAGCGTTAGAAATGCTTCATGAAAATGAAGTGCATTTAATTTTACTAGATGTGATGATGCCAAGGCTCGATGGTATTTCTGCAACACACAGGATCCGCGAAGAAAAGAACATTCCAATTATCATCTTAAGCGCAAAAAGTGAGGATACTGATAAAATCCTTGGGCTGCAGGTTGGAGCGGATGATTATGTAACAAAGCCTTTCAATCCGATGGAGCTTGTCGCAAGAGTGAAATCCCAGCTCAGGAGGTATGTCACACTTGGAACGTTTGAAGGAATCAAGAAAGTCATTGATTTAAACGGACTAACCATTGATAAAGAATCGAAGGAAGTTACGGTTCAGGGAGATCCGGTCAAGTTGACACCGATTGAATACAAAATAGTGGAATTGTTAATGACCAATGCCGGACGGGTGTTTTCCATCAATGATATATACGAGCGGGTTTGGAAAGAACCTGGCTACAATGCGGAAAATACAGTGGCGGTACATATTCGAAAAATTAGAGAGAAGATAGAGATAGATCCGAAAAATCCAAGATATTTAAAGGTGGTATGGGGGATTGGGTACAAGATGGAGAAATAGAATAATAGCTTTTTTAATGGCACTGGTTTTTGTTTGTGCGTTAAGTGGAAGCTTTTATTTTATCAATAATTTAGATCGATTTGGACAGGAAAATTATTTTCAAACGGATGAGTTTCAATATGAGCTTGACGAATATGCCAACGATTTAATTAGAGGTGAGTTAGGAACTTTGTCAGTCGGAAGTGTAAACGAAAAGATTACCGTTACTATGGAGGAAATAGAAGAACATCGATATGAATACGGTTCATTGGACGCTCAGCTTGATAACATCCGCTATCAATATGAAGAGAGAATTCAACTAGCAGAGAATGGGGAATCTAGTGAAAATCCAGAAGAGGTAATAGCTGAAAGAGACACAAAAATAGAAGATATTCAAAAAAACTTCTCAAGTGATGAGCATGTGGAGAAGAAAATAAGAGCGGAAAAGGAAAAAGTAGTAGAAGACTACTTTGCGGATGAGGGTAACTTCAATTCTAATTCATCTAGATTCAACGAGGATTTCTTATACTTTTTTGAACAAAATGGAGAAAGTTTTACTAACACAGATGCCCAAATCGATTCAAAAGAACAATTATTCAGTGAAAACAACATGCAATATGTTACCAATTACACGATACATGGAGATAGGTATTTTCATTCATACAATTGGCCCTATGAGGATTGGCTGTACCAAGCACTGGCGGATGTTAGAGGTGATTTTAATGGGAAGATTGGTGTGCCATTAGAACTTGCATCCGATAGCGAATTGATGATTGCTAAAACTAGTTATGAAGAGAATAGGATTTGGTTTTGGAGACTGGGGATAAGTTCACTGATTGTATTATTATTATGGTTTGTCACCATGTTAAAATTTATTTCTCTGCCAAAACGAGCGGAGAAGTGGCAAAACCTATATGAAAAAATTCCGGTTGACTTTAGGATTGCAGCGGCAGGAGTCTCTACCTTTTTATTACTGTTCAGTCTAATGTGGGTGCATGATTGTATCAATCAATTAACGTATCGCTTTTCAACTGTATGGGCTACTGAATTCGTAATTAGTATTCTAGTCGCAGCATGCATGAGTTTACTAACCTACTACCAAATAAGATATTTGTTGGTAACGATGAAAGATTTATCGGATTTCAAGCAAGCGTGGAAAAAAAGTGTTCTTCTTAGTGCATTAAGAATATGTAAAACAGTGTATCAACAGCTCTTCCGTATCGTAAAGGATGCATTTTTAAATACAACTACAGGCATCCAAGTGTTCATTCTCCTTTCGATAGTCTTTGGACTAGGCTTTTGTTTCTTTATGATTTTTATTGATATAGCTTTCTTCTTGCTATATTTCCTCTTTGCTGTTTTCTTAGGAGTGCCGACGTTCATTCTTTTAGTAAAAAGTGTCGGTTATTTCAATAAGATCTCCATTAAAACAGAGGAGATGGCATCAGGTAAACTCGGGGAGCCAATAGAAGTAAAGGGGAATTCCGTTCTTTCTAAAATGGCAGCAAACCTAAATGTATTAAATCGAGGGGTAAAGGTGTCTTTAAACGAGCAGGCAAAAAGTGAGCGCTTGAAAACGGAGCTGATTACAAATGTCAGCCATGATCTTCGAACACCGTTAACCTCCATCATCACTTACACGGAGCTTTTGAAGAAAAACGACCTGACTGCTGAGGACCGGTCGGCGTACCTTGAGATTATTGATAGAAAGTCACAACGTTTAAAAGGGTTAATTGAAGATCTATTTGAAGTATCCAAAATGGCAAGCGGAAATATCGAGCTTGTTAAAGAGCGTGTGGACCTTAATCAACTTCTGCAACAGGCGTTGGCGGAGTATGATAGTTCATTGAAGGAATCCAATTTGCAATTTCGGGTCGCTAACACTGACAAACCTTTGTATGCAATGGTGGATGGACAGAAAATGTGGCGTGTTTTTGATAACTTAATAGGAAATATCGTGAAATATTCCCTAGAAAATTCACGAGTATATATACAAGTTCATCAGTTTGAAAACAAAGCAAAAATTACCTTTAAGAATGTATCAAAATACGAATTGAATGATCAAAGTGAGGAATTATACGAACGGTTTAAAAGAGGAGATACCTCTAGACATACAGAGGGATCTGGACTGGGCCTTGCAATTGCAAAATCCATCATCGATCTTCATGATGGCAGTCTCGATATCGAAACTGACGGCGATTTATTTAAAGTGAATATCTGTTTGAAAGTGGTGGATTAAGTGGATTTCACTACTATATATAATGTGCATTATGACAGAGTGTTTCACGTGAGTTTGTCCGTTATTCGCGACCGCCAGTTAGCTGAAGACAATGTGCAGGAAACTTTCATAAAGGCGTATAAAAAGTTGGATAGTTTGCAGGAGAGTGATAAAGTTGGTGCTTGGCTTTGCGTGATTGCAACCAGAACAGCTATTGATTTTGTTAGACGAGAGAGAAAAAACAAAGGATGTCCAATGGTATTAGAGGTGTTAGATTGTCTCGGAAAAGAAGCAGGTCATAACGTTGAAGCAGAAGTGGAAGTGAAACTGTTGAAGGAGCTCTTCGATGAAAAGATGGAAGACTTTACAATGGAAGACAAGAAATTGCTCGTTTTAAAAATGGAAAAAGGACTAAAGGAGCGGGAAATTGCAAAAGCGTTAGAGATGAATCCAGCAACAGTTAAGTCGAAGATTCATAGGGCAAGAAGGAAGTTAAAAGAACGGATGGCAGTAGAATTGAGTGCTTAAGGGATTATTGGTGTAGGAAACACTTTTCGTAAAAAGTGCTCCCTACACTTTTTTTGAATAGGAATTTGTATAAATGTTTTACTTGAGAAGTTTTAACGGGGACAAACTCCAATGGGTACATAAAAGGAATAGATTAAGTTGATTCAAAATCACGTTGATCTCTTTCATCCAATTTTGCAGAAATTTCTTCAAGTATCGCTTCAATGTCCTTCGTTTGATCCTCTTCTATCCTAGTCAGGGTAGCAGTGATTTCATTAAACCGGTCGTTTACATCATGCCTGAATAAATAGAATTCCTCGCGAAGTGTACTAGTTGAATTTGTTAAAGAATGCAGTTCTTCTTTTATCTGGTGGTGTCCTGCAGAAAGTATGAATGTCTTTTCACTAAGTCCGCTGATTTCTTCCTTCATAAGCAATTGATTCTCGGAGAGAGTGGAAGTTTTTTCGTTCAGACCGCGAATTTCATCTTTCATCATAATCTGATTGTCAGAAAGGATGGAAGTTTTTTCTTTCAGACCGCGAATTTCATCTTTCATCATAATCTGATTGTCAGAAAGGATGGAAGTTTTTTCTTTCAGACCGCGAATTTCATCTTTCATCATAATCTGATTGTCAGAAAGGATGGAAGTTTTTTCGTTCAGACCGCGAATTTCATCTTTCATCATAATCTGATTGTCAGAAAGGATGGAAGTTTTTTCTTTCAGACCGCGAATTTCATCTTTCATCATAATCTGATTGTCAGAAAGGATGGAAGTTTTTTCGTTCAGACCGCGAATTTCATCTTTCATCATAATCTGATTGTCAGAAAGGATGGAAGTTTTTTCGTTCAGATCGCGAATTTCATCTTTCATTAGAATCTGATTGTCAGAAAGAGTGGAAGTTTTTTCGTTCAAATCACTTAATTCTTTTTTCATTTCATCCTTAAAATCCAACATCCTATTCAAAATCAAATCCAATTTAGCATCTGTACTCATCTTATATCACCTCCTTTTTCTAGTTCATTGTAATTATAACATGAACATAGTCTAATGGAACTATAACAAAACTGGTATATTTCAGAATAATAAAAATATAGAAACTTTATTTATCTTTATAAACTATGTTGCATAAATATTAACATGTGTTAAAATACATTTATTCGAATAAACATACATCATAATAATACTTGATTTAAATGTAGGTTTGTTTCATAATTAGATTAAATTTTTAACTTTTCTGAAAAAGAACAGGGGGAAATTATTGTGAAAAAATGGTTTTTGTATTCATTAATTAGTATTTTAGTAGTAGGCTTGTTGTCCGCTTGTGGAACATCCGGTAATGGGGATGAAACGAGTGGAGAAGGTGAAGATGGAAAGAAAGTACTAGTCATGGGGACTTCCGCTGACTACCCTCCATTTGAGTATATTGATACAGAAGTTGGAGAAGAGATTATCGGTTTTGACGTGGATCTTGCAAAAGCTATTACAGAAGAACTTGGTTATGAATTGAAAGTTCAAGATATGGACTTTGGAAGTTTAATTACTGCCATGAAATCAGGTAATATCGATCTTATCCTGGCAGGTATGACACCGACAGAAGACCGTGCAAAGCAAGTTGATTTCACAGATGTATATTATACAGCTAATCACATGATTGTTTCATTAAAAGATAGCAATATTGCTAGTTTGGAAGATTTAGAAGGTAAAACGGTTGGGGTTCAAATGGGATCCATCCAGTATGATAAAGCAGAAGAAATTGCAGAAGAAGTGAATATTACTATTGAAAACCGCGACCGTATCCCACAAATTGTGCAAGATTTGAAAACTGGTCGCTTTGATGCAGCAATCATTGAAGATACAGTCATGAAAGGCTTTATGGAAAAAGATGCAGACCTTACTGGTTTTACACTTGAGTCTGATGAAGAAGGATCGGCAATTGCCCTTCCTAAAGGCAGCGAATTAACAGAGGAATTCAACCGTGTTCTAAAAGAAATGGAAGAGAACGGTGAGATGGAAAAGTTAATTAACAAATGGTTTGGTGGAGAAGAAGAATAAGTCTTACTGTAATCAAAAGGGTGCTTAACCGCCCTTTTGATTTTCTTGTTAATATGACAGAAAGGACTGGTAGCACTTGACGATTGACTTCTTAGATTTTAGTGCCATCACGGGATCGATGGATTATATCCTTGCTGGTGTGAAAGTAACACTTCAAGTCGTATCACTAGCTGGGATTATTGGTTTTATCATTGGAACTTTGTTGGCTTTATGTAAGATTGGTAGAATCAAACTACTTAGAATTTTTGCGGATGTTTATACATCCATTTTCCGAGGAACACCGCTTGTTCTTCAATTAATGTTAATATTTTTTGGGCTGCCGCAAGCAACGGGGATAACGTTTGAACCTGTCACTGCAGCCATTCTTGCATTCGGGCTAAACTCTGGGGCATATATCTCTGAGGTAATCCGTGCAGGAATTATGGCTGTTGATAAAGGACAGCGAGAAGCTGCCATGGCCCTTGGCGTACCATATCGCCAAATGATGAAAGACATCATTTTACCGCAAGCATTGAAAAATATCTTACCAGCACTTATGAATGAATATATTACACTTACAAAAGAATCAGCCATTGTTACAGTTATCGGGGTAATGGACGTTATGAGACGTTCTTTTATGACAGCATCGAATACTTATGCATATTTAGAAGCATTCATGTTTGCCGGACTTATCTATTACGTGTTAGTAATGATTCTTACATTCATTGGCAAGCTCATTGAAAGGAGAATGAGACGCAGTGATTAAAATAGAAGATTTGCATAAATCCTTTGGCAAACTAGAGGTGTTAAAGGGAATTTCTACACAAATTAAAGAAGGGGAAGTCGTGGCAATCATCGGGCCTTCGGGGTCTGGTAAATCCACTTTACTTCGCTGTATGAACCTATTAGAAGAACCTACATCCGGTCACATCTGGATTAAAGAGCAGGATGTTGCCAATAAGAAAACCAACATCAATAAAGTACGTCAGAATTTGGGAATGGTGTTTCAGCACTTTCATCTTTTTCCTCACAAGACGGTTCTTGAAAATTTAACGTATGCACCTGTTTCTGTAAAAGGAATTGCGAAAAAGGAAGCGGAATCAAAAGGGATGGATCTGCTTGCAAAAGTGGGACTAGCTGAAAAAGCGAAGGAATATCCTAACCGCTTGTCTGGTGGGCAGAAACAGCGTGTTGCGATTGCCCGTGCACTTGCAATGGATCCGGAAGTTATGTTGTTTGATGAACCAACATCTGCCTTGGATCCTGAGATGGTAAAAGAAGTGCTTGAAGTAATGAAAGCACTGGCGCATACAGGAATGACGATGGCTATTGTGACACACGAAATGGGCTTTGCCCGCGAGGTTGCTGACCGCGTATTGTTCCTTGATGATGGCATGTTAGTGGAGGACGCTCCTCCTGCAGAATTTTTTACGGCACCAAAGTCCGAGCGTGCTAAAGTGTTTTTGGAGAAGATGTTGTAGGATTGAGGTGGGACCAGCTCTTTTTGGGAGCTGGTCTTTGTTGTACATACATAATTATTCATGCTAACTTTACACTAACAATAACTCTTACCAAAGAAAGGAGCACATACAATGACAAATGGCTATCACAACCTCCAAACCGCCACTCTCGGCATGGGCTGATTCTGGGGAACCGATGCCCGGTTCGGGTATTTAAAAGGAATCGTAAGCACAAGGGTAGGATACGCGGGTGGAACCACTACTGCGCCTACTTACAAACAAATGGGAGATCATACCGAATGTCTACAAGTTGACTTTGATCCTAACCAGATATCTTTTGAAGATATTGTCCGTCACTTTTGGAACTCACACAATTCCAATCGAGGAAACTATAAGGGCAGGCAATATCTGTCTATCTTTTTATTTCATGATAGCTTTCAAAAGGTAGTACTTGAAAAGATTAAGCAAGAAACCCAGGATACAAACTCTCAAGAAATTGGGACGGAAATTGCACCATTTGATCAATTCACTCTTGCTGAAGAAAGGCATCAGAAGTATTACTTGAAAAGATATTCTAATGCTACCCAAAAACTTAGAGAGCACTTCCTTACTGACGAGGCATTTACAGATGCGACTTTGGTAGCGAGGCTAAACAGCTTTGTAAAAGGATATGGTACACTTTCTTCCTTGAAAGAAGAGATCATGGAATGGGAGAGGGAAGACGCAACCGAGTTAATATCGTTGGTGAATGAGTTAAAATGGTAGATGGGTTTGCATGCAGGATGATCTTTAGATAAATAGATGAAAACACTTTTAATGCGGATTTTAACCCGGAAGAGTCTTCATCCAGCCTTCTATACGACCGAAGCTCAAGTAAAAGCTCCTCTTCAGTCAAATAGAGCCCTTCTATACGACCGAAACTCAAGAGAAAGTTCCCCTTCAGTCAAATAGAGCCCTTCTATACGACCGAAACTCAAGAGAAAGTTCCCCTTCAGTCAAATAGAGCCCTTCTATACGACCGAAGCGCAAGAGAAAGTTCCCTTTCGGTCAAATAGAGCCCTTCTATACGACCGAAGCGCAAGAGAAAGTTCCCTTTCGGTCAAATAGAGCCCTTCTATACGACCGAAGCTCAAGAGAAAGTTCCCCTTCGGTCAAATAGAGCCCTTCTATACGACCGAAGCTCAAGAGAAAGTTCCCCTTCGGTCAAATAGAGCCCTTCTATACGACCGAAGCGTAAGAGAAAGTTCTCCTTCGGTCAAATAGAGCCCTTCTATACGACCGAAGCGCAAGTAAAAGTTCTCCCTTCGGTCATATAGAACCCTCCATCCACCTCATGAAGACACTTCCATCACAAAATTCAACTCGAAAATATCTTCATCCTCTACAATGTACATTCCCCCAACTTATCTGCAATATAGAACTACTATTACCCATCCCCATGTATAGAAAAAGCTGGAAAACAAACACTAACCCTTAGCAGAAAACTAAGGGAGGATCACGACCATAATGACAATGAAAACCACACGAATCATTACATCACTATTAATAACCTTCATTCTAAGTTTCACGTCAACTCTAACCTACGCAGAAAGCCCAACCTACAAATCGCGGGCTGATATTCCAGCCGAATATAAATGGAACCTTCAGACTCTATATAAGAATGAAACGCAATGGAAACAGGATGTGTATAAAGCTAAAAAGCTGGCAGACCGTTTTGCGAAAAAAGAAGAAAAGCTAGACAGTGATAAGCAAATTCTCACCCTTTTAGAAGACTACTTTGAGCTGTTTCGTTTAATGGAAAAAATCTTTGTTTATTCCAGAATCAACCTGGATGTGGATATTAGCAACACGTCTGCTCAGGCCTTATCTGATGAAGGTCAAAATATGATGATCTACGTGGTGGAGCGGACAGCATGGTTCTCGAATGAATTGCAGGCAATTGAAAAGAAAGAGTGGGAGAAGCTCCTCGAAAGCCCAAAACTCAAACCATACTACAACCATCTAAAAGATACGTATGAAGATAAAATACATTCTCTGTCTCCAGAAATGGAGAAGATGCTAATCAAAACTATGCCGATTGTTAACGCACCGAGCGAGCTTTTTACAATGATGTCTAAAGACCTTGTCCTCCCAAGTTTTACGGTAAGGGATAAAGTGTATGAAATGTCCGCACCTTTATATTCTGTCTATATGTCAAGCAAGGACAGGGAAGTGAGAAAGGCTGCTTTTCAAACTTACTACCAGACCCTTGAGAATTATCAGGATACCTTTGCTTCTATGCTTGCTAATATTGTTAAGGCGAATAACTTTTTTGCTACAACGAGGAACTATCCTTCTTCGCTAGAAGCCCATTTAGAGGGGAAGGATATTGATCCGAAGGTATACACACAACTGATTGACACCGTAGAAGAAGGACTTCCGCTATTTCATCGATACCTTAAATTGAAAGAAAAATATGTGGGCATTGATGACTCTATGCACATGTACGATTTGTCCGCCCCGTCTCCTTATACAAAAGAGGAAAAGATTCCATATGAGGAGGCAAAGCAAATAGTTATGAAAGGATTATCGCCGATAGGAGAGGCTTATATCAAAACATTATCAAAGGGGCTCTCTTCCAATTGGGTGGATGTCTATAACACTCCAGGTAAAGCAACAGGAGCATATCAGATAGGATCATATGACTCTCATCCATTTGTTTTATTGAATTATCAGGGGCTGCCAAGTGATGTTTTAACACTGGCGCATGAGATGGGACATGCGATGCATTCTTATTTTTCCAATGAAAATCAGCCTTACCAAGATGCAAGGTATGTGACATTTACGGCGGAGGTTTCTTCTACTTTGCAGGAGCATCTTCTTCATAAGCAATTGATGGATGAAGCAACGACGAAGGAAGAAAAGATTCATGCTCTCTATCAATACTTAGAAGATTTCCGGGTAACGCTATTCCGTCAGACTCAATTTGCAGAGTTTGAAAAGATTATTCATGAAATGGGGCAAAAAGAAGAACCTTTACACGCAGAGGCTATTAAAGGGGTCTATTATGATCTCAATAAAAAGTATTATGGAAAAGACATGGAAATAGATAAAGAAATTGCGATGGAATGGGCAAGGGTGCCGCACTTCTTCCATTCAAGCTTCTATACGTATCAATATGCAACAAGTTTTGCGGCTTCCGCAGCTCTTGCGGAACAACTGGAAGAAGGCGGCGCTGAGGCGCAGAACAAGATAGTAAAAGAACTATTTTCTTCAGGTGGCAGTCTACCGCCGATTGATATTCTGAAGCGGTCGGGTGTGGATATGAGTAAAAAAGAACCGATTGAAGAATCGTTAAAACGGTTTGAAGAACTGGTTAATGAATTTGAGGAGTTATTAAAATAATAGCTCATAAATAAGTAAACAACTCCCCACCATTTTCATGTATAGTAGTACTATGTGATATGTTGAACAAACGAAAGTCGGGAGAGTTTTAAGTATGAGAAAATTTAAAATCGGATACCGAACAGCAAAGACGGCCCTCGGTACAGGGATTGCAATCAGTATTGCCCAGCTGCTGAACCTGGACTTTTACGCATCCGCCGGGATCATTGCAATCCTCTGTATTCAAAATACAGTTAGGAAGTCTTGGAAAGTGGCAACTGCTCGCTTTATCGCATGCTCCTTAAGCCTTTTATTCGGCTTCGTGTTTTTTGAGCTGTTAGGGTACAATCCGGTATCCATAGCATTGTTGTTGTTATTTTTCATACCGGTTACTGTTATGCTCAGGATAACAGAGGGGATAGCAACCAGTTCGGTTATTCTTCTTCACGTCTATTCAGTTGAGGCTTATTCATTAGGGCTGGTAGTCAATGAGTTAAGTATCATCTCCATCGGAATCGGTGTAGCTCTAATTATGAATACATACATGCCGAGTGTAGAAAAAGAACTAAAAAGTTACCAGCTGCAGGTGGAAGAAAACTTTCATAAGGTGTTTTCCGAGATAGCCTATTTTCTTCGACACGGAGATCGAGGTTGGGGTGGGCAAGAGATACCGGAAACCAATAAGATACTGAAAGAAGCGAAAAGTTTGGCCTTTCGTGATGTCGAGAACCACTTCAGACGTGAAGAAAATCATTATTATTTTTATTTTAAAATGAGGGAAAAACAGCTGGATGTTATGGAACGGATGCTTCCTATTGTAGCTACGATAGAACAAGATGTGGAACAAGCACATATGGTGGCAGACTTCATAGAGGACCTTGAGCATGCCATTCATGCAGGCAATACAGCTTATCTTTTCTTACAGCGTTTGCGCGATATGCACGAAGCATTTCAAGAAATGCCGTTGCCACAATACCGTGAAGAGTTTGAGACAAGAGCGGCCCTTCGTCATCTCCTTAAAGAATTTGAACAATACCTAATACTTAAAAGTGATTTTATTGGATTGAAAACGAAGAAGTAAACGAATGGAATGAACATCTTTCAACCACACTATACCTAAAAGGCAGGTGGATGAAAGGTGTTCATTTTTTCATTGATATTCGCATTGGTGACATCACCACTTTGGCCGCTTGGACCAAATCCTCTTCCAGGCGATCCATATATTATCGTTAATAAACAGACAAATCAACTTGCCTACTTTCAAGGAGAAGAATTGAAAGAGGTCCATACCGTCGCCACCGGTAAATCTAAAGAGCTTACTCCTGAGGGGGAGTTCACGATCACCGTAAAAGCAATTAACCCATATTATCGCAAAAAAGACATCGCTGGCGGCGATCCGAAAAATCCGCTAGGAACAAGGTGGATTGGTTTTGACGCAGCAGATACGGATGGGCGTACCTATGGTGTTCACGGGACAAACAATCCATATTCAATAGGGGGATATGTGACCCAAGGCTGCATTCGATTGGAAAATAAGAATGTGGAGGCACTATTCGACAGGGTGCCTGTGGGGACTAAAATATGGATAGTGAAGACAGGGAAAACTTTTGAGGAACTTGGGAGAGAGAAAGGTGTATTGAAGTGAGGTAGAAAGTAGGTACATTGCTATAAACAAGAGTCAGTTCTTTCTTAACAAAAAGAATTGGCTTTTTTTGTTGAGATTTCACTATTTGAAATTTTCTGATTGTTTAGATAAACCTTTCGTCCTATAGTTTAGAAAGAGAGTTTGTATGGAGGTGAAACTACATATCTTTGGAGACAGAGCGCAATAAAATGAAAGCGATTTCAATAAAAGGGGGAAATGGAATGGGAATCAGGACAGGTGAGCAATACATTAACTCTTTAAGGGCAAGAAAGCCTGAAGTCTGGCTCGGTGGCCGGAAAGTGGAGGATTTATATAACGAAGATGTGTTCAAGCAGCCGATTCATGAAATTGCGAAACTTTATGATATGCAGTTTGATCCCGAGTATCAAGATAAGATTACGCATGTGTGTGAAGAAACGGGGGAACGGGTGAACAATGCGTTTCTTGTACCAAGGTCCCATGAAGACCTTATGGCCCGCAGCAGATTGTTTGAGGCTTATGCCCGTGCAACATTCGGACTGATGGGAAGAACTCCGGATTTCCTCAATGTAGTGGTCACCTCCATGGCAAGCAATTCTTGGTTTTTGGATAAATACAATCCGGATTGGTCTGTAAATATACGAAACTATTATCGTCAAATCAGGGATAATGATTTATTTTTAACACATGCAATCATAAATCCGCAAAATGATCGAAGTAAAGCTTCCTATGAACAAAAGGATTTGTTTACCCATTTAGGGACGGTAAAAGAAACGAAGGATGGGTTAGTTGTTAGAGGTGCCAAAATGTTGGCAACATTAGCTCCAATTACAGATGAAGTGATTATCTATTCTTTCCCGGGCTTCCAACCGGGTGATGAGCGATATGCCCTTGCATTTGCGATTCCTATTGATACCCCAGGATTACGGATTATTTGCCGTGAGCCGATGCAGGATGGAAAACGCTCTGTATTCGATCATCCATTGGCATCTAGGTACGAAGAAATGGATGCTATCCTTGCGTTCGACGATGTATCGGTTCCGTGGGACAGGGTGTTTATGTATAACAATGTGGAAGCAGCCAATTCCTTATATCCAATGACAGGAATTGCTCAGCAACCTGCGCATCAGTCAGGGGTCAGAGGGTATGTGAAGCTAGCCTTTGCAACGGAGGTCGCGTGTAAAGTAGCGGATTCCATTGGAGTGGACGGATTTTTGAATGTGCAAAATGATCTTGGAGAGCTGGTTCAGGCGGTAGAAACAATTCGAGCTCTATTGCGTGTATCCGAATATGAATATGAAGTGACCAAGGATGGCGAATATCGTCCGGCACCGGCACCACTTGAAACCATCAGAGGTCTTTTACCGAAGATGTACCCACGGGCAATTGAAGTGATGCAAATTATTGGTGCGGGTGGTTTACTGATGTCTCCTACAGGTGCCGACTTTGAAAATGCGGAATTGCGTCCTGATTTAGACAAGTATTTTGGAGGACGAGAAGGAGTGTCCGCAGAAGAACGTGTTCGCATATTTAAGCTGGCATGGGACCTTTGCGGAGAAGCATTCGGGCAGCGCTTATTGCAATATGAACGCTATTATACCGGGGATCCAATCAGAAAGAGAGCTATTTTTTATAATCAATACAAGCGGAAGAGCAAATTCGAAATGGCTGAACAAGCTCTGAAGGATACAACCAAACCAGAAAAAAATCTCATTTAAAATAAAGGGAAATAGCGTTCTTTGTATAAATATTAGAATATTAGTTATATTCTGATATTTATTGTAGAACTTTGATGAAAAAGGGGCGAAGACATGATATCCTCTGTGCTGAAAGTAGCAAAGATTCTGGACTGTTTTACAGGGAATGAGCCAGTTTTGGGTAACCAGGAAATTGCGGAGAAGTTAGGGATGAATGTAAGTACGGTCCATCATATTGTCAGTACACTTTGCCATGAAGGGATTTTGATACAGGACAGCAGAAAAAAATATCGGCTCGGCTGGAAATTACTTGAGTGGAGTAACCATGTCATGTATCAGCAGGACATATACAGCGAAGCCATACCCATCGTAGAGGATCTTGTCCGACAGTATAATGGAACAGTCCATATCGGTATGTTTGATGCTGGGGAGGTGCGTTTTGTCCTGAAGGTCTCTGCCAAGAATTCAGTGCCTGTTCCGACTTTTGTCGGTGCCCGCAAGCCTGCTTATTGTACGAGTACAGGGAAGATATTATTGTCTTTCAATCCATCATTCATCCAGCCTACTATTTCTAAAGGCCTGTTACAAAGAGCGCCAAATACCATTACTTGTGTGAAAAAATTAAAAAAAGAATTGGATGAAATAAGAGAACAAGGTTACGCCATCAGTAATAATGAAAATGAGCTGGGGTTATACGGAATTGCAGCTCCAATCCATTCTTATACAGGGCAAACTGTAGCCGCTCTGAATATGGTTGGTCCCATTTCTTATATGCAAGGGGAGCAAAAACAGGCCATCATTCAAAGTGTTTTGCGGACATCCAGGCAAATTTCAAAAGAGCTTGGTTATATTAGCGCAATTTGACAGCGCTTACAAAATAATGAGGAGGAATTAGCTATGGCATTGAAAACGAGATCTATGAACATTATGAAAGTGATCGAGGACAATAAGCACCTACTGAAGCCACCGGTTAATAATAAAGTTCTTTGGGAGGATTCTGAATTTATCGCGATGCTGCTTGGCGGACCGAACAGAAGAAGGGACTTCCATGTTGATCCATCAGACGAATTCTTTTATCAGGTAAAGGGTGACTGTTACGTAGAATGCATCAATGAAAATGGAGAGCGTGAAGTGGTAACGGTTAAAGAAGGAGAAATGTTTATGCTGCCGGCAAATGTACCACATTCCCCTCACCGTGTGGCGGACACGTACGGAATAGTTTTAGAACGGAAACGGGACAAAGGGGAGCTTGAGGACTTTGTTTGGTTCTGTGACAACTGTAATGAGGAAATGCACCGGGTGACGGTTCAATTAACTAATATCGAGACACAAGTTAAGGGAGCGATAGAGGAGTTCAATGGAAGCGAAGAACTGCGCACATGTGATCATTGTGGCCATGTAATGCCAGAGGAAGTAGATGTGTGGAAATGCGAATAGATTTTCACACTCACATCATTCCAAAGGAGTTTCCGGACTTTGCAGAAAAATATGGCGGGGACCGCTGGCCGACACTAGATCAGACTTGTACGTGTGGAGCAAATATTATGGTTGCAGGAAAGGTTTTTCGGGAAGTGACCGATCAAGTTTGGTGTCCCCATAAGCGCATTCAGGACATGGACAGAGAGGGTGTGGACATACAAGTACTATCCCCAATTCCCGTGACATTTTCATACTGGGCGGATAAAGAGGCGGCTCTTGAAATGGCGAAGCTTCAAAATGATTTTATCGCAGATACGGTAAAAGAATATCCTAAACGATTCATTGGTCTAGGAACCGTACCTCTTCAAGATACGGTAGTTGCCATTCAGGAAATGGACCGGTGTATGCATGACCTGAAGCTTGCTGGAATAGAAATCGGAACAAATGTAAACGGGGAAAATCTCGATTCCCCCCATTTGACAGAGTTCTTTAAGATGGCAGAAGAGTGGAATGTACCTCTTTTTATTCATCCTTGGGAAACGATGGCGAAAGGCCGTACCCCAAGACACAATTTCATGTATACAATCGGAATGCCAAGTGAGACAGCTCTTGCTGCCGCAAGTTTAATTTGGAGCGGGGTAATGGAAAAGTTCCCGAACCTTAAAATCTGTTTTGCCCATGGTGGGGGTTCTTTCCCATATATATTATCGCGCTTGGACAAGGGGTGGGAGGTATGGCCACACCTCAGGCTTACGACACACCCTCCGAGTCATTATGCAAAGAAGTTCTATTTTGACTCCTTGAACTATGATTCGCTGACCATGAAGTATCTGATCGAACGATTTGGTATCGATAAAGTGATTATGGGTTCTGATTATCCTTTCCTGTTACGAGAAATTGCACCAGGGAAAGTGATCGATGCAATGGAGGACTTGTCTGAATCGGAGAAAAACTTGCTGTTAGGGAAGAATGCGTTGGAATTTTTGAATATAAAGGAGACCGACTATGGAACAAAAGCTGATGACTCCAGAGGAAAAGCTGAAACAATTAGGTCTTGCGTTGAGAGATGTTCGGCCGTCAGTCGGTAACTATGTCAGTCATGTCAGAGTTGGGAATTTAATTTTCACCGCTGGCCAGGGAGTGGATCAATATCATGGCAAATTGGGCAGGGAATTTACGATTGAGGAAGGGTATCTTGCTTCCCGCCAGTCGATGCTTAATTTGTTAAGTGTATTAAAGCATGAGCTAGGTGAATTAAGCAGGGTGAAAAGAATCGTGAAGATGTTGGGTTTTGTCAATAGTACAGAGAATTTCACTGATCAGCCTAAGGTGATGAACGGGGCATCAGACTTATTGGTTGAGGTATTCGGTGATAGAGGAAGACATGCCCGTTCTGCAGTAGGCATGGCACAGCTTCCTAACAATACGGCTATTGAAATAGAACTGATTGTTGAAATTGCAGAGTAACGACTCCTTCTCTCTCTTGGATGAGAGGGAGTCTTCATTTTGGAAAGGAAGGGTTGTTCTCATGCAAGTAAAAGAGTTTATTCCTGGAAAAATAAAACCAATCGATTGTCGCCACTTTATCGATGGCGATTACATCGATTCTATTAATTTGAAAACCTTCGATAATATAAATCCTGCAACAGAAGAAGTGATTGGAAAAGTGGCAGAAGGCGGCAAAGAAGAAGTTGATCGAGCGGTTACTGCTGCAAGAAAAGCGTTAAAAGGTCCTTGGAAAAAGTATACAACCAAGGAGCGATCAGAGGTATTAAGAAAAATTGGTGATGGAATTTTACAGAGAAAAGAAGAACTGGCTGTCTTGGAGGCCATGGATACAGGCAAGCCATACGAATTGGCACTTGAAATGGACATCACCAGATCTGCCTACAACTTTTATTTTTTCGCTGATTTTTTAACATCAATGGGCGGAGAATCCTACCAACAGGATAATGTTGCGCTTCATTATTCTATTAGAAGACCGGTTGGAGTCGTTGGGATGATCAATCCTTGGAATCTACCATTACTCTTATTGACATGGAAATTGGCCCCATGTCTTGCGGCAGGGAATACTGCGGTCATGAAGCCTGCGGAATGGTCACCAATGACAGCTACTGTTCTGGTGGAAATTTGCAAGAATGCAGGTGTACCGGATGGGGTTATTAATCTTGTACATGGTTTTGGAGCGAATTCAGCCGGTTCTGCATTAACCGAGCATCCAGGTGTTGATGCGATAACTTTTACAGGGGAAACTAAAACGGGTTCAGCCATAATGAAAGCGGCAGCTCCTACACTAAAGAAATTATCCTATGAGCTCGGTGGGAAAAATCCGAATATTATTTTTGCGGATTCAAATTTAGATGAAGTGATTGATACCACACTTAAGTCGAGTTTCATGAATCAAGGGGAAGTATGTCTTTGTGGTTCAAGGATCTATGTGGAGAGTTCGATTTACGAATCGTTTCTTGAAAAGTTCACTGCCAGAACCAAAGAACTACAAACCGGGGATCCTTTTAATCCTGAAACCAAAGTAGGCGCTGTAATCAGTAAGGAACACTATGAACGGGTCCTCTCCTATATTGACATTGCTAAAGAAGAAGGCGGGACCATTTTGACAGGTGGAGGTCGCCCGGACTCTGTTGATAAAGGGTACTTCATTGAACCGACTATCGTCGTTGGATTGGATAGACACGCAAGATGTGTCAAAGAAGAAATCTTCGGGCCGGTCGTCACCGTTATCCCGTTTGAAACAGAAGAAGAGGTATTGGAACAGGCAAATGATACACATTATGGGCTGGGGGCAACGATTTGGACAAATGATCTTCGCCGTGCGCATCGGGTGGCAAGGGAGATTGAAGCGGGAATCATCTGGATTAACACTTGGTATTTAAGAGACTTAAGAACTCCGTTCGGTGGTATGAAGCAAAGCGGTATTGGAAGGGAAGGCGGCATGCACAGCTTTGATTTTTACAGTGAATTATCGAATGTGACGATAAAACTTTAGTAGCAGAAAGGAGTTCCTGAAATTGACGATTCAAACGAAAAAACTTTCTGACCTGTTAATGAACGCAGAAAAATCAAGAAAAGGCATCACTCCTTTAACCGAAATGAATCCAGGCTTAACGGTGGAAGAAGCATATAATATTCAACTGGATAACATTCAGGTGAAGCTAGACAATGGGGAAACAATTAGTGGGAAAAAAATTGGACTAACTTCACTGGCCATGCAGCAGCTACTTGGGGTGAATGAACCCGACTATGGTCATCTCCTTCAATCAATGGAAGTGCATAACAATGGGGTTATTTCACGCCAGCGGCTTCTTGAACCGAAAGTGGAAGGAGAAATAGCATTCTTTTTAAAAAAGGATTTGTGCGGACCTAATGTGACGGTGGAGGACGTATTGGATGCTACAGAATATGTAGTTGCTGCATTGGAGATTGTCGACAGTCGGGTAGCCGGATGGAAAATCAAACTGTGTGACACGATAGCGGATAATGCTTCTTCGGGTTTATATGTCCTAGGGGATAAAAAGATCTCTCCGCATCAACTTGATCTTAAGGAAGAGAAGATGTCCTTTTATAAAAATGAGCAACTAATCAATGAAGGTGTCGGGAAAGCGGCTTTAGGAGATCCAGCTTATTGTGTCGCTTGGCTTGCTAATAAACTATCTGAGTTTGGAATTACATTGAAAGCCAATGAAGTAATCCTCTCAGGTGCTTTGTCTGCGGCAGTTAATGCAGAAGAGGGTGATAAATTCGCAGCAAAATTTCAAACACTCGGAGAAGTAAAAGTAAACTTTGAATAAAGAAAGGGGGAGGACCCATTGGGGAAAGTGAAAGTAGCGATCATAGGTTCAGGAAACATCGGTACAGATTTAATGCTTAAACTTCATCGTTCCAAATCCTTGGAACTGACCACCATGATTGGCATAGACCCTAACTCAGATGGCCTCAGACGTGCAAAGGCATACGGACATACCATTATCATGAATGGAATAGATGGTTTTCTAGAAAAATCGGATCTTGCAGATATCCTTTTTGATGCAACTTCTGCCAAAGCCCATTACAAACATTCAGAGGCTCTGAGAAAAACGGGAAAACATCTGATCGATCTCACTCCTGCCGCTGTCGGTCCGTTTGTCGTCCCGACAGTAAACCTGCTGGAACACATGAATGAACCTGTCGTGAACATGGTTACTTGCGGTGGACAGGCAACCATACCAATCATTCATGCTGTCAGTCAAGTGTGTGAAGTGGAGTATGCCGAAATCGTTGCAACCATTGCAAGTAAAAGTGCCGGTCCTGGGACACGCATGAACATAGATGAATTTACTACCACTACAGCCCGTGCCATTGAAAAAATAGGCGGAGCTAAAAATGGAAAAGCGATCATTATTCTTAATCCTGCAGAACCACCAATTTTAATGAGAGATACGGTTTACTGCCAAGTGCAAAATTTGAAAGGAAAAGAAGAACAAATAAGTGCCGCGATAGCTAGACGTGTAGAGGAAATTCAAGAGTATGTACCAGGTTATAGACTTCGCACGGAACCGATATTCGATGGAGATAAGATCAGTATTTTCATAGAAGTGAAGGGCGCAGGGGATTACCTGCCAGAGTACTCAGGTAATCTGGATATCATGACTGCAGCAGCCGTAAAAGTAGGAGAAGAAAAAGCAAATAGGTTGGTAGGAAAAAGAGCAAAAGCAGTTAAAGCTACTTAAGAGAAGGGAGGGAAAAAGGTTGAAACGTGATGTATGGATTACAGAGGTTGCTTTAAGGGATGGCAGTCATGCTATCAGTCATCAATTTACCGTTGATCAAGTGAGAAGTGTTGCCAAAGCATTGGATGATGCGAATGTCCCTGTCATTGAAGTGTCCCATGGTGATGGACTTGGAGGATCTTCCCTTCAATATGGATTGTCCCATACAAATGAAATGGACCTCATTAGCGCTGCAACAGAAGTTGTTACGAAAGCAAAAATAGCCGTCTTGTTGCTTCCCGGAATAGGGACAGTTCAACACTTAAAAGAAGCGGCAAGCCGTGGCGCAAAAATAGCCCGAATTGCTACCCATGTAACAGAGGCGGATGTCTCCAAGCAGCATATTTCTTTTGCAAAGGAGCTTGGTTTAGAAGCCGTTGGTTTTCTGATGATGTCTCATATGGCGCCAACAGAAAAGTTGCTCGAACAGGCAAGCTTGATGGAAAGCTATGGAGCGGATGTCGTTTATGTAGTTGATTCAGCAGGGGCCCTTTTACCACATCAAGTAAAAGAAAGAGTTCATTGTTTGCGAAACAGTTTGGATATAGCAATTGGGTTCCATGCCCACAACAATCTCTCATTGGCGGTGGCCAATTCGTTAGTAGCTATTGAACAAGGGGCAACCAGAATAGATGGAAGCATTCGTTGCCTTGGGGCAGGGGCTGGTAATACACAAACGGAAGTGCTGGTATCGGTCCTTGACAGGCTGAATATTCAAACTGGTATTGATATTTATAAAATGATGGATGTGGCGGAGGAAATTGTCGCCCCTATTTTGCAGAAGCCGCAAGAAATCACAAGGGAAGGCCTACTACTTGGATATGCAGGCGTATACTCTAGTTTCTTGGTTCATGCCAACAAAGCGGCACAACAGTTTAAGGTAGATGCAAAAGATATATTAATAGAATTAGGCAAACGAAAAGTAGTTGGCGGACAAGAAGACATGATTGTCGATATTGCAGCTGAGATGGCCAAAAAGACCGTGAAGGCTTAAGAGGAGGATCTATATTGGACTTACTTCAAATTGCAAAACATGTGGCAGATCACCAAAAAAATGGACAAGAGATGGATAAAATTACTCTATCTCATCCTGATATGAATGTGGAGCATGCTTATGAAATTCAAAAACTGAGCATGGACCAGGCAATAAATAATGGAGACAGATTAATTGGTTGGAAGATGGGATTGACTAGTAAGGCAAAACAATTGTCGGTGGGAGTCGAGGAGGCCATTTATGGTAGATTAACATCTTCTATGGAATTGACGGAACCTACCTTACATATTGGCAATCTCATTCATCCGCGAGTGGAGCCTGAGTTTGCGTTTATTCTCAACAAAGAATTGAAAGGAGATCAAATTACCGTTCGTGATGTCTGGATGGCAACAGAATGCATCTTCCCTGCCATAGAGGTCATTGACAGCAGGTATCGTAACTTCTCCTTTACTCTAGAGGATGTTGTGGCAGACAATGCATCATCTTCTAAGTTCATTCTAGGGAATCAAGCATTCTCTCCATATTTCACTTCTTGGGATAAGGTTGGAGTATCAATGGCGAGAAACGGAGAGACGGTACAATCAGGAGTCGGAGCGGCAGTATTGGATCATCCTGTGAAGTCTATTGTGGAATTGGTGAAAATGCTGGACCGTGAAGGGCTTTCTGTCAAACCTGGAATGGTAGTGCTTGCTGGTGGAATAACAGAAGCAATCAATGTCTACAACGGGGATGTGGTAGAGGTTCACTACGATCAATTAGGAACATTGAAATTGAACGTCGAGTTGTAAAGGAGTTCTTATATGCCGATTACTCACATTCATTTACTGGAAGGAAGAAGTGTTGAGCAAAAACAAGAACTGATTCAAAATGTCACCCAGGCCATCACCCATACGCTTGGAACTACTCCGCAACAAGTGAGGGTGTTGCTCATGGAAATACCCAAGGAAAATTGGGGAACAGGCGGTGTTACAAAGGCACAACTTGATGAATAAGGAAAATAAAGGGGGAGAACGATGAAAAAGGTGAAGCAAGGAATAGTGATGATGATGGTCATGTCAATGGTTTTGTTGCTCGCAGCATGTGGAGGGGATGAAACAAGCGGAAATGAATCAGGTAAGACATATTCCTTTAAATTAGCACATATTACCCCAACCAACCATATGTGGCATCAGGCTGCAGAAAAATTTGCAGAAGAACTGGAAAGCAAATCCGATGGAAGAATGAAAGTGGAAATCTATCCAGCAAGTCAGCTTGGTACAGAGGCAGATATGGTTCAACAGATTGAGGCAGGATCTGTAGACTTTGGACTAATCACGGCAGCTTATATGAGTTCCCGTTCTCCTTCTTTTGCCGCATGGTTTATGCCATATGCATTTGAAGACATCAATGCAGCGCATGAAGCTAGGACATCTGATGTTTCTAAGAAGATTTTGGCTACATTGGATGAGCAAGGCCTTATTGGATTGGATTATCTGTTTGCCGGTCAACGTGTCATGCTTTTCAAAGACAAGGAAGTGACTTCTCCAGAAGATATGGCCGGTTTAAAGTTACGTGTAACGCCAAGTCCGCCGATGCAAGATTTTTATCGTTCCGCAGGTGCCTCGCCTGAAGGATTGCCCCTTCCTGAAGTTTATGCAGCCGTTCAAACTGGCGTAATTGATGGGATGGACATGGACTTGGATGCGGCAATCACTAATAAATATTATGAGGTTGTAAAATATGGAGCCGTTACCAACCATATGGTTTGGCCATCCGTTGCCATTGTAAATAAATCCACATTTGAGGGCATGTCTGAAGCAGACCAAAAGATAGTTCGTGATGCACTGACAGTAGCCACCGATTTTGCGGTAAACACTCGCTCTGGTCAAGAGGAAGAGTTCAGGCAAACATTAAGCGACAATGGAATGAAGATTTATGATATCCCTGCAGATGCTTTTGCAGACCAGATTGCAGAGTTCGATGCAAAATACAAAGATTCAGATCCTCTAATTAAAGAATTTATTGATACGTATAGAAAATAAGATTTGAAGGGGGAAGTCACAAGAATGATGAAAATCAGTGACGGAATAGCCAAAGTCGAGAAATTTCTCGGTGCATTCTTAATGTTATGCATGGCAGTTATCATAACATTATCAGTAGCCTTCCGATACTTCCTGAACTCCCCCTTGTCATGGGCCGGAGAAGTATCTATCTTTCTATTAATCTGGATCAGCTTTATTGGAGGTAGCTTGGGACTGAAATATAAGTCCCAGGCTTCTGTTTCGATATTCCTGGAGTATGTGCCAACAAATATAAGCAAGGTATTAACCTTAATCGGTCATATATGTATGCTGTTATTTCTTCTCGTCATTCTTTATTATACCTACACTTGGATTTTATCTCCCAATGTAGCTTTGCAAAAATCCAGTGGTATTCTGTTACCCATGTGGATACCATATAGCGCAGTCCCAATTGGTCTTACGTGTGCAGCGTTTCATATTTTGACTAACTTTCTAGTTGTTTTCCGGGAGGGGGAAGTAGAATGACGATACTAGTAATAGTCTTGTTTTTTGTATTTTTACTGATTGGTATTCCTATCTCTCTCGTATTAGGTATGACAACTGTTTTGTACTTCTTACTTGTAGGAAGCCCAGTGTTGCTGGAATCTACACCTATGCGTTTATATTCAGGGCTTGAGAATTTCGGGCTCTTAGCAATTCCACTCTTCATGCTCGCAGGAGAATTGATGAATAGTGGTGGGATCACGACAAGGCTTGTGAAGTTTTCTAAAACATTAATTGGTCACGTGAGGGGTGGCCTGGCATACGTTACGATTATATCCAATATGTTTATTGCGTCCATATTAGGTTCAGCAAATGCTCAGGCTGCAATGATGAGTAAAGTCATGGTCCCGGAAATGGAAAGAGAAGGGTACACAAGAGAGTTTTCCTCCGCGCTTACTCTTGCCTCCTCCATTGTCGCCCCCATCATTCCTCCAAGTATGATATTCATCATTTATGGGACTCTCTCAGGCACCTCCATAGGTGGATTGTTCATGGCGGGAATAATTCCCGGCATCATATATGGCGTAGGTTTTATTGGTCTCATTGCCTTTATGGGTTATAAGTATAATTTCCCTAAAAGTGATCGTGCGTCGATTCGGGAAATTGTCCGACATGGTTTGTACGTTATTCCTGCTTTGAGTGTTCCATTTATCATTATCTTCGGTATTTTAAGCGGTGCATTTACTCCGACCGAATCGGCTGCCGTTGCATGTTTCGTCGCTTTGATAGTAGGTATGTTCCTCTACAAGGAATTGAAACTGAAGAACATTCCAAAGCTATTGATGAATACGGTGATAAGTACCGCCACTGTGACGTTTCTTATTGCCATGGCAAACATCTTTGGTTGGATGATTGCCTTCGAACAAATTCCACAACTTGTTGCTGACGGCATGTTAAGTATTTCAGAAAACCCGCTAGTTTTCTTATTGATGGTTAATTTGATGCTTTTATTGCTTGGGGCGGTTTTAGACGGTATTGCCGCATTAATTATTTTGATTCCTGTATTGATGCCCCTTGTTGTTGCATTTGGTATAGATCCAATCCACTTCGGTGTTATCATCTGTATCAATTTAACCATTGGACTTTTAACACCCCCTGTCGGTACTGGATTGTTTGTTGTCTCCTCGATTGCGGATGTGAAAATCGAGAAGCTGATAAAGGCTACCACCCCATTTCTATTAATGGGAATTTTCATCTTGATGATTATCACATATTGGGCAGACGCTGTGTTATTCATTCCAAGGATGCTTGGTTTTTAAAAATTAGCCGGACCGAATTGGTTCGGTTTTTTAATTTGTGGAAAATAAATGAAACTCCAGGTGTTTTCATACGTATTATTAAGAGAATAAAATTTCTTGTTTGAGGGGGGATAATATGCATGATACATATAGAGGGCTTACAAAAATTTTATGGGGATTTCTTTTTGTATTAATTGACATTAACATTGAGTATGTAGATATCATACCGGATTTTGTGGGCTATGCCATGATCGCATATGGGTTGATGCAACTTGATTTTGAGAGGGAGCGAAGTTGGGCGGTTGGTATTGTAATCATATCTTTTCCCGCTTTTTTCATACCGAAAGCCAATGGTGCAGATCCGATGAGTTACAATGGAGATTACTTTTTAAATTCTCTTTATTATAGTCTACTTGGAGTGTTGCACTTAATCTTGATGTATCTCATCATCAGTAGGTTGATTAAAGCGGCAGAAAGCAAAGGGCAATTTGAGATATCACAAAAGGCTAGGACCAGACTGACATTGTATGTAGGTCTTAGTATTTTTGCTTTAGTAGGCTTTCCGCTGGGAGAGATATTAGGATTCTTATTGATTATTGCAGTTATTTTCTTAATCATAATGGAAATTGTTATGTTGATACTTATTGCGGAATTTCGCAAAGTTCTATAGGAGAGAGGTGTTTGCATGACTTTTGTGTGGTTGATGTTAACAATAGCTGTAGCGCTTGTAATAGTGGATGTAGCAGTGAGAAAGTTACTGGGTATAAAACGTGCGAAGCTTACAGATCCAAAAGGGAAGAAAATTGATTTGCTTGGAAGGATTATTTGTGTCATTTTAGCATTTATTATGTATCCTGCCTTTATTGAAACAGAAGTACTAGAAATGAATTATCTTTTTATCATTTTATTTACAGTTCTATTTTGCTTTCAGGCAGTCGTCCAATATATTTATATTAAGGAATCTAAAGAATTTATCATTACACTGATTATGAATGTAGTGTTTGTGATCTTTCTGTTCAATATCAACTTTCTATTAAATCTATACAGTTAATAAAAAAACGAGCCAGAGATTCCTGGCTCGTTTTTGTCTGCTAATCTATTAAAAAAACATGGACGCTCCAGCTAATAGTGTAGTTATTAGCATAACGCCAATCATTAAATATACGACAATCTTTTGGAATTTGCGGTTCATCATTTGAGTTCATTCACTCCCCATTTATTCTACTATCCCTATTTTACATGGATTTCGATTCTTTCTCAAGTTAGGATTCTAGACGAAAAAGGAAGGAATTTTGCACAAAAAGTCGAATTGTTATAGAGTCATAGTTAGGGGACATACAACAAGGGGGATTGGCATGATTAAAAATGTAAATCATATTGGGATTGCTGTAAACTCAATTGAGACAGCGCTTCCATTTTATACAGAGACTTTAGGTTTGACCTTTGAAGCTGTGGAACATGTAGCGGAGCAAAGGGTAAGAGTGGCATTCATCAATGCCGGGAATTGTAAGCTGGAGTTATTGGAACCGACTTCTCCTGATAGTCCGGTTGCCAAGTTTATCGAAAAGCGTGGGGAAGGCATTCACCATGTAGCCTTAAGTGTAGAATCAATAGAAGATAGAATTCAAGAAATGATTGAAAAAGGAATCCCGATGATCGACAAGCAATCCCGAATCGGGGCAGGCGGGGCGAATATCGCTTTCATGCACCCAAAAGCAAGCAATGGCGTACTGGTAGAATTCTGCGAAAAGGCGGCGAAACAACATGACAATTGATATCTATGAAAAAATAAACGAGCTTTATGACAAACGTCGCGAAGTAGAACTTGGCGGTGGAGACGATCGCATTGACAAGCAGCATGAAAAAGGAAAATTGACTGCAAGAGAGCGAATCGAACTTTTGGTGGATGAAGGGACTTTTGTAGAACTTAATCCATTTATCGAACACCGTTGCAATGACTTTGGCCTGCAGGGGAAAAAAGGTCCCGGAGATGGGGTCGTTACAGGTTATGGAAAAGTGAACGGCAAACCAATCTATCTATTTTCCCAAGATTTCACTGTATTTGGTGGAGCCCTAGGGGAAATGCATGCAAAGAAAATCGCCAATGTCATGGATATGGCAGCGAAAAATGGTGCCCCGATTGTCGGCTTGAATGATTCAGGGGGAGCACGAATCCAGGAAGGTGTTCTTTCATTAGATGGATATGGTCACATCTTTTACAGAAACTCTATCTATTCAGGAGTGATTCCACAAATATCAGTCATTATGGGACCATGTGCAGGTGGGGCGGTCTATTCCCCGGCCATTACCGATTTTGTCTTCATGGTGGAAAAGACGAGTCAAATGTTTATTACGGGACCAAAGGTAATTGAAACGGTAACAGGAGAGAAAATCAGTTCAGAAGGCCTCGGTGGTGCAAAAGTACATAACGCGATAAGCGGTAATGCCCACTTCTCCAGTTCTTCGGAGGAAGAGGTACTGGCACAGGTGCGAAACCTGCTAAGTTACCTTCCTCAAAACAATGAAGAAAAGCCGGAACGTATTTCTTGTGAACAAGGTGATGACTATCGTCCTGATTTAGCGGATGCCATCCCGTTTGACGCCATTAGACCTTATGATGTTCGAATTGTCATCGACCAGGTGGTGGATGAAGGGTCGTTCATGGAAGTTCATAAAGATTTTGCCAAAAATATCGTAGTTGGATTGGCGAGGCTGAAGGGAGAAGTCGTAGGACTTGTTTGTAACCAGCCAAAAGTGATGGCAGGCGGCCTTGACATCGATTCCTCTGATAAAGCATCCAGATTTATTCGATTCTGTGACTCCTTCAATATTCCGTTGATTACGTTTGAGGATGTTACTGGATTCTTCCCGGGCGTTAAACAGGAGCACGGCGGAATTATTCGTCATGGTGCGAAGATTCTTTACGCATATTCGGAAGCAACTGTACCAAAGCTGACCGTGATTTTGCGTAAAGCTTATGGTGGGGCATATGTAGCCCTTAACAGTAAATCCATTGGTGCCGACCTAGTATTTGCATGGCCGAATGCGGAAATTGCAGTTATGGGACCTCAAGGAGCTGCAAACATCATCTTTGCCCGTGAAATCAATGAGAGCGATAATCCCGAAGAAACACGCGCACAGAAGATTGAAGAGTATCGTGAAAAGTTTGCCAACCCATATGTCGCCGCAAGCCAAGGTATGGTAGATGACGTGATTGATCCAAGAGAAACAAGGATTAAATTGATACAATCACTAGAAATGCTCCGCAATAAAAAGGAAACAAGACCATATAAAAAACACGGGAATATCCCACTATAATTCATTAGGAAAGATAGTAGGTGGAAAAGCCTGCTATCTTTTTCAACTAAAAAGGGGAAGAATGACATGATTAATTTGGTGAAAGTAAACCAAAATGAGGAAGAGGTTCTTCATAATATTATTCAGTTTTATATTTACGAGTTCACAAGATTTAATAAACAAATTTCATTAGAAACGGATGGAAAGTATAAACCATTTGATTTGGACAAGTATTGGAATAACAATGAGTATCATGCATTTTTTATTAAATCTGGAGAAGAACTTGCCGGGTTTGCCTTGGTGGAAGAGGGACAAGGAGATTCACCAAATGTTATAGAAGAGTTCTTTGTCCTGAGAAAGTTTCATGGAAAAGGGGTGGGAACAATAGCTTCTCAGCAGCTGTTTGCTCTGTTCCCTGGTAAATGGCAAATTTTCCAGATTGAAAATAACTATCCGGCTCAGGCTTTTTGGAGAAAAACAATCAAGGAATATACAAGTAATACCTTCACGGAGCGTTACGATGAATATAGAAGGTCTATACAAGAATTTGATACCGCTACTTTGTCGAATAATTAGGTTGATCAAGGAAAAAATCGCATGAATAGGTTATAATAGGATGGGATTCAAAAAGTAGTAGGAGGAACATACATATGATTAACAGAGACAGACTTGTCGAAGAATTTTTAGAGCTTGTACAGGTAGACTCAGAAACAAAATTCGAAGCAGAAATTTGCAAAGTATTAAAAGAGAAATTCTCCGCTCTTGGTGTCCAAGTAGTAGAAGATGATACCATGAATGAAACGGGACATGGTGCAGGTAACTTAATCTGTACACTTGAAGGTACGAAAGATGGTGTGGATACTATTTATTTCACGTCCCATATGGACACAGTGGTTCCTGGTAAGGGAATCAAACCATCCATTAAAGACGGCTACATAGTGACAGACGGTACAACTATCCTTGGAGCTGATGATAAAGCAGGCCTTGCTGCCATGCTTGAAGCGGTAAAAGTATTAAAAGAAAATAATATTGAACACGGAAAAATCGAGTTCGTTATCACAGTTGGTGAAGAATCTGGTCTTGTAGGAGCAAAAGCTCTAGATCCAGCTTTAGTAACTGCAAAATTCGGTTTTGCTCTTGATAGCGACGGAACAGTTGGAAACATCATTGTAGCAGCACCAACACAAGCAAAAGTAAAAGCAACTATTTACGGGAAGACAGCTCATGCTGGAGTTGCACCGGAAAAAGGAATTTCTGCGATTACGATTGCAGCAAAATCCATTGCAAAAATGCCATTAGGCCGGATTGACGAAGAAACAACTGCAAACATTGGACGTTTTGAAGGCGGCGGACCGACAAACATCGTCTGTGATCGTGTGGATATCCTAGCAGAAGCTCGTTCCTTGGTTCCAGAAAAAATGGAAGCACAAGTAGCGAAAATGAAGGATGCATTTGAAACTGTTGCAGCAGACATGGGTGGCCGTGCAGAAGTAACAGTAGACGTTATGTACCCAGGCTTCAAATTTGCTGATGGCGATCATGTGGTGGAAGTGGCTAAGCGTGCCGTTACTGAAATCGGAAGAACGCCTGAGTTACAACGCAGCGGCGGCGGTAGTGATGCCAATGTTATCGCAGGATTTGGCGTTCCAACGGTCAATCTTGCAGTTGGATATGAAGAAATTCATACGACAAATGAAAGAATGCCAATTGAAGAATTGATTAAAACTACAGAACTGGTTGTCAGTATCATGAAGGAAGTAGCAAAATAAAATGGGAAAGCTTGGTGAAATTGCCAAGCTTTTTTTAATACCTTGTTTTATAATAGAGAAAAAGGCGAATAGGAGAAAAGTCATGGAATCCCAAAAACTTGTGATTTTTGAAGCAAAGGAAGAAGAGTATGGCCTAGCAGTTGAACATGTGGTGTCCATTGAAAAGCTTGGAACCGTTACGGCATTACCTGAGATGGACGCTTATTTAAAGGGCCTTATGAAAGTAAGGGGACAACTAATACCAGTTCTTGATGTAAAACAAATATTATTTTCTGACCCGATTGAAGTGAACGATAAAACACGTTTAATTGTGGTGCAAACATCAGAACTTTCTGTAGGGTTATTAGTGGAAGATGCAAAGGAAATCCTGGATGTAAAAAAAGAGGCTATTAAAGATTTAAATGTGTTGGCGTTTCAGTCATCTCCGTATATAAGTGGGATGGTTAATCTTGATAGTAGATTGATTGCAATTATTGAGCCGAGTAACCTAGTGGGGAGCCTTGAAAAAGTTAACCATATCAAGGATGCGGTAGAAGCTTCTACTATGTAGGAAAAATACATATTAAGTTTTTTTATACAAAACAAGACCACCAGCTTTATTTAGCGGGTGGTCTTGTTTTGTATTATTGTGCTTTTGTTACTAGTTCTACTTCAATATTTCCTCTTGTAGCTCTAGAATAAGGGCAAACTTCATGTGCTTGTTTAACAAGCTTCTCTGCTTCCTCTTGAGTAACGCCATTTATGCTAACGTTTAACACAACAGCCAGTTTAAAGCCACCATCAGTATCTTTACCAATAGAAACCTCTGCAATAACTTCTGATTCAATTTTTTGGCGCGCCTGACGTGCAACAAGGTTTAGTGCACTGTCAAAACAAGCGGAATACCCGGCAGCAAATAGTTGTTCTGGATTAGTTGCGCCTTCTTTTTCTGTTCCACCTAATGATTTTGGCATTGCAAGTGCAAGATCCAAAGTTCCATCTGCGCTTCGAATTTTTCCTGCTCTACCACCTGAAGCTGTTACTTTCGCTGTATATAATGCATCCATGTGAAATCCACTCCTTTTAATTGTGTAAAATTATATTGTGCAAAACTTAATTCTCCACTATCTTATCGTGCATTAATTATTTAGTCAACTAATAAGTTGTGTGAAAGGTATTTGTGTATAAGGGAAGTGAGTTGTACAATAGTATTATTGAAACTTGAAGGAGATTTATGTATGGAAAGCAACTTAAAACTAGATAATCAACTTTGTTTTAAAATTTACTCAGCAGAAAAGAAAATGATGAAATTATATAGAGCGTACTTAGATGAGCTGGGAATAACTTATTCTCAATACCTAGTACTATTGGTACTGTGGGAAAGGGATGCTATTTCAGTAAAGGAGTTAGGTGAGAAACTGATTTTGGACTCTGGTACTTTAACTCCCATGCTAAAGCGTATGGAAACAAATCAATTAATTACAAGAAGTCGCTCCAAAAAAGATGAACGAAGTGTTGTGATAACCCTTACCTCGAAAGGAAAAGCCTTAAACAAAGAGGTAGAGTGTATCCCAAACAAGTTCCTAGAAAAAATATCATTAAATACGGATGAACTAAAAGCATTAAGCGAACTTCTGACAAAGCTGGTTGTTAAATAAAATAGGCAGAGAAGTTTAGGGTGAATGGTATGAATGAAAAAATCACAAAAGGACATCGAGTAATCTTTCATGTAGATATGAATAGTTTCTACGCATCTGTTGAAATGGCCTATGATCCTTTGCTTAAGGGAAAGCCAGTAGCAATTGCGGGTAATGTAGAAGAACGAAAAGGGATTATCGTCACTTGTAGTTATGAGGCAAGAGCCTTCGGTGTGAAAACAACAATGCCATTATGGGAAGCAAGACAGAAATGCCCCCAGCTTATTGTGCGAAAGCCTAATTTTGACCGGTACAGGAAAAGTTCTCAAGCCATGTTTGATTTGCTAAGGGAGTATACAGACCAGGTTGAACCGGTTTCCATCGATGAAGGTTATATGGATGTGACAGATTATGCAGGACGATTAACATCCATACAAATCGCGGAAGAAATCCAGCTGAGACTACAAAAAGAACTTTTGTTGCCGTGCAGCATAGGAATTGCCCCGAATAAATTTTTGGCGAAGATGGCATCGGATATGAAAAAGCCCATGGGAATTACTATCCTAAGGAAAAGAGAAATTGAGAAAATTCTTTGGCCCATGAACGTGGGGGAAATGCATGGTGTAGGGGCCAAGACTGCTGAAAAATTGAAGACAATCAATATCACTACAATAGGTGAATTGGCAAAAGGAAATGATTATCAATTAAAACATCTCCTTGGTATTAATGGAGAGAGGCTGAAAAAACGAGCAAATGGTATTGATACTCGCCCTGTTGATCCCGATAGTGTCTCTGAATTTAAGAGTATTGGAAACTCAACTACTTTACCAAAGGATTCGGACGATGAACGTTTGTTAGAAAAGACCATCGAAAAGCTGTCATCTTCCGTGAGTGCCAGAATGAAAAGAAAGTCAGTGCTCAGCCATAACATTCAGCTAATGATCAGATATGGCATTCATCATACGGTGACAAGAAGCCGAAAACTATCTAATCCGATAGAGCGGGAAAGTGATATCAAAGAAGCTGCCATGTTTTTGCTTAGAAAGCATTGGGACGGGGAACCCGTACGCTTATTGGGTGTAACTGCTCATAACCTTGTAGAAAAAGATGATTCCGTGAAACAGCTTGATCTTTTTACGTTTCAAGAGGATGCCAAAAAAGAACCGTTGCATAAAACCCTTCAGGATTTAGAAGATAAATTTGGGAAGGGGATTATCAAAAGAGGTATAAAGAATAAGAATACTGCGGATGCGAGCTCAAAGGCTAAAATAACGACTAGTTTTCAGAAGGATTTTTTAGAATAAGAAATTTCTAATCTGTAGGCCATATTGGTTTACAGTTTTTTTATGTCAAAAAAGTGTGGCGTTGTAACACCGCTGCTGATTTCCGCAAATGGCTTCGCTTTCCTCGGGGCGACCTTGAGCCTCCTCACTTCGTTGCGGGGTCTCAACAATGTCGCTACTCCCCCGCAGGAGTCTACGCCTTTTGCTCCAATCAGCAGCTAGAAAAACTTATAATATCACAGTCCTCTTTAACAGATATTACTAAAAAAATGATTAATAATCTGTCCTATAAACTTATATATATAAGGGGAGGAGGATTGCAACTATGAGAAGAATGCGTCGGACTTCCCTATTGAAAAGTGGACCACTGCCATTAAAGTACGTTTTTTTAATTACGTTTATCTTATTTAATATTTTGACGGTATTTAGTTTGATCATCATCAATAAAAATCTGGAGCCGAGTTTAAGGAGTATAGCTGAAACGAAAGCCCGTCAGATTGCAACACAAGCTATTAATGATGCCGTCTCAAAGAAGATAGCAAACAGTTTAAATCCAGAGGAATTAATTATTGTATTAAATGAAGGTACGGATCATGTGGCTTTTAGTACAAATCATAAAGTAGTCAACACGGTGATTTCTGAAACTACGTTAAGAGTCCAAAGGTATTTGGACTTCCTTGAAGAAGGCAATCTGGAAGGAATGGAATCATACAAAAATGATTTGAACATAGATTACGAAGAATCAAAAAAGCAGAATGGTATCGTGTATAAGGTACCGTTAGGGATGGCGACCAAAACAACCCTCTTTTCCAATCTTGGTCCGAAAATACCGGTGCGGTTTGAGATACTGGGTGATGTTATCTCGAATGTGGAGACAAAAGTGATTGAAACAGGAATAAATAATACAGTTATTGAGGTTTATGTAAATGTGAGTGTGAAGATGAACATTATCATTCCGTTGGTAGAACAGCCGATGGAGATTAATAACTCTGTTAAAATAGGAGATTTAGTGATTCCAGGAAAAGTTCCGATGTATTATCATGAGAGTGGAAGCGGTGGTGGTGGGATAGCACCAGTTATTATTCCTGAGATTCCAGTAGAAGAACAAAAGAATAATAACTGATTAACCCGGTCCTGTAATGTTCGATTGCAGGGCTTTTTTTATTTTAGGCGGATTTTTCAGATAGGATACGACATCTTCTTTACAAACATCCACCACGGAACTAATAATATCCAGGTCATTAGTAACATTATAATGAATCAATCTTTTTGCAATTTTGAGGGCAGTTTCCTTGGATACGGAAGAAGAGTCAGGATTCATGATGAGTCTCTTCGTAGTTATTAATAACATTCTTCATACCAGGGATTGCAATTAAACTAAGGGAAGTCATCAGGCTGAGCATGAACATTGGGGCATTGCTTGTCTTATCTGTCATCATGACATAAAAAAGAATGGCAAAACCGGAAACAGCCAATAGTTTTAAAATGACGTAGAAAGATTGTTGGATTAATTTCATTAGTATCACCTCATTAGTTATTAGAACGTTTGTTCTGTTTTTATTATAATCGAACAAGTGTTCTAAAAGCAAGCGTTTTATGCAAAAAAAATAACACCGTGAAGTGTTATTTCAAAAAGGATTTTTCTAATAGTATTGAAAGCTCTGTTAAACCTGAGACTGTATAGGTTGCTTCACTTTCTTTAAATAGTTCAAAAGGATCGATACAAATTGTACTGCAACCTAATAATGCGGCAGGAAGAATTTCATTTATATAGTTATCACCCACGCTCAGCATTTGACTGTAAGGAACATGGTGTTGTTGAGATATGTAGGAAAGACGATCTGCTGTATTTACCGGTTTATTGGCTTCATAGATTTTATCATGAAAGTAAGAAGTGAAGCCAAGTTTCTTCAATATGACATCGCTGTCTGTCTGTGGGCTATTTGTCATCAGAATTAATGTATATTTTTTATGGAGTTTTTCTAATACATCAGCAAACTCTGCTAATGGTTCTAATAGGAATTCATCTGTCATCATATGTTCTCTTGTTTGCAGGAATGCCGCATATGCTTCTTCGCTGCTTACTCCGTAGTGCTTGGCAATGGAAACCGGTACCCACCAAAGATCACCGATACTGAGCATCTCGAAAAGGTCAAATTGAAGCGTGTCAGGATATAGGGAGGTGAGTTCAACTTGTGCTACTTCCACTCCATCCCATGACCAGCCTCTGGATACATTCCCATCATTGTGTGCCAAGATTAAATCTTTTTTAGCATCATACACCCTACCCATTTTAAGCGTATGTGTCCCTGCCTCAATAGTTTTATAGTCTTCTTCAAACTTTGTCTGTTTTTCCGCAGGCAACTTGTTTTTGAGAAGATCGGCGTAATACTGAAAGTGGTGTGTGTCCTCATAAAGCGTACCATCTAGGTCAAATACGATTGTAGAAATGTTATCCATAGCGTCCATTCTCCTTTATCCGTGATATTATCATTGTACTATATTCATTGTTTATATTATGGAAAATTTCTTTTTTGAGTATAATGGAACAAGAGGAGCGGATGAATATGAAACTAACTTTTTTAGGTACAGGTTCTGGTGTTCCAGCAAAGCACCGAAATGTATCCTCGCTGGCATTACATATAGATGATAAAGAGGGTTCTGTGTGGCTCTTTGATTGTGGGGAAGCAACACAGCACCAAATTTTACATACATCATTAAAACCAAGAAAGATTACCAAAATATTTATCACCCACTTACACGGAGATCATATCTTTGGCTTGCCTGGTTTTTTAAGCAGCCGTTCTTTTCAAGGTGGGGAAACACCTTTGACGGTTTACGGGCCAGTAGGGATAAAAGAATATATTGAAACCTCATTGCGAGTGAGTATGACGCATGTGAAGTATCCATTAATTATTGAAGAGTTTGAAGAAGACGGATTATATTTGGAAGAAGAGGATTTCACCATAAAAGGGAAAAAACTTGTCCATGGAATTCCTTCGTTTGGCTTTCGAATTGTTCAGAAAGACTTGCCAGGTGCGTTATTAATGGACAAAGTCAAGCAAAGTAATATTCCATCAGGGCCACACCTCCAAGAGCTAAAAGAGGGGAAAAGTGTTACCCTGTCTGACGGTAGAATAGTAGAAGGAATAGATTATATCGGTCCTCCGAAAAGGGGGAAGGTGATCACCATACTTGGAGATACAAGGTATACTCCTGTTTCTGTTGAATTGGCGGAAGCTGCGGATGTTCTTATCCATGAGGCGACTTTTGCAGCGAAAGACGAATTGCTTGCAAAAGAGTATTTCCATTCCACTACTGTCCAGGCGGCACAGGTTGCCAAGGAGGCAGCAGTGATACAATTGCTCTTAACACACATAAGTGCGAGGTACCAGAAAGAGGATGTTGAACCTTTACTGGGAGAAGCGAAAGAGGTATTTTCTAACACAGTAGTGGTAAACGACTTTGATGTAATTACGATTAAATAAAAATCATTAGGGAGAGGACGATTGCTTTCGAGGTAATCGTCCTCTTTTTGGTTTGTTACATTTTCATTACGAATGTTACAAAGGTGGAGAGTGTGTGGATTATACATCATTAGCCTGAATGATTTTAGGTGTGGTGGAACAAGATTTAAAGTGTTCCTATCCTATGGGTCAATTAGTGTTATTAAATGGAAAATAGGGATGCTAGAATTGCGGTAGAAAGAGATTTAATAGAGAATAACGGATACCGATTTTAGCTATTTCACCTAACTTTAAAGGTGTTGTAACAATAGAAGGATAGGGGGTTGGTACAATATTACATATAAGGTAAGGGGGAGATAAGATGGCTAAAGAAATTATAAATAATGAAGATCTTTACGAAATGTTAGACGGACTTCTACGAGATCCGGGGGCTTTTTGGAATGAATTTTATGAAGATAGAAATAAAAAAATACCATTCTTTCAAGTGCAAGGTCCAGATGAAAATCTAGTTTCCTATTTGGAGAAGGGCCTGTCACCTAACCGAGTATTAGAGATAGGATGCGGTCCGGGGAGGAATGCAATTTATCTAGCAAAAATGGGTTGTACAGTAGATGCTATTGACATTTCGGAAAATGCATTGACTTGGGCGAGAGAAAGGGCTCTTTCTGAAAAGGTGGGTATTAATTTTCACCATGCCTCCCTTTTTAATTACGAATTCGAACTCAACACTTATGATTTTGTTTATGACAGTGGCATGTTCCATCATCTTGCTCCACATCGCAGGTTGAGCTATGTAGATACAATAAAAAAAGCTCTTAAAAAAGATGGTCACTTCGGTCTGGTCTGCTTTAATACAAAAGCGGCTGCAGAAACTGCTGACTGGGATGTTTATGAACAAGGAAGCATGAACGGTGGAATTGGTTATACCGAAGAAAGATTGAAGCGTCTTTTTTCAAAAGACTTTGAGATAAAGGAATTCAGGGAAATGGTAAAAATTCCGCAAGCAAATGACATATTTGGTGAAGACTTTCTGTGGACGTGTTTGATGCAGGTTAAACAATGATTTAAGAATCTGAAACTAATGGAGCTTTCATTCGTAAATAGAATAGGAGAGTTTTAATTAAAGGGGGATTTATTTTGTTTACAGATTTAAATCAGGAGTTGCTAGAAGTTAAAGATAACCTGCGTAAGAAAGCAAAGTACGAAGAGCATATTGAAAGACTGAATACATATTTGGCAGAAGAACAGCGTAAAAAAATTCAGTTGGAGTCGCTTCTAGAAAAAGAAGAAGACGATGTGGCACGTCTTGAAGGCTTTACACTGACGAGTGTTTTCTATTCGATGATTGGCAAAAAACTAGAGAAGCTTGATCAAGAACAGAAAGAAGCTCTAGCTGCAAAACTAAAATATACCGAAGCTGTTGAAACGATACAGGATGTAGAACGGGAACTGGCTGAATTTCAAGCGGTACTCGCACCAGTGGCAAACGCTCCAGTTAGATATGATAATATTATTCGGGAGAAGGAAAAGCTTATTCACGACTCCAACTCGGTATGGAGTGTAAAATTATTTGATCTTGCGGATAAAGAAGCAGACCTGCAAACGAACCTGAATGAATACGATGAGGCAATAGCTGCCGGTCAATTGGCATTGCATGCTTTGGAGCGGGCGTTATCTTCCTTAGATTCTGCAAAAGGCTGGTCCACGTTCGATATGTTCGGTGGCGGAATGGTTTCCACTGCGATGAAGCATAGCCGTTTGGATGAAGCAAAAAAACATATTCATCAGGCTCAGAATAAATTGAGAGTGTTCCAAGATGAGTTACTTGATATCAAGCATCACTTTGATTCCACGATTGAAGTAGGCGGGATGCTGACTTTTGCTGATTACTTCTTTGACGGGCTGATTGTCGATTGGATGGTGCACGGGAAAATTACGGACAGCTATGACCAGACGTCTCAAATAATCGGAAGAGTTTCCAGGCTGCTTGGAAGCTTGAAAGGCCAGCGAGATCAAATGGAAGAAGAGTTGCTTTCTGTTAAAGAAGAAAAGAAAAACCTGCTTGAGTCATCAAATTAAAAGAAAGCGGCCACTCACGAAGAGTGGCCGTTTCTATTACCAAGAACGATCATATTGTTTTGGAGATTCAATCTCAACACCAAGTTCTTTTGCAGCTGTTCTTGGCCAGTAAGGGTCACGCAATAGTTCCCTTGCAACAAAGATTAAATCTGCACGGTTATTTCTTAATATTTCTTCCGCTTGTAAACCAGAAGTGATCAGTCCAACCGCACCTGCATCAATAGCAGCACCGGACTTGATCGTTTCTGCAAAACCAACCTGGTAGCCAGGGTACACATCAATCGCTGCCGGCACCACCGCACCTGAGCTGACATCTACAAGGTCCACTCCTTGCTCCTTCATCCATTTTGCATATGTTACATAGTCTTCTGCTGTTAAGCCTTCAGAGTGATAGTCATTAGCTGATACACGGACAAATAATGGTCCGTCCCATACTTCATTTACGCCATCAATGATGTCACGAAGGAAGCGATAGCGATTTTCTGTACTTCCACCGTATTCATCTTTACGTTTGTTCGTAAGAGGTGATAGGAATTCATTGATTAAATATCCATGAGCACCGTGAAGTTCAATAATATCAAATCCTGCTTCCTTAGAACGCTTTGCGCCTTCGACAAATGCAGCGATCGTTTCTTTTATATCTTCTGTAGACATTTCCAACGGAGTTTTCATTTTTTCGTTAAATGCCAACGCGGTTGGTGCATAAATATCGCCGTCTACCATTGCTTTTCTGCCGGCATGAGCAAGCTGGATGGCCGTTTTGGATCCATGGACCTTGATTTGCCTATTTAGTTCTTGGAAGCCTTGAATATGTTCGTCATTCCAAATTCCAAGGTCTTGTGGAGAAATTCTTCCTTGTGGCTGGACAGCTGTTGCTTCTACCATAATCAGTCCTACTTGGCCGACTGCGCGTGATACATAGTGAGTCATATGCCAATCTTGAACATGCCCGTCTTCATTATGACTGGAATACATGCACATGGGGGACATGACGATCCGATTTTTCAGTGTGACACCTTTTACTGTATATGGGGAAAATAATGCTGATTTCATAAATGATTCCTCCTATATATTTCGAGTTCCTAAAATATTATATCAAACGTTTTTGCTGCCACCAAAAGATAGGTGTTCAATTCTTGAAAATAGTAGTATGATAGGAGCAAAATACTACTATCTAGAGGAGGATGGGAGATGCACTGGCAAACGAAAGAGCAGTTGACAAATCTACTTGTATCCCTTGTCCAGCACGGAAGTGTGACATTATCCGGGGAAGAGAAGCGCTTAGCTTCCTTTATTTATTATCAACTGAATCATCTGGATTATTTCCAAGAGAACCCTGGTAATCTGGAGCTTCATCGTATGGAGGATGGGCGTTCTTTTGTAACCGCTTTAATGAAGCAATCTGAAAAGAAAGAAACGATTGTGCTTGTCAGTCATTTTGATGTGGTAGGAGTGGAGGATTACGGCTTTCTAAAGGATTTGGCATTCCAACCGGTTGAGCTGACGCGTGAACTTGAGAACAATGTAGATGCGCTTCCTGCTGAAGCAAAGGAACACCTTCTATCAGGAGATTGGTTGTTTGGTAGAGGGGTCATGGATATGAAAGCGGGACTGGCTCTTCAAATGTCTCTCCTCGAAAAAGCGATTGAGGAGAAATGGGATGTAAACCTGCTCCTATTGGCTGTTCCGGATGAAGAAGTGAACTCACAAGGGATGCTTCAGGCTTTGCCATCTTTAACGGAACTCGCTTCCAGACACGGACTGAACTATAAAGCATGCGTCAATTCTGAACCGATGTTTCAAAAATACCCTGGAGATAACAACCTTTATCTTTATACCGGTGCCATCGGAAAGATCTTGCCGGGATTTTTCTGCTACGGAAAAGAAACGCATGTTGGAGAACCCTTGGCTGGTCTGAATGCTAATTTAATGGTTTCAGAGATACAAAAACTGATGGAGTGGAATACAGATTTGTGTGAACAGGTGGGTGCGGAAGTGACACCACCTCCTACTAGCTTGATCCAAAAGGATTTGAAAACGGAGTATTCCGTCCAAATTCCTCACACCGCTGTGACGTTATATAATGTCTTGTTTATGGAAAAATCGCTCACCAGTTGGGAAGCAGATTTCCTTCGTATAGCAAAGCAGGCCGCTAAGAATATCAATGAATTTTGCAAAGGGAAAGCCGAGCAATTTAAACGGTTCACATCTTTTACGGAAATGCCTGTGGACGTAGCGGTATATACCTATGAAGAAATTCTGGAAAAAGCAAAGGCCATTCATGGGGATCAGGAAATGGATATGAGAATTTCTTCGGTAATTGTATCCAACTCACATTTAGATGAAAGAGAGCAGTCCATCAAAGTTGTAGAAGAAGTGGCCTCCTTATGCAAGGATTTAGGGCCGATGATCATTCTGTTTTTTGCACCACCATATTATCCTGCTGTGGCAACGGACAATAAGGAGTTATTGGATTCTGCCCGAGAGTTTATTCAGAAGTGGAAAGTAGATGCGGATGTTGAATTTAATGAACAGCGCTATTTCTCAGGCTTATGCGATTTGAGTTTCATAGGTAAGGGGGACTTTTCTGCAAAAGATCGACTTCCATATAATATTCCAGTGTATGGGACGACATACTCGTTACCTTTTGCAGAGATGGAAGCATTGCAGATGCCGGTGTTCAATTTGGGGCCGGTTGGGAAAGACCCTCATCAATGGACGGAAAGATTGAATGTGAAATTTTCTTTTGAAGAATTCCCGCCGATATTGGCTGATTTTGTGAAGAATTTATAATGGTGTAAGCCTGTTTGGAGAGCCTTAGTCTTTCTGGACAGGCTTTTTATTCTTCGGAATTGTGAAATGGTTGTTTGGATAATTCTTGATAGTCGGGATGAAGACGTGAGTGACGAGGGAAAAAGAGAAGAGAGGTCCTCATAGTCGTGATGAAGACCTCGGTGACGAGGAAAAGGAGGAAGAGAGGTCCTCATAGTCGTGATGAAGACCTCAGTGACAAGTTAAAAAGAGAAGAGAGGTCCTCATGGTCATGATGAAGACCTCGGTGACGAGGAAAAGGAGGAAGAGAGGTCCTCATAGTCGTGATGAAGACCTCAGTGACAAGTTAAAAAGAGAAGAGAGGTCCTCATGGTCATGATGAAGACCTCAGTCACGAGAAAAAAGGAGAAGAGAGGTCTTCACCGCCGAGATGAAGACCTTGGTAACTGCGTTTTTGTGTAAATAACCATTATTTATTGGTTAATTATGTTAAAATTTATATATATGATTAATGATAGGGGTATGACGCATGACATCTATTCGAGTAACGTGGGGCGATTCAATCGTTCAATTAACCTGGGAAAAGCAGTCTCAACTTCCGCCAAGAAATCTGATTACTAGCGTTCACGGCTATTGCTTTTATCAGGATAAGTTGATGCTGGTCAACCTCATAGATAGAGGGTGGGACTTTCCTGGTGGACATATCGAACTCAATGAAACCCCAGAAATGTGTTTTCAAAGAGAAGCAATGGAGGAGGGATATGTGGAAGGAGATTGCAGCTTGCTTGGTTCCATAGTGGTCGATCATCATAATAACCCAAACTGGAACGAGGACAGTCCTTATCCGAAAGTTGGATATCAGGTTTTTTATAGAATGGATATTACGAAGTTTCATAGTTTTAGGGCAGAACATGAATCTACGGAAAGGCTATTTATTAAGCCTGCAGAGGTATCGAATTATTATGGAGGGTGGAACAAAGTGTATCAAGCGGTTTTAGAGAATTGTCTGGAAATGGGGAGTGTATGTGGAGGAAATCGTTAAATTTTATAAAGTTGAGGATTTCACGTGCGTTTTATAGGAAACGAGTTATCACTGTGTTTTAAGGCCACCATATATATTTGGATATATTACTTTATTTTTATTATCTTTAATCCTGCTCACCCATTAGATACATACGGCCAAGTAACCATTATCGGTTCTTTTTTTGGCCTACCTTTATTAATGTGGATACTTATTCCTATTTGGAATGCTTTGCATGCCTTTCGAAATAAGTCCGTCCGTTGGAAGCCTCTTCGACTAATTCTTTATATTTGCTCGGCATATTTGGTGCTTTTAGGTGTGATGATGACGCATGCGCAAATCTCTAATTCCATTGTAAAAGAACGTATTTTCCCTGAGGGGTGGGACAAGCATGTGGCTCGGAGCTTTGAACGATTACAATCCATCACTGAGGGTGATATAACACTAAAGCGGACATATTTTACAGAGCCTTATCACACCAATATTAATGCCGGGAATATGAGCGGTACTAGAAGTCCTGCATTAACTTTAGAGTACATTTACATTGATTGTTCTGATAAGGACGAATGTTCATTTATCTATAAAGAGATTTATGATGCGTCATCCGGAGTTCTTATCAGAAGCGAGAATGATAGTTTTTAGATTGGGCAATTAAAACACAGCACTTTGAAAAGTTGGAGTAACCTTTCAAAGTGCTATGTTTTTTCATGGACTTATTTCGACGCTTTCTCCTTCAACTTCTCAGCCATTTCCTCTCCCATCTCTCTGGATCGCTCTGTCGCTCCTTCAATACAGCTCTCGAATGCCTCGGAGACTTTTCGTTCATCTAGCAATGAAATCCCTCGCTGTGTCGTTCCGCCTGGACTTGTTACTTCTTTTCTTAAGACTTCTGCATCTTTATCTGTTTCTTGAAGCATATGAGCAGCTCCAATCAAGGTCTGACTGACAAGTTTTTTGGCAACATCTATATCCAAACCTTGAGCCAATGCTGCTTTTTCCATCGCTTCTGCAATGTAATAGATATAGGCAGGACCGCTTCCGGAAACGCCTGTGACGGCATGAAGTTGGTCTTCTTCCACAATGGTGCATAGACCGATTGCTGAGAACAACGATTGTACTAGCGCCAGGTCGCTTTCAGTAGCAAAGGAGCCTTTTGCAATGGCAGTCGCAGATAGTCCAATGGCTGCTGACGTATTTGGCATGGAGCGGATGACACGTAACTCTTGTTCGAAAAGATCTTGGATGACGTCAGTTGAGATGCCTGCCAGTACAGAAACAATAAGCTGGTCTTTTGTTACATACGATTTAATGGATTGTATCCCATCTTTTGCGTCTTTAGGTTTCATGGCCAAGAAAATTACATTTGCATCTTTTACAGCTGCTTCTTTATTTTCCATAGTGGATACGCCATATTTATTTTTAAGGCTTTCAAGCCGTTGTTGATCTTGTTTATTTGTCACCCTTATATTCTCTTTTGTGCAGATTTCCTGTTTCAGCAGTCCGGCCATAATCGCTTCAGCCATGGATCCCGCCCCTATAAATGCTATCTTCATCGTTAACACGCTCCTTTAAGAATAGAAAAAAGACCTATCTGTCCTATAGAAAAGGACGGATAGGTCTTATCCGCGGTACCACCTTAATTGGTTAGTTGAACCCAACTTTAATTCCCGTATCGTGGGAGGGCGATCAGGTTTGCCTGATTGTTCCTGGGTAGGTTCAAAAGTGCAGGGGATGAGGAGGCCTTTCAGCCGGTGAACCTCCATCTCTTTTCATCTTGCAGCATTCTATTGGTCCCATTCGTCACGTTATCATTTGTAATTTTATACATTATCCATCGGAAGGGGGGGAAAGTCAAGGGGATATTTGTCACGATTGTTTAATTTTTTTTGGAGAAAGCTGAACCGAAATTCCTATGCAGCCGTTGACGTTATTTCAAAAAAATGAACTGGGAAATTTTATTAGTTATTCAGGAATACCCCTTTCTTTTTTCCCTTATTTAGTGCATTCTATAATTGAATGGTTATTCAATTGCTGTTTTGGGTCTATTATTCCGTTATAATTTTATTGTACATTACTTACATATATAAATACTAAAACGAATTAAAAGGGGATTATGATGAACGACGTTTCTTGTAAGCAAGAGATCAAACAAATTACAATCCCGACTCCGTTTGCGGTTGGGGACGTACATACTTACATTATCATTACTGATAAAGTGACTTTAGTGGACGCTGGTGTGAAAACGATGGAAGCTTGGGAAGTTTTTCAGCGCGAGTTGAGCAGTCATGGACTGAAGGTTTTAGACATTGATCAAGTAGTTGTGACGCATCACCACCCAGATCATGTTGGTTTGCTTGATTATTTTCCTTCCAATATTCCTGTTTACGGGCACAAGCGTGCACATCCTTGGATGACGCAGGATCATCGTTACTTTTCCACTCATGAAGCTTACTATAAAGAGCTGTTTGAGCGAATGGGGGTAGAGGAACGCTTTTATCCTGTATTGGATGCCATTGATAAGCCTTTACGCTTTGCTTGCCACAGGGGGCTCACTTCTTTCGTTGGAGAAGGTGACCGCCTGGACGGTTTGGCAAATTGGCGCATCATGGAAACACCAGGACATGCAAGCAGCCATCTTGTTCTATTTGATGAAAAGAGTGGAACATTAATCGGTGGAGATTTGATTTTAGCGGATATCTCACCAAATCCATTGGTAGAGCCTCCTTATGTGGATGAAACGGAACGGAAAAAAGCAATGCTTGAATACATACACTCTATTGAAAAAATGAGACGTTTGCCGATTAAACGGGTACTGCCAGGACATGGTGATATTGTGGGAAATGCACCCGAGTTATTAGAGACCCGATTGAAACAACAAGATAAACGTGCCAACAAGGTATTGAAATTTCTTCAAAATCAACCTGCAACTGTCTATGAAATCTGTCAGTACCTTTTCAAATCTGTCTATGAAAAACAATTGCTACTGACACTTTCTGAAACGATCGGCCAGGTTGATTATCTTCTTGATAAGGGTTTGATTGTAGAAGATGCAACATCAAAGCCCTATACATATACAGCAGGAGGGAAGTAAACGATGGCTAGTCTTCAAGGTAAATATATCGTTATTACTGGTGCTTCAGGTGGAATTGGAAAAGCACTTGCTCTTGAGGTTGCCAAGCGAGGGGCGACACCGGTACTCATGGCACGATCCTTGGATAAGTTGGAGCAAGTGGCAGCTCAAATAAAGTTGAACCATCAAATAGAGGCTCCTTTTTATCAACTTGATGTTCGAAAACAGGCAGATATCGAGCATACTTTCAAGCGATTGATGACCGATATTCCTGCTGTGGATGTGTTGGTGAACAATGCTGGGTACGGGAAATTTGATGATATTGCTGATCTTTCCCTTGATGACATGAGTGGGATGTTTGAGGTCAATGTGTATGGATTAATTGCCTGTACGAAGATGGTTTTGCCGTCCATGCTCGAGCAAAATCAAGGTCATATCATCAATATTGCTTCACAGGCGGGGAAAATTGCGACCCCTAAATCAAGTGTATATGCAGCAACGAAGCATGCGGTTCTGGGTTTCACTAATAGCATGCGAATGGAGCTTTATGATACGAATATTTTTGTAACATCCGTTAATCCTGGTCCAATTCGGACGGAGTTTTTTGATATCGCCGATTCATCTGGTAGCTATAAGCAAAAGGTGGATAAGTGGATGCTTGAGCCTGAATATGTGGCCAAACGGATAGCAGATGCGATGTTCACTCGTACCCGGGAAATTAATCTTCCTGGTTGGATGAACATGGCCAGCAAACTGTATCAGGTGTTTCCTGGTGTGGTGGAAAAATTCGGCGGCAAGGCCTTTCGACAAAAATAGTGTAACCTTTCATTGTCTTATCCGTCCAATTGAGCAAGAGGTGAAAAGAGGATGAAAACAATAAAATTCATGTCATTGCTGGCTTGTTTCCTTCTTTTATTCGGTTGTGGAACAACAGGTGGAAACGACAATAGCAGTTCAGGATCCAATCCTGGTTCTGATGAAGAAGCGCCTAATGAAGAACCGGTGGATGTTGATGATCAGGCAGTGGAGGACTTAACAGGCTATATCGTTTCAATTTCAAATGAAGGTCAAACACGTATTTTAGTGACAGGTCAGCACCCTAGTAGCGGCGGTTCAGGCACCTCTGCAACTATGTATACCCTTGAAGAAAGCACAAAAGTGGAAAACTCTGCAGGTGAGCCGTTGGAAGCAGCTAATATTATGGTCGGAATGAAAGTGACTGTTTGGAACTCTGGCATTGTAGCAGAATCCTTTCCAGCCCAGTCTGGCGCCATTAAAGTGGTGGTGGATGAAGAGCAGGATGAATTAGAACAAAAGGCTATTGCCAAGGCATTAGAAGAAGTGGAAGCCGGGTATCCATGGCACGTCGAGGAAGTGACGGAACAGGGTGAGGGCTTGTATAAGGTAACCTTGAAGAACCTGTTGGATGACAGCGAGCCAGTGGATATTGAGGTGGAAGTGAAAGAGTGATAGTGGTTCTTATGAGAGACGTCTTGTATGATTGGTGCAGGGCGTTTTTTTGTTCTACACATGAAATGGAGGCAACGTACATATGAATTTTATCTTAGAAGACGAGGATTTAGGTATCGAGGTCATTAAAGCAGTACAAACAGGTGATGTTCCAGCTCTTGAGCGTTTACTTGCTGCTCATCCCCACCTTGCCACGGCAAGAATTATCCCCAAAGGCTATCATGATGAAAAATCTGACGCGTTCGGAGTATCCCGCACTTTGCTTCATGTGGCGACCGACTGGCCTGGTCACTTTCCGAACGGAGCAACCGTTGTACGCACATTAGTGGAGGCGGGAGCAGAAGTAGATGCTAGATTTACTGGTCATCACACAGAAACACCTCTTCATTGGGCTGCGAGCAGCAATGATGTGGAAGTGAGTCAGACGCTTCTTGAAGCTGGTGCGGACATAAATGCCACAGGGGCAGTAATCGCAGAAGGAACTCCACTAGACGATGCGGTAGCATTTGGGCAATGGGAGGCAGCCCGCCTTCTAGTAGAAAGTGGAGCACAGACAAATCTCTGGAATGCCGCGGCACTGGGGATGCTCGATGAAGTGAAAGCATACTATGAAGGTGATCAGCTTCCTTCCGCATTTGAAACCACTCAAGCCTTTTGGTTGGCATGCCATGGTGGTCAATTGATGGCGGCAGAATACCTTTTCGGCCAAGGAGCGGATCTCAACTGGATTGGTTATGACCACCTTACTCCACTTGATGCTGCAGTTCGCAATAATACAGATGTGAAGCTAATCGAGTGGCTCCGTGGGAAAGGCGCTTACTCTGCAGGGGAAATCGGGTAAGGTCCTTCTTGTTCAGGCTTTTTGGTTGAACTCTTACGAACATACTTCTCCCACATACCTTGGAAACCATACATCAATATGGATTTTATTAAAAATAGCCCATATAGTTGATGACGGTTCATCTTTTTCATCTTAAATATCCCTATATTTTCAAATAGAACATTAATGGGATAAACGAAAACGGCATCCACAAATGCATTCAAAAGGAAATACAAATAGAATCTTCCGTATGTAAGGCGTAATATCCACAGGGAACCAGCAAAGAACGGACCAACTATAAAGGCAAATTCATTCACAAAATAGGGCGGGATTTTTTTATAGATGGTCCACCATTTATACTTTTCCGCCACAATGCTCTCTAATGCAATTAATATAGACATAAATAATGTTCCGGGCAAAAAACGTTTAAAGTGCTTCCACCCAAGAAAAGGGAGTGTCAGAATGGAGATGAATACCATTATCCATAATACGAGCACAGGCTTTTTCTTCATGATGTCGCTCCTTTTCTAGATGAACTCTTCTTTTATCTTGTGTAATTACACCGGATTTATGAATTATTTTGCCATGTGCTCTTACCATTTACTTAAATACTCATACACCACATCCTGGACCACTTCAAACACATCCAATGCAGGATCTTCGGAAGTTAGTTGATTTACTTCACTTGCCATTTTTTCATACTCTTCCTCATTAAGCGGAACAGATTCAAAATCATGCTGATATTGAATAAAACAATTTCGAATCATTTTTTTTACTAAATTTCTCTCCATTTTCGCTCACCTCATTTCCTTTATTATAAAGGTTTTACCCACTTAACAAGCACATGGAAAAGGCATTTGTCGAAATATGTAGTGGAATTTACCATTGAAACCGAACGTATATTCGCTTATTATTGGGTATATACTACTAATGCGAACATACTTTCTGTTTAGTGAGGTGTGAAGGTTCGTGGACATGGATTACAGCAAGATGCCAAACAACAAGATTTTATGTGTAGATATGAAAAGCTTTTATGCCAGCTGCTCTGCAGTGATGATGGGACTCGATCCGCTCACCTGCTATTTGGCAGTGGTTGGAGATACGGAACGACAGGGGAGCGTCGTACTTGCGGCCTCTCCCATGCTGAAAAAGGAATTTGGAATCAAGACAGGTTCCCGCCGATTTGAGATTCCAAATGATGAACGTATCCATATTGTAAACCCAAAGATGGCAACTTATCTGCGCATCTCCACAGAAATCACCAGACTCTTCAACCGATATGTCCCAAAGGACGCCATCCATACCTATAGTGTCGACGAAAGCTTCCTGCAAGTCGACGGGGTAGAGGCACTTTGGGGAGATGCAACCACGATTGCTGAAAAAATCAAAGAGGACATGGAGCGGGAATTTCAGCTTCCATGCGCCATCGGAATTGGCCCAAACATGCTCATGTCAAAGCTTTGTCTGGATCTTGAAGCAAAAAAGAAGGGCATAGCGGAATGGACCTATGACGATGTAAAAACCAAACTTTGGCCGCTTTCCCCTCTCAGTGAAATGTGGGGAATTGGATCCAGAGTACAAAAAACGTTAAATCGAATGGGAATTTTCAATGTTGGACAGCTCGCAAATTACCCCCTCGAGCTGCTGGAGAAAAAATTCGGCGTGATGGGAAATCAACTGTACTATCATGCCTGGGGGATTGATTTATCAGAGCTTGGCGCCCCCATTATTCAGGGGCAGATCAGCTTCGGCAAAAGTCAGATTTTAATGCGCGACTATACAGACCCGAAAGAAGTGAAACAAGTCATCTTGGAAATCTGTGAGGAAGTCGCCAGAAGAACACGGCATCACCGAAAAGCCGGCCGTACCATCAGCCTTGGAATCGGCTACAGCCGCGATGAACTTGGCGGAGGATTCTATCGCTCCCGAACGATGGAACGAGCAAGCAACGTCACAATGGACTTATACCGTACCTGCCTCGAACTGTTTGACGAAAATTATGAACCAAAAACCGTCCGGAAAATTGCCGTCTCCCTCTCTAACATCGTGGAGGACAGTGAAATGCAACTGAGCCTGTTTGAACTCGAACAGCCAAAAAAACGCGAACTAGGCTATGTAATGGACACCATCCGCGGAAAATACGGAACCAATGCACTATTGCGGGCTGTGTCCTATACCAACGCCGGAACTGCAGTTCATCGAAGCAGATTGGTTGGTGGGCATAAGGCGTAGAGAATTTGTTATAGCAAGAAACGTAAGAAAGGATGTTAAGGATGATACGAGATCGCGGAACCATTAAATGGACGTCCATGATGCTGCCGGAGCATGTCAAAATGCTGCGCGATTGGACCAAAGAGGATTTATACCAAACCAAGCCGGAGATTGATGAGCAGCGGCTTGAGGAAATGAATGAACTGTTTTGCGAAGCGATGGAAACGGGTAAGGAAGTAACCATTACCTATTATGAAAAAAGAAGATACCATCTGTTTGTAGGAGCGGTGCATCATCTCGATGCCTATCAGAGGCGCTTGCATGTGGTGGATAAGTTTGGCGAAGCAGGCTGTTTATGTGTAGATGATATTTTGGATATTTCCTGATAAAACAAAAACATCCTTCCCAATAAATGAGGAAGGATGCTCCATTATTATTTCTTTTCAAAGTACCCAAGAGCCAAAATCGCCTCAAATACTTCTTCGCCTTCATCAGAAGTAACTTCTACTTCCTGGCCTGGCTGAAGGGCAAGCGCCAAGACACCAAGCAAACTTTTTGCATCAACTACCCAATGCTCCTTTTTAAATAAAACCGTTCCGGAATAAGAACTGATTGTATTCACTAGATTGCTTGCAGACTCTGCAAAAATAGGTTTTAAAACTGTAAGTACCATATGTATCTACCCCTTTTGTATTGTAATACTTTAAGTATAAAGAAAATGATGGAAACAACAAGAGAAAAATATTGATATGATGGAAGTAGGGAGAAAAAGGATGAGAGTTGAAGTAACAGAGAAGACACCACAAAAACTTTTGACGAAAGCAAGTGGCTTTCTGAAAGGCTATACCCACACCCTCAACCCCTATATCGGTTGTGCCTTTGGTTGTTCCTATTGTTATGTGAGACAAAGCCCGGTTGGTTTGTTCCGCAAGCAAGAATGGGGCACATGGGTGGATGTGAAGAAGGATGTAAAAGAAAAGCTCTCCAAAGAAATACGGCTTTTGAGAAAAAAAGAGCAACCCATCAGCATTTTTATGTCATCCAGTACGGATCCTTATCAACCGGTAGAACAAAAGGAAGAGGTTACCCGAACCCTTTTAGAAGTAATGGCAGAAGAGCCGCCTGACTTTCTTTTTGTTCAAACAAGAAGCCCATTAGTAACAAGAGACATCGACCTCCTAAAGAAATTAGGAGACCGCGTGATGGTAAGCATCACAATAGAAACAGACCTAGAAGAGGTACGCAAAAGGTTTTCACCCTCAGCTCCACCAATAGCTGCAAGACTTAAAGCATTAAAAATATTGCATAAAGAGGGAATTCCAACCCAAGTGGCTATTGCACCAGCCTTGCCGTTTTCCGAAGAATTTGCGTTAAAACTAAAAGGAATAGTGGATAGGGTGTGTGTGGATGATTTTACAGGGGACGGAAGTGGAGGCAAACGGACGGCCCGTTTAGGTGTATATAAGAAATATGAAACAGGAGAAAAGGCGAAGTGGGTGGAAGGAAATGTGCAACAGGAGGTCTTTGAGGTAATGCGAACGGTATTTCCTGAAGAACAAGTTATGATGAGTCCAGAGGGGTTCTTTCCGCCTAAAGTATAGTGGGACGCAAAAGCTTAGGGTGGCAAGAATCCTAAGCTTTTGCGGGTGTAGAGGGAAGTTTCATTTTATTCATACCCGCCATTTAAATCAGGTAACTCCTGATACGCCTCCTTGGCTGCAACTAATTTATGTATAAGGTTCTCCAAGTTCCTCAGATTTTTAGCGTCTCCATTATACTCGCAAAAATTAGTATATGAAAACTCCTTCGTTTCCCCGTTCATTTGGATGTGCCAAGAAGTGAATGAAGGAGGTTCAATTGCACACTGAAGCTCTCTATCAATGGCCAAATCTCCCATTATGTTTATTTTCAACATTTCATCATAGATGAGGTTTTTTTCTTCGGCTGTAAAAGATATCTTAGCTTCTATGGTTCCGTCTATCACTAGATCTTTAATTATCGTGTCATTAAAAGTATCCACTTTTTGTTTACCGTAGGTACCATATGTAAGGCTGAATTCAAAATCAGCAGGCATGACGGGAGTACTAACATCAGACAGAATTGGAGCACTTACATCTTCATCAGAACTGCAAGAGGAAAGTAAGAATAAGATTGGTAACAATATAATATAAATGCGCTTCATGCAATAACCACCTCTTCTTTATAGACGATAAAATTGGAATAAAGTTACTGTTGTTCACAGAAAAAAGCAAAAATACGTTACAATAGAAAAATAGTAATATGGTAAATGGGCTAAGATTGGAAATAGAATAAAGGAGGGTAACAAATGGACAGCATTATTTTTGATTTAGATGGTACGTTATGGGATTCAAGCGAAACAGTACTGGTGGCTTGGAATGAAATTCTGAAAAATGATAAAAAGATTGAGAAGGAGTTAACAAGTGATGATTTGAAAGCTACCATGGGGCTTCAAATGCATGAAATAGAGAAAATTCTCTTTCCGGATATGGAAGAAACGTATCGTACTCAATTGTCTAGCAAATGTTGCGAAGCGGAGAGAGTGCTTCTAGAGCAAAAAGGAGGTCGGCTTTACGAACAATTAGAAGAAGTGTTAGAGAGCTTATCTCAAAAATACAAACTTTTTATCGTGAGTAATTGCCAAGAAGGATACATAGAAGCTTTTTATAAATACCATCAATTGGAGACACATTTTATTGACTATGAGAATCCCGGGAGAACAGGACTTTCAAAAGGTGAAAATATAAAATTAATTATGGAACGCAATCAACTTGAGAGCCCTGTCTATGTAGGGGATACGCTTGGAGACCAGCAAGCAGCGAAGGTAGCGGGTATTCCGTTTGTTTACGCTAGTTATGGATTTGGGGAAGTGGAAGAATATGATTATATTCTTCATTCACTTAACGATCTTAAGAAGATTTTCTAGTATTAGCTAATAACCAGTAATGAAGAAAGGAGCTGCAATCATAGATGCAGCTCCTTTGCATTAATTTTAATGCTGCGCCAAATTAGTCGTTCAATACTTGGGCAGCGCGCACACAGGATTCAAAATTCCCTTTATGGGAAGCGTCACAGTATGGTAGCTTTTTAGATAGGCCGCAACGGCACAGAGTGAATGCAGGCTTGTCCTCAAACTTGTTTCCTTCTGCATCAATTAACTCTACATCACCTGTTACACGGAAGCCTCCGTTATCCATCACTTTAATTGTTACTTTTGACATTGGTAATCCCCTCCTTCTAATAAAGATATTAGTATCGTACCTACAATTATCCATTTTGACAACAAGAACTTATCCACTACCATCCTTTCCAAATGCCTTCTAGTTATACTAATGAGCAATATATGGTACAATCAGGCTAACAATGAAACAGTTGGAGGCATGAAACGTGAAAGTAACGTTTACAGAGAAAGCAGCAGAAAGAGTAAAAGCAAAGCTTGAAAACCAAGAAGGAAAATGGTTGAAGCTAAAATATGATACAGATGGATGTGGGTGCGTCGTTAGCGGAGTTTCCGCCCTATGGATCACACCGGAAAAAGACGATGACGATGTAGAGCTAGAAACAAACATAGGTCCATTATTAATGGAAAAGTCCAAGCTAGTCTTTTTTGATGAAGACATGACAGTTGATTTTGTGGAAAGTGCAAACTGCTACATGCTGAAATGTCCAAGCCAGATACTAAATCCACGAATGAGTTTATTGGTAGTGGAGGGAGCAAAATGAGCAATGGGGGCAAAATCAACTCATTGAAAAATGTGGCCCAATCGAAAACTTGGGCTTCATTTTTAAATCATAATCACCCTTACAGCCTGTTGCACTGGTCGATAGGTGGCATCAATCATGAAGACAAAGATGTATGGCTGCTTCAGGATGAAGTAACATTCGAGGTTCAAGAATTTGAGAACCTGGATGTGGCAGTGGAATGGATTTCGAAAAATATGGACGGGATTACGGATGTGTTAGGGTAAGTGGATTAAGCTAAAAAGTCGGGGAACTTTGTTCTTCGGCTTTTTTGTATATCGGCGGGAGATGAAGAACTATTAATTGATAAAATTCTCCTATATTCTCGGGAAAGATAAAACCAATTATTTACACCTCACCCAATCTTCTCTATAATAACAGTTATAATTTTCAGAATGGGGCCAAAAATATGAAAAAAGTAATTGAGGTAGAGAGTTTATTAAGAACGTACAAAATGAAGGGTGAAAAAAAGACGGCACTTAATCAAGTAAACTTCGAGGTCATGGAAGGGGAAGTGTTTGGACTTCTGGGACCAAATGGAGCAGGAAAAACCACGACGATAAAGATTTTGACGACGTTGCTTTTACCGTCAGCAGGAAGCGTGAAAGTGCTCGGGTATGATGTGGTAAAAGAAAGCAGTAAAATCAGAGCCAAAATAAACTTCGTCTACGGAGGGGAGCGCGGAGTTTACGGGCGTCTTACAGCCAAAGAGTATATGCACTATTTTTGCACCTTATATAAGATTCCTAACAAAGATCAATCCCAACTTATCTCCCAGTTACTTGAATTAGTAGGGTTAACAGACGCAGAAAACCAGAAAATACATACGTATTCTAAAGGAATGGTACAGCGACTACATATTGCAAGATGCTTGATCAATGACCCGAAAATCATTTTCCTTGATGAACCAACAATAGGGCTCGATCCGATTGGAGCAAGACTTCTCCGCGATATTGTGAAAGAACTTGCCCAAAAAGGTATTACCATCATTTTAACGACACACTACATGCAGGAAGCAGATGAGCTGTGTGATCGAATTGCTTTTATCAAAAATGGGGAAATCAGTATGATTGGGGATCCGACACATATAAAAGAGAGTTGCAACCACCTAAAGTTGTTTGAAGCTACGATGCAAGTCTATGATACTGCCAAACTGAAAGAGGATAAGTTCCTGCAACAGGTAGAAGTGACAGAAATTAAAGAGCCTTATTACTCTGTTATGTTTCAGGTGGAAGAGGAAGAAGCCAATTTGAATCAATTGAAAGAATATCTCGCAAAGTATGGCGATGTCATTAAGCTTGAACGACGTGAGATATCGTTAGAAGATGCGTATGTTCACCACATGAAGGATGTGGGGTGACGGGCATGAATTTTTTCTTCTTACTAGTGAGAGAGCTCAAATATTTTACTAACTTTCAAAACAAAATGTATCAGTTTTTACTGTTTTTTCAACCGTTAATGTTCTTGGCAATTGTCTATTTTCTGCAGCAGATGCGCGGTGGCGTGAATGTTGAGAAATTTGTGGTGGCGTCTGCTTTAATTAGTATGTGGAGCTATGTACTTTACTCCTCTGGTTCGGCTTTGATTTCTCAAAAGTGGAGCGACACGCTGAAGCTTTTGATTGCAGCGCCTGTATCCTTATTCCAAGTGATTCTAACCAAGGCCATCAGCAATGCATTTATCGCTCTATTATCAATGATTCTTAGTTTCGTATATGCAAGATTCATTTTTCAATTACCGGTTGGAATTCAAAATTATGGACTCTTTTTTCTTTCCGTTCTGGTTCTATTGTTCTCCTTGAGTGTCGTCGGTATGATACTTGCCATCGTATTTGTTACGTTTCAAAATGTATTTGATTATCAGAACTTAATTTTGATCCCGGTACTTTTAATATGTGGGCTATTTGTGCCAGTGGACAGTTTGCCATGGATTTTTAGAGCGATTGCCTATGTTATTCCGATGACTTGGGGTATTCAGGGGGTATATGAAACCCTTGCATTGTCACCGCAAATGTTTACTACCATGATAATCGCTTTACTGGTAAGTGTTGTGTATTTTCTCCTTTCCGTTCTCATCATCAAACGAATGGAAATGGTACTAAGAAATCATGGCAGTCTGGGGGCCATATAAATGATACTTCTCAATAAATTTGGTTTTACTTATCTATCTTATAAAGCTCTTTATTCTTTTCAGACACTGAGATTGTTTATTCTCTTCAGGATTTTGGATCCTTTCATGCACTATTTATTTTTTGCCACATTAGTAAGTGCGATTGCAGGTCCTGAGTATTTGTCCTATGTTGTACTCGGTAACGTTGTTTTCTATACCGGGCGGACGATGATGATTAATTTTATGTCTATGTTCAGGGGGGAGAGGCAATATGGAACATTGGAGTTGAATATTGCTTCACCAACTTCAACGTTTGTCATCATCTCAAGAAAAGCGATAGTTCCTCTACTGGATGGGTTGTTTGTTTTTATAGTAGGGCTCATCATCGCGAGACTTTTGTTTGGAATTGAACTTCCGGTGGAGCAGTTTGGTCATTTGTTACTTCTATTTGTGGTAACCATGTTTTCTCTTTTGAGCTTTTCGCTGCTTTTTGCATGTGTCAGTTTATTGTTTTCCAATGTAAACCTGTTCTTGAATTTCATGATCGCTTCGTTTCAGGTTTTCTGTGGAGTGAACTTTTCTGTCAGTCTACTTCCTGGACCGATGGAGGCGGTGGCAAGAGTATTGCCGCTTACTAATAGCATAGAAGCAATTCGGTCCATTTATCAGCTGGAATACAACGCGATAAGTCCGCTCTTGTTAAATGAGTTAATGGTAGGTGCCGTGTATTTCATCATTGCCCTCATACTGGTCAATGTGATGGAGCGGCTTGCAAGAAGGCAGGGAGCACTATTTAAAAATGTGTAAGTGAGAGAGGAGTAAGCAATGAAATTTTTTCGATTTGATAAAGAAGTAGGTTTCCCAATAAAACAATACGATTCACAGGCTGCCCATTTTATGAAAGTATGTAGAAACCAGCAGGAGAATAGTATCGGATTTATTCAATTGGATGCAGGCGGTGAAGTTGGATATCATCAGGCAACCGTAGAGCAGTTGTACATTGTTGTCCAAGGGGAAGGGTGGGTAACTGGAACAGACAGGGAACGAATCTCTATTAAAAGTGGAGAGGGAGTCATGTGGGATAAGGGTGAATGGCATGAATCTGGAAGCAAGAGCGGGATGCTTGCTTTGGTAGTTGAATCCGAAACAATCGATACCTCCCTTCTTCAAGAAAAATAAACAACAAGATAAAGGAGCAAAACAATGCAAGCAATAATCTTTGACATGGATGGAACTCTTTTTCAAACAGATAGAATATTAGAGTTGGCTTTAGATGATACATTCAAGCTTTTAGCGGAAATGAATGTTTGGGAGAAAGAAAAGCCTACTCCAATTGATACCTACAGAAGAATTATGGGAGTTCCCCTGCCAGTAGTGTGGGAAACACTTTTACCTTCCCATTCACTTGAAGAGAGGAACGCGGCAAACAAGATTTTCCATGAAAAATTAATACACAACATTAAGCGTGGCAAAGGGGCTCTGTACCCAAAAGTGCAGGATGTACTAAGGGATTTGAAGGAACAAAAAATGGAACTTTACATAGCAAGCAACGGGCAGACGCCTTATCTACGTGCGATAGTGGAACAGTATGATTTAATGCAGTGGATAACAGAGGTGTTCAGTATCGACCAAATTGAATCCTTAGACAAGACAGAGCTAGTGGGCAAAATAGTGAAGAAGTACTCCATACAACATGGTGCGGTTGTTGGGGATCGACTATCGGATATTAATGCGGCAAAAGGAAATGGATTGACGGCAATCGGATGCAGGTTTGATTTTGCACAGGAAGAAGAGCTTGCACAAGCGGATTTTGTGATTAGTAGTTTTGAAGAGTTGAACAATGTAATAGTTGAAAAAGCAGTGAAGTAATCATTGGAAATTGGAACCTTTTTCCCTTTAAAAACGTAGTACTAGGACAGGCAACATCTCTAAGAAAATAAGGGTGATACATATGAAAACAGAAAAAATTAAAAAAGAATTGTTTAGTTGGGGGAAGGCCTGCGTTATCGGACTCTTTTTCGCATTTCTTGTCAGTGCATTGGTTGTGCAGCCATTTACCGTAAAAGGGAGTTCCATGGAGCCCACGTTAGATGGGGAGGATATCTGGACCAGCAAGGATGATGGGGATAAAGTTTTAATCTTTAAAAGCGGGTATATGGTGGGGATCGATCCAAAGTATAATGATATCGTTGTCATTGATAGTAGGGTGGAGCGAGAAAGAAGCTTGACGGATAATTTTAAGGAAAGTCCATTAGTAAACGCTGTGTTAAATGAAACACAAGGAAAGAATTACTGGATTAAGCGAGTAATTGGTGTAGAGGGCGACAAGTTGGAATATCGCGGAGGAACCGTTTATCGGAATGGGGAAGCACTGGTAGAAGAGTACATACAAGAAGAAATGCTTTATCCGTTTGAAGAAGTGACGGTTCCAGAAGGACATGTTTTTGTGATGGGAGATAACCGCAATGAAAGCAGAGATAGCCGTGAGATTGGCTCTATTCCGAAAGAAAACGTGATGGGAAAAGTGGTCCTGAGATATTACCCATTCAATCGGGTTGATACAGTTGAATAATATGCATATGGATAACTATTTTAACAAGCTAACAAATAAGTTCAGAAACATCACAAAAGAAAACTTCCTTGGCCTTTATATTCATGGTTCTTGGGCAATGGGTGGCTTTAATCCGGATCGAAGTGATGTAGACCTATTGGTAGTAGTGAAAGATTCGCTGGACATCGCTACGCAATGCAAGTTAGCAAAATTTCTGCTTGCCATTTCTTACGACCCATATCCGATTGAAGTCAGTTTTTTAACACAGAAGCAACTTGAAAACTGGACTCATCCAAGTCCTTATGAATTCCACTATAGTGAAGGGTGGAGGCAAAGCTTTGAGCAGCAACTGTTAACGGATCAATATGAAGCAATTAATAATGATCATAAAGTGGACCCTGATCTGGCAGCCCATCTAACAATACTCAATCATAGAGGCATCCGCTGGGAAGGTCCTCCGATAGATGATGTTTTTCCTGTCATTCCGCCAACTCACTATTTATCTTCTATCCTCGCAGACTTTCAGGATTGTTTAAAAAATGTGGAGGCGGAGCCGGTTTATTGTGTGCTGAACTTGATAAGAGTGTATTGGTACGTAAAAGAGGAAGTGATTTCTTCCAAACTAGAAGCAGGAGAATATGGGCTGACTTCCTTTCCACAGGAGTACAAGGAGACCATCCGAAAAGTGGTAGAGAGCTATCAGGGTAATAGAGTAAGGGAATTTCACAAGGAAGAGTTAACGAGTATACGAGATTACATACAAAGTGAGGTAGAAAAACGAGTGGGAGGATCAAGCGTATGAAAATAAGAAACATACAAGACGAAGATTTTCTCCGCCTATCCACAAATCTTAACACATGGTGGGGCGGTCGGGATATGGTCGACATGCTGCCACGATTATTCATTCATCATTTTAAAAACACGAGTTTTATTATAGAAGAAAATGGAGAGACAATCGGATTTGTTATAGGCTTTATTTCTCCATCCAATCCACACCAAGCATACATACATTTTGTGGGGGTGAACCCCAAAGTTCGAAAGAGAAATATAGGAAGAACGCTCTATCAACATTTTTTTCAGAAGGTTAAGGAAAAAGGCTGTACACAAGTGAGCTGTGTGACCTCGCCTGTGAATACCGCCTCCATTAAATTCCATACAAAAATGGGTTTTACCATGAAGGATGGGGATGTGGTAATGAACGGAATTCCCATTCATCAGAACTATGATGGGCTCGGGCAGGATCGGGTGGTATTCGTTAAGCCATTAGAAACTTGGAGTGATACTCATTACTAAAATTAAAATCAAACATATTTTTATTGTATATATACTTAGTTCCCTTAGCCTCATACTATTTACTACAGTGACCAACTTCAATTTAACAGGATATTCGTATCAATTCCATGAAAATGAAGAACTGACCATTGAAAAAGGATACCTAATAAAGGATCAAGTAATAAACACTCCTACCAATGAAGCAATACAAGCAATTGAGCTGATATCAAAAGCAGATGCTTATTGGAATGTGACCTATGTATTTTGCTTGGTGTTTTTTGCGTTGTTATTCAAAAACGCTTATAAGTCATTTAGACCTGAAAATAACTGGAAAAGGTACGTAACATTCTATTCAATTGTTTTAATCGCATTTTTGGTTTGGATTATTAGTAGCCAAGTAACACTGACTGAACAAATTGCAACCATAATAAATGATCTCAAAGGAGGCGAATAGAATGGATGTTGTTTTCCATACAGAAAAAGCTGTTTTCAATTACAGAGTGGCAGGAGTCTGGATACAGGACGGACATATCCTCGTGCACAGAGCAAGCGGGGACAAAATTTGGTCGCTGCCAGGAGGAAGAGTGGAAATGAACGAAGCATCCCCCCTCAGTCTGCAACGCGAATTTAAAGAAGAACTGGATCTATCCGTAAATATTGAAAGATTGGTTTGGATCGTTGAAAATTTCTTTGAATACCGCGAGAAAAAAGTGCACGAAATAGGCCTTTACTATCTTGTTTCAACCGAGGATAAACAAGACCTTACTAAAGGGCAGTTTCATGGGATAGAAGGAGAAAGATTGGTTTATGAATGGGTACCAATCTCTGAGCTAGAAGATGTACTCTTATACCCCGAATTTTTGAAGAAGGCGTTAAAAGAAATACCTGAAACCACGGAACATCTTATAGTAAGCAACTAAATCCGAGGATATTATCAGGAAATCAGGACATCATATTTCGAAAAGAGATATGAGGAGTTAACCATGATTTTAATCTTGAAAATATTGACGATATACATAATTACGATTGCCATTATGAGATTAATGGGGAAATCCACGATCGTACAGATGACTCCGTATGACCTGGTAGCGATTATTATCGTGGGAACGGTAGCATCAGAACCACTAATCAGTACAGAATACCTACCGACGCTCGGTGCTCTTGCTGTGCTCGTTACCATTCACATAGTTTTTTCGAAGCTGACACTTTGGCAATGGGGCAACCGTTTCTTTCTGGGAGAGCCGACAATCCTGATTAAGCACGGACAAATAGTAGAGGATAATATGGAAAAATCAATGGTTTCCATCGCCCAGATGCTTTCCATCCTAAGAAGTAAAGGGTATCCGAAAATCTCTGACATTGACTATGCTATTTTAGAACCGATTGGAGAGATAAGCATTATTCCAAAGCCGGAAAACACTCCTGTGACAGTCCAGCATCTTGAAATATCTATTGATGATGAGGGATTACCTATTTCGGTTATCATTGATGGGAAAATTCAAGATAAAAATCTAAAGCTACTGGAGAGATCCAAGGAGTGGCTGATCGACCATTTAACGATTCGACAAATTGATGTCAAGGACATCCTCTACGCCTATGTTAATGAGAAAACAAAGAAATTGATCATTAATAAGCGGAACGACATACAAAATTAGGCGTGACTTTCAAAAGCGCATCCATTATAATGGAAGTATCTTCAAACAAGAAGGAGTTTGTTTTATGGAAAAGGTAGTTCTTAACTAAACGTAATCAAATACGTGCGATATGAGAGAAAAGTTCGACAGCGTCGAGCTCTGTTTGAGTACGCTTTTTTTCTCATAGCGAAATGTTAAGAACACGGGTTTGCGCCTGCTCCATAAAATGATAGTTACAGCATCAGTATAGGTATTTTTCTACCTATCGTGCATTCAATTTTAAAAACTACCATTCAAAACGCAAAGGACGAGTGTTGTTCTTTGTGTTTTTTATATGCAAAAATAGTTATAGCCCTGCTCTTATCATTTCCTCGCACGGTTTTAGTGGCTACATCCACCAAACTGCTTACTAATTACTAGGAGGAAAAAAACAGTGAATAACGAAACAATGAAAGCTTTACAATTTACAGATTTAAAGAAAGACGTGGCATCCTTTGCAATATCAGAGCCTGGGAAAAACGCTGTCTTGGGATTGGAACCATCCATAAATAAAAGACAGATTGAAGCATGGTTGAACGAAGTAACAGAAGGAAAGAAGATACTTGCCATTAGTTCAAGCGTACCCATTCACGGTCTTCATGGAATTGAGTATATTCTTAAAAATCTTCACAAGGGAATTGCATTCAGGCCAGATCAGCTGATGGGTCTACATGATTTCCTGGATACCATTGAAAAACTCAAACGTTTTATGAAAGACAAGGAGTACGCAGCCCCAGTCATCACAAGTTACATTTACTCTGTTACCGAGCTCACTCATGTAGCAGAAGAAATAATCCGATGCATTCGAAATGGAAGGGTAGACGATTATGCGAGTAAGGAGCTGCTGAAAGTAAGAAAGCAGATAGCTACTTTGGAAGAGCGCATTAAGAGCCGCATCGAGCAGCTTGTCAAGTCGATCAAATACAGTAAGTACCTACAAGAAAACCTGGTAAGTACCAGGAACGGCAGGTATGTCATACCGGTAAGAAAAGAGTACAAAAACAATATAAAGGGCTCGGTTCTCGATGTATCTGCTTCCGGTTCCACCGTGTATATGGAGCCAGAAGAAATCAGCATCATCCAAGATTCGATCAGTATGCTGAAGTTCCAAGAAGAGGCAGAAGAAGAGCAAATCCTTTTTGCGCTGACTGGATTGGTCCATGAGCATGAAAAAGAAATTAAATTGGCGATGGATTTAATGGTCAGCTATGATGTGATTTTTGCCAAAGCGAAGCACAGCTTAATGCTTGACGGAACAGCACCGCAGATAAATGAACACCATGTAATTCGCTTGGAAGGCGCGAGACATCCGTTACTAGGAAAAAATGCAGTACCTTTAAACTTAGTGATTGGTGAGGATTACGATGCGCTCGTTATTACAGGTCCCAATACTGGCGGAAAAACGGTGACGATTAAAACTGTTGGACTTTTGACGCTAATGGCCCAATGTGGCATGCATATCCCTGCTGAAAAAGGGAGCGAGATAGCAATTTTTCATAAAGTGTTGGTTGATATCGGGGACGGACAGAGTATTGAACAGTCTTTAAGTACCTTTTCATCCAGGGTGAAAAACATCATTGGAATTTTGGCAGAGTCTACACCTCAGACATTAGTGTTGCTTGATGAACTCGGTTCCGGAACAGACCCGGCAGAAGGGATGGGTCTTGCAACCTCTATTTTAGAAGAGCTATATAACAAAGGGACCACGATGCTAGCCACCACCCACTATAGTGAAATCAAGGAGTTTGCGAATGAACAGGAAGGTTTCTGCAACGGTTCGATGGAATTTAATGTAGAGACACTTAAACCAACCTATCGACTTATCGTTGGAAAAGGTGGGGAAAGTCAGGCATTTGCCATTGCATTGCGTCTCGGCATGCATCCCAAGTTGATTGAACGGGCACACCAAATAACGTATAAAGAAACAAAAAATTACAGCGACAAATCGGATAGGTCAAGACATGAGCTAGACAGACAACTAGCGATGAATCAAAAGTATGTGAGAAAAATGAAGCATCCAGAAAAAGAAAAAACAAAACCGGAAATCATTTTTAAGAAAGGAGACAATGTAAAGATCCCATCTATTGGTGAGTTCGGTATCGTCTATAAACCTGCTGATGAGAAAGGGGATGTGCAAGTAATGGTAAAAGGACGCTTAGAAACCTTTAACCATAAGCGACTTTCCCTCTATATCAAAGCGGAGGATTTATATACAGAAGACTATGATATGGACATAGTGTTTGAATCCAAAGAAAATCGCAAGCTTCGAAATAAAATGAAGAAACATCATGTGGACGAGGTGATTTTAGAGGAGTCAGACGACTGATATTTAGGGGATGTAAAGCGTGCGTAAACAATGTTTAATTGTTGTGAATTATTGGTAAATTAACTTCCTTTTGTTCGGATTTCTTGTAAGATTAATCTTGTAGTCCACTAAAACAAGCATAGCTCAAGGAGGAAGTTCAATCATGAAAAAAATGTTATTGGCTTTATCATCTTCCGTTTTATTACTAGCTCTTGCAACTGGATGCGCCGCTGAGAATGAAGAAATGAACAACAACGAAACGAATATGGAACAAAACGAAACGAATACTGAGGAATCAAACGAAGAATAGGTTGATTGAATGAAAGTATCTGGGAGGAGCGGCTCTTTTATTAGGAGTCGTCATGCTCCCAGGTGCTTTTTTATTTTGGTAGATGGTGTTAGTGAAAGAAAAATCGAAAAAACCACCGCAACCGAAAGTCCTTAGCCTCTCGGTCGCAGTGGTCTACCCAGAATTTCAAATTTAGTTCACAATCGCCAATGAAAACGCCTGTGGTCCTTGAGGTACATTATATGCCTGAACCTCTACCGTGTATGTTCCACTTTGTGGAGCATTGATAAACACATTTTCTACGTTATTACGGCCGTCCCAATTATTATTGTAAGGAGCCGTAAAGTCGTTTCCTACATATTGCGTTCCGTTCGGAGCAGTAATCACCAAGTCAAGGTCATTTACTAGCGTCACAGAAGCGGATGTACTTGCAGGAGCATCAGACCATACTAGAGAGATCTTAAGTGGCTTGCCTGCAGTTGCTGTGAAAGAATAGGTTGCCTTTTGGCTTGTCGACAGGGAGCTTGTCTCATTCACAAATGCTGTGTTTAAAGACTTATCCAGCGTTACACGTCCCCAACCTTGGTTGCCATTCGGGAATCCAAGACCCACATCGGTTGCACCAGCGATAAGAGCTGCCTTCAATAAAGACGGCTTAGGTGTGATGCCTCTGTTTTTAATAAAGTGTTCACGTAATTGAGCCACGTTTCCAGCTACAATCGGTGTTGCCATGGAAGTTCCGCCCATGTAGGCATATTTGCTGTCATGGTTTGCCCAGAACGAGGAGTCCGGTGCAAGGGAAGAACGTGCGGATAAAATAAATGTTCCTGGCGCCATTACGTCCGGCTTGATACGACCGTCACGAGTAGGTCCTCGGGAAGAGAATTGTGCCACATGATTGATGTTGTCTGCATAAGATCCGAAGCTTGGACGATAATTTTCTGTAGCTCCGACTGTGATTGCGTTTTTCGCAGTACCCGGTGCACTGATAGTCCCGCTGTTTGGCCCTTCATTTCCAGCTGCAAAAAGAACGGCCATGTCATTTTTACGAACATAGTCATCGACATTTCTAGAATCTGTCGTGTAAGCGCCGTTTACCGCAGCACCCCATGAGTTCGTATGAATTCTTGCTCCGGCACTGTACGCTTGGCTAAACAATGTGCTCAGGTTGGATGGAAGGCCGCCCAATCCGCCACTACTATCCATGATGGACTGGAATACTAGATTTGCTTGCGGTGCCATCCCTTTATTGCTTGTACCGTTTCCAAGTACGGATCCGGCAACGTGCGTTCCATGACCATTTGGATCGTTGGAGTTATTGGATCTTCCTAATGCATATAAAGCGGTAATTTTTCCGCGGAAAGCCTCATGCATAGAGCTGTCGTTACGACCGGTATCAAGACCTGTATCGGCCACCGCGACGGTTTGTCCTTGTCCATATAATCCATAGCTGCTCTGGGCAACATCGGCTTTAACAATCCCTCTCGCGACATCATTCATCACCTTATACTCCGGCTTAGGAGAGATATAAAGAACATTATTGTTAGCAGCGTATTCTACAATTTCGTCTATGCCTTTAAAGTTGATTTCTTTATTGTTTTGTTTTGCATCAAGTGCCACAGCTTTTACTAAAGCAGAAGCGCCTTTCGTGAACAATAGTGGATCTACTTTATAAAGAGGAAGATACGGCTCTACCGATTCTAAATGAGCGATGCCGTTTGTTGCCTTTGCAACATCACCTTTATATTCCACAATGTAAGCATAGTCTGGTATGTAATCAACGATTGTAGCTCCAGTAGACTCCAACTCTTTTTTTGTCTCTTCTAAAATAGGACCATCAAACTGAACAATATAAAGACTATTGTCTTTCGGCACCACTTCTAATTTCTTTTGAAGACCTTTTGGTATTTTGACACTCTCAGTATCTGCTAGAAAAGAAGCTTCACCAGTTTTGCCGTTTTTAGAAACCGACTTGATTTCTGTTATCTTGCTGACTCCCTTGAAATCTAGTTCAAAGCTGCTAGCTCCCCCAGTTGATGGACTGCTTAGCGCAACAGTTGATAGAATAGTTGCTGCTGATAAAACGGATAAAAATACTTTCTTGGATTGATTCTTTTTCTTCATCCTCATGCTCATCTCCTCTCAATTGGTAACACAAGAATAATTTAGCATATTAAAAGAAGAATTTATATTGGGAAAATTCAGAATAAAAGACTGCAATTATAATAGAAAAAAGCATTCATTTTCCCAATGGAAAGAAATGTAGATTCTTTATAAAACGAGCCGCTGATATTTTCTATGGTAAAATATAGATAAAATAGCTACAGCTAAATAAAAGGGGATTTTGAAATATGCATAAGATCATGCTTATTGAAGACGATAGGCAGTTAAGTGAGCTTGTAGGAGACCATTTGGAGAGATATGGCTACACGATAGACCAGCCGACAGATTTCCAACGTATTATGGAAAGTTTTGCGACAGCACAGCCCGACCTTGTTTTATTAGATATCAATCTACCATACTATGACGGCTATTTTTTGTGCAGAAGCATCCGCCAACAATCGACTGTGCCAATCATTATCATTTCTGCAAGAAGTACTGAGATGGATCAAATTATGGCGATGGAACTTGGAGCGGATGATTACATAACAAAACCCTTTACATTCGAACTGTTACATTCAAAAGTAAAAGCAACGATTAGAAGGGTGTACGGAGAATACGCAGCAACAGATACAGGTGAATTATCTATTGATGGCTTGAAACTAGATAGTCAAACTCTTGCAGTCCAATTTGAAGGGAAGAGGCAAGAGTTGAGTAAAAATGAATACATATTGTTGAAAAAATTAATGGAACAACACAATACCTATATCCCTAGAGAAGCACTGATAGAAGCAGTATGGGACTCGTTAACCTTTGTCGATGACAACACATTGACGGTTAATATTACGCGAATCAAACAAAAACTTGCTTCTCTTGGACTTCCAAATGTCATTACAAGTAAAAGAGGCGTTGGCTATATGCTGAGTATTCCGTCCCGGTTAGGCAAAACAAATGGATAAGAGGATACTAAAGAGATTCTTCAAAGATAGATCGCTGCTGATTTCGTTCTATCTCTTTAATATGGCTTCTGTCATCACTTTTTTTCATTTGAGTGAGCCAGCAAACACAGAGATCCTGTATCCTTTTTCTGTAGGGATATTTCTTCTAATTGTTTACCTTCTCATTGATGGATCCCGCTATTATCAGGTAAATGGAGCGATAGAAAACCAGCATGCTGAGTTTAAAATATACACAGAAGAACAAAGGGCTTTTTATAAGTGGATTAAGAAACTAAACCATGAACATACCAGAGAAAAAAATGAGCAGAACGAAAAGAATAAGGAAAGGCTGTATTTCTTATCCCACTGGATGCACCATCTGAAGACTCCAGTATCTGTCACGGATTTAATCATTCAGAATGAGAAGAAGTTACAAGGTGATCGAGAAGTCTTCCAAAAGTTACAACATGAAAATAAACGACTTCATTCAGCCATTGAACAAGGATTGACCATGATTCGAATGGACAGCTTTGAGAATGATTTGGATATAAAAACAATGAACCTTATCTCAACATTACGGAAGTTGATCAATAATCGAAAAAGTGAGTTTATCTATCAATCTGCTTTCCCAGTTCTTGATAGTGAGGAAGAAGCTGCTTTCATTATTACGGATCAGAAATGGAATGAAACCATGCTTGATCAAATCATTTCCAATGCCATTAAATACTGTAGCGGAAAAGACGGAAGCAAAAAGATAAGATTTCATGTAAAACAAGAAGAAGAGGTTACCATTCTTTCTATTACAGATGAAGGGGTCGGGATTCCGTCATATGATTTGGAAAGAGTGTTGGAGGCATTTTTTACTGGTGAAAACGGAAGGGACTATCAGAATTCATCGGGAATTGGGCTATACCTTTGCAAGAGAATTGCAGACCGCTTGAACCACCGGATTACGATAGAATCGGAAGTATCAAAAGGCACAACCGTCACGATTCGATACCTTACAAAAATGTAAGGTATTTTTCGTATTGTTCTAAGGCAAATGTTTTGGGTACTCAGTAAAATTGAGATATAGAAAGGGATGAGTTTACATCCTTATTTGATTTTTGGAGGGTTTAATATGGGGGAAACAATTTTAGAAGCTAGTAAATTAGTGAAAATATATGGGGATGCCGGTGCGGAAGGAGCAACAACTGCAATCGATGGTGTAAACCTTTCCATAAACAAGGGGGAATTCATAGCCATCATGGGTCCGTCGGGTAGCGGGAAAACGACTCTGCTTCATATGATGAGTGGAATAGACGCCCCAACATCTGGGAAGGTTCATATTTCTGGAAAAGAAATTGGTGAAATGAACGGAGATGAATTAGCCCTATTCAGAAGAAAACAACTGGGGTTTGTCTTTCAAGAATTCAACCTATTAGACAGTTTGACCGTAAAAGAAAACATGCTTGTTCCAATGGTGTTGGAAAAGAAATCAGTGGTGGAAATGGAGGAACAGGTTAAGGGATTGTCCGAGTTGTTTGGCATTAAAAGTATTTTAAACAAATATCCATTTAATATTTCAGGCGGGCAGCAGCAAAGGACGGCAGTCAGCCGTGCACTAGTGAATGACCCAACCATCATTTTCGCAGATGAACCTACTGGTAACTTAGATTCCAAATCTTCCACTGTTATTATGGAGTGCTTCGAAAAGATTGTTGCCGAGTTACAAACGACAGTCGTTGTGGTAACGCATGATGTATTCGCTGCAAGCTATTGCCGGAAGGTTGTCTTTATTAAAGACGGAAAAATAGATTCCTATATAGTAAGAAAAGGGGACAGAAAAGAATTTTTAAACCAAATCATGGACAATCTTGCCGTATTGGGAGGAAGGAGCCATGACATTTAATCAACTCGTTTGGAAAATGGCAAAAGGTAACAGGGGCAAGTACTTATTTTATTACTTGTGTAACAGCTTTGCGGTGTTGTTCTTTTTCATGTATTCCACCATTTATTTTAATCAAGCGAATGAAGGGGTTAAAGTAATGGAAGGTATAAGAGATATTCTCACTATCCCTGGTGTGGGACTTGTATTGTTTACCGTATTTTTCATTACCTATGCCCATCGGATTTTTACACGTAGACGGAAGAAAGAATTTGGTCTTCTGATGACACTTGGAATGTCGAAATGGGATATAGCCAGGCTTTTATTATTAGAGAACGCTTTGATTGCCGTTGCTTCCATCGTTACTGGAATTGTATCTGGGATGGTGTTTTCTCGATTGATTTTTTTGCTTTTCATAAATATAACCGGATTAGGCGAGATCCCATTTAATCTTTCGGTGGATATGTTTATTTATTCGATCGGTGCTTACCTTGGTATTTTCCTCATTTCGGTTTTCATCACGCTTTACCTGACACTAACAAAGACGTTATCCCAAATTATGAAAAGTAATCGAGTGGCAGACACCATCAAGCATCGGAGTCCGGTGTTTGGTCTGCTGGGAGTAATTATGGTGAGTGGCAGTGCTGTGCTGCTTTATTGTACATTTTCCATACCATCCATGTCTGTGGATGCGGGTGGATACCTTCTCATGAGTACCTTAGGCATACTAATGGGCCTTTATGTAGCACTGTCTCAAGGAATGAGTTTCTTTATGAAGTTAGCAAGGAAGCGTAAACCTTATTATTACAATGAGCTCCTTACTTTAAGTAGTTTGGAATATAAATTCAAACAGCTTACGGCCATCATGCTTCTTGTGACAATTATGAGCATGGTTACCATCTTTTACAGCACGACCATATTGATCATTAATTCCATGGGAGAGCAGCAGGTGATGGATGACCATCCATATGATATGGCGTATGTTGAAACAGAAACAAAAAATAAACTCTCCAAAGAAGCATTGTATGAAATAGTGAATAAGCCTGAAAACCCAGTCAAAAAATATGACACGGTGGAAATGTACATTTACTATCAGGATGACCCATACTTGGATGATGCTTATTATGAACATACCTTTATGCCAGTATCTGATTTTAATAGAATTATTGGAACCAAAGAGGTGCTAAATAAGGATCAGTTCATTGATTGGATTAATATGGATTCAAGAGCTACTTCAGGCGATAGCATATATGATAACGGTCTTGAATTTAAAGATGGAGATGCTCAGTTTAAATATTCTCTTAAAAAAACTATCATTGATAAGCAGTTAAACTTTCATAGATATACACCTTATTCCATATTGGTTGTCAATGATACGGTGTTTCAACAGTTAAGCAAGGATCTAATTGGAGATGAGGTTAAGATGCATCTTTTAAACTTTGCCGACTGGAAATTAACAGAAGCAATTTCAGAGGACTTGGAAAACAGATTGGAGGAAATCAACAAGTCTACCCCTCCATTGGAAAGTGTACGAGAGGTCTATGATGTGGAAGAAACAAAACAGATTTTGAAGCCAGTATCCAAAGTGGTAGATTACAATCACCTTAGAAGCTCTTCGAAAATCATGTTCTTTGTCACCACCTTCATCAGCATTCTTTTCTTCTTTGGATCCTTCATCCTTTTATACCTGAACATCTTCTCCAACACAGAAGAGGAGAAAGCCAAATATAAAAAGCTATTTAAGATTGGGATAACTAAAAGAGAGATAAGGAAGCTTGTTTCAAAGGAAATGAGTGTGCTGTTCTTCTTTACTCCGCTACTAGGATGCAGTTTGGCGTATGTTTATGTTTTCTCCTTTGCACAGGATATTGGTGGAATCATGGAGAATCCGCAATTTCTAGTTCATTTTGCAAGCATCTCTGGAGTTTACTTACTAATACAGACGGTGTATTACTTTTATTCAAGGAAAAAGATGTTACGTGAGTTAGAAATTTAAAATAATGATCGTGGCAGGTTTTATTCCATTACGAATGAAGCCTGCTTTTAAATTTTTAATTGTTTAATAGTGGTTAGTCTTCAAGGTAATACTGGATCGACGCGATGATGACCTTGGTGACAAGAAATCAGGAGGAGAAAGGTCCCTCATCGCGGTAATGAAGACCTCAGTGACAAGGAATTAGGAAGAGAAAGGTCCTCATCGCCGTTATGAAGACTTCAGTGACGATAAATTAGGAGGAGAGAGGTCCTCATTGACGTTATGAAGACCTCGGTGAAGAAAAATAAGGAGGAGAGAGGTCCTCATCGCCAATATGAAAATCCGAATGACAATTAATGACAAGAGATTATGATTTTGGGAAATTAGTATTGAGTTAATGACTATAATTTGAAATAATTGGTATATGCAGAGGGAGGGATTTTATGGAAATCACAAAATTTAAAACTATGATTCATGAGCTTTTTCCTAGAGAGTTATTGGAGGAGTTTGATGACGATTACGGATTCACTAATACCTCCAATACCTTAATAAAGACAATTGGGTATTCGACCAATCTTTCAATCGAAGTGATTGAACAGGCAAAAGCCGCAAAGGTCTATTTAATCATAACTCACCATGACACATGGGACTTTATATATGGGTTAAAAGAGGAATGTATAAAGAGATTAAAAGAGTATAACATCAGCCATTTCTGGATCCATGGTCCACTGGATTACATTGATTTTGGTACATGCACTTCATTGATGAATAAAATTGGTATTGATAACATCATTCGTTTTTCCGAGTACAAGAATTTTAGTGTACCTGGTATCGGTGAGTTTAACGAAGCTAAAAGTTTTGAGTGCCTTGTAGAAAGAATGAGCACGGAGTTGGACGAGCCTGTAAGAGCGTGGAAAAATCATGAGGATAAGGTAAAGAAAGTAGGGGTGTTAACTGGCGCAGGTCATTCAACTGACCATATAAAATTTGCCCTTGATTATGGTTGCGATACATACATAACTGGAGAGTCAAGTTTATATACCATTCAATATGCCAAGTTTGCAGGTGTAAATCTACTTGTTGGAAGCCATACCTTTACTGAGATATTTGGGGTGGAAAGTTTAGCATTAAAGATTAAGGAGCTAAACAAAGATTTAACCCTCATTCAGCTACATGAAGAACACTTTGAATTGAATCACGGATAGTGATAAAGCTTTATTTAATAGCAATGAAACTAAAACAGGTAAAGGAGAAAGTTAATGGTCAATAAACCTTCAATCATGATATTAGGAACCGATCATTTTGAAAAGTCTGCTGTACATGATTATGGAAAAACGGAAGAGTTGGACATTTTCTCCCAACGTAAACAACTGGAGATAGGTAACGTTATAACTTGCCTTAAAGGATACTCTCCTACCAAAATAGTATTAGAGTATCCGTTAAAACACCACTTTAAATTAACAGAAGAGTATCGAGAATACTTAGCTGGAAACTTTGAATTATCGGCTAATGAACGACATCAAATCGGGTTTCAACTAGCAAAAGAGTTAGGTCACTCAAATGTATTTGCAGTAGATTGGAACGAAGAGGAAAGTGGTCTAGATATATTCGGATACATGCAAAAGCATGAAACGCATAGTTCTAAGCAAATATTCAGAGATATAGAAAAAATGATAGCGAAAGCCAATGAAAAATCTCATACTACAACAATAAGGGAATATCTTTTATTTTTGAATGAAACTCAACAAGTGAGAAACAATCATCAATTATATATGGATATTGCGATGATAGGAGAGAATGACAATCCAATTGGCGCTAAGTGGGTCGCCAATTACTGGTATTATCGCAATTTACTAATCTATAAAAACATAAAAAGTCTAGCTTGCGATAATGATCTTTTATTAGTCATATATGGGGTAGGGCATGTTCACCTGTTAAATCAATTAGTTCTTGAAGGGGACAGCTTCACTATTGCAAATGTGAGGGATTACTTAGTCTGTATGAGCACTAATTAAAAAACGCTCAATCCTGAGCGTTTTCAATCTTAAAAGTCATATTCATCAATAATCTTTTTAGTAATTAAATCATATCCCTTTTTGTTAGGATGCAAGGAATCACTGTAATATTCTTTTGATTTTTCCTTGAAAAGATCATTGGTGGAAATGAATTTAATGCGTTCATAGTCATCGACCATCTTTTGGCTATTTTCATTCCACTTGACAATGATATTTTCATGTTCAGTAGAATCTGGATAGGAGTTATATAGCCCGAGAAATAATATCGGAACGTCTTTGTTTTCTTGACGAATTGATTTTAGTATTTCTTTAACATTCTTTTCGTATTTTACAGCGCCTTCTTTGATTTTTTCCTCATTGATTCCTTTTAAGTCACCGCCATTGCTTTGAATTAGATCATTGGTGCCAATAAAGAGAATAATATAATCAGCATTGCGAATGTCCTTTTGAATGTTTGTAAGTTTCACTTGTTTTACAACACCGTCTGACTCTTGACCCGGGATTCCGTAGTTTTTCACTTTAACGTTTGCGTCTTTCTCTTCCTGGATTAGCTTCTCCAAATTATCCACGTATCCTTCACCGGACTTGTCCCCGACTCCATATGTTAATGAGTCACCTAGAGTGACCATCGTCTTTGGTGAATGATCAGGTTCGTTTGTTTCTGTATTTTCTTGATAGCCACTATAAAAATCTACCCCGATAAGAGCAACCACAATTAAGGCGGCAGCATAGATGATTGTTTTCTTCATAGGTGAACCTCCTCAATGTTGTAGTAGTTCCCTATCGCAAAAATAATTAAACAGCACAATTGAACTTTTTCATTATCAGATTCGTTTATTTTTATAGGAACATTTGAAAAAAGGGGGATGTTTATGAGTTATAAAAGAACCATTCCATTTGGTTTAGCAATAATGTTTTTTTGTATCGCGATTTTTGCTTCATGGTATGAAGGGAGCGAGTTGGTAGATAATTCTTTTGAATGGAAACACACTGCAGTATTTACCTCTTGGATACATGATGGGGAAGTGGAGAGGGGAAATATTTCTCAACTAGATTACTTTGTATACTCTATTAAATTCAAGCCGATTTTTCCAATAATCATGATGGTAAGTTTTATTTATATGATTTTTGCAATTGGTCAGAATTTGCTCAAGCCCGGATTAAAACAGAATTTATTTGTTAGTATCCTAGGCGTTATTTTACTTGTCGGAGCAGGGTTACTATCCGGATCTCCAACCTCTGGTGCAAAGGTTTTTATGATGTCACAATTATTGGTGGGGATCTTACTTATTGGTCTAGCAGTCTTCCATCAATTTCGAAAAGTACAATTAGATTAATGTAAAAAGTGCTCTCCCAATGAGGAAGAGCACTTTGTCAAATCAATATCGATTGCCGTTCTTATCAACATAAACAGATTTCACGATTGTCCGTTCAAATGGATTTCCGTCTTTTGTGGTACCTTTGACATCAAGCGTGATAGTGTAGACACCTTCTTCTTTAAAGTCCACATCAACCTTCCCTTTATTGGCAACCTTCATCCCGAATTCTGCTTTAGCCTTCCCGTCTTTATTGATTTTGACATCCACATTCATATTTTTCACTTTCTGCCCTTTATTCTTCAGTTCAAAGGTAGAATCTTCTAGTACTACTTCCTCATTAAGATCTGTATGGAAGCCAACAGTCATTAAATAGGCAGCTTTATCTTTTTTAGCTTTAACGGTCCATTGTCCTTTTTCAGGTGATGGGATTTGGAAAGTGTGGTGGTGGCCACCCTTGAAAATTTCCTGATCGATGGAATGTACAAAGGTCGAATACACCTTTCCTGAGGGACTAATCACCTCAATATCTTTCGTCTGCTTGTCGCTCAGCCAATCTAGGTCGATTTTTTGTACATTTTCCTCCACTGTAAAGGTTTGTTTCACTTCTTTTTGGAACTGGCCGCCACGGTGAAGGGCACTTATGTTGATTGGCTCCTGTTCCATCGGTTCGACTGTTGCCGCTGCCTCTCCAAGTGCAAAGCCGGCTGTTTGTGTAGTAGTCAAATACGGGCGGAAGTATTGGAAGGTACCTCCTTCACGGACTGTGGTATGGTTCCAGTTGCTTACCCTGACTTGTGTGCTATAGGTTAAACGGGAATTATTAACTGTGACAGCACCATCATTAGATCCATATGAACTTAAGTATAATCCACCCCAATAAAGAGCAGATCCGAACCCGCCCCAACTAGTTCCTGCTAGGGTATAAATTTTATTTCGGTTTCTATTTGCATGATTATCCATTTGAGGTCGGTAGCTATTCATATAACCGGTCTGAAGCGAGTAGGTTGCATCATTTTTACTTCCAAGAATACTTGCAAGCCAACCAGCCCAGCCACTGTAAGCGAGGTCTGCAAGCTGTGAGCCATAATGAGGGGTGGACAGAGTGATGAGGTTCGAAACATAAGGATGCGCTCCATAATGAACAAGGGCGTTCTGAGCATCAATTCCGCCTTTGCTATGCGCAACTATCACTATCTTCTTTTGGTTGAAATGATTGGATATATCACGGATTCGACTATTAATGATGGCACCATTGTCCCACATATTCTTATCAGGATGAACATCAATGAACGCCGTTTCATATCCGTTATTCAAGGCTGTTTTATACATATTATTGTTTTCCCACCAAGTCTTTGATGAGCTGTTAATTCCGTGAACAAATACAAGAACCGGTTTGTTTGGATCGACGTTACTTGGTGTATCCCCCACATACCACTGACCTGGCACACCACCTGGATTGTCTTTCCCACCAATCGTGCCAGCATTCACGGATATTGGTACAACTAGCAATGCTACTAACAATAAAATCACCAACCTTCTCATTTCAACACTCCTTTTGAATAAATTAGGAGATATCTCCCCATCTATTCTATCTGAAAAGGGAACGCTTTCAGAATAGATTTTCAAAAAATGAGCGGAAGGACTTGGAGTACGAACTAAAATAATAGGAAGAAAGATACATATTCGACAAATAGAAGCAGGATTTTCAAGATAAGAAAAGAATTGTATGGAGTGGGGTTCAACTAATTACAAAAAGAGGGTTGCAGATGATTTTTATTCTATGGGCTTTATTAAGTATAACTTCAATTGGTAGTATTTATGGCATTGTTGTAGCCAGTTCAACAGCAGAGATGATAGCTAGTATCATTTTTCTTGTACTTAGTATGATCGGACTGTTTGCGAGCATCCATTACTATATGAAAAGACGAGATAAGAAAAAGAAAAGTGGCGGGGTATGGGATTGTCTCTATTGTGATATTCCATTTCCAACGTCTTCAGGCAAATCAAGCGGGTTGGATTGCACAGACTGTGATTGCAATCCATTTAATTAAGGGTTAAAGCATATGAATGAATACATTCATGCAGTTATCACTTTGCGTTTTTTTCCGTGCCATAAAAGAAAAGATCGCTCACTTGTCATAGGGGGCAGGCAATTCCCTATGTGCTACAGGTGTATGTCGATATTGCTCGGTTACCTTGCTGTGATTCCATTACTATGGCTAGCAGCAGACATCGCATTTTTTAAAATGATTCTATTCGGTATTTTACTGAACATTCCAATGGTTGTGGATGGTTCCTCACAGGTCCGGGGCTGGAGAGTAAGCAACAATTTCCTCCGAATATTTACGGGCCTGATGAGTGGCATAGGTATGTCTTGTATCATCGTAGCAGGTTCTATTCAATTTCATCGGGGGATTCAGGGGTTGGCTAATTTTATTGGTTCCTTTATTGGTTGATATTGATTTTTTTAGAATGGGGAAATGAAATTGAAAGTAGCGGGTGGAGTTTTAGTATACATATTAGGATTTATATTGGTTCTATTTTTAAGTTTTTCTATATTTATCTTAATAGGATTTCTTCAATACACAATTTTTGTACCTGATAACTATATTTTATGGATTTTTAAATATCCATACTCTAGATTTATCATTATTATAGTCCTTTATCTATTTCTAGTATTCTTCTATTTTTTCTTTAGAAAACATAGGAAAAAGACCCAGATCACACGAAAACGTAAGGCTCTAAGGATTGGTTTCATTGCAACTAATATTATAGGTTTCTATATTGTTTTTTCCTCAGTCACCGTAATAACAGAGGAGAATATCATTGATTATTCATTCCTGCACCCACAAGGCAAGAAGTATGATTTTAGTGATGTAGTGAAAATAGATGCTGGCGTTCGAGGGTATAAATTTTACCTTCCTTTCACACACAATAGAGGTGATTTCTATTACAAGGTTGAGTTAATGGATGGAAAAATAATAGATTTAAATGATGAAGCCGGCGGTTATGACAATGAAGATGAACATCCGACCTTTGTTCTGAATAAGCTTGATACCCGTTTAATAAAAATGGGGATTACTAAAGAATCAAGCATGGAGAATTTCCATTACACAACGGAAAGTTTAGATAGAATGTATACAGATCAAATAAAAAGCATATTGGAAAGAAAATAGGCTTTGCGCTGAGCAATGCCTATTCGCATGTGAATTTCGTTAGGCTCCATATGCTGCCACTTTCAACAACAGCGGTGCCACCTTCATCCATACAAGCTTCCATCTGAGGTAGGATACTTTGAGAATTAGAATGAATTTGAGCTATTCTGCCTATAGATAAAGCTACAATAGTAAGACTAACAATCGCAATCCCTCGAACAACTCTTTTATTCGCTTTCGAGAGTTCTTGATCTGTCTTTTTATCTTTTTTGCCGAATGTATAATTGCCAGAATAGTATTGATTGATTTCATTGTAAAAAAGAAGGTTCTGAAAGATAATAACAAGCAAGATCGCCATAATGAATACAGATCGGTGAAGAGGGATAACCATCAGAAAGGCAAGTATCGGAAGTGCATTTGCAAAAAGTATGTATACCTTTTTCGTTGCATTTTTGGATACTTGTTGAAGCATTTCATCATCTTCAAGTATCTCACCAGGTTTATATAAAACAAAGAAGGACAGTTTTTCACTAGGATTCTCCTTATTATGTTTTCTATACCTACGATAAAATGCAATATAGAAGAAGATAACTAATAAGATACTGACCATGAAGAGTTGAATGGAAAATAAGCCCCAATTAAAGGAAGTTTCTGAGCCGTTTACAACGAAAAAAGCATCAAAATTATTTATCATTAAATCAATTAAATGAACCAGACTAAATGTTAAAGGCATCAAAAGAATGCAAAATGCGATTGTCCAAAGTGGAAGCTGTATCCGTAAATCTTTATTCATTTTCTTCATCCTCTCCTTCTAACCAAAATAACTCATCCACTTTTACTTTCAAATGCTTGGCAAGCCTTAAAGACAAAGCAATGGATGGCGAAAATTCTCCTTTTTCAATAAAACCGATTGTTTGCCTAGTTACGCCGACTAAGCTACCTAAATCTGATTGAGAAAAGCCGTGTCTAGCCCTTAATTCCTTCACCCGATTACAAAGCATATGGTTCTCCTCTGTGTTAAATTTTATATACTAAATGTAAAGTATTATTAACATAGTGTCAATAATACTTTACTAGTTTCTCATAAAAAAACAGCACAAGAAGCGCCTTGTACTGTGAGGTATTTAGTTTGAAAATTGGATTACACCATCTATAACATTCTTAAGCATATCAATAGAACCTAGTATATCCTCTTTATTTTCAAGACTGTGATCTCCATTTGGTATAAGTAGTGTTTTTAATGATGGATTAGATTCTAGGTTTGCAAATCGGTCTTCACGATAACAGAAATCTTTATCTCCAATTATACAGAATGAATTATTTTCACTCTTTAGCATTGCTTGATACACATCATCCCGATGCAGCAGTGGAGTCAACCATATGGCAGAAGCATTATGGAAGGTGGGGTGTTTCAATAGATTTGCAAATGCTATGGTCCCGATTGATTTTGCCACAATAAAACATTGATCATAAGCTGTTTCTTTTAGAGTTTCTTCCAACGTATGTAAAACATTTGCAGAAAACCCTTCTGCATCAAAGGGATTAAGTTCCGCATCGCTAAACCGGTAATTGACTTGAAGGACATCAAATCCCTGTTTGTAATAGTGTCCTGAAGAAAAATGCAACAAAGGACCTTGAGATGTGTAGCCGGCTCCAGGAAGAATGATGGCAAGTTTAGTAGTGGTGGCTTTTTGTTTCATTAAATTAGTAAGAAACATTTTAACTTCTGATTTCTGGTTTATCATGGTTTCACCCCGGAAATGAATTTTAAAGAATTATATCATGTAAATTATCAATAAAGGGAAAAAATGTATAATTAATTTTAAGAATAATTTATGCTATTCTATAGTGAGCGGAAAATTGAACGTAAATGGAGGAACCCTATAAATGTCAACATTACCAAACTGTCCAAAATGTAATTCTGAATATACATATGAAGATGGAAACCAACTAGTCTGCCCGGAATGTGCTTACGAATGGACGCCTGGTTCGGAGGGAATGGAAGAAGAAAAAGTGTACAAGGATGCAAATGGAAATATCCTTAATGACGGAGATACGGTCACAGTCATAAAGGACCTAAAAGTAAAAGGTAGTTCTTCTGTTGTGAAACAGGGAACAAAAGTGAAAAATATCCGTCTTGTTGAAGGCGATCATGATATTGATTGTAAAATTGATGGGTTTGGTGCTATGCAGCTAAAGACGGAGTTTGTTAAAAAAGTGTAAAGTGAATCCTTTTGGGGTTCATTTTTTTAGAGGAGCGATAATAAATGAAAATTAAGATTGATGATGTTACACACCCAGCGGTCATAGCGTTTGTTGAGGAGCATATGAGAAATTTAAATCTGCTCTCTCCACCAGAAAGCAACCATTATTTGGACTTAGATGCTTTGAGAAAACCGGATGTTACTTTTTGGAGCGTGTGGGAAGGAACTGAGGTTGTTGGTTGTGGAGCGCTTAAGGAGTTGGACGCCAAGAGTGGTGAGGTGAAATCCATGAGAACTTCAGCGTTGCATTTAAGAAAAGGTATAGGCGCGCAAATCCTTCAATCCATTATTCAAGCTGGAAAAGAACGTGGTTATCAGAATTTATATCTTGAAACAGGTTCCATGGAGGCTTTTTATCCTGCGCAGAAACTCTATAAAAGTTTTGGATTTGACTATTGTGAGCCGTTTGCCGATTACGAAGAAGATCCTAATTGTGTTTTCATGATGAAGAAATTATAAATTTAGAAATAATAGGAAAGGGGCAATTGCGCATATATCGAGAGTACATAGAACGGAAACTGTTATTGTAAAAAAATCTTGAATAGTTGTATAGTACTGTCATACACACTCACCTGCTTTAAAATCTTTAAACGGGGAGTGTTTTTTTTGTGGTAAATTGCTTTAATTGTCGAAGTTGACTTGGGAAATGTAGAAGGTAGTCTGGGAAATGTAGAAGGTCGGCACTAAAGGGTAGAACATAAGCTCAAAGTTGTAGAAGGTCTCCACCAAACGGTAGAACACCTCTTTTGTATGCAGGAAAAACCCGCATCCCCCAATCATCCCCCTATTCCCCAGAGGGCCATCACCATCTTTATAAAATCAGCTTCAGAAACCTAAACAAAAACGGAAAAGCAGATACCGTCAAAAATATCCCTGCCCCAAGATTAACGGTTTTAAGGATTTTTTCTTTAATAAACGCGCGTGCAAAGTGAACCGTAAAGGCGATATTCAAGTTCCACAAAAAAATCCCGAGTAATAAGGAGAAGCAACCTAGTAATGCAACTATCCAACTTTTCTCGGAAAGAGCGTGAATAGAGGAACCGAAAATGCCGAACCAGAAAACAAAATTGATTGGATTAAAAGCAGCAATGCTAAATCCAACCACATATGAATTCCTCTGAATAGGTTGTCCAATCTCGAGAATTTTCCTCTTTGTAAAAGAGCTGTAGATAGTCGTTATCCCAAGGTATAGCAATAGAGTACCACCTATTCCATACATGCATATTTCCACCCATTGGAGTTGAAGATAAGGTGCCATTCCAATTAAGATGATTAATAAAAATATAATATCAGCAGTCATTCCCCCCAGTCCTACCAGCCAGGAGGCATAAAACCCAGAAGAAATTCCTCGTTTGATCATTTCTAAATTTATTGGACCCACCGGAGCAGCCAAACTGATACCAAGTACAATAAAGTGAAGGATTATCCATATTATTTCCATGTTAATTACTCCTAACAACAAGACTTGTCCATAAATTTATATGTAGAAGAAGAGCAGTTTCATGCATAGATGGAGAGATTTGTTCGTATTTATAATTAGTCTTTGCTTAACTAAAGGGGGGAGAATGGATGCAGCAATTAGACCTGGAAGTACTTTATTCATTAAAGAATGTTCCTCCATGGGGGAGGCAAGTTTTCTCGGAATTCTCAAACGATATGTTGTCTGAAACCCGGCCGTTTCCATGTGTATTCGGGGTAGAAGGGTTTAAACAGGGCTCGCTTCGTTTTGCTTTTATTGAAAGTCCAACAAGTTCAAATGCAATGGAGGACTTGGCAGATGCTTTAAAATTATATCTTGAAGAAGCGAGGGAACTCGGGAAGAATACATCGTTTGTTGCATTCTTTAAGCCGGAGGAGAAAAAAACGTTAGAACAGTATGAAATACAATTTTGGAATATACTCCAACACTTACATCAGCTGGATGAAAAGGAATGGCCGGAAAATATCCCAACAGATCCAAATCATTATCTATGGGAATTTTCTTTTCATGATGAACCAATATTCGTTGTTTGCAACACTCCTGCACATGAAAAACGAGCAAGTAGGAGAGCTTCAACGTTTATGATCACTTTCCAGCCTAGATGGGTGTTTGACGGTATAAATGGCGAGACGCAAATTGGTAAGTTATTTCAAAAAACAGTCAGGGATCGTTTGGAAGTGTATGATAGTGTATCGGCTCATCCTTCGCTTAACTGGTATGGTAAAACAGAAACGAGAGAATGGAGGCAGTACTTCTTAATGGATGATAATAATGTGGAGACATCAAAATGCCCATTTCACGCGTCGTTGGAAAAGGAGAATAATAATACGTCAGGGGTTACTTATTCATTCCCTTCAGACTTTAAAGAGTTTCGAGTAGAAAGAGGGGTAGGAGGTAGTCTTGAAAAAATAACAATGGAACTATTACCGATCAAGGGAACAGGATATGTGGAAGTACAGAAAGACGAACCGTTCAAAGCCCATCCTACTCATACCCACCCAACAAATGAGGTCTTACATATTTTGAGTGGGAGTGTATCAATGGAAGTGGGAGGCGAGCTTATTACCTGTCAGGAAGGGGACCGGATTTACTTACCAAAAGAAACGTTACACGGATCTTTAGCCGGCATTGATGGATGTTTGTATGTCATTGCAGTATTAAAATAATCGCTAACTCCATTCTTTTTTCGGGATGGAGTTTTTTTTGTTGAAAGGGGAAAAATATAAAATGATTGGAGTTATTCCATTACTTTCAAATGGTAGATGAAACTTCCAGTTATCTCGAATGCATACATTTTGACATTGAGATATTCTTGTGATAAAAATATAAAGTAATCAAACTCAACTAGAAGAAGGAGTGATTTCTTCATGAATAACACAACTACTAAATCAGCAATCGAAACGATGAAAGAACGTCATTCTGTGCGTAAATACACGCAATACGATATGCCTCAAAAGGATCTTCAAGACATATTAGAGGCAACCATTACTGCACCATCTTCATGGAATCTGCAGCATTGGAAATTCCTTGTCATTCAATCTGACAGTCAGAAAGAGAAGCTTTTACCAATTGCCTACAACCAGCAACAAGTAGTCGACAGTTCCGTCACAATTGCGGTGTTAGGTGATCTTGAAGCAAACCACAACGCGGAAAGAGTGTATGGGGAAGTGGTGAACAAAGGATTTATGACTCCTGAGGTAAAAGAAATATTAACAAACCAGATTCACGGTGCTTATACAAATGACCAGTTTGCACGTGATGAAGCGGTAATGAACGCGTCGCTAGCCTCTATGCAATTGATGCTTGCAGCCAAAGAAAAAGGCTATGACTCAGTGCCAATGGGTGGATTTGATAAAGTAGCTTTCAGAAAAGAATTTAACATCCCTGAGCGTTATGTCCCTATTATGTTAATCTCTGTTGGTAATTCAGCTGCAGAGGCACATGGAACATTACGTTTCCCATTAGATGAAGTTGTAACGTATGAAACATTTTAAATAACAATATGAAAAGGACAAAAAGGACTCACCGGTTGAGTCCTTTTCGTTTTAGTTATACAAAAACTCAAACATGGCAGGAAGCCTCTTGCGCCAAGCAGCCTCGTTATGAACTGCATCCTCTACCACATCAAAGCGTACCTTCCCGACCTTCTTTACCAATAAATCAAATACACTTTGACTGGAGTCGATATATATTTGATGATTGATAAAAGAAGTATCTTCTTTCGTTCCGACATCTAAATAAAATCGTTCAACCTCATTTAAATCACTTTCTCGTATGTATGCTTCTATTTCACGTTGATTAATCCAATAGGCAGAGGACAGGGATGCAATCCGTTTGTAGATATGAGGGTATTTGCATGCCGCATATGTTGAAATAAGTCCACCCATGGAACTTCCGGCCATTGCCGTTTCTTCTGGTAGTGTACGGTATTTTTCATCAATCAAAGGCTTTAACTCAAAAGTTAAGTAATCAATATATTCTTTTCCTTTACCACCTGTAAGGTTCTCATCATTGAGGAGCTTTTGTCCCAACTCTCTATTTTCCCATGGTGCATATTCGTTGAAACGTTCAAAACCTTCATGGTTGCAATCTATACCCACCACAATAATCTCAAGATCTGACTCTTGTTCTAAAAAGTCTTTGATCCCCCAGCTGACCCCAAAGCTTGCTTCGCTATCGATAAACAAATTTTGTCCATCGTGCATATACAATACAGGATATCGCTTGTCCGTTTTTTCATAACCTTTTGGTAACAGGACACTTACTCGTCGCTCTGATTGAAAAGGGGTGATAGTTACGGTGAAATATTCCAGCATGCTTAACTACTCCTTCATATTTTTATTTCTTTTATTATATTAGTAAATATTGGAGTAGGGTAGGGGATTTTAAAACAGATTTCTAAAAAATTAGAGGACAGTCGCAACCGCACCGTCCTCGTTCGTTCCCTATTTCAAGTGTTTTTTCAATAATTCAATATGCTGCATATGCTCCTTCAATATGGACTGGACCATATTCTTACTCTCCAAATCAAGGTCACCCTTCACAAACTCTGCCATCATATCGGAGCCGAATTCCTCGCCATGGATAGCGCCTTCAATAATGGCTCGAGAATCCTTCGGGTAGCCCTTTACCTGTTGTACTCTCTCCTGAAAAGCTCCTACCAGGCCTACATCATCGATCGCTTCGCCACCCAAGTTTTGAATTCTTTCTGCAACAAATATGGCATGCATCTTATGGTTTTGCTGGATCGTTTGCAAATCTTTCTTTATCGCTTCATCCTGTGTGTTTTTAATATAATGTTCATACGCATGAATGCCCATGAATTCACCTTCCAAAAAGGCGTTTAATTCCTTGATTTGCTCGTCCATTCCTTTCACTCCTTCAAAATTGTCGCTATCTTTATGATTCAATTAACAATAGGAAATTATTCTAAGAACAAAAAAGGAACAACCACCGGTATGGTTGCTCCTTACGTATTACTCTTTCATGCCAAAACCAATTTCCTCCAAAAATTCATCAATCGCTTTTTCGTATTCCTCGCGATTTTCCGTGTAGCTCATCGCATGCATTCCGTTTCTAGCAACATACAACTGCTTTTTGCCTTTTTTCTTTTCAAAAAGTTGCTGTGTCATCATAATCGGAATAAAGTCATCAGGTTCACTGTGGATAAATAAGACTGGATTCTCGATGTTTTCAATAACATTGATGGGTGAGACATCCCGGATGGAGTACTTATCTCTTATGCGTAAAAAAGTATTGGCAATTGGCATGACAAGCTGCTTGGGAATTTTGAAATCTGCTTTCAAACGGTAGGTCAGCTGTTCCTCAAGATCAGAAAAAGGACAATCAGCGATGTAGAAATCTGCACCGTCTTCAATTCCTCCAGCATACATGAGCAGTGTTGCAGCACCCATGGATTCCCCATGGATCCCGATGGTTGCTTCACTTCCTGCATGTTCCCGAACCCAATCTACGACCGCTTTTAAATCATGCTTTTCATAAAAGCCATAGCTTGTTGTCTTCCCACCGGATTTACCATGTCTACGATGATCATATAATACGACATTCCAGCCTCTTTCAAGGAAGATATTCATGTATTTAATCGAATTGAGGGTGTTCTGTGTAACACCATGACTGAAAATCATATAACGGGTTGAACCTGGTACATCAAACATTTCCCCGTAAATATTGTATCCAAGTGGGGAGGGGATGGTAAGTTCTCTTTTAGGTAACTTCAAATAAACATCTTCTTTAAAGTGGCCGAGCAGTTTTTCACGCTGGAGAATTTCTTCGTTTGTTTTTTTACGAATGTACATTACTTTATTGGTGAAAAAAATACCGACAAACAGGATATAGGAAAGTAAAATGCCCATAACAATCAATACGCGTTTTAGCTGTTTCACCGTAAAAACCTCCAAAAGGATATATAACCATAGTTTAACATTTGGATAAGCCGGATGGGAAATGAGAGGGGAGAAGAGAGAGAAATTTTATCTAATAATGGATGTATTTTTATGATATGCTTTTGGGAAAAGAGGTGATTAAAGGATGAAAGTAGATCATCTACAACGATTACCTGCAATGGAAGCTGCAAAGAAAATCATAAAAAAATTTTTTCCTGATTGTAATGGGGCGATACTCGCGGGTAGCGTGGTCCGTCGACAGGAGAGTCCCACGTCAGACTTGGATATTGTGGTCTTTGATCAAAAGTTACCCGCTTCATACAGGGAATCCTTCGAAGAATTAGGATGGCCGGTTGAGTTATTCTGCCATAACCTAGAGTCCTATCAAGCATTTCTTAAAAGCGATTGCGAAAGGGCACGACCATGCTTGCCAAGAATGATTGCAGAGGGGATTGTTCTAAAGGATAAGGGTATTTTAGATGATATAAAACAAGAGGCAAAAACACTTTTACATGCTGGACCAGAAAAATGGGACGTATCAACAATTAAGTTGAAACGATATTTCCTTACCGATGTTTTAGATGACTTTATAGGGACTACGAATCGGTCTGAGGGAGTATTTATAGCCGGAACACTTGCTGAACTTGCAGCAGAATTTGTTTTAAGAACTAATAATAGATGGATCGGTTCTTCCAAATGGATTCATCGTTCTCTTGTAGAATTTGATGTTGACTTTGCAGGAGCATTTACGGAAGCGTTTGATTTATTTTATACCACCAATGATAAGAGCAAAGTTATACATATTGTAGAGGAAATATTGGAACCTCAAGGTGGTAGGTTTTTTGCTGGGTTCTCTTTAGGAAAGGGAAGCTCAGACAACTAGTGATATACTAGTGCTAAATTACATTAGAGAGGTCGTGTAACCAAGATGAAAATATCAGACTTACATCATGTCAGCCTTGCAGTAAATGATGTGGAAGAAGCAAAAAACTTCTACGGAACACTCCTTGGGTTTCCTGAGTTAAAAAGACCAGACTTTGACTTTCCTGGTGCATGGTATGAGGTTGGGAATTCTCAGCTTCATTTAATAGAAAATAAACAGGCAGAAACCTTGAGGCACAAAGATCATATCGACAGTAGAGATGGTCATTTTGCCATCAGAGTAGAAGATTATTATCAAACGGTGGAATTCCTTGAAAGTAAAGGCATTGAAATAGTACAAAAACCTCATAGCAAAAGCGGTTTTGCACAAATCTTTTGTATGGATCCTTCCAATAATTTAATTGAATTTAATGTAGACCAGAAAGACCTTACGGAGAAGGAGTAGCCAACGATTAGTTGCTACTCCTTTTTAAACTATATTTTTCGGCAAACATAGATCATTTGGGGACTTTTAGGAGTTAATGAACCCTTCTTCCAGTCCCCATATTCATGTAATATCCTAAATCCATGCACATTAATAAGACGTCGCATTTCCAATGGGAAAACATAACGCAATGATATTTTATCGTTCTCTACCGATGCTACATTTGTGCCTTTGAAAAATCTTCTTTCTGTCTCGCAGTGAAGTATCTGTGTCATAGGATTATACGTTTCTTTATGATACTCTCTCACCCGCAAACCATTAGAATGCTTAAAATGCTCTTCATACTCATCCACTTTTGATAACTCCTCCATAATCGGATTTCTTGTATCAAAAATGAATATCGCTCCATCTTCTAGGTGTCGGTGGACGGATTGGAAAAGTGCATCTTGTACCTCATTGGTCAAGAAATGTTGAAAGGAGTTACCACACATGAACATTAACTTAGTGGATTGTTTAAGAGATAACTGAGTGCAATCCTGTAAGAACCATTGAATGGTTAAATTTTTATCAATAGCCTTGGCCTTTGCCTGTTCGAGCATGCCTGCATGAATGTCCACTCCTATCATTTCATGCCCTAGTTCTGCTATTGGAACTGTCAATCTACCCGTTCCGCACGCTAATTCAACTATCGGTCCATCTGCAGGTGCCCATTCAAGAATTAAAGGTAAGTCTATTAAAAAATTCTCGTGTTTATGGTCATATTCATTTGCATCTGCATATTTTTCCAGATTATCACTGTAAATATTATTCATTGTTTTCCGCCTTTTTGTTTCTTAAAACTGTAATAAACCCATCTAAAATCTCATGACTTACAAAAAAGCCCTTTCGCTTATAAAACTCAAGTGCCTGCTCATTCCCATTTGAAACAAAAATAAAATAATCTTCTACTTGATCAAAGTTTTGTAGCCAATCCATGGACATTGAAAACAGCTTTGAACCAATTCCGTATTGGCGATATTTATCCTTAATGTAGAATTGAGACAAACATCCAACATGAGTTTTTTTAACAGTATTCATGTCAAAAAAAGTGGCGAAATCAGAGGAATAGACCTCTTTTGGAGAAATGTTTGAATAAACATAGCCAATGACTTCATCCTCATCTTTGACTACTAACACAAAATTGTGTTGAGCTTTTTCTACAGAGGGAACTAACCTAGTTTCATATGTCATGTTATCGAAACGTTCAGGTGTAATATACGCCAATGATTTCTGGTATACCATTAACTCATTACATATTTCTTTGCAAATTTCTAATCTATCACTAGGTACTTCTTCATATGTAAAATTCATCTATATCTCCCCCTATAGATTATTATAAAATAAATTAAATGAAAATTCTCTACTTTCTCTTTCCGTATTATTGATATAATAGAGTGGAAAATCTTAAACGGCTAGGATATTCCTATCCAGGGGGAGGAACGATGAAACTAGGCGCATTTTCAGTTAGTTTAACAGTTAAAGACATCCATAAATCAAAAGAATTCTATGAGTGTCTCGGCTTTGAAGTATTGGGAGGGGAAATCAGCCAAAATTGGTTGATTATGAAGAATGAAAGTTGTGTGATTGGGCTTTTCCAAGGGATGTTTGAGAAAAATATTTTGACATTTAATCCAGGCTGGAATCAAAATGCAGAGAACTTGGATGAATTTACAGATGTCAGAGTCCTTCAAAAGAACCTTAAGGAAAAAGGAATTAAAATCCTGACAGAAGCAGATGAATCAACTAAGGGACCGGCCAGCCTCACAATAGAAGATCCAGATGGCAACCCTATCTTAATTGATCAGCATAGATAAAAAAGGTCGACTTGTATGGAGAGTTTATCCCTCAAACAAGTCGACTTTGTTATTTTACCGATTAAAAATTTCGTCCCAACTATTTACCATATCCCAAGAAAATTTCGGCAACGTTGAAAATATATTTTGGTCGGTTACCATGGCTGCAACTACAATTGACGTTAAAAAGAAACCTGTTATTACAATTAAAAACGCATAAGTTTCTAAGGATTTTTGTAACTCAGTTTTCTGATTCATCATCTTTCCTCTTCTCTGTGATTTAGTGTCTAATAAATATCTAAATCACTGTAAAAGAGAGATAGCCACCTTGGTAAAAGTATGGCGTAAGGAATAGGTGGGGTTTTGCCGAAATATCTTCTCTGATTGAATGCTTGTATGGAAAATGATGAATATCTATTGAAAAAGAAGATGAGGATTCAGAGGTAATGTCCTTCTTCTTTTTTTGCCAGCCATTTGTACTAGGAGCCTGAACTGCTGGTTCAATTTGCATATCATTATGAGCGGAAATGGTGTCACTGGATAAAGGAAAAGAGTGTGCAACTTCTCCATACGCCAAACAAGGAAAGGATAGAAATAAGATAGCTATAATTATGTAAAGGCGTTTTTCCATCATAATCACTTTCCTTGTTAGGTTAATTTTTATTTAAGGATAATTTTACTCCCATAAAATGCAGAAGGCAATATCAGAAGAAGACTGTCGTGAAAATAAAAAAATATGTAATTTTATGTTAAAATTGTTATAGATTAATAGAAAAAGAATTAAAAAGGGGAGTTTGGATGGTTGACGGTGTTCTTACCTTAAAGTTTCTAATTAGTTTGATTGTATTTGGAGTATTACTAGTCGGTGCGGTTAAGCTACTACTACGCAAAAGCCGGTTCGGACCAATATCTGTAGCTTTGGTAACACTTGTAGGAGGTTACTATCTGTATGACCAAATGATATCCACTACGTCTGATGCTACGGTGCTTGACGAAGTTCATGAGGATAGTGAGATACGGCATTTGGAAATTAGAAAGCTAGAATTTGAGACAAGTACATATTCATTCAAGAAAAGGATTCTGATTGAAGAAGAGGAGACGATTCGAGAGATATTAAAAGACTTGTCAGGTCTGGAGTTAAAAAAGGAACTCAACATGGAACCAGGTGGAGCGGAGTATGTGCTAAATTTGCTGGTATCTAATCCAAAAGATAATTTGATTGAAACAAGCAATATCCAGATTACAGTAGGAGAAGAGTATATTGATGATTATTATCAAATAGTGAGCGACAAGGATCATCTAAAGACAATCAAAGAGTTGGAACGGGATTTAGAATGGGAGAAGGAATAAGGGGACCGATATAAAGTTATAAGGGATAATATAATGTCCATACGCGTTATTAAAGGGGATGTGGCTAATTGGTTAAAATTATTGAGCAAGAAATTCCGTTCATGAGAGAAGCAAACAGTGTACAGCAACTTACCAAGGGGTTTTCTGATGATCAGAAGTTCGTAATTGATGATAAGTACCTTATCCGTCTTTTTCCTATAGAAGATGCTAATCATAGAAGGAAAGAATTTGAAACAATCTCTATGTTATCCTCACTCTCGGATTTGGTGCCAGAAGCAATAGAATTTGGTGTACAGGAAGCCCTAGGATTAGCTTATATGGTATTGTCATATCTGCCAGGTAAAGATGGAGAAGAGGCGTTAAGTAGTTTGTCAGAAAGCGAGCAGTATCATGTTGGCTTTCAAGCGGGGAATGAACTAAAAAAATTGCATGAATATCCTGCTCCTGAAGGAACCGAACCATGGAACATACATAAGAAAAGAAAAAGTGACAGATACATAGAAGAATTAAAGCTACTAGAGGATTTAGACACGAGAGTTGTCAATAAACTCATAAGCTATATAAAATTAAATGAGTACTTAATGGAAGGCCGCCCTAACAGATTCCAGCATGATGATTTTCACCCTAGTAATATTATTGTAGAGAGGAAGGAATTCAATGGGTTTATTGATTTTCAGAGAATGGACTGGGGAGACCCCATACATGACTTACAGAAACTAGGCTTCTTTGGAATAAAGGTTAGTGTTCCTTTTTCCATTGGTGCCCTTGATGGATATAATGGTGGAGAGAAAATTAGTGAGGAGTTTTGGCAGCTATTTGCTCTTTATAGTGCGATGCATGTAGTTTCATCATTCGTGTGGGGAAAGAAGATGGGAGACGAGCAGTATGATCTATTGTCCCGATATGCGATGGATGTCTTGGGGGATCATGATGATTTTAGGGAGAATATGCCTCGTTGGTATAGGGATATGAGGTAGGGAGAGAGGTTCTATTAGACAGAGTATTAGGTTCAGGTCGTGCTTCGGTCGTATAGGGCGCTTCTATTGGACAGAACGCTACGTTTTGGTGATGCTTCGGTCGAATAGAACGCTTCTATAGGACAATTCAACATGATCGGAAGGTGCTTCGGTCAAATAGTATCAAAAAAGAGGTTCTTCCATTGAGAACCTCCATGTTTTGAACTTATTTCTTCTTCTTTTTTGATAAGTCTACAAATCCTTTTTTCACTACTTTCTCTAAGGCTACATGAACATTAATGTGACGGTCATCAACATGAGTCACACTTAAGACTCTCCCTTTTCTTCCCTTTATCCTTAATTCCTCATCCACATTCGGAAACTCTTTCCGGTACTGACTTAATACAACGTTCTTATTTTCCATAAAATAAACGAAATACATAGAGATCTCACCTGTTTCATTTAGAATGGGTTATAGGAGTTCGCTCTTATAACGCTTTTTACAAAATATGTTTGTGTGCATTGATTTAGACCTCATTTGGAAGTATGGTAAATAGAATTGAATTGATTACTTAGGGAGTGTTTAGATTGATACATGCTTTTGCTTTGTTTATTGGGGCTGGAATAGCTGAAATAGGTGGTGGCTATTTAATATGGCTTTGGCTGAGGGAAGGGAAATCTGCTTATTTGGGATTGGCTGGAGGGATTGCCCTAGCTCTATACGGTGTCTTAGCAACGTTTCAAAGTTTCCCTTCATTTGGTAGGGTATATGCTGCATATGGAGGAGTGTTCATTATTCTTTCGGTACTGTGGGGATGGGGCGTTGATAGGAAGACACCAGATTTTTATGATTGGGTTGGAGCGGCGTTTTGTTTGGTCGGAGTGGGTGTCATGTTATTTGCACCTAGGAGTTGAGGATTGGTATGGGGACAATGTTTGGGGGGATTCTGACTTAGAGGGGTTCATAGCAGTTCAATGAGGACAATGTTGGTTAAATTCTGAGTTACCAGGGTTCATAGAGAGTCTATGAAGACAATGTTCCTATTAAAATTCAATCAGCGTTATTTATACATAGTAAATATCCAAAAAAAGAAACTGCTAGCAAAAAAACCGCTGCAGTTTCCTTCAAAAAATTATTGCTCCGAATTCTGACGCTTAGTCGGATGGCTCGCGCGTTCCACTTCTTCAGCAGAAACAACTTGCTTCGCGCTCTCAGCGTTAGGCTGACCCTTTTGGCTGGGACCATTATGGTTATTATGCTTGGACATATAGGACTCTCCCTTCCTTATTCTCCCTAATTAATGTGAGTAAGGGAGCAAAAATTTATACACCAGGAGGGACAGCTGTTCCATTTGCTTGTACAAGTTTATAATATTGGCTTTCATATTGCTTATCTAAATGTGGTAAGAGGTTCTCTAATGCTCTTACGACACGCTTCAAGTTGATCCCAGTTTCAATGCCCATATGCTCAAGCATATAGACGACGTCCTCTGTTGCCACATTTCCGGATGCTCCCGGTGCAAAAGGACAGCCACCAAGCCCGCCTGCTGAGGTGTCAAAACGGTTCACACCAGCTTGAAGCGCAGCAAAAATATTTGCCAGAGCCATACCACGCGTGTTATGGAAATGGGCGGTTAACATTACCTCTTCAAGTACTTCTTTTAACAAAGTGAAAAGGTCAAAAGATTCCTTTGGATTCGCCATTCCAACTGTATCTGCAACGCTCAATTCATCCACACCAAAAGCAACAAAGCGCTTACACAAAGCAAGGACATCCTCCATGGCTACTTTCCCTTCATAAGGACAATAAAATGAAGTTGAAATACATGCACGCACAAAATACCCTTGATCTTTTAATTCTTTTACTAAAGGTTCCAATTCCACCAAGCTTTCCTCGGTAGTTTTATTAATATTTTTTTTATTAAATGTATCGCTTACCCCTACAAAAACAGCGGCATTTTTACATGAAGTGCTTCTTAATCTCTCAATCCCTTTCTGGTTTGGTACTAACACAAAATTTCTGGTCTCACTGTCATTGCAACTTTCAATGATAGTAGCGGCATCTGACATTTGTGGTACCCACATTGGAGAGACAAAGGAGGTTAGCTCCATCTCCGGAATTCCTGCTTTTTTCAATTCTCTTATGAATTCAATTTTCGCATCCGTTGGTACAAATGTTTTCAAATTTTGTAACCCATCACGAGGGCCGACTTCGATAATTGTGGCTTTGGACGGCAAGTTCATAGTTGTTTCCCCCTTCACGAATAATTTCTCCCATCTTTAATTTTATGGAATAGAGGGTACTAAAAGCAAGAATAATAGAAATTTTATAAAAAAAGAAGGATTTTCGACATGAATCTAGAAATTAATCAGTCGAGAGGAGAGGAAATTATGTCGAATAAAGAAGTAGTTATTGTAAGCGCTGTCAGAACAGCGATTGGAAGTTTTGGTGGGGCATTTAAAGATGTTTCCGCTCCACAGTTAGGATCCGTTGTCATTAAAGAAGCGCTCGCGAAAGCCGGGCTTGCACCAGATAGTGTAGATGAAGTAATCATGGGAAATGTTCTGCAGGCAGGTCTTGGTCAGAATCCTGCAAGACAAGCGGCGATGGCAGCTGGCCTTCCTCAAGAAGTATCTTCCATGACAATCAATAAAGTCTGTGGATCGGGGTTGAAAGCAGTTCACCTTGCCACACAAGCAATCCTAGCTGGGGATGCAGATATTGTCATTGCCGGTGGGATGGAAAATATGTCTCAAGCTCCTTACTTATTAAAAGGTGCTCGTGATGGGTTCAAAATGGGCGATCAGAAGTTAGTCGACACCATGGTGGCGGATGGATTGACTTGCGCATTTAATGATTACCATATGGGAGTGACAGCTGAAAACCTCTGCACTCAATACGAATTAACGCGTGAAGAACAAGATGAATTTGCTGCAAACAGCCAACAGAAAGCAGTTCAAGCAATCGAAGACGGCAAGTTCAAAGACGAGATTGTTCCTGTAGAAGTGAAAAAGAAAAAAGAAATTCTGACGATAGATACAGACGAATATCCTAGAAAAGGAACCACAGCAGAAAAGCTTGGCGGATTGCGTCCTGCTTTTAAAAAGGATGGTTCTGTTACAGCTGGTAACGCATCCGGGATAAATGACGGAGCTGCGGCAGTAGTGGTAATGAGCAAGGAAAAAGCAGAAGAGCTTGGAATTAAACCACTCGTAAAAATCGTTGCAAATGCAAGCAGTGGGGTGGATCCAAGCATCATGGGAATCGGTCCTGTTACTGCCGTAAAAAAAGCGATGGAAAAAGGCGGCCAGTCCATGGAAGAAATGGACCTGGTGGAAGCAAATGAAGCTTTCGCAGCTCAAGCACTGGCGGTAGGAAAAGAATTGCAGTTTGATCCAGAAAAGCTGAATGTTAATGGCGGTGCAATTGCCTTAGGTCACCCGATTGGTGCAAGCGGGACAAGAATCTTGGTAACACTTATCCATGAAATGAAACGCCGTGAAGCGAAAAAAGGTCTTGCAACATTATGTATCGGCGGCGGACAAGGTGTCGCTACCATAGTAGAAAACATATAAAGAGAGAGGTGCAACTTAAGATGAAACCAGTTTATACATCCTTTACGGAAGCGGTGAAAGACATCCATGATGGGGCTACCATCATGGTCGGAGGATTTGGATTATGCGGCATACCGGAAAACTTAATTCTTGCACTTGTGGAAACAGGAGTAAAAGATTTAACGGTCATTTCCAATAACTGCGGTGTTGATGAATGGGGTCTAGGACTCCTATTGAAAAACAAACAAATTAAAAAAATGATCGGCTCCTATGTTGGCGAAAACAAAGAATTTGAGCGTCAAGTATTGTCTGGTGAGCTTGAAGTAGAGCTAACACCACAAGGTACACTTGCGGAGAAAATAAGAGCGGGCGGAGCGGGAATACCTGCATTCTACACACCAGCAGGAGTTGGAACACCGATTGCGGAAGGCAAGGAAGTCCGTGAATTCAACGGAAAAGAATACTTACTTGAAGAAGCATACAGCGCTGATTTTAGTTTAGTGAGAGCAACCAAAGCAGACAAAATGGGGAACCTCATCTATAACAAAACGGCTCGCAACTTTAACCCGATGATTGCTGCAGCAGGAAAAGTGACCATTGCTGAAGTGGAAGAGCTTGTAGAAATCGGTGACTTAGATCCAAACTTAATACAGACACCAAGTATTTATGTTCAACGACTAATAGTAGGTCAGCAAGAAAAGAAAATCGAACGTGTTACCACAAGAGACTAGCAAGGAGGGGAACAAACGATGACAACTATTAATAACCGCGAAAAAATAGCAAAAAGAGCAGAAAAAGAAATAGAGAACGGCTACTATGTGAACCTTGGAATCGGAATGCCCACTCTTGTGGCGAATTACATATCCGATAACAAACAGGTAGTCCTGCAATCAGAAAACGGCCTTTTAGGCATCGGTCCATACCCGACAAAGGAAAATGTGGATGCAGATCTAATCAATGCCGGAAAAGAAACCGTAACGGCTATCCCTGGAGCAGCCTATTTTGATAGCGCAGAATCATTCGCAATGATTCGTGGGGGCCATGTTAATATCGCAATCTTAGGTGGCATGGAAGTGAGCGAAAACGGTGACCTTGCCAACTGGATGATCCCAGGCAAAATGATCAAAGGCATGGGAGGCGCAATGGACCTTGTGCATGGTGCCGAGCGTATCATCGTCATTATGGATCACGTCAACAAAGCAGGAGAAGCAAAAATCTTAAAAGAGTGCACATTGCCTTTGACCGGTAAAGGTGTGGTGGACCGTATCATCACAGACCGGGCAGTAATGGATGTAACCGAGCAAGGTTTAAAGCTTGTGGAAGTCGCAAGCGGCTATACTGTCGAGGATATCCAGAACACGACGGAGCCTACGTTGATTGTGGATGAGCATGTGAAACTTGAGGCTTTTTAAGATTTATAACATAAACAGGAGGGAGCACAAATCCTTCCTGTTTTTTTATTGTTTGAGAAATATTAGATGGTGCAATGCTGGATTCGTTGGGATGAAGACCTCGGTGACGAGGAAAAAGGAGAAGAGAAGTCCTCATAGCTGTTATGAAGACTTCACTGACAAGAGATCAGGAGGAGAGAGGTCCTCAAAATCGTCCCAAGAGATTAAAATCTTACTTAGGACAAGGTTTTGGGTCCCGTTAGCTATATTGTTCTTGAATTAATACCTCCATCTTCTAGCATAAAGAACCACTATGGCCAAAATTATTAGTCCTCCTATAAAGAATGGACCTACACCAGAACTATAAACAACATAAATCCTAACGTGACGTACAACATTAACAACAACGAATAGCAATAAGATTACACCTAACAATAGGATAATTTGATTATGATTATTCTTGTACAAAGCAATCAGCCCCTTGGTTGAAGCTTGGGTAATGATTAGGAAGGAATAACTCCTTATAAAACACTATGTTAACTTGATCTTGTATTATTCTGAAAGTTGCATTCGGGTCTTTTCACCTATAAAATAATGATGATTTGTACATGATATCTTATAGACATGCTATAATAACAAAAAGGGAGGTGAGCTAAAGTGGAAAATGAACTTTTGAAACAAATCCTGCAAGGAATCAATGAGATGAAGGTAGACATAAGCACGTTAAAGAATGACGTTGATACGTTAAAAACTGAGTTCAAAGATTATAAAGATGAATACCGTCGTGATATGAAAAAGATCGATTTACGTCTTAATGCCACAAACGAAAGACTTGATTCATTTAAATTTGATACAGATCTTCTAATTGAGAAGAACGCCAAAGTAAGATAACCATCAAAAAGCTTCTTAACATCCCCCCCTAAAAATTACACCTCTAGCATAATATCTTCATTAGCACAAAATATCATTTAACTAGTTAGAACACCGGACATAGTTTCGGTGTTTTTTTGCGCACATTGCTCTATAATGAGATAATTCTAAATTATCTAGGTTTACTATATGGTACAATATACCATAAATGACTCGGAACACTTTCAAAGGAGAGAATTGATTATGAAACAACTGATCGCCCTCGGTGGAGGAGGCTTTTCAATGGAACCTGAGAACCCATTGTTAGATCGTTATATCCTCCAACAATCAGGTAAGCCCACACCTAAGATATGCTTTATTCCCACTGCAAGCGGTGACGCGGATAATTATATTGCTAGGTTTTATCAGTTTTTTGAGAAGCAGGTATGTGAACCGTCCCATCTTTCTCTTTTTAACCCTCCTACGAGAGACTTTGAAACTTTTTTATTAGAAAAAGATATTATCTATGTCGGAGGTGGCAACACTCGAAATCTATTAATACTGTGGAAAGAATGGAGACTAGACGTCATTCTGAAAAAGGCATATGACAAAGGTGTCTTACTTGCCGGTATTAGTGCAGGGTCCATTTGTTGGTTTCAAGAAGGTGTGACTGATTCCTTTGGGGATGTATTAGAACCTATTCAGTGCTTAGGCCTCTTAGAAGGTAGCAATTGTCCTCATTATGATCGGGAAGTTAAAAGGAAACCGTCTTATCAAGAATTGGTGGCAAGTAAAAAAATCATTCCAGGTATTGCAACCGATGATGGTGTTGCCCTTCATTATGTGAACAATAAACTCGAGCATATTGTTAGTTCAAGACCAAGTGCAAAAGCATACAAAGTTTTTTTCAATGAAAAACTTATTGAAGAAGAGCTTCCAACAAAGTATTTAGGGAGTTAAGAGAGGGATGCAACAGTGGTAAACAAACTGAGTTGGGTAGGAAGCAATAAACATTTCGTGGACGAAATTAATGTATCGAAAGTTGGTGAAAAGGTAGTTCTCGGTCGTTTTGGCGGGAATTCCACCGCAGGACAATACAAAAATGAGGATGGGTGTTTAATCTGGTGTGATGATAAACAAGATTGGGAGTTTGTGATTTTACTAGATGCTCATTTTACAGCGGAAAGTTCTGAGTTGGTTATTTCAACAATTGAAAAGAATGAACAAAGGTTTTTGGACATTTTTACATTGCCAGTAAAACGTTTATTTACAAGTCTGAATGCTTTGATCTTGGATATCTTTCAAAGCGAGAGTTTCATACTGGAGTGTGAGAATGTTCAGGGAGAGACAGCTTGTTTATTTGCATTGCGCAAAGAGAAGTATTTATGGTGGTTCTCAATAGGGGACTGTCTGTTGCTTTTACATCATCCTGAACTTGAAGAGTTAGGCGAATACCAACAGAACCACCGCAGCTTTTATGAATGGGTGGGTAGAGAAAGTACATTCAACAAGGACGTTCCTTGCTATAGCACGGGTGTGAAGGAACTGCGAACTGGTGAAAATCATATTTTCATGACTACTGACGGGTTAGTGGAATGCCCAAATACTTCCTATAGCAGCCCCGAAAATATTTACCGCATATTTCAAGGTGTCGCTACATGTGAGATAGGAGTCAGGAAACTACTGGAGGATATTCAATCAAAAAACGTTAGAGATAGTACAACAATTGTTTCTTGGATTATACATAACAATCTAATGGCAACCATTCCAAGCGACTTAAAATAATATTAAAAAAGGTAGGTACTTCATTGATGTCATTTCATATTAGAGTAAGAGCTGGCGCTTTGATAATACAGGACGACTCTATTTTATTGATTGAATTTCATGATGAAAATGGATTGCATTATAATTTGCCTGCTGGAGGTACAGAGCCAGGGGAGACGGTAAAGGAAGCTGTAAGAAGAGAAGCGAAAGAGGAGGCGTCCTTAGATGTGGAAGTTGGCCCATTGGCCTTTGTTTATGAATATGCCCCTCACTTAAACAATAATAAGTATGGAGACACGCATTCTTTGGGATTGATGTTTGAATGCAATATAAAAGAAGGTTGTAAACCAAGAATGCCAGCTGACCCAGATCCTAATCAGACAGGAGTAAAATGGATTCCTTTAACCGAATTGGATAAAGTGATTCTATATCCGAATATTAAGGAACACATTCTTGCTTATGCAGAGAATAAACGCAGCGTTGAAATTATAGAAGAGCAAGATTTGGAGGAGTACCTAAAAGATAAATAGGAGTCGGTAGATTTGCAAATTATCCGAGATAAAAAGAGAAGCTTTGACCTTGAAGCAATGCTAGGAAAACCTTTGTTTGCTCATCTGGCAACTGTTGAGGGGGATATTCCTAAAGATTCTCCTGTTTGGTTTCATTGGGAGAAAAATGAATTATGGATAATTGGAACTGCCAAGGATACTTTTCCGAAAAGAATTCAGAATAACTCAAAGTGTGCAATAGGGATAGTTGACTTTGATTTTACTACCGGTAAAGTGCACCATGCAGGATTCCGCGGAAATGGTATTCTAGAGCCTTTTAACTCAGTTATAGCATATAAAATCATTTCGAAATATCTTGGGGAAGATGAAACTAAATGGAACCAGAGGTTTCAAAACCTAGATTCGTCTAATGTGTTAATTAGATTTCAACCTAAAACAGTTGTGGTCAGGGATCAGTCCTATCATATTTAGGCAAGGGGAACATGTAAGATGAAATAGAAAAAAACTGATTGGGGTAAATATTAATGGACTTGAAACAAAAAGCCATAGAAATGGCAACCATTTATAAAACAAACTCAAAGGTAGATGCGATCCTCCTGGCCGGGTCCGTGGCGTTAGGTTGGGAAGATGAGTTTTCAGATATTGAATTACATATTATTTGGAAAGAAGCTCCTACTGATGACGATAGAAAAGTGCCTATCCAATCTGTAGAAGGGAGAATACTTACCTACCATCCTTATGAAGACGAAGAATGGTCAGAGTCATATGTAACACAGGATGGAGTTAAATTGGAGATTAGTAGTTTTCTAACCTCATCCATACAATCTCACATAGAAGATGTAATGGTGAAATCTGACGTTAGTTTTGATAAACAGTGTCTAATTGCTTCCATTCAAAATGGGGTAGGTTTGTATGGCCATAGTGTAATAGATGTGTTTAAGAAAAGTGTGGTTAAATATCCAAGTGAACTCGCAGCCAAGATGATTTCAGACAATCTTGATCTTGGAGCCAGGTGGAATAACCGCCGTGCTCTCATAGAACGAAAGGATTGGCTTATGCTTTACAATGTACTGTGTGAGGTGCAAAAGAAGTTGATGGGGGTTCTGTTTGGATTAAACTCCATATATATGCATCACCCCGCATATAAGTGGATGTCGCATAAAATAAAAGAAATGCATATAAAACCCGATGACTTTCTTTCAAGAATGAATAACATCTTACTAGGGAATCCGAGTGAAAGTCTTTCGAGTTTAGAACAATTAGTAGACGAGGTTATTAAACTGGTGGAACTTTATCAGCCCAAAATTAATATCGAAAAACAAAAGCACAATATTAGCTATGCAAAGTAAGGGGATTTGAAATGAATATAGGTCCATTAATTACTAACAATTTTCACTTGAATTGTAAAATCTATGGGGAAATAAGTGAATTTCCAACTGTTATCATGGACGCTGGTTATGGAGATTATTCAAAATCCTGGAAATCAATCTATCCTGCTATCTCTAAATTAACTCAGGTCATTCTATATGACAGAGCTGGCCTTGGGAAAAGCGAAAGAAGCTCTAATCCCAGGACCAGCCTATTTATGGTAGAGGAACTAAGAGAACTCCTAAAGAGAAAGAATGTCTTGCCACCCTATATTCTCGTTGGTCATTCATACGGTGGTGTGAACATGCGTTTATTTAATAATATGTACCCTCATGAGGTAGCTGGATTAGTTTTCATAGATTCTACTCCCGAAGAATATCCGGAAAGGTTTCTCCCCACGATGTCTGAAGAATTCAAAGAAGCCTATAGTAAACAGTTCACTCATGAAGGGGACTTCCAAGAGTTTATGGAGAGTTTGGACCAACTTAAAATAAGTAATAGAATTTTAGATACACCAACACTCGTGGTGTCAGCAGGGAAAAAAGCGCATTACTCCAAGGAATCTCAAGCTTTATGGAATAGTATGCAAGAGGAGATACTAAGATTTACAACAAATGGTCAATTTATACTTGCTGAAAATAGTGCCCATTACATACAGAATGATGAACCGCAACTAGTAATAAACACAATGGAGAGATTGATAAAATCACTGCCGGCTATTGATTACGCAAATGAACAAGAAATTATCGACAAAGATACATTAATAGATGCTTTATTAAAATCTTGGTCTAATAGTACAAGCTCAAAGTGGAGTCCAGAAAATCCTGCAAAAGGGCAATGTGGAGTTACTTCCCTAATAGTACAAGATTTTTTAGGCGGAGAAATACTAAAGACCCGAATGCCAGAAGGGTGGCATTTTTATAACAGGGTAAATGGAATTCGCTATGATTTTACAGTTTCACAATTTGAAAATGATATACAATATTCCGATATTTTTTCCAACAGAGCAGAAGCATTTCAAGATACAAACTTAAATCAGTATCTAAAATTAAAAGAAAATGTTTCAAAAGCGATAAAAGGCTTGGAAAATAAAAGAACACATTCTCAATGTCAAAAAAAGTGATCTAACAAATAATCAACTTTCAAGGTAGATAGCAACCATTGGTGCCGCGATGGCTAAAACAGAAAGAACAATGAAAAATACCTTTCGTCCTATAGCAGATGAAAAGTATAATTGAACCAGAAGAAAATAAGTGATGCTAGATATTAGTAGAAAAATTGCAAAGTTGTATAGCTCTTTTCCTTTAATAACAGCCTTATCAATTTGATAGATTCCTAAGTTTGGATCTATAGTTAATGGGTTTGTAAGGGCCATGATAATCATGCCTAGAAAAATAAAGAGTCCTATGATATTTAATAAACGTTTCATAGTTAATTCTTTTTTCATCGTTGCCTCCTGAATAGTTATGGTAATCTCTTTACGTATGCTGAAAGTAAAAGTTTCAAAAATAAACAGAAGATAACCCAACCTCATAAATCCAAAGGAGAAACTCACGTGGAAACAAAAGAAACACTGCAAAATGAACTGAAAGTAATAGAAAAATGGGAAAAGGATCAGAAGGGGCTATGGTTTTGGGAACGGATTGGCCGCATCCCTTTTAAATTGCTTGATAGATTGACTCCAAAATTTATTCAAGGGAAGATAGGAAGCCTGCTTGATGAACTGGGGAGCTTTATTCAGAACGGAGGGAGTTATCTCTCAAACGAGAAGAGTGTGTTTCATTATTTTGAGAAAAAAACCGGCAGAACAATTACTGAATTAAAAGATTTTCAAGATGTACCTGTAGTTGAAATGAAAGAAGCTTCTCTCGCATTGGGCAGTACACGTAAAAACGCAGCTACCCTCCAAGGAGCAAGTACTGGTATCGGGGGGATCTTCACTTTAGTTATTGATATTCCTGCCATCTTGGCTATATCTTTAAAAACATTACAGGAAATAGCGATTCTGCATGGATATGATCCGAAAGAAAAAACGGAGAGGATATTTATCCTGAAATGCTTGCAATTTACATCGGCAGATATTGTTGGGAAGCAGGCAATTTTGAATGAACTGGCTGATTTTTCGAATGAAGAAATGAAATCTAAAGAGGTATTCTCCCAACTACAAGGATGGAGAGAAGTAACCGTGACATTCACAGAGTCCTTTGGTTGGAAGAAGCTTTTCCAATTGGTACCGGTAGCAGGGATACTTTTTGGAGCGTTCGCCAATCGTACTATGGTAAGCGATCTAACGGAAGCTGGCACTATGCTCTATCAAAAAAGAAGGATTATGGAAAGAGTAGAACGTTTAGAAATTCAAACCGAGGAATCAAAAGGATTGTAAACCTTTTGCGAATTTTAAGCCTACTAACTTTGTCGTATAAGTCAGTAGGCTTTCGATGAATTATCATTGCTTCACATTCTGAACCTTTAACACTGCCACGATCATCCTGCCAATTTGCCGACCAAGTCTTAACCCTTCATCATTGTCCACTTTAAAATGAACCCCCGCATACAATCGGGATTGAGCAGAAGCCTCAGTAGTAGAATTAATTCGGGCTTGTTCTTGCGGAAAATAGTACGTCATTATTTCTTGAGCTGCTCCTGCTAAGGTTGCGTGTGCAGAGGGGTATGCAGGAAATCTGGGTGTATCCATCAGCCTTCTAATATTTCTCCCATATTGGTTGGGGCGGGCAACATCCCATAAATACTTTAAATACCAGCAAACGACAAAAACGTCATTCATGGTTGCATGGAAAAATCCCTGCATGCGGGCACAGTTTGGTGATCCCATCGGATATTGCTCAGCGAAATCATACAGCATGGTTGAAAATCTTTCCGCAATTTCACCGGTAGCCCAATATTGCGCGCTTTGTATCTGTTGTGGGGTTAGAACACTCATCGTTTGTTCTACGATCTGTAATTCGTTGCTCCAATCTATGGATAAAGGTTCTCTTATTTGCCAAGTAATTTCTTTCCCGAAAGGATCTAGGAATCTGTTGGCTCCTTCTCGCCTGATAAAAAACATTGGCCAAAAGCCAGCATTAGGATTTCCAACTGGGGGAGTTCGCTCTCCTTGATATGGATACTGGGACCATCGCCTATATTCTGTCCGCATGTTTTCAACCCCTCATAGTGTTCTTCTAAATTTTTTATGATTAGTTAATCAAATATATGTTAAAAAATAAAAAGCTCTCTTGATGGAAGCATGCTAAAATAGGAATAAATGTTTTTTAATGAATGAAGGGGAGAGTAAAATGAACGAACAAAAAAGGGTTTCAGAAGAGATAGACGCTTCCCCTGAAAAAATAAATCAATTATATCGACGAACACTTATTATTGTCGTTCTTTCACAAATTTTTGGTGGGGCAGGTCTAGCAGCTGGTGTTACAGTAGGCGCCTTGCTGGCTCAAGATATGCTTGGTACTGATGCATATTCTGGTGTTCCTGTAGCGTTATTGACGTTAGGTTCAGCAGGAGCGGCTTACTTGATTGGTCGTGTATCGCAAAATTTTGGTCGCCGGATTGGCTTGGCAGGAGGATTCCTAACCGGAGGAATTAGTGCCCTGGGTGTTGTGCTTGCGGCAGTCACCGACAATGTGTGGTTGCTGTTTTTCTCCCTCCTATTCTATGGGGCAGGTACGGCATCTAATCTTCAAGCAAGATATGCCGGTACAGACCTGGCATCTGCTAAACAACGAGGTAAAGCAATTAGTATTGCACTAGTTTCGACTACAGTTGGAGCAGTAGCGGGACCCAATCTAGTGGGTGTTATGGGAGATTTTGCAGTTTCAATAGGTGTACCATCATTGGCTGGTCCCTTTATTTTAGGAGCGGCAGCTTTCATTACGGCTGGGCTGATATTACTTGTCTTCATGAGACCAGATCCTTTAATGGTTTCTAAAGCGTTGGAAATTGAGGAATGGGCGGATTCAGTTACAACACCTACTCCAACCAATGTAAAGAATAACCGAGGAATCATCATCGGTGGATCTGTAATGGTGTTGACTCAGATGGTGATGGTCGCAATCATGACGATGACACCGATTCATATGGGTCACCATGGACACGGCCTGGATGCTATTGGACTTGTAATCGGAATTCACATTGGTGCCATGTATCTACCCTCATTAGTTACGGGGGTTCTGGTCGATAAGGTCGGGCGTACGGCTATGGCTTCAGCAGCGGGTGTAACATTGCTGCTTGCGGGGATTGTGGCGGCGACTGCTCCTGGTGATAATTTATTTGTATTGATCTTGGCTTTGGCACTACTCGGCCTAGGCTGGAACTTCGGTTTGATAAGTGGCACGGCAACAATCGTGGATGCCACGACTCCTTCCACACGCGCAAAGGTTCAAGGCTCTATGGATGTGTTGGTCGCATTATCAGGAGCAACTGGGGGCATGTTGTCAGGAATGGTAGTCTCTCATACAAGTTATTCTATGCTTTCTATAGGTGGCGGTCTCTTGTCTCTTTTATTATTGCCTTTGATTATCTGGGCAAGTAGAGGTAACGTAGCTGTCAAACGGGAGAAAAATAAAAAAACGGCGTAAGCAGAAATATGCAAACGCCGTTTTTCTTATTTTCCTTTTGTTTTTTCTATCTCTTCAGACACGACAAATGCTAAGTCATCATTCCCAAACATAGCTAACACCCCTAATACCGTATCATTTGAAATATCCCCGGCCTCTTCCTTCGACACTGTCAATTCCAAGGCTTGAGCAAGTGCTGGGTTATTTGCCTGATCAGGGTATGCCTTTGTATAAAGAGTAAATGGATCGAGGTCATGATTGATACACCATTGAGCAAAGACCAATATCATCATATTTTCTTCTTTTTGGTAGTTTTGTATGATTGCTTGTTCCAAATCTTTTTTCTCCATTGCCTTTTAACTCCTTTAATTCTAGTACTCTCATTATAATCTAATTCCACTTTTGAACCAACTCGTTCTTTTTAAAGAATTTGAAGAATTAGTAAAAAAGACATAGAGTTTGTTATATAATAAGGTAAGTACATATAGGGATATTTTACCTGATTTTAAAGTTAGTGGGGTGGAACGATGAAAATGGCAGTCGGTGATTTACTTTTTGTCAAAGGAAATTGCAATTTCAGTCCTTTTATCCGTTTTTTTCTGAAATCTGAATACACCCATGTGACCATAGCAGTGGATGAAGAGCAAATTTGTGAAGTTGATTTATATCGTAAAATGGAGATCATGAAGAATCCGTACAAAGAATACGACTTATATAGACTAAAAGTGAATTTGACGGAAGACCAACAAAAAGAATTACTTCATTTTCTTCATAAAAAAGTTTCCACCTCTAAAGGGTACGATTGGTGGCGGCTTATTTCATTATGCGTGAAACGTTATTTTCGTTGGAACATCATTATTCATGAACAGGATCGTTACATCTGTTCTGAAATAATTGACAAAGCATTTCAGCATATTGGCATAGATTTGGTCGAGGATTTGGTTACAGGGGACGTAACACCAATAGATATTATGAGATCGGAACGTATTGAATTCGTCTCTTCCATATATAGAATCAAGGATTCCCTGATAGAAAAAGGGAGTTTTAAAAAAAGCGGATGAGACTATATCCAGGTGCTTGTTCCTGTTTTGTTAAAATGCTACTATCAAGAAATAAATGATGTGATAGAGGAGCAAAACAAATGAGAAACTCAAGAAAAGTAATTGTATACATAGCCCAGAGTGTGGACGGATTTATAGCAAAGAAAGATGATGATATCAGCTGGCTTTCCATAGTGGATACTCCCGGAGAAGATTATGGATATATGGAATTTGTAGAAAGTGTCGATACAGTAATTATGGGTAGGAGAACTTATGAGAAAGTCCTGTCTTTTGGCATGGAGTTCCCTCACAAGGAAAGAAAAACCTATGTGCTCTCCAATTCTAAAGAAGGTTCAGATGAAAATGTTGAATACTATTCTGGCGATGTAAAAGAGTTAATTAATAACATTCGGTCAACTAGTGGGAAGCATATTTTTGTTGATGGAGGAGCAGAAGTAATAAAAGAATTTGTCAGACAAGATCTGATTGACGAGTATGTTATTTCCACCGTTCCGATTCTAATAGGGAATGGCGTAAGATTATTTAAAGGATCAGAACGAGAAAATAAGCTTGAGCTTGTTGAGAGCAACTCGTTCCCAACCGGACTTGTTCAAAATCGATATATAGTGGTAAGAGAGGAAGATAAGCAGGTGTAACTCTTTGGAGAGTGCACCTGTTTTTTGTTTGGAAAATAGGAGCTTCTACCATAAATACGTCCGCTTCGACTGTTTAAATGCTTACTTCTACATTTCCCGGACCACCTTCTACATTTCCCAGACGAACTTCTACCATTAATCTCTAACCTTCTACAATTTCGCATAGACTGTTGCAATTTTTTAGTAGATAATAAGTAATATATGGTATTTATTGGAGGTCGAGGAATAACTATGAAACTCAAAATCATCAAAGTGCTTGCATTTCTCTGTACAGTATTAATATTATATCTATTATTTTGGCCTGTCTCCATTGATCCTGTTGCATGGGAATCTCCAAAATCCCATGGATATACAGGTACCTTTGAGAAAAATAATAGATTAAGTGGGATGGAATATCTGTCTATTGGAGAATATGCAGAGCCGGAGCATATCGTCTATCGTGAAGGATGGTTGTACGCAGCCACAAAAACTGGTGCAATCATTCGTGTACGTGAGGATGGTACAGGATTACAAGAAATCGCAAATACGAAAGGCAGGCCTTTAGGCTTTGACTTTGATAACGAAGGATCAATCATAGTTGCTGACCCACTTTATGGTAACCATGGCGGGTTACTTAAAATAAGCAATTATGAAGATGGTGACGGGGAGATTGATCTTTTAACAGACACCGTGGAAGAGAAACCCTTAAATTTTATTGATGCGGTAGTAGTTTCTAATAATGGAACCATTTATTTTACGGATGCTTCTCAAAGGACAAAAGCGAAAGAAATCGGTGATGTTGGCCGCGCTGGAGAAATAGATATTCTTGAAAATAGAAGCACAGGTAGAGTATTGGAGTATAATCCGGCTACGAAAAAAACTAGAGTTCTAATGAAAGATATTAGCTTTGCAAACGGAATAGCACTAAGTACTGACGAAAAATATCTCCTAATAAATGAAACGGGAAAATACCGCGTCTGGAAGTTAAACCTCGAAACAGATCAGACACTAACTACAAAAGAAGAAAGTGAATTTGCAGAAGTTCTCCTAGATAATCTACCTGGATTACCGGATAATATGATGGCAGGAGAGAACGGAAAATTCTGGATTGGACTAATCATGCCCAGAAATGATTTCTTAGAATTTAGTTCCGATAAGCCGTTATTAAGGAAAATGGCAATGCGCCTTCCAGCTAAAATGTTGCCTAAAGGGGCAGGTTACTCCCACGTTATCGCGATTAATAAATCAGGCGAAGTACTAGAAGATATGCAAAGTGATTCCATACCATTTACGAATATAACGGGAGTAATGGAGACAGAGGATGCTCTGTTTTTCCACCATCTTAATGATATAAATGCCATTGGATGGTTAATAAAAGAAGATTAAAGAAAGGTGTTAAATATGTATTTCAATAAATTTATAGGGATAGAGAAAGTAGAAAACAAACATGTAAAAGTAAGGGAAGTGGTTAGGGCTGTCGTTATCCGCGACGGGAAAATATTGATGCTCCACTCCAACAAAGGAGATTTCAAATTTCCGGGTGGGGGTGTCGAATCTGGAGAACCCCATAAACAAGGCCTCATTCGAGAAGTATTAGAAGAAACGGGCTATGTGGATACGACTGTAGGAGAAAAATTCGGTGTGTTTGTGGAAAGAAGAGAGGATGTTTTCAATCAAGATATTCTGTTTGAAATGAACTCCCATTATTACCTGTGTGAGTGCAGGGGAGAAACAGTTGCTCAACAGTTAGAGGGATATGAGATAGAACAGGGTTTTACCGCTAAATGGATTTTGATAGAAGATGCTATATCGCAAAACGAGCGTGCACAAAAACTAAGTGGCCACAATGGTTGGATCGAGAGGGAGACCTACGTATTACGTAATTTAATGAAGTTTAGTAAAAGAGGAAGCTAGGTCTTCACCCATCAAGGCATTCCCCCATAAGATATCAAAAACTAATGGGGTGACCACATATATGTTCGGAAGAATAATTAAACCGCGTTTGTTTCCTGCTTCCGTTAGAACAGTTGAAGGAACAAAGTGGGGATATATAGATGAAAAAGGGAAGTTTGTGTTAAAGCCAACCTTTGAAGATGCCGGTGAATTCCAGCAAAATGGGCTGGCGATTGTTCGCAAGGGTGGGGCAGGAGTTATTACACAAACCGGTAAATTTGTGGTTCGCCCTAAGTACAGCTCCATTTTCCCTTTTACAGAGGGCCGTGCCATTGCTATGTTAAATGAGGGTGGTTCCGTTGTCATTAATGAGAAGGGAAAAGTATTGACGCAAAGACCGTACTCATTCATCAGTCCTTATCAGGGAGGCCGTGCGGTTTTCCAAGATTCCAAAAATGATGGTACCACACTTTATGGATACTTAGATCTTAACGGAAATGTAGCGATACCTCCCCAATATCAATATGCCTTTGATATGAGTGAGGGAAAAGCACTTGTTCAGGTAAAAGATAGCTTGTATGCTTTGTTAAATTCAACAGGAACTCAGCTCCAAACTTATCCATATGAACAGATGAATGGGTTAAGTGAAGGGCTAATTTCTTTCAAGAGAACCTACCAGGATAAAGCAGGGTATGTAGATGAGTTGGGGAATGTCGTTATTAAACCCCAATTTGGGATGGCTTTACCTTTTCAAGGAGGAAGGGCTGTTGTCAATGCTTCAAGTGACTATAGAAATAAATACGGTTTAATTGATAAGAGTGGAAACTATATTATTCCACCAAGATACAATGATATTAACCAACTTGGTGGGAACAGGGCAGCAGTCGGTAGAGCAATTAACCCTGAAGAGCCATACACAGGCTCCACATATGCCATTGCAGATACGGTGAGCGGGCAGATGATCACGGATTTTCAATATGATGCAGTTAACAACTATAAGGGAGAATATAGCTCTGTGACGCAAGGGCTTAAAAGCTTCTTTATCAACAAAAGTGGCAGACAGGCAAAAGAACTTCCGGTTATAGATGGGGTTGGAACGCTGTCCATCGAAGGGCAGTTGGTAAAAGCATTTGTAGATCAAAGATTATCTTATTACGACAAAAGCGGGAACCTGGTCTATGCACAAAATTCGGTTATTCCGGTAAACAGAAATGTTTCTATCCGGGAGGAAAAGTACCGGCCGAACAAGGATTATCTGGTGTATTTTCCACAGATACAAGGAATGAAGAATAAAGAAGCAGAGAAAAAAGTGAACGAGGTGTTACGCACTCAATCTCAAATTATTCCCATTCCGCCGGATAAACAGCTCGATTATAATTACACAGGTGATTTTTCTGTACAATTTTATAAAAAGAACTTACTAATCTTAGAGCTTAACGGCTACAACTACCCGTTTGGAGCAGCACACGGGATGCCGACACAAATCATGGTGCCGATAGATATTGATTCCGGTAGAATCTACACGTTAAAAGATTTATTCAAGGCGGACAGTGACTATGTCAAGGTGTTAAGCGATTTGGTGGCGAAACAAATACAGGAAAACCCTGACAACTACTTCCCGGATTCTTTTAAGGGGATTCAACCTGATCAGCCCTTCTATGTGTCGAGTGATGCGTTATTCTTGTATTTTACGCCATATGAAATAGCGCCATATGCAGCAGGGTTTCCGACTTTTGAAATACCTTTTAAAGAGATTAACAGTATCATTGATAAAAAAGGAGCTTTTTGGCGTTCTTTTCACTAGGATGAGGCAAGGAAATACATTAATAAATGTAGAAAAGTAAGGTAGCTTTCATACAGGCTGCCTTTTTTTCATTTTGATATTAATATTCAGCCAGTCGGTGGATAGGTTTGTAAAATTTAGTAAACGGGTAGAAAAATTCTGGTGTGAATTTTTGGAAAGATTAGGAGGAAGAGAGATGGCAAAAGTAGTTTTCGAGCGAGAAGATCAATTTGCAAACAAAATGAGAAACTATCAGATCCTAGCTAATGAAAAAATTATCGGTGAAATTGCAAATGGGGGCAAAGAAACTATCGAGCTGGAGCCTGGAACATACACCTTCCAAATTAAAGTGGACTGGTGCGTTAGTAGAACCTACACAGTGGAACTTGGGGGAACAGATACGATGCACTTTAAATGTGGAAGTCCCTTAAAAGGATGGAGGATCCTTTTATCTTCTGTTTCCATGTCAAAAGAGAATAAATTCGTTTATCTGGAGAAGGTAGGGAGTTAAGCCATTGGAAACTGATTGAATGTTTATTAAAGGCAGGCACCAATAATCAGTGCCTGCTTGACAGAAGTGAGAATAAAAGAGAAATGTAAAGTTAGTAAACTATATAACTAGCGTACTTTCTGAGGGACTTGCAACCCAAGTCCTTCTGCAACGCGAATACCGTATTCCGGTTCAGCTTTATAGAAGTGTCCGATTTGGCGAAGCTTGATTTCCTCGTTTTCAACCGGCATCATCGCCGCCACGATATTTTTAACCAAGCGGGAACGTTCTTCCTCACTAAGCAGGCGATATAAATCTCCAGCTTGTGTATAGTGATCATGATGATCAAAAGATACACTGTCTGCCATTCCAGAAACAGCAAAGGAAGCTGGTTTATTTTCAGCCGTTTCAGTTGGACCATTAAAGCTGTTCGGTTCATAATAGACGGAATCTCCACCATTGTTGTCAAACCTCATTTGGCCATCCCTTTGATAGTTGTGCACTTCATTTCGTGCTCGGTTTATAGGTAGAGCCTGGTGGTTCGCTCCAACACGGTAGCGATGCGCGTCATGGTAGGCAAAAAGGCGTCCCTGCAGCATTTTGTCTGGAGAGACATCAATCCCAGGGACAAGTGTGCCTGGAGAGAAAGTTGCCTGCTCTACCTCTGCAAAATAATTCTCCGGATTTCGATCCAATACCATTCGTCCAACTTCCATCAAAGGATAATCTTTTTGAGACCATACTTTGGTCACATCAAATGGATCAAATCGGTAAGTATCAGCATCCTCCATCGGCATGATCTGTACATAAACCTTCCATGCCGGATAATCGCCTTTATCAATGGCATTAAACAGATCCTCTGTATGATAATCAGAGTTTTCACCTGCAATCTTCGTTCCAACCTCTTCAGTCAGATTCTTGATGCCTTGTTCTGTTTTAAAATGATACTTGATCCAAACACCATCACCATCTTCATTTACCCATTTGAACGTATGGCTACCAAACCCATGCATATGACGGTAAGTAGCAGGAATACCACGATCAGACATCAGGATGGTCACTTGATGCAGGGATTCAGGTGAAAGTGACCAGAAATCCCAAACGGCATTAGGATTTTTCAGATGTGTTTTAGGATGACGTTTTTGTGTATGAATAAAGTCAGGAAACTTAATGGCATCTCTGATGAAGAAAACCGGTGTATTGTTTCCGACAAGATCATAATTGCCGTCTTCTGTATAAAATTTCACCGCAAAACCACGTGGATCACGAACTGAATCTGCAGACCCGTTCTCACCAGCTACCGTGGAAAATCGGACAAAAAGTGGCGTGCGTTTTCCTACTTCGGAAAGAAATTTTGCCTTGGTGTATTTTTTTACATCATTGGTTACCTCGAAATACCCGTGTGCACCTGCACCTTTTGCGTGAACAACACGTTCAGGTACACGTTCTCGGTTGAAATGTGCGAGTTTCTCTAGTAGATGTACATCTTGTATGAGAGTAGGTCCTCTGGAACCGGCAGTCATGGAATTCTGGTTATCTCCAACAGGAGCCCCCCAGCTAGTTGTGAGTCTATTATTAGTTGTCAAAATCCTTCACCTCAAATTAAAAAGTAAGATTACGTTTATAATAATAACAGTTATTAGACGAAAATCAATACTTTTTTATAATAATTATAAAGTAATAATATTTATCTTTAAGAAACAAATATATTTTTAATGATTGTTTATGGATAAATCGTAATTTGCTATACTACTAGAAAACGTGTTTATGGGAGTGTGCTTGCCGTGAAGAAAAAGCATAAGAATAATCAAAGGCCTTTGACGAATAAGAAGGAAGAGAAAGTATCATTAAAAGATCAGTTAGAGGGGGATGTTTATTCGAAATTAAAGTCGATGAAAGATCAACTTGTTCAAACAGAACAAAAACAAAAAGCGGAAGAAGCGGAAAGAAAAAAAGAAGAAAAACGATTAAAAGAGAAGAATAAATCCTTTGAAGAACTGTTTGAAGAAAGTAATCAAAATTGGAAAGAATTCAAGTAAGAATGGAGAGGAAATAAAAGAGAGAATGGTCCGCTAACATAACCATTCTCTTTTTTTTTATGAGAGGAAGAATGCCATGATGAAGTAGACAGCCAAACATAGTAGGGATCCAAGCAAAAATGGACCGATATGTAATGTTGGTTTTTGTTGTTGCGGGGTGTATCGACCAGCCATGGAATCAAAAACGGCTGCTTCTGAATTTTTCGTGAAAATGTCTCCAGAAGAGCTTGTGAAGAATGCAAGGAAGACAAAGACAAGAGAGCCGAAAAACATGGTGCTTAAGAGGTTAAAGTCAAAGTAGGTGGAGATTCCGAGTAGGATTCCGATTTCTACTGCCAGCACAATGATTAATGTCATAAGGTATTTAATCATCAAGTTTCCCCCTTCGGTACATAGATAAATTATTCTACGTAACAAAATGGAATAAGTTTCAAATTTTCGAAATAAAAAAGCAGTATCCCTAAGCGGGAGACTGCATGGTGTTAGTCGCGATGTGCGACGTAAGTAGACTGCTTGACGATTTCTTTTATTGTTGCGTATTCTTCTTCTGAAAGTGCATTTTTCTTCATGGCTTGGACGTTCGCTTCCAATTGTTCAATGGAGCTTGCACCAGGGATAACTGCTGCGACGGCAGGGTGTGCAAAACAATAGTGGATAGCAGTTGTTTGAAGCGGCTTCTCACCAGTAAAATCCATAAGTTTTGGTAAGAGATTCTCCAACTCCTCGTGACTATAATCAAGAAAATCTTTTCCTTTAAACTTGTCTTGAAGCTTATTGAGAGCATTGTCGGACAATAGTCCTTTTGCTAGTGGGCCTCGAGCTATTACACTAACATTGTTTTCGTGGAGATAATCCAACCATTCTTCCGGTCGTGTATCGAGAAGACTGTATTGCATCATAACCGATACGATCGAGGAGTTTTCTACAAACCGCTTAATAACGTTCGGTCTAATGGAAGAGATCCCGTATTCTCGGATGTACCCTTCTTTTTTTAACTCCTCAAATGCCTCAATCGTTTCTTCGGTCGGGTCCTCTATCGTACCGCCGTGAAGCTGATATAAATCGATGTAATCTGTTTGTAGGCGACGCAGGCTATCTTTTACTGCTGATTGAATATGCTGTTTAGAAGGGTCCCATTCCCAGCCTTCTTTTCCTTGAGTCCATTTGTTCCCGGCTTTTGTGGCAAGCACTACTTTGTCGCGTTGCCCCTTTAAAGCTCTTCCTACCAGTTCCTCATTTTGTCCAAAATCGTACAGATCTGCAGTATCTAAATAATTGATACCTAAATCAAGCGCTCTTTTCACAATATCTATTGCTTTCGTTTCTTCCGTACCAAGGGACATACAACCAAGTCCCAATTTACTTACATATAAATCTGATTTGCCAAGTCGGTTTTTAGGTAACAAGAAAAACCCTCCTTTTTCCCCATTTTACCGAAAAGGAGGGTTCTGCTACAAATCATTCATCTTTTAAAGAATTAATCCATGTTTTTACATACACGTGATGAAGGGAATATTCCCTAAGCTTGTTTCGGATTTCCCAAGCCTTTCCTACCAATACGATATTGTTTGGGCGGACATAGACCTTCAATTTGCTCCCTCCTAACCCTTGTATGGTAGAATGTATGAAGAAATGGATGACTACAGAACAAGGAGCGGTCGGGATGAATCATTTAAAAGAAAAAACTTTACATAGTGAAAAATTGTTCTCTGGAAGAATCATTGATTTATATTTAGAGGATGTGGAACTTCCAAATGGAAAAACAAGTAAAAGGGAGATTGTTAAACACCCTGGTGCAGTGGCGGTAATAGCAGTAACGGACGAAAATAAGATAATCATGGTCCGTCAATACCGAAAGGCGATGGAACGTGTATTGGTCGAGATTCCAGCTGGAAAGCTAGAAAAAGGGGAAGAGCCGATTGTCACCGCAAAACGGGAACTTCAAGAGGAAACTGGCTATACTTGTGATGAATTGCAACCTTTGATTTCTTTTTACACTTCACCTGGTTTTGCAGATGAATTGGTTCACTTATTTATTGCAAAGGGGTTGCGCAAAGACACGGAAGAACATCACTTAGATGAGGATGAGTTTGTGGACCTATTGGAAGTATCATTAGATGAGGCACTCGAACTTATTGAAAAGAAGGAAATTTATGATGCGAAGACTGCTTATGCCGTGCAGTATTTGCAAATGCAAACATTGCTTCGAAAGTAGGGGACGGCCATGCAAGAATTTTTTGTTGATTTACATATACATTTGGGCCGGACAGCCAGTGGTAAGCCGGTAAAAATTACAGCCTCCAATAAGTTAACTTTGGAGGCTGTTTTGGAAGAGGCGCGCTTTAAAAAGGGCTTAGATATGGTAGGTGTCATCGATTGCCAGGTACCTGAAGTGCTTATCGGTCTTCGTAATCGTATTGCAGCTGGTGAGTTGGTGGAGCTCGAAGACGGCGGTGTACGCATGGGAGATATTACATTGATTCTTGGTGCGGAAATCGAAATTTATGATGAGAACTGTCAGGGCTTAATACATGCACTTTGTTATATGAAGACAGTGGAGAAAATGGTGGAGTTCTCAAACTGGCTAAGCAAGCGTATGAAAAATGTCACCTTGTCCACTCAGCGTGTGTATGAGAATGCGGTTGCTATTCAGCGTGAGGTAAACCGGCTTGGCGGCTTGCTCATCCCCGCACATGTTTTTACACCGTTTAAGAGTCTGTATGGCAAGGGAGTGAAAAAGAGTTTGTCGGAAGTATTCGATCCAGACCTAATTGATGCAATCGAGCTTGGGTTAAGTGCGGATACATCTATGGCCAGTCGATTAAGTGAGTTGGGCGGGTATACATTTCTTTCAAATTCTGATGCTCATTCCGTTGGTAAAATAGCGAGAGAGTATCAAAAGATACACATGAAGGAACCAAGTTTTGAAGAGTTGCGTCTAGCCTTGAGGGAAGTGGATGGGCGAGGCGTGGTTAGTAATTACGGCTTGAGTCCACAGTTAGGAAAGTACTATACGACAGTTTGCGAAAAGTGCTTTACTCCTTTCGTACAGGAGGATAATAGTTGTAACAGTTGTGCCCACACCAAATTTATTAAAGGTGTTTCTGATCGGATTGAAGAATTAGCTGATAATCAGGAACCGTTAAGAAACCGCCCGCCATATATACATCAGGTCCCATTGGACTTCATACCTGGTGTAGGGCCGAAAACATTGATCAAATTACGAGGAGTGTTCGGAACCGAAATGGGAATCCTCCATGATGCAAGTCACGAAGAATTGGTGGAAGTCGTAGGTGAGAAGGTCGCGTCTCTGATTGTGGCTGCTCGAAGCGGAAGGTTGGCGTTTAAAGCTGGCGGTGGGGGCAGGTTTGGTAAGGTAAGTGATGAATAATATGGAAAACCCACCCTTTGAAATTTCTATCCTAAAACAAGTCATACTTCCCCTCCTCTATCATACACTCTAGTAAGAGAGTGATAGGAGGAAGAGGGATGAAAAAACAGTCGCGGTTTACTATTTTACTAGGGCATATAAAAGAACACTCCTCTCTATATTTGTTTATAGTGGTGCTTTTTTTTATGGGAGTTATCTTCGGGGCCATCGTGGTCAATAGTATGAACTTTTCACAAAAACAGGATCTGTTTGTCTATCTGAGCCGCTTCTTTGGTCAGGTGGAAGAAGGACAGTTTGCAAGCTCGAAAGACATATTCTTTCAGAGTTATTTCCATAATATTAAATACGTTCTTTTAATGTGGGTGCTTGGTATATCCATTATTGGACTTCCGGTAATTTTAATACTACTGTTCTTAAAAGGAGTGGTAGTTGGATTTACGGTGGGATTCTTAGTAAATCAACTAAGCTGGAAAGGGTTCCTTTTTTCCTTTGTGGCCATCCTTCCACAAAATATGATTGCGATTCCTGCATACATTATCATTGGAACTTTATCGGTGGCTTTTTCCTTGAAGATGATCAGGCAGCAGTTTGTAAAAAGAATACAGGAGCCGTTTTTTCAACAGTTTATGAGATATACGGTCGCGATGGGATTCATTTGCTTACTGCTTGTGGGAGCTTCATTAATAGAAGCATTGGCATCTCCAGTGTTCATGAAATCTGTTATTTCCATATTAGAATAAAACCAATATAATAATGATTATTTTCACTTATTTATAATGATTATTTTTTTCTTTGACAGTTCCCTGCGCTTTCGATAAAATAAAGTGGTAAAGCGAGGGAGGGAACGAAATGGAAAATAGGATAGACCGCATAAAAAAGCTACTGCATTCCGCAAGCTATAAGCTAACTCCTCAGCGAGAATCAACAGTCCGAGTCTTGCTGGAACATGAAGAGGACCATTTGAGCGCGGAAGATGTATACCTCCTCGTGAAAGAAAAGTCACCTGAGATTGGACTGGCTACTGTATATCGAACATTGGAATTACTGACGGAATTGAAAATTGTCGATAAAATAAATTTTGGCGATGGAGTATCACGCTATGATCTTCGTCAAGAAGGTGCCAAGCATTTCCATCATCACTTAGTTTGCATAGAGTGTGGGGCGGTTGATGAGATTCAAGACGACCTACTAGAAGATGTGGAAGCAATCGTAGAACGTGATTGGAACTTCAAAATAAAGGACCACCGTTTAACCTTTCATGGAGTTTGTCATCGATGCCAAGATCCTGATGATCAAACGGAAGAAGAGAATACATAAACCTTTTCCAATAAAGATGGGAAAGGTTTTTATTTTGGTTTTAAAGGTATAATTCTGCTTTAATTTGTCATACCTTCTAATAAGACAAGTTTATTGGGATAACTTGCATATTTGGAGGTTGACTTTTATGAAGAATATTATAGATTCATGCTATAATACATTTAAAGTTTTTATTTTATTCACTGGTTGTACGGTCTTATTTTACTATGGAATTATGTGGATTAATCAAGAGTATCAGAATTATCATCGTTATGACGAGCCTGAAGGGGCAGCGGTGAAAGTGACAAAAATGGTAGAAGAAAGGGATGAGGGCTGGCTGCAGCGCTTGGTATTCTTTTATCATTACGGGGAGTAGAGGGTATTGCAGGATCAATTAAAAGATTTTATTCATTTTTTAGTAGTCGAAAAAGGCCTGGCGTCAAACACGGTAGTTTCCTACGAGCGAGACTTAAAGTCTTATCTTTTGTATGTAAGTAAAGTAGAGGAAATATCTTCGTTGGATGCAGTTTCACGGTCTACCATTATACAGTTTTTAAAGTTTCTGACGGAAAATGGAAAGTCGTCCAAAACAATAGCCAGACATATTGCCTCCATACGCTCATTTCATCAATTTTTATTAAGGGAAAAGGTCACAACTCAAGACCCGACAGTACATATTGACCGTCCTAAACAAGAACAAAAGCTTCCACAGGTTATGTCTGTAGAAGAGGTGCAAGCATTACTAGATTCGCCTGATACGAGTAAAGTGTTTGGCATGCGTGATAAAGCGATGCTAGAACTATTATATGCTACAGGAATGCGTGTCTCCGAGCTGATATCCCTGAATCTCAGCGATGTACATTTAACCATGGGGTTTGTTCGTTGCGTAGGAAAAGGAAACAAAGAAAGAATCATTCCGCTTGGAACAATGGCCCAAAATGCCATCACCACTTATATAGAAGAAAGTCGAAGTCAACTGTTAAAAAAGAAGACCACGGATGCGTTGTTTGTGAATCTTTATGGTAACCGCTTAACAAGACAGGGTTTTTGGAAAATCCTAAAAAAGTTGACAAAGGAAGCCGGTATTGAAAAGGAATTGACTCCGCATACGTTGCGACATTCTTTTGCCACACATCTTTTAGAAAATGGGGCAGATCTTCGTGCAGTCCAAGAAATGCTTGGACACGCCGATATTTCTACCACCCAAATTTACACGCATGTCACGAAAACCCGCATGAAGGATGTTTACTCGATGTTCCACCCAAGAGCATAAAGTTAGATTCTTATAGCGGGAACAGGAGTAGGGCTGTTCGAACTATCTGAACAGTCTTTTTTTATCATTTTAATTGCAACTTTGAAAGCGCTTGTTTATACTAGAATCAGATGTCAGACTTCTGACAAGTAGAAGTGTGGTCTTGTATGACTATCCTAAGTAAAAAAGGGGAAAATACAAGAGGTAAAATCAGATCGAAAGTTAGTAGGAGGTTATAAAATGAGTTCTTATACATATAAAAGAGTGTTTCTAGTAGTAATGGATTCTGTTGGAATCGGAGAAGCACCGGATGCTGAAAAATTCGGTGATAAGGGTGCCGATACTTTAGGACATATAGCTGAACACATGAACGGGCTGAACATGCCAAATATGGCAAAGCTTGGTCTTAGCAATATTGAAGAAGTAAAGGGTGTTCCAAAAGCAGAAAAGCCCCTAGCATTCTTCACGAAAATGGAAGAATCTTCAAGCGGAAAAGATACCATGACAGGTCACTGGGAGATCATGGGCTTGCGAATCGATACACCTTTCCGTGTATTTCCTGACGGATTTCCAAATGAGCTTATTCAAGAGTTGGAAGAACGTACAGGCCGTAAAATCATCGGGAACATTCCTGCGAGCGGAACGGAGATTCTTGATCAACTAGGGCAGGAACACGTAGATTCAGGAGCATTGATTGTTTATACTTCTGCAGATTCCGTTCTTCAAATTGCAGCACACGAAGATGTTGTTCCTATTGAAGAATTATATGACATTTGTAAAATTGCACGTGAATTAACTTTAGATGAAAAGTACATGGTGGGACGAATTATTGCACGTCCGTTTGTTGGTGAAGCAGGTAACTGGAAACGTACATCCAACCGTCATGATTATGCATTAAAACCATTTGAACGTACAGTAATGAATGAACTGAAAGACAGTGGCTATGATGTTATTTCCATTGGGAAAATTTCCGATATCTATGATGGGGAGGGAGTGACGAAATCACTCCGCACTGTCTCTAACATGGATGGAATGGACAAATTGGTGGAAACAACAGCTATGGACTTTACAGGTATCAGTTTCTTAAACCTGGTTGATTTTGACGCAGTATATGGTCACAGAAGAGATCCTGAAGGTTATGGAAAAGCATTGGAAGAATATGATGCACGCCTTCCTGATGTGTTTGCCAACTTAAAAGAAGATGATCTATTAATCATTACTGCTGACCATGGAAACGATCCAACAGCACCAGGAACAGATCATACTAGAGAATATGTGCCATTATTAGCTTACTCTCCTCAGCATAAAGAAGGAAAGCAGTTAGATATCCGTAAAACATTTGCAGATATCGGCGCAACGATTGCAGACAACTTTAATACAAGAATGCCTAAGCACGGAAAAAGCTTTTTACAAGATTTGAACTAGGAGGAGTTATTAAATGAATTTAGAAGCTATTAAAAAATCAGCTGAATATATTAATGCGAAATTATCTAACAAACCAGAAATCGGCCTAATCCTTGGATCTGGACTTGGTGTGTTAGCAGAAGAAATTCAAAACCCTGTCGTGATTCCATACGCAGAGATTCCTGAATTCCCTGTTTCAACTGTCGAGGGCCATGCAGGCCAACTGGTGATTGGTGAATTAGAAGGGAAAACTGTAATTGCCATGCAAGGACGCTTTCACTTCTATGAAGGCTATGCCATGGAAAAAGTGACGTTCCCAGTTCGTGTTATGAAGTATATCGGTGTAGAGAAATTAATCGTAACAAATGCTGCTGGAGGCGTGAACGAAAGCTTCGAAGCAGGAGATTTAATGATTTTAACTGATCACATCAATAACATGGGAACGAATCCGCTAATTGGACCAAATAACAATGAGCTTGGCGCACGTTTCCCTGACATGTCAGAGCCATATTGCAAACAGCTTCGTAAATTGGCTAAAGATGTAGCAGCAGAAATCGGTCTTAAAGTTCAAGAGGGTGTGTATGTAGGGAACACAGGACCTTCCTATGAAACACCAGCTGAAGTTAGAATGCTTCGTACTCTTGGTGGAGACGCAGTGGGAATGTCCACTGTACCGGAAGTTATCGTTGCCCGTCATTGCGGCATGAAAGTGCTTGGAATCTCTTGCATCTCCAACATGGCAGCGGGAATCCTTGACCAGCCATTAACACACGACGAAGTAATGGAAACAACAGAAATGGTAAAAGCAAACTTCCTTCAATTCGTAAAAACAATTGTTAAAGGTATGTAATTTATTTTATAGAAAATAAGAGGTGTTTCGGCATGAGAATGGTAGACCTTATACAAAAGAAACGTGACGGAAAAGAACTAACAACAGAAGAAATCCAATTCATCGTAAACGGATTCACAGACGGATCCATTCCTGACTATCAGATGAGCGCTTTCTCCATGGCCATCTTCTTCCAAGGAATGAGTGACCAAGAACGCGCAGACCTAACAATGGCAATGGTTCACTCTGGAGACACCATTGACCTATCTGCTATCGAAGGTATCAAAGTTGATAAACACAGTACTGGCGGAGTTGGCGACACTACAACATTAGTGTTGGCACCACTTGTAGCGGCTGTTGGAGTTCCGGTTGCTAAAATGAGTGGCCGTGGCCTTGGTCACACTGGTGGGACAATCGATAAACTTGAGTCTGTACCAGGCTTCCACGTAGAAATCGACAACCAAGAATTCATCGACTATGTAAACAAAAATAAAGTTGCCGTTATCGGCCAAAGTGGTAACCTGACTCCTGCTGACAAAAAGCTTTATGCTTTGCGTGATGTAACAGCTACTGTAAACAGCATTCCGTTGATTGCAAGCTCCATCATGAGCAAAAAGATTGCCGCTGGAGCAGACGCAATCGTATTGGATGTAAAAACTGGCGCCGGTGCATTCATGAAAGACTTGGACGAAGCGAAAAAGCTTGCAAAAGCAATGGTTGATATCGGAAACAATGTTGGCCGCAGAACAATGGCAGTCATCTCTGATATGAGCCAGCCACTTGGATTTGCAATCGGTAACGCATTAGAGATTAAAGAAGCTATCGACACTTTGCGTGGCGAAGGTCCAAAAGATTTAGAAGAGCTTTGCTTGGAGCTAGGTAGCTACATGGTTCTTTTAGCAGAAAAAGCTTCTACATTGGAAGAAGCACGCGGAATGCTGGAAGAAGTTATCCGCTCTGGCGCAGCAATCGAAACATTAAAGACATTCTTGGAAGCACAAGGTGGAGACGCTTCTGTTGTCGATAACCCTGAGAAATTACCTCAAGCTAAGCATGTGGTGGAGCTTGAAGCAAAAGAAGCTGGTGTAGTATCTGAGATTGTGGCTGATTCTGTTGGAACTGCTGCGATGTTGCTTGGTGCTGGCCGTGCAACTAAAGACTCTGAGATCGATCTTGCAGTAGGAATTGTTCTGCGCAAAAAGATTGGTGACAAAGTGGAAGCAGGCGAGTCACTTGCAACAATCCACAGTAACCAAGAAGATCTTACAAAAGTAAAAGAAGCATTATATGAGAGCATTAAAGTGGTAAGTGGCGAAGTGAAAGTTCCCCCACTTGTTTATGATACGATTTCTGAATAATAATGAATTGCGTTGAGAGCAGCCCTGCCTTTTTGGTAGGGCTGTTTTTACTATGCAAAATTATTTCCCTCCATTACCAATACTTAGTATAAAAATTAACATTTTGGAAAAAATGTGAAGTAGGAATATGAATGGAGGTCTAAGGATGAAAAAGTTAATCACCGCAATAATTGCAATTGCTTTTACTTTTTCCGCATTTAGTCCTGTTGTAGGGGCGGAAGAAAAAAGTGTTCAACTTACTGAAAATGCTAGATCTGCTATATTGATTGAACGCGACACTGGTCAAGTACTGTATGAAAAAAACGGACACGAAAAATTGCCCCCGGCGAGTATGACAAAAATCATGACGATGCTCTTGATTATGGAAGCTATTGATAAAGGTGAACTTACGTGGGATGAAAAAATCAGGACAAGTGAATATGCTGCCTCTATGGGAGGATCGCAAATTTTTCTCGAGCCTGGTGAAGAAATGACGACAGATGAAATGCTTCGCGGTATTGCGATCGCATCAGGTAATGATGCTTCTGTCGCAATGGCTGAACGTATCGCAGGATCTGAAGCTGCATTTGTAGATAGAATGAATGCCAAAGCGAAAGACCTTGGTCTAGAAAACACACTATTCCAAAACCCAACAGGTTTACCGGCTAAAAATCATTACAGCACTGCAAACGACATGGCTGTGATGGCAAAAGAACTGTTGAAATATGAAGGAATTACTAAATATACAGGCCAATATGAAGACTATCTCCGACAAGATTCAGAGAAGAAATTCTGGTTGGTTAATACAAACAAACTTGTTAGATTCTATCCTGGTGTGGATGGAGTGAAAACAGGATTTACACAAGAAGCAAAGTATTGTTTGACTGCTACTGCCAAAAAAGACAATATGCGTGTGATAGCTGTAGTATTTGGTGCACCGACACCGAAAGACCGAAATGCTCAGATTACGAATATGTTGGATTTTGCATTCAGTCAGTATAAAACACACCCGATGTATGAACGAAACGTAGCAGTAGGAAGAGTGGAAATCAGTAAAGGTTCTGAAAAAGAAGTAGATGCCGTAACAAGCGAACCGATTTCTGTTTTAACGAAGAAAGGTGAAAATACAGATGATGTGGAGAAAATAATCACTGTAGATGAAAATGTGAAGGCGCCAGTTAAAAAAGGAGACAAAGTAGGTAAGATTGTCCTTAAAAAAGGCGGAAAGGTTCTTTCGGAAAGTGACCTGGTAGCTGCAAAAGACAGTATGGAAGCAAGCTGGTGGCAACTTTTCAAACGTTCCATGGGTCACTTCTCCAAACTAGGTTGATTTAAATAATCACAAGTATAGAACCTGTTTTTTTAGCGAATAAACACTAGTTTTGTCTGCAGGCAGGAAAACGGAAATCAAATATAGAAATTGACTCACTGAACAAAGTTTCCACAAGGGGGAAAGTGCAGTGAGTCTTACCGTTGATTTGGAAGTCAAACAAAATGTTCTTTGTGTACGTTTAGCAGGTGAATTGGATCACCATACAGCTGAAAATTTGCGTAATCAAGCTACAGCTATAATCGAAAAACATCAGATCACTCATATTATTTTAAATTTGGAGCAATTGTCTTTCATGGACAGCTCAGGGCTCGGTGTTATATTGGGGCGTTATAAACAAATTAAAAATAATGGGGGAGAAATGGTGGTTTGTTCCATTTCACCTGCTGTTAAGCGTCTGTTTGAAATGTCCGGGCTATTTAAAATTATCCGTTTAGAAGAAAGTGAAGAAAACGCCCTGCAAAAATTGGGGGTGGCATAATGAAAAATCACATGAATCTTCAATTTTCTGCCCTTAGCCAAAATGAATCGTTCGCAAGGGTAACAGTAGCGGCTTTCATCATGCAATTGGACCCGACTATGGATGAATTGACTGAAATCAAAACAGTCGTTTCAGAGGCAGTGACAAATGCTATCATTCATGGTTATGACAATGACCCTAAGGCCACAGTTTACATCTCTGTTGAACTAGAAGACGGAGCTGTCCATATCACCATCAGGGATGAAGGTATGGGAATTGATGATGTAGAGGAAGCTAGACAGCCGTTATACACTACTAAGCCTGAGCTCGAGCGTTCTGGTATGGGGTTTACCATCATGGAAAACTTTATGGATTATGTAGAAATTCATTCATCTAGAGAAACAGGCACCTCAATCCGTATGACCAAGTATTTAGCTAAGAGCAAAGCGCTTTGTAATTAAGGAGCTAAGCCTATGGATGTTGAGGTCAAGAACCAAACACAAACATACCTAAAAGATCATGAAGTGAAAGAACTGATAAAAAGAAGTCAATCCGGCGAACAAGAAGCACGGGATACGATTGTGCAAAAAAACATGAGGCTTGTCTGGTCTGTGGTTCAGCGCTTTATGAACCGGGGCTATGAACCTGACGACCTGTTTCAGATAGGCTGCATCGGCCTTTTAAAATCAGTCGATAAGTTTGACCTTTCTTATGACGTGAAATTTTCAACCTACGCCGTTCCGATGATCATTGGGGAAATTCAGCGATTCATCCGGGATGACGGAAGTGTGAAGGTTAGCCGCTCGTTGAAGGAAGTGGCAAACAAAATCAGGAAAGCGAAAGATGAGTTATCCAAAAGGTATGGAAGAGTACCGACCATTAATGAAATAGCGGAATTTTTGGAGATCACGGCAGAAGAAGTGGTGCTTGCGCAAGAGGCTGCACGTGCACCTTCCTCTATCCATGAAACCGTCTATGAAAATGATGGAGACCCTATTACCCTATTGGATCAAATCGCTGATCATTCCGAGCATCGCTGGTTTGATAAGATTGCCTTGAAAGAGGCTATTGAAGAGCTGGATGAACGGGAAAAGCTGATTGTATATCTACGTTACTATAAAGACCAGACTCAAACCGAAGTTGCCCAGCGTCTTGGTATCTCCCAAGTGCAGGTGAGTCGACTGGAAAAGAAAATATTGCAACAAATGAAAGACCGTATGGATGAATGATGTCCGTACGGTTTTTTTTGTTGGAGAAAACGTGGTAATTCTTGGTGTTCTTTTTTCCTTTGCATGGTAAATCTCCCACTAATCCATACTACATATACAATATCTTTTGCCAGGATGTGTTTGGAAGATGGATAAATCACTATATGTTCGCCTTCGTCACCGGATTCAAGCTCGTCCAAATCAAATGATAAAAATAGAAGATATCGCACAGTTAGTTGCAGATACGGAGATTTTAGATAAAGTTCGAAACATTTCTATACATCAAATAAACATGAGTGATAAATCCATCGTCGTGTTGGATGTAATGCGGATGATTAAAGAGATTAGGAAAGTAGATGGAGAACTGGATATCCAAACCTTTGGGCCTGCTCAGACTATTGTGGAGGTTGTGTATAAAAAGAGACGATTCCGCCCGATGTTTTTTATCGGTGTTTGGCTTCTATTATTTTTAGGTGCAGCATTGGCCATCATGAATTTTCATGAAGATGTCAGCATGCGGATCGTCCATCAGAAGATTTTCAAAACCATCACTGGCCTTGAGGATGACAAGCCGCTTCTTCTCCAGATTCCTTATTCCATTGGTTTGGGCTTAGGGATGATTTTATTCTTCAATCATGTTTTCCGTAAACGAATTAATGAAGAGCCCAGCCCCCTAGAAGTAGAAATGTTCAACTATCAACAGGATTTGGATCAATATGTAATCATGCATGAAAACAAGGAGAGCTCGAAGAAAATTGATGACGATTAATATTGTTTTTGTCGTATTTCTCGGTTTGGCCGGGGGGCTTGCTGTTGGTTCAGGTTTTGTTGCGTTTCTTGCTGTACTGGGAATCATTCCGAGGTTAACACAATTGACCAAGACAACGAAATTTGTCTATGGCTATGAATGGGGAGTGATTGGAGGCGCATTGTTTGGAAGTTGGATCAGTTTAAACAGTGTCGCTTTTCATCTGCCTTCTTTTCTCGCCATCCCGATTGGTTTGTTTTGCGGGGTGTTTGTCGGTTTGCTTGCTGCAGCATTGACGGAGGTACTGAATGTGTTACCGATATTGGCAAAAAGGATCGGGGTTGACGGTCAGATGGCGATTCTTTTAATGGCCATTGTGTTCGGGAAAATAATTGGGTCATTATATCACTGGTTAGTGTTTGTCAATTTGTAGGAGGTGTGGCAATCATGAGTGAAAAGCTTAAAGATAATTATAAAAATAACATAAAAAAGTTCCAGCCTAAACCACCTTACGTTATCAATTGCGTCAAGGCTTTTCTTGTAGGAGGGCTGATATGTTTGATTGGGCAGGGTATACAAAATTTTTATATGACCATGTTTAACTTCTCAGAAGAAAATGTGGGAAACCCTACAGTAGCTACTCTCATTTTAATATCAGCTCTGCTGACAGGACTTGGCATTTACGATAAACTCGGTCAATTTGCTGGGGCAGGTTCAGCTGTGCCTGTCACTGGTTTCGCAAACTCCATGACAAGTGCAGCGATGGAACACCGGAGTGAAGGGATTGTTCTAGGAGTTGCGACCAATATGTTTAAACTTGCTGGTAGTGTCATTGTGTTTGGAGTGGTGGCTGCCTATGTAGTAGGCATGATCAGGTATTTACTAAATATGAGTTTTACTGGTTAGGGGGTAAAAGTAGTGCGACTAACAGGAAGACAAAGTTGGGTTTTCGAACAACCAATCTATATTAGCTCCACAGGAACTGCCGTTGGGCCGAAAGAAGCGGAAGGGCCCCTTGGATCTTTGTTCGATAAAACTTATGATGAGCTCCACTGTGGTGAAGATAATTGGGAGCTTGCCGAAAGAAGGTTGATGGAGCAATCTGTTCAAACTTGTCTGGAAAAGGTGAACCTGGAATACAAAGACATTGACTTTTTCCTTGCAGGGGACTTACTTAACCAAAATGTAACGGCTAATTATGTGGCTCGGCATCATCAAATTCCATTCCTTTGCATGTTTGGTGCTTGTTCCACCTCGATGGAAACATTGGCAGTCGGTGCAGCGCTTGTGGACGGTGGTTTTGCTAATACGGTGCTTGCCTCCACCAGCAGCCACAATGCCACAGCAGAAAGGCAGTTTCGCTATCCAACCGAATATGGAGGACAAAAACCTGATTCCGCAACTTTCACTGTGACTGGTTCTGGAACTGCGCTTGTCAGCAAGCAACCGAGCCCGATCCGTATTACCTCAGCTACCATCGGAAGAGTTATAGATCTTGGCATCACAGACCCCTTTGACATGGGTTCTGCCATGGCACCAGCAGCTGCTGATACGATTCAAGCGCATTTTCAAGATCTAAATGTGAATCCGGACACTTATGACCTGATTGTCACAGGCGACCTTTCTGGTGTAGGCAGTCCTATTTTAAAAGAACTTCTAAAAGAAGAAGGCTATGATATTACGGTGAAGCATAGCGATTGCGGATTGATGATTTTCAGGCCGGATCAGGAAGTATTCGCCGGCGGAAGTGGTTGTGGCTGTTGTGCGGTCGTAACCTATGCCCATCTCATTAATGAACTGATGACTGGCATGATCAAGAAAGTCCTTGTGGTTGCAACAGGAGCATTGCTAAGCCCTACTATGATTCAGCAAAAGGAATCGATTCCAACCATCGCCCATGGAGTTGTGTTAGAGAGGGTGGGTCCATAATGGAATATTTAATAGCGTTTATAGTCGGCGGGCTGATTTGTGTTGTTGGGCAACTATTACTGGATTTTGCCAAGCTTACACCTGCTCATGTGATGAGTTCGTTTGTTGTAGCTGGGGCAATCCTGGACGGTTTTGGAATATATGATAAGCTGATTGATTTTGCAGGTGCAGGTGCAACCGTCCCAATTACAAGCTTTGGTCATTCCTTACTACATGGTGCCATGCATCAGTCAGAGAAACATGGCTTTATCGGAATTGGAATGGGAATATTCGAGTTAACTTCTGCGGGAATTTCAGCAGCCATTCTATTTGCTTTTATCGCCGCACTAATCTTTAAACCGAAAGGGTAGATGGATGTGATTACAAAACGGGTCATCTTAATAACCGATGGAGATGTATATGCCAAGAAGACGATACAGCTCGTTGCAAAACACTATGGCGGCAGATGTATTTCCGCTTCATTCGGCAATCCTACCCTGCTTAGTGGGGAGGAGTTAGTGAAGCTAATATTGCAGGCGAAAAGTGAACCCGTTTTTGTAATGTTTGATGACAGCGGTTTTCTTGGAGAGGGTGCCGGTGAACGGGCTCTTCGATATGTGGCCACTCATGAACAGATTGAAGTATTAGGAGTAATCGCCGTTGCTTCCAAGACACACCAATCGGAATGGACAAGAGTGCACATAACGGTTGACCGTGATTTGCAAGTCTCCTCTCAAGGAGTTGATAAAAGTGGAATACAAGAAATGGATATTGGAAGAATAAATGGAGATACCGTGTATTGTTTAGATGAATTGCATTTTCCGCTTATTGTCGGAATTGGCGATATAGGCAAGATGGCAAGGAGAGATGATGTAAAACGAGGAGCTCCCATTACCAGCAAAGCGGTCGAAATCATTTTAGAGAGGAATGGGTATGATGTCTCACAATGGAATGGAAAAAGTACCGATATCACCGAAGCTGACGAATAACGAAAAATTTTTTAAAGACGAAGTAGGGCTTGATGTCAGCTTTGACCTTGGCGTAAGGAAGTTCACCGTTCTTGGTAAGGAGTTGAACCTCTATTATGTAAATGGTCTATGTGACACGTTGTTTATAATAGAACTTATGGAAGAATTGCTGCATGTTAATGATTTTGAAAAGAAGACATATAAGGTAAAAGAGATTGTTCATAATCGATTGGTGAATCAGCAAGTAAATAACATTGAGTATATGGATGAAGTGGTCGACCAAGTGCTCAGCGGACTGGTTGTTATTTTACTGGAAGGGGAACACAGCGGTTTTGTCATTGATACTCGTTCTTACCCAGGACGCAATCCTGAAGAACCTGATACGGAGAAGGTGGTAAGGGGAGCAAGGGACGGTTATGTAGAAAATATTATTGTTAATACTGCGCTGACCCGTAGAAGAATTAGGGATGAGAGACTCCGCTATGAAATTTTCCAAGTCGGAGAACGTTCAAAAACAGACATTTGTCTTGCATACATAAAGGATGTGGCAGACCCTGATCTGGTTGATATCGTTCGAAAAGAAACGAAAAATATCGATATTGATGGGCTGACCATGGCGGATAAAACAGTTGAAGAGTTTATTGTAAAGCAGGGCTATAATCCATATCCGCTCGTACGTTACACGGAAAGACCTGACATTGCAGCTACTCATCTGTTGGAAGGGCATGTCATCGTGATGGTGGATACTTCGCCAAGTGTCATCATTACACCGACTACATTCTTCCATCATGTGCAACATGTAGAGGAATATCGTCAGTCTCCAGCAGTTGGTACGTTTGTCCGCTGGGTACGCTTTTGCGGTATCTTTGCTTCTTTGTTCCTTCTGCCACTATGGTTCTTAATGATTTTAGAACCAAGTCTGCTTCCAGAGCAGATAAGCTTTATCGGGCCAAATGAAGAATCCAATATCCCTGTTGTCTTTCAAATCTTTCTTGCAGATATAGGAGTGGAGTTTCTAAGGTTGGCAGCGATTCACACACCGACCGCCCTTTCTACAGCGATGGGTTTAATTGCCGCTGTATTGATTGGGCAAATTGCCATTGATGTAGGGCTTTTCGTACCAGAGGTTATTCTATACGTGGCGGTAGCGGCTATTGGTTCATTCACAACCCCAAGTTATGAATTGAGTGTGGCCAATAAAATAATGCGGTTGCTGCTATTAGTGCTTGTTGCATTATTTCACGTGCCAGGATTGGTGGTCGGAGTGACGTTATTAGTATTATTCCTTGCGGGAACTCGTTCATTGAATACTCCATACTTATGGCCATTCATCCCGTTCAGTCCAAAAGCATTGCTTATGATTCTTGTTAGGAGAAGTACACCGGGTGCAAAAATTCGCCCGAGCATAGTTCATCCGAGAAATCGTTTCAGACAGCCTCAATAACAAACTAGTAAGAATATTCGCTTGATAGAGGCATTTATGTGTGGTAAAGTTTAGTTTAATCAAGTACAGAATGAAAGAGTTTAGAGACAGCTAAAGATTCTGTTTAGCTGTTTTTTGCTTAAATTTTTTTATCAGGGCTAGAGCACATCCATAATACTCTAATAGAGAATATGGTATTAAATAGGGTTACATATAAACTAACTGCGCGAGGGGAATTTCATATGTATTTTCATGGAACTAGTAAAGTAAACACAAAAGGACACTTGGAAATAGGAGGAGTGGACACAATTGAACTGGCAAACGATTATGGCACTCCACTATACGTTTATGATGTAGCACTAATTAGACAACGTGCACGCGACTTTCAAACAACATTCAAAAATCTTGGTGTAAAAGCTCAAGTAGCATACGCAAGCAAAGCATTTTCTTCTGTTGCTATGTTTCAGCTTATAAAAGAAGAAGGCTTATCACTGGACGTCGTGTCAGGAGGCGAACTATATACGGCACTCGTGGCGGACTTTCCGGTAGAACGCATCCACTTTCACGGCAACAACAAGAGTGTCGAAGAGCTAGAAATGGCTGTAGAGAAGAAGATTGGCTGTGTGGTTGTAGACAACTTCTTGGAATTGACTTTGCTTCAAGACATCTGTGCAAAACATGGATATACGATGCCAATTCTACTACGTGTTACACCAGGTATTAATGCACATACACATGATTATATTTTAACAGGTCAAGAGGACTCCAAATTTGGTTTTGACTTGCAAAGCGGCCAGGCACACGAAGCTATGAAGATTGCTTCTAATGCTTCTCATTTGGACTTGCTGGGCATTCACTGTCACATTGGTTCTCAGATCTTTGAAACAACAGGATTTAAGCTTGCTGCAGGCAAACTTTTTGATACATTAAAGGAATGGAACGAACAAGAAGGATTTGAAGCGCGCGTTGTAAACCTTGGCGGTGGATTTGGCATTCGCTATACGGAAGAAGACAATCCTCTTCCTGCTTCTGTGTATGTAGAAGAAATCATCACAGACGTTCAATCCTTTGTAAAAGATCATGGCTTGAAAATGCCGGAAATTTGGATTGAACCTGGTCGTTCATTAGTAGGAGATGCGGGAACTACCATCTATTCTGTAGGATCTAAAAAAGAGATTCCTAATATCAGGCATTATTTGGCCATCGATGGTGGTATGACGGATAATATTCGTCCAGCATTATATCAGGCAAAATACGAGGCGGTACTGGCAAACAGAGTGGAAGATGAAGCAGATGACAAGGTGTCGATAGCAGGTAAGTGCTGTGAATCAGGAGACATGTTAATTTGGGACCTTCCATTGCCAAAAGCTAATCATGAAGACTACTTGGCAGTATTCTGCACCGGAGCATACGGATATGCAATGGCAAACAACTATAACCGAATCACTAAACCCGCGGTTGTATTTGTGGAAGACGGGGAAGCACAACTAGTCATCCGCCGCGAAACATTCGAAGACCTAGTAAGACTGGATTTACCTTTTCAAGCAAAAACCAAGCTGACAAAATAAACCCAATTCAACCAAAGCTCACCCTTTTAGCCGGGGGTGGGCTTTTTAAAAACCTGTTGATTTCCGTTCCAGGCGCTTCGCTTGCCTGCGGGCGGTCCGTGAGCCTCCTCGGCTTGCGACTGTGGGGTCTCACCTGTCCCTTCCTCCCGCGGGCGTCTGCGCGCCTTCCACTACAATCAACAAGGGAACTTCATTCACTAAAAGGCAAAAGGTTATTTGACCTAGCAACCTGAAAATCCATTAACGCTAATTTAACGTAATTTCTAGCTGTGGATTGGAGCAAATGGCGAAGACTCCTACGGGGGAGTAGCGGCAATGTTGAGACCCCGCAGGCTTGCCGAGGAGGCTCAAGGTCGCCCCGTGGAAATCGAAGCCATTTGCGGAAATCAACTGCGGTGGTTATGAGATATAAAAATGAAAAAGCGGCTTTACCGGCCATCTGACTTCCTTTTCGTACTATAATCATGTATGATTATAACTGGTTCTTTTAATTTTTAGATACAAGGAGATGTTCATAATGGCAAAAACAGGATACATACTTATGGAAAACGGAGAAAAAATCGAATTCGAACTTTACCCAAACGAAGCGCCTAACACAGTTGCTAACTTTGAAAAATTAGCAAACGAAGGCTTCTACAACGGTGTAACATTCCACCGTGTCATCCCTGGTTTCGTAAGCCAAGGTGGAGACCCAACTGGTACTGGTGCAGGCGGTAGCGGCACTACGATCAAATGTGAAACAGAAGGTAACCCACATAATCATGAAGCAGGAAGCCTTTCCATGGCTCACGCTGGAAGAGATACTGGTTCTAGCCAATTCTTTATCGTACATCAGCCACAACCACACTTAAATGGTGTTCACACTGTGTTTGGTAAAGTGACTTCTGGACTTGAAACAGCTAGAAACATGAAAAATGGCGACGTTATGGAGAAAGTAGAAGTAACAGACGCTGAATAATAGTTTTAAAAGCGGGAGCAGAGATGCTCTCTCTTTTTTTACGAGAAAAGAAAGCAGGTAACTAGCATGAATAAAAAGAATTGGATCTTACTAGGCGTGTTGCTCGCCATGTCCCTGGTTTGGGGCATAATTTACTGGTTTTTGATCGTTTAACAAACTTATCTGAAACTTTAAATTTTACTTATCAGGAAGATATGCTAAAATAATAACGGTATACAACTACATATGAATGTCCTTCGGGGGTGGGTGAAATTCCCTACCGGCGGTGATGAAACTTTTTGTTTCTTAGTCCGTGACCCGGTTTTCTTGAAAAAGAAAAGCGGTGGATCTGGTGTAACTCCAGGGCCGACAGTGAAAGTCTGGATGGGAGAAGGATTATAGATTGCAAGCAGTGAAAAATTCATGTATGAACACTGTTTATTTTCCTATACGCAATTTTAATCCAAACCAAACCTCTAAGGCTATATTCTTAGAGGTTTTTATTATTTTTATCGATAGAAGTTCAGGAGGGGGATTTGCTTTGGAAGATCAGTATTATATGAAATTTGCCATTGATCTGGCCAAACGTGCAACAGGTCAAACCTCTCCAAACCCGGTTGTCGGCTGTGTAGTAGTAAAATATGGAGAAATTGTTGGCTTTGGTGCACACTTACGAGCGGGAGAAGCTCATGCAGAAGTGAACGCGATCCAAATGGCAGGCGAGGACAAAGCAAGAGACTCAACCGTTTATGTAACACTGGAACCTTGCAGTCATTTCGGCAAAACGCCTCCATGTTCAGATCTTCTCATTCAATCTCAGGTTAGCAGAGTGGTTATCGCTTCCACAGATCCAAATCCTTTAGTTGCGGGAAAAGGAGTGGAAAAGCTTCGTAAGGCAGGAATAGAAGTGGACCTAGAGGTATGTAAGGAAGAAGCTTTGGCGTTAAATCAAGTATTCTTTCATTACATAAAAACAGGAAAACCTTATGTCACATTAAAAACCGCTGCCAGTCTGGATGGCAAAACAGCAACTCACACTAATGAGAGTAAGTGGATAACTGGTCCGGACGCGCGTATGGATGTTCATCAATATCGTCATCAGCATGATGCGATCTTAGTGGGAGTTGGGACGGTACTTGCTGATGATCCAAGTCTAGACACCAGGCTGCCAAATGGCGGGAAAAACCCAATAAGAATCATCCTTGACTCTCACCTTAGAACACCGCTCAGCTCAAAGGTGCTTACAGATGGCAAGGCGCCTACATGGATCATCACAGGCTCTAAACCCGATTTGGAGAAAGTGGCTGCTTTAGAGGGAGAAGAAGGAATTAAAGTCTTAACTCTTCCTATGGAAAAAGTAGAGGTCAACTCCCTCCTTGCGTTGCTTGGAGAAGAAGGAATCACTTCTTTATTCGTAGAAGGTGGAGCCACGGTAAATGGCAGTTTTCTTAAGGAGAAGGCTATTCAACAAGTAATAACGTATATCGCTCCTAAATTGATAGGTGGAAAAGGTGCCCCTACGCTTGTTGGCGGGGAGGGGTTTGCAACAATGGATGAAGTGATGGAGCTTGAAATCAAAGAGGTCACCAAGATTGGTTCGGACCTGAAGATTGTTTCAACACCGAAACTAGAAGAACGGGGGTGAGCACTTGTTTACAGGAATCATTGAAGAGATAGGAACGATTATACAAATCATTCGAGGCGATCAAGCAATTATTCTAGAAATCGAAGCGGAAAAAGTTTTAGAGGATGTAAAGCTAGGAGACAGTATAGCAGTCAATGGTGTTTGCCTTACTGTTACAACGTTTGCTTCTAACCGTTTTACAGTAGATGTTATGCCTGAAACGATCCGTGCAACCTCGCTGAAGACATTAAATGCCGGCTCCAAGGTGAACCTAGAAAGAGCAATGATCGCAAACGGGAGGTTCGGTGGACACTTTGTCAGTGGGCACGTGGACGGAATAGGAACCATTCAAGATAAAAAAAGAATGGGCAACGCGGTCTATTATACCATCTCTGTAGATGATACTTTATCACGATACTTTATGCTTAAAGGGTCGGTAACAGTCGATGGCACAAGCCTAACCATATTTGGGGTGTCAGATAACAGCTTTACTATTTCCCTCATTCCCCACACCTTAAATGAAACGATTCTAGGTGGAAAAGGTAAAGGTGATACCGTCAATATTGAAGTGGACATGTTGGCAAAATATATGGAGCATCTTTTAAAGCAACAGGATAGAACTCCTTCAAGTAAATCGAGTATGTCTGCATCATTTTTAGAAGAGCATGGATTTAAATAAGGTGGGTGAGAAAGATGAGTGAATTATTTAATTCGATAGAAGAAGCATTGGAAGATTTACAACAGGGCAAAGTTATCATCGTTTGTGATGATGAGGACAGAGAGAACGAGGGAGATTTCGTAGCTCTAGCGGAAAAGGCAACACCTGCTGTAGTGAATTTTATGGCAACCCATGGTCGCGGACTGATTTGTGTCCCTGTACAAGAAGAGTTGGCGGAGAAACTGGACCTTGTGCCAATGGTAAATCATAATACTGATTCACATGGAACTGCCTTTACTGTCAGTATTGATCATAAATCCACCACAACTGGCATCTCTGCATTTGAGCGTTCCACTACCATACTGGAACTCTTATCACCAACATCCAAAGCAGGAGACTTTAAACGACCAGGCCATATTTTTCCGCTTGTCGCCAAAAAAGGCGGGGTGTTAAGAAGAGCAGGTCATACAGAGGCAGCAGTCGACTTAGCGTTAATGAGCGGCTCCTACCCAGCAGGTGTCATCTGTGAAATTATGAACGAAGACGGCTCTATGGCACGTGTGCCGGAGCTGAGAAAAATCGCAGACAAATTTGATCTGAAAATGATTACTATTAAAGATATGATTCAATACCGTAACCGGAAAGATAAATTGGTCCAGAGGGAAGTGGAAATAAAACTTCCAACTGAATTCGGTGATTTCCGTGCTGTCGGCTACTCTAATGTAGTGGATGGAAAAGAACATATTGCTTTGGTAAAAGGTGAAGTTGATTCCGCCGCTCCAACGCTTGTCCGCGTTCACTCTGAATGCTTGACGGGTGATGTGTTTGGTTCGAATCGATGTGATTGCGGCCCGCAACTTCATGCAGCACTTGCACAAATTGAGAAGGAAGGTAATGGCGTGCTTCTTTACATGAGACAAGAAGGACGCGGGATCGGCTTGTTAAATAAGATGCGTGCCTATAAGTTGCAAGAAGAAGGGTACGACACGGTCGAAGCTAACGAAAAGCTGGGTTTTGGAGCAGACTTGCGAGATTACGGAATTGGCGCGCAAATCTTAAGAGACCTTGGCGTATCTAAAATGAAACTTCTCACCAATAACCCTCGAAAGATTGCAGGGTTGAAGGGCTATGAGTTGGAAGTAGTGGACCGCGTCCCACTTCAAATGCCCACCAAAGAAGCAAATGAAAGTTACTTAAAAACCAAGCATTCAAAATTAGGGCATATGTTGCATTTTTAAATAGTCCAGTACGATAGTTGTTACTTGGAGCAAAATGCGGAGACTCCAGCGGGGGAGAAGCGGCAATGTTGAGACCCCGCAGGCGAAGCCGAGGAGGCTCAAGGTCGCCCCGCGGAAAGCGAAGCATTTTGCGGAAAGTAACAACGGTATTAAAAGATAAACATTAGGAGGAACTTAACATGGCAAAAGTATTTGAAGGTAATTTAGTAGGTACAGGACTTAAAGTTGGAATCGTAGTTGGCAGATTCAATGAATTCATCACAAGCAAGCTTCTAGGCGGAGCACAAGACGCACTAAAACGACACGGCGTAGAAGAAGACCAAGTGGACGTAGCATGGGTACCGGGTGCATTCGAAATCCCATTGGTAGCAAAAAGAATGGCCGACTCCGGTAAGTACGATGCAGTAATTACCCTCGGAACTGTAATCCGTGGATCTACTCCACACTTCGACTATGTATGTAACGAAGCGGCAAAAGGAGTATCTCAAGCTTCTATGCAATCTGGTATTCCGGTGATCTTCGGGGTACTGACAACAGAAACGATTGAACAAGCTATCGAAAGAGCAGGTACGAAAGCAGGAAATAAAGGCTGGGAAGCTGCTGCGGCTGCCATTGAAATGGCAAATTTATTACGCGAATTTTAAGATTTATTTTAAAAAGGTGTACTTTAAAGCTTTGTTTGGATAGAATGTATACTTAAGAGTAAGAAAATCTTTCAGATAGGAACATTTTTCATCTAATTTCCTATACTACTTGTAGTTATACTTATGAAAGTTTTTTCGATAATGAGGGGTAATTTATGTTAATTCGTTATAAGAAGAGCTTTGAGAAAATTGCTATGGGTCTTATGTCCTTTATGCCAACTGAAAAAGAGCTGAAGAAATTACAGCAATCGATGAGAGACTACGAAGAGAAAGAAAACTGGCAGCTTTTCCTTTGGAAGGAAGACGATATTATCGGTTTGATTGGTATCGAGTTGGAAGAGGAAAGCTTCACCATTCAACACATCAGTGTAATTCCTTCCCATCGTGGGCAAGGATTTGGTAAAAGAATGGTTGTAGCGCTCACGCAGACTTATCCAAACAAAGCAGTCAAAACAACACAATATACTACTGCATTTATTGAAAAATGTGATTTAAATGAAAATGAATGCAGTGAATAACTGCATATATGAGAAAAACGACGGCTTTCTTTATGAAAGCACGTCGTTTTTATGTTGTGGAGGTGTTCGTTCTACCCCTTCCTCCGCAATTCCAGCTGCTTCCGTCTTTCCTCAATCACATCAGATCGATCCCTTAGTGTATGTCTGTTCACCAATGAACCATCAAGCAAATCACTGGGTGCTCCCCAAACCTTACTCGCACTTTTAGCCAAAGCGTCACAAGAAAGTTGCAGATCAGGGTCTGCAATCGGCAAATTCATACTCACATAGGGTTCTTGTTTAGTCACACATACAATCCGCTCATCTAGCATTTTAACCAATCGTCCACTATCAAGCCCCAACGCATTAATCGCTGACGACTCCTTGCCGATGATCCTACAGGCATTTTGAAGCATCCGCAATGATCCCTTGAAATTCCCCCGTCGTTGATGGTAGAGACCCACGGCAATTTGGATAAGGCCGACCCAATGAATTTCGCGATCAATCGCTTCTTTTTCCTTCCAATATTCTTCTAGTACTTCATGGCATTCAAAATAGTCTCTATCACAATGAAAATGATATAAATAATCAAGGTAAGCTTTTGGATACAAAGGATTTCCTCCTCAATACAAATCTAATAATATTTTAACATAATCATGAAAACCCTATAAAATCTTGCTACAATACTCTATACTATTGTATAGTTTGATGTTTATGTTAGGTGGATGAATGATTGTGCAGGAATACAATGTGAAAGTAGAGGCCTTTGAAGGCCCTTTGGACTTATTATTACATTTAATAAACAGGTTGGAAATTGATATATATGATATTCCGGTTGCTCAAATTACCGAGCAATACTTATTATACATACATACGATGAAAGAACTTCAGTTAGATGTTGCAAGTGAGTATCTAGTCATGGCGGCTACCCTTATTGAAATTAAAAGCAAAATGCTGCTTCCAAAGCATGATGAGGAAATCCTGGACGAGGAAGATGAATTTACCGAATATGAAGAGGATCCTCGTGAAGAATTGATGAATCGGCTAATTGAGTATCGAAAGTATAAAGAGGCGGCGGATGATTTAAAAGAGATGGAAGAGGAACGAAGCCATCTTTTTACGAAGCCCCCAAGTGATTTAACTGGTCTGATGAAGGAAGTAAAACCTGAAGAAGTGAACCTGGATGTTTCCTTATATGATATGCTCGGCGCATTGCAGAAACTAATGCGAAGAAAGAAAATACAGAAGCCAATGCAAACGAGGATTACACGCCAGGAGATTCCGATTGAAAAGAGAATGGAAGAACTAATCCGAGACCTCCGACAATTCAAGGGGCGTAAACACTTTTATGAGCTTTTCCCAGAATCTAGCAAAGAGTATATTGTTGTGACATTTTTGGCGATACTTGAGCTTTTGAAAAAGAATAGTATTCTTTTGGAACAGGATAACAATTTTTCGGATATATATGTGTCTTACAAGGAAGGAGAAAACGAAGAAAGTGGCTATTATTAATTGGAAAGCAATTGTAGAAAGCCTCCTTTTTGCAGCAGGAGACGAAGGCCTCACGCTTAAGGAACTTACAAATGTTCTAGAAGTCGAGGAACATGTCGCAATGGATATTTTAGATGAGTTGAAAAAAGGTTATCAAAAGAAAGAGAGGGGTATCACCCTCATAGAACTTGCAGGTACGTATCAATTGACTACTAAAAAAGAGCATTCTGCCTATCTGAAAAAGCTGGTAGAATCGCCTTCTTCCCAAACACTTTCACAGGCAGCACTTGAAACATTGGCGATTGTTGCATATAAGCAGCCGATTACGCGGACAGAAGTGGAGAGTATTCGTGGTGTGAAAAGTGAAAGGCCGCTACAAACATTGGCAGCAAAGGCCTTAGTGAAAGAAGTTGGCAGGGCGGAAGGAACAGGAAGGGCCATTCTATATGGAACTACCAAGGAATTCCTGGATTATTTCGGGCTTAAAGATATTAAAGAACTGCCGCCGCTATCTGTAAATATGGAAGAAACAGACGAAGAAGCTGATTTGTTCTTTGAAAAGTTTCAAGAAACATTTGAATCTTAAGATTATTTAATCCTCTTATGGTAAAATAGTAGTATGGGAGGCTATTAATAAGTAAGCCCCTATGACAGATTAGCAGGTAGGAGTGACTGTATGCGTATAATAAATTGTAGAGGGTATGAATTAGAAAAGGCGCAACCCAACACTTCTGAGGATTTTTTCAACCGCTCTGAAGTGACTTTTGAAGATGATGGACAAGAAAAAACATTACATGTGCTGTATATTCGGTATTATGACGAAACCTTTGCAGAGTTCATCCCCACATTGAGTGGAGAGGCAGATCCTATTTTCGAGATTGGTGAAAAGAAAATTACCTTTAAAGATTTGGTAGCCATTATTTGTTTAATTAAAAACCCGAGTTTTCGTCAAAGAAAACGAATCTATATTAATACGCAAGAAGAGTTGGCGGGTTATTTTGAAGGAGTGAATATCCCTAAAGTAAGAGATATCTTTGAAGGCATTCACAATCAAGGTGACTATAAACTTTCCTCGCCGCTTCAATTTTTAGCACAACCTTCTTCATGAAGTAGGCCAAGCTAGAAGTACATTCTAGCATTGCTAGTAATACTTTTAACATTAGAGACGTAACGTAGTAGAAACTGACAATGAGAAAAAACTAATACTTGGAGGGTCATTTTTCAATGGCAAATACAATTGTAAAATCACAAACAGAACAGGTTGAGAGCTTTTTAGGAAATACAGTACATCAATTGAATGCGTTCTTAAATGAAGCTACACTTTCCACATTAATGGAAGAGTCTTCTACAAAACAGGAGTATGTAGAACTTCTTTTATTGAATACTCGTCGACTTGCTGTATTCTGTGACGAAGGGTTGAATGCTTGTCAAGTTATCCTGAAAAGTGAACCGTTTAGAAAGTCAGCTGCTGAAAAAGTTTTATATAACATTTACCATCAATGTATTGAAGAGTTCTTTGCTCCAAGAAACGATGCTTGGTATGAGGACAGCCGTTCTGCTTATACCGGAAAAAATTCCATTCAGTTCCATGAGGCGCCTCCAGAATCATTGAAGTTGGTGATTCGAGGCTTGGAGGGCGATTTTCAAGCAGTTCGTGAAGAGTTAGAGTATTATGAAACCGACTACCGGACAAAAATGATGCAAAGCAATTAATACTACAGCACCAGCCCATTCTCTTGGGTTGGTGTTTTTATTTTTATATCCCTGTACCATTGTTCCATATCGCCCAGATGGTGCATACAATAAAACGATGAGTGCAGGGGAGGGTGAGGATGATCAAACAAAATCAGTTTGTTTTTAAACAATTTTTAAGCGATGTGGAAGACTGGTGTTTGGAAATATTGACCTCCAACCAAGGTGGCAAAGAAGATTTTCGCAGCAGTTGGTTAGCCGAAGTAAGGGGGATACTTAAAAGAGTTCAACATACACAAGAACAACAGTATCTCTACGAGTCTGACATATTAGATATTAAAAGATGTGTGGAAGAGACGGAAGAAGGGATGCGTAATGTTTCAGGAAGACGTGTGAATAATGGGAGGGTGCCGATAGGACAGCATACCCTGCCACCACTACCATATCCATACAACGCCCTTGAACCATACATTTCAAGAGAGATAATGGAGCTGCATCACCAAAAGCATCATAAAAGCTATGTAGACGGTTTAAATAAAGCGGAAATGAAAATGCTCGAGGCGCGCGAAACAGGTGACTTTGATCTTATCAAACACTGGGAACGGGAAGCGGCGTTTCATGGATCCGGCCATTATTTGCATACGATGTTTTGGGATAACATGTCACCAAATGGCGGGGGGCAGCCAAGCGGAAGACTAATGCAGCAGATAGTCCAGGACTTTGGTAGTTATGAAAAATTCAAAAAACATTTTTCAGAAGCTGCTGACAAAGTGGAAGGTGTCGGTTGGGCTTTGCTTGTTTGGTCTCCGCGTGCACACCGATTGGAAATTTTACAAACGGAAAAGCAACAGCTGTTTACGCAGTGGGATACGATTCCTCTACTTGGGTTAGATGTTTGGGAGCATGCTTATTATCTTCAATATAAAAATAACCGCAAAGATTATATCGATAAGTGGTGGAATCTTGTCAATTGGAAAGACGTTGAAAAGCGCTACCAAGAAGCGTCAAGATTGAAATGGAAACCATCTTGATTTGTGTGGGAGGCCTATGCCTCTCTTTTTTCGTTTCCATTCATTCGACATAAAAACCATTCATAATCTAGGACAGGTCACGCATAAACTTGTACAAAAATAGATAAGGGATGGGATTGGATGTCTCTCATAAGAAAAATGCTCAGCATCGCGATAGTTTCGCTGCTGATTTTCTCCATATGCATTCCATATAATGTACATGCAGAACAAGTAGGTGTCAGTTCTCGAAATGCGGTCTTGATTGAACAGGAAAGCGGCAGAATCATTTACGAAAAAGATGCACATGACAAGCAGAGGATTGCCAGTATCACTAAGGTGATGACCGCTATCTTGGCAATTGAATCGGGAAAACTGGATGAGATTGTGAAGGTCAGTGACAAGGCCGTCCGGGCAGAAGGCTCATCCCTTTACCTGAAACCAGGGGAAAAAATCAAACTTGAGCATCTAGTGTATGGTTTGATGCTCCGCTCTGGAAATGACTCTGCGGTTGCGATAGCCGAACATGTTGGAGGCAGTTTGGAAGGCTTTGTCTTCATGATGAATGATAAAGCGGCAGAGCTTGGCATGACTAACACAGAGTTTGCAAATCCACATGGATTGGATGACCATGAGAACCATTACTCTACTGCATACGACATGGCACTATTGACTAGATATGCAATGGAAAATGATAAGTTCAAAGAGGTTACAGGTACAAAAGTTTACCGTGCGCCAGCTGCCCCTGGTGAATCATGGGACAGGAGTTGGACTAATAAACACCGCTTGGTAACAGGTATGTACCAATACGCAACAGGTGGTAAAACAGGATATACAAAACGGGCAAAGCGCACCCTTATTACCACTGCTTCTAAAGAAGGTTTAGATGTTATTGCCGTGACATTGAATGGTCCGGATGATTGGAAAGATCATATCTATATGTTCAACAGGGCATTTGTCGACTATAAATTATATGATATAGCCGAAAAGGGAGAATTAGACAATGTGAAAGATGATTTTTACAAAGGAAAAGTCTCCCTCTCCCGTGATGTAAAATATCCTATGACAAAAAAGGAAAGAGAAAATGTACGAATTAAGGTGACACTTGAAACCCCGAAAAAGGAATGGAAAGACGGGGAAAATGTTCCGGAAGTGGTGGGGGAGTACACACTGATTGTCCATGATGAGGCTGTAGTGGAAACACCGATCTATTTCGAACGGAAACAAGAAAAGAAAGGCGGTTTCTGGAGTATCTTCAAAGATATCTTTTTCATCATGGCAGGAAAGATTTCATGGTAAACATTATCTGGGTGGCCATGACAATTATCGGAATCTTGTTCGCGATGATTAATGGAACGATGGATAAAGTGAACGAGGCAATATTTACTGGTGCAAAGGATGCGGTAACGATTTGCATCGGTTTTATCAGTATACTAGTCTTTTGGCTTGGACTAATGAGGATAGCTCAGGAAGCTGGACTACTAGAGAAGTTGGCTTCCCTTTTTAAACCTATCGTTCGTAGGATCTTTCCGGAGGTACCGCCAGATCATCCTGCAATGGGATATATGCTCTCTAATATGATTGCGAACATGTTCGGCCTTGGAAATGCTGCAACCCCCATGGGAATTAAAGCGATGGAACAACTGAGAGAACTGAACGGAGGGAAAATAGAAGCAAGCCGTTCCATGATAACGTTTCTTGCAATCAACACTTCAAGCCTTACTCTGATCCCAACAACGGTCATTGCGATCAGGATGAATTATGGATCTGCTTCTCCTACAGAAATAGTCGGTCCCACCCTTGTTGCCACCCTTTGCTCCACTATCGCTGCTATTACAATAGACCGCTTATTCTATTACAGGCGTATGGCGAAAAGGAGGTAGTCCATGCAACTCATTTCACTCATATCGTTATGGATGATACCTATCATTATTGGGTTCATTCTTTTATACGCAACGTTTAAAAAAGTTCCCACATACGAGACTTTTGTGGAGGGCGGAAAAGAAGGCATCAAGATAGCGATATCCATCATCCCGTTCTTGGTAGGGATGCTCGTTGCCATCTCGATCTTCAGGGCTTCAGGCGCCTTAGACTTTCTGGTGGAGTTTGTCAGACCTGCTATGCAGGCAATAGGCATTCCCGCCGAAATCGTTCCGCTATCCATTATCAGGCCGATCTCAGGAACAGCAGCACTTGGAATGACGACAGACATGATAGCAACCTACGGGCCGGATTCCTTTATGGGGAGACTTGCTTCTGTCCTCCAAGGAAGTACGGATACCACGCTGTATGTCATTACGGTTTACTTTGGGGCAGTTGGTATTAAGAAAATGGGAGATGCGTTGAAAGTAGGTTTGTTGGCGGATGTAGTGGGGATCATTGTATCCATTCTGGTCGTTACTATATTCTTTGCCATGTAAGTTTTTTCGTCGAGAGAAATCTCGGCGTTTTTATTTTAGTTTAGAAAACTATATTACCGTTGATTTCCGTTCCAGGCGCTTCGCTTGCCTGCGGGCGGTCCGTGAGCCTCCTCAGGCTTCGCCTTCCGGGGTCTCACCTGTCCCTTCCTCCCGCGGGCGTCTACGCGCCTTCCACTACAATCAACAAGATGACTTCATTCAACTATGGTTAATGAAAAATAATCTAATCAAATTGTCTGAAAAACAGGAACGTTTTTCAACGTAATTTCTAGCTGTGAATTGGAGCAAATGGCGAAGACTCCAGCGGGGGAGTAACGGTAGGTTGAGACCCCGCAACGAAGTGAGGAGGCTCAAGCGCCGTCCCGCGGAAAGCGAAGCCATTTGCGGAAAGGAACAGCGGTGCATAACCAAGCAACTAAAAATGGACCGGGAGATTTTTGCTCGGTTTTTCTTATTATATTGAGCCAATTAAGGTTATCTATTATTTCCTCTTTCTTTTTACAAATAACAACAGGTATAATTAGAGTTTGCAAACATTGGGAATCATAGAAGTAGAGAAATCTTGGCTTTTATTGTGAAAGTCGGGTAAGATGTTGAATGAGGTGAAAGATATGGAACGGTTACAAAAAGTTATTGCACACGCAGGGATTGCGTCAAGAAGAAAAGCAGAAGAATTAATAAAAGAAGGCAAAGTAAGAGTTAATGATAAAGTGGTAAAAGAATTAGGGGTAAAAGTTAACCCAAATGACAAAATTGAGGTAGAAGGGATTCCCGTTGAACGCGAGAAACCAGTTTACTTCTTACTATACAAACCGCGAGGCGTCATTTCTAGTGTAAGTGACGACAAAGGTAGAAAAGTAGCAACAGATTTCTTCCCATACATTGAGGAGCGTATTTATCCTGTTGGTAGATTAGACTATGATACTTCCGGGTTGTTGCTCATGACCAATGACGGTGAGTTCGCAAATGCGCTTATGCATCCGACATCAGAAGTAGAAAAGGTCTATGTTGCAAAGCTAAAAGGAATTCCTTCAAGAGAAGCAATCAAAAGCTTGGAAAGAGGTATTAAGCTTGAGGACGGTAAAACGGCACCAGCTCGCATAAAACTGCTATCCATGGAAAGAACGAAGAACACGTCTATCTTTGAAATTAGCATTCATGAAGGTCGTAACAGACAGGTTCGCCGTATGTTTGAAGCGATCGGCCATCCGGTCATGAAATTAAAAAGGGAACGTTATGGTTTCCTAAACCTGCATGGACTGTCTGCAGGGGAAGCAAGAGAGTTGACTCCGCATGAAGTGAAACAGCTTCGTGTGATGGCGACAAAACCGAAGAAATAATAGTAAAAAACTAGTAAAAGCGGAGGAAGCTTACAAGGCAGCTTCCGCTTTTGTTTGTGTCTGTCTCCTGTGTTTAGGATCGTCTGTTTTTCGGTCACAAAACCTTCATATTCTATTATCTATGCAAAAAGTAGTAAATGTTATAATAACAAGGATGAAATGTCTCAGTTTTAGGAGAGTATGTATATGAACAAAAAGAAACGTTTACTGATGCGGACAAGCATACTACTGCTTCTTTTAGTCGCAATCGGATATACCATGTATACAAACTTCTTCCAGTCCAAAGAGATTGTGGATGTGGGGGATGAGGCACCAAATTTTGTACTTACGGATCTTGAAGGCAATGAAGTGATGCTTTCAGATTACCGTGGAAAAGGTGTATTTCTTAATTTCTGGGGTACATGGTGTAAGCCGTGTGAACGAGAAATGCCTTATATGGAAAATCAATATCAAGCCTTTAAAGAAAAGGGTGTAGAAGTAATTGCTGTAAATATCCAAGAAACAGATTTGGCAGTTAAAACATTCAGAGATCGCCATGGATTAACCTTTCCCATCCCGATGGATAAACGTGACCAAGTAAGACAGGCCTATGGAATTCTACCATTGCCTACTACTATCCTTCTGGATGAAAACGGCAAGGTCGTGAAAAAGCATTCAGGTGAATTAACAGAGGAAGACGTCAAAGAATTCATGGAAATGATCAAACCTAAACAATAGGGAGTTTTACGTATGAGTGAAATAAAATGTGAATGTGGACACCTAAATCCAGAGGGTACCATACTTTGTGAAGCGTGCGGAAAACCAACGGAAAACGATCAAAGTAAAGAAAAACTTTTGGATATGCGCTATGAAGGTAGTGCGAGACGTTCACAAACCTATAACAAGACGATAATAGATAAAGTATGGAATTTCTTTTCATCCGTTAAAGTTGGTATCTGGATCATCTTCATTATTCTTGTTACCTCTTCCATCGGAACTATTTTTCCTCAAAAAGATTATATCAATCAGGCAATCCCAGCTGAAATGTATTATGAGCAAGAGTACGGGTTTGCAGGAGAAATGTATTATGCGTTAGGTTTCCATGATTTATATGGGTCCTGGTGGTACATGCTATTAATCGCTGCCTTAGGTATTTCTTTAGTCATCGCCAGTTTAGACCGATTTATCCCTTTACATAAATCGTTGAAAACTCAAAGGGTGACAAGGCATGAGAGCTTCATGAAACGCCAAAGGGTTTATGGAACGACGGTGGTGGACGAAGATCCAAGCTCAGAAATCGAAAAAGCTAAGCAAGGTTTACTGAAACGTAAATTTAACGTTCGAGAAGAAGATGGAAATATTCTTGCTGAGAAAAATCGATTCTCCAGATGGGGTCCTTATGTAAATCATATAGGAATCATCATTTTCCTTATTGGTGCTATGCTTAGATTTTTCCCGGGTATGTATGTGGATGAAACAGTTTGGGTCCGTGAAGGGGAAACTCAGCTTATTCCGGGTACCGGTGGTCAATACTACTTAAAAAATGAAGGCTTTATTTATGAAACTTATAATAGTGAATCTTCCGACGAAATATTCAATTCCGCTATTTCGAGAGTTGGAGAAGATGCCATTGCGAGTAATTTCCAAACAAACGCGGTTTTATATGAGCGTAAAGGGGAGTACATCGTTGGGGCTGAACCGGAATTAGAAAAAGTAAAAGAGCATGCCGTTCAAGTGAACAAGCCTTTGAAGCATGATAATTATGCTCTTTATCAAGTAGACTATAAATTGAATGAATTTAAGAGCATGTCATTCAACTTGGAAAACAAGGATACTGGTGACAGTTTTGGTACAATAAAAGTGGACTTGCTAAATCCGCAAGAAACATATGACCTTGGTGAAGGCGTGTCTGCGGAACTCGTAAATTACTTTCCGGATTTCACTTTAGAAGGTGGAGAACCTGCAACCAAGACCAGGGTGCCTAATAATCCTGCATTCGTTTTCAGAATGGTTACACCTGAAACGCCTGAGGGGGAAATTGCACTCGTAGCAATACGACAAAACATAGAACCTAATGGTACAAACCAGAACAAGATGACATTTGCCGGGGTAGAAACGCGCAATGTATCAGGATTGACTGTTCGAAAAGACCTGACATTATGGATTCTCGGCGCAGGCGGAGCGATCTTTATGATTGGTGTCATTCAAGGAATGTATTGGAACCACCGTCGTGTTTGGATCAGAAGGAACGGCAATGAGATTATGGTGGCGGGTCATACGAACAAGAACTGGTTTGGATTAAAAAATGAAATTAATAAAGCGCTAGAAAATACTTCTATTTCTATTCCTGTAGATCAAGTGGAAGCCGAAAAAACGCAGGAACAAAAGATAGAAAAGAAAGAGGAGGCTTAAAAATGGCTCAGCTAAGTGGTAATTTGCTTTATATTGCATTTATTCTTTATCTGATTGGTACAGCCTTCTTCGGTGGGGCCATTCGCGGTAAGCAAGGAAATAAAGCCGCGAAAATAGGGATTTTCATCACAATCCTAGGGTTTACAGCTCAACTAGGCTATTTTATTACCCGTTGGATTGCTGGAGGACATGCACCTGTAAGTAATCTATTTGAATTTACAACTTTCTTCGGTATGATGATGGTCTTAGCTTTTATCGTTATTTATTTCATATATAAAACTAGTACACTGGGAGTTTTCACCCTCCCAATAGCCTTGCTGTTGATTGCATATGCAGCTATGTTTCCAAGTGATATTTCTCCTTTGATACCTGCATTGCAAAGTCATTGGCTTGCGATTCACGTATCAACGGTAGCACTAGGCATAGCTATTCTGTCTGTCAGTTTTGCAGCAGGTTTGATTTATTTGGTGAAAGTGGTAGATTATAGTAAAAAGGGCAAGAAGCCTTTCTGGGTTGAATTTACCCTTTATGTGTTAATTTCTTTCCTTGGTTTTATATTCATCTCCATTGGGTTTGGCGCAGTGGATTACGAGGCACAATTCTCTTACATCAATAAAGATGGGGCAGAAGAACAGGTGGTATATAACTTGTATCCCATTGTTGGCCCAAATGAAGGGGAATTATTGACCGAAAACAGAATGGATTCCCTTGTTAATCTTTCGCCATGGATTAACACGGTAAAACTAAACACGGTAATATGGTCTCTACTTGGTGGAGCAATATTATATCTTTTAATAAGAGTTATTATTAGAAAACCTATCGGAAAAGCGTTAAAGCCTGCAGTTGCTAAGGTGAATCTTGATGTGGTAGATGAAATTGGCTATCGAGCAGTAACAATAGGCTTCCCTGTTTTCACACTTGGTGGACTTATCTTTGCCGCCATTTGGGCTCAAATAGCCTGGTCAAGATTCTGGGCTTGGGATCCAAAAGAAGTATGGGCGTTTATCACATGGTTATTCTATGCAGGATATCTTCATCTCCGTCTTTCTAAAGGATGGGAAGGCGAAAAATCCGCATGGCTCACGCTTGTTGGTTTTGCGATCATCCTGTTTAACTTAATTGGCGTTAACTTAATCATTGCAGGGCTTCATTCCTACGCGATGTAATACAGATAACCGGCCTTCACAATATTGTGGGGGCTTTTCTTGCAGATAATTAAAGGGGGTTTAAGAAATATGGAAAAAGAAGTGAGAATCCTTGTAGTGGATGATGAGGACCGTATTAGAAGGTTATTGAAAATGTACCTTGAAAGAGAAAATTACGTCATTGAAGAAGCAGATAACGGCAACACAGCTCTGGAGATGGCGCTTGAAAAAGAATATGATGTCATACTGCTGGATGTTATGATGCCTGGCATGGACGGTATGGAAGTGTGTAAAGAAATCAGGGAGAAAAAGGCGACACCTATTATCATGCTGACAGCTAAAGGGGAAGAAACGAACCGAGTGCAAGGGTTTGAAATGGGAACAGACGACTATATTGTAAAACCGTTCAGTCCAAGAGAAGTAGTGCTTAGAGTGAAAGCGTTATTACGTCGCTCCTCTAGCACAACGTTCCTGACTACTGAAACGACAACAAAGGATGTCATCGTATTTCCTCATTTGACCATCGATAATGATGCACACAGAGTGACATCTGAAGGGAAAGAAATAAATCTTACCCCTAAAGAATATGAACTACTTTACTTCCTTGCAAAATCTCCTGATAAAGTTTTCGACCGCGAGCAACTGTTGAAAGAAGTATGGCAATACGAGTTCTTTGGGGATTTACGAACAGTTGATACGCATGTGAAACGTCTACGCGAGAAATTGAACAAAGTGTCAGAACCAGCCTCTAAAATGATTGTAACAGTATGGGGCGTAGGCTATAAATTCGAGGTTGGCAATGAATCATGATTTGGAGAAGTGTAGTTGGTAAGCTCTGGCTTACTGTGTTACTTTTAGTTTCATTTGTATTATTTGTTTTAACCATTCTTTTACTAGAATTCTTTGAGAATTACCATGTACAGGAAGCAGAAAAGGATTTGACCCAGGCAGCGAGTAAGATTTCATTAATTTTGGAACAGCATGAAGACATGGAACAATCGAAATCAATAGCTTGGGAGCTTGTTGATGAAGTGTCTCAGGTGGTTATTTTTACAGACAAGGGAGAGTACTCTCATTCTCCGACATCTCAAATCGACCATTTACCTGCTGAATTCTTCCTAAACGACCCGGACCTTTCCCTCGTCTTTGAAGATCAGCCGATTGTAACGAAAAAGACTTATTTGCCCGATTTCCAAATTACAGATGAAATGCAAGGCGAAGTGATGATCGTCGGAATTCCTTTGCATATTAATGAGGATAAAGATGGAGCTGTTTTCGTTTATCAGTCCCTGCTTGCCGTAAAAGAAACAACCAAACAAACAACAAAACTTATTCTGCTTGCTGCAGGTTTTGCAATCTTTTTAACGACCATTTTCGCATTCTTCTTGTCTACAAGAATTACAGCACCTCTGCGTAATATGAGAGAGGCTGCTTTTGAAGTCGCAAGAGGGAAGTTCGATACTAAGGTTCCAATTTTAACATCGGACGAAATTGGGGAACTTGGGATGGCCTTTAATCAAATGGGCAGACAACTCAAGTTTAATATTAACGCTTTGAATCAAGAGAAGGAACATTTAGCCAACATTCTCAGCAGTATGGCAGATGGGGTTATCACCTTAAACCGAGATGGCACCATTCTTGTAACGAATCCACCGGCGGAGAAATTTTTACAAGCCTGGTACTATCAAGAAGGCAATGCCAGCGGGGAAGACTTGCCAGGTGAGGTAATGGAAATGTTCCAACGGGCTATTTCTGTTGAAAAAGAACAAAGTATAGAATTAACCTATCAAGGACGTACGTGGGTAATCGTAATGAGTCCACTATATACGCAAACCCATATCCGCGGCGCTGTTGCAGTAATACGGGATATGACGGAAGAGAGAAGGTTGGACAAACTTCGTAAAGATTTCATTGCCAATGTGTCCCATGAATTGCGTACACCAATTTCCATGCTGCAAGGCTACAGTGAAGCAATTGTCGATGATATTGCCGGAACGGATGAAGAGAAAAAAGAACTTGCTTCCGTTATTTATGATGAATCTTTAAGAATGGGGCGCCTCGTAAATGACTTATTAGATCTTGCGAGAATGGAAGCCGGTCATATTTCATTGAATTATGAAAATGCCAATATTGTCGCCTTTGTCGAAAAGATAACAAGAAAGTTTCAGGGCCTTGCAAAAGAAAAGTCTATCGTGTTGCAATCACATGTAGAAGGTGATGGGGCCATCCAAATGGATGTAGACCGTATGGAACAGGTAATGACAAACCTGGTGGACAACGCCATTCGCCATACAGCAGACGATGGGACCATAATCATCCATGCAAAATTAATAAACAACGGTGTCAAAATAGATGTAAAAGATTCTGGGCACGGCATACCTGAAGAAGATCTGCCTTTTGTTTTTGAACGCTTCTATAAGGCGGACAAAGCGCGTACAAGAGGGCGTGCAGGTACAGGACTGGGACTTGCCATTGTGAAAAACATCATAGAAGCACACCGGGGTACCATATCCGTTCATTCAAAAGAGAACGAGGGAACGACATTTTCCATGTATATTCCGCAAAAACACTCTCAAAATGGAGATGTGTAGCGAAAAATCTTGTTTTCTATGAAACATTATCTTGTCAAGACCAGACATATCTTGTAATATGAAACATAGTTAATTGAATAGCAATACGAAATAGTTGGTGTCACGATGGTGACTTAATAGGGAATTTGGTGAAATGCCAAAACTGTCCCCGCAACTGTAAATGTGGACGAAATGAGATGACCACTGTATGAACGGGCTTAAGAAATTAGGTCCTCATATGGGAAGGCTCAAAGTAGGAAGAAGCATAAGTCAGTAGACCTGCCAATTATTATACCAGTTTCAATACTTCGGGGGTTGAGTAGGAGAGACGGCAGAAATCTGTCTTTATTTGTCGTATTATGACATTGCCGTTATCGCCTCATCCTGAAATTGGATGAGGTTTTTTGTTTTGCTCATCACAGATCGATTGGGACATTAGGGGTAAAGATAGGAGGAGAAAAGATACGGTTTTACAACTTGCACTGCAAATTAATTACATAAGGGGAAAAAACATATGAAAAAACTTTTACTAACACTTTTACTATCATTAACTCTTGCCATTACAGGCTGTGCTAATGCAGGAAATGAAACAAATCATACAGCTAATAATGAAACACCTGCTGAAACTCAAGAACAACAAGAAAGCCAACTTTCCACCACGATCAAACTAACGAAAGAAGGCGAAGAAGTCATCAGTGAGGAGACTGTAGAGTTTGAGGAAGGGGAGTCTTTGATGGAAGTCATGGACCGCAATTTTGAGCTTACTACAGGATTTGGAGGAGATTTCATCGTCGGAATTGACGGCCTGGGCTCTGAGGAAGAATCTGATTATTATTGGAACATCTCCGTCAACGGTGAAAGCTTAATGGTCGGTGCAAGTGATTATACGCTAGAGGAGAACGACGAAGTTCATTTTGATTATCAAAAGGTGGAATGATGATGACAACCAGAAAAATAGCGCTACTTGGTGTATTAATAGCCCTTTGTGTAGTGGGGAGAATCGTTTTCGCCTCCGTACCTAACGTCCAGCCAGTGACAGCAATCATCATTATATGTGCTTTCTGGATGGGGCCGGTTTCAGGTGTGATTCTTGCAGTAGGTACTACCTTTGCAACGAACCTGGTCCTTGGTACTGGCATGTGGACATTCACACAAATCTTTGCATGGTCCATTATTGGATTATTAAGTGGAGCAATTGGGATATGGTTTAAAAGAATTCCAGTATTTATCCTTTCCATCTATGCTGGACTTTGCGGGCTGTTTTTCGGTTTTGTTTTCTCGATCCAAAACATGATTGTCGGAGGATTTCCATTTTGGCCATATTATCTTGCTGGACTACCATTTGATATAAACCATGCAGTTGGAAATGTCGTATTTTTTATCGTGTTGTATCCGATCCTTTCCAAACTCTTAAACGAAAGAGCACCCTTTATCATCAAAAGAAAAGAGAGCCTAGCACAATATCAAATGAGCAGCACCTACAAGAAATAAAAGAGGAGCGCCAATCCAATTGGGTTGGCGCTTTACTATGTAAAAAATTGAAGCAGAGTTACTAGGAATTTCTAGCTGGTGATTGGAGCAGTTGGCGAAGACTCCTGCGGGAGAGTAGCGACATTGTTGAGACCCTCCAACGAAGTGAGGAGGCTCAAGGTCGCCCGCGGAAAGCGAAGCCATTTGCGGAAATCAACAGCGGCGTAATCAAAATAGGTCGAAATATGTATATAACCTCTTTGGAAAAGCCTACAAAAATCCCTACAATCCTATACGGACATCCCTTATACTTATATTACACACAAAAAACAAAAGAAATAATTACCAAATAACCCTAGTCAAATTGTAATTTTTTTAATATATTTGTAATGTAACTTTCTTACTATAATATACGACTAATGAAATGAACGGAGGGAAACTATGAATACCGTTTTTCAAGAGCTCTATGAAAAATATCACCAGGATGTTTATCAGTTCTTATATTACATGGTGAACAACAAGGAGCAAGCGGAAGACCTCGTTCAAGAAGTTTATATAAAAGTTTTGCGTTCCTATGATCGTTTTGAAGGGAAAAGCAGTGAAAAGACCTGGCTGTTTTCGATTGCCAAGCACGTTGCCATTGATTCCTTTCGCAAACAAAAAGGATGGAAAAACAAACTACTTGAAACTTTCGACTGGAATAAACAACAAGTCAGAGATCACGCTCCACTTCCTGAAGAGATAGCCGTACAAAATGAACAAGTCCAACAAATGTACCGGTGTTTGGATAAATGTAAAGTCGATCACCGACTAGTCCTTATCCTGCGGTACATACAAGCCCTTACTATTCAAGAAACAGCCCAAATTCTTGGCTGGACGGAAAGTAAGGTGAAAACAACTCAACATAGAGCCTTAAAGGTCTTGAAGGCATATATGGAAGAACTTCAAGAGAAAGGAGGAAACAGCAATGCGTCATAATGACGAAGAACAAATGGAAAAGTTGTTAAGGCAAATGCCTAAACTTAAAGATGATCGTGACCCGAAACAAATATATAGAGATATACAACCAAAACTAGCCCATTCCCCTCGCCGGTCTAAAATAGTACCTGCTTTTGCATTGGTTGCGGCTTTAGTCCTTTTCGCCCTGGTTGCACCTATGTTCGTAAACAACATGCAGTTCGATATGAGCTTAAGTGGCTCTGATAGCAGTTCAGAAGAAAGTATGGACATCGCAACAATGAATTCAGATGAAAACTCAGATGATTCTGCCGCAGACACCAGCAGAGAAGCCATCGAAGAAGAGGAAGAAACTTCACTAAAGGCAGAAGGTGATGAGGAATCCAATGACTTTGCTGCAGCGGAGATCAGTTCAGCAGATGGTAAAAGTTTTGTTACACCTTCCTATAATGTAGAATCCGAGTACGCTGTTACCATTGGGGTGTCCTTGTTGGAGGCAGATAATTATGAACATGGTGGTTCTACCACTCCACTGACGGTGATTGTTCCTCGTGGTGAAAATGAAACATATGTAGATGCTCTCAATAAGGTGCGAGGGGGGATTGCATACGAGGATTATGGGGTCATGGTGCCGACTATTAATGACAATGTAAAAATATCAGAAGGCGACATAGGGTTAGATAGACCGATGCCAATCTTAGATGTAACTGATATGGCTAAAGGTTTAACAACCTATCAAGATAATCTTTTCTCTAAAGAACTTAGTGATACTTTCAGCAATCAATATACTCATTTCTTATTTAGTGATAACGGATCAACCAAAGGTGTGCAAGTTGGCAATGATGTATATGATGGACCGGTAGAATACCAGACTAAAAACAAGAGGGCTTATTTCAAATATCACACAGGTAGCCTGCCTTTACTTGTCCCAGGTCATGAACGGTATACTTCCATTGGTGATGCTCTCAAAGCGATGACAAGTGTACCAGAGCAAGCTGAGAACAGTAAACTAGAGCCATCCATTCCTGTTACGGTGCAAGTGGAGGGATTGGGGCTAGAAAGTGATGGTACAGTGGTTAGGATTAAGCTAGGGGATGGCAGCGTACTTGAAAATAACGACGAAACAATCTTTGCCCTTGAAGCGATGATGATGGTAGCAAAAGAATTTGGAGTTAGAGGTGTGGTGTTTGAATCTTCACAAGATGGAACGATAGGAACTATCACACTCAATGAAGAAGTAAGCGTGCCTTACTCTCCGAACCCAATTCCATATAGCGAGTAAAGTTTAAAAAGCGTGCAGATGAGCACGCTTTTTTACTTTTTGGGGGTATCTCTGCCCGAAACTTCTACGGGAAAGCTAAAATGGTAACAGAGAAGGTGTCTCTCCGCCCGAAACTCTTTCGGAAAAGCAAAAACGGAAGGGTTCTCTCCGCCCGAAATTCTTTCAGAAAAGCAAAAACGGTAAGAGAGAAGAGTTCTATAAGACTTAAGAGCAACTCTTGCCAAAGCTTCGGTCGTATAGGAGGGTTCTATAAGACTTAAGAGTAGTTTTTCCAAAAGCTTCGGTCGTATAGAAGGGCTCTATAAGACTTAAGAGCAGCTTTTGCCAGAGCTTCGGTCGTATAGAAGGGCTCTATAAGACTTAAGAGCAGCTCTTGCCAAAGCTTCGGTCGTATAGACCGCTTCTATAAGACTCTTAAGGTGCAAAGCAAGTTGCTTCGGTCAAATAGAACCCTCCCTAGTTACCTAATTTTGAAAGTAGATCCTTTTAATCGCTCTCAACCTCCTCTACAAAAACCTCAACCCCCATCCCGTCTACCTATATACATATTTCCAACCCCAAAAGAGGATACTACCTCCATATATGGAAGATTCCCATTTCTCCCACATAAAGGAGGGTACATATGTTCAGTATTATTGTCGGGCTGGTGCTTTTAATGTTATTAGCATACCTCGGCTGGTCCATTATCTGGATAGCTCCACTTGTTTCTGCGGTAGTAGCGTTATTAAGCGGTCTAGATCTCTTACCAGCCTATACCCAAACGTATATGACTGGCTTTGTCGACTTTGCAAAACAATGGTTTCCAGTATTTTTACTTGGGGCCATTTTTGGAAAATTGATGGAAGACACTGGTGCAGCTCAAGCTGTCGCATTTAAGATCACTCAATTATTAGGCAAGAAGAGAGCCATTCTCGGAGTGTTAATTGCTGCAGCAGTGTTGACATATGGTGGGGTGAGTTTATTTGTGGTGGTATTTGCCATCTATCCGCTTGCGATCGCACTATTCAGAGAAGCGGATATTTCTAGAAAACTGCTGCCGGGTACGTTTGCTTTAGGAGCATTCACGTTTACGATGACTGCCTTGCCAGGTACGCCTCAAATCCAAAACCTGATTCCTATTCCTTATTTTAAAACTACTCCGCTCTCAGCACCTATTATGGGAATCGTAGCCGGGTTGATTATGGCTGTTGGAGGTTATTTCTATTTAAAGTGGAGAGAAGGACGATTAACCAAAGTGGGTGACACATTTGATGAGCCAAAAGGGGGCCAGGAAGTAAAACAAATCAAAGCTGAAGAATTACCTAACTGGATATTGTCCTTCCTGCCATTATTAATTGTGGTAATCACACTAAATGGTTTTAAGTGGGACATCATTCCATCCCTGATTGTGGGAACATTGGCTATCATGCTTTTTAATATAAAAAAATACAAATCGTTTATTGGAGCAATTAATGGCGGTGCATCTGGTTCTGTAATGGCCATCATCAATACGAGTGCAGCAGTAGGTTTCGGTGCTGTCGTTACTGCTGCTCCTGGTTTTGAAACGTTAACGGATATTCTACTTGGGATAAAAGGGAACCCCTTAATTTCCGAGGCATTGTCCGTTCAGTTAATGGCGATGATTACAGGTTCTGCATCAGGAGGTATGGGTATCGCCCTGGAAGCTTTGGGAGACCAATATTATCAATTGGCGCAATCTACCGGAATGAATCCAGATGCCTTTCACCGTATTGCTGCCATTGCCTCAGGGGCTTCAATTTTACCTCATAATGGCGCATTACTTACGCTTTTTGCGGTAACGGGTCTAACCCATAAAGATTCTTATAAGGACATCGCAGTGGTAGCATTATTGATTCCAACTGTAGCTGTTGTGGTGGCTATTATTATGGCAAGCATCGGAATTATGTAAAAATGGAATGGAGGAAATAAGATGGTTGAGAATAAAGTTGTATTTATCACAGGGGCAGCACAAGGAATAGGGTATGAGATCGGGGAACGTTTTGCTGAGAATGGAGCGAAAGTCGCTATTTCCGATATTAACGAAGAAGGAATTGAAAAAGCGGTCAAACAATTGAAGGACAAAGGGCATGAAGTGTTTGGGGTTAAATGTGATGTGACAAAAGAAGAAGAAGTAAAAAGTGCATTGGACCAGACATATGAACATTTTGGGTCCCTAGATATCCTGATCAATAATGCAGGGATGCAACACGTTGCGCCTATCGAAGAGTTCTCTACTGAAAAGTACGAATTATTGCTGAAAATAATGCTTATCGCACCATTCATGGCTACCAAGCATGTCTTTCCATTAATGAAAAAGAACGGCTTTGGTCGTATTCTTAACATGGCATCCATCAACGGTTTAATTGGTTTTGCCGGGAAAGCTGGTTATAACAGTGCGAAACATGGTGTGGTCGGACTAACGAAAGTGGCTGCATTAGAAGGAGCAGAGCACGGCATAACAGTGAATGCATTATGTCCCGGTTATGTTGATACCCCACTTGTTAGAAATCAGCTGCAAGATCTTGCAAACACTAGAAACATTCCATTGGAAAAGGCCTTGGAATTGGTCATTTACCCGCTTGTACCTCAAAAGCGTTTATTATCAGTAGATGAAATTGCTGATTATGCGCTCTTTTTAGCAAGCGATAAGGCGAAAGGTGTTACTGGTCAAGCAGTTGTCATGGACGGTGGGTACACTGCACAATAATTGGAGAGGTGAAGGGATGAAGAAGGTTTCAAAAGAAAAGCTGAGAGCACAAGAGGAAGCAACGGCTACAAATCTCAAGCTTGAGCAGGAGTTCTATCATGATTCGGGCCATCAGGACGGAAGCTTATACAATTTGGGAGATAGTACCCCGCTATTAAATGATGAGGAAAAAGGTGCTGATTAAGCATCTTTTTTCTTTATGAATTTTTTGAAAATATAACCCATCTCTCTATGATAAATAGTATAATAAGCAAAAATAGAAGAGAGAGGATATGATACGATGCTGACTGATTATCATAACCATTTGGAGAGAGGGACATTAACTTTAGATTATTTGAAACAATTTACAAAAGTAGCTCAACAAAAAGGGATAGAAGAGTTTGGTGTCTCAGAACATGCCTATCATTTCTATCAAACAAAAGATATTCTCAGCAACCCCTGGGTGGAGGAACGAAGATATTATGATATGGCCAAGTATTATCAACTTTTCCAACAGGCCTGGAATGAAAATATTAATGTGAAAATGTCCATTGAAATGGACTATACACCTGGCAAGCATGCCGAGATGAAAAAATTTATTGATGCTTATCCTTTTGACTATGTGATCGGTTCCATACATTGGGTTGGAGACTTTGGGATTGACTTGGCCGAGTTTCGTAAAGAGTGGGATCGCCGTGATACCAATGACGTATATACGAAATATTTTGACCAGGTTGTTACTCTTGCTGAGTCAAATATGTTCGATATAATCGGACATCTAGATCTAGTAAAGATTTTCAAATACGTACCAAAGGATGAAGAATTTCTATTAGAGCAGTATGAACGAGCAGCTTCCGCACTTGCCAACTCTAAGACTTGTGTGGAAATCAGTACTGCGGGACTGAGGAAACCGGTAGGGGAGCTATATCCGGATAAACGCTTGCTGAAAATGTGTCATGACAAAGGGGTGCCGATTGTGCTCTCCTCGGATGCCCATGTGCCTGAACATGTAGGTGCCGATTATGACCAGGCTGTTCAGCTTGCTAAAGAAGTAGGATACAAAACGATTATGACCTTTAAAAGAGGAGAACGCAGAGAAGTAGAATTAGGTTAATTATTTCCTTACTAAAATAATGACAAACGAAATCCCCTTACCAAAAAGTAAGGGGATCATTTATGGTAGCCTACAACTCTAAAATAATCGCAGAAGAAATATCCGGTATGAGAAGGATTTCATCTACGAGCACTTTTTCAAGCGGCTGGTCAAAAGAAAGCATCATAATGGCTTTTCCGCCTTGAAGCATCCGTCCTACATGCATGGTTGCGATATTTGTTTCGTGTTTACCGAATATGAGCCCGAGTTGTCCGATTACACCAGGGCGATCCGTATGCTGCACATAAAGCAAATGGCCGCTAGGTGCAAAGTCGATGTCAAATCCATTCATATGCACAATTCTAGCGCCAAAACCTTCAATGAATGTCGCCCTTACTACTAAGTTAACATCATTTCCCCGTGCCTCGACTTGAATAATATTGGAGTATCCATAACTATCTGTTTGATGTTTTTCTCCATAACTGATGCCACGTTCTTTTGCAATGGTAGCAGCATTCACTTCATTGACAGTCGTATCGACACGATTCCGTAAAAATCCTGCAATAATACTTTTAGTCAAAATAGATGTTTCCCACTCCGTTATAACACCTGCGTACGTTGCGGTAATCTCTTCGATAGGTGTTTTGGCAGATTGAGAAAGAATGGATCCCAAGGTTTTTCCAAGTTGATAAAATGGTTGAATCTTTTTGTAAATTTCTTTTGGAATAGTAGGCAGGTTGATGCTTGTATTAACAGATTGGCCATTTAAATATGCCAGCACATCTTTTGAAACTTGGAAAGCAACATTGTATTGTGCTTCTTTGGTGGATGCCCCAAGATGAGGTGTAACAATTACATGCTCATGCTGTACAAGATCACGGTTGGTTGGAGGCTCCACCTCAAATACATCTAGAGCAGCACCAGCAACATGGCCTGTGTTTAAATGGTATAGCAATGCTTCTTCGTCAATGATTCCACCACGGGCACAGTTAACAAGATAAACACCTTTCTTTAATTGAGGGATATTATCTTTATTGAACAAACCTTTCGTTTCCTTTGTGAGAGGGGTATGTACGGTAATGATATCCGCTTGCTTCATCACTTCATCTAAAGGTAACGAGGTGACACTTAATTTCTCAGCCCTCGTGTCTGTTAAAAACGGATCGTATACTACTACTTTCATTTGAAAAGCTTTAGCACGCTTGGCAATTTCGCCGCCAATACGGCCAAATCCCACAATTCCAAGCGTTTTTCCGAATAACTCTGTACCTATAAACTTCTTTCTGCTCCATTCGGCGCCTTTCACATTCATATTTGCTTGAGGTATATGGCGCACTAATGAAGAAATCATGGCAAAAGTATGCTCTGCAGTGGATATGGTATTCCCATCGGGTGCATTTATGACGACTACGCCTCTTTTGGTTGCAGCGGTTATATCAATATTGTCCACGCCTACTCCGGCTCTAGCGACTACTTGGAGATTGGAAAGAGAAGAGAGAAGGGCATCATCCACCTGGGTGGCACTTCGAACGAGTAGCGCATCAATGTCTTCTGGTTTGTATTCGTCTCCTTCACGATCTTTCCGATATACTTTAACATTTTCCGCTTCTAATAGCGGAGTCAGTCCTTCTGAACTTATAGAATCTGCAACGAGCACATGAAACATAAATGCAATCCCTCCAAAAAAATATAATAAAATTTCTGATAATTTATCATCTATCAGGAAGCCTGTCAATGACTTTACAACAGGTCGAACCTATGTAAGCGCTTATTGTTTCAAAATTCCTATAAAAAATGAATACCAGTTCATTTCTCTTCCCTTTTTACTATTTTTTGAGTATAATAAACTCGTAAGTTAATAATATGATCTATCTTCGGGGCAGGGTGAAATTCCCGATCGGCGGTGATGAGAGAAATTCTCTAAGCCCGCGAGCCTGATGTTGGGGCAGGATTTGGTGCGATTCCAAAGCCGACAGTATAGTCTGGATGGGAGAAGATGGAGGTTCAAAGTTGTCGAAATTTCTATTTTTTTCGATGCTTATTTCCTGATGCCTTCGTACTCCCGTTTGTTACTTTGACAAGCGGTTATTTGCGTGGTTTGGCATCAAGAAATAAACACACATCTTTGAATTCTCTCTTTTCGTACGAGGTGGATCTCCATTTGAAAAGGAGAGAAGAAAAATGAATCAATCAAAACGCGTCAAAAAAATGGTAACAGTCGGTATGTTAAGCGGTATTTCTTACCTGCTTATGTGGCTAAGCTTTCCACTGCCTTTGTTGCCACCATTTTTATCTGTGGACTTCAGTGACGTCCCAGCATTGCTGGCAGCCATTATTTTCGGACCAGTAGCAGGTATCACAGTCGAAGCAATTAAAAATATCCTGCATTATATTGTGCAAGGAAGTATGACAGGAGTTCCTGTTGGTCAGTTGGCTAATTTCACTGCAGGTGTATTGTTTATCCTGCCAACTTATTTTATCTTTAATAAAATCCGTACAACAAAAGGTTTAGGATTAGGTTTGGTAGCGGGTACAGTTTCCATGGCAGTAATCATGAGTGTGCTCAACTACTATATTTTCTTGCCTGCATTCACATATTTTCTTAATGTCCCATCAGGGTCTTCTGCTCAGATGATTGAAGGAATAGTGAAGGGTATCCTTCCATTTAATATAATCAAAGGGTTGATTGTCACTTTCTTGTTCTTATTGTTATATAAGAAGCTTGCAATTTGGCTCGACCGTCAGTTAGAAATAAAGAATGTCTAAATAGAAGCAATAAAGAAGAAGCCCCAATTCCATAAGGATTCGGGGCTTCTTCTTTATTATAACTATTCAAATTTTAATGCATCGCCATCGAATGGCTCATCAGCAATTTTAATTGAATCAGTAGGACAGCCTTCAAACGCGTCCATCATATCTTCTTCAAGTACATCAGGAATTTCTACGATTCCTTGGTTGTCATCAAGTGTTACAAATGCAATACCTTCATCATCGTAGTCGTAGATGTCTGGAGCTGCAGCACCGCATGCTCCACAAGCGATACAAGTATCTTTGTCAACAATCGTGTATTTTGCCATGAAAATAAACCTCCCAAATAGTAACTAGTCAATTAAATGATTTCCAATATCTAGATGGAAACCAATTCCTTATATTATATATTGTAAAACTGTTTTCCCAACTTTTCAATAGAAAACTCAATGAGAATGCTTATCACACAAGGGTTTTGAAACATATTGTTAGATTACCCGACGAAAAGATGTGATAAACATGTCATCCTTTACAAAATTTTGATAAAATGACTGTAGGGGAAGAAAGGTGTAGAAATTTGATGAAATCATTCGAATATTTGTGTCTGAAATGCCTGGAATCATTTAGAGGAGAACGGAGCATTTCAGCGATATACCATTTATTTAGAGGAAAGAAATCTTCTCAAACTATACAGGATGCCAATATCTTCTCATTGGTGAATGTATATGGACTTTTTCCCGATCTAAACAGAAACTTTCTTCAACAAACAATACATTATTTACAGGCGGAACAACTTATTCGTGAAGTACATAGCGACCATTGCGAAGTTACAGACAAAGGTAAAAAGCAGTTGTCAGATGGCGAAAAACTTTATTATTTTGCTCCCTACTTAAATGGATATGCATACAAAGATAAAAGTTTGACTTTTTGGAAGAGATATTCACTGCTTATTCAAACTTTATCTAATCTGGCAGGGAAGGATAATACCTTTATCCCTATACAATATGACGATAATATCCAAGGGTGGGTAAAAAATTATTTATTGAGTCAAAAAGGCAGTTCAAAGAAACAGTTGTTAAACGATTTATTCAATGAAACAAACAGTATGCTTTCTCAATTGCCGACCAATCAGGCAACTGTCTTTGCACTTAAACTGTCCGGTTATCGGCATACAGGAAATACAGATGAGCAAATAGCCAAAACCTTAAAAAAAGACTCCGCCTGGATTCACGTAGAGTTCCAATCAGCTCTGCACTTTATCATTCAAAGCTTAGAGGAAAAAGGTGCAGCTTCAAACTACAAAAGTCTTTTTTTAATTTGTCGTGATTTGCTGGTGAGACCACTGCTTACTGAAACGACACAAAAAAGTTTGAAGCTGCTCCATCAAGGACTCAGTCTACCTGAGATCGCCAATATCCGGAGATTGAAGGAAAGTACCATTGAAGATCACGTTGTAGAGATTGCTATGCAGATTCATGATTTTTCGATAACTCCTTATGTGAAAGAGGACGACGTAGAAGTAATCAAGGCTGTTATTCATGATTTGCAAACACATCAACTTCGAAGAATAAAAGAGAAGTTGAACAATCTGGATATCAGCTATTTTCAAATAAGGTTAGTGCTGACAAGGATGGGGGATAGCGATGAATCTAAACAACCTGCTGGAAGTTAAAACAGGATTTTCTTCTTTTAGACCGGGACAAAAAGAAATTATTGAGGATGTCCTCTCAAAGAAAGATGTCATTGCGTTGCTTCCTACAGGAGGAGGTAAATCCCTATGTTATCAACTTCCAGGTTACGCTCTTAGGGGCACAGTTGTCATTGTTTCCCCTTTATTATCCTTAATGGAAGACCAGGTACAACAACTAAGGTCAAATGGAGAAAAAAGCGTCGTCGCCTTAAACTCATTTTTAACCTTCTCGGAAAAAGAAAAGCTGTTGTCCGTTGACTTGAATACTTATAAATTCCTATTCATTTCACCAGAAATGCTACAGGTAGATAAATGGATCAAGAAACTCCAAACAGTACGTATCGATTTGTTCGTAGTAGATGAAGCGCATTGTGTATCCCAATGGGGCCATGACTTCCGGACTGATTATTTGAAATTGGGAACGGTCAAAAAAATGCTTGGAGAACCGCCAACATTGGCCTTGACTGCTACAGCAACAAAAGCGGTCATACAAGATATTCAAGCATTTTTAAGTATGTCAGAACCTGTGTTTCACATCAATTCATTGGACAGGCCAAACATAGCCTTGAAGGTGGAGGAAGTAATCAATAACCAAGAAAAAAGGGAACGGTTACTGGAATTGGTAACAGACTTGCAACCCCCAGGTATCATCTATTTTTCAAGCAGAACAAAGACGGAAGAACTTTATGAATACCTAACAGAAAATGGAGTAGATAAGGTCGCGTATTATCATGCTGGATTATCACAAGAACAACGAATTTTAATTCAACAACAGTTTTTGATGGACCAGATTGATATTATCTGCTGTACAAGTGCTTTTGGGATGGGCATTAATAAAAGTAATGTACGATACGTTCTTCACTACCACCAACCAACTCAAATGGAGTCTTATGTCCAGGAAATTGGTCGTGCAGGAAGAGGGGGAAACCAAAGTATTGCAATCTTGCTGAAAAGTAAGGAAGATGCGATGCTCCCAGAATTCATAATAGGCAATGAATTACCTGATCAGGCGTGGGTGTCATTTATCCTTCAGAATCTGGTGAATAAATACGTTGAAATAGATTCTTTATCAAAGAAACAAATGAAAGAATGGGTAGAACAATATCCAGAGCAGGAGTCCCATTGGAGATATCTCTTTTTTCAACTAAGCGAGTTCTTAAACAGACACGGGAAACTCAATATCACCACTCTTGAACAATGCATAGAAATGATACAGGGAAGAATTGATAAAAGAACTTCCATGAAACGTTCGAAGCTTGAGGAATTTAATAATTGGACTACCACAGCTTTTTGCAGGAGAAAAGAATTGCTTCATTATTTTGATGAAGATATGTTCACCCCTATTCAACAATGTTGTGATAACTGTGGATTGAATTTGGATAGTTATAGTAGGGAAATTAAAATCACTTCAAAAAGTAATGAAGATGAACCTGTAACCTGGGAGAAGGTTTTGAAAAAAATATTTTGGCAGGAAGATGAGAATTGAAAAACAGACAAGCAGAAATTATTAAACATATGAATCCTAGAGAGCTTTTATATCATCTCTATCTTTCTCAAATAGCTTTTTTCGCAATCGGACTCGTACTAGCCTATTTTTTGTTTAACAGTTTCGGATCCTTTAAAGAAATATTTGCATGGCAGCCAGTAGACATTTTTGTCATTGGGACAGTCGTCGCACTTATTGTGGTAGGCGCGGATCTTTTACTTATGAAAAGGGTGCCTAAAAGCCTTTTGGATGATGGCGGTATTAATGAGAAAATGTTTCAGACAAGATCATTCCCGCACATCATTATTTTGGCATTCATTATATCCTTTGCAGAGGAATTCCTTTTTCGAGGAGTGTTACAAACCCATTTTGGAATTTGGGTTGCCAGTATTTTGTTTGCAGTACTTCATATCAGGTACTTACATAAATGGGTATTGTTCATCTCGGTTGTCATTATCAGCTTTATATTAGGATACACCTATGAAGTCACAAGCAGTTTATGGGTTACCATTTGGGCCCATTTCCTGATTGATATGTTGCTTGCTTGCAAGATTAGAGCAGACTATTTGAAAACTAAAAACAAGTGGAAGACGGGAGTGGTGAGCGATGGAGAACAATAAAGGGTTAGATCAAGCAGACGGGTTACGGGAAGAAGTTGAAAAAGAATCGAATAAACTACCATCCAGAAGTGAGCTTCACGCACAAAAACGAAGCAAAAAAACAAAATGGAAAGTAAACTTTCCGTTCGTCAGGCTGATAGGTGTATTATTTTTGCTAATTCCTATCAGTATTATGGCTATACATTTTAATAATCAGGAGACCAACTTCTTGGACAAAATGTTTACGCCGGCAGTTAAAAACGTGGAACAAATATCCATTCCTAAGAATGTTTCTGCAAGTACTGTAGACAAAGCTGATAAGAATGACGAGGAAACGCCTGTTGCTGCTGAACAGATGTCTACCCGAGACAATGAAGCGGAAGAGGTTACAGACCAAGGAAATGAAACAGCAGATGGTCCAGGGAAAACTGCAGAGAAGGAAGAGAGTAAAAGTACTACTGAGCAAAGTGACTCCGCTCCTGCATCACAACCTGAAACCGAAGAAGTGGATGTAACCGAAGAGGAAGTGGAAGAGGAATCATCCAATGTGACATATATAGAGCATATCGTCCAAGAAAGTGAAACTCTTTACCGCATTTCGATGAAATACTTCAGCAGCAGAGATGGAGAAAGAATCATCAGCGACCACAATAACCTTGTAAACGGCCAAGTAAACGTCGGCCAAAAGCTTCTCATACCAGTTAATAGATAAAATTTATGTAACAACCTGAAAGCACAGAATCTCTCTGTGTTTTTTCTTTTATTCTCAGTCTTTCCATTAGTAAATCATAGAGTGGGCTTGTTCTGCATAGTTTTCTAGTAGGACAGGTTGGAAAGAGGGGATGACAGTGGAACATGTAATCAAAACGCTCAATCATCATACAGACGAAGCAACAAAACAAACACTACAACTCTTAGTGGACAAAAAACGAAAACAAGATACATTCAAAAAAAGGGAATGGAGATGGAGAATATCCTGCTGCATTACTTTAGGGTTATTTTTAATCTACATTTACTTCTTTATTTTCAAGCAATCTTCTTCTTATTCAGCAAGCATTTCCTATTTCTTTGATCGCTCCATTCATTTTTGGATTGTCATGTTTATTGCCTATCAGATTGGGATGATTAAGTACCTGCTGTATAAAAAAGATAAGGCGGAAAAAGAGTACCATGACCTTAGAAAAGAAATGGTAAAACGCAGTGATGACTATTGGTCAAAGCCTGTAGACTGGAAGCAAAGACACCAAGTGTTTGATCTTATGAAAAAAGAGTTTGATATCAATTTATATCATGAGACAAAGTGAGTTTGATACAAAGTTTGGCTTGTATGATATAGTTGGATTACAACTATGCACAAAAGGGGAAGTTCGAGATGATATGGATCATACTTGGAGTGGTAGCTCTTCTTGGAGTATCACTTCTTTTCTATATGTATAAGCAAGCAATGCAAGAAAATATTATCGAGCAAACTCTTGCATTTCCAGATTTTCCGCAAAGCTTTGGTGAAATAAGAATCTTCTTTATTTCAGATATTCATAAACGGAAAATCAGCCCTGAGTTCATAAGCAAAATAAACAACATAGATTTGGTGATTATAGGTGGAGACTTGATGGAAAAGAAAGTGCCTCTAACACAAGTATCTGAAAATATTGAACAACTAAAGAAGCTGGGCATTGTTTTTTTCGTATGGGGAAATAATGACTATGAGGTCGATTATCACGAATTAGATTCCCTTCTTCTTCAACATGGTGTAAAAATACTAGATAACACTAGCTACTTATTTGAAAGCGAACATGGAGATCGGCTGGAATTAGTTGGGGTGGACGACTTGGTCCATGAACGGGACGAACTTAAGACCGCTCTAGAAGAAACGAAGAGCGAAAGTTTTAAAATCTTAATCAGTCATGAACCCGAAATTGTTGACAAGTTTACAGCTGCTGAAAAAATCAGTCTGGTATTAAGCGGGCATACCCACGGCGGGCAAATTAGGATTTTTGGTTTCGGCCCTCATGAAAAAGGAAGGCTGACTCATTTGCCTCATACAACACAGTTAATCAGTAATGGCTTTGGGACGTCCTTAGTACCGCTTAGGCTTGGTGCCCCGTCTGAAACACATATATTGACCGTTACTACACGAGCGGAGGCCTGATTTTCAGGTGCCGCTTTTTACTTTGTTGGCATAACTTTCTTAGGTCTTGCAGAAAAGATGTAACCTGTTCAAAACCTATACAAAGTTTACACAGTAACATTCGTGCTATATAATGCAAGTAATGATTTTGAAAAGAGAGAAAGGGATCTGTATGGCAAATAATGAAGGTAAATACAATATTAAGGCAGCATCCAAAATGCTGGGTATCCAACCGGGTACATTAAGGGCCTGGGAAAGAAGATATCAGATCATCGCTCCCGTAAGGAATGAGTCCGGGCACCGCTTATACACGGAAGAGCATATCAAAATACTGAAGTGGCTGATACAGAGGGTAAATAAAGGCTTTACCATCAGTCAAGCTGTTTCACTCTTTGAAAAAAACACTCAGGCTCTTTTGGAATCAGATTCCCCACAACATACGGATCAAGAGGATTTATCTACTGATTTGCTAAACCAATTGCTAGAAGCTCTATTGGAGTTCAATGAAGGTCAAGCTCATGAATTAATGGATAAAATTTTCAGCTTATATTCTGTAGAAAAAGTGTTGATAGATATTTTGGGTACGCTATTGGTGAAGGTTGGCGACATGTGGGAAAATGATGAAATATCAAGCGCACATGAACACTTTGCGTCTGCATTTTTGCGTTCTCGAATTGGAATGATTCTTCATGGGTTACCAGTGAATGGATTCCTACCTAAAACCGTGTCAGTATGCGGCCCGGGTGAATGGCATGAACTGGGGTTATTGATATATACACTGTTTGTGCGTAGAAAAGGTTTTGAAACCATATACTTAGGTACTAGTATTGCCGATGAAGATATTCATATTGTTTTAAAAGAAGTCCAGCCTAAATTTTTATTCCTGTCATGTACACTGTCCATCAACCTGCCCAAAACATTGGAAATGGTGACAGCGCTTAAAGAACAATATCCGGCCCTCATCATTGGTTTGGGTGGTACCGCAGTGGATAAAATGCCAGAAAATAAAAAAAGGCAATATGCTGATCATATGATCGGAAACTCCATGAAAGAATGGGAAGATTGGCTAAGGGTCAGAATGAACTGATTTCATGCTCAATAATAAGAATTACTCACGAACCAACTTACACCTTTTATCATAAAATGTAAGAAGTTCTATGGTGTTAAAGGTTGGGAGGAGTCTTTCATGCGGCTGGAACGTTTAAACTACAACAAGATAAAGATATTCCTCACTTTTGATGACTTGGAAGATCGCGGGTTAACAAAAGAGGATTTATGGAAAGATTCGCAAAAGGTTCATCAGCTGTTTCGTGACATGATTGATGAAGCTAGTGCGGAGCTGGGTTTTGAAGTGAGCGGATCATTGAATGTAGAAGTATATGCTCTTCAAGCTCAGGGTATGGTGGTAATTGTAACATCAACAGAACATGAGGAAATAGAAGAAGAGTTCAATGATGATTATATAGAAATGCAAGTGACAGTAGATGAATGCCAAGAACTGTTTTATGTGTTTCAATCTTTTGACCACTTAATCGATTTAGCCAAAAGGCTTCAATGCCTCAATATAAATGGCGGTATTATCTATTCGCATGATCAAATGTTCTATCTTCTCCTGATGGAAGAAGATGTGGATGCAGACATGGATATCGACACCTTAATTGCACTATTGTCTGAATACGGCACACCATCGACCATGACGATACACCGAATAGAAGAATATGGGAAATTGATTATGAACCATTCAGCTATGAAGCAAATAAATTCGTATTTTAATTAGAAAGCAGCCTATTCTACATAAATCATTTTGTAGTGTAGGCTGTAAGTATTTTCTGATATTTCTTACGTTTTGAAATCGGTTACATTTTTTTAATAAAAGTTTATTTTCTATCTTTGCATAAGTTGAAGTAAGGTGTATACTATGTCATGAAGATGGACTATTTCAATCTTATTATGTGAGACAATCTAGGAGGTTTACTTATGGTAGCCGAGAAAAGCAATGATAAAAAAAGTTCTAACGAAGACAAGTTAGATGTATTAAAATCGACACAAGTTGTTATACATAAAGCATTAGAAAGGCTAGGCTATCCCGAAGAAGTCTATGAATTACTAAAAGAACCTATGCGCATGCTTACGGTGAAGATCCCTGTCCGCATGGATGACGGATCTGTGAAGATCTTTACTGGATATCGCGCACAACATAATGATGCAGTTGGACCAACTAAAGGTGGAATTCGTTTCCATCCAAATGTCTCTGAAAAAGAAGTAAAAGCACTATCCATTTGGATGAGCTTAAAATGTGGAATAGTGGATCTTCCATACGGTGGAGGTAAAGGCGGGATTGTCTGCGATCCTCGTGAAATGTCTTTTAGAGAACTAGAAAGACTAAGCCGTGGCTATGTTCGCGCAATCAGTCAAATTGTAGGACCAACAAAAGATATCCCTGCTCCAGACGTCTTCACCAACTCCCAAATTATGGCTTGGATGATGGATGAATATAGCAGAATAGATGAATTCAACTCTCCAGGATTTATTACTGGAAAACCTCTAGTACTAGGTGGTTCCCATGGCCGTGAATCAGCTACTGCCAAAGGGGTTACCATCTGCATTCGTGAAGCAGCGAAGAAAAAAGGTATTAACATTGAAGGTGCTCGCGTGGTTGTACAAGGTTTCGGTAATGCGGGTAGTTACCTTTCCAAGTTCATGCATGATGCAGGCGCAAAAGTTGTAGGTATTTCTGATGCTTACGGTGGACTATATGATCCAAACGGATTGGACATCGACTATTTGTTGGATCGTCGTGACAGTTTCGGAACGGTGACAAAACTTTTCAACAACACTATTACCAACAAAGAATTGCTTGAGCTTGAATGTGATATTTTGGTTCCGGCAGCTATCGAAAACCAAATCACAGAAGAGAACGCACACAATATTCGTGCTAAAATTGTTGTAGAAGCAGCGAATGGACCTACAACTATTGAAGGTACACAAATCCTAACAGACCGTGGCATCCTTCTGGTTCCGGATGTGCTAGCAAGTGCAGGTGGAGTGACGGTATCTTACTTTGAATGGGTACAAAACAACCAGGGTTATTACTGGACAGAAGAAGAAGTAGAAGAAAAGCTTGAAAAAGTAATGGTGAAATCGTTCAACAATGTGTACGAAACATCACAAAGCCGTCGTGTTGACATGCGTTTATCCGCTTACATGGTCGGTGCACGTAAAATGGCGGAAGCTTCCCGCTTTAGAGGCTGGATTTAATATTTGCTTAAGCTTTCACAATCCCCTATCATATAGTGATGGGGGATTTTCATTTTGGAGAAAACCCTTAGATTTTCATAATACTCAAATACTGAATACGGAGTTGAACAACGGTGATAAACAGAGATGCCATCATTGTCGGCGGTGGTCCATGCGGCTTGGCAGCAGCCATTGCACTAAAAGATGCAGGGCTATCCCCGCTTGTCATAGAAAAAGGAAACATTGTAAATGCCATCTACAATTACCCAACGCACCAAACATTCTTCAGCTCAAGCGAGAAGCTGGAGATAGGCGAAGTGCCTTTTATTACAGAAAATAGAAAACCTGTTAGAATCCAAGCCCTGACTTACTATCGGGAAGTAGTGAAGAGAAAGAAAATTGAAGTGAACGCGTTTGAATTAGTAGAGCATGTGGAAAAAGTTCAGGACGATTCATTTATCGTACATACCTCCAAACATTCCTACTCCACAAAGTATGTCATCATTGCAACGGGCTATTATGATAATCACAATAAACTGGATGTGCCTGGTGCTGACTTGGATAAAGTATCGCATTATTTCAAGGAAGGGCATCCTTATTTTGATAAGCATGTTGCTGTACTTGGAGGTAAAAACTCCAGTGTCGATGCAGCTTTGGAATTAGTAAAAGCAGATGCACATGTAACCGTCATCTACCGAGGAGAGACATATTCACCAAGTGTGAAGCCTTGGATCCTTCCCGAATTTGATGCGTTGGTACGTAACGGCACCATCCGCATGGAGTTTGAATCTAATGTGACTAGCATTACGGAGAAAGAGATTTCATTCGTTAATAAAGATGGCGAAGAGCAAACGATCTATAATGATCACGTGTTTGCCATGATTGGTTACCATCCAGACCATTCCTTTTTAACTAAGATGGGTGTCGGGATAGATGATGAGACAGGACGTCCAACATTTAACGAAGAAACGATGGAAACAAACGTTTCAGGGATTTTCATTGCAGGTGTTATTGCAGCAGGCAATAATGCTAACGAAATCTTTATTGAAAACGGTCGCTTTCACGGCGGCATGATCGCCGAATGTATTAAGGCACGTGCATAGAAATAAAAGTGCCAGTTTCCAATTGTGGAAACTGGCATTCCATTTTATCTTAAAAATAATTCCTGCAGTTTATCAGGGTCAATCGTACTTTCTAGTGCAACCATCAGTTTAATTCGGGCTTTTTGTCCGTTAAGTCCATTCGAGAATATTACGCCAAGCTCTTTTAACCTGCGCCCGCCTCCTTCATAGCCATAGATGTCTTGGACTATTCCGTTAAAGCAACGTGATACCATCACAACGGGGATGTTTGCTTCTCTTAAAGACTTAATTCCTTCCACAGCTGTTGGAGGAATATTACCTTGTCCGAGAGCTTCTAATATGACACCATCAACTTGCATGTCTTTTAAAGCATGAAAAATACTTGAATCCATACCGGCATATGCTTTTAAAAGCATGACATTCTTTGTGACGGAATCTACCTGGTATTTGTCTTCGGAAACGGGCGAGTGGTGAAAAAATGCTCCTCGTTTTGTCACAATCCCAATTGGACCGTATTGAGGGCTCTGAAATGTTGCGATATTAGATGTGTGTGTCTTTGTTACATTCTTGGCGGTATGTACTTCATCATTCAGCACAACTAGCACGCCTTTATTCTTGGCTTCTTCGCTTGCTGCAACCTTTACGGAAGAAAGAAGATTATAAGGGCCGTCAGAACCAATTTCGTTGCTTGAACGCATTGCTCCGGTCAGCACGATTGGTACCCGAGTCTGGACCGTTAAATCCAGAAAAAAGGCGGTTTCCTCTAAAGTATCCGTTCCGTGGGTAACTACAAAACCCTCGATACCGTGTTCCATGGCCTGTTGATCAATAAATTTGGAAAGCAAAAGCATATGTTGTGATGTAATATGTGGGGAAGGAAGATTGAATAGTTCATGACTTTCTATATGAATGTTAGAGTCGACGACTAACGGAATTGTCGTTAAAGGATTTCGTTCACCGGGCGTTACTGCGCCGGTTTGTTCGTCTTCTGACATCGAGATGGTCCCACCTGTGTGAATAATCATGATTTTCTTTTTCATTATCGCAAGCACCTCATTAATTTAGGCTAATTTGTGAACCTTTGCTTTATTTTACAAACAATTTCCAAAAGTTTAGACATCTTATTTCATTAATTACGATAACATGATACGATAAAAAAAAACAGATTGAAACGAGGCTTTTTTATGCTGGCAGTTGTATCCGCCGGGATTGCTCCAGGCTTAGCATTGTTGTCTTATTTTTATTTAAAGGATACTTTTGAAAAAGAACCAATCACCTATGTATTTAAAATATTTATATTTGGTGCACTGCTTGTGTTTCCGCTCATGTTCATGCAGTACGTAATTGAACTCGAGCTTGGGGTCACCTCACACTTAGTAAAAGCTTTCCTTATGTCAGGTCTTCTTGAAGAATTCTTCAAGTGGTTTATCCTCATTTATCTTGTCTATCAAAATCTCCATTTTGATGAACATTATGACGGAATTGTATATGGTGTAGCCGTATCTTTAGGCTTCGCTACAGCTGAGAATATTCTCTTCTTGATTGCAAATGGAGTGGAACTCGCCTTGGGCAGAGCCATTCTCCCTGTTTCCAGTCATGCTTTATTCGGTGTGATTATGGGCTATTATCTTGGGAAAGGGAAATTTAACACCAATAGCAAGCATAAACGGATATGCCTTACGTTGTCTTTATTGACTCCGATCTTCTTGCACGGAATGTATGACATGATTATCCTCTCTCAGAAATATTGGGGATTATATATGGTTCCATTTATGATTTTTTTATGGTGGCTTGGCCTAAGAAAAGTAAAGCTCGCAAATACCGTAGAAATATAGCCCGCACAAACGTTTAATACACTAACGTATGTGTCGGGCTATTTTTTATGGAGGGTTCATCCATATTATGGAATACCTCTTTTCTCCAAATGAATCTGTATAAAATACCAATATCTACAGAAAATACATTGTAACAATTGTTTAAAGAAGACAAAGGAGGAAATGTAAGGTGAAACGGTTACTAATAATTTCATGTATGTTTCTTTTTAGCACATGTATGTTATTTTCGATAAATCAAAACTCAGCCAGTGCCTTTTCTGAACAAATCATTCAAAAAGGCGCGACAGGTAATGATGTTGTCGAATTGCAAGCACGCCTCCAATATAACGGTTATTACCATGCAAGGATTGATGGGGTATATGGATGGACCACATATTGGGCTGTAAAAAACTTTCAGCAGGAATTTGGTCTAGATCAAGTGGATGGACTGGTTGGGCCTAAAACGAAAGAAATGCTTCATAAGTCTACAAAATTCTATAAAGATTGGGTACATCAACAGATTAATTCCGGTAAAAAATTCACGCATTACGGCGGTATGGAACTAAAGTATCAAGTAGAACCATCCCAAGCAACGGTTGATAAGGCTAAGCAAGGAGCAACAAATCAGTGGGCAAAGCAAAAAACTCAATATCAAAAGCAAACCCCTGCTCCGCAAAAGGATCAAGCGAAACCTGCACCTAATCAACAACAACCTGCTCCAGGACAACAACAAGAGCAGCCAGCTCCGGAGCAACCAGCACCGGAACAGCAGCCAGCGCCAGAGCAGCAACCAGCGCCGGAACAACAACAACCAGAACCAGCTCCTGAAGAACAGGCAGCTCCTGAAGATCAACCGGCAGAAGATGAAGGAGAAGCACAGAGTGCAACCAATATGCCTGGTGGATTTTCGGAAAATGATATTCAATTGATGGCAAATGCCGTTTACGGGGAAGCGCGCGGGGAACCGTATGAGGGTCAAATTGCGGTAGCTGCAGTAATCCTAAACCGTATCAATTCACCGACTTTTCCAAATACAGTATCAGGGGTAATCTTTGAACCGCTTGCGTTTACAGCTGTTGCTGACGGTCAAATTTGGCTAACTCCAAATGAAACGGCGAAAAGAGCGGTCGTCGATGCGATCAACGGAATGGACCCATCCGAGGGAGCAACGTATTATTTTAATCCTGATACGGCAACAAGTGGTTGGATTTGGGGACGTCCGCAAATTAAGCGAATTGGAAAGCACATTTTCTGTGACTAAAGAAGAGGGTGAAGAATTATGTTGAGACTTGTTATCATCGCTGTTTTAGCAATTGCAGTAGCAGGAACAGGCTATTGGGGTTATCAAGAGCATCAAGATAAAAACGCAGTCCTCATTAATGCGGAAAACAATTATCAGCGTGCTTTTCATGACCTTGTCTATCATGTAGATCTGTTGCATGACAAAATAGGAACGACCTTGGCAATGAGTTCAAGAGAGCAACTTTCCCCATCCTTTGCCGAGGTGTGGAGAATCACATCAGAAGCTCAGAATGACGTAGGTCAGTTACCATTGACACTCTTGCCATTTAACAAAACGGAAGAGTTCTTGACGAATACGGGGGACTATACGTATCAAGTCGCAGTCAGGGACTTGGACAAAAATCCTTTAACAGATGAAGAATATAGTACACTTCAAGCACTTTATCAAAAGTCGGATGAAATTAAACAAGAGCTGCGAAGAGTTCAGAGCATGGTTATGAGCAACAATTTGCGCTGGATGGATGTAGAACTGGCGCTTTCTGCAAAAGACCAGCCGCAGGATAATACAATCATTGATGGTTTTAAAACGGTCGAGAAAAACGTAGAAGGATATGATGAAGCAGACTTCGGGCCGACATTTACCTCCATGAATCAGGAGGATAAGAATTTCAGCCAGCTTTCAGGAAAAACAATCACGGAAGAAGAGGCAAAAAAAATTGCCGATAAATACTTAGAACTTGAAGGAAATGAAAAGATCACCATTACTGAAAATGGGGAAGGTTCGAAGTTTGGCTTCTACAGTTTAAAAATTGTCGATAAAAATCAGCAGGACACTTACATGGATATTGCCAAAAAGGGTGGTATACCTATTTACCTGGTCCAAAATAAAGAAGCAAAAAAGAAGAACATCAGCTTAAACGAAGCAACTGAGAAAGCTAGAAACTTTTTGAAACAGAATAAATTTGACACATTGGATTTATACGAGAGTGTAGAATACAACAAACTTGGTATCTTTACATTTGTGTCAAATGTGGATGGAGTGAGGATATATCCAGATTCCATCAAAATGAAAGTAAGCCTTGAAACAGGTGAAATTGTAGGATTTTCTGCTAAAGATTACTTAATGTCCCACCATCTCAGAGAAATACCTGAACCTGGGATTTCGCTTGATGAAGCAACTCAGAGAATCAACGAAAAGGTAATGATCATGGAAGATTCCCTTGCCATCATTAACAACGATCTCGGCGAAGAGGTACTGTGTTATGAGTTTCTGGGGACAATTGATAATGACACCTATCAGATTTTCATCAATGCCAATGATGGACGTGAAGAAAAGGTGGAAAAATTAAAAAATCCGGAACTGCTATATGATTTGTAATTATATGGAGGAAAAGTCAAATTTGGCTTTTCCTTTTTTTCGTAAAATGGTTTAATAAGTATATAGAGAGAACGGGTATTCAAGGGAGGCAGTTTTTTGTTAAAGCCAGGGGTCGTATTAACGCTGCAAGTGAGAAACGATGATCAAGTTGAGAAATATAGATGTAAAGTACAGGAAGTAAAAGAGAAAGAATTTTATGTGGACTATCCATCACATATTGAGAACGGGAGAACGACATACATATTGAACGGTACGCAACTACTCATCACATATGTGACAGAGGAAGGTGTGGCATATACATTTGAAAGTGAAGTACTCGGAAGAATGAAACAGGCAATTCCAATGGTACAACTGTCCTTTCCTGGCTACCACCAGGTGTTGAAAGTTCAAAGGAGGCAGTATGTGAGGGTCGAAAGTAATATTGATGTATCGGTTCATCCTCTATCCTGTCATTTTACTCCTTTCATTACCGTCACACACGATATTAGTGCAGGGGGTACAGCAATTATTTTGCCTGAAAACGCCAGTCTACCTGAAAAAGGTCACATTTTCACCACCTTTGTTATCCATTTAAATAATGGAGAAACGCACTATTTAAAACTCAAAAGTAAGATAATTAGATTAGTGGAGGATAAGGCAAAGAATAGGTGGAAAGCATCATTGCAATTTGATCCCATTAATGAAATACAAAGACAAATCATTATGAAGTATTGCTTTGAACAGCAACTCTTGTTAAGAAAAACGCATTCTTTAGCATAAACACTTCCAATTCCATCCATACTGTAAGTAGTATAGAGAATGATGGAATAGAAGGAGTATAATATGAAAAGAGTGGAAAGGATTATCATCAAACTGATCGTCATTCAATTAATCTGTTTAATTTGTGCACAAGGACTCTTGTTATATACTGACTCGGCCCCTTTTTTAAGCAAGGTCATTCAGTATGAGGGAGTAGGCGGCATGAAGATAATAGAACATATAGAAACATTCGACCATAGTAGATGAGTATGATAAAATATACATGAAATAAGTCTAAGAAAATATGCAGGGTGACCTGCTTTTTTCATGTAAAAAAATGATAAAAGGTACATTCAGGAGGAACTATGAAACAACAATTATCTATAGCAATTGATGGCCCTGCAGCGGCAGGTAAAAGTACGGTAGCAAAAATTGTAGCAGACAAACTAGGGTATCTATACATTGATACAGGCGCCATGTACAGAGCGGTGACATTCCAGGCAATTAGAGAGGATGTTAACCTAGAAGACGAGGTATCTTTACAACAACTAGTAGAAAAGATGGATATCGACCTTCGAATTGCAAACAACCAGACGCAACATGTCTACATAAATGATGAAGATGTAACAGAGCAAATCCGTACACATGAGGTGACAAATAATGTATCCATTGTTGCCAAGCATAAACATGTACGTGAAGAAATGGTTGCAAGACAAAGAGTACTAGCAAAAAGAGGCGGAGTGGTGATGGACGGAAGAGACATCGGAACCCATGTACTTCCTGATGCTGAAATAAAAGTATTCCTTTTGGCTTCTGTAGACGAAAGAGCACATAGAAGACATGCTGAAAATCTTTCTAAGGGCTTTGACTCAGACCTTGAAAAACTGAAAGAAGAAATTGCTAGAAGAGATAAACTTGATTCCGAGCGCGAAATTGCCCCATTACAAAAGGCAGAGGATGCTAAAGAAATTGATACCACTTCCTTGAACATTGAACAAGTTGTGGAAAAAATCATGGATTTGGTTCATCAGAATGAGGAGACTAGATAACCATGACATTTTACTCATTTGCCAAGTTCATCGTTTCTGTTGTGCTTAAGCCACTGTACCGCATTAAGGTGGTGGGCAGTGAAAATATACCTAAAGAAGGTTCCGTATTAATTTGTTCCAATCATATAGATAATTTGGACCCTCCAGTAGTCGGAATTACTTCACCTAGAACCGTTCACTTTATGGCAAAAGAAGAGATCTTCCATGTACCTATTTTGAAAACTATTCTTCCAAAGCTGCATGCTTTTCCAGTAAAAAGAGGAATGAGTGATAGGGAAGCATTGAGAAAAGCTTTGAAAGTGCTGAAAGAGGGGCATGTTTTAGGACTTTTTCCTGAGGGTACGAGAAGTAAAACAGGTGAGTTGGGCAAGGGTTTGGCAGGTGCAGGATTTTTTGCACTCCGTTCCGAAGCAACAATAGTACCGTGTGCGGTCATCGGACCTTACAAGAAGTTTCAACCCCTGAAAGTGGTGTATGGAAAGCCTATCGATTTTACCCAACACCGTCTGGAGAAAATCTCGGCAGAAGAAGCAACTTTAGTGGTAATGGATTCCATAAAAGAACTTATCGAAAAAAACAGATAGTTTAAGAGTTTTGACTTGACAAAATGTCCTATTTATTAGAAGTTAGTAGAAGGAAGCTAAATTATGTAGGAATTTGTTAAGGCTATTTCTGCTAATTTATCACCTGGCAGTTCTAATTGATCTGTCCGATCAATCAAGTAAGTTAACATCCGTTAATTTATGAATTATTACACGAAACAAATGCAACTTTTGTTAAGTTCGCATGCATAGGCAAATGCCGGCATGCTTACGTAACGTCTACCGTTACTTACATAAATAATGGATTAGCTGGTTTGTATGGAGGAGGTAATAATGATGGTGGAAGACATGAATCAAGTAGAAGTTAATAATTTAGAGGTTGGCAACACAGTGACTGGAACAGTTACAAAAGTAGAAGAAAAACAGGTCCTTGTATCAATTGAGGGCAGCAAGCTAGATGGTATCATCCCAATAAGTGAACTATCCAGCCTTCATGTTGAAAAAGCGACAGATGTCGTTTCAGAAGGCCAGGAACTTCAACTTAAAGTTACAAAGGTTGAAGAAGAATTACTAGTACTATCTAAAAAAGCGGTGGATGCTGACTTGGCATGGGAAGATCTGCAAAAGAAATTCGAATCCAAAGAAGTGTTCGAAGCTGAAATCAAAGATGTTGTCAAAGGTGGACTTGTAGTTGACCTTGGCGTAAGAGGATTTGTTCCTGCATCCCTAGTTGAAAATTACTTTGTTGATGACTTTTCCGATTATAAAGGGAAAACATTAACGTTTAAAGTGGTAGAACTTGAAAAAGAGAAGAATCGTGTGATCCTTTCTCATCGTGCTGTAGTAGAGGAAGAGATGCAAAATAAAAAACATCAATTATTAGATACCATCGAAACAGGTCAAGTGCTTGAAGGGACCGTACAACGAATTACCGACTTTGGGGCATTTGTTGATATCGGTGGAGTAGATGGATTAGTTCATATTTCTCAACTGTCATATGAACATGTTGGAAAACCTTCAGATGTTGTGACTGAAGGCCAAAAGGTTAATGTTAAAGTCCTTTCTGTAGATCGCGACAATGAAAGAATTTCTTTATCTATTAAAGAAACATTACCTGGACCATGGTCCCAAGTATCAGAAAAGCTATCTGCAGGCAGTGTAACAGAAGGTGTTGTAAAACGCCTGGTTTCCTTCGGAGCTTTTGTTGAAGTACTTCCTGGTGTAGAAGGCTTGGTTCATATCTCTCAAATCTCCAACAAGCATATCGGTACGCCGCATGAAGTCTTAACAGAAGGCGATAAAGTACAAGTAAAAGTGTTGGATGTAAACGAAGCGGATCAAAGAATCTCCTTAAGCATCCGTGAGTTGGAAGAGCCTGAACAAGAAGAGGATTACAGTCAGTATAACCAATCAGAGGACACTGGCGGTTTCCAATTGGGCGAAATGATAGGGGATAAACTAAGCAAGCTTAAGAAATAATAAACGATATACAAATAATGATGTCAAGGTGATAACAGGTGAGTAGAGCTCAAAGGAAAATGGACCATATACAACATGCATTAACTACAGGACAAGTAAGGCAAACTGGATTTGACGATGTAATGTTTGTTCATCAAAGCTTGCCTAACCTCTCCACCACTGACATTCAATTGAATACAAAAATAGGCGAACTTACACTAAGTTCGCCTATTTTTATCAACGCAATGACAGGTGGGGGCGGCAAAAAAACGTGGGAAATTAACAAAGCACTGGCTGAAGTGGCGAAGATTTGCAATGTTGGCTTGGCAGTAGGCTCTCAAATGTCTGCCATCAAGGATCAAGATGAGGCAGCTACCTACGAGATAGTTAGAAAAGCGAACCCTAACGGTTTGATTTTTGCGAATCTCGGAAGTGAGGCAACTGTTGAACAAGCTAAACAGGCAGTGGACATGCTGGAAGCGAATGCCCTTCAAATTCACCTAAATGTTATACAGGAACTAGTCATGCCTGAAGGTGATCGTGATTTTTCCGGTGCCCTTGGAAGAATTGAGCGAATCGTGAAATCCTTGAACGTGCCGGTGATCGTAAAAGAAACAGGCTTTGGTATTAGTCGCGAGACGGCTAAGAAATTAGTAGATGTAGGAGTTTCTGTTATTGATGTTAGTGGCTACGGCGGGACTAACTTCTCTAAAATAGAAAATGAGCGCCGTACACAAAGGTTGGAGTTCTTTAATGATTGGGGAATTCCTACTGCAGCTTCTATTGCGGAAGTGAAACATGCTGTACCTGGCACCTCGATTATAGGATCTGGTGGAATACAAAAGCCAATGGATATTGCCAAAGCTATCGCTCTAGGTGCTTCAGCTGTTGGCTTGGCAGGTTACTTTCTAAAAGTATTTATGGAAGAAGGGCAAGATGGTTTAATTCAATTAATTCATCAAACACATGACGAATTAAGGTGGATGATGACTGCACTTGGGGCCTCTACTATAGAAGAATTGCAACAAGCTCCCATCATGATTACTGGTGAAACCTATCATTGGTTGACCCAACGTGGAGTAGATTGCTCAACTTACAGCAACAGAACATTACAAAATTAAAAATCCACAAACCAACGCCTTCTTTCTCAATAATAGAAAGAAGGCGTTTTTTAAATGAGGGAAAGTTAAAAATCCAGTTGATTTCCGTTTCAGGCGCTTCGCTTGCCTGCGGGCGGTCCGTGAGCTTCCTCACTCCGTTACGGGGTCTCACCTGTCCCTTCCTCCCGCGGGCGTCTGCGCGACTTCCACTCCAATCAACAAGGTTATCTCATTAACCGATATCACCATATTGACTGAAAAAGCGGTAACGGTTCGTTTCATGTAGTTCCTAGCTGTGGATTGGAGCAAATGGCGAAGACTCCTGAGGGAGATAGCGCTAGGTGGAGACCCCACAGGCGAAGCCGAGGAGGCTCCAGCAGCGCCCCTAGGAAAGCGAAGCCATTTGCGGAAAGGAACAGCGGATTCTAACCAATCACCTAAAAAGAACCGGGCGGTTTTACCCGGTTTTTTGTTATTTATTTCGCTCTCTTGCACCCTCAGGGCCTTCCATACTTGTTGCTCCAGGATACTTCAGAGATTGATCGCGGTCTGATTCCGTTCTCTTTTGGGCTTTCAGTTTTCGTTCTTGTCTATCTTTTCCCATATGATCACCTCTTTTCTCAGAATCTGTTTCATATTATTTGCGTAATCGGTAAAAACATACTGTGTTTCATGATTAGTATTCTCTCTTTTTAGGCATAATGATTTGGTGAGAGGAGGGAGAAAAATGGAAACAACAGGTCAATATTTTTATTTTTTAAGTTGGATGGGTTGGATCATCGTTACGTTTTTCTTCCCTAAATCTACAATCAGAACATTTTTGTCTATTCTTTTGTTAGTAGTAATAGCAGGATCAACCACCACTGTACAAATGTTCGGCTTCACCATGACCGCCTCATTTCTTGTATTGGCAGTTACTGCTCTTATTTTATTAGTGATTTCATTAAAGCAAAAATATATTTTACATTATTTTTCCATCTGTACCGTTGCGTTGGCGTATGTATGTTTTATCATATTTGAAATATATGATCCGGTCTGGATTTTTCTAGATAGGACGTGGATGCTTTCCGTCATTATCTTATATTTATCATTGCTCCTTTTTAAAACAAAAAGGGAAAGGTTTGTGTATATGCTTGCAGGGGTCTTACTGGGCGAGATTTTGCGAAGTATAGTAACGGATCGAATCTTTTCCTATTCGGATACTGGATCATTCGAGTTTTTGGCGGTTCTTGCTCTATCTTCAGCGGGGATGGCGACATGGATGATGTTTGAAACGTTGACGATACAACTAGATTCTTTAATACAAAAGCGCGTAAGGGAGAGACAAGGATGAATGAGTATACATTGCCCATTATTTTTGGGGTTTTAATAGGTTTAGCGACAAGGCTTTATATGCTTGTTACGGATTATCGTCAATATCCTACCTATTTGCATGGGAAAATCATACACTTATCGCTCGCTTTCATTGCTTCAGGTTTAGGTACTATTGCTGTTCCAGCCATCATGGAAGAGGAGTTTGCGGCTATTACCTTTCTAGCTCTGGCAGCGTCCCAATTTCGTGATGTAAGAAATATGGAAAGGAACACGCTAACTGAATTGGATGCATTTGAATTGGTACCAAGAGGAAGTACATATATCGAGGGAATTGCCATTGCCTTTGAAGGAAGAAACTATCTTGTCATGATTACTGCTTTTTTGGCCACGCTTGCCTATTTGGCAGCAAACATTTGGGTAGGGTTAGTTGTTGGTATTTCTGCGGCTCTCATTTCCCATAAATTAATGACTGGCGGGCAGTTGAAAGATATTGTAGATATTGAATATGTGAAGCCTCATTTTGATGGTGCAGGCTTGTATGTCGATAATATCTATATCATGAATATTGGATTACCTGAGCGCCAAAAAGAAGTTTTGCAATATGGGATGGGATTTATTTTAAAACCGAAAAATTTTAATGCGAGAACGACGATAGCAAATCTGGGACAGAGACAGGCGATTCTCCATGACATGTCCACTGCACTTGGAGTTTACCGTGATTCCGGAACGCCAGCACTTGTCCCCTTGGCAAAAAGGGACTTAGATGATGGACGTGTGGGAGTGTTCCTTTTACCGCAAGAACAGGATTTGGAAATAGGGATGGCAATCCTTGAACGGGTACCAACATTGGAAAATGCTATAAGAATGCCTACGAAAAACTTGAAGGAAAAGGTGAACAAGCAGGATGGAAGTTGAGAAATATATACTTGCTGTAATTACGACCAATGCTGCCAAGATAGCAGGAGGAGCTCCTATTTTCACTTGTGAAACAAAAGAGGAAATGGAGTTTGTTGCAGCAAATCTTGAGGCGATACTAGACGGAATTGCACATGGGTTGGGTGAGGAATTATATATTATTGTCAAACATTAAAGCTAACATTGTGACTTTGCAAAAAGTCAGACTTCCTTATTGCGGGGAATAATGTTAAACTATTCAAGTTAGACCTTCCTTTGCAGGAGGGTTTCTTTTATTAGAAGATACCACAAAGTATTCTAAAACATTCTTTTGTAAAGACTAAGAAAATCGAATGATTAGTATGAAAGAAATATTACATAAATTTTATAGAAAAATGGGAGGGTGGTCACCATGCCAAAACCAACCGTAGCGATCGTTGGAAGACCAAACGTGGGAAAATCCACAATATTTAACAGAATCGTTGGAGAGAGAATTTCCATCGTAGAAGATGTACCAGGAGTTACTAGAGATAGAATATACAGCTCTGGAGAATGGTTAAACCAATATTTTAATATTATTGATACAGGTGGAATAGAAATTAGTGATGCACCGTTCATGACGCAAATTCGTGAACAAGCTGAAATTGCGATTGATGAAGCGGATGTAATCATTTTCATGACAAACGGCCGTGAAGGGTTAACATCAGCTGATGAAGAGGTAGCAAAAATCCTTTATCGTTCTAAAAAGCCAGTAGTGGTTGCTGTTAATAAAGTGGACAATCCTGACATGAGAGATACATTATATGACTTCTATGCACTAGGTTTTGGTGAGCCGATTCCAATTTCGGGATCACATGGCTTGGGGTTGGGAGATTTACTTGATTTTGTAATCGAGAACTTCCCGAAAGATGAAGAAGAGGAATATGATGAGGATATCATTAAATTTTCATTAATTGGCCGTCCAAACGTCGGGAAATCTTCCCTTGTAAACGCGTTGCTTGGCGAAGATCGTGTTATTGTAAGTGACATTGCAGGTACAACAAGAGATGCAATCGACACTCCTTACTCCTATGACGGGAAAGATTACGTTATCATCGATACAGCTGGTATGCGGAAAAAAGGAAAAGTATACGAGACGACTGAAAAGTACAGTGTATTACGTGCGCTACGTGCGATTGAACGCTCTGACGTTGTTTTAGTTGTGATCAATGGAGAAGAAGGAATCATTGAACAGGACAAAAAAATCGCAGGATATGCACATGAAGCGGGAAGAGCCATTGTTATAGTAGTTAACAAGTGGGATGCCGTAGAAAAAGATGAAAAGACAATGAAGGAATTTGAGCAAAAAATCAGAGATCACTTCTTGTTCTTGGATTATGCACCGATTGTGTTCTTGTCTGCTAAAACAAAGAAGCGAGTTCATACACTTATTCCTAAAATTGACATGGCAAGTGAAAATCACTCTATGCGTGTGGTAACAACGGTGTTGAATGATGTTATCATGGATGCAGTTGCGATGAACCCGACGCCAACAGATAAAGGGCAACGATTGAAAATTTATTATGCGACACAGGTTGCAGTAAAACCGCCTACCTTTGTTATTTTCGTCAATGATCCAGAGCTTCTGCACTTCTCTTACAAACGTTTCTTGGAAAACCGTATCAGAGATGCGTTTGGCTTTGAAGGAACACCTATTAAACTAATCGCACGTCCACGAAAGTAAAAGGGAGGAGTGAGTCAGTGAAAAAGGTTGCTGTATTGGGAGCGGGAAGCTGGGGCACTGCCCTTGCAATGGTACTTGCCGACAATAATCATGAAGTACGTCTATGGGGGCATAAACAAGCTCAAATTGATGAAATCAATCAAAGTCATACGAATGAAAAATACTTAAAGAATATTAAGCTATCCGAAAAGATTGTAGGATTCACATCTATGGAAGAGGCTGTTGAATCTGTAGAAGCCATTGTGCTGGCAGTACCTACAAAAGCGATGAGGGAAGTGTGCCAACAATTAAAAGGTTATTTGAAGGCACCTGCTTTATTTGTTCACGTAAGTAAAGGAATTGAACCTGATACACACTTAAGAGTGTCGGAAGTGATAGAAGATGAATTGCCAGAATCTATCCGTGAGGCGGTTGTCGTTCTTTCAGGACCGAGCCATGCAGAAGAAGTAAGCATGAGACAACCTACGACGGTTACAGCGGCTTCATTAAATGTTGCTGCTGCTGAAAAGGTACAAGACCTATTTATCAACCAGCATTTCCGTGTCTATACAAATAGTGATGTAGTAGGAGTCGAAATCGGTGGTTCTCTTAAGAACATCATTGCGTTGGCTGCCGGTATTACAGATGGACTTGGCTATGGGGATAACGCGAAAGCTGCTTTGATTACTAGAGGGCTGGCTGAAATTGCTCGCCTTGGAAGTTGTCTTGGTGCCAATCCGCTTACATTCCTGGGATTGACAGGGATGGGAGACCTTATCGTAACATGTACAAGTGTTCACAGTAGAAACTGGAGAGCTGGAAACATGTTAGGGAAAGGCATGAAGCTTGAAGAGGTATTAGATAGCATGGGAATGGTAGTAGAAGGTGTACGTACAACTAAGGCTGCTTATCAGCTCTCCCAGAAGCTGCAAGTGAAAATGCCGCTGACATCTGCACTTTATCATGTATTATTTGACGGAGTGGACCCAAAGGATGCGGTGGATGAGCTAATGAGCCGTTCCAAAACCACAGAATTGGATGATCTTGCACAGCTACTTGGTGACAGAGTTCAGTAAACTTTAATGCCACTTTTAAAAATAATAGAAGCATAAAATAAACAAACACCCATCCTTTTGATGTGCATAACTTATAAGGAAGAAACCATAGGAGGGTGCTCAGGAAAGAAATCCATAATTTTTACAAGCTTTTTTGCGATAAATAGGCATTTGGCGATGCATGTATGTAAAGTGCCGCATAAGATGTGTATGAGGATATCACTGGTTGAGCTGTGGGATTGGATTATTTAGTCTTTCTTTTACCGCTGAAGTAAAAAGGGCCCCTTTTACTTCAGCTTTTTTTTGTTGTTTCACTTCATGTATATCTTATGCTATAATGTTTCACGGAAAAGGAGAGATGAGGATGTCACCTGCATTAATGAAGATGTGGATATCGTTTGTAGCGATGGGATTCATGATTGTATCCGTTTTAACGGTTTATTTTACTAGATTCAAGGTGAAAAACGCCATTATCAGAGGTATTTTGAATACGGTTGCTTTTTTATTGATTCTATTTGCCGGTCTAATAATTTTTTATGTTGTATTCAGTGGTCCTGTACCGGAGCAATAATGATGAAGGAAGGAATAATTTATGAAATTAAATAGGTTCTTTCTACTAGTAGGACTTATGATGGTAAGCAGCGTACTTACTGGCTGTTTATACCCCCAAGATCGTTTAAAGGAAAACCAAGTCCCTTATTTAGATCAACTAGAAGCGGTACAGTCCTCAGTCGATCAATACCGCGAGGCATCTGGTGGCTTGTTACCGATAAAAGACAGGGATATGGAGACACCGATCTATCAAAAGTATCCAATTGATTTTAATAAACTATCTCCACGATACATACAAGAACCACCTGGAACGGCCTTTGAGAGTGGTGGAGTCTACCTTTATGTGCTTGTGGATGTTGAAGAAGATCCTAAAGTGAAGCTGATCGACCTTCGGGTGGCTGAGCAGATTCGCGATATTAACATTAGAATTGATATGTACAAGCGCTCGAATAACGGTTATGCCCCGATAAAAGAAGTAATTAATGATCAGGCGTTCAAATTGGATTGGGAAAAACTCGGCTATGAATCGGAGCCTTTTGCAGAAAGTCCAATCTCTGGTAAAAACTTGCCATTTGTTTTAAATAACGCAGGACAAGCTCAATTAGATTATTCTATTGACTTGTACGATTTTCTGCAAGAACATGAACATAAGTATAAACCAGGGGATGACATCCGTGACATCATAGTGGAACATTCCGTGTTTGTACCTGCTTTCTCGCTTGCCTACACGGTAGATGAGAACAATGAACCAGTGTTTTTAAATAAAGAATAGAATAGTTGTCATGAACCCTTTTTTAGAGAATACATTCTAAAGAAGGGTTTTTTGTTTTATTAACATGAAACATAATGCCCCCCTAATTCATGATATCAACCATATATAAAAATAAAGAGGGAAACGGGATGAATTTTCTATTAAAGTAGTCATATTTAATTAGGACAACATCATACACATATAGTGTCATAGATTATATCCTTACTAGAAAATGAAAATCCCAAGATAAATGTCGGGAGGGAATCACTTGGAAAAAGTAGATATTTTCAAAGATATCGCTGAACGTACGGGCGGCGATATATATTTAGGGGTCGTAGGAGCTGTTCGTACAGGGAAATCAACGTTCATCAAAAGGTTCATGGAGTTAGTGGTTCTGCCGAATATAGGAAACGAGTCTGATAAAGCTCGTGCTCAAGATGAGCTGCCGCAAAGTGCAGCTGGTAAAACGATTATGACAACAGAGCCTAAATTTGTTCCTAACCAGGCAGTTAAGGTTAAAGTAGATGAGGGCCTTGATGTAAATATCCGTCTTGTAGACTGTGTGGGCTATACTGTGCCTGGTGCAAAAGGGTATGAGGATGAAAATGGTCCGAGGATGATCAATACTCCGTGGTATGAAGAGCCAATCCCATTCCATGAGGCAGCGGAGATTGGAACCAGAAAAGTAATTCAAGAGCATTCCACCATTGGTGTTGTCATTGCAACAGATGGCTCAATAGGCGAAATTCCTCGCAGAGATTACATCGAAGCAGAGGAAAGGGTTGTCGAAGAGTTAAAAGAAGTTGGTAAACCATTCATCATGGTTATCAACACCGTACAGCCGCATCATCCGGAAACAGAGGCGTTAAAGCGGGAGCTATGTGAAAAATATGATATCCCGGTAATTGCGATGAGTGTCGAAAGCATGAGGGAATCCGATGTCTACAATGTGTTAAGAGAAGCACTATTTGAATTCCCGGTACTTGAAGTGAATGTTAATCTTCCAAGCTGGGTTATGGTGCTTAAAGATAACCACTGGTTGCGTGAAAGCTACCAAGAGGCTGTAAAAGACACGGTAAAGGATATTAAGCGTCTACGTGACGTGGACCGTGTGGTGGGTCAATTCAGCGAGTATGAATTCATTGACAGGGCCGGTCTTGCAGGAATAGAGATGGGGCAGGGGATTGCGGAAATCGATCTATATGCTCCAGACGATCTGTACGATCACATTCTCAAAGAAGTAGTGGGAGTGGAGATCCGAGGAAAAGATCACTTGCTGCAATTAATGCAAGATTTTGCTTATGCAAAAGCGGAGTATGATCAAGTTTCAGATGCACTGAAAATGGTGAAACAGACAGGATACGGCATTGCCTCTCCTGCTCTTACAGATATGAGTCTTGAAGAACCAGAGATTATCCGCCAAGGATCTCGCTTTGGGGTCAGATTAAAGGCTGTGGCGCCATCTATTCACATGATTAAGGTTGATGTGGAAAGTGAATTCGCACCGATTATCGGTACCGAAAAACAGAGCGAGGAACTTGTCCGCTACTTGATGCAAGACTTTGAGGATGACCCACTATCTATCTGGAATTCCGATATCTTCGGACGCTCCCTGAGCTCCATTGTTAGAGAAGGAATCCATGCAAAGATATCGCTAATGCCTGAAAACGCCAGATACAAGCTGAAAGAAACACTAGAGCGAATCATCAACGAAGGCTCCGGCGGCCTAATCGCAATAATTCTATAAGACTTCTGTCGAAAAAGGTTTAAAGGCTTCCCAACTGTGGAAATAACACAGATGGGAAGCTTATTTTGTGTATTAAAACAGAGAAACGCTTGATATAAAGGGATTCTTATGTTAATCTACAAACAGAAAATCTTCTCTAAATTGGCGAAATATTCCTCTAGAAGCACTTTTTTGTGAGAAATTTGTTGAAATCTAGTGTTTAATGGGTTAATATAAGCCTAGTTACAAGATTAAGCGATTCTACTATGTATAGAATCAATCAAAATTGTGAACAAATGTTAGTACTAAAGGCTTTTGCTAGACTAAAATGCTATTTTGGTTTAGAATAGCGATAACTCCTTTGGGAGGAGGTGAATGGCATGAACAAGACAGATTTAATCAATGCAGTTGCTGAAGCTAGTGAACTTTCCAAGAAAGATGCTACTAAAGCAGTTGATGCTGTTTTCGATACAATTCTTGACGCACTTAAAAACGGTGACAAAGTACAATTAATCGGTTTTGGTAACTTTGAAGTACGTGAGCGTGCTGCGCGTAAAGGTCGTAACCCACAAACTGGGGAAGAGATCGAAATCGCTGCAAGCAAAGTACCAGCTTTCAAACCTGGTAAAGCACTTAAGGATGCTGTGAAATAATTGACAGCTACATAGTCAAATGAATGTCATCTTGAAGAGGCGCATAGTTTGCGCCTCTTTATTTTTGCTTTTTTAAAAAAACATATGCTAGAATCACATTACAGCTATTTTGCGGTAATGTAGGAGGATAAATAAATGACAGAAGTAAATAAGGCTCAAATAGAAGAAGCAGTAAGAATGATTTTGGAAGCAATCGGGGAAGACCCAAATCGCGAAGGACTACTAGATACACCTAAACGTGTGGCAAAGATGTACACGGAAGTGTTTGCCGGCCTAAATGAAGATCCTAAAGAGCATTTTAAGACAGTGTTCGGGGAAGCGCATGAAGAATTGGTACTTGTTAAAGACATCTCTTTCTTCTCCATGTGTGAACATCACTTAGTTCCTTTCTTCGGAAAAGCCCATGTGGCATACATACCTAAAGGCGGAAAAGTTACTGGACTCAGTAAACTTGCCCGTGCGGTGGAGGCGGTTGCAAAAAGACCACAACTCCAAGAAAGAATTACTTCTACCATAGCAGAATCCATTGTAGAATCCCTTGATCCACATGGAGTAATGGTTGTAGTGGAAGCAGAGCACATGTGCATGACCATGCGCGGTGTCAAAAAGCCAGGTGCAATGACCATTACATCTGCAGTTCGCGGTGTATTGGAAAATGATCCTGCAGCAAGAGCGGAAGTTTTATCTTTAATTAAAGGATAAACCAATACTGTAAACTAGAAGGAGGATTGTCATGAGTCAAACAAACTCGAACGACTTTATTGTAATCAAAGCGAAGGAAGATGGCGTAAGTGTCATTGGCCTTACACGAGGAACAGACACGCGGTTCCATCATTCCGAAAAGCTTGACAGAGGAGAAGTGATGATTGCCCAGTTCACAGAGCATACCTCCGCGATCAAGATAAGAGGCAAAGCGCTCATCCAATCTTCCCATGGAGAAATGGAAACAGACTGAAAGCTATTATAAACCTAGAGTAAGAAAGCAGACGAATAAATATTTCTCTGCTTTTCTTATTATCTATTCAATAGCGGGTTAAACTAAAGAAAGATAGCCCATTTTAAACAATATGCTTCACTAATGTGCTATAATTAACTTTGTCTATTTTAGTTCGACTTTATTGTCTGAAAGCTTTTGTGAAACAGACGATGCTAGTCAAGAAAAGGGAACAAGGGTGGTCTTTAGTGAGTCATATACATATATCCATAATAAAAGAGAAACTACATAATCTGATTACACATCCATATTTAAATAAACATATTGAATACCCTGCCATTGATGAGGATAAGTTATTGCTACTTTATTCCATCTTGGAATCCATTGATATATCTGACGAAAAAAAAGAACAATACATATTATCGACCATGCTTGTCCAGATTGCCCTTGATACCCATGATATGGTGACAAATGCGAAAGCGGGTCAACTACAAGACGGCGATGAAAAAAGTCGTCAATTGACTGTTTTGGCAGGGGATTTTTATAGTGGCCTTTATTACAGGCTCCTGGCAGATGTTAATGACATTTCCATGATAAAAACACTCGCACATTCCATAAAACAAATAAATGAGCATAAAATTGCCTATTATCATAAAGAGCTGGAAGGAATTGAACCGTTAATGGACAGTCTGGGAAAGATCGAATCCTCTCTTATTCAGTCGGTATCCGGCTTTTTCTCCAACTCGGTTCTGAAAGAATTAAGCGGCAACTTTCTTTTATTAAAGCGCTTAATTCAGGAACGCAAACTTTTCTGTCACGAAAGATCTACTTTCCTTTTTGACACTTTGCGAAGAATTGCCTTTTCTAAAGGGGAAAAGGATGTTGCTTCCAAAGAACAGGAAACCTATATGTTATACCTTATTGACCGGTATATCGATCATATCAAACAAAGAATAGAACAGTTGACGCATTCCATTCCAACAATGAACAAACTATTAGAAACAAGAATACAAGACCTTTTCTATGAAATCCCATTTTCATCGAAAAAGTATGCGGAAGAAGGGTAAGCCATGCAACATCCATCTAAAGAAGAGCGTGTTCATAACGTTTTTGAAAAAATATATAAAAACTATGACAAAATGAATTCAGTCATCAGTTTCCAACGTCATGTAGCATGGCGTAAAGATACGATGAAAAGAATGAATGTGGCAGATGGCGCTACAGCATTGGACGTATGCTGCGGAACAGCGGACTGGACCATCGCTATGGCAGAGGCGGTCGGCACGAGTGGAAAAGTGGTTGGCCTGGACTTTAGTGAAAACATGCTTTCTATCGGCAAAGAAAAAGTGAAAAACCTTGGAAAGAAAAATATTGAATTGATTCATGGAAATGCGATGGCACTTCCGTTTGAAGATAATACGTTTGATTATGTGACGATTGGTTTCGGGTTACGTAATGTGCCTGACTATTTCCAAGTCTTGAAAGAGATGTACAGGGTGGTCAAGCCAGGCGGAAAGGTTGTTTGTTTAGAAACATCACAACCTACCATGCCAGGCTTCCGTCAAGTCTATTTTCTTTATTTTCAATACGTAATGCCGATGCTTGGAAAGGTTTTCGCCAAAAGCTATAATGAGTACGCTTGGTTACATGAATCGGCTAAGGACTTCCCGGGAATGAAAGAACTGAAAAAGATGTATGAAAAAGTAGGTTTCCAACCAGTTGAGGTAAAGGCATATACAGGTGGAGTCGCTGCCATGCATTTAGGAGTTAAACCTAGAAAATAGTTTGTAAAGGTGACCTACATGAAATTAAAGATGATGTATTCCTTTTTAAATAACGATTTGCAAATAATTGAAAATGAATTAGAAGCTACAATTCAAACGGAACGAGCTTTGTTGCAAGAGGCTTCGTTACATTTACTTCAGGCTGGCGGGAAAAGGATTCGACCAGTCTTTGTTCTATTGGCCGCAAAACTAGGAACGTACGACATTCATAAAGTCAAGAATGTGGCGGTCGCCCTCGAACTCATGCATATGGCATCCCTTGTTCACGACGATGTCATCGATGACGCGGAGTTAAGGCGTGGTAAAGCGACGATTAAAGCAAAATGGGATAATCGCATTGCGATGTACACTGGGGATTATATCTTTGCAAGATCCCTTGAAATGATGACAAAAGTAGAAGACATCGAAGCACACCGCATCCTCTCCAATACTCTTGTAGAACTCTGTAAGGGCGAAATCGAACAAATCCGGGATAAGTATAACTATGATCAAAACTTGCGGACATACCTGCGAAGAATAAAAAGGAAGACCGCTATCCTAATTGCAGTCAGCTGCCAGCTTGGCGCCATCACATCCGGAGTCCCTGCGTCTGTTCACCAGAGCCTTTATTGGTTTGGCTATTATGTCGGAATGTCTTTCCAAATTACAGATGACATACTAGACTTTACTTCCACCGAAGAACAGCTCGGAAAGCCTGCTGGAAGTGATCTTCTGCAGGGGAATATTACGTTACCGGTTCTATATGCCATGGAATCACCTGTATTGAACGAAAAAATCCGTACCATTCACGAACACAGTGATTCTAAGGAGATAAAAGAGATTATTGATATGATTAAAGGGTCAGATGCCATCGACCGTTCCTTTGCGCTAAGTGATCGTTATTTGAATAAAGCATTCAAGGAACTGGAAAATCTTCCGAATGGTGTCGCTAAAAGAACCTTCAACAATGTGGCAAAGTATATTGGAAAACGTAAATATTAGGCCCAATTTCGTGAACTTTGTAAAATATTACGATAATTCTCCATCTTCTGTTGCGAAACTGTAAAAACCGTGATATATTTTGGTAGGTTAGGGTTTACCTGACCTTACATAATCGTAATGGGGTGGAGAAATTATTATGGAAAAAACATTTTTAATGGTAAAGCCTGATGGCGTACAACGTAACCTTATCGGTGAAATCGTTTCTCGTTTCGAAAAAAAGGGTTTCCAACTTGTTGGTGCAAAATTAATGCAAATTCCAACTGAATTGGCAGAAGAGCACTACGGTGAACATAAAGAGCGTCCGTTTTTCGGAGAACTTGTAGAATTCATCACTTCTGGTCCTGTATTCGCAATGGTTTGGCAAGGTGAAAATGTAATCGCTACCGCGCGTCACATGATGGGTGCTACAAACCCTAAAGATGCAGCTCCAGGAACTATTCGCGGAGAGTACGGCGTAATCGTAGGCAAGAACATCATTCACGGTTCTGATTCTTCTGAGAGTGCAGAGCGCGAAATCGGTCTTTTCTTCAAAGGCGAAGGTCTTGTTGAGTACAAAAGAGACGTAAACAACTGGATCTACTAATATTTACGATAAATTGAAAACGCTTTATCTGAAGACACCCTTCTCAAATTGAGAGGGGTGTTTTTTGATGCTTTCTTTGATGGTGAGGACGAATTACGGTGACTGTTTTTTAGGTGGGAAGGGTAATTTGTAGAACATTTGAGCTGAAAGGTAGAAGGTTGTTTGGAAAATGTAGAAGGTATGATGGGAAATGTAGAAGGTGGGAGTCCAAACGGTAAAAGGGTGAAATTTAAGTGTAGAAGGTACATCGGAAAATTTTTTGAGGCTACTTCCCATCTCCAATCTCAAATCAGCTATACTAAAATTACAGATACAGAGAGAAAGTAGATGAAAAACATGAGGGACGATTACAATCAGTTTATTGAACAAATAAAAAAGAAGACAGGCATTGACCTGGCATTGTATAAAGAAGGGCAGATGAAAAGAAGGCTGACCTCTCTCTACGAAAAAAAGGGACTGAAGAATTTTAATGATTATTACCGGCTACTAGAAAAAGATAGACAAGAACTTTTTGAGTTTCTCGATCGAATGACCATTAATGTTTCTGAGTTCTATCGCAATTACAAACGTTGGGAAATCTTAGAGAAGAAGATCCTCCCTGACATGATTAAAGAAAACAAAAGTCCAAAAGTTTGGAGTGCTGCTTGTTCGACAGGAGAGGAGCCATATACACTCTCCATGGTCCTAAGCAACTTCCTGCCACTAAAAGATGTAAAAATTAAAGCTACCGATATAGACTCAAACGTTATTGCAAGGGCAAAGCTAGCAACATACCAGGAACGATCGCTCCAAGAAGTTCCTTCGGGAGTCAAAAATAAGTATTTCACCAAGCAAGATGACTTCTATAAGGTCAAAGATGAAATAAAGAATACCGTGATTTTTAAAAGGCTAAATCTACTCTCTGATCCATTTGAAACCGGACACGATTTGATTGTCTGCCGGAACGTTTTGATTTATTTTACGGAGGAAGCGAAGGAGCAGCTTTACCACAAATTCAGTAATTCGCTCAAAAAGGGCGGCATTCTTTTTGTAGGAAGTACCGAACAGATCTTTCAGCCTGCAAAGTACGGTTTTGAAGTGGTAGACACGTTTTTTTACAGGAAGATATGACGTTCAAACTTTATGCACGAACATTTTTTTTACTAGAACAATCCGCTACACTTGTGTTATAGTATTACATAATTAATTTCACTTACACGCTTAAAAGCTTTAAAGAGATAAAGGAGAGGCTGATGACGATGAGATATTTGACTGCTGGCGAGTCGCATGGACCGCAATTGACAACCATATTGGAAGGTGTCCCAGCTGGGCTGCCACTGACTGTCGAGGATATTAATGATGATCTGGCAAGAAGACAGAAGGGGCATGGCCGTGGCAGAAGAATGCAAATTGAAAAGGATACCGTAGATATTCTAAGTGGAGTTCGTCATGGTCAAACGTTAGGTTCTCCCATAACCTTGGCGGTAACAAACGATGATTGGAAGCATTGGACGAAAATAATGGGGATTGAACCTCTTTCCCAAGAAGATCAAGAAGAAGTAAAACGGAAGGTGACAAAGCCCCGTCCCGGACATGCTGACCTAAATGGAGCGATTAAATATGGTCACCGTGATATGAGGAATGTGCTGGAGCGTTCTTCCGCAAGGGAAACGACCGTTAGGGTAGCAGCAGGTGCTGTTGCAAGAAAATTCCTCGCTGAACTAGGCATTAAGATAGCAGGCCATGTAACTGAAATAGGAGGCGTGAAAGCAGAGCCCCAGCCTATCAAAAATCTTGATGACTTAAAAGCGCAAACCGAAGCTTCTCCAGTTCGTTGCTATGATAAAAAAGTAGAGCAAGAGATGATGGATGCGATTGACACAGCCAAAGAGAACGGAGATTCTATTGGCGGTATAGTAGAAGTAATAGTGGAAGGTGTTCCTGCTGGAGTAGGGAGCTACGTGCATTATGACCGGAAATTAGATGCAAAGGTTGCCGCATCGATTATGAGCATCAATGCCTTTAAAGGTGTGGAGTTTGGCGTTGGATTCCAAGCTGCCAGCCTTCCGGGAAGCAAGGTGCATGATGAGATTGCTTGGAGTGAAGACAGAGGCTATTACAGATTATCCAATAATCTTGGAGGTTTTGAAGGCGGCATGACGACGGGGATGCCGATTGTCGTAAGAGGAGTCATGAAACCAATTCCTACCCTCTACAAGCCGCTTCAAAGCGTTGATATTGATACAAAAGAGCCGTTCCAGGCAAGTATAGAACGTTCCGACAGTTGTGCGGTTCCAGCTGCAAGCGTGGTTGCGGAAGCTGTGGTCGCTTGGGAAATCGCTCAAGCTATTGTAGAACAATTCGGACAGGATCGAATGGATCTTATCAAGGAAAATGTCCAAAGGATGCGAGATCATGCCGCAAAATTCTAATGGGAAACAGGTTACCGTTCAGACTGCCTCAAAGGAGTATTCTGTATTTTTGGGAAAAGGGGCAATAGAACAACTGCCAAAGTTACTTGAATCTTTTCAAAAGAAACCAAGTAAATTGCTAATTGTGACAGATGATCTTGTTGCTGACCTGTACCTTTCTAATATAGTCTCAAGTCTTACGCAAAATTTTTCCGTCCATTCTTATGTACTTCCTAATGGGGAAGAAGCCAAGTCATTTGACAATTATTATGCGATTCAGACTTTTGCGCTTGAAAATGGTTTGGACCGCCATTCTGTCATTATTGCTCTCGGTGGAGGAGTGGTAGGCGATATTGCAGGGTTTGTGGCCTCTACATTTATGAGGGGAATCAAATTCATCCAAATTCCAACTACACTCCTCGCACATGACAGTGCAGTGGGCGGGAAGGTCGCCATTAATCATCCGCTAGGGAAAAATATGATCGGCTCCTTTTATCAGCCGGAAGCAGTCATTTATGATGTTGATTTCCTAATAAGCCTTCCTGAAAAAGAAATGCGCTCAGGATTTGCAGAAGTGGTCAAGCATTCTCTTATCTGGGACGACGAGTTCTATCAATGGATTAGAGAAAATATTAAAAGCCTGGACGACCTCACAGAAGACAGACTGCTCGTATGCTTGGAAAACGGAATAAAAATCAAAGCGGAAGTCGTGTCAAATGATGAAAAAGAGACGGGTTTGCGGGCAATTTTAAATTTTGGCCATACATTAGGTCATGCTCTTGAAGCAGCTTATGGTTATGGAAAAGTAACGCATGGAGACGGAGTAGCGCTTGGTATGCTTTTTGCAACAAGACTAAGTGAAAAGCTGAATCCCGAACTGGAACTAAGCACTGACTTGTCTGAAGCATGGGAACGTTACGGCTTTCCAACAAAGATAAGATCATCCGTTTCCCCGGAAGAATTGTTAGGTTGGATGAAAAAAGACAAAAAAACACAGAACAGTCATATACATATGGTATTGATCCAGTCAGTAGGAAATGTAGGACTGCGTTCCGTACCAGATGAACTCATACTAGAAACTTTACAAGAGTTTTATTAAAAATAATCTAAAAGGGGGAATTCGGTGATTCGAGGTGTAAGAGGCGCAACAACTGTTCTAGAGAATTCTGAAAAAGAAATCATCTGTAAAACAGAAGAATTATTACAAAACATGATCCAATCAAACAACATTGTGGCAGAAGATGTCGCGCAAGTGCTCATTTCCGTGACGGCGGATATCACGGCATGCTTTCCCGCCAAGGCACTAAGAAACCTTGAGGGCTGGGATTATGTCCCTGTCATGTGTACAAAAGAAATTGCTGTCCCGAACTCACTGCCTTCCTGTATCAGAATCATGATGACAGTAAACACGGAAGTAGCGCAAAAAGACATTCTCCATATCTATTTGCATGAGGCGGTAAGCTTACGACCGGACCTTGCTAAAACTTTATCGGTTGACAATTAGCAATCTTCTATCATATAGTACTTACAAGTAATAAAACAGTTTAGAGATTAGTTTAGAGAGTAACAAGTTGAGGGCTATAGAGCCAAAGAGTATTATCAAAACCATTAACTTTATTATTGAGCCGAGTTGAGAAGAGAATAGCTGAGAATGAGTCGAGATTAGCTGAGGTTAGAATGTATCTATAAATCTACCCAAAGACTATCCTCTGTCTTTGGGTTTTTGTTTTTCCTCATTCTGTAACGCCTCGTTACAATACTCATTCTCCATTTCTTGAAAATGGAGGAGATCACATGCAACAGTTTGCAGAATTTCTGCATGCAAGCAAACATTACAAAACCATTCCCATTATGGAAAGTTTTTTTGAAGACACCTTAACACCCGTATCCATCTTTCAGTCTTTAAGAAATGAAGCGGTTTATCTATTGGAAAGTAAAGAACCTAAATCAGATTGGGCGAGATATTCCTTTATTGGATTAAATCCATTTTTAAAGATAACCGCTGAGGATACCACGATTTCTTTGCGAGAAGAAAAGACCAATCACATTCTCTTTCAATCTAATGAATTGAATGAGGTCATCCAACAAGCTAACAAACTACTGCAAGTAAAACTCCTGGAAAAGAAGATAGGTTTTACCGGGGGAGCGGTTGGATACCTAAGTTATGATTTTATTCCAACGATCGAAAAAGTAGCAATGCACCCTTCCTACGGCGGGGAACATACAGCAAATTTATTGTATTGCGAGGATATTGTCGTATGTGACCACAAGGAAAATGAATTGCATTTTATCCATTATATCCGATTAGATGGTGAGGAAGATGAAAAAGAGCTAAAGGATAGATTTAGTCAGGCAAAACAATCAATACTTGATAAAGTTTCTTTAATTAAAAAGCGCCAAGAGAATGAAGGGCTTGTGGAAGTGGACCCAGAAAAAGCAGAGCTGGCTGTTCAATCCAATTACACAAAAGAAAGATTCATTGAACATGTAGAAAAGATCAAGAAATATATCCAGACAGGTGACATCTTTCAATGCGTCCTTTCCCAGCGTTTTGAGTTAGAAGCAGACATGGAAGGTTTTGATGTTTACCGAGTGCTAAGAAGACAAAACCCCTCGCCTTACCTGTTCTATCTCAAATATGACGAAATGGAACTGATAGGGAGCTCTCCTGAGAGGCTCATACAAATTCAAGATAAGAAGTTAGAGATTCATCCGATAGCCGGTACCAGGAAAAGAGGAAAAAGTGAAGAGGAAGATCAAAGGTTGGCGGAGGATCTAATGCAAGATGAAAAAGAACAGGCAGAACATTATATGCTTGTCGATCTTGCGAGAAACGATTTAGGAAGGGTCGCAAAATATGGTTCCGTCCATACGCCGGTCATGAAAGAGCTTGTTTATTTTTCAAGGGTGATGCACCTTATTTCCATTGTGAAGGCAGAGCTTTCGCCAAGTTACACACCTGTAGAAGCACTGCTGGCAGCTTTTCCCGCTGGAACTGTTTCAGGGGCACCAAAGGTAAGGGCGATGCAGATTTTGCAAGAGCTCGAGCCGACAGTAAGAAACACATACGCAGGGGCTATTTGTTATATCGGTTTTGACGGAAATATTGATTCTTGCATTACCATCAGGACCATTCAAAAACGCGAGAACAGCTTTTATGTTCAGGCGGGTGCAGGCGTGGTAGCAGATTCTGTTCCGGAACTGGAATATAAAGAAACGATCAATAAAGCCTCGGCATTAATTGAAACAATCCAACTAGCGAATAAATATTTTGCAAAAAAGACGGGAGGGTCATGCAGCTATGTTTAAAGCCTATTTAACGAAATTAATAGATGGAGCGAACCTATCAACAGAAGAAGCGGAAAGTGCGATGGATCTAATGATGAAAGGGGAAGTCACCTCCATTCAGATTGCAAGTTTTATCTCTATTCTAAGGTTCCGGGGAGAGACCTCCGAGGAAATGTTGGGTTTCACAAAAGCAATGCGAGGTCATATGAAGCCGATATCTTATGAGCATCCTCATTTAATCGACACATGCGGTACAGGTGGGGATGGAGCTTCTACCTTCAATATTTCTACTGCTTCTGCAATTGTGGCGGCAAGTGGCGGTGCAAAAGTAGCCAAACATGGAAATCGGGCAGTTTCTTCATCTAGCGGAAGTGCAGATGTGTTGGAGCAGCTGCAACTTCCCGTTCAGCAAACACTTGAAGAAGCGACAGAAAACCTTAAAGTCAATGGAATGAGCTTTCTTTTTGCCCCTATTTACCACGAGGCAATGAAGCATGCGGTCGCTCCTAGAAAGGAAATCGGATTCCGGACTATCTTCAATCTGCTTGGTCCGCTTGCCAATCCTGTTCGTTGTAAAAAGCAGGTAATTGGGGTATTTTCAGCAGATTATGCTTATAAAATGGCGGAAGTGTTGAATGAGCTCGGTTCCGAACATGTGTTGATTGTAGCAGGGGAAGACGGGTTGGATGAAATTACGATCACTGCTAGCACGCATGTGGTGGAAGTGAAAAACGGGAAAATATCATCTTATACGATAACGCCAGAGGACTTTGGGCTTGAACGAGGTAGACTTGAGGACATTCAGGTATCTAACAGTCTACAGAGTTCCCATTTAATCAAACAAATTTTTCAAAACAAAAGCAATGAAAGTGCACGAAATATCGTTTGTTTAAATGCTGGAGCGGCTCTTTATGTATCCGGAATTACCGACACCATCCATAATGGTGTAGAACTTGCCCTTCAATTGATTGAGGAGAATAAGCCGTACGAATTACTACAACAACTAAAGAAGGCAGGGGTGACGGAACATGTTAACTAATATTGTCGAGACAAAAAAGTTGGAAGTGAAAAATCTAACGCTTCCCTCTCAGAAACAGGTCCAGCGTTACTCCTTTTATGATGCACTTGCCAATCCCAAGCGTCATCTAGGCGTAATAGCAGAAATGAAAAAGGCCTCCCCGTCAAAGGGAATCCTAAAAGAAAGCTTTGCCCCTATAGATATTGGAGCGGAATATGAAAAAGTTGGGGTGGATGCGATATCGGTGCTTACAGATCAGGCCTACTTCAAAGGATCAAAGCATGATTTGATGATGGTAAAGGAAACAACAAGCCTGCCTGTACTGAGAAAAGATTTTATTATAGATCCGATTCAGGTGGAGGAAAGTGCCCGTATTGGTGCAGATGCGATATTGTTGATTGCCGAAATTCTTCCCGATAAAAAACTGGCTGCCTTATACAAACAAGCAACAGATTTAGGCCTGGATGTACTGGTAGAAGTGCACAGCTTGGATAGGTTAACTCAACTTTTGCAAACAATCACTCCAAAGATCATTGGAGTCAATAATAGAAATCTTGCAACCTTTGAAACAGATATTCAAACGACCAAGGAACTGGCAGCTCATATTCCTAGCTCTTCCTTGCTTGTGAGTGAAAGTGGCATACTGACTGCAGATGACCTGCGCCAAGTAAAAGGTTTTGGAGCGAGCGCTGTACTTGTAGGAGAAGCGTTCATGAAAGATCAAACGCCAGGGACCGGAGTAAGAAGATTATTTGGAGAGCTTGAACGTGTTTAAAACAAAGATTAAATTCTGCGGCAACAAAAGTTTGGAAGATTATAAGATATCCGTTCATACGGACGCAGATTATCTAGGCTTTGTTTTCGCAGAGAGTAAGCGCCAGGTAAAACCCGAACAGGTGGCAGAATGGGTAGCGACCCTTCCTCCACGGAACAAAGAGCTCGTAGGAATCTTTGTCAATCAAACTATAGAAGAAATCCTTCATGCTGTCGGCACTGTTCCGTTTGATATCGTTCAATGCCATGGAGATGAGGACCTGATTTTTATAAAAGAGTTGAAGTCACAATGTAAGGTGGATATCTGGAAGGTGATTCATCATGTAGATGAAACCAGTGTAGAAAAATTAATACCTTTCATTGGAACGATAGATGGTTTTGTGGTAGATAAAAAGGTCGGCAATCAGTACGGAGGGACGGGAACAAGCTTCAACTGGGCGCATATCCCTCTCTATGACAAGCTCTCAAAACAATATAATATTCCGTATATGATTGCAGGCGGGATAAATGTAGCGACATTGCAAGAGCTGTTACCCTTTTCTCCACAAGGAATCGATCTATCGAGTGGGGTAGAAGAAAATTTTTCCAAAAGTAAAGAAAAAATGAATCTGATAGAAAGAATGGTGAGGGAACATGACAAACGTACAAACACCAGATAGCTTCGGTAGATTTGGGGAGTTCGGGGGCAAGTATGTGCCTGAAACATTGATGCTGCCGTTGGAAGAATTAGAACAAGGCTTACAAGAGGCCTTAAAAGATCCAACCTTTCTAGAAGACTATCATTATTATTTAAAGGAATACTCCGGGAGACCCACAGCTTTGACATACGCTGAAAAACTTTCAAGCCGTATTGGTGGAGCGAAAATCTACTTAAAGAGAGAAGACTTGAATCATACTGGCGCACATAAGATTAATAACGCCATCGGCCAGGCTTTGCTTGCAAAGCGTTTGGGAAAAAAGAAGATTATCGCCGAAACTGGAGCAGGACAGCATGGAGTGGCTGCAGCAACGGTTGCTGCCAAGTTTGGACTTGAGTGTAAGGTGTTCATGGGTGAGGAAGATATTGAGCGTCAGGCATTAAACGTTTTTCGTATGAAATTATTAGGAGCAGAAGTAATACCTGCGACAAGCGGCAATAAAACGCTAAAGGATGCTACAAATGAGGCGATTCGCTACTGGGTACAGCATTGTGAAGACCACTTCTATATGATTGGTTCTGTGGTAGGCCCACATCCTTATCCATATATGGTACGGGAGTTTCAACGAGTGATCGGGGAAGAATCCAAGAGGCAGTTCCAGGAAAGAGAAGGTGGCTTGCCTGATAAAATCGTAGCCTGTGTGGGTGGCGGCTCCAATGCAATTGGAATGTTTGCGCCATTTGTGGATGATGAAGTGGAACTTATCGGTGTGGAAGCTGCCGGTAAAGGCATCGATACCCCCCACCATGCTGCAACGTTAACGAAAGGGACGAAGGGAGTCATTCATGGATCGCTCACTTACCTAATTCAAGATGAACATGGTCAAATCATTGAGCCATATTCCATTTCAGCTGGACTTGATTATCCTGGTATTGGACCAGAGCATGCCTATTTAAAAGACAGCAACAGAGTGGAATATCAAAGTGTGTCAGATGAGGAAGCGTTGGAAGCCCTTCATATCCTTGCAAAAGAAGAGGGCATCATCCCGGCAATTGAGTCGGCTCATGCTCTCGCAACTGCCTATAAAGAAGCGGCAAAAATGCCAAGTGATAAAACGATACTCGTTTGTTTATCAGGACGCGGGGATAAAGACGTGCATACATTAATGAATAGAATGGAGGGGACAGTAGAATGACTACGTATCTAGAGAGATTGCCAAAACATGACAAGCTGTTTATTCCATTTATCATGTCTGGAGACCCAACACCGGAATTGACAATAAAACTGGCCCTTCTATTAGAGGAAGCTGGAGCATCCGTACTAGAGCTTGGGGTCCCTTACTCCGATCCGTTGGCAGACGGCCCTGTTATACAGCGTGCTTCCAAGCGGGCTTTAGCTCATAAAACAACCATAAAAAGCACCATGGAGCTTGCTGGAGAAATGAGAAGAAGAGGACTGAAAATTCCGATCATCCTCTTTACGTATTTCAATCCTGTGTTACAATTAGGGGAAGAATCCTTTTTCGCTTTAGCGAAGCAAAATCAGGTAGACGGGCTCCTCATTCCGGATCTTCCGTTTGAAGAGAGCGGGCGCATACGAGAGAAATGCAGCGAACATGCTATAACCTATATATCACTTGTTGCCCCAACTTCCAAAGAACGGATGAATACGATCACAGAACATGCCCAAGGATTTTTATATTGTATCTCATCCCTTGGAGTGACAGGGGTGCGTAAGGAATTTTCCGAGGAGTTGTATGCTTTTCTTGAAGAAGTGAAAAAGAAAAGCAACGTACCGACTGCAGTGGGATTCGGAATCTCAGAGAGTGAACACATACAAACCTTAAAACCATATTGTGATGGATTTGTGGTGGGAAGTGCACTCATTAACATGATCGAACAAAAAGAAAAGCAATTTAAAGTTGATGAAGAAAAAACATTGCATGAATTAAAGCAACAAATAGAGGAGCTTATTTCTCCACTTTTAGCAGAAAGGTGAATGTTGAAGATGGATATTAAAGAACAACTGCTTAACTTGACCCCGTATCAACCAGGGAAAACAATGGAAGAAGTGAAGAGGGAATTAGGACTTGAGAAAATAGTGAAACTCGCTTCTAATGAGAATCCTTATGGTTGCTCTCCGTCTGTTCAACAGGCATTGATCGCGGAGCTAAGCAAGTCCGCTACGTACCCTGATGGCTACGCAAGAGACTTGCGAGAAGTACTTGCAGTCCAAACAGGTGTAGGAGAAAAAGAGCTTATTTTCGGAAATGGTTCTGATGAGGTCATTCAAATTGTCTGCCGGGCACTATTAAAACCTGGTAAGAATACTGTCATGCCAACTCCTTCTTTCCCGCAATATAAGCATAACGCCATTATTGAAGGGGCAGAAGTTCGAGAAGTTCCATTAAAAGATGGGTATCACCAGCTCGACGAAATGCTTAACTCCATTGATGAGAACACAGCAATCGTTTGGTTATGCAGTCCGAATAATCCTACAGGAACTTATATCAAGGAAGAGCTGCTTCTTTCTTTTCTAGAGAAAGTCCCTGCCAGTACGTTAGTTGTTGTGGATGAAGCCTACAAGGAATATGTCACTTCACAGGACTACCCGGAAACGGTGAAACTCCTAAACGAATATCCGAACCTTATGATTACCCGTACTTTTTCTAAAGCTTACGGCCTTGCAAGTTTCCGCATCGGATATGGAATTGCCAATGAAAAGCTTATCCGTCTTATCGAACCGGCAAGGGAACCTTTTAATACAAACTCCCTGGCCCAAGTTGCCGCAAAGGCGGCAGTAGGAGACCAATCTTTTATAAAAGAGTGTGTAACAAAGAATAAAGAAGGTTTAGAGCAATATTACGCATTCTGCGAGGAAATGAAGCTTGCCTATTATCCTTCTGAGGGGAACTTCATCTTGATAGACTTTCAGACGGACTCCGATGTATTGTTTCAATACTTGATGAAAAAAGGGTATATTGTGCGATCTGGAAAAGCATTAGGTTACCCGACTTGTTTACGTATTACAGTCGGAACAAAAGAGCAAAACGCAGAAATCATCTCTTACTTGAAGGAATATAAAATGAAGCAAGCCATCTAATAGAGAGGAGATATCCTCTCTATTTACATATATAAAGACATCAGGCGGTGAAGTGAATTGAACGGGAAAGTGTTGGTGATCGGACTTGGGCTGATTGGCGGGTCCATAGCCCTTGCGATAAAAAAAGAACACCCTAACGCGAGTATAATAGGATACGATATAAATACCCAGCAGGCGAAATTAGCAAAGTCATTAAAAGTCATCGATGAGTTCTGTGAAAATTATGATGCTGAAGCAAGAGATGCAGATTTTATTGTCATTTCTGTACCGGTCATGCAGGCAAATGAAGTATTAAAACATTTAAGTGGGATAACATTCACGAAACCACAAGTTGTCATTACCGATGTAGGAAGCACGAAAAATAGCATTACCACTTTAGCGGCTACCCTTTTCCCTCAGGAAAATGTTACATTCATAGGGGGGCATCCCATGGCAGGTTCCCATAAGAGTGGTGTAATTGCTGCCAAAAGCCATCTTTTCGAAAATGCTTTTTATGTGCTTACTCCATTTAAAGAAGATGCGAATCCAAAAGAAGTGGCCTTAACCAAAATGTGGCTTGCCGGAACGAAGGCGAATTTTATCACCATGTCTGCTTCAGAACATGATCTGGTTGCCGGAGTCATCAGCCATTTTCCTCATGTGGTCGCAGCTGGCCTTGTTCATCAGGCAGAGGACATGCAATCTACCAACCCGTTTGTCTCAAGACTTGCAGCTGGTGGATTTAGGGATATCACAAGGATTGCCTCAAGCAACCCGACGATGTGGAAAGACATCCTGATACATAATAAAACAACCATCCTAACACTTTTAGATCAGTGGATGGAGCAAATGGAAGTGGTGAGAGACCATTTGTCACAGGATAACGAAGCCTTCTTGCTTGAGTATTTCAGCAAGGCCAAGGAGTTCCGTGACGGCCTTCCGGTAAAGTCCAAAGGTGCGATTCCGTCATTTTACGATTTATATGTGGATGTTCCTGATTATCCCGGGATCATATCAGAAATCACCGGTATTCTTGCAAAAGAAAAAATAAGCATTACCAATATTCGTATCATGGAAACAAGAGAAGAAATCTATGGCGTGTTGAGACTTAGCTTCCAGTCAGAGGACGATCGCCAATCTGCAGAAGATTGCTTACGTAAACACACCATGTATGAAACTTATATTGTCTAGTTAGGAGAGAGTGTAAATGAAAAAACTTACAGGTACCGCTAGTGGGTTAAAAGGAACCATCCAAATCCCCGGAGATAAATCCATTTCCCACCGTTCCGTTATGTTCGGCTCTATGGCGGAAGGCAAAACGACAGTGGAAAACTTTTTACCGGGTGATGATTGCCTAAGTACAATCAGTTGTTTCTCCAAGCTTGGAGTGAAGATAGAACAGGATGGCTCCAATGTGACGGTATATGGAAACGGATTGAAGGGACTTCGAGAGTCATCAGAAGTATTGGATGTCGGGAATTCGGGAACAACAGCAAGACTGATGATGGGGATTCTCTCTGGCTTACCTATACACTCTGTCCTGATTGGGGACGAGTCTATCGCCAAAAGGCCGATGAAACGGGTGACTGCTCCATTGCGCGACATGGGTGCAAGGATACAAGGAAATCAGGATGGCAACTTTACGCCGATCTCTATTCAGGGAGGTGGCTTAAGCGGCCTTGATTACGTGTCACCTGTGGCAAGCGCACAAGTGAAATCCGCCATTCTTTTGGCAGGATTGCAGGCTGAAGGGGTAACCACTGTGAGTGAACCTTTTAAATCTCGTGATCATACAGAAAGGATGCTGCGTGCGTTTGGCGTGGAAGTAAAAGAAGAGGAAGAATGCAAGGTAAGCGTGGTAGGTGGGCAGAAACTGGTGTCTGATCTGCATGTTGTTGTTCCTGGAGATATCTCTTCCGCAGCGTTTTTCCTTGTGGCAGGTGCGATTGTGCCTGGCAGCAGGATTACATTGCGCCGGGTCGGGCTCAATCCTACTCGTACTGGAGTTTTAGATGTTCTGAAAAATATGGGGGCAAGTCTTTCCTATTCAAATGTTGTAGAGGAAGGACCGGAACCTTATGCCGATATTACTGTGGAATCTTCTGAACTTAAAGGTGTGGAAATTGGTGGCGATATCATCCCACGCCTGATTGATGAAGTGCCAATCATCGCTTTGATGGCGACACAGGCTGAAGGAACTACAGTCATCAAGGATGCGGAAGAGCTGAAGGTGAAGGAAACAAACCGAATTGATACGGTTGTGAACGAGCTGAAGAAGCTTGGCGCTGACATTGAAGCAACAGAGGACGGGATGATCATTAAGGGCAAGACAAAGTTGCATGGCGGCACCCTAGACAGTTACGGAGATCACCGTATCGGCATGATGGGAGCCATCGCAAGCTTAATTGCGGAGGGAGAAACAGTTCTTCAAAATGATGGGGCAATCAATGTCTCCTACCCGAGCTTCTTTGAGCATATGGAGAGTTTGAGAAGAGGGTAAGTTTTTAGATGAGGGGGTCCATGGAGATGGGCCTCTTTTAGTTTGTTGTACTTTTTAGCTTTGAACATCGAGGGTCGTTGGTCGGTTAAGAGGGGGTATATTACTAGTTTTGCATGGGTTAGTGGAACCATTTTGCTAGTGAAATTTCATTTTCGCCCGTAAATTTAGATTATCGCCCGATTAGTCTTAAAAATCGCCCGTAAAATGAAATTATCGCCCGATTACGCTGAAAATCGCCCGTAAATTCGAAATATCGCCCGATTCTGAGGTAGGATACCACTAGGGGGTATGTAACTTTTTATTAGTAATCCGAACTTCCGACCTCCAACTAGCAACCCTAACTTTTTCCGTCCCCCAAATCATCACACTCCAAAACAGCATATTTAACCCTCCAGTCGCATAGCTTGTCTTAAGAACATTTAAGAGGGGGATGCTATGGAATATATTATAGAAGCCGCAAATGTGGTCAAAAACAAATCAACACTCCTCCATACCAATCTGCTAGTGAAAGACAGCAAAATTCATTACATGAAAGAAGGCCCTTTTACCAATTCAAAATCCATGAGAATGGATATTTCCCCCTATGTACTCACACCCGGACATGTTATGCTTGTCGATAACCTTGAACAAATGCCGTTTCCGCAGTTCAAACAGTTCATCACCGAGAACTATTTGAAAAAAGGTTGTACAACCCTTCTTTCTCTCATTACCGTTCAGCGTGAAAAAGAATTATTGCAAACATTAAAGAGAGCGAGAACTTTCTTATTAAATAGTCCGATTGATTATTATTTTGCGGTAAGACTTCCCTTCCATAAACTCACACCTTCTTTTGTACGACAATGCAGGCGCTATAAGATTTCTGCTATATTTTTGCAGATGGATGATACAACAGAACTCTCTTCCGTCCCATGGGGGTGGATAAAAGATGCCTTGTATCAATTTCCGATCACATTTCTGCCGTGTTGGCAAAACATTTCTCCATCCAAAAAAACCAGGAAGAAAAAAGAGTGGAAATTAATCATGCAAGAAGAGAAATTAACACATTCCACCGAGTGCCCAGAACAGGGGAAACCTCTTGATTTGGATCTATTAATGAAAATTGGTATCTACCCGACTAAAGGAGATTTGCGGGTCGGTGGAGAATTAGACTATAATCTCTATTTGTCACCAGAAGGCCATATTATTGAAACTATTGAAAATCTGGATTATGATAGTCATATTCCAGAAGTTACAGTTCAAAAAGGAACGGTTATCAAAGCGGGAGATGAGGTTTTATTTCGTCCAGGCTTTGGAAAAGAATGTACAGTAACCATTCCAGGGCATTTCTTACTCTCTGAAAAGATTTGAAGAAGAACGTGTGACTGCGGATTTTAAAAATGAAGGGAAGTAGTATTTTGTCTTACACAGTAATTGATAAAGCTCTAGAACTAATAGATAACGGGGAAATAGAACAGGGTCTTACTATCCTAAAAGAAAACGAATCAAAATTTGGAGAAGAGGATTTATTTCAAACTGCCCAGATCTATCAGCAACTCGGCATGCTTGAAGACGCCAAACAACTTTACCAAAACCTCCTATACCAGTTTCCGAATGAGTCGGACCTCATTATTTCATTGGCTGAAGTCCACATTGACCTTGATGAAGAAGATGAAGCGATGGGTTTATTAGAAAACATAGGGGACGATGATGAGGTCTACATTCAGTCTCTGCTTCTTCTTGCAGACCTTTATCAGGCACAGGGACTATTTGAGGTCAGCGAGCAAAAATTGCTTGCTGCCAAAAAGCTTGCTCCTAAGGAACCAATCATCAGCCTTGCTTTAGGGGAAGTGTATCTGTCTCAAGGTGACTATAAGAAAGCCATTCCATATTATGAATCAGTTCTTCCACATGCGGATGAAATTGAGTTCTCCTTGCAAGAAAGACTCGCTGAATGCTACAGTGCTACAGGTCAATTTGAGGAAGCGATGCCTTATTTCGACCAGGCCTTGCAGAAAGAGTTGAAAATTGACGTATTATTTCAATACGGATTTACCGCTTTTCAGGCAGGATATTTCAAGACCAGTATCGAAAAACTTAATCAGGTAAAAGAAATGGATTATGAATACTCCTCTCTTTACTTATATCTTGCAAAAGCATACGAACACGAAGGATTATTAGAAGACAGCTTGCGTGTTGCAAAAGAAGGATTAGCGGTTAATGAATATAACAAAGAATTGCAAGTTTACGGAGCGAAAGTGGCAATGAAGCAGCAAAATGTGGAAGAAGCAGAAAAGTTACTGAGGGAAGCCATTGCCATCGATCCCGGATATGTGGAAGCAGCCTTAACTTTAACGAAAATCTTCTTGCAGGAAGAGCGCTATGAAGATGTTATAGACTGCCTAAATGAACTCATTAACTTTGGAGAGACAGACCCGCAATATGATTGGGACCTAGCTGTTGCCTATCAACAAACCGAAAAATATTCTGATGCATTAAATCATTACCGTCAAGCATATACTTCTTTTAAAGATGACAGCAGCTTCCTTTACGATTATGCACACTTCTTATTGGAGGAAGGGAAACGAGAAGAAGCAAAGCCGCTTTTTGAAAAACTAATACAACTTGACCCAACCAACATAGAATTGCAAGATCTGTATTTAAATTTACAAGAGTAGGGAATATTCTACGCAGAGGAGGGACGATAGTTGTGGCTACCCCTGTATCTGTCAACGAGAAGAAGGACTTTATAAGGTGGTTCTTAGGAAACTATCAGTTAAAAAGACGTGAATGTGTATGGATTTTAAACTATTTGATGAGTCATGACCAATTGATGAAGAAAGTTCACTTTGTCGAGCAAGCTCAGTTCTGTCCACGGGGAATTATCATGTCAACCCATTGTGTAGAGGAAGTGCCATTCAGGTTTTATAAGGAAAATGTGATGACGACGGACGCCGAAAAGTCCTTCCATGACATTAGGCTTAATCGTGATGAGGATATTTATATACAGTTAAATTTCCGATCTGTCTATCATTCACCACAATACGCAGCGGTGCTGGAAGATAATCCGTTTATGCCGAAGCAGCCCCAAATCAATGAAAAGGATCGGATTTTAGCAGAGCGGATGCTAGAAGAATCCATTTACACCTTTCAAAAAGAAAAGCTACTGAAATTGATCGATGATGCTCTGGACCGCCAGGATGAAGAGGCGTTTCGTAAACTGACAGGTCAGTTGAAAAGATTATAAGAATTTGTACCCCCTCAACTCGAATGTTGCGGGGGTTTTTGTTGATTTAGAAATCTTATGTAATGCCCAAAACATTTGACCTCACCCACCACAAAACTTATATTTAAAGAACGACAATAAATCCACAAAAGAAAGAGTTGAAACGAAACCATGAAATGGACAAGCAAAGATATATCCCAGTACGTTCAAGCAAAAGAATACATAGATACCGTCATCATTCCCCTGATGCCGATTAGTTTCGGTGAGAATATCAAGACGATCGCATCTCACGGAGAATACATAAACATATTAAGTTACGAATTGGAAAGGCAGTTTAAAGGAAGGGTTATCCTGTTGCCGCCATTCAGCTATGTGGAAACAGATCAAGCGGAGAAGAAAGTAGAGCAGCTTAACAATCTCTCTCTACATATAAAAGAAAACAATATTAAACATGTATTTCTCATGACATCTGACAGTTCTTGGAGTCAAAATGAGCAGCAATTAGAAGGTAAGCTTGTATGGCTTCCCGCGATTCCATTAGAGGATATGGAAGATAAGTACAAACAGAAAATCATTCAAGATCAGATGAATCAATTATTACCGATGTTTATTCAAAAATGGCAGGATTAAAAGTATAGAAAATGGTGCAAAATATCCCAAAAGGCAAACTGCTAGCAAAATGATATTAAAAAAGCAATAAAAAAACAAAAATATTTTAAAAGGATTGAAAATAAGTCACAACCTTGCCATTTTTTCAAGGCAGGAGATTATTGACCTTGGGACAAGATTGATATATCATGAGAATGTCCTAGTTTTCTATGTGTTATAATCTACTGTCCGTATGGACTTAGTTCTTTCTATAGAGGGGGGAAAACAATGAGTGAGAAAAACCATCGCGTGTCTAGACGTCAATTTTTAAACTATACCCTTACTGGTGTAGGCGGTTTCATGGCAGCAGGTATGCTGATGCCAATGGTCCGTTTTGCAATTGATCCGGTACTTAAAGCTGGAAATGACCAAGAATTAGTTGCTGTATGTGAAGAAAGTGAACTAACTGCGGAGCCGCAAAACTTCCCTTTCAAGATTAAGCAGGTTGATGCTTGGTATGAATCTGAAGAGCCTAGAACTGCTTGGATTTACAAGGATGAAAAGGGTGATATTATTGCCTTATCTCCAGTTTGTAAACATCTAGGCTGTACTGTTAACTGGGCATCAGACCCAGGTAACCCGGATAAGTTCTTCTGTCCATGCCATTACGGTTTATACTACAAAAATGGTGACAACGTACCTAATACACCACCACTATCTCCGCTTGATGTATACGTTCATGAAGTGAAAGATGGTATTGTATATTTAGGTAGCGCAAAACCAAAAGGGGAGGCGTAATAATTGTTAAATAAGATTTATGACTGGGTTGACGAACGATTAGATATTACGCCGATGTGGCGCGATATCGCCGACCACGAGGTACCTGAGCACGTAAACCCAGCACATCACTTCTCCGCATTCGTTTATTGCTTTGGTGGATTGACGTTCTTCGTAACAGTTATCCAAGTACTTTCAGGTATGTTCCTGACTATGTATTATGTTCCGGACATTAAAAATGCGTGGGAATCCGTTTACTACTTACAAAATGAAGTTGCGTTCGGTCAAATCGTACGCGGTATGCACCACTGGGGAGCCAGTTTGGTTATCGTAATGATGTTTTTACATACACTACGTGTTTTCTTCCAAGGTGCATATAAAAAACCACGTGAACTTAACTGGGTGGTAGGAGTACTTATCTTCTTCATCATGTTAGGTCTTGGTTTTACAGGTTACCTATTACCTTGGGATATGAAAGCATTATTTGCTACAAAAGTAGGGTTAGAGATCGCCGCTGCAACCCCATTGATAGGGGATATGGTGAAAACGCTACTAGCTGGACATCCTGAAATCGTTGGTGCACAAACACTGACTCGTTTCTTTGCGATTCATGTATTCTTCTTACCTGCAGCTCTATTCGGCTTGATGGGTGCTCACTTTGTCATGATTCGTAAGCAAGGTATTTCAGGACCGCTATAAGATTCATTATTTTGATAACAAAGGAGGGGAACCTATATGCATAGAGGAAAAGGTATGAAGTTTGTTGGTGACTCGCGTGTCCCGGCAGTACGCAAACCTAATATTCCAAAAGATTATTCCGAGTTTCCTGGTAAAACGGAAGCATTCTGGCCAAACTTCTTGCTAAAAGAATGGATGGTTGGTGCGGTTTTCCTAATCGCATTCCTATGCCTGACTGTCGCTCACCAATCACCATTGGAGCGTGTGGCAGATCCGACTGATACTGGATATATCCCGTTGCCAGACTGGTACTTTTTATTCTTATACGAGTTACTTAAATATCAATACGCAGCTGGACCATACACAGTTATTGGTGCAATGATCATGCCAGGTCTTGCGTTTGGTGCATTGTTACTTGCTCCATTCCTAGATCGTGGTCCTGAACGTCGCCCAAGTAAGCGTCCAATTGCTACAGGTCTTATGTTACTCGGTATCGCTTCAATTTTCTTCTTGACTTGGCAGTCTGTTGATTCTCATGACTGGGAAGCGGCAGCTGAGCAAGGTGAAATCACAGATGAAATTGATATTGAAATAGACATGGAAGCAGAAGGCTATGTCATTCTTCAAGAAAACACTTGCCTATCCTGTCACGGTGACAACCTACAAGGTAGTCCTGGTATGGCTCCATCTCTAATCGACAACCCTGACTTCGCTTCTGAAGATTATCAGAAGATTGCAGTTGAAGGTGTTGGCGGAATGCCTGCTGACCTTTTCAAAGGAACAGATGAAGAACTTCAAATCCTAGGTGACTACTTAGTTGAAATGAATGAAAAAGCTGCAGAAGCAGAATAACAAAGAAGCTGGCTAATTTAGCCAGCTTTTTTGTATAATGGAAACATCAATTGAAAAAAGTGAGGAAACATGATGTTAACTTGGTTTATACACTTATTGAAGACACCGGTGATGCTATGGTTGGTGTTGATCATTAATGTTCTTGGCACCATCTATGGGTATGTTTGGTATGGCTATCAATTAGCAGAAACCCCTGCCATTTTTCTTATCTTTGTCCCGGACAGTCCTACGGCAAGTCTATTTCTCTGCTTTGTCTTGGTAGGATTTATTTTAAAAAGGAATTTCAAACTGTTTGAGGCGTTAGCGATCATTACGCTAGTGAAATATGGAATATGGGCTGTGGTAATGAATATATTAACACTCATGGAAACTGGCTATTTGCCGATAGAGGGGTATATGCTGATCGTTTCCCATGGAGCAATGGCTGTGCAAGGAGTTCTGTATAGTCCGTATTATCGCTTCAAACTATGGCACCTTGTTGCGGCAGGGATTTGGACTTTACATAATGATGTTATTGACTATGTCTTTAAAATGATGCCTTGGTACGGCAGCCTAATGAAATATTTGCCTCAGATTGGTTATTTCACATTTTGGTTAAGTATATTTTCCATCGGCATCGCGTATTATTTTTCTTTACGGAATAATAGAATGAAGTTGTCCTTGGATTAATGTTCTAACCTTGTCCACACTCTCATAACATTTAGTAGAGAATATGGGAGGGACAAGCGATGAAAGCAAAAAGACTTATAGTAGCCATTCTATTATTTTTACTTATTTTCCCGACAGGTATAAAAGCACACTCTCATGAATCATTGGAGCCATTTGCTCTGAATTTTATTATGGATGACGCTCTTCAGCTTGTAAAAACGGAAAGATATGTAGAAGCGCACAACCTGCTCGACATTTTTTCAGACGAATTTACAAAGCTGATGGTGACAAACCAGCAGATCCCATCTGATGAGGTAAGAATTATTTCTGTCGTTCATCAACAATCAATGGCCTCCCTAAGTGATACACTCCTTCCACACGAAGAAAAAGTCAGGGCGATCATCAGACTCCGTTTGGCTGTAGATGCCATGACATCCGAACACCAGCCGATGTGGGTGGAGATGGAAGATCCTTTGATTATGACTTTTCAACAATTGAAGGATTCTGTTGATACGAGGGACAGCGATACTTATGAATTATTATATCGTAGACTCTTATTGGAATACGATATGATTCATCCTAGTGTTAGGATGGATGTTAAGCCAGAGTATATACAAAAAGTCGATGCCCATATTGATTATTTAGATAAAAACAGGGAGGCTTTGCTTTCCCATTCAGAGGAATTCGATGATATGCAGGTAATTGAAGCCGATCTTAAATCCCTTTTTAAAGAGCTTAAAGAAGATGAGACAGACCCGTCGTTTTTATGGGTGATGATTTCAACAGGGAGTTTTATTTTATTAACACTTTCTTATGTAGCCTTCCGTAAATACTTGGGGGCTAAAAAACTCGAGATGCGCAAAAAGCTTAAAGATTGACAGGGATAAAATAAAGCAAATAAAATAATCCTAATAGGAAGACTACAATAGCTTTGTGATATAAAGCTAAGGAGGGACTTGCTAATGGGATTGGGAATGTATCTAATCTACTTTGCTTTCTTACTGATTGTCCCATTATGGGCGCAGTCAAGAGTGAAAAGCGCTTATAAAAAATATTCTAAAGTTGCTTCCTCATCCGGGATGCCCGGAGCAGAGGTTGCCAGGAGAATTTTACACGATAACGGAATTCACGACGTCAGGGTGGAAGAGACCAGGGGGCATTTGACTGACCATTATGATCCCCGCTCAAAAACCATCAGACTGTCATCCCATAATTATCACGGGAATTCCATAGCAGGTGCGGCAATTGCTGCTCACGAAGTAGGCCACGCCATTCAGGACAACCAGGATTACGCATTTTTACGGTTTCGTCATTCTTTAGTACCGGTTGCTAGCCTTGGTTCGAATATGTCGTTTTTCTTGATTTTCGCCGGGATAATCTTCGGTGCAAGTAACCTGATTCTTGTGGGGATCATCTTTATGGCAGCTGCAGTGCTGTTTCAACTTGTTACGCTTCCTGTTGAGTTTGACGCTTCAAATAGAGCGATGGATCAAGTGGTGTCGCTTGGTATCATTAATAACAATGAAGAGCGGGAGACAAAGAAGGTACTGAATGCGGCGGCATTGACCTATGTGGCAGCGGCTGCTGTCGCGGTAGCCGAGCTGGTTAGGTTTATTTTGATATATTTGGGTAGTAGGGAATAGTTAGTTGTTTAGGAGCAGCCATTTTAGTGGCTGCTCTTTTTTATTTTTGCAATGAAGACACTTTTGAGCCAGAAATTATAGTGGAACTGTCTTCATGATGTGGATGAAGACAATTTTGACAGGAAAAACGTTGTGAAACGGTCTTTATAAGGGTGATGAAGACAATCTGAACAGAAAAAAGGCTGTGGAACTGTCTTCATAGTGCATGCAAGACAATTTCACAGCTAACCTTACAAAAGCAATACCTAGCGCTCCATCGGATTCTTATTCTCATCCAACGTAAATCCTTCGCCAAGCACATCATGTACATCACTGACCGCCACAAACGCATGCGGATCAACAGAGGTGATGACATTTTTCAACTTTACCAGCTCATTTTTCGCAACAACGCAATACAACACATTGCGTTCGACCTTTGAAAAGGAGCCTTGTCCACGTAATATAGTCACTCCGCGATCCATTTCCGCATGAACCTTAGATGCGATTTCTTCATTCTTTTCGGAAATGATGGTTGCCCCTTTGGCAGCATAAGCTCCTTCTTGCATAAAATCAATTACACGAGCGGCAACAAACACAGCAACAAGCGTGTACATCGCTTCCTGGTAGGTTAAGTACATGATTAATGAGAGGACAATAACGACAGCATCAAACATGAACATCGCTTTTCCCATACTCCATCCAATGTACTTATGCGCAAGACGTGCGATAATATCGACTCCGCCCGTGGTTCCTCCGTATCGGAAAATAATTCCCAAACCTATCCCGATGAATACTCCTGCAAACAACGCTGCTAAAGTCAAATCATCTTCAAGAGGGGGGAACATCAAAGGAACCCTTTGGAATATCCATAAAAACAAGGACAAGCTGAATGTCCCGATCAATGTGTAAAAGAACGTGTTTCTTCCAAGCAGCTTCCAACCGATGAAAAAGATAGGGATATTCAGTAACAGGTTGGTATAGGAAGGATCGAACCGGAACAGAAAATATAAAAGCAAGGTAATACCAGTAAAGCCGCCTTCTGCTAGATTGTTTTGCATGTTGAAGTTGACAAGACCAAATGCAAAAATGGCAGAACCGATCAGTATGTAGATAATATTTTTTATTTTCAAGCCTTTTAACATGATGAACCTCCAAGACCTAGATAGTTTACAACCTCTCTATTATAATAGACAGGAGGAAGATAAGTAAATGAGATAACTGATGAAGTAAAGAATCAAGCTCAATCATTTGTCAAATGATAAGGTTTTAGCTAACATGATAGGGTGAGGTGACATATGCATGAGTGAAAAGACGATGCAAGAGATGCAAAAGGAAGTTGACAATTATATTTCCCAGTTTAAAGAAGGTTATTTCAGTCCGTTAGCGATGCTTGCGAGGATGACAGAGGAACTTGGTGAGTTGTCGCGGGAAGTTAATCACTATTATGGGGAAAAGCCGAAAAAAAGCACAGAGAAAGAAAATACGGTGGAAGAAGAGTTAGGTGATATGCTGTTTGTCATGATCTGCTTCGCCAATTCTCTTAATATAGATTTACAGGAAGCACACGACCGTGTGATGGAAAAGTTTCAAACGAGAGATAAAGATAGATGGACAAGGATTGAGGGGGAAGGGAAATAATGAAAAACATCAAGATCATTCTTGCGGGCCCACGTGGACGGATGGGACGAGAAGCAGTGGATTTAATACATAATACCGAACATTTTCAGTTGGTTGCTTGCCTTGATAGAGTGAATGAAGGCAGACTGCTTTCTGATGTGGAAGGGTTTCCTAAAATTGATGCGCCAATTTACAATGACCCAAGAACTTGTTTTCAAGATGTGGAAGCAGATGTACTCATCGACCTTACCACTCCTGAAATCGGAAAGATCAATACGAAGCTTGCGATGGAATATGGGATTCGCCCTGTAGTAGGCACGACCGGCTTTAATGAAGAGGAGCTTAAAGAACTTAAAGACCTTGCAGCATCCAAAAAAGTCGGTGTCATTATTGCTCCGAACTTTGCTGTGGGGGCTATTCTCATGATGAAGTTTGCCCAAATGGCAGCGAAGCATTTTCAAGACGTGGAAATCATGGAATTGCATCATGACAGAAAATTGGATGCTCCGTCTGGCACAGCCATAAAGACGGCAGAACTTATTTCCAAAACTCGTGAGCCTAAACGCCAGGGTCATCCTGAGGAAGAGGAAACAATCCAAGGAGCAAGAGGCGCAGAAACGAAAGACGGAATTCGCATTCATAGTGTCAGACTGCCTGGTCTTGTTGCGCACCAAGAAGTGATGTTTGGAGGAGAAGGACAATCCTTGACGATTCGCCATGATTCCTACAATCGAGCAAGCTTCATGTCTGGTGTTAAATTGTCTGTGGAAACGATCATGAATTTGGAAGAGCTAGTGTACGGCTTGGAAAATATTATCGAGTAACGGGGGAACTGTCATGAAGATAGCTTTAATTGCACACGATAAGAAAAAACCGGATATGATACAATTTGCTACCGCTTATAAAACCATTTTGGAAAAGCATGAGATTTTCGCGACCGGTACAACCGGCCTTAGAATTGCGGAGGCTACAGGTTTGACTGTTTATCGATTTAAGTCCGGACCACTTGGCGGCGATCAAGAAATTGGTGCCATGATTGCTCAAAATAAAATGGATTTGGTGATTTTCTTCCGTGATCCATTGACTGCACAACCACATGAACCGGATGTGACGGCATTGCTTCGATTATGTGATGTGTATTCCATTCCACTGGCAACCAATATGGGAACTGCGGAAATTTTAATTCATGGCCTTGCAAGAGGAGAACTTAGCTGGAGAGAGATTGTTCACGGTAAAGAGGCACAGAGCCATGACTGAACCACTGGACATCCTGGCTTTTGGGGCACACCCGGATGATGTCGAAATCGGTATGGCGGGAACACTTGCCAAGCTTAAAGAAAAAGGCTATAGAACCGGCATTTGTAACTTGACTCATGCAGAGAAATCTTCTAATGGAACCGTAGAAATCCGTCAGAAAGAAGCAGCCACAGCCGCAAGTATTTTGGAACTTGATGAACTTATTCAGCTTTCACTGCCCGATAGAGGCTTATTTATGAAAGAAGAATACATAACCGAGATTATTTCTGTCATTCGAACATATAGGCCAAGACTTGTCTTTGCCCCTTACCATGAGGACCGCCATCCTGATCATGGGAATTGCGCCAAGCTAGTGGAAGAGGCCGTGTTTTCTTCTGGCGTCAGAATGGTGGAAGACGATAAGAACCAAAAGGCACATAAACCAGAAAACCTATATTTTTATCAAATAAATGGGATGAATAAACCCGAATTTTACATAGATATATCTGATCAAATAAATAAAAAAGAATCGGCGCTTCAAGCTTATACAAGTCAATTTGAAAAAGATAAAGACGGAGTCGACACGCCTCTTACCAATGGGTATGTGGACGCAGTCATCAGCCGCGAACGGGCATATGGAAAGCAAATCGGTTCCAAGTATGCAGAAGGCTTTTTTGCCAAAGGACCACTTGTCCTAAACTATGATTTACTAGGTGGGATTTAATTGAAATTGAAAATAGGCATTACCTGCTATCCAACGGTTGGGGGATCTGGGGTAATTGCAACAGAATTAGGGAAACTCTTAGCAGAAAAAGGGCATGAAATTCACTTCATCTCCTCAAGTATGCCTTTTCGACTAAATAAAGTGTATAGCAATATTTATTATCATGAAGTACAGGTGAATCAGTACTCTGTGTTTCAATACCCGCCTTATGACTTGGCTTTAGCAAGCAAGATGGCAGAAGTGGCAAAAAGGGAAAAGTTAGACTTGCTGCATGTCCACTATGCCATTCCACATGCCGTTTGTGCTTATTTGGCAAAAAAAATGACGGATGACAAATTAAAAATAGTAACCACACTGCATGGAACGGACATCACGGTTTTAGGCTACGATCCATCGTTAAATGATATGATCCGTTTTGGAATAGAAGGGTCGGATGTGGTAACAGCAGTTTCTGAGTCGCTTGTTCAACAGACATATGACCTTCTGCAACCACAAAAAGCCATTCAAACTGTTTATAATTTTATTGATGAACGGGTTTATTCTAAAAAGGATACGCAGGACCTGAAAACGCAATATGGCATATCAGATGTTGAAAAAGTCGTCATCCATGTGTCCAATTTCCGAAAAGTAAAGCGGGTTCAAGATGTAGTGAAGTCATTCCATTTGATTGAAAAACAAGTACCATCCAAGTTGCTGCTTGTTGGAGATGGACCCGAAATTTCAGTAGTCTGTAATTTAGTAAAAGAACTTGGATTAAAAGATAAGGTGCTATTCCTAGGAAAGCAGGAAAACCTTGAGGATTTGTACTCTATCAGTGACCTTATGTTACTTTTATCAGAAAAAGAGAGTTTCGGACTGGTGTTATTAGAAGCAATGGCGTGCGGTGTTCCTTCTGTAGGCACCAAGATTGGTGGAATTCCAGAAGTGATAGACGATGGAGTAACCGGATTCTTAAGTGATGTTGGAGATGTGGAAGATATAGCGAAAAATGCAGTAAGAATATTGGATAATGCAACACTTCATAAAGAGTTTGCTGAAAATGCCATTTCTCGTGTGAAAGAACATTTCAGTTCACGGAGAATAGTGCAACAGTATGAAGATATGTATAAACAATTGATTAAGCACGAGGGATGAAAACGGGGGAGTAACCATGAACAAAGCCTTCCGACAAGGAATCGAAATCATTGAGCGTTTAGAAGAGAACGGACATGAAGCTTACTTTGTAGGGGGCTCTGTTCGGGATACCCTGATGGACAGAGTGATAGGGGATATTGATATTGCCACTTCCGCCACTCCAGAAGAAATACAAGCCATATTTCCAAAAACGGTAGATGTCGGTGCGGAACATGGAACAATCATTGTTGTTTCTTCAGAAGAGGAAAGCTATGAAGTGACAACGTTCCGTACAGATGGAAACTATACAGATAATCGGCATCCAGATGAAGTGATCTTTGTGAAGAGCTTAGAGGAAGACTTGAAACGAAGAGATTTCACGATGAATGCAATTGCGATGAATAAAGTCGGTAAAATTCTTGATCCATTTGACGGAGAGAAGGATATAAACAGGAAAGTCATTCGGACTGTAGGCAGGGCTACGGACCGCTTCAAGGAGGATGCCTTGAGAATGCTTCGTGCTGTCCGGTTTGCCAGTCAATTGTCCTTTTCTTTAGAAGCAGACACTTTTTTGGGAATTCAAAAAGACAAAGCGCTGCTTGCGAACGTTTCTATTGAAAGAAAAACGATAGAAATGGAAAAGCTTTTACTTGGACAAGGGATTAAGTTTGGATTAGAACTTTTGGTCACCGCAGGCCTTCATTCTTTCCTCCCGCAGCTTGAAGGGAAAGAAAAGCAATTGTTGGAGCTAGGGGACATGCCGCTCCAAAGCATTAAAAACCGGTCAGCAATTTGGACGATATTGGCATACACTTTGAAGATTGACAAGCATGTAGTGGAAGGTTTTTTAACGAGTTGGAAACTGCCAAAGAAGATCAATAAGTCAGTAATAGAGAACTTACTGCTTATGGAAAAGATCCAACAAGATGGATGGCAAAGGGAATCTGTATACAGAGCGGGACTTGAGCGGTCACTAGAAGCTCACCAAGTGATGTGTGTGCTAGGTTTGGACGAAGAAACCTCTAAAAAGAAGATATATGAATTATATGAGAATTTGCCGATATACAGTTTGAAAGATATTGTGTTCGACGGTCATGACCTAATGGAACTGGCAGGAGGAAAACGAGGAAAGTGGATTTCCGAGATACTCTCAGACATGGAGATGGCTTTGATTCATGAGAAAACAGAAAATGAAAGAGCGGCTTTGAAGGAGTGGGTGTACAATTGGCTACAGAAATACGATCCAAACTATTAAAAATGTTCACTGAAATTGAAGGTGACTTCCTTTCCGGCCAAAAGATAAGCGAAGAGTTAGGGTGCTCACGAACAGCCGTTTGGAAACATATCGAAGACTTGAGGCAGGAAGGGTATGAGCTTGAGGCAGTAAGAAGAAAAGGATACCGCATAAAAACAATTCCCGATAAAATATCCCACAATGAGATCTCTTTAGGGTTAAAAACGGAAACACTGGGGCGGAAAATCCATTTTGAAGATTACGTCACTTCGACCCAAAAAATTGCCCATCAATTAGCCTATGACGGTGTACCTGAGGGGACATTGGTGGTGGCGGAGGAACAAACTTCCGGCAGAGGGAGATTAAGCAGGGCCTGGTATTCACCAAAATATACCGGTGTTTGGATGAGTTTGATTTTACGTCCTAACTTACCACCTGCCAAAGCACCCCAATTGACGTTATTGACAGCAGTTGCGATTACTCAGGCGATTGAAGAGGTGACCGGCTTGCGTCCTGATATTAAATGGCCTAATGATATATTGATCAATAAAAAGAAGACAGTCGGTATCCTGACTGAAATGCAGGCAGAAGCAGATAAAATCAATTCTGTCATTATCGGCATGGGGATAAATGTGAATCAATCTTTGGAACAATTCCCTGAAGATCTTCATTCCATTGCAACCTCCTTGTCCATAGAACTCGGGGAAAAAGTCAATCGTGCAGAGCTTATACAAACCATTCTCCTGAAATTTGAAAATTTGTATCAAAAATATCTCCAACATGGGTTTTATCCGATAAAACTACTATGGGAGTCCTATGCTATCAGTATTGGAAAGAGAATTATTGCCCGTACGATAACAGGTACCCTTGAAGGAAGAGCAAAGGGGATAACAGAAGACGGTGTGTTAATGCTAGAAGATGACCAAGAAGTAGTCCACTATATACACTCAGCGGATATACAAATTGGAAGCGATTAAATGATGGCATTCTTTCATCACTTACACTATAATAGTGGTGTTGGGCAGTATCTATAAAAGAACTGCACCTGACAACTTTTTAGTTATTTTAACAACCAACCAAATATCTGCCTTGATCCAAAGGACTGGGACAGAGGGATTGAACTGAATGATTTTTTTGAGCTGTACACAACATCCTTCTTTCGCATGCGCAAAAGAGGGATTTTTTTCGGTTCTTTTCCTCCCCTTATTAAAAAGGAGGAAGGAAAATGAAAACTACATCGGACTTTTTGAAAATGAAAAAAAACAAGGAAAAAATCGCCATGTTAACGGCATACGACTACCCATCTGCCAAGCTCGCAGAAGAAGCGGGAGTGGACATGATACTTGTGGGAGATTCTCTTGGCATGGTCGTCCTTGGTTATGAATCGACGGTACCTGTTACGGTGGATGACATGATTCATCATACCAAGGCAGTAAAACGCGGGGCACCATCTACGTTTGTCGTAACAGATATGCCTTTCATGTCCTATCATCTTTCCATGGAAAACACCCTTTTGAATGCCAAAAGGATTGTTCAGGATTCAGGGGCACATGCGTTGAAAGTGGAAGGCGGCGGGGAAGTGTTCCATGTTATTTCCTCTTTGACAAGCGCTGGAATACCAGTGGTGGCACATTTAGGTCTGACGCCGCAATCAGTGGGTGTCCTTGGAGGCTATAAAGTGCAAGGGAAAGATGTGGAAAGTGCCAAGAAAATGATTCAAGATGCAAGGACAGCTGAAGAGGCTGGGGCAATGGCTCTGGTTTTAGAATGCGTGCCAAAGCAACTTGCCAAGGATATAGCTGCTCAACTTACCATCCCTGTAATCGGGATAGGTGCAGGTGTTGATGTGGACGGTCAGGTGCTCGTTTACCATGATGTCGTGAAATACGGAGTAGACCGGGTTCCGAAATTTGTGCAATCCTATGTGGATTCCCAGGTGTTGATGAAAGATGGTCTGCAACAGTATGTTCATGAGGTGAAAGAAAATATTTTTCCTAAGCCGGAACATAGTTTTACGATGAAAGAGGAAACGCTGCATCGATTATATGGGGGATAAGAAACGTGAAAATTATTAAACACATATCTGACATGCAACATGTCATTAAAATAGAAAAACAGCAAGGGAAAAAAGTCGGTTTCGTTCCTACCATGGGTTTTCTTCATGAAGGGCATCAAACTTTACTAAAAGAAGCTCGTGAAAACAATGACATCGTCGTGTTAAGCATTTTTGTAAACCCTTTGCAATTCGGACCTAATGAAGATTTAGAGGCTTATCCACGTGACTTTGAACGGGATGAAGAGATTGCAAAATTACGTGGAGTGGACTATCTTTTTTACCCTTCAGTAGAAGAAATGTACAAAGAGAACCGTACAACGATCATTAAAGTGGAACAACGAGTGGATGTTCTTTGTGGAAAACATCGTCCGGGCCACTTTGACGGAGTAGCGACCGTTGTCATGAAACTGTTTCAGATTGTCACACCAGACACAGCTTACTTCGGCATGAAGGATGCACAGCAAGTTGCCGTGATTGACGGTTTGATAAAAGACTACCATCTGCCAATTGAATTGGTCAGAGTGGGGACAGTCCGGGAAGAAGACGGTCTTGCGAAAAGCTCCCGCAATGTGTATTTGAGTGAAGGGGAGAGAAGCAAAGCCCCATCCCTGTACCAAGCACTTACACTCGGCAAAGTGAAATTGGAAGAAGGAATGGATGTCCATTCCGTTAAAAAAGAAATAGAGGAGTATATTTTCCTTCATACAGGATACAAAGCGGAATATGTGGAGATCTACGCGTACCCGACCCTTCAAGAACGGAAGAAGGTAAAGGAAGAGGAGACCATCATCATTGCTATTGCAGTGAAATTTTCAAAGGCAAGGCTAATAGACAACATTGTTTTTTCATACTCTAAGGGGGAATAGTAATTGTTTCGTACACTAATGAATGCAAAAATACATCGAGCTAGGGTTACAGAATCTAATTTGAATTATGTAGGCAGTATCACTATTGACGAGGACATTCTCGATGCAGTTGGTATGGCTGCTAACGAAAAAGTGCAAATTGTTAACAATAATAATGGTGCGCGTTTTGAAACATATATTATACCAGGTAAAAGAGGCGGAAAAGACTTCTGCCTAAATGGTGCGGCCGCAAGACTAGTGCAAGAAGGAGATGTTATAATCGTTATATCCTATGCAATGATGGCTGAGGAAAAAGTAAAAGACCATCAACCTAAAGTCGCGGTCATGAACGAAAACAACGAAATAATCGAAATGCTAGGCACAGAACCAGCCGCAACCGTTATGGTATAAATTTGAATGCAACAACCTTGATTGTAGTGGAAGGCACGAAAATCAACTGTTAAGTGGAATTCCCCCTCAAAACAGGGGGTTTTTCTATTTAAACATGGGAAAAATAAAAATACATATTTTTTTCAGTTCGTGTCTATGGTACCTTTTATATATGTTGAAGAGATGTAATGAGGTGGAATGAAATGAAACAGCGGTTTGTCGTTCTTGACTTGGAAACGACAGGGAATACTCCCAAGAAAAATGACAAAATAATACAAGTTGGCGCTGTTTTAATAGAAGATGGTGAAATAGTCGAGCGCTTTGCAAGTTTTGTGAACCCTCAATGTACCATTCCGCCTTTTATTGAACAACTAACCAATATTAATCAGGAAATGGTCGATCGGGCACCAACGTTTGCACAAATCGCTCCTATGCTGTGTGAAATGCTAAAAGGATCATCATTAGTGGCACACAATGTACCTTTTGATCTTTCTTTTTTACAACATGAGCTGAAAACAAGCGGTCATCCCACATTTTCAGGAAATACATTTGATACAGTGGAAATGGCAAGGATTTTACTGCCTACACAGAAAAGCTATAAATTAACGGATTTATCGATTTATTATGAATTGAATCATGATAATCCACATAGAGCGGATAGTGATGCAGAAGCTACCGCCATTATTTTTCTGAAGCTTTTGAAGAAGATTCAAAGTCTTCCTTCCGTTACGATAAACCAATTACATACATTCTTACATACGATGAAGAGTGATATTCACCTATTATTTCAACAAAAGGGTGTGTCATCTTCTCTTAACCATGTTCTATATGATGAGAAGCTAGCTGTTAGAAAAGCTTCGCTAGAGCCTATAGAAGAACTAGAAAAAGCCAAAAGCGAGATGCTAACCGGAGTGAAAGGCTTATTAAGTCCCTTTGATAAAGAATTAACTGCCCTGCTTGATGCTCGGCAACATGGTTTATTGGAAATTACAGCCTCCCACAAATTGCATACGTTAGGTGCACTCGCTTTTGCTCTGGAAAATAATAAAAAAGTGGTAGTGAGTTCTGCAACAAAAGAAACGAAGCAGGAGCTTGAACAACAAATATTATCACAAAATAAGCATGCAGCATTTCTGTTATCAGAAATAAAAGGAAAGTATTATTATTTAAGCTTGTCGAGGTTAGTTACGGTCCTAGCAGAAGCGGACGATAACTATGATGCTGTATTAACAAAGGCGCAGATTCTCGTTTGGTTAACGGAAACGGAAACAGGAGATATGGAAGAGCTCTCTCTATCGTCTGGTGGAAGGTTGCTTTGGGATTCAATAAACTGTTCTTACGGAGTTTCAACAGATGACTCTTTGGATGATCTCTGTTTTTATACTAGAGCAAAGAATAGAGTGAAAAGTGCCTCTATCATCTTTACTAATCATATGTTCCTGGCAAAGGAGATTTGGAAACCCGAAGCATTCATGCAAATGGATTATTTTCTTGTAGAAGATGCAGGACTGTTTCAAGAAAGTGTAGGCAGGTTCCTTGGGAAAGAAATCAGCTACCTGGATTTATATTTTACCTTATCAAGACTAAAGGACACCACTGTCGTCCAACAGGCAAAAGAAGAGCTGGACGAGGCTTTCCGGTTGATACGAAGTTACTGCCTTTTGAGAACAAAGAAAGGTCAATCAAGAGTAATATACAGATATGATGTGTTGAAGGAAAAATCACCAGGGTGGTATGCTGTTCTAGAAGCTGCCCAAAGGTTGTATATGAAGTTGACAGAAGTCCTTTTATCATTGGAGAAAGAGGCTGAATCAACACCTTTAAAAAAAATGAGGGATACCTTTCACGCCCTGTTATTCAGTGTTGAGAAGCATGGATTAACATGGTTTGATGTTCACACTAAAGGGGCAAAAAATTCGGTTACCATCTATGAGCAACCACTTGATGTTTCCGGTAATCTTGCTGAAAAATTTTATCAGCAAAAGAGCAGTGTGCTCTTTGTTTCACCTGCGTTAAGTGTGGACAAAAACTTTGACTACATGCTTGAGGAGTTAGGGCTGACAGACTTTTACCCCAAGACCATATCTGTTGAAAACGCAGGAACTAATTATCCAGGCGTATTTATTCCGACAGACATGCCGGCAATTACAAGAGGGAAAAATGAAGCATTTAACGAGATCGCTGCCATGCAACTTTTAGAGCTTTTAGAAGATAGGGGCGGAAGAATTCTTGTCACCTTTTCTTCCCTTGAAATGTTGAGTGCTGTTTACCAAGCAATCAAATCCCTGCCAAATGCAGAAGAAACTGTAGTGGTGAGTCAAAGCAGCTTGTCTGGCGGAAAGCAAAAAATTCTTAAAGCTGCAGCCAATTTCGAAAAAGCCATTTTGTTTGTAACAAACGGATTCCTAGAAGAAGTTAACCTACAAGATGAAAAAATAGACACACTCGTGATCATGCGACTGCCATTTAAGTCAATGGATGAACCGGTGATGGCAGCTAAAATTGCCACTATTGAAGGACAAGGCCGCAATTCATTCACAGATGTATCATTACCAATAGCAGTACTAAGATTTAAAGCAATGATAAGTCGCTTTTTAGAAGCAGAAGGTCCAAAAGAAATATTTATCTTTGATAAGCGAGTGGTGGAAAAAAGATACGGTAACACCTTCCTACAATCCATCCCAAACGCCATCGTCAAAAAAGACTCCTTCTTTGCCATTATGAGTAGAATAAATTAGACCTAAAGCAGTTGATTGGAGCAAAAGGCGAAGACTCCTGAGGGAGATAGCGCTAGGTGGAGACCCCGCAGGCAAAGCCGAGGAGGCTCCAGCAGCGCCCCTAGGAAAGCGAAGCCTTTTGCGGAAATCAACTGCGACGTTTATGAAACCATAACTAAAAAAGGGGTGAATCTTCCATATTAGAAAGATTCACCCATCAAGTTGGTGTGGGATAGGAGCAAATTTTATACTTTCACGTACATCAATGTACTTAACTGAATAGAAACTGTTATAATGTGTTTGAACACTATAGGTGATTCAGTACTTATATTCTAACCGACAATACAGGTCAGTATAAGTAACAAAAATTGTTTAAACGCAGGAGGATTTTGGGATGGAAAGTAAAATAGAGGTCTTGTCAACTGTGACAGTGGAGAATTCATCCGATTTATATAAAATCGTGGATACATTAAACAGAACATTAAAAAGAGAAAACCTTATGTTCGGCTTGGCTTTAGACCAGGATGATAAAGAAAAAGCAGTTTTTACAATATATCGTACATAAAGAAGTGATGAAATGAAAAAGTGGATTATTTTTAGCATTATTATGGTTGCCATCATCTTTTTGTGGCAATTTATCTCTATATATCAAACAGCCATGTCACCAGTTAAAGATGAGATAGAAAAAGGGGTGGCAGTTGCCCAAAAAGGGGCAGAGCTACAAACAGTGGAAGAAGTAGCGGCATACAATGGTACAAATTCCTATGTTATTGTACAAGGAATGGACAGCGAAAAAGAAGAACTTGTTGTGTGGGTGAAAGAAAGCAAGGAAATTGTCCATACAATGAAAAAGAAAGACGGAATCCCAAAAGAAGAAGTGTTGAACTATCTTCAAACAGACAGGGAACCGAAAGAGATTATTTCCATCTCTCTAGCGATGGAAAAAAACACTCCATTGTGGGAAATTAAATTTAAAGACAGCAATGATCAATATAATCTCTATTACGTGAAATTCGAAAATGGAGAATACTTTCAACGAATAATCTTTTAATGGTAGCGGGAGGAAGTAAAAATGAAATTAGCCAAAAGGGTATCAACATTAACACCATCCACAACTTTGGAAATTACGGCCAAGGCAAAGGAACTTAAAGACGCAGGTCATGATGTCATTGGTTTAGGCGCAGGTGAACCTGACTTTAATACACCGGCACATATAATGGACGCTGCAAAAGAGGCAATGGATAAAGGATTTACTAAATACACGCCATCAGGTGGACTGCCTGCATTAAAAAAAGAAATCATCAACAAGCTTGAGCGGGATCAAGAATTAACTTACAAACCGTCCGAAGTTATTGTCTGCATCGGTGCCAAACACGCTCTATATACACTTTTCCAAGTTATCCTTGATGAAGGGGACGAAGTGATCATTCCAACTCCTTATTGGGTTAGTTACCCAGAACAAGTAAAGCTTGCTGAAGGAGTACCTGTATATGTAGAAGGGAAGGAAGAAAATCAATTTAAAATTACTGCGGAGCAACTGAAAGCCACGATCACTCCAAAGACGAAAGCAGTAGTATTGAACTCTCCAAGTAACCCAACAGGTATGGTTTACACGAAGGAAGAATTAGAAGAATTAGGGAAAGTATGTCTTGAGCATAATATTCTAATTGTATCGGATGAGATTTATGAAAAGCTTCTATACGATGGAAACAAGCACGTATCTATCGCTCAACTTTCTCCGGAACTGAAAGAGCAAACAGTCATCATTAACGGCGTTTCTAAGTCCCATTCTATGACTGGTTGGAGAATAGGATATGCTGTAGGGAACCAGACCATTATCAGCGCGATGACAAACTTAGCAAGTCATAGTACATCCAACCCTACATCCATCTCCCAATATGCAACCATTGCTGCATATCAAGGCCCGCAGGATGATGTAGAAGTAATGCGTGAAGCGTTTGAAGAAAGGCTGAATATCATTTTTGAAAAACTGAATCAAATTCCAGGATTCCATTGTCTTAAACCACAAGGAGCTTTCTACCTGTTCCCTAAAGCGATTGAAGCTGCAAAAATGGCTGGTTTTAATGACGTAGACAGTTTTGTAAAAGCTTTGCTGGAAGAAGAAAAAGTGGCACTTGTCCCTGGTTCCGGATTTGGAGCGGATGATTATGTTCGTCTTTCTTATGCAACAAGTCTTGACTTATTGGAAAGTGCTGTTGAGCGAATCGCAAACTATATGGCAAAAGTGGCGGCTAAGTAATATTACTTAGCTTTCCCCTTTTATAGAATGTATGGAAAAGTGTTTGCTTACCATATTACAGGCTTGTATAATAGAGGATATGTACATAAAAGTGTAAATACATTGCAAGAACAATGCTGGAGGGAATAAAGTAGTGAAAACAACAATATCTGAAGTACATAAACATGTTGGAGAAGAAGTAACCATTGGTGCTTGGATTGCCAACAAAAGATCAAGCGGGAAGATTGCATTCCTACAATTACGTGACGGTTCCGGGTTTATTCAAGGGGTAGTTGTAAAAGCGGAAGTAGATGAGTCTGTATTCCAAGCAGCAAAATCTGTTACGCAAGAAACTTCTGTATATGTAACGGGAATCGTGCGTGAGGACGAAAGATCCCCATTCGGTTACGAGCTAGGTGTAACAGGAGTAGAAGTGATTCATGAAGCGGTTGACTACCCAATCACTCCAAAAAATCATGGAACAGAATTCTTAATGGACAACCGCCACTTATGGTTGCGTTCCAAAAAACAACATGCCATCATGAAAATTAGAAATGAAGTAATTCGTGCGACTTACGAATTCTTTAACGATAATGGGTTCTCTAAAGTAGATCCTCCAATCTTAACAGGCAGTGCTCCGGAAGGAACATCTGAACTGTTTGCTACGAAATACTTTGACGAAGACGCATATCTATCTCAAAGTGGACAACTTTACATGGAAGCTGCAGCAATGGCGCTTGGTAAAGTATTCTCATTCGGACCGACATTCCGTGCGGAAAAATCTAAAACAAGACGTCACCTAATTGAGTTCTGGATGATTGAGCCTGAGATGGCGTTCTATGAGTTCGAAGACAACCTTGTTGTTCAAGAGCAATATGTTTCTTTCATCGTTCAATCAGTTGTGAAAAACTGTAAATTGGAATTGGGAATTCTGGATAGAGATGTATCAAAGCTTGAAAAAATCCAAGCTCCATTCCCAAGAATTTCTTACGATGATGCCATTAAATTCTTAAATGAAAAAGGTTTTGATGATATCCAGTGGGGCGATGATTTCGGTGCACCTCATGAAACGGCGATTGCTGAAAGCTATGAAATGCCTGTTTTCATTACGCATTATCCTGTAGGAATCAAACCATTCTACATGCAACCACACCCTGAGCGAGACGATGTAGTGTTGTGTGCAGACCTTATCGCACCTGAAGGCTACGGAGAAATCATTGGTGGATCTGAACGTATTCATGACTATAACCTGTTAAAACAACGCTTAGAAGAGCATAACTTGGAGTCTGATGCATATAAGTGGTACTTAGAGCTTCGTCAATACGGCTCAGTGCCTCATTCAGGCTTTGGACTAGGCCTTGAACGTACGGTCGCATGGATCAGCGGAACAGAGCACGTCCGTGAAGCAATTCCATTCCCAAGATTACTAAACCGTCTATATCCATAATAATAACAATGGTCACCCGCCTTGAAGTCGGGTGACTGTTTTTATGATTATATTTCGTAAGAAAAATCTCATCTTAAGACCTCAGTTGCTTCAAGTAAGGATAGGAAAGGTCTTGAGAAGGTGTATGAAGACCTCAGTTGCGTCAACCAAGGATGAGAGAGGTCTTGAGAAGGTGTATGAAGACCTCAGTTGCGTCAACCAAGGATGAGAGAGGTCTTGAAAAGGTGTATGAAGACCTCAGTTGCGTCAACCAAGGATGAGAAAGGTCTTGAGAAGGTGTATGAAGACCTCAGTTGAGTCAACCAAGGATGAGAGAGGTCTTGAGAAGGTGTATGAAGACCTCAGTTGCGTCTACCAAGGATGGGAGAGGTCTTGAAAAGGTGTATGAAGACTTCAATTGCTTCAAAAAATAGTGAGAGAGGTCTTCATTATCTGCTAAAGCTTCACCTAAAGTGGGTGAAGCTTTTAATAATGATCATCAGATTGAAATATATTACCTATGAAGAATCAGTAGAAATTTGTTATACTTATCGGAGAGGTGTCTCAAATGAAAAAAGAGCAATTTATTCAATTCATGGAAGAGGGCAACCTGTCCGTTCCTAAATATTTGTTAAACAATTACGTAAAACTTGGGTTAAATGAAAAAGAGTTTCTACTACTTCTACATGTACATTCATTTGTAGAAAGCGGCATAATTTTTCCAACCCCTATGGAAATCGCAGATAAGATGACAATAGATCCTACAGAATGCATGGAAATCTTACGTCATCTACTTCAAAAAGGGTATGTGTCCATCAGTGATGAAATGGACGAGTACTCCATCAAATACGAACGATATTCTCTCCAACCCCTATGGGAAAAAATGATCACCTATATGATGGATCAAAACAAACAAGCTTCACAACAATTGAATCAACAACAAGAAATCAACCTTTACACAGTGTTTGAGCAGGAATTCGGAAGACCTTTATCTCCGTTTGAGTGCGAATCCCTTAATATGTGGATGGACCAGGATCATCATGATCCAACCATTATTAAAGCTGCATTAAGAGAGGCTGTAATTTCGGGTAAGTTGAATTTTCGTTATATTGATAGGATTCTTTTTGAGTGGAAGAAGAATGGCATAAAGACAATTAATCAAGCCAATGAGTATGGCAAAAAGTTTCGTAAAAATCAACAAAAGGCAACATCTGTACCACCAAGTAAATCAAGCAATTCAACTGTTCCATTTTATAACTGGCTTGATTAACAAAAGGGGACACGTAATGTGGAATTGCGTGTTCCTTTTTCTATCAATTAAGGAAAGGCAGGACTTATCGAATGTTAAATCTTAAGCAAATAAAAGAAGTAGTAGATGTCATGGGGGAAATGTTTCCTGATGCACATTGTGAGTTAAATCATAAAAATCCTTTCGAGTTAGTAATTGCAGTTGCGTTGTCCGCTCAGTGTACGGATGCACTTGTAAATAAAGTAACCAAGAACCTGTTTGAAAAATACCAGAAGCCTGAGGATTATCTTGCAGTTACCCTAGAAGAATTGCAACAAGATATTCGATCCATCGGATTGTTTCGAAATAAAGCAAAAAATATTCGGAGTTTATGCCAACTCCTTCTTGAAGAATACAATGGACAAGTCCCTAAAGACAGGGATGAACTTATTAAGTTGCCAGGTGTTGGCCGAAAAACAGCCAATGTGGTAGTATCCGTTGCCTTTGGTGTCCCGGCGATTGCGGTTGATACACATGTAGAACGAGTTAGTAAGCGTTTAGGCATTTGCAAGTGGAAGGACAGCGTATTAGAAGTAGAAAAGACACTGATGAGGAAAATACCAAAAGAGAAATGGTCTGACACGCATCATCGACTTATTTTCTTTGGGAGATATCATTGTAAAGCTCAGAACCCTCAATGTGAAAGCTGTCCTTTACTTGAGATGTGCAGAGAAGGTAAGAAGAGAATGAAGAAGAAGGTGGGCTAATGAAGATACCGGTTACCTTTCTCCATCCCCATTTTTATTCAAAGCAAGACTCCATTCCCATAAAGACCTTTAGATTGGAAGATATTATTGAAATCCCATTCAAATATGATATAGCTTACTATCAGGGAGCAGCACCACATCAATTACCTTGGGAAAAGACAAGTGACTCGATACCGCTTATTCTCAATAGATGGAAAGAAAAAGAAACCCTTTTAAATTCTCTTCATGAAATTAGGAATCGCAAGGAGGCGAGAGAAGAAATCATTCTTCCGATTGCTTGGTTCCTGCAGATGTTGTTTTGGATGAATGGTCACCCTGTAAGAAGTTTAGTTGATTGGAAAAAAGAAGTGGAAAAATTAAAATGGAAGCCGGTAAATGTGGATGAGAGGTTTGAATTTATCATTAAGAAACCTGAGATGTATCACGCATTTATTCAGCTTCAACAGCTTTTCACGGAAAGCGCCAAGCTTTTTTATAAAATGAAGGCTGTAGAGAAGAAATAAAGAAAAATAGTATATAAAAAAGGCTACCATTGCAGGTAGCCTTTTTCGTGTTAATCGTTATCCTCGGAATCATCACGTTGTCCATTTCGATTTGTGTTGCTCTGTGTATTTGCGTCATCAGATTCTTCGCCATCACCAGGAGGCTCTTCACCATCACCAGGAGGTTCTTCACCATCACCAGGAGGCTCTTCGCCGTCACCAGGAGGCTCTTCGCCGTCACCAGGAGGCTCTTCGCCGTCACCAGGAGGTTCTTCGCCGTCACCAGGAGGTTCTACACCGTCGCCAGGAGGCTCTTCACCATCACCAGGAGGATTCGGAATCTCTGGAATGATACTTTCATCATCCTCTTCGACCGCTTCAGGAATCGTTATGGTCTGTGTTGCAGCATCACTTCTATTTTCATTGTTTTCATCCTGTACTGCAATAATTTCAAAGGTGAAGGTAGCACCAGGGTCTGGTGACTCCACAACCAAACCGAGATCTTTCGTTTCAGTTAGAGGCTGAGGAGATCCTTCATTAACAGCTACATTTACAGTAAATGTTACACCTTCTAAACGTTCCTCAGGGTATTTCCAATCTAGATTAATGACATTTGCTTCCTCGTCAAACTTTGCAGTAAAACCAGATGGAGTAGGGAGCTTATCATATTCTTTGGAAACTTTTGTAGGTTCTGTTCCTTTTACGAAATATTCATTCGTAATTTGATCTGATGGCGTAAACTCACTTGCTTTTAATGGAGGATTTGATCCTTTTTCAATTGGAACACGGACAACACTGTTTGGAACAGGGAAGTCTGCTTTGTCTTCACTTGTCGTGGATATGTTCTCCATTAATTGCTTAAAGATAATTCTTGATAAATATTGATCTTGGTTTACACCGTCAATTGGTCGCAAATAATTATCTGTTCCGTTTTTCCTAAAACCAGTCCAAACTGTTGCAGTATAAGTTGGGGTGTATCCGGCAAACCAAGTGCTTGGAACTCCACCTTCAGGTATTCCATATTCTGATATTGTATCCTCAGAGAAGTTAGTGGTTCCTGACTTTCCTGCGATATTCAATCCAGGTACATTTGCTGCAGTGGCTAATCCGCTTCGTACAGATGTTTTAAGCATATCTGTAATCATGAATGCAGTGGAATCCTTCATAACTACTTCTGATTCTTTGTTCAAGTTAACGCTAGTACCATCTTGGAAAACGACTTTCGTTACTGCGAATGGTTCGGTATAAACTCCACCGCTTCCAAATGAACTGTATGCTCCAGCCATTTGAAGAGGGGAGATACCATTCGAAAATCCGCCAATAGCATAAGCTTCATTTATTTCTTCTTCAAGTGGTATGCCGAGTTTAACAGCAAAGTCCCTTGCTTTATCCAAACCAACTTCTTGCAGAGCTTTTAATGCAGGAATATTACGGGAATCTGCCAGATGTTGTCTCATGCTTAAGTAACCTTTATGTTTGTTGTCCCAGTTATTAATCTCTGTTCCGGATGAGTAACTGTAAGGTTCATCATTAATTTGATGATAGGTGGACCAATCCAAGAACTCAATTGCAGGTGCATAGTCAAGAATCGGCTTAATCGCTGATGCTGGTTGAACTCGTATATCTGTTGCATAATTGGTACCTGTCTTCATATGGTTTCTACCGCCGCCAATAGCGCGAATTTCACCACTTTGAGTATCAATTAAAGCAATTCCTGCTTGATAATCTTCGTTTTCTAGATGCGGTATGCCACTTTCATCGGATAAGATGTATTCCACTTGTTCTTGTGCATTTACATCAAGAGTTGTGTAAATTTCAAGGCCGTCTGCTTGTGGATCAACATCCCCTAATTGCTCAGATATTTCTTCAATGACACGATCTATAAACGCGTTGTATTTATTGGAGTAATTTGTTTTCTCCACATCGTCAGCCAAAGTGGAGTCTACTGGAATTGCTCTTGCTTCATCCGCTTCTTCTTCTGTGATCTTTCCATGCTTCACCATAAGAGTCAGGACGATGTTACGTCGTTGTTCAGCATTTTCAGGGTTTGTGACAGGATTATAATTGTTGGGACTTTGTGGAAGTCCTGCAAGCATAGCTGCTTCATGCAGTTCTAACTCGTCAAGGGACTTTCCATAATAATTCTGTGCGGCATTGGAAATTCCATAAGCATAATTTGAAAAATAAATACGGTTTAAGTACATTTCCAAAATTTCGTCTTTAGTAAAACGGGATTCTAATTGATAAGCCAAATAGAATTCCTGCGCTTTTCTCTTTAAGGTTTTATCAGTTGACAAAAATGATAATTTTACTAACTGCTGAGTAATGGTACTTCCACCTTCAGCACCAAAGCCTCTTGTAACGTTTGCCAATACTGCTCCAGCTAGACGTCTATAATCCACTCCATTATGCTCATAAAAACGAACATCCTCTGTAGCCAAAAAGGCATCTTTTACGAGATCAGGAATTTCATCTGAATCGACATACTCCCTGGCTTCGTGCCCGCCTATTTCAGCAGCAAGCTCTCCGTCCATCCCATAAACTTTGGAAGGAACAGGGACTTTTAGTAATGTCTCATCCAGCGGTGGTGTGCTCTGGACATAATAAGCGAAAGTTCCTATACCTGTTAATAATCCTACAATACCGATAATAAGTGCAGATAAGAATATTTTTTTGAATAGACCTTTCTTTGGGCCTTTCTTTTTCGTGCCGGATTTTGCACTGCGTTCTTCTTCCATAGCTTGTCGTCTCTGTTCTCTTGATTGATACTTTTCAGTCATGTTTCAGACCTGCCTTTCTTCACACATACAGTTATTCCGGAGCTGTTAATAATACATGTCTATTATTTTGATGTAATCGATTCTTGGCTGATAACCTTGAGGGATCAAGTAGCCATCACGTTCGACCTCTTGTTTTGTAATAGACTTTCTTTCACCGGATTCTTTCCTGTCCCAATAATGAAATAATTTATCGGCCGGCAACAAATACACTTCATTAAAAAGACTGAACATTAATATGACGAAACAGATTCCATTTTGTTTCACAACTTGGCGCATATGTTGAATTTGATGCTCATGAAAGTTTTGGAGAGGGAAGGAAGTTTTATTTTTCGTTTCCTTTGCCTCAAAATCAATATACCTACCTTTGTATACTCCGTTAAAGTCTGTGGTCGAAGCTTGTTTGAAGTAAGCTTCTTTAATGACGGCGGCACTTCTTTTTGGATAATGCACATCGACAATCTGGATTGGTGTCGGCTTTTTATGGACAACAGCAATTTCTTGGTGGAGGTAATACATATTGGAATCATGAAGGTCATCTTCTAAACTCATCCCTCTGTTGCCATACAATGTTGGACCAGTCTTTTTGGAAGGCGAATTGCTACTTGCCTGAAATACTTTACCATTTGGGTATCGTATAGTCATAAATTTCCCCCTCTAGACTAAAACTAATCTTATATTAGAAAAAAACGTCATCTTTTTGTAAACTTTGTCACTTTTCGTTTGAAAGGAGGAGAGTATGTACGTGAAACAGGTAACTCTCTATTCGGAAATACGAGAAAGAAGATTGAAATATAAGTACTCCTTTCAAGAAAATAATTTTATCACTACTATTAGAAAAAATACAGCGAAATACAATGTTGACAATATTTCTAGGACAAAAGCCTATGCAGCTTATTATGATAGAAACAAAGAAATTCGGTGGGCCTTTTTGGCGAGCATGGTATCCCGAAATGCAGGCTGGAATATGACGGATCTGGAGGGGAAATGGTTCAAGCTTGCATTAAAATGGCAGAAGAGATACCCGATTTTTATGACCTACGAATTAGCAAATTGGATGATATTCCATGATGCGTATCCACAATTATTAGTATATGAGTTGTCCAAAAAATATAACAAACCATTATTTCATTTATTAAAAGGTTTTCATGTTTCCTGTTTCATGGAAGCAGAATGGCAGTATTTTTGGGAGAAAAGGGATGTAGCAAGGTTGATGACTTCTCTCATTATAAATGAACAAAATTTAATCCAAGAACCGGTTCTACATAACAAAAAACTAAAAAGAAAGGTCTATGGAACTAGCGTATACGCCTTTCAAGATCTTGGTCATTTCAGTTGTGTCATTTTTCCAACACTTAAGGGAAAGTTGTATGGATATTCTGTACATGGGTTTCAAAAGCTCCATAATAGAATTGAATTAGGGAAGAGATTGGCAAATCTTTTATTTGACCCGGATTTTTCGAACTCCTTTTTAAACTTTTCACAGAACACAGAACATACAGGGTCTAGGTTTGATTATGAGCAGTATGTCCATAAAGGGTTTTTTCGAGAAACTCCTTTTCTGAGAGCGGTATACCCTGTGGTTTCCCATCAGCCTTTTCACCAAGACGACTGGGTTTTTAGACAGGCAAGACATCTTTCTAAATGGAGTGAAATGCAACCGAAAACAGATAGAGAGGAGATAGATATTACGAAGTGGTTTATTCACAAACAGCATCAGATGCATAGCTTAATTGCTTTGAAAAAGTGGTTATAAGGAATAAAACAGCTCTGATTAAAGAGCTGTTTTTTTGAGTGTGCCAGGCATGGCATCTATCTAGGTGGTGAAAGTCCACTGTGGGGGTACACATCGACCAACCACTAAGGAAGCGCAAGGTACTTACCGTGAGGTAAGGGCGGGAGGAAGCGTGGAATAAAATCTTGGCTCGACGAACAGAAATCTGATACTAAGGCTCTTCAAAGGGATGAGGCTCCTCAACAAGTCAAAGTCCAAAAGATGTGCGTAACTTTGTAGGGTAAATCAGGCGAGTAAAAGAGGAAAGATAGTTGTCTTACCCTGGGAGGTCTTGCGGATGTACCAAGGTACAGTCGAAAAAGGTTTGCCGCAAGAAGTCAGCCGAAGCCATAGTAGTGGAATTATTCCATGAAGGGCTGAACAATTTATAGTGTTTCGACACCACGAATGCGTAAGTGAAGTGTTCCGAATGTGTTAATGGTGAACGTATGAGCGTATCTCAGAGGATAACCAAAATGGAATAATCACTTACTACGTGAACGGATAGGAGAAACGAGTGTGGAACTTTTAGAACAAATACTAAGTAATCAAAACATGAATGAAGCTTACCTTCGTGTCTATAAAAACAAAGGTGCGAGTGGGGTCGACGGAATAACGGTCGATGAATTAAAGCAATATCTGAAAGAGCACAAAGACGAGCTGCGTCAGCGCATCAGAACAAGAAAATACCAACCACAAGCTGCCTTAAGAGTGGAAATCCCAAAAGAAAATGGCAAGATGCGCAAATTGGGAATACCAACAGTAGTGGATAGGGTAGTTCAACAAGCCATCCATCAAATACTCAGCCCGATATTTGAAAAGCAGTTCAGCGAATTTAGTTATGGCTTCAGACCCAAAAGAAGCTGTGAGATGGCAATTATTAAAAGCCTTGAATTTCTAAATGATGGACATAACTGGGTTGTGGACATTGATCTTGAAAGGTTTTTCGATACAGTCCACCATGATAAACTCATGCGAATCATCTCTAACACAATAGATGATGGAGATGTCATCTCTCTAATAAGAAAATATCTCGTCAGTGGAGTGATGGTGAATGGAAGATATGAGACCACACCAGTTGGGACTCCGCAAGGAGGAAACCTAAGTCCACTTCTGAGTAATATTATGTTGAACGAATTGGATAAGGAACTAGAAAGTAGAGGACTCCAATTTGTAAGATATGCAGATGACGCCCTAATTTTTGTGAAGAGTGAGAAAGCGGCTAATAGAGTGATGGATTCAATTGTACGGTTCATAGAAAAGAAATTAGGACTGATAGTCAACATGGAAAAGAGTAAAATCTCTCGTCCCAATGACTTGAAATTCTTAGGTTTTGGTTACTACTACGATAGTAAAAGTAAGAAATATCAAGTACGACCTCATCCTGACTCCATTCAAAAATTCCAACGGAAGCTTCGGAAATTAACAAAGCGAAATTGGAGTATACGGTTGGACTATCGAATAATAAAACTAAAACAAGTCATAATCGGATGGGTTAATTACTTTAGAACTTCAAATATGAAAACAGCAATGACTGAGATAGACCAGAAGCTTCGCTCCAGAATCAGAGTTATCATTTGGAAGCAATGGAAGGTACCGAAAAAACAAATCAAATCGCTTGTCCAACTAGGAATTCCGAAGGAAGAAGCGAAAGGGTTAACTTTCTGTCGGAGAGGTTACCGGTTCATCGGACTATCAAAAGTTATTCATAGAGCTATCTCAAACAAAAGATTAAAGCAGAGGGGATTCCCCTCTGCTTTAGAACATTATCTAAAAGTACACACTGTAATATAAATTGAACCGCCGTATACGGAACCGTATGTACGGTGGTGTGAGAGGGGCGAAAATAATTTAAGTTATTTTCCCTCTACTCGATTGGTTGATATCAGGTAGAAGGGCGGTTTGGCCCTTTTAACTTTTTATCTTCCTGGCCTGGTGCGCTTTCTACTTGATTTTTACGTTGTTGTTGATTTTTCTTTTGTTTAGACATTACTGTACCTCCTATTACTGTATTTTTTACCTTCTTATTTTTTACAAATAGGTAAGCAATCATGCGAAAAATGGGAGGTGTTTTGCAAATAAACACTTTCTTTGACGAATTGCTTCTAGTTTTGTCACACAGGAAGGGAGTAGAGGATGAATGCAGAAAATATAAACTAACAAAGTATGGAGGGGATTTGTATGTCCAATGTAGTTGTTTCAAGAAATGAGATTGCGGACTTGTTCAATGAAATGATGCTTCAAATGGATGTATTGGAGGAGACAATGTCAAATTCACTTAAAATAGAACGAGAAGAAATGGAAGAAGTGATGAAACATCAAATTAAGCGGCTGCATGTCACTCTGGATGAAGTGGAAAAAGTGATGGGTGAGCAACGGATGTTGAAAATGCACTCTCCAAAATCAATTGACTTTAGGCAGAGTGCTTACTCTGTATAAGAAGATGTGGTAATGTATTGCTAGAGGTGAAGAGAAATGTCTGGCAATGATAAAAGTGTAAGGGAATTAACAAAACAAATTTTAATGGAATTGGACAGGATAGAAGAAAACTTTATGTCAGCGAAAGCTAGTAAACAAGAACCTGATTTTTTCCAAACAGTTAAGCCATATGCTGATGGTGTATTTGCGACTGTCGAACAATGGGAAAGTACGGTTAAAAACTGGATTTTGTCAGATAAACCTAAATATATACACGTTCAACAAATAGATAGCACGGTTGAAAATATTAACATGGTTGCTGTACAATGCTTTTATCCGGACACACGTGAAAAACGATTCAAAGGCATGATACAGTCTATTCGGTATGTTTTGAATGATACAATTTCCAAAAATATTTAGTAAGAGCCTGATCAAGTGAAGATCAGGCTTTTCTTTTTAACGATCTTTTTGAGCTTTGTTTGTTACAGGGCGTTCTTCAGCAGTAGCCACAGGCTCAATTGCGTATTCAACTTTTTCGAACACCTTTTTTTCAGCTGGCTGTGCACCAAGTGTAGGTTCGTGGCCTTTTTTCTTATGGTTAAAGTTTTTTCCGCGACTCATTTATATCCCTCCTTTTTATCCTTTTTAGCTTTCCACGCAATCGTCCTTCTCATTACGCAATTATCTGTAGCTTTGATATATAAAAAAAGAGACCCATTAAGGTCTCCTGATAGTAATACATTATGTTATTTCTAAAATGTCTTCAAACGTATTTGGCGGAACAGCACCTTTTGACTCGAGCTCACGAATAAGATTGCGGAACTGACCAATCGTTAATTCCCCTCTGAGGTACAGCTGTCTGGCAAAGTCCATTAACTCATTATGCTCCATCGGTTCATAGGTTTTACAACTTATAAATTTATGACGCAACTCTTCAAGTACCAATCCAATCCCCCCTTTGAAGTTAATTCCATCATAGCATGCAAAATAAATTTTTCTTGTTTTTGAAAAAATGAAACTTCCGACAAATTGGGACAAAATTTGAGCATTGTGGCAAGAACTTAAACCAGTTGTACAGCAAAGTGGAATAGGCACCTTTCCCGGCTTTTTTCATACGTTATATATAGCTAGAAAAGAGGAGGGATTTGAATGTTTAGGAGAATGTATGCGAGGCCTAGACATTTATCACATACTAGGAATATGAATATGTTAAGTCAGCTTCCTTTTTTAAATAATTTATTGCCAAATGCAGGCGGCGGATCCATGCAAGGGATGTATCCACAGCAGGTAATGAACGGGGGCTGGATGAATCAACAAGGGATGCTTCCTGAATATATGAATACAATGCCGTTCTCAGGAAATGGGATGCAAAATTCAGCTTTTCCTTTTAACATGATGAATAATATGAATCAACATGCTTTCCCTCAAACCATGCCGATGGGCGGTATGGGACAGAATAGTTTTATTCAGGGGATGCCGTTTAATGGGATGGGGCAGAATGGCTATCCTCAAGGATTACCACAGCAGGGAGTAGGGCCTGGGGGAAATATGATGCCTAATCAAATGAGCATGCCATTTATGAATCCATATCCAACACAGGGACAGTCAGCGAAGCCTCAAACGTCCCAAGTGAATTCCTTCATGAATCAATTTAAAGGGCAGGACGGCAATGTTGATATGAAGAAAATGATGGACACTGCAGGTCAAATGATGAATACGGTTAACCAACTCAGCAATATGTTTAAAGGTCTTACTGCAACATTTAAAGCATAAAAGAGATGCCTTCCTATTGAGGGCATCTTATTTTGATTAAAAGGAGAGAGAAAGTTCTCTCCTCACATTACTTATGGTAATCGCCTTTTGGTTCTTGTTCAAAGAAGTAGTTGTCCAATTTTTCCTCTTCCTGGTGGTTAAGGGAGGAGCTGTAGTATGGATTTTCATCTTTTTGCTCTTTATCAAGGTTGGTTTTTATCACAAGTGATGGCGAAGTAGATGGACTTGCATACACTTTTTTAAATTCTTTGCTCATCTTTTACACCTCCTAGTCGTTATCTTGTGTGGTGGATTTGGATTTATGTAATTTGTATTTGGACTTTTATTTCCAATCATAAATATGATGATTTCATCCAAGCTATAAAGGCAGGGAAATTTATTTTTTGGAGGCGTAATGATGACAAATAGAAATGATAATAGAGAGCGTAAAAATAAATATCCGTCAAATCAGCATCAACAAGAGGTGTCTAAGGAGTTGGCCAGCATCCAGATGGATTCTACTCCTGAGGAAAATGCAAAGTACGGATCAAAATCACATAAAAACTAAACCAAAAGCAGTCACTCCCGTGGTGACTGCTTTTGGTGTTTTTAAGAATATCAAAAATTGCATTTAACTGTTGATTGCCGTTCCAGTCGCTTCGCTTTCCATGGGCGGTCCGGAAGCCTCCTCACTCCGTTGCGGGGTCTTCCCTGTCCCTTCCTCCCATAGGAGTCTGCGCAACTTCCACGGCAATCAACAAGTTGACTTTAATCACCTAGGGTTTTATAAATGGCCCCTAACAAAATAGCTGCAAATGATGTAACCTTTCGTTCAAGAAACTTCTAGCTGTGAATTGGAGCAAATGGCAAAGACTCCAGCGGGGGAGTAACGGTAGGTTGAGACCCCGCAACGAAGTGAGGAGGCTCAAGCACCGTCCCGCGGAAAGCGAAGCCATTTGCGGAAAGGAACAGCGGCGATTACCAAAAAACTAAGATTTAATAGAACAGGGCAGTTTTTTTCTGGTTTTTTCAGTCATCAATCTTAATTTGTTTGATGTTTTTCTTTGGTATGCGGATTTGGAGTAGGCCGTCTCGGTAGTTTGCTTGAAGGGCATTTAATTTTACATATGGCGGGACGGGTATGGTCCGTTTTTGGTGTTTCATGGAATAGCTGTTGCTAATATAAGAAGTTGATTCATCAATGGTTTCGAGTTGTTCTTCATTTTTGACTCCAATGGTTAAGTATCGATCAAAGGTCTCTATTGTAATTTGTTCCTTTTTAATTCCAGGGAGCTTACAGATGACGATAAACTCTCCTGATGTTTCTCGAGTTTCCACTGGCAATGAAGCTTCTGTAAATGCATGGCCAAAAAAATTATCCATTTGCTGAAGCATCCCTTTTATCGGTGAACTGCTGAAAAATGAATCAATAGAAGTCATGATATTATTTTGAGGTACTTTCTTATTAGAAAGCTTATCCTGTTCGTCTTTCATGGTATGGCTCCTTTCTTGCTCTTTATCATTACTATATAAAAATGGGCTTAGTTGGGTTACTATGTTTTTTGTCTTTTAGGTGCAGATTTTGCAACTTATTAATCATTGAGAAAAATGCAATTCTCTGTAATTTATGCTATAATATATTGGAAGAGATTGTATGACGAGGATGCTTTTTTTATTTTTTTCTTATTTTTTCCTCGTATATTGGCATACTAAGAGTATATTAGTGAGGATAAACTGCGCCCCACCTCAAAAGATAGGAGAGTGGTACTATGGCTTTTGGAAGAAGAGAAGTAGAAGAAATTGTTACCGAGGAAACGAAAGTATGGGTTTGTGAATCTGAGGATTGCAATGGTTGGATGAGAGATAACTTCAAGAATAGCGAAAGCGATGTCCCGACATGTCCTCTATGCCACAGCAGCATGACACAATCCACCAAAGTGCTAGCAGTCATCAATAACTACAGTCAAAATCAGAAGATGTAAATATAGTCAAAAGAAAAACCAAGCACCTTACAGGTGCTTGGTTTTTCTTTTTGGACTTTACTAACCGAACGCTTATTCGCTAAAATAGAGAATAGACAATGAGGTGAGTTGTAATGAAATGGAGAAAAACAATATATGAAGTTATTGATTGGATGAAAAGTGAGGAATCAATAGCAAAAAATATCGTACATTGGGAAACAGTTCCGCCAAAAGAAGCACAAACTGTTCCGTTTCCTGCTCAAATAGATGAACGTTTGTTGAAGTCCTTGACTGAAAGAGGGATCAACTCTTTATATACCCATCAAGCAGCAGCATTTGAGGCTGCATCCAATAAAAAGCATTTTGTTGCTGTCACCCCGACAGCCTCAGGAAAAACCTTATGCTATAACTTGCCGGTACTTCAGAAAATTGTGCAAAACAATGATGCCAGGGCACTGTACTTGTTCCCGACAAAAGCACTTGCACAAGATCAAAAGAGTGAATTAAACGAAATTATTACGCAAATGGGTGTGCCAATCAACAGTTATACATATGATGGCGACACGGCCCCTACTATCAGACAAAAGGTAAGAAAAGCAGGGCATGTAGTTATTACTAATCCTGACATGCTTCATTCTGCTATCCTTCCACATCATACGAAATGGGTCTCCCTTTTCGAAAATCTGGAATATATCGTGATAGACGAATTGCATACGTACAGAGGTGTGTTTGGAAGCCATGTAGCTAATGTCATTAGAAGGTTGAAACGAATTTGTAAGTTTTATGGAAGCAACCCTACATTCATATGTACATCTGCAACGATAGCGAATCCGAAAGAACTAGCTCAGGAGCTCACTGGAGAGTCCTTTGAACTCATTAATAATAACGGGGCTCCATCCAGTAAAAAGCATATCGTCTTTTATAACCCTCCAATCGTCAATAAACCGCTTAATATCCGGAGGAGCGCAACGCTAGAAGTAAGAAAGCTTGCTGCAGAGTTTCTTCAAGAGAAGATTCAAACCATCGTCTTTGCTAAAAGCAGAGTCCGAGTAGAAATTTTATTAACGTACCTTAAAGAGCTGGTCAAAAATCAACTTGGAGAAAAGTCCATTCAAGGATACAGGGGAGGATACCTGCCAACCCAACGCCGAGCGATTGAAAAAGGTTTAAGAAATGGTGAGATATACGGTGTAATTAGTACAAACGCGCTGGAGCTTGGAGTAGATATTGGTCAATTGCAGGTCTGTATCATGACAGGATATCCGGGAACGATTGCAAGTGCCTGGCAGCAGGCGGGCCGTGCTGGGCGCAGGCAGGGGGAGGCCGTAATTGTCATGGTGGCGAGCTCTAATCCCTTAGATCAATACGTCATACAACACCCGGAGTTTTTCCTGAAAAGCAATCCAGAATCAGCCAGGATTAATCCGAACAATCTTGTTATCCTTGTAGATCATATAAAGTGTGCTGCATACGAGTTGCCGTTTAAAGAGGGCGACACCTTTGATGGGGTGGAGCTTGAGGATATTTTAGATTATTTGACAGAAGAAAGAGTGCTCCACGAAAACGGAGGGAAATGGCATTGGATGAATGATGCCTTCCCGGCACATAACATCAGTTTGCGTTCTGCCTCTCAGGAAAATGTCATCATCATAGACCAATCATCAGAACCTGCAAACAAGGTGATTGGGGAAATGGACCGTTTCAGTTCGATGACTCTTCTGCATGATGAAGCGATCTATTTGCACCAGGGAGTTCAATATCAAGTAGAGAAACTTGATTGGGAAGAGAAGAAAGCATTTGTAAGAGAAGTAAATGTTGACTATTTTACTGATGCAAATCTCGCTGTTTCCCTTGATGTACTTGAGGTGGACAAACAGACCGATTACCAAGCAGGCACCATTTCGTTTGGGGATGTGTCAGTCCGAGCGATGGCCACTATTTTCAAAAAGATAAAATTTGAAACTCATGAAAACATCGGTTCAGGACCGATTTACCTACCGGAAGATGAGCTTCAGACGAGTGCAACTTGGATAACACTTGAAGAAGAGATTACTGATCGTCTAAAGGGTGATGATTTAGAAAAGAGCCTGTTGGGGATCGCACATGCTCTTAAACACGTAACTCCGCTGTTATTAATGTGTGAACCGATGGATATGCAAGTAGTCCCTCAAGTTAAATCGACTCACGATGAGAAGCCTGTAGTCTATTTTTATGACCGCTATCCTGGAGGAGTCGGGTTAAGTGAAAAAGCGTACGACTATATAAACGAGTTGCTTAACAGTGCGGGTGAACTAATAGGAAACTGCCCATGTCACTCAGGTTGCCCTTCTTGCATAGGTGCAGATTATCCAGACGAAGACTCTAAAGAATTGGCACTCTCTCTACTTCAAAAGCTTGTGTAAAGGGGGGAACGCATATGAGCATGAAAAATAAATTAAACAGAATGAGAAAGCATCTTCAATCGAATCCTTCAGAAACATCGGCTGAGGAACGTAAAGTTGAAAAGGTTCAAGATCAGACAGCGACTTCACTTGCTAGCATTCCTAATTTAAAAGAATGGGAAGCCTATGGTGTCACACCATACTATGCAAATGGCGAATATTGTCTTATACGGGAAGTCGAATACGATTTAAATTATAAGCATGGTAAATATCGCTTGGGGGATCTATTGCCTGTTATGGAAGAGTGGCAAAAGTCCAGTGTAGAGCATCCGCTATCTGCAAAAGGTCATCAGGCGAATGACTTGTTTTTCTTCGATACTGAAACAACCGGACTCAGTGGAGGGACGGGTACAACAATTTTTCTGCTTGGATATGCAAGAGTGCTACGTGATAAGGTGGTAGTCAGACAACATCTTTTACCTGGTCCGGGGAATGAAGTAGCACTATATCAGAGTTTCCTTGAAGAAGTCGACTATACGACACTTGTGACTTACAACGGAAAGGCATTCGACTGGCCTCAAGTAAAAACACGGCATACGCTTATTCGGGAACATGTCCCGAAACTTCCTGCCTTTGGACATTATGACCTTTTACATGCGTCCAGAAGACTATGGAAGAATAAATTAGAATCAGTAAGGCTTGCAAATGTAGAAAAAGAAATCCTTGAAATTGAGCGGAAAGATGATATACCGGGATTTTTGGCACCGATGATTTATTTTGATTTTGTAAAAACACATGAAATGCAAGGAATAAAGGGAGTAATGAAGCACAATGAATGGGATGTGTTGACCCTGATTACTTTGTATGCGCATCTCTCCTCACTCCTTTTAGTGGATAACAAGCAAAGAGATAAAATGGAAGAGTATGAAATAGGGCGATGGTATGACTCGTTGGGAGAGAAGGAAGCCGCTAAAACTTTATATAGCAATATTTCCGATTCTTCTCCCCAAGCCACCTTTAATTTAGGGATGTTGAAAAAGAAGGAACAGAACTACAAAGAGGCAAAAATACTTTTTCTAAAATGCTTTGCTGATGAAAATAATCTGTACAAGGAAACGGCTGGAATAGAAATCGCAAAAATACTCGAGCACAAAGAAAAAGACTACTCCCTTGCTTTATTTTATGCTGAGAAATCACTCGAATTTTATATGTCATCTAATAATAAATCCTTTAAAAATAATAGTGCAATGTTAACTGATTTGGAGAAAAGAATTAATCGACTTAAAAATAAATCAAGAAATTGAAAATATTTTCACATTTTGTCTAAATTTCTGCAAAACATATATTGTCAACGTGCTTTTTACCATGTAAAATTAACTATTGTGAATGACAAAATTACTATTAGTTATATGGGAGAGAGAGCACGTTGTCTAGATTTATTTTATGTTTGTTTTTTGTTGTTATCGGTCTTACGTTATTTGGACTTTCCAATTTAAAGGATAATATCTACACGATTTTACTATAAAAATGGTAGGCAAATGTATTTTAATTAAGAAAATAGGTGTTTGTATTAGTACATGTATCTCACTTCTTTCATAGTTTGTTAATGTAAAGAGAAAAAACAAATTGAAAGGAGATCGAAAGTATGTACAACTGTAGACCTAACATGATGGGACCAATCGTCCATCCTACAAAATGTTGTGTAAAAAATCTATATTCTACTACTGAGGTTCCTCACATTCATCCTTCACACACAACATATGTAAACAACCAACAGTTCCAACACAAACACTATTTCCCGCACACAGATTCCATGGTAGATTCTGTGTCACACCAACACTTCAATTGTGGCCCAGGTGGCCCTGGAATGGGTGGTCAACCTGGTCAAGTGATGGGAGCACAAACCGGCCCTGGATATGGTCAAATGGGAATGCCTGGTCAGGTAATGGGTGCACAAACCAATGCTGGATACGGTCAAATGGGAATGCCTGGTCAAGTAATGGGTGCGCAACAAGGTCCTGGAATGGGACAAATGGGACCTGGCGGCATGCCTGGTAAATGTAATAAAAATTATGGCTATGGTAGATAAGCAAGTTTATCCTTGTTTTGCTTGATAAATGTCGAAAGAGAACTGGCTTTAAGTCAGTTCTTTTTCCATTACATAAACGGTCCCACTCCACTTATTGGTTAACACTTGCGCTTTTCTGGCTTTCTATTTATTATTTTAAGTAGAGGTGCTTATGAAAGTATTAGTAATTACAGGGTATAAACCCCAAGAACTGCAGATATTTAAAAAGGATGATCCTGCCATCCAATACATTAAAAAAGCGGTTGAGAAACGCTTGACTGCTTTACTAGAAGAGCATAATGAGTTAGAATGGGTTGTCATTAGTGGGCAGTTGGGTGTGGAACTTTGGGCTGCAGAAGTTGTTTATGACCTTCAAGCAGAATTTCTGAACTTGAAACTTGCCGTATTTACACCATTTTTGGAACAGGAAGAAAAATGGAGCGAACAAAATAAGGAGTATTATGAGTCTATTTTGTCGCAAGCTAATCATATTGACTCTATTACGAAAAAGAAATATGAATCCCCACTTCAATTGAGAATGAAAAATCAGTTTGTCGTGGATAAGTCGGACGCCTTAATGGTTGTTTACGATGAAGAGGGCCCGGGTAGTCCTCAATATATAATAGACATGGCACGTAAAAAATCAGCTCAGACAAATTATCCTATATATATAATTGACAGCTACGAACTTCAACTTGTTGTCGAAGAAGAGCAATTCAATAACAATCAAGACTGGTAAGAATGGAATAGAGAAATTGAGAAGTGACCCATCTATTAATGTGGGCACTCGCATAGAGGTGAGGAACTTATGCTATCAGATAAAATTAAATTAACGTCAAAAGAAATTCTAGAAAAAGAGTTCAAATCAGGCATGAGAGGCTACAAAGCAGAAGATGTGGACAAATTTTTGGATGTCGTCATAAAGGATTATGAAACCTTTTATCAAGAATATGACTTGCTTCTTCAGGAGAACGCTAGGCTTAAAAGACAAGTCGAAGAAGCAGGGAAAAAACCCCAGCAAACAAATACTAACAGCGGATCTACTAACTTTGATATCTTAAGAAGATTATCAAACCTAGAAAAGCATGTATTCGGAAGTAAGTTATACGACTGACAGTAATTTACAGTTGCAATCATCGCTTAAATTTACTATACTATATCTTGCTGACATCAATAGTGATTGGGTAACCGCTACAGTTTCGGCTGTAGAGGAAAGTCCATGCTCGCACAGGCTGAGATGCTTGTAGTGTTCGTGCCTAGCGAAAAAATAAGCTAGGGTAGCTTGGTTTTCGGACGAAGCTAACGGCAGGGAACGCACCTAAGTCTTTTTAGATATGGTGTTAATACCTTGAAAGTGCCACAGTGACGTAGTCTTACAAGAAATTGTAAGAGTGGAACGAGGTAAACCCCTCGAGCGAGAAACCCAAATAATGGTAGGGGCACCTTCTCTAAGGAATCAAACGATGAGAGGGACAGATACTTTAAGTTTCTGTAGACAGATGGTTACCACCTGCGTACAAGGAGCGATCCGTTTGCAGTACAAAGGAACAGAACATGGCTTACAGATCACTATTGATTGAATGTCGCATCCAACTATGATTATGTAACATAAGCTCTCCTGTTGCCAGGAGAGCTTTATTTGATAGATGGGATATGGGAAGAAGAATTTGTGATAATAATACATAAGAGAATTTGAATAATAGTTAGGGTGAATCATACAATGAAAAACTACACATTAATTGCAACCGCTGCAATGGGTTTAGAGTCTCTTGTGGCAAAAGAAGTAAGAGACTTGGGCTATGAATGTACGGTTGACAACGGCAAGGTCATTTTTAAGGGAGACGCTATGGCTATTTGCCGGGCAAACCTATGGTTAAGGACAGCAGACAGAATCAAAGTGGTGGTAGGTGAATTCAAAGCAACGTCCTTTGAAGAACTTTTTGAAAAGACAAAAGCATTGCCGTGGGGCGACTATTTACCAGAAGATGCTGAGTTTCCGGTCATTGGGAAGTCAGTAAAGTCCAAGCTCTTTAGTGTTCCAGATTGCCAAGCTATTGTGAAGAAGGCTGTAGTGGAAAAAATGAAGTCGCATTATAAACTACAGTCTGCATGGTTAGATGAAAAAGGGGCAGTTTACAAAATTGAGGTTGCCCTGCTGAAAGATGTAGCGCAAATCACTATTGATGCCTCTGGAATCGGTTTACATAAACGCGGATATCGGGCAGATCAGGGGGAAGCGCCTTTAAAAGAAACGTTGGCGGCAGCTTTAGTAATGTTGACGAACTGGCATCCTGATAAGCCGTTTGTTGACCCTTTTTGCGGTTCCGGTACGATTCCTATTGAAGCCGCTCTAATAGGGCAAAACATCGCTCCAGGCTTTAATCGGGACTTTGTCTCAGAAGATTGGCATTGGATTGGGGATGACCTTTGGAGTCAGGCCCGTGAGGAAATGGAAGATAAGGCAAACTACGACCAGCCTCTAGATATTGCAGGATATGATATCGATCACCGCATGATTTCTATTGCCAAAGAAAATGCATTTGAAGCGGGCCTTGGAGAATTAATTGATTTTAAACAAATGCAAGTAAGAGATTTTACCACAAGAAAAGAGTATGGAGTTATTATCGGAAATCCTCCATACGGTGAGCGCCTTGGAGAGCGACCGGAAGTGGAGAAGATGTATCGGGAGATGGGGAAGGCCTTCTCTGTATTGGGTACATGGTCTGTTTATATGCTCACATCCCATGAAGGATTTGAAAGCTTCTATGGCAAGAAAGCGACCAAAAAACGTAAACTATTTAACGGATTCATCAAAACCGACTTATATCAATATTGGGGCAAGCGTCCACCCAGAAAAGGGTAAAAAACGTTTATCACCATCAAGTAGAGGGAATTACTCCTAAAAAGGAGTGATGATGTTGAGAGACCAAACTAAAGAAAAAACTCTACTTGAGAGAAACGAGAAAGACAAAGCATTTAAGGAAAACAAAAAGAATCAGAAAAACCGAGATCAACTTGTCATGCCGATTGATGAACTTCCCCTTGAAGATATTAAATATGAAAAAGAGGAAGAACGTGACAAGAAGGGCTCCAAAGATCGTTCTTCAAGTAATGACGATTAAACAAATCATATAATTCACTATACATCCTAGATGAATAAACTTCAGAAATTAGGCATAGAATACTCCTATCAATACTGTTTGGAGGGATTTCTATGCCTTTGCATGTGAATGATTTTATGAGGATCTCCAAAGCATTGGAAAGTAGCTATCAGCGCCTTGCAAGTGAAAACTTACTAGATAATCATGAATGTGTAGAACGAATGAACGCTGCACGTGATGAATATACAAAAGCAATGCTGTACGCCACCCTGCTTGATGATGAGATAATCCATATTACAAAGAACTAAGCGGAAAACCTCCTATTGGGAGGTTTTTTATTTGGAGCGGAGGTATGAAGACCTCACTGAAGCGGAAACCGAGGAACAGAAGCCCTCATAAGGCTTATGAAGACCTCAGTGAAGCGGAAACCGAGGAACAGAAGTCCTCATAGAGCGAATGAAGACCTCAGTAAAGGGGAAACAAAGAAATAGAAGTCCTCATAAAGCGAATGAAGACCTCAGTGAAGCAGGAAATAAGAAGGTGAAGTCTTCATGGAGCAACTAAAGTCTTTAGCCTATAAAAGAATAGCTTTTTTTGCTATTAGAGAATAACCCCTTCCACTAATGCCAATACCCCACTTGACAAGCACTCCCTAAATAGTAGATAATGACTAGATGCAAACTTTTTCTCGGAGGTACATATAATGAACAATCGTCTGCCATTTACAATGAACAAAGGGGATGCCTTTTTTGATCGCCTGAACGAATGGATTGGGGATGTATTTTACGACATCCTACCTGAAGCTGGATTTGAATTGCGTGATGAACAGATTTTTATGGCTTTCCAACTGGAAAGAGCGTTTAAAGAGAAAAAGGTGATTTTCTCGGAAGCCGGTGTTGGAACTGGGAAGACGATGGTGTACCTTTTATACGCAATCTGTTATGCAAGATATATGGGGAAGCCTGCTATTATAACCTGTGCCGATGAGTCTTTGATTGAGCAGCTTGTCAAAAAAGAAGGGGACATAGCAAAACTATCAAAGGTCCTAGACATTACAATGGATGTACGTCTAGCGAAATCACCAGAACAATACCTGTGCTTGAACAAATTAGATTATGCCGTAAATAAATATGATAATGACAACATAGATGAAGTGTATGATGCACTTCCAAGCTTTGTGACGAAACCTGCTGCGATGCAGTCTTTCCATCCTTATGGAGATCGCAAAGATTACGCAAAACTGAATGATGAGGAATGGGACATGGTCGGATGGGACACGTTCCAGGACTGTTTCAGTTGTGAAAAACGCCATCGTTGTGGACAAACTCTTTCCCGTGATCATTACAGAAAATCAACCGATTTGATTATATGCTCACATGATTTCTACATGGAACATGTTTGGACATTTGAAAAAAGAAAAAGGGAAGGTCAGCTTCCTCTTTTACCAGAAGCATCAAGTGTCGTTTTTGATGAAGGGCATTTGTTGGAGTTTGCTGCCCAAAAGGCACTAACGTACAAAATTAAAAATCAACAGGTAGAAGAAATTCTTACCCGTTTATTAGGAAACGATTTAAGGGAAGAGTTTGCTTATTTAGTAGAGGATTCTTTACAGGCGAACGATCTGTTTTTTGATATGCTGGAAGAAAACCTGACAAGCATTGAGGGCTCTGACCGCAAAGATATCACGATGGATACCCGTCTTGTGAAAAGCGCCAAAGATCTACTGGCAAAAATAGAAGAGATAGGGAATCAGCTTGTATTTGAAGGCGAACTCCACACGGTAGACCATTACCAGCTCCACATTGTGGAGGAATACTTGGATTCTATTGAATTTTTATTAAAGTTGCTTTTATCGAAAGAAGATGTGATAGCTTGGGCTGAACATGCAAGTAAGGACCTGACACTTGTGGTTATGCCAAAAACAGTCGAAGAAGTATTAAGAGAAAATGTCTTTTCTAAACGTATTCCTTTTATATTCTCTTCTGCAACCTTATCTGACAATGAGAACTTTAGTTATCTTGCGTCTTCCCTAGGCATAGAAGATTATTTATCATTTTCCATTAATTCTCCATTTGATTACGAAGAAAATATGAAACTTTCATTAACAGTCGAAGAGGATTTTCAAACAAAATTCAACAAGACAATGGAATCCATCGAACGAAATGGTGGAAGAACGCTAGTCTTATTTTCAACTAAAGAGGAATTATTAAGGTTCAAAACCGAAAATGCCGACAACACGGATTATCCATTCCTATTTGAAGGAGAAAAGGAAATCAGTGTACTGGTTTCTGAATTCCAAAATGAAGAAAGTGCAGTTCTTTGTGCTTATCATCTATGGGAAGGGTTGGATATACCTGGACCTTCATTGTCTAATGTTGTTATTTGGTCCTTGCCGTTTCCACCAAATGATCCGGTCTTTGCTGCGAAGCGAAAAGGGCTTGAAGATCCATATATGCAACTGGATGTTCCGTATATGCTACTTCGTCTTCGTCAAGGAATGGGACGACTTATCCGAACCACAGATGATAGCGGAGAAATTACCGTCTATCTGCCATCTGGATTACCGGAAGCTGTACGTGCAAAAATCGAAGGCGTCCTACCTACCAGCCCTGTAACACAATAATACAAACACCAAAAGCACCGAAGCTGAATTCGGTGCTTTTTTTGAATTATGGAAAGTGTATAAAACTGTTGATTTTCGTTCCAGGCGCTTCGCTTGCCTGCGGGCGGTCCGTGAGCCTCCTCACTTCGTTGCGGGGTCTCACCTGTCCCTTCCTCCCACGGGCGTCTACGCGACTTCCACTACAATCAACAAGGTGACTCCATATACTTAAGAAGCTGTAAGAGACAACTAACTTTCCATAAGCATCTGCTCCAAAACTGTTGCCAACTAGTGAGAAAATTGTGTATTCTTAACAGTAGCTCTATTATTAATTTTAATCAGCGATATTAATATTTCAGAGTAACATATAGCTGGTGATTGAAGAAAATGGCGAAGACTCCTCTGGGGGATAGCGCTTGGTGGAGACCCCGCAGGCTTGCCGAGGAGCCTCCAGCAGCGACTCGCGGAAAGCGAAGCCATTTTCGGGAATCACCAGCGGTGTTCAGCTGTTTTATAACAAAGTGGGGGAGATACATATGATAGAAATCAGCCAAGTAAAAGAAGAATACGGAAATCATATCAACAAAATGGATAGCTATAACGAAGCATTATCTCTTATTTTCTGGGACCTCAGAACAGGAGCCCCTAAAAAAGGAGTAGATCGTCGATCAGACGTCATCGGAATTCTTTCCTCAGAAGTATTCAACATGTCCACATCAGAAGAAATGGCAAGCTACTTAACCCAACTTCTGAATGAAGAGGTATTCCATGAACTTGATGACATTACAAAAGCCTCTTTATTAGAAAGCAAAAAGAACTACGATCGCAACAAAAAAGTTCCAGCAAAGGAATATCAAGAGTACGTAGTGCTTTCAACCAAAGCAGAGTCCTTTTGGGAAAAAGCAAAAGAAAAATCGGATTTCTCTCTTTTACAACCATATTTAGAAAAACTGGTTGGCTTCAATAAAAAATTCATTGAATATTGGGGCTATGAAGGAAACAAATATAATACTTTATTAGATATGTACGAACCGGGGATTACAGTTGAAAAATTGGATGAGGTGTTTGCTAAGCTAAAAGAAAGAATTGTTCCTCTCGTTCAAAACATTGCAGATTCCTCCGTTCAACCGAGGGCAAAGGAATTGTTGGTGTCATTTCCAAAAGACAAGCAACGTGATTTCAGCGTAGAGATATTAAAGGAGCTATCGTATGACTTTGATGCAGGTAGATTGGATGAAACCGTCCATCCTTTCGCAATTGGATTGAACCCTGGAGACGTACGTGTTACGACTAAATATGATGAGGAGGACTTCCGAACGGCTGTTTTTGGAACCATTCACGAATGTGGACATGCGCTGTATGAGCAGAATATCTCTAAAGAACTTCAAGGCACAGGATTGTGCACCGGAACATCTATGGGGATTCACGAATCTCAATCTTTATTTTATGAGAACTTTGTAGGCCGTCATGAAAACTTCTGGAAGCGTCATTATGAAAGTCTTCAACGCTATGCAGGCGGCAAGTTTGATGAAATCAGCCTAGAAGAATTCTACCTTGCCATCAACGAGTCCAAACCGTCACTCATAAGAATTGAAGCGGATGAATTAACGTACTCTTTACACATCATGATTCGATATGAGTTGGAAAAAGCTCTCTTTAATGATGAGTTGGAAGTGAAGGATCTTCCAAAGGCTTGGAATGAAAAGTACCAGAGTTATCTTGGTATCACCCCTCCAAATGATGCCAAAGGAGTGCTTCAGGATGTGCATTGGTCTGGTGGAAGCTTCGGATACTTCCCTTCCTATGCATTAGGTTATATGTACGCAGCTCAATTTAAACAAGCCATGCTGAAGGATTTGCCAAACTATGATGAGCTTTTGGCAAACGGAGATCTTGGACCGGTGAAAGAATGGTTAACAGAAAAAGTCCATCAACACGGTAAATTGAAAAAGCCTTTAGAAATCTTGAAGGATGTAACAGGGGAAGAGTTAAATGCGGACCACCTCATTAAGTATTTGGAAGATAAGTATAATAAAATTTATCAATTAACATGATAGATGGCAGAAAAACCAGGGAGAAAGTCTCTGGTCTTTTTCTCTTTAATAAACACAAAAAACCCTCCATATAGGAGGGTCCAATGGTTATGAAGCTTCTTCCAACTCCATAATGATTTGCATGTGCAGTGTATCTTTTAAATAAACAGGAGTATGTAATCGGTGCATTAGGTGAAACTCTTTTTGTTGTTCGCTCAATACGTCAGGAGGTGTGATATCCATATTGATGCCACTTCCCGCCACTTTTGATGAGAGGGTCCCTGCAATCATATTTCCAAGCTCACCTGTAAAAGATTGAAGCATTTCACCTTCTAGCTGCATGCCAAACATCATTTCTCCGATGTGCTGAAAAGCATGTTGGTCTCCCTGGATAATCAGCTGACCACGAATGTCTCCGGTTAACATGATAAGCACTCCATAAGTAACATTCGTTAGGTTTTCCGTATATAAACTGGGTTGATCAAAGGTGAACTCTATCGGAATAACCGTCTTAAGAGAGTCTAAAGTCCTGTTGAAAACCTGTGTTAAACTCTCTGAAAGGGACATTTGGCACCTCCTTTAATCCTTCTATATAGTACAAATTAATCATACCACACTTCCTATTCTATTTTTCAACAAATTTCAGCAATTTCATGGTTGATAAAGGGTTTTTTGTTGAAGAATAAAGATAAATGAAGTAGGATGTAGTACCTAAAGAGTTTATAGGAGGAACATCATGTTAGATTTACGTTTTGAATTTACAGCTAAAGACGAGTCGACCGTCATTTTACGGCCGGTGGAAGAATCAGATGCAGGAGATATCGTGACGGCAGTAGAGAGTATTATTGCTGCAGGTCAATACATACAGAAGGATGTCCCTCGAACTCCCGAGGAAGAAAAGCTTTTCATCCGTGATATGAAGAAAAAGGAAAATATGTATATTGGAGTAGAAAGAAATGGAAGAGTGGTCGGGATAGCCCGTGTTATTCGGGGAGAAATCCAGATGAAGCGGCATACAGGCTTGTTCCGAACATGGTTAGCTGAAGAAGCTCAAGGACTCGGCATTGGAAAAAAAATCATGGATTATACAGATATGTGGTGTGAACAACATATTAGGAAATTATCGTTAACTGTCTTCTCATCGAATCAGGTTGCCTACCAACTTTATAAAAAGTATGGATTCCATGAAGAAGGAAATCAAAAAGAACAAGCCTTTATTAATGGAGAATATGTGGATGAGCTTTGGATGGCAAAGTTCTACAAAAAGTGATTTCCAATTATTTATAGTGATAAATTTAGCGGTATTCGTTATAATAAAAATGCACAACACAACAACTCCTTTAAAACGACATGTACCTTCCCGGATTAGTTTGGGAAGGTTTTTTCTTTTTTCCCGCAAGTTATTCCCTCTTAGAAAGTCACTCATCGGTATAATTATATAAATTCTGGAAAAATTAACAGTACCAAACCGGATGAGGTGCTCAAATTATGCCAAAAATTTTGTCTGTTGGAACGTCCATTCCTAAATATCCGATCCAACAAGATACGGTTGTCGAATTTGCCAAAGAACTATTCGAAGATTCTTTTAAGGATATTAACCGCCTTCTTACTGTCTTTCAGAATGGCCAAATAGAGAAACGGCATTTTGCCAGAGACGTAGAGTGGTTCAGGGAACCACATACGCTTCAAGAAAAAAATGATATTTACATAAAAGAGGCGGTTGCTTATGGAGCAGAGGCAATTAATGCATGTTTATATAATTCTGCAACACTCTCACAATCTATAGCACATGAAGATATTGAAGCTATCTTTTATATATCTACTACAGGCATGTCCACACCAAGCATAGAAGCTAGAATCATGAATATCCTTCCGTTTTCACCTTACACTAAAAGAATACCAATTTGGGGACTCGGTTGTGCTGGAGGTGCTGCGGGACTTTCAAGAGCATATGAATATTGTCTTGCCTTTCCTAAAGCAAAGGTACTTGTATTATGTGTGGAACTTTGCAGTCTTACCTTTCAAAAAAATGACCGGTCGAAAAGTAATCTGGTAGGAACCTCTCTTTTTGCAGATGGCATTGCCTGTGTGTTGCTGGCCGGAGATGAGGTTCAGATAGATAGTAAGGGTGCTTATCCGAAAGTGTTAGGAAGTCAGTCTACATTAATGGAGAATTCAGAAGATGTGATGGGGTGGGAGATTAAGAATGAAGGACTGTATGTGGTTTTCTCTCGGGATATCCCTGTTATCATTACGAACTGGCTAGCCCCTAATGTCACACGGTTTCTAGATAACCATCACGTAAAACTAGATGAACTGGACCATTTTGTCTTACACCCTGGTGGGAAAAAGGTGTTGGAAGCATACCAAGATTGTTTAGGGTTAGAGGCAGAAAAGTTGAATACTTCCCTACAGGTGCTAAAAGAATATGGAAATATGTCTTCTGCAACTGTCTTATACGTTTTAAAGGAAATCATGGAAAAGAGTCCGAAAAAAGGGGAGAAAGGGATTGCAGCTGCACTTGGACCGGGTTTCAGTTCTGAAATGCTTTTATTAGAATGGGAGTGATGTAACATGATCTTCGCATTGTTTTTTGCATTTATCGTCACACAACGAGTGGTGGAACTAGGCATTGCAAGAAGAAATGAGAAATGGATCAGATCAATGGGGGCTAAAGAATACGGCAAAGAGCATTACAAATACATGGTCAGTCTCCATGTCGCTTTTTTAACAAGTTTCTTAGCAGAAGTCATCCTATTCGACCGGACAATAAGCCCTTTTTGGCCGGCTATTCTAAGTCTATTTATCATGACACAATCACTCCGAGTTTGGTCTATACAGTCGTTAGGGAAGTTTTGGAACACAAAGGTATTGATTCTACCTGATGCATCCATTGTGAAAACAGGTCCATACAAGTTTCTCCGTCATCCCAACTATACAATAGTTATGTTAGAGATTTTGCTGATACCATTGATGTTTCATGCTTTTTATACGGTCTTAGTCTTCACCATACTTAACGCGTGGATGTTAAGTGTACGAATTCCCCTTGAAGAAAGGGCTTTAGCTGAAACAACAACCAACTACGCTTCTTATATGGAGGACCGAAATCGCTTTTCGCCAACTTTTCAGAAGGAATCTGAATGAAAGTCATTGTCAATTAGCCGATAAGCTGGTATGATTATGATAATAATTATCACTATCAACGAGGGGGACATACCAACATGACATTATTGTTGATTGGTACTACTGTGGTAGCGTATTCAGTATTAATGAAAGTTGTATTACAGCATACATGTGAGCCAAGGTCGATTAATTAAATAATACATAACAGGTCTTCTACATCATTCGTGTAGGAGGCCTGTTTTTTTATAAATTGGCCAATACAAAACATGCACAAGTTTCCTGAATAAAAATATTAATAAATAAGGCGTCTTATGTGGGAAAATACTGCAACATCAAGTAAAATAGACTTAAGTAGCGGAGAAATGATACACACAACTAAGGGGACAATAGAAATGGGATCAAACAATCCAAAACAGCAAATTCAGCAGCAAGAACAAGAGACAAGTCAGCTCCAAATGAAGCTGCAGCTAATTTTAGAAAAACTGCACAAACGCGGCGATCAAAAAAGTGCCAGAAAAGTGGCAGAACTTTTACATAAACAAACTACAAAAGAATTAAGTATAGCATTTTGCGGACATTTTTCCGCGGGGAAGTCATCCTTTATCAATGAGATATTAGAGGAAGCAATTCTGCCGGCCAGTCCTATTCCAACTTCCGCCAATGTTGTTCAAATTAGAAATGGGGAAGAGCTTGCCCATGTTCATTTTTTTGAGGGAGAATCACTCGAGATCCTCCCGCCAGTCTCATTTGAGCATGTTAAAGCGTATTGTAAAAACGGAGACCAAGTAGAATCTGTTGAATACCAATTTCCGTTTGAAAAACTTCCGGCTGATATGGTTATATTAGACACTCCAGGGGTGGATTCTACAGACGATGCTCATCGCATTTCCACAGAATCAGCCTTGCATTTGGCAGACGTCATTTTTTATGTGATGGACTACAATCACGTCCAGTCTGAAGTAAACCTTAAGTTTATTAAAGAACTTCAAGACAAGGAGAAGAAGATCTATTTAATTGTTAACCAAATAGATAAGCATCGGGAGGAAGAAATCCCGTTTTCCACCTATAACGATAGAATAATGGAGTCCTTTGGGGATTGGGGAATTATCCCTGCAAGCATCTATTTTACTAGCCTGAAGGATGCCAGTCATCCTCTTAACGACCTTGCCATCGTTAAAGAAACGATTCAAATCTTAAGACAGGACAAATTGGATATCCTGCCAAAGACGATTGAGCGAGCGCTCATTCAAGTAATAGATGAACATAAAGAATGGCAGCTCGATCAGCGGGCAGAGGAAATGAACAGTCATGAGCAAACGATTGACTCTGTTGGAGACCTGCCAAGAGATGTTGCGGAGACTTTAAGGATAAGAAAATATAAACTTACTACCATCCAATCTGAAACGGCTGAAATGAAAGAGGAGTTTATCAATCAGACAAAGCGAATCTTGGAAAATGCCAATATCACACCTTTTGAGATGAGGGAGCTAGCAGAACGTTATCTTGAATCGCAACAAAAGGGATTCAAGGTGGGGCTTCTGTTCTCTGGAAAAAAAACACAAGAGGAGCGCGAGCAAAGAAGTGCCGCTTTTCGAAGTGATTTGAGAGAGCGTGTGAAAACACAGGTCGAGAAGTTCATTCATGAACATATTATTTCCTTTCTAAAAGAGCAAAACTTTTATTCTCCCGCCATTTTTGATAAAGTCCAGGAGCTGACGGTTTCGATTTCGGAAGAGTTTGTTGCCAGCCATGTAAAACCTGGTGCTGGCTATACCGGAAACGCCGTTTTGCATTATACAAAAGATTTAGCACATTCCATCAAGCTAGAATACCAGAAACAAGTACAAAGATTCATGGAAGATTTCTTTGAAAAACTTGAGAAACAAATGCAAGATAGCACAAAAGAATTGACGGTGGAAGTGGAAAAATTAGCAGCGGTACATCATGCCCAAGAAGCGATTACACAGCTGCATATGAAACTTGAACAACAATATGAAGAACTAAACAGTATTTTAGTTAAGACTGCAGCGAATTTAGGTCAAAGTGATACAGGAGATCTTATTACCAAATATCTGCACCGTTCCTATAGAAAAGTTCGCGGAGATGAATTGCCTTCCTCGACAGGTAAGCGAAAAACTGACATTCAGAAACAAGAAGGTACTCTAGATACAATAAACCAGAATGACCCGGCAAAGTTAGTGAGAGGACTCCACGAGACAGCAAACTCTTTAAAGGGGATACATGGGTTTCAGACGATTGTTGATGACTTGAAAAAGAGAGCAGAAAAAATCGAAAACCAGACCTTTACCGTTGCGTTATTTGGTGCATTCAGTGCAGGGAAATCTTCTCTTGCAAATGCTTTATTTGGTGAAAAGGTGCTGCCTGTATCTCCAAATCCAACAACTGCTTCCATCAACAAGATTTCTCCTGTGACCAAGGATAATCCTCATGGAACGGTTTGTGTACAAATGAAAACAACTGATCAGCTGTTTCAGGATGTAAAACAGGCCTTGCAAATTTTCAATATGGAAGTATTGGGTCTTGAAGAAGCCGTTCCGGCAATCAAGAGCATCATTTCCAAAAATGAGCATCTTGAACTGGATGCCAACAAGAAAACGCATTTTCATTTTTTAAAGGCCTTTTTAACAGGTTGGGATGAAATGAAGGCGAAATTAGGGACGCTCCAACAGGTGACGCTAAGTGAGTTTGAAGCGTATGTCGCACAAGAAGAGAAATCATGTTTTGTGGAATGGATCGAAGTGTTTTATGATTGCCCATTCACAAGACAAGGGCTGACACTTGTGGACACACCTGGAGCGGATTCCATTAATGCAAGACATACCGATGTGTCATTTGATTACATTAAGAACGCTGATGCCATTCTTTTTGTCACGTATTATCAGCACGCATTTTCAAAAGCAGACAGGGAGTTTTTGATTCAACTGGGCAGGGTAAAAGACGCTTTTGCCATGGATAAAATGTTCTTCCTTGTTAATGCAGCAGATCTTGCAAATAATGAGGAAGAACTCGAACTCGTATGTGACTATGTTGGAGATCAATTGACTGCTTATGGAATTCGTCATCCAAGATTATATCCAGTTTCAAGTCTTCTTGCCCTGAAAGAAAAAGAAGACCGCTCATTTGAACATCCATTTTTGGAAAGCTCTTTGATGGATGATTTTGAAAAAGCATTTTCAGCCTTCATTCAGTCTGATTTGGTTGAGATGAGTCTTCATGCAGCACAATCAGACCTAAACCGGGCGGTCGCTTTATTTGAGCATTTTGTTCAACAAGCAAAGCTTGGTTCCGAGGAAAAAGAGAAGTTGCAGCTTTTACATGCTAGTAACAAAGAGAAGCTGGAAACTCAGATTAAAGGGTACGCAACAGAGAGCTTCTATACGCTGCTTGAGCAAGAAATAAACGAACTGGTATATTATATTAAGCAACGAACATTATTACGTTTTTCTGATTTCTTTAAAGAAAGCTTCAATCCTGCAGTGATCAGGGAAGACGGAAGAAATATGAAAGCACAGCTTATCAGTTGCCTGCATGAACTTGTGACAGATATTTCTCACAATCTTTCCCAAGAAGTTAGAGCAACTACCGTGCGGACAGAGAACTTTATCCGTAAGAGCTTGCACTCCTGGCAAAAGGAGTTAGAAGCGGAGGCTCAACGGGTAGAAACTCAGCTTTCCTTGCGTGTTTTGGAAACGGAGGATTTTACAACTTTTAAAGTGAAAACTTCTTTTCCCGCTATTTCTTCCAAGCTTGAAAAACAAACGCTTGGCTACTTCCGAAATTCGAAAGCTTTTTTCGAGAAAAATGAAAAGCAAAAGATGGCAACATTTCTAGAAGAGCAACTGTCTCCATTGATGGACACATACTTAAAGGATAGCGCACAGGAACTAACTCACCATTATAACGGTGAAATGGAAACGGCTCTTGATGAGGTCAAAAAGTATATCCTGAGACAGCTCGAGGACTATTACGAAGGAATGAAGTCAGCACTTGAACAAGAACAGGACATCCCGCATCTGGAACAAGTGCTAGAAACCATACAGCAAAAATAAGGGGGAAAACAGGTGAACCGGATAGAGGATATGCTCACTACTATCGAATTAACCCATAAGGTGAAGATCCTTTATGCCTGTGAAGCAGGTAGCAGGGCATATGGATTTGCTACCGAAGACAGTGATTATGATATCAGGTTCATCTATGTTGCTCCCCTAAAAGATTATCTTTCCTTATGGAAGAAGGAAGATACCATTACCCAGCAGGATGACATATACGACATTCAAGGTTGGGACCTTAAAAAAGCATTGTTACTGGCCGGCAAGTCCAACCCATCTTTATATGAATGGATGCTATCTCCTATTGTATATAGGGAGTTGGATTTTGCCATGCTTTCTTTAAAAGACACCGTTTTAAAGGATTACTCCAGAAAGGTACTTGCTTTTCATTATGCGAACATGGCGAAAAACAATCTCCAAGTATGGAGAAAAAAGAATGTCGTTTCTCACCTTGTTCATGCCGTCCGGGCATCATTGATGTTAGAACAGGTTATACACCATGAACCAGTAACCTTAGAATTAGAAGAACTTATAAAGAAAAGCAAGACATTTACCAAGGAAGACTTATCTCATTTATTTAGCTTAAAGACCGGAGAAGAAATAACGGATAAACCACACATTCCGCAACTTTTTACTAAAGTAAGTACTTTTATCCATGCTGCTGAAGAGTCTTTGATTTTATTAAAAGAGGGAACGGTAAATCGTAACATGTTGGAGGATTTGTTTTTTCAACAGCTGGGATTAGAGGGTGAGTGAGATCACAAAAGGAAATCGATTTCATGCTTGTGCTACCTGTAAACATTATCAAGTGATAAAATTAACTACTCATACTATTTACCGTTGCAGCAGACTTGGTTTTGAAACAAAGCCGAATTATAAATTTGATTGTTGGCAACCGAAAGAGAACATAATACAATTAATGAAAAAAGAACAGATAAATTGGAGGAACAACCATGAGCGTACATAAAGCCATAAGTGAGCATTCTAGAAAACAAAATCAAGTGGTAATGAATTTTCTGCAACTTGAGCAGCAAAGAGAAGCATACATAGAAGAGGCCATCGTACTTTGCCGTCAAAAGAAACCATATACAACGGAAAAAATTAACGAGGTAACGAAAAGAATAAATGAACTTGCACGAAAAGGAATAGCACCTCAAAGACAACTGGTAACGAAAGAAATGGTAGAGGAATTTGTTTCTCGAAGTAACTAGCATGCGGAGGGGAAAGCATGAAACATATTGTTTCGGTAAATTGGGTGAGGGAGCATTTAAACGAACTCACGATCATTGATTGTCGCTTCCATCTTCCTGCACCTGATAAAGGTCTTGAAGAATATAAAGAACATCACATCCCAGGGGCACATTATATGCACTTGAATAAAGACTTATCCAGCTCAGTCGCTACACATGGGGGCAGACATCCGTTACCTGATATTCATGAACTTCATTCTAAACTTGAAGATATCGGGGTTCATGACGGTGGCAAGGTACTTATTTATGATGATCAGAACGGTGCGATGGCCTCAAGGCTGTGGTTTTTGCTTAAAGTTTTGGGTCATGAGAAAGTTTGGATTATGGATGGTGGCTACAGTGCATGGGTGAAGCAAGGTTATCCTGTAACAGCAGAAGTGCCTACTCATGAAAAGCGAGGTACTCTTACATTAAAAGTGGAAGAAGATTTGCTAACAGATATGAAAGAAGTTAAATCCCAACTACCTGCCTTCGAAAGTGGTTCAGCGTACCTTCTTGATGCAAGAGAACCTAACCGCTATAGGGGAGTAGAAGAGCCAATCGATAAGGTTGCCGGTCATATTCCGGGTGCTCTTAACTTTTTCTGGATGGAAAACGTTGAGAATGGAAAATGGAAAGAGACGGAAGAGTTGAAAGAAAGATTTTCTAAGCTTGACCCTTCTAAAGAAGTGGTCGTCTACTGCGGTTCGGGTGTAACTGCCTGCTCAATGTTTTTAGCCCTCAAAGAAGCTGGTTATGAAAAAGTAAAGTTGTATACCGGTAGCTGGAGCGACTGGATAAGTTACACAGACAACCCAATTTCTAAATAAAGAACTAAATTTACCCTCACTTAAATGGTATTCTCTTGCGCAAACTATAAGAGATTCACCATATGAAGGAGGAGATTTCGAATGGGACGTACGAAAAAAGGAAATGCCAATGCACAACGCAACAATAACGCCAAACAAAAAGGTAACATGGATTCAGAGTTTGCTTCATATGCGGAATACGAAGCAGCAAAAATGACAAATAAGAAAAACCAATAGTTTTAAAGCAATAAAACGCTGTCCAAAGGTCGATTTTTTCGACTTTGGGCAGTTTTTTTATTAAATGGAACAGTTTTTAGGAATTATTTGATTTGCCCCTACATAAATCCTTTAAAGATTCAGGAAATAAATGGATTCTCGATATATTCGAGTGATTTTTTGACTAATTGAAGGGTTTTTTGATTAATTCACCTGCTTATTTGACTAATTCAGTATTTTTTTTGACTATTTGCCCTTCACGGTCTATCTATGAGTGCCTGTCCACACACCCCGATTTATGCTATAATCAGAAACGGAATAGAGAGGGAGTGTTCTTTTGAAAAAAGTATTACTGATAGATGGAATGGCTTTATTATTCCGTTCATTTTTCGCAACCAGTGTTTATAATCGATTCATGTATACATCCAACGGAATCCCAACGAATGCTATTCAGGGATTTGTTAAACATATGATTACTTCCATGGAAACGTTCGAGCCGACACATGTTGTCTGCTGCTGGGACATGGGAAGCAAAACCTTCCGCACAGAAATGTTTGATGACTATAAAGCAAACAGACCTGCACCGCCACAAGAGTTGATTCCACAATTTGACCTTGTAAAAGAAGTGGTAGAGGCGTTTGATATCCCTAATATTGGCCTTGCAGGCTTTGAAGCAGATGACTGCTTAGGAACCCTTGCAGAACTTTATCGAGAAGAAGCAGAGGTTATCATTCTGACTGGTGACCAAGACGTACTTCAGCTGATCAAACCGAATATCAAAGTAGCATTGTTAATGAAAGGCTATGGCAATTATGAAGTGTTAGATGAGAATGGCTTCTATGAGAAAAAAGGCCTTACACCGCAGCAACTCATCGACCTTAAAGCCATAATGGGGGACAGCAGTGATAACTACCCTGGAGTTAAAGGTGTTGGGGAAAAGACCGCTACAAAACTTTTGATGGAGTATCAGACAGTAGATGGAATCTTAGAAAATCTGTCAGCTCTTACGAAAAGTCAACGTCAGAAATTTGAAGACAGCTTGGAATTACTGCACCTGTCAAGAGAGCTTGCAACAATTAAGTGTGATGTACCGGTTTCTTGTGAATTGCATGATGCCACCATTAAGATTGACCGCAACAAAGTCGCAAGTAAATTTGACGAGCTGGAATTTAAAAATTTACATGTGTTTATAGATAAAGTTTGTTAGGAGAAGATGAGCAAGTCATCTTCTCTTTTTTAACGTTTCGTGTTATCTTTTTTCGCTTTATTTTCAAGCTTGGAGTTTACTTCCTGCGCAAACTCCGCATCTTGACCATATCCTTGAGGGTTTACACCAGGTGCTTTTTTTCCTCTGTTTGCTGACTTATTTCTACTCATGCTTCTCACCTCCATTAGTAGTTTTCCTTTTTCAGCTAAAAATTATGTTGCATTGTGAAGTTCAGAATGACTCAAACTACACAAGAGGTGATTAGTTTGAACCGACCACTTAAAATTGCTTTAAGTGCTATCACGTTGGCACAATTTCTAAAGATTCCAATAAAATTTCTTAGAACGGGAAAATGGGAATGGAATACCTTCTTTGAAACGGGAGGAATGCCAAGCTCACATTCGGCCGGAGTATCTGCTCTTGCCACCATCATTGCTTTAAAAAGGGGATTCAAAACGATAGATTTTGCACTTTCCGTCATTTTTGGGCTCATTGTTATGTATGATGCACAAGGAGTTAGAAGGCAAACAGGAGAGATAACCCTTGCTGTAAATGACCTTGCTGAAAAGTTGGATAGATTAGAGGGGAAACCTGATAAGAATGTCCATGATAAATTGAAAAAGCGTCTTAAAGAACGGTTGGGACACCAGCCAGAGGAAGTAGTTGGAGGGGCTTTATTCGGTATCGCTCTCGCTTTTTTGGGAATGCGCTTGTTGCCTAAAAAGAAAAAATTGGAACTTTGGGACAAACTTTGATGGGCAAACGACAAATTTTGCGGTAAAATTGAGGAAGGGGACGAACAAAAGGATGGATAGACATGAACAAATCATGGAGTACAGAAGATTACCTTCAACAACTTACCGCAAAAGGCTTTAAATTCGGAGAAGATTCTCTTGGTTTTATAGAATTTGGAAAACATTATACAGACAGCTCGGATTACTTAGTCAACATAGCCATCGAAATTACACTAAAAGCCCAAAAGCAGTTTGATGGAAGTTTCTTTGTATCATTTTTGGAAATGATCAAACAGGAACAAGTCCATACTAAGCATGCGGCTTTTGAATTGGCCAAGGAAAAGAAGATTATATAGAGGACTTTCCCAATTTTTTTGGGGAAGTTTTCTTTATTGTGAGGGGAGTGTAATTGAATGGCTGCTTCTATATGCCCGAAACCACTTGTCAAAGGGGAGAAAGGTAACATAGAGGCGTTCTATATGCCCGAAACCACTTGTTAAAGGGGAGAAAGGTAATATAGAGGCGTTCTATATGCCCGAAGCAGCTTGTTAAAGGGACGAAAGGTAAAATAGAGGCGTTCTATATGCCCGAAGCAACTCGGTAAAAGGGTGAAAAGTAATATAGGAGGCGTCTCAACGCCCGAAGTCCGTCACCCAAAGCCCAAACGGTAACAGAGGAGCCGTCTCAACGCCCGAAGCAGCTTACCAAAAGCCCAAACGGTAACAGAGAAGCCATCTCAACGCCCGAACCAGCTCAACAAAAGCCCAAACGGTAACCAAAGAAGCCGTCTCAATGCCCAAAGCCGCCAATAAAAATCACAAACGGTAACAGACACCACGTCTTAACGACCTAAATCGGACAACCAAAGCTCAAACTAACAGAGACCGCACCCAATTCCCCTTATTGTTTATTAAGTTGAATCGCCTTCCTCGACAGTTCATCCGCCACCTTATTCTCTTTACTCGGCACCCATTTTATAAAAAATAAATCAAGCTGATCGGACAGGTTCAACGCCTCTTCTAACAGCACCCGATATTGCGGCTTTTTTGCAAATCGCTTTTCCATCGCGTTCTCGACAGCTTGAGAATCAGTACGAAAAGAAACAATTTGATAGCCTTGTTTTGTACATATTTTCAATGCTTCGATCAATGCATGAAATTCTGCTTCATGATTTGACATCATTCCAAGCGGAATACTGTATTGTTCAGCACGGCCATGCCCTTTTATAAATATTCCAGCGCCAGAAGGACCTGGATCTCCAGCACTCGCCCCGTCAATATATACCTCAATCATTGCATTCGCCTGCCTATTAAATAAGTGTTACACGAACATATTTCGATATGTCCTGTGATAAGATAAGAATACACAATAATAATAAAGTAATAAAGCCATTTACCCATACTTCTTCGCACCATTGGGTATAAGTAAGGAACACATAGATGTAAAGGGGTACCCAAAACATGAAATTAACCTTAGAATGGCACTATCACACACCAAAACACATTGAGACCACTTTTAGAAGTGACGAACTGGATATTAGGCTGGCTCTTAGGCTTGCTGAAGATATAGAAAAGACGGGGAGAGTAAAACGTCTCTCTTTCTTTGATCAAGATGGGTCAGAATGGACGAAAAAAGAAATAAACAAGTGGATTAAGCAGAGTGAAGTAGGAATTTCAGATGTTGTCGCCTATTTTGACGGAGGATACGACACAGACACAAAACTGGCGGGAATCGGAAATGTGGTTTATTATAATCAAAATAGAAAAGACTACAGATACAGAATAAATGCAAGGATTGAAGAATTGGAATCGAACAACGAAGCGGAGTATGCAGCTTTTTATTTTCTGGTTCAACAATTGGAGTATCTTGAAATACGTTCAATGGAAGTTACTTTTAAGGGTGACTCCCTTGTGGTTTTAAACCAACTGTCTGGAGAATGGCCGTGTTACGATGACCTATTTAACCGTTGGCTTGATAAGATAGAACAAAAGTTGAAAGAGCTTAAAATCAGGCCAGTATATGAACCTGTAAACAGAAAAGATAATACAGAGGCCCATCAGCTGGCCAAACAGGCATTAGAAGGAACCCCGATAGAAAGTAAATTGCAATTGTGAATATATAGGAGTGACAGTAAATAATGATTAATCGAAAAAAGATACTTTTGGAAGTTGGTGAAATTTTAGATACGTACTGTACGGAGTGCCTGGTTAAACAAACGTTACGAAAAGACTACGGCAAGACGCATGCTCAATCTTTTTGCATCAGTGAATGTACAGTAGGTGCTGAAATCAAGAAATTAGGAGACCAGTTAGTGGAGCGCAAATAAATTCGCGCTTTACCGGCTGGTTTTTTGCTGCACAAAAAAACCGCCCATCCAGGCGGTTATTTTCGTGCTTCGGAAAGCTGATGTTCGCATTGAGTGAGGGATAATTCACAATTTTGAAGAAAATCGGTATCTAGCCCCGTTCCTGCGCTTTTTGCATCGTTAAGTAGAGATCTAGCATTAGAAATGGCTCTTTCTGCATGATCCATAGCTTCAGGATCAAGACTCATAGTAGCCGACCCCACCATTTTTTCTGCAGATTGGATGGACACCTGAACTTGAGCCAGATCATTATATCCTGTGTGCAATTCAGTATTGTTATTATATTGTTGTTTATCCATTTTTACAGCCTCCTTCTTATTTTAGAATTAGTAAAAGAGGCAAAAGATATTCATTAAAACGAAAGAGACCATCAAACAAATGATGGTCTCTCGCTTTTATATATATTTTACAATTATAAATTAAAGTTTTGTAACGTTAGCAGCTTGTGGTCCGCGGTTTCCTTCAACGATTTCGAAAGAAACTTCTTGGCCTTCTTCTAAAGATTTGAAACCGTCGCCAGTGATTGCAGAGAAATGTACGAATACGTCTTCTCCACCTTCTACTTCAATAAATCCAAAACCTTTTTCGTTGTTGAACCATTTTACTTTACCGTTTTGCATTGTTCTTTTTCCTCCTAAAAATAGCGCACAATGTGCCGTGAAATTGTATTATCACAACCAATTTCCTAAAAAAGAAAGCGGTTTAATGACAATTTCAATATACAATATTTCTTCTATTATAGTCAAGGTTTCAAACTTTGTACCTGTTTTATTTTTTTTATCCTTTCATATAAATAGGTAAAGGAGGGATAAGCTATGCTGCGGACAACGTTTGAAGGCAGGGAAATAATATTGCGTATTAAAACGAATCTTCATTTGTATTCATTAGATGAGGAGACCATTTACAACAGCTTGCGTGAATCTTTAACTGTTATATATTTCATGGATTCCTTCGCGCTGGAAGTAGGTGAATACCTCTTAGTTGGAGAAACTCAACAAAGTGCATACCCATTAATCACTGTCCAGAACATAGTGCCCAGAAAAAATATTGTGACCGTGTAACTATACAAACAAATGTTTTGCTTTTATAATAAATGTAGGAAAAGAGAAGGGAAGCCACACTCTTTTCCTACATTTATTTTTATAGAGTGGAGTGGAAGATGTAGTGAAATTAATAATTGCTGAAAAGCCAGATCAAGGATTAAAGCTTGCTGCTCCATTTTCCTACAAGAAAAAGGATGGCTATGTTGAGATTCCCCCTCAACCGATGTTCCCTAGAGGTGCCTTGCTAACATGGGCTGTTGGACATCTTTGTGAACTGTTGTCTCCGGAAGAATACGATAAGGCGTGGAAACGCTGGTCCCTGCAAACTCTCCCAATCATACCCGAAAAATTCCAACACAAAGTAACCAAATCCAAATGGAAGCAATTCCAAACCGTCAAAAAATTAGTACATCACCCTGAAGTTTCAGAAGTAATTATGGCAGGTGATGCAGAACGGGAAGGAGAGGCGATCATTCGTATCATCCTTCTTGTTAGCAATTGTCATAAACCACTAAAGCGGTTGTGGATTTCCTCCTTAACCCCAAAGGCTGTCCAAAAAGGTTTTGATAACCTTTTAGCGGAACACGAAACCAGAAATGTCTACTATGAAGCTTTAAGTAGATCTTGTGCGGACTGGCTAGTCGGAATGAATGCATCACGAGCGTATACGTTGCTCCTGCAGCAAAAGGGAATATCCGATGTATTCTCCACAGGAAGAGTACAGACCCCAACACTTGCGTTGATTGTAAAAAGGGAGCTTGAAATTGAAAACTTTGTCTCAAAGCCGTTTTGGGAAGTGCTGGCCACTTTTGATATGAATGGAAAGAAATATAAAGGTAAATGGCATAAGGACGAAGAATCAAGGCTTGATGATGCGAACTTAGCAGAAAAGATTGTGCAGTTCTGTAAAGGAAAAGAAGCGAAAATAGAAAACATCGAGAAAGAACGGAAAGAATTTCAGCCTCCATTTCTCTTTAACCTTTCTTCTTTGCAAGCTACTGCCAATAGCCTATATAAATTCTCTCCGCAAAAAACATTAGAGGTGGCCCAAAAACTTTATGTGAAAGGAATCATCTCCTATCCTCGTTCTGATTCAAGCTTTGTGACGAAAGAAGAGGCAGGAATGTTTCCTGAAACCTTGCAAAAATTGAGTGCATTTAACGCATTTAAAGATTATTTTCCACTTCCATTCTCATCCGTCATGAATAATAAACGGGTGGTAAATGAGAAAAAGGTAACAGATCACTATGCGATCATCCCAACAGAGCAAGTAACAGATCCATCTAAGATGTCACCGGATGAAGAGAAGATTTATACACTTATCGCAAAGCGACTTATTGCGGCTCATTATGATAAAGCAATTTTTGACTACACGACGATACATACACTAGTAGATGGTCGCGCCACATTTTTTTCAAAAGGAAAAGAAGAGGTGCAGGCAGGTTGGCGAACAGTCATATATGGCAACAAGAAAGAAAAAGAAACAGATGAAGAGGAACAAGATCTACCTTCCCTAGAACATGGAGAAACAGGGCGTGTTCATGACGTAAAAGTGAAAGAAGGAAAGACTCAGCCTCCTAAACGTTATACAGAAGGACAACTCATTACGGTGATGAAGACAGCTGGCAAACATTTAGAAGATGGAGAGCTTACCAAGGTTCTGAATAAAACCGAGGGTCTTGGAACAGAAGCGACCCGCGCCGGGATCATCGGTGTGCTAAAAGACAGAAAATATATTGATGTCAAACGAAATCAAGTATTTGCTACCAATAAAGGCAAGTTGCTGATTAAATCGATCGGATCTAGCATTCTCGCGAGTCCCGAAATGACGGCAAAATGGGAGCAGCGCCTGCATGAAATAGGTCAAGGTACAGCTTCACCTGAAGAATTCATGGAACAGGCAAAAAAACTGTCCATAAAATTGATAGAGGATGCAAAGAATGAAAGCGATCAATGGTCATTCGAAGGAATGGACATTAGTGAATTTAAATATTCAAAAGGCAAGCGCAAGGGACGTGGTTCGGCGGGAGTGGGAACAAAGGTGGGTGCGTGTAAAAAGTGCGATGGAGATGTAGTGGACAAAGGATCATTTTACGGATGTTCGAACTACAACTCCAATAAGTGCAACTTCACCATTTCTAAAAAAATTCTCGGTAAGACCATCTCTGCTACAAACGCGAAAAAACTTTTAACAGAAGGAAGAACTGCTGAAATTAAGGGTTTTAAAAAAGGAGAAAAGGTTTTTAATGCTTCATTAGAATGGAAGGAAGATAAATTACAATTTGTATTTTAGCTTTTTCTTAAATTACGTAAAAGGCCGAGCGTGAGCTACCCGGCCTTATTTTTTTTAGAAACAAGGGTATAGTATGTACTATTAACTGGAAAGGAGGGGTACCGTTGAAGGAGGCTATACAGTTAAAGAATGTACAGTATAAAACCGATGATAAACTTATTCTTAAAGGTATTTCGGGAGGCATAACCGAAGGAGAAATCACCACCTTTGTCGGACCCTCTGGGGCGGGTAAGACCACTTTGTTGAAAATGCTTAATGGTCTTTTGACTCCTACATCAGGTGAAATAATAATTAATGGAAAAGAGTTGAATAACTACGAACCAACAGAGCTTCGCAAGCAGGTAGGGATTGCCCTTCAAAGTGCTCCGATGGTTGACGGAGATGTATTTGATAACCTTTCTTTACCTTTGCGGCTGCAAGAGCGCTCTCTTGAAGAGGAAGAGGCGATCAACATATTAAATGTAGTGGGACTTGAAGAAGGCCAGTTGCATCAGAATGTGAAAGATCTTTCAGGCGGACAAAGACAAAAGTTATCCATTGCAAGGACACTTGTGAATCGTCCGAAAGTGTTACTGTTGGATGAAATAACTTCTTCGTTGGATCATACTTCACAAAGAGAAATCGATGAATTAATACAAAGGGTAAGCAAAAAGTACGGCACTACTATAATATGGATCACCCATAACTTGAATCAGGCTTTAACAGTCGGAACCTATACATGGATCTTAATGGACGGAGAATTATTAGAAGCAGGTAAAAGTCAGGATATTCAAAACTCAACAAACGAATATGTACAAGCATTTCTTAAGGGGGAGTTGAAATGAACGCCTTTACACTCGCAATAGCCCTTATTTTTGTTGTGATACCTATCATGCTTTCTAAAACATTCCGACTTGGCCTAGAAAAGGATACGATAATTGCTGTAATCAGATCTGTTGTTCAGCTATTTATCGTCGGTTATCTGTTAACCTTCGTTTTTGAATCAAGTGGTTATTTCTTTATCATTTTAATGGTACTGATTATTATTGGCGCCGCCGTTCAAAATGTTGCGAGAAAAAAGACACCGATTAAAGGGATCACTTGGAAGGTGGCCATAACCTTCATTTTTATTGAAGTACTGACACAAGGGATCTTGATTGGATTCAATATTATTCCGGCAACTGCACAATATATCATTCCGATAAGCGGCATGATTATCGGGAACTCCATGGTGCTAGGCATTCTTTTTCTCAATAGATTCCTTTCTGAGATAGAAGCAAGAGAGGATGAAATCGATCTAATTCTTTCCCTTGGCGGGACAACCAAACAGGCCATACATACCCAATTGATACAGGCAATCAAAGCCAGCATGATTCCGACGATTGAAAGTCAGAAAACGATTGGACTTGTTCAGCTCCCGGGAATGATGAGCGGTCAGATAATTGCTGGAGCCAGTCCCATTCAGGCCGTTCAATTTCAACTGCTTATCGTATTCTTATTACTAACGACAGCATCTGTCACAAGCACCATGCTTGGATTATTGTCATATCCAACCCTGTTTAACAATAGAAAGCAGCTTTTGAGGTTTAGGTAAAATAAACAGCAAAAAAGCCACCACAACCTGGAGTGGCTTTTTTTAACATAAAGTATTAGAAACAGTTGATTTCCGTTCCAAGCGCTTCGCTTGCCTGCGGGCGGTCCGTGAGCCTCCTCAGGCTTCGCCTTCCGGGGTCTCACCTGTCCCTTCCTCCCGCGGGCGTCTGCGCGCCTTCCACTCCAACCAACAAGGTTACTTCATTAAACTAAGTTTAATAACAAATAAAAACCATCTAATCGTGTTGTTTAAAAAGCATTAACATTTCTTACGTAATTTCTAGCTGTGGATTGGAGCAAATGGCAAAGACTCCAGCGGGGGAGTAACGGTAGATTGAGACCCCACAACGAAGTGAGGAGGCTCAAGCACCGTCCCGCGGAAAGCGAAGCCATTTGCGGAAAGGAACAACTGTGATAAACAAATGACTATTTTTTTGCTTTTGGCTTTAACTCCCTGTACTAGTAAAGGCCCGAATTCCTTTGTTCCAGAACCAGTATGCAATGATAAAAGAAATAACGGCAATAACGGGTGTAATAAGTGCCATTGCGACCACGGATTCCTTTTCGAAAAAATAGGTTGCAGGGTAGTAAGCCGTAAATCCATATGGAATCAGCCAAGTGATGATCAACGTGACAGCCTTTGGATAGATGGTCAAAGGATACCTTGCAAACTCACTTAACTGAAAAACGGAAACCACAATAGGAAGACTGTCTACCATCCAAAATGAAAAAGTAATAAAAAACAGGTTAATGGCAACAAATAAGATTCCACTTGAAATAATAAAAACAAATAATAAAAGCAGACTTTGTACCGTCCATTCAATCTCCAAATTCACACTGGCGATCGTTAACACAATCCCACCGATGATTAATTGTCCGAACCCGTCCTGCTGCACTCTTTCCGCTACAATTTGAAAAAGAGGGTTGACAGGTCTTAGCAGTAGTCTGTCAAAGTTACCAGATCTTATATACTGCCATCCAAGCGTCCATAAATTATCAAAGAAAATATGGTGAATGGAGCGGCCTAAAAAGGCGATGGCATATATGAAAAGAATTTCATAGAAAGTCCAGCCTTTTAGGACTTCTATGTGATCAAACACAATTTTTAAGAAAAAAAGAGCAGTGAATTGTTGGACCATAACCGAGAACAATCCGATGAAAAAGTCTGCTTTATACTCCATCATCACTTTTAAGTGATTGCTAAAGTATTTTCCGTATAAGAACGTATATCGTTTACACTTTTTCCACATAGACTAACCTCCAAACACGGTTACTTTTTTTACAGCTTGAGTCCAAACTACTCTGACAACGATAAATAAAAGGGCTAGCCAGAACAGTTGCGTTGCAAAGGCAATCAAGGCATCAGGGCCCATTTTTATTTGGCCAGTGTATATTGCTACAGGTACGAAAATCATGGACTGAAAAGGCAGGTAGCTGCTCACTTCTTGAAACCAACCCGGAAAGAGGGTAAGTGGAATGAGGGCTCCTGAAAAGAATTTCACAATAGCTTCGCGTAATACTCTCACTCCCCACACATTGACCGTCCAAAAAGCTAGCACGCCAATGATAAGGTCGATTTGTGTACCAATTAAAATCCCAACCAGCATGCTGGCCAAAAACAAAATAGCAACCTCGAGAGATGGAGGGGCTTGAATTCCAATAAAAATGATGGCTACAAGAAAAATAGGGATAGTCGTACGTACAAAGCTGTTTGCTTTAGAACCGAGGTCCATAAAGATTAACTTAGTCAGGTAATCGTAGGGCTTTAATAATTCCAACGCTATATCGCCATTTTTAATATTTCTGGCCATCTCATTTCCTGCACCAGATACATAGTTTTCTAGCATCATGGCAATCACAACGTATGTAATCATGGATTCAAAGGAAATGGAGGAGATCTCTGTTCGATTTTGGAAGACAGCCACCCAGAAAAAATACATAATGACCAACCGGAGCAAAGTGGAGACAACATCAGCCCAGTACCAAGCTAGGTAAGCCGTCTCGACTTTAATTTGAGACTTTAACAGCTCCAAGTACTTCCGCATGTTCTGGCCCCCGTTCGTAAATTTCCTGTACCACTTTCTCGATCCCAAGTTCTGTTATTGTAAAATCTTGAACGAGGTAGTCTCTCATAATCTCTTTCATAATTTCACTGCCAGAAATGACCGTATTGTTAAAATGGAGTAAAAAGTGATCTTGTTCCTCTGGTAATTCAACAAGAACAGAATTTTTCAAGGCAGAAGGAAGGATAAATGGCCCATTGGAATCAATTTCAAGCTTGATTGTCCGGTTAAACCTTGTCTGTTGCTTAAGACCAAGTAGACTTCCATCATAAATGACACTGCCTTTATCGATAATGATGATACGATGACACAGCTCCTCAATGTCTTGCATATCATGGGTGGTTAAAATGACGGTTGTCTGATGTTCCTTGTTCATTTGTTTAATAAATTGACGAATCTTTATTTTGACTGATGCATCTAAACCAATGGTGGGTTCATCTAGATAAACAACGGATGGGTTGTGTAAAAAGGCTGCTGCAAGCTCACAACGTATCTTTTGCCCTAGAGAAAGCTGTCTCACCGGAATCGGCAAAAGCGCTTCCAAATCTAACACTTCCTTAAATTTCGCAAGGTTTCTTTCATAAACTTCTTGTGGAACTTCGTAGATATGTTTTAATAGTTCAAGAGATTCTTGGACTGGAATATCCCAAAATAGCTGTGTACGTTGACCGAAAACAGCCCCGATATTTTTAGCATTTTTGGTTCTATCTGAATAAGGAGTGATGCCATTTACGATGACAGAGCCTTCGTCTGGCGTGAGAATTCCACTTATCATTTTGATAGTAGTGGATTTACCGGCTCCATTAGAACCGATGTACCCTACAATCTCACCTTTTGGGATGGTGAAGCTGATATCATTTACTGCGGTTTTATTTATATATTTTCTTTTAAATAAAGCTTTTACCGCACCGGATAGTCCTGGATCCCTTTCGAATAAACGGTAATGCTTGCTGATGTTTTTCACTTCAATCATGTTTTCAACCTCCTGGTCCTTTCCGAATGAAAGCACTAACAAGAGAATATTATAAACATTTTAAAGGGTATATGGAAGATATTTCTTTGAAAACGCAAAACAAAAGAGGCTGGGACATAACTAGCTTCAAATAGTGAAAAAGATGAATTTGAGCACACTCAAATTCATCTTTTTCTAATTTTAGGAGTAAGAGTTCCTACTCCCTCAGTGATTGGCAGTGAATTTCCTCAAATTCACTGCCATTAACGCGAGGCCCATTTCATTTTCGACCTTCGATTTTCCTCTCACAGAAAATCGAGCGAAACGTAAATTAGCCTTCAAAAATCCAAAAACTGGTTCCACATCGATTTTGCGTTTTCGATAGATGGAACTCGTTTTCTCTTCTGAAAGCTTAGATCTTACATATTCTTTTTGTTGCTCCCACTTCTCATTCACCATAAGTTTTCGATTGTTGCCTTCTTTTGCTTTGGTACACGTTGAACGGAATGGACACCCAAAACAGCCTTCGCACTCATAGATTTTGAACTTCCGTTCAAAGCCTGTACGATCATTGCGAGTAGAGTGGTATTGAAATGTAAGTCGTTTTTGATTTGGGCATGTATAGGTATCTGTTTCTTCATCATACTCCCAATTGTCGGGGTTAAATGTGTTTTGTTTGTACTTTTTCTTTTGTTCCTTCAAATATAGATTATAGGTAATAAGTGCTTCTCGTTTTCTGTTGTAAAGAATATCGGTAAAGTTTTGTTCACTGCCATAACCTGCGTCTGCGACAATGTGATTCGGCAACTCAAAATAATGTTGCTCGATTTCATCTAGAAATGGTATCAACGTACGGGTATCTGTTGGGTTTGAAAACAAACTATAGGCTAGCGTGTATTGACCTTCCGTGGCGATTTGTACATTGTACCCAGCTTTCAATTGTCCGTTTTTCATATAATCATCTTTCATTCGCATGAATGTCGCATCGGTATCTGTTTTAGAGTAGCTATTACGTGTACCAAAGGTTTCTAAGTCTTGTTGATATTTCTGTTTACGTACGACAAAATCAATCAATTGTTTACGGACTTGTTTCGGATATTTGCGCTCACCTCTTAAGGCTTTTCGTTTAGGAATGTCTGAGGTAGCTTCAATTTTTTTATCATACTCGGTTACAACTTCGTCTACTTTTTGAACCAATTGAGCGAGCTCTTTCACTGTTAATTGTTCAGCAGTTTCACGTTCCATTTCAGGGATGATTTCCTTCTTAAGAAGCTCGTTGTATAACTGGTTTGACTTTTCAATTAAACCTTCATGATATTTCTCGATAGATTTCCTCCATACAAATGTAAATTTATTCGCATTTGCTTCAATCTTTGTACCATCAATAAAAATGGCTTCTTGATCAATGAGTTTTTCTTCAACCAATTGGCAACGGAATTGGACAAAACACTCGCGAATTAATTCTTTCACTTCTGGTTGCACACGGAATCGGTTGATGGTGCGATAGCTTGGTTCATATCCTTGAGCTAGCCACATCATACGAATACTGTCTTTTACTAAGGCTTCAATTTTACGTCCTGAAAAAACTGATTGTGTGTAGGCGCATAAGATAATTTTAAGCATCATACGCGGATGATAAGCTGGGCAGCCTTCATTTCGGAGAAATGGTTCGAACACTTCGTGAGGGATACTTTCAACTAAGTGATGGACATGGAAGGCAATATCATTTTTTTGTAATTTCACTTCTAAATCTAAAGGCAAAACTATTTGATTCATGATATAATTTTTAAACATAAGGACCCTTCTTTCCGATGAGATTTGGTGTGGTAACTTTATTTTATCAGAAGTGGTCCTTATTTTAATTCCAAAATAAACAAAGCCGGTGAAATTTTACTCATTGTAAAATCTCACCGGCTTTTTCAGTTTAGAGGAGGGTTTTGTCCCAGCCTCCTCTTTTTTAGGTTGTAGCTCTAATTCCATTAATCTAGCAATTTCATTTGAGTCATAGTGTGGTTGTTTTTTTAGTTGTTGGATGACACGCTCTTTTCTTTCTGTTGAATGATGTTGGTTCAACTTCCACTTACCTTGAAGGTTTTCCACTCTCATCCTTAACCCTACAATTCCATTTAACATACTTTCGACAGTTTCGCGGTTATCTTCCAATCTCCAAGGTTTCTCGAACCCTTCTTCGTAGAAATCTGTTGCTTCTTTCAAGATATGTAATAGTGCCTGGTCGTCTTGTATAACTTCTACTTTCCCATGTGCATGGGCACTTACATAATTCCAAGTGGAAACAGTATTCTCTTCTTCATACCAGGAAGCAGAAATATAGGCATGAGGCCCGTTAAATACTGCTAGTGCATCTTTAGAGTCCATGGTTTTCCACTGAGGATTCGCCTTAGCCATATGGGAAAGTAGTGTAATACTGCCGTCCTCTTCAGTAGATATGATGAATGGCAAATGTGTAGCGGTGGGCACTCCGTTATGTTGAGAGAATAATACTCCAAAGCTGTTTGCTCGGATAAATTGGACTATATCGCTTGTTTCTTCTTTTCTAAATTGCTTAGGTATATACATGATGCACGGCTCCTTTACATTTACAGTTTCAATGGAATAACTCTTAATGAAATTATATAGGATTTTTTGGGTATGTGGAGAAAAAATAAGAGAGCTGCCTAAATGGCAGCTCCTAAGTATTATAATTCTGTTTTATCTTTTTGATCCTTATTACGCTTATTGCCTTTGCTATTATCCCCGGCAACTTTTTCGCTCCCGGCTGTAAAGCTGCTTGTAGGGCTGTTCTGATTTTGGCTACCGCCTTTGTTATTCTTCTTCGTCATGATTGTTGGCTCCTTCTGAAAGTTTAGAATAAAGGTAAGTTATCCAGGTTGTTTGTTGGATCCCCGTCGGCGTTTCCTCTTATATACATATCGCCGTCCTTACCTTTAAACACATTTGCTCCGAGGACAGTGCCTTGATTTACGTCGTTTACAGCTTCTTGATAGGAGAGAACTCTGCCGCTGGATGTCTTAAACCCTGTGATATCACCATCGCCATTTTTCTGAACAGCTACAAATGTTTCGCTCAAAGTAGATCCTCCTTTCTCTATACGATTGTAGCGTTTCCTTGTAGAATAAAATTATTCAGTTGCTTAGTAGTTATTGGCGATTTCAAATGGGGAGGGTTCGTATGAAGAAGTTCAATTGGAATGAAGAAACAGAGAAGGTTTGGAATGAGCGAGCAGATTTTTGGCACGAAAACAGTGAAAATATGTGGTTAAACGGTAGCAGGAAAACGATCATTCCTTTTATAAAAGAGAGGTTAAGACAAGAAGCTCATGTGTTGGATGCAGGCTGTGGAGATGGTTTTGGTTCCTTCTTACTGGCTGAGAGCGGGTACCATGTAACAGGAGTGGATATAGCAGAAGCCATGATAGAAAGAGCGGTACAAAAACGGGTACATACAAACATTAATTTTCAAAAAGGGAGTTTGACGGAACTACCATTAGAGAATGATTCCATGGATGCCGTGATGGCCATTAATTCTATCGAGTGGGTAGAACAACCTCTTCAAGTGTTAGAAGAATTTCATAAAGTGTTAAAGCCAGGAGGGAAATTGTTTTTGGGATTGTTGGGGCCCACTGCCGGACCAAGGGCACATAGCTACCAAAGGCTGTATGGAAAAGAAGCAATCTGCAACACCATGATGCCGTGGGAGTTTGAACGGCTTGCTCTAGAAGAAGGTTGGGAACTTTTGGACGGGATGCCCGTATATAAGGAAGAAGCTAAAAAACTCGATACCACTAATTTACCTCGTTTTTTAAAACAAGCTTTAACGTTCATGTGGGTTTTTGAATTCCAGAAAAAATAAAGGGGCGATTCGTTTATGTCTAAATACTCCATTCAGCAATTTATTCAAAAAAGCAGGCAAGAGGATAAAGGGCAAGGTCTATTTGAGTTAGAGACGGAAAGGATACTTGAGGTGAATCTTAATGGAGATATTTGGGCCAAAATGGGCTCGATGATCTCCAATGAAGGGGCCATCAAGTTTCAACGAGAAGGTATGTTAGAACACGGTTTTGGGAAACTGATGAAAAAGGCTCTTACTGGGGAAGGTTCACAACTTATGAAGGCTTCAGGGAAAGGGAAACTGTATATTGCCGATCAGGGTAAAAAAATTACGATTCTTGATCTCGAAGGTGACAGCATATATATCAATGGCAACGATCTGCTTGCTTTTGAGAAGGGATTGAACTGGGACATTAAGCTTATGAGAAGAGTGGCAGGTATGATGGCTGGTGGTCTATTCAATGTAAGATTGGAAGGTCAGGGCATGGTTGCCTTTACCTCACACTATGAGCCTCTTACTTTGATGGTACATCCAGGACAGCCTGTTTATACAGATCCAAATGCAACGGTAGCATGGTCAGGAAACCTTCAACCGGAGTTTGTTACAGATGTGCAATTGAAAACTTTCCTTGGAAGAGGAAGCGGCGAATCGATTCAAATGAAATTCGCAGGTAACGGATTTGTGGTAGTGCAGCCGTTTGAAGAAGTCTACACAACAGGCGAATAGCACTCCTCCACATAAAAACCCTTTGCTAAATCACTCTAATGTAGTAAGCTAGATGTTTAACGAAATCACAATCTTAGTTGTTATATATATAGGAGTGAAACAAATGAGTAGTGGAAAGAGCAAGGGCGGAGGAACTGGCCGCGGAACAGGCAAAAAGGGATGGAGCCGCTGGCAGAAAGCAGCCAACAAGGCCAAAAGCAATAAACCTTACAAAAGTAAAGGTGTAAAAGCCAAAGGCAATAGTGAATCGGAATAATATAACAAGAAAAGCTTGGAAGCGTAAATATTAGCTCCCAAGCTTTTTTTTCGGTGATTTAATAGTAGAGGAATAATTAATTCTCGCAATATTTTCGCTCTCTTTGAGAATATCGGTCATAATCACCTCTTGAGATGCTGGCAGATACAATTTTTCAATTGATGACTGAAGAGAAGATTGATTCTGTTTGCTTTGAAGTAATGTATTAATATGAAGCACTAACTCATCATGATTCTTGGCGATCAGTGCTGCTCCTTTTTCAGAAAAAAATAGTGCATTTTCTTTTTCCTGACCAGGGACAGGCTTATAAAGGATGAGTGGTGTTCCGGTAGCGGTTGCCTCTGTTAGTGTAATGCCACCTGGCTTAGTAATCATAACATTTGCCAGCTTGTAAAGTTCATCGATTCTCTCCAGATACCCGAAGCAATGAAACCTACCTGAGTAACTATTATATAGTTGTGCCAACTCGTTTCTTAATGAAAGATTTTTGCCGCATACTACCGCCAATTGGTGATCAGTACTTAACAGAAGAGTTTCACAAACGTCTTTAATATTCTTAAGCACACCATGTGCTCCTGCAATTAAGAGGATTAAGTCTTTCTCAGGGCTTATATGATACTTTTCATAAAGAGCCTGTTTATCGTACGATTGAGAAAAGGCAGGACGGATGGGGATGCCGCTTACCACAACTTTGGAAACAGGTACCCCGCGTGAATGAACCTTTGCTTTCAATTCATTGCTGGCAACATAATATTTATCAATATCATCATGGAGCCAAAGACTGTGTAGGCAATAATCAGTAATGATATTAAAGGAGGGTATGACAATTCCAGTCCGGCGACGGAATTCAGGTACAGCGTTAATGGGAAAGGTGTTTATTAAGATGTCGGGTTCTTCTGATTGGATTAGGGAAGTGAGTCGTTTAAGTCCATACTGATAATACCAACGTAGCATCTTTTTATTTTGAATGATATCCGTTCCGTAATAAAACAGCTTATAGAATTGCTTCCCATACGTAAAACTTTTTGTATATAGATTTTCTGTCACTTCTGAAATGAATGGATGTGATTCTGCATAAAGATTGCATATTTTTACATCTGTTAAGCCCCTATTTAGACATTCTTGATAAAGTGAATTAGCTACCTGCAGATGGCCGTTTCCATAAGAAGCAGTCAAAATAATAATCTTCAGCCCTTTTTTCCTCATCTTTAAGCCTCCTATCCAATTTTACCTACTAAAAATTCTATCAACCATTTATTATGTAGAATTAATAGTTTTTTAAATTTTACGTAAATTTTCTCGCTGCTAATTATAAGTGCAGAACCAATCCATAATTTTCAGGAATAGTGGTACAATAATAGCATTGTAAAAAAACAAAAAAGTCTATCATTTATAACGGGGGAATGAAGGATGAAGCATACCAAGACAGCAGTGCAGAGCGATATTGAAATTGCCCAGCAAGCTTCTATGAAAAAGATTATGGATATTGCAAGTCTGCTTGATATTGAAGAAGATGAAATAGAGCTTTATGGAAAGTACAAAGCAAAGCTCTCCCTTGACATTACGAAACGTTTACATAATAAACAAAATGGTAAAGTGATTTTAGTTACGGCGATAAATCCTACTCCGGCCGGAGAAGGGAAATCTACAGTCACAGTTGGACTTGGACAGGCCCTTAACAAGCTAGGAAAAAATACAATTATTGCTATGCGCGAACCTTCACTTGGACCAACGATGGGAATGAAGGGAGGAGCAACTGGGGGAGGGTACTCCCAGGTGTTGCCGATGGAAGATATCAACCTTCATTTCACAGGGGATATCCATGCCATTACGACGGCAAATAATGCGCTAGCTGCGATGATTGATAACCATATCCATCAGGGAAATGACTTAAAGATTGATACAAGAAGAATTACTTGGAAAAGGGTCCTTGACCTCAATGACCGTTCGCTGAGAAAAGTAGTCATCGGAATGGGCGGACCAACACAAGGGGTTCCTCGAGAAGATGGCTTTGATATTACGGTTGCTTCTGAAATTATGGCGATTTTTTGTTTGGCAAAAGATGTAGCTGATTTGAAAGAGAGACTTGCTAGAATTGTCATCGGATACGACTTAGATAAAAAACCAGTGACAGTAAAGGATTTAAAAGTAGAAGGTGCTTTGACGTTACTTCTTAAAGACGCTTGCATGCCAAACCTTGTACAGACGATGGAACATACGCCTGCCATTATTCATGGAGGTCCTTTTGCCAACATAGCTCATGGATGTAACAGTGTGATTGCGACACAAATGGCAGCAAAACTAGGGGATTACGTGGTCACAGAAGCCGGGTTCGGAGCAGATCTTGGCGCGGAAAAATTCCTGCACATTAAAACGCCTGCGCTTGGATTTAATCCCGAGGCAGTGGTCATCGTAGCTACGATCCGTGCCATTAAGATGCATGGAGGCATGTCAAAAGATCAGTTAAAAGAAGAGAACCTTGAAGCGCTGAGTATAGGGATTGAAAATGTAAAAAAACATGTGGAAACAGTAGAAAAGTTCGGCCTGCCATATGTGATAGCCCTTAATGAATTTATAACAGATACTGCTGCTGAAATAGAGTTCGTGAAAAACTGGTGTCAAAATAATGAAATTCCTATGGCCCTTACCCAAGTATGGGAGCAGGGTGGAGATGGTGGTCTAGAGCTAGCCCAAACGGTCCTTGAACAAATGGAGACTAAAAAGCCTGCCTATACACCGCTCTATCAATCAGAGGATACGCTTGAACAAAAGCTTGAGGCAATTGTGAAGAATGTTTACGGAGGATCAGGTGTGGAGTTGTTGCCAGCTGCACAGAAACAACTTCAGCAAATAGTTGGAGAAGGATGGGGGCACTTGCCAGTGTGTATGGCGAAGACCCAATATTCACTGACAGATGATGCGAAAAAGCTTGGGAGGCCAGAGAACTTCACGGTTACTATTAGAGAGCTGAAGCCTTCCGTTGGCGCAGGATTCATCGTTGCATTAACAGGTAACATCATGACGATGCCTGGACTTCCGAAAGAACCGGCAGCACTGAAGATGGATGTTGATGAAAAAGGAAAAGCGGTAGGTTTATTCTAAGTGAATAAACACACAATTAATGGACAGAGAAAAAACCTTCATCCATAATGAAAAGAAAAATGAGGTGATTACATTGACAACAATCTATGATTTTTCTGCACTCGATATTAAAGGAAATGAAGTCCCGCTTTCAGAATATAAAGATTATGTTCTATTGATTGTCAATACAGCAAGCAAATGTGGCTTCACACCACAATTTGAAGAGCTGGAGGAGCTGTACAAAGAATACAAGGACAAAAAGTTTATGGTACTTGGCTTTCCATGTAACCAGTTTGGAAACCAAGAGCCTGGTAAAGAAGAAGACATAAATGAATTTTGTCAGTTGAATTATGGTGTCTCTTTCCCGATGTTTTCAAAGGTGGATGTGAACGGAGAGGATGCTCACCCACTATTTGACTATTTAAAAGAAAATGCAAAGGGATTGTTGGGATCTAAAGCAGTAAAATGGAATTTCACAAAGTTCCTGGTTGACAGAGACGGAAAAGTAGTGGAACGCTTTGCATCCGCAACTTCCCCATCAAAAATGAAAAATGATATTGAAAAATTACTATAATAATTTCATCCCTATTTTTTCAGGCATAAGAATAAGTCTGCATTATTAAAGTTAATATAAAAGCAAACCCTTTTCTTAAAATAGAGAAGGGTTTTTCTATATTACTATCGAATAAATAATAATATCACTATTCAAAGAAAGGAGTAACCTATTGAAGATTATTGATGCCCATGTCCATTTTTCTAAAATAAAGAGCTTTCAGGACACCGCTGATAACATATCCCGACTCTCCTATACATATGAAGGACTTCTTAATGAATGGAAAGATTATAATGTGGTAGGGGCCGTGGCAATGGGGGTCACAGAGACAGAGCCAAATGCATTCCCTGATTATAAAAGTAATACACCGATGGGATTGAATCTGGCAAACTCCATTCCTCCAACCATGGGCTATTGTCCCGGGATAAATCCTTATAAATTACAGGAAGAGAATATACAAAGTTTAGAAAGGGAAATTCAGAAGCGAAATGTGGTAGGAATGAAAATATATTTGGGTTACTACCCTTTTTACGCATATGATGAAGTCTATGTCCCAGTATACCGCTTGGCTGCCAAATATAATTTACCGGTTGTGTTCCACACAGGGGATACCTACTCAGAAAGAGGACTATTAAAGTATTCTCATCCTTTGACTTTAGACGAGGTAGCGGTGTTTAACAGAGATGTGACGTTTGTGATGGCACATTTCGGGGATCCATGGGTATTGGATGGTGCGGAAGTCGTATATAAAAATAAAAATATGTATGCCGATCTTTCCGGCTTGATTGTTGGTACCAATCAGGAAATAAACCGTCATAAGAAAACGAGATTTCTTCAACATCTGTTACATGCACTGGATTATTGCGACCATTACGAAAAATTGATGTTTGGTACCGATTGGCCACTTATTACCGTCGGATCCTATCTCTCGTTTATAAAAGAAATCATTCCAAAAGACTACCATCAAGCAGTTTTTCATGACACTGCACTAAAGGTATTTCCACGGTTGCAAGAATTATTATCAGAATAGTAGAATAAAATAGGAAAAAAGATAGAGAACAGGGGGAGTTATTAATGGAGAAAATAGCATGGGTTACAGATAGCACGGCGTTTTTGGACGAGATGTTGACAAATCATCCTGATGTATACAGCATTCCGATGGTGGTCTACTTTGAAGAAGAGGAATTTCTTGATGGTGTGACACTATCATTAGAGGATTTTTATACAAAACTTGAGGCGAGTAACACGCCACCCAAAACATCGCAACCTTCTGTAGGTGCATTTGTTGAGTTGTACAATAAATTGTCAGAATCATACGATCGGATCATTTCTGTCCATTTATCCAGTCATTTGAGCGGAACCGTGTCATCTAGTACACAGGCAGGGGAGCTTGTGGATATTCCTGTTGATACCATAGATTCCAAAGTCATTTCCTTTCCCTTATCTGCAATGGTGAAAAAGGGAATTGAGGCGCAAGAAGCAGGAAAATCACATGAAGAAATTGTGGAATATTTAAATGAATTAGCCACTAAATGTGACATATACGTTCTGATAGGCAGTTTAGAACAGTTGCATCGAAGCGGCCGAATGTCTGGAGTTCAAAAGTTATTAGGCAGTCTGCTTCAAATAAAACCAATCATACAAATTAAAGATGGCAAACTGGATGTCGCGGAAAAAGTACGCACACAGAAGAAAGCGCTATCAAAAATAGTGGATTTCTTAGATGAGGCCCAAGCGAATTCTACTATAAAAGAGCTGTTTGTCCTTCATGGAACAAATACAGAAGAAGCGGACGCACTAGTGGACAACCTTAGGGGGAAATATCCTGATATTCCGATTAACCGCTTTCCGTTATCTACGGCCATTGCCGTACATGCTGGAGTCAACACAATCGGCATCTCCTGGTACAACGAGTAAAAATCAGCGATATTGAAGGACATATTGGACTTCCTTATCACCAAGAGGATAGGCTCCTATTAAGGTATAACCAATACTAAGATATCTGGACAACGTTTCAGCACAGCTGTTAGCAGTTGGTTCGAACGGTGCATGGTCACTCTTGGCTACCGCTACCACTTGATTGGTTATATAATTGCATCTTATAAGGACAATATGAGTCCCAAACCAGGCAGTTCCAATCTGAGTACGGTTCATAATCCATGGGAAATTCATATCTTTCTCCTTTCTAGCTAATGCGCAACGTCTGCTAACCCAGACATTGCCGTTAGCTTTTTTGATGATAAGCGAGTTTATAATCCAGTTGATTTCCGTTCCAGGCGCTTCGCTTGCCTGCGGGCGGTCCGTGAGTTCCAGCAGCGCCCCTTGGAAAGCGAAGCCATTTGCGGAAATCAACAGCGGTGTATAAACCAATAACTAAAAGTAATAAAGCAGTCTCAGCCCATTTTATGAAAGTAATCACCCATATGTTACACTTAAGAAATGACATCCATTGCGAAATGGTATAGATATTGACTTTAACATGTTAAAATGAAAAGGAATCAAATGAAAAAGGGAGTTACATTTAGTGATACATAAAGTAGAAGAATACGTAGAATCGATATTCAACAATGACAGTACAGGACATGACTGGTTTCATATCCAAAGAGTCCGAAGACTTGCCTTACATATTGGAAAAGAAGAGAAAGCAAATCTTCTAATGGTAGAGATCATTGCACTTTTGCATGATGTACTGGATGACAAAATAACTGCAAATAAAGACAAGGCCAAAGAAGAAATAGCTGCACTATTGTCTGAACTGCCACTAACTAAAATACATATAGATGAAATTATATATACAATTGAAAACATTGGGTTTAAAGGTGGTAATGGGGTAGTACTTGACTCACTTGAGGGGAAAATTGTCCAAGATGCGGACAGGCTTGATGCACTAGGTGCCATCGGGACTGCCCGAACATTCATGTATTCGGCAGCAAAAGGACAAGCGATGTACGATCCCCTGATAGAGGCTAGAACATCTATGACCTATGAGCAGTACCGAGGGGAAAAGTCCACTGCTATCAATCACTTCCATGAAAAGTTATTTCTATTAAAAGATACACTTCAAACGGAAGAAGCGAAAAAGATTGCTTCGGAACGCCACGAATTTATGATGAAGTTTGTAGATCAATTTATGAAAGAATGGAATGAGATATAACAAAATGAAAATGTTGATTGGGGAAGATTTATCAAAATCATATGTGGAAAAAGTGCTTCTCGGAAATGCTTCTTTCAGTATACAGGAAAAAGAAAGAGTCGGCCTTATAGGTGTAAATGGTACAGGGAAATCGACCTTATTAAAAATCATCGCTGGACTAGAAACTCCTGATGCAGGAACTATCACTACTTCCAATGACTATACAATTGGGTTTCTGTCTCAACAGCCTGAATTAAATGAGACTTTTTCTGTAATGGAACAAATCTTCAGCAAAGACTCAAATACAAACAATGTTATTAGGCAATATGAAAAGTTCCTAGTGCAAATCCAAGCTGACCCGCTGAACGAAAAACTTCAGGATCAACTTGCTAAGCTGCAATCACAAATGGACCAACTCCAAGCATGGGATGCAAGCTCAAATGCCAAGGCCATTCTCAATAAACTGGGAATTACGGATACTAACCAGCAAATATCCAACCTTTCTGGTGGACAAAAAAAACGTGTCGCCCTATCACAAACGTTGGTGGAAGCTGCCGATTTGCTAATTTTGGATGAGCCTACCAACCATCTTGATTTTGAGGCGATCGAATGGCTGGAAGACTACCTGAGTAAATACCAAGGAGCGGTGCTGCTTGTAACGCATGATCGCTATTTCCTTGATAAGGTAACAAACAAAATATTTGAGTTGCATAATGGATCCATTTATACTTATTCGGGAAATTATGGAGATTATCTGGAAGCAAAAGCTATCAGGCAGGAAGAAGAGCTTAAAGTGGAAGCAAAACAGAAGAGCCTCTATCGCCAAGAGTTGGAATGGATGCGAAAAGGAGCAAAAGCCAGAACGACAAAACAAAAAGCAAGAATTAAACGTTTTGAGGACTTGGATGAGAAAGTATCCTCCTCTACCTCCACAGGTGAATTAGAACTTCTGACGGGCTCTGCAAGACTCGGAAAAAAAGTAATGGAAATAGAAGATGTTTCGCTTCAATTTGAAAGCAAGGTTATTCTGAAAAATGTTAGCTTATTGATCAAGCAAAAAGACAGAGTAGGAATTGTCGGACCAAATGGGGTTGGGAAATCTACTCTTTTAAATATCTTTGCTCAGAAAATCTCACCTGACCACGGTAAAGTGGATATTGGATTGACGGTTAAACTTGGTTACTACACCCAAGAGCAGCAGGAAATGAATCTTGATCAAAGAATGATAGAATATATTAAAGAAGAAGCTGAAGTCATTAAAGGCGAAGACGGTCAGCACATCAGTGCGTCACAGTTACTCGAGCGTTTTCTTTTTCCTCCGCATTCCCACGGGACTCCGATACGGAAACTTTCAGGAGGCGAAAGAAAAAGGTTATACTTATTAAGAATACTCATGTCACAGCCAAATGTCTTGCTGCTTGATGAGCCGACAAATGATTTGGATACGGAGACATTGACCATTTTAGAGGGATATTTGGAAGAATTCCCTGGAGTTGTCATAACCGTTTCCCATGATCGCTATTTCTTAGATAAAGTCGTTGATGAACTGTTTATCCTTGAAGGTGACGGTAACGTTAAAAGGATTTTCGGCGAATACTCAGATTATGTTCAAGATCAACAACTAAAGCGTAAAGAGCAAAAACAGTTAGAGCAAGCAAAAAAAGAAACACAAACTGTAACACGACAAAAACAAAAAACCTTGAAATTGTCCTACCAGGAACAAAAAGACTGGGAGACAATAGAGGAAAAAATTATGGAGCTTGAGGAAAAGCTTGAAACCATCGAGACAGAGATTGCAACCGCAGGAAGCGATTATGAAAAGGTCAGCAAGTGGCTTTCAGAACAAGACCAAACCAACCAACTGTTGGAAGAGGCAATGAACAGATGGGAAGAACTATCTGAAAAAGTAGAAAAGATTAAAGAGCAATCATAAGTAAAGAAGGGGTGTTTATTCTTGAATATACAATCAATTGAACCAACTCCAAGTCCTAACACGATGAAAGTTATCCTTAGTGAGGAACTGCCGGCAGGTTCAAGAAACAATTATACAAAAGACAATAGCGACCAGGCACCTGAAATCATCCAGGACATACTAGGTATAGAAGGTGTAAAAGGGGTTTATCATGTAGCGGATTTCCTGGCCGTAGAAAGAAATGCCCGCTTTGATTGGAAAGGGATTCTTTCAGAAGTAAGGGCTGCTTTTGGTGAAACAGAGGAAAATCAAGACACAGAAGATCAAAGATCACTAGAAGGTTTTGGCGAAGTGAAAGTCTTTGTTCAGATGTTCCAAGGAATTCCGATGCAAGTGAAATTGACAGATGGGGATCAGGAAAAACGTGTCGGTTTACCCGAAAGGTTCATGAAAGCTATTCTTTCCGCACAAGAAAAGCAAGATAATGTGGTGCTTGAACGTGAATGGAAGGAACATGGTGTCCGTTATGGAGACTTAGAGGCTGTTGGGGTAGAGATAGTGGAAGAGCTTTCTGCGACATTTACAGACGATCGCTTGGAAAAAATGGTAAAACAAGAAGATAATAAGGATAAGTCGAATACAATAAAATCAAAAGAACGTTATAAAGTGACATTGGAAATGCTAGATGACCCTGATTGGTCCAAACGCTTTGCTGCTCTAGATCAAATGGATCCAAAACCAGACGACATCCCAGTACTGGCTAAGGCACTAGAAGACGAAAAGGGTTCTATACGCAGGTTGGCAACGGTTTATTTTGGAATGCTTGAAGAATCAGACATCTTACCTTACTTGTCAAAAGCATTGAAAGATAAGTCCGTAACAGTTAGAAGAACAGCTGGAGATTGTATGTCAGACCTTGGCGATAAAGCAGCGATGCCAGCCATGATAGAAGCTTTGAAAGATAAAAACAAATTAGTTCGTTGGAGAGCGGCCATGTTCCTTTACGAAGTTGGTGACGAAACTGCGCTTCCTGCACTACGAGAAGCAGAAAACGACCCAGAATTCGAAGTGAGCATGCAAGTAAAAATGGCTATCCAACGCATAGAAGGCGGAGAAGAAGCAAAAGGCTCCGTCTGGAAACAAATGACAGAAAGAAATAACTAAAGGAGGAAATGAACATGTCTATGGCATATGAAGATTATATGAAACAAATAGTAAAACCGATGAGAGATGAACTAACAAGAGCAGGATTTGAAGAACTAACCACAAGCGATGAAGTAGAGGAATACTTCAATAAAGTAGAAGGAACAACACTTGTAGTAGTGAACTCTGTCTGCGGTTGTGCAGCAGGATTGGCACGACCGGCAGCAACCCAAAGCATTATCCAAGCCGACAAAACACCAGATCACCTGATAACGGTTTTCGCTGGCCAAGATAAAGAAGCTACTTCCAAAATGCGGGAGATCTTTGGAGACATCCCACCTTCTTCGCCTTCCATGGCATTGTTAAAAGGGAAAGAAGTAGTACATTTCATCCATCGCCATGATATTGAAGCAAACACGATGGAAAATATCATGACCAACCTTCAAGGAGCTTTTCATCAATACTGTTAATTCGCAAGGATGTGTGTAGGTATTATACTGCGCACATCCTTTTATAAAGGAGCAAATTATGATTGTAACCACCGCGGGGAGAACCAATGAAGAAATGATTCAAACTGCAAAGCATATTTCACAAGACCTTGGGTGCATGTACATACAAAGAAATAAAAAATCAGTCCTTACTTTATTCAAGGAATATAATCAAGATGTCTTAGTTATAGGGAAAAATCGTTATGAATGGTATCGCTTAAATATAACAGAACCTATTTTCTTTCATCCAAATACCGCTGGCTTTCGAGTTAAAAGGTGGCTTAAAGGAGAAATAGAACCGTTTTTAGAAGCAACAGAGTTAAAAGAAGGAATGAGTTTTCTTGATTGCACACTTGGTCTCGCTTCAGACAGCATCATGGCAAGCTTGGCAACAGGTGAAAAAGGAAAAGTGTGGGGCATAGAGGGAAATGAGGTTCTAGCTTATCTTGTAAAAAAAGGCCTCGCTGCTTGGGAATCAGAAAATAGTAACGTAGAAGAAGCAATGAGACGCATCAAAGTCCTCCAAGGTAAACATCAGGACCTTTTATCAACTCTGCAAGATAAGAGCTTCGATGTTGTATATTTTGACCCTATGTTTGATATTGAGATCCAAGAATCTAATGGAATAGCGCCCCTAAGAAGCATTGCAGTAAAAGACGCTTTTAATAAACATATACTGCAGGAAGCAATAAGAGTTGCCAAAGAGAGAGTAGTATTAAAAGACCATTGGCAAAGCGAAAAGTTTGCTCAATTTGGATTTACTGTCTTAGAAAGAAAAACTGCTAAATTCCATTTTGGCTATATAGAGTGTTAGCTAGAATATAAAAAAACTCGTGTTGAGCATATCTCAACACGAGTTTTTATTTCCATCACATCAATCAGCAAAACATAAATAAATTAATGCACCTAAAGTAACAAAGCTTGATACCAAAATCGCAATATCTGCCATGAGTTTAACCTCCAATATGTACTATTCATTAATATTAACAAAAAAACACAAATAAATGAATCATTATTAAATCATTTTTACTAAATTCAAGTGATTATTACTGATTCCGTAACAAAAATTAACGAGATGTAAGACGTGCAAGCTTAGAAAAGAAAAGTTAACGCAAAATTGATAAAATTTTCTTACTTTTGTGATATACTAGTTTTACATAATAATAGAGAAAATAATAGAATGGGGTTAAACAGATGGAAAGGAAGACTGTCATGCCGAAATGGCTTAAGAAATCGTTAGTCGTACTAATTACAGCGCTTACGTTCGGTACAGTATCGCCACCTGCCTATTTGACGATAGATGACCAAAAGGATGATTCGTCGTTTGGCGATGTAACAAACAAAGATTATTCAAATGAATTTATTGAACCCTTTGAGCAAAGGTTGTCAAAAGATTCATTCCTGTCTTTAGCTACCGAACAGGCTGAACTACAAAGTTTTGCAAAATTCGGCTCAAGAATCGGTCCTAAAATACAAGATGAGTTTAAAGATGTAATTTTCCCAAAAATGGAACAGGTGTTAAAGGATCTGGCAGAAGAGCATCCTGAAGAAGATCTCAGTAATTTGACTATTTCTGAAAACCCGACAGGTGGAGATAGCGAAAAGATTTTTCATATTTATCATGCTGTTACTGGAAAAGATCTTATCCGCTTTCATGTGAGAAAGGATCATCCACCACTTGACGGTTATTATTTTAATTTTCATTATCATACTTATCATGATGATTTTCATGGGCACCATGCTTTGGGATCTATTTTCTGGGCGAAGAACACACCACCTAAATGGTTGAGCTAGAGAGAAAGAGGGGGCCATATGAGAAAATATACGTTAAAAGAGATGAGAGAAACAACAAAAAAGATGTTAGAAGACAGAGGCGTCACCATACAGGATATCGCTGAAATCGTTCTTCTTCTTCAAAAAAAATATATTAGTAATGTCACCCTCGAAGATTGTGTACATAACGTCGAGAAGGTTTTGGAAAAAAGGGAAATTGTTCATGCAGTGCTAACGGGGCTGTCGCTTGATATTTTAGCAGAAAAAAAACTGCTCCCAGATCCACTTCAATACTTGGTGGAGACTGACGAACCGTTATATGGTATTGACGAAATCATCCCATTATCGATTGTAAACGTGTACGGATCCATTGGATTGACGAACTTTGGATTTCTCGATAAAGAGAAATTTGGGATCATAAAGAGGTTGGACGAACATGAAGGGGAAGAAGTTCATACCTTTATGGATGATATAGTATGTGCTCTTGCAGCAGCAGCAGCAAGTAGGATTGCCCACAGATCAAGAGATATAGAAGAGGCTGAATTAAGCGAAGAGGAAGTAATTGTATAAGAGCATGTTTGAAAAGAGTGATTCTCTTGTAGAATCACTCTTTTTCTTGTTGTATAGGAATAATTTAATTGTAGAATAGCCTTCGTACTAATTCCTCATCGCCGATATAAAGACCTTGGTGACAAGGAAAAAGGAGTAGAGAAGTCCTCATCGCCGTCATGAAGACCTCACTGACAAGGAAAAAGGAGTAGAGAAGTCCTCATCGTCGATACGAAGACCTCGGTGATAAGAAAAAAGGATTAGAGAAGTCCTCATCGCCGCTATGAAGACCTTGGTGACAAGGAAAAAGGATTAGAGAAGTCCTCATCGCCGTCATGAAGACCTCACTGACGAGGAAAAAGGATTAGAGAAGTCCTCATCGCCGTCATGAAGACCTCACTGACGAGGAAAAAGGATTAGAGAAGTCCTCATCGTCGATATGAAGACCTCGGTGAAAAGAAAAAAGGAGTAGAGAAGTCCTCATCGCTGTGATGAAGACCTCGATGACAATAAAATAAAACAAGAGAGGCCTCTTTTCGTTAGAGGGTGAAGGTAGACTGGAAAAAATTAATCCCTTTTATTAAGAAGAGATTACAAAAATGTCATACCAATTAAAGCCCTAGATGTTATAATACTATTATAATAGAATTGAATTTTCTAATAATTTTTACACAACATGAACAGGACAACTAGAGAAGGTGAGGAAAGATGAAGAAACGTTTATTTGCAATAGTAATATTGATTACAATGACAATTATTCCGATATATTGGAAAGCATATGCCAGCTTGGATGCGATTTCACTTAAACAGTATAGGTCTTCTGAAATGGATTCCCACCTTAAAGATATAGCTAACCGAGAAGCTTTAAATCAACTTATCTATCTTCCACCAGGGAGTTTCTCCGAAGAAGAAGCAGCAATCATGATCCGTCACGTTTCCCATATACCATCCCACATATTACACGTATTGGTCCAACAGAATGTTCACCTATATTTATTTAACGGAAATCTTACAGATGTGGAAGGGTTTGAACATTTACATGGTGTTAAGCCCAGGGGGTATAGTGATCAGGGCTCTAACTGGGAAGATGTTCCCGGCATTGGGGGTTCCAAGCTTGTATTAGCAAAGATTGGACATAGCAATAAAGGATTGGGACATGGTTCTGTGAATTTAGAACTGCATGAACTCGCACATTCCATTGACCGTTATGTCTTAGGGAATGTCCGCTTTAACCAGACTTTCATCAAAGCATGGAAAAGTGAGGTTTCTGCCTTGTTTCCAAACAGAAACTATTTTCACACTTTCCCAGAAGAATATTTCGCAGAGACGTTTGCCATGTACTACTTAAATGATGTGTCAAGACTAGAATTAGCGAAAAGCGCACCCCACACATTCCTATTTTATCAAAACATGGAAAAACTCCCCGTAACCAGAAACCTAATATCCAACACTTATTAGAAAAGCATTCCCAGGAATGTTTTTTCTTTTTGTGTTAGTAGTAAAATCGCAGGGCTTTTATGATAGAATGTACTAAGAATAAAGACAGTCCAAGAGGTGAAGAAAGAATGAAACAATATCTGGATTTATGCAAACACATCTTACATAACGGTACCGAAAAAGAAGACCGGACAGGCACAGGAACGATTAGCACTTTTGGTTATCAAATGAGATTCGACCTTCAAGAAGGGTTTCCATTAGTAACAACCAAAAAACTACACGTAAAATCAATCATTCATGAACTACTCTGGTTTTTAAACGGAGATACAAATATAAAATACTTGCAAGATAATGGGGTAAGAATCTGGAATGAATGGGCAGATGAAAACGGAGACCTCGGCCCTGTATATGGATACCAATGGAGGTCATGGCCAACACCAGATGGAGAAAGCATTGATCAAATAACTAACCTGATTGAACAAATTAAACATAACCCAGATTCAAGAAGACTGATCGTCTCTGCATGGAATGTGGCGAATGTCGATTCTATGGCTTTACCGCCTTGTCATACCATGTTTCAATTTTACGTAGCTAACGGAAAATTATCTTGTCAACTTTACCAAAGGTCGGCCGATGTATTCCTCGGCGTCCCTTTTAATATTGCTTCATATGCCTTGCTTACCATGATGGTTGCGCAAGTTTGTGACTTAGAACCAGGTGAATTCATTCATACCTTTGGTGATGCACATATTTATTCCAATCACATTGATCAAATCAACTTGCAATTGGGGCGTGAACCAAAGAAGTTGCCTAAAATGAAATTAAACAAAGAAGTAACTTCAATCTTTGACTTCAAATATGAAGATTTTACACTTGTGGACTACGACGCGCACCCTCATATCAAAGGGGTCGTCAGTGTATGATTTCCATTATTGTAGCTACAGATAAAAATAGCTTAATTGGTAAGGACAATGACCTTCCATGGCGAATTCCTGCAGACTTAGCTTACTTTAAGAAAGTCACCCTTGGCAGCACCATTGTAATGGGCAGGAAGACATATGAATCCATCGGCAAACCACTGCCTAAAAGAAGGAATATCATTTTATCCAGGCAGGAGTTTCATGCAGATGGGTGTGAAACGCTCCATTCTATAGAGGAAATTAAAAGGTTGAATGTGGACGGTGAAGAGCTTTTTATTATAGGCGGGGCTCATATTTTCAAAGAAACACTCCCTATGGCAGACTTTTTATATTTAACCTATATAGATGAAGAATTTGAAGGAGATACATATTTTCCCGAAGTGAATGAACAAGACTGGGAATTGGTCTCTAGTGAAAAAGGTATAAAGGATGAAAAAAATCCTTATGATTACTATTTTAAAAAGTTTAAAAGAACAGGTTTATCAGACAGATAGATGTGGCTTTAGGGAGAGAAGGAAATGTTACGTACGATATGGTGGTTTGCTTATTTTTTCGGCTATTTAATCTACAGTTTGCCGACAATTAAGAGAGTGCAAAATATAGACACTCCGATGACAGTGGAAGAAAAAGATACAATCATTCATCAAAAGCCTAAGCACTGGGCCAAGACATTGGTGAAACTTACTGGTTCTAAAATAGAGGTGGTAGGACAGGAGAAAGTTCCAAAAGGTCCTGTACTTTTTGTCAGTAATCATCAAGGCAACTTCGATGTACCAATCTTAATTGGATTTTTAGAAAAGCCACTTGGTTTCATTTCCAAGGTTGAAGTGAAAAAGATTCCATTTATACCAAGGTGGATGGAAGCAATGAACTGTGTGTTCATTGATCGCAAGGATAGAAGAAAAGCGGTCCAGTCTATAAGGGATGGAATTGCTACGTTGAAAAAGGGTCATTCATTGGTGATTTTCCCTGAGGGGACCAGAAGCAAAGGGGACGAAATGGGAGAATTCAAAAAAGGCGGCTTACGTCTGGCAACAGATAGCAAAGTGCCCGTTGTTCCAATCACGATTTCAGGATCCTATAAAATAATGGAAGAAAGCAAATTCGGTTTCAAACCTGCTCAAGTCAAAGTAACGGTACACGACCCAATCTTCCTGCCACAAGACGAAAAAGTCGATGGCAATCAACTTGGTATACAAATCCAAGAAAAAATCAAACAGGGAATCTGATGATAAGTATCAACTGAAGCCACTACAAAAGTAGTGGCTTTTCCTGTAAAATGAAAACACCAATTAAAAGGAAGTGTTCAAATAATGTGCGGTAGATTTTCCTTAACAACAGAACTACATAAGTTAGAAGAACGCTTTTTTCTTGAAAATGCAAATAACCTTGAATATCAAATCAGCTACAATATTGCTCCAGGTCAGCCCATATTGGCCATCGTACAAGGAGAAAACAAAAACAGAGCAGGCTATCTTCATTGGGGCTTGGTACCGAGTTTTGCTAAAGACAAAAAAATCGGGTACAAAATGATTAATGCCCGTGCAGAAACACTACATGAAAAAGTAAGTTTTCGAAGGCTGTTGGAAAGAAAAAGATGTATAATTCCAGCAGATGGTTTTTATGAATGGAAGAAGCAAAACGGTGAAAAGAAGCCCATAAGGTTTACAAAAACCAATGAACAGCCTTTCGCTTTTGCTGGGCTATGGGACCGCTGGGTTACAAAGGAAGAAGAAATGGTGAGCTGTACATTAATAACGACAAGACCAAATAAACTTGTGGAAGGTGTCCATGACAGAATGCCTGTGATTTTAAAAGAAGAACATGAGAAAATTTGGCTTTCTAGACAAGAGATCACAAGTAGTCAGATAACTGCTATGTTGCAACCCTTCGAAGCTGATTATATGCAAGCTTATGAAGTTTCCGCTATCGTTAACTCTCCAAAAAAACAATGGTCCTGAATGTATCATGTCTATATAAATTTGTTTTATTTTGTCTAATGAAAGTTTACACTTATTTCAATATTTAGGGTATAATAATCTTAAACGGGTGAAAAAAGAGGATTGATATTTTGCTATGGAAAAGCCTAGAGTTCACGATTAATGAGGGACAGAAGGTAAAAGTCATTGAAATTCCAGTATTGGAGGACGATAGCACATATCATTTTATGGTTCGAGTCAGATTGGAGAGATTTATAAAAATAATCCTGTCTGAGAAGGAGCCAAAGCAAGTCTATTCTTTCAAGGATTACTTGCGAACAGTGTTGAAATGGCCTGATTATTGTAAAGTTGTCAAAACAGATATATTAAAAAATAATGCTTAAACTCACGTTAATGTGATAATATTAATACAGGGCCCACACCCTGTATTTTTTTTGTTTTAAGTTTGAACAAGCCCGCTTCAAAGGTATAATAGTAAAAAGGATATAATTGGGGAAGTGAATTTAATGACAAATGTAAAGATAGTGACAGATTCAACTGTTGATATTGATCAGTCCATCATTGAAGAATTAAACATAGAAATTGTTCCGTTATCCATTACGATTGACGGGGAATCATACATAGATCGATTTGGAATTAAACCTGATGAATTTATGGATAAAATGAAACATTCTACTGAATTGCCAAAAAGTTCCCAACCTGCTGTGGGTACTTTTGTAGATGTTTACAACCGTTTAGGTGAAGATGGTAGTAAAATCCTATCCATACATATGACCGGAGGCATGAGCGGGACGGTAGGTTCTGCTGAAAGCGCCGCTGGTATTAGCGACAGTGATGTAACAGTAATTGATTCGAGGTTCATTTCTTTTGCTTTATCTTTCCAGGTAGTGGCCGCTGCAAAAATGGCCAAGCAAGGTAAAGGGTTGGAAGAAATCGTTAATAAGATAAGTGAGATTCGTTCCAATACGGATCTATTCATTATGGTAGATACATTAGACAATTTAGTGAAGGGTGGCCGAATCGGAAGAGGAAAGGCACTAATCGGTTCATTGTTGAACATCAAGCCGATCGCCTCTTTGGCAGATGGGGTCTATACGCCGGTGACAAAAGTAAGAAGCCAATCACAAGTAATTAAATTCTTTACAAAGCAGTTTAAGGAAGATATTGCAGGGAAAGTGGTAAAGGGTGTGGGGATTGCCCATGCCGGATCATTAAAACAGGCACAGGCATTAAAAGATGCTCTTTATGAAGCTTCAGGGTTTGAAGATATTCAAATAGCTTATACTACCCCTGTAATCTCTACACACACAGGTCCAGGTGCAATGGCTCTAATGTATTATGCAGAATAGATCATAAAAAAGGGCCCCGGGAAATGTCATCATTTCCGGGACCCTTTTATTCTTTATTCTACCCATCCGCAGGTTCTGGAGTTGGAGTAGGTGTTGAATAGCCTTCTTTATAGGCTTCGTCAATCATATGTCTGATTTCTTCTACGCTTTTCCCTTTGCTGTATTCCAAGACGGAAGTGGCTGCTATTTCTAAACAGACCCCACATCTTGTACCATGGTCATCCCAAACCAGGGAACCATCTTCATTAGCTTCATGCACAAAACAATTATAACTGCTTTTATGTCCAGCAGAAGTGCCGCATCCACAATAACATGGAATAAACTCCAAAACTTCTTTATGCTGGGCTGCAGCAGAATAGATAAGTTGCATGTCTTCGGGCTTGTCCTCTAAAAATGACGGCAATACTTCAACAGAAGCTGTTTCTTCCCTAAGGTCTCCTTGGAAAAATGATGGCTTCTCATTATGATGGTGTTGTTCATCACTGTGTTTTGCATTGTTATTTTGCGTTTCCGTATTGGAACAACCCACAGTAAGAACCAACATACAGGAAACAGTAAATGCCAATTTTTTCATAAATTACACCTCGTTCACATAAACTGTACTAATCTACTATAACATAATGAAGTACAGAAAAATCTAACACAATTGTGAACGAGGCTAAACGGATTTTTCGGGGAAATCCGTGATACTAATTTTTTACCAGAATAATAAACCGCCTAACACGACACCTGTTACAAATGCAAGAGGGACTGCTACAGGATTATATCCATATCCTCCGTAATATCCACCCCATAATCCCATGCCATATCCACCGAATCTATTTCTCCCTGTTGGTTGAATGTAAACGTGGCTTGGAGACACTCTTACGATTCTTCCGTGATGGGATGAACCGTCACGACATCTTACCGTGACCATTTGCCCCTGGTAACGACGACACTGATTATAATATTGAGACATGTTTCCTTCCTCCTATCCAATTTAATCCCTATTAGACTATTCAGCCCCTGTCCCTTGTGCCTGTATGTTTGTCATGGTTTGTCTTCATATAAAGAATAAATAAGGACTCCATAACTTAGAGGTGGATCTATATGAAGAAGAAAGTGCTATTGTTTGCCGATTTTGGAATTGATGATATAATGGCGATCATTTATGCCTATTATGAAAAAAATGTGGAGATTGTAGGAGTAGTTGCAGAATACGGAAACGTCAATAAAAGAACAGCTATCAGAAATGCCAAGTATATACAAAGAAATACTGGTAGATACGATATTCCCCTTATTGGAGGAGCTGAAAGGTCTATGATAGGAGATCCTCCAATCTATTATCCTGAAGTTCATGGACCGGAGGGATTTGGAGGATATGTACTGCCAGAGGATTTTCAAGAAAATAATAATGTGTTTGAAAACTTTCACCAAATTTATGACATTATAGAAAAATATGAAGGAGAACTATCCATAGTATGTGTTGGAAGACTGACTTCCCTGGCTACCTCCTTTATCCTTTATCCTGAAACAGTGGCAAAGGTAAGGGAATTCTTTGTGATGGGAGGGACTTTTAATTTTCCAGGAAACGTCACTCCGGTAGCAGAAGCAAATATTTATGGAGACCCGTATGCTGCCAATATTGTTATTAATTATGCTAAAAACCTGACTATATTTCCGCTAAATGTAACACAAAAAGCGATTTTGACTGCAGATATGGTGAATGAAATAGATAAAATAAATCAAGAAAAAAACAACCAACTAGGAACCATCATTAAACCAATGATGGACTATTATTGGCAATTTTATAAATCGCAGATCCCGAACATCCCCGGAGCTCCTCTTCATGATGTGGTCACCCTATGGGGAGTTTTTAATGAAAAGGAAATCCAATATGAATTAAAACCGGTGAGGGTAGTAACCTCCACAGGACCGGCTTTCGGGCAGACAATTGGAGATTTTCGCGATTTTGTGCAATTGGCTGTATATCCTGTTCATCGAATAGCAATGGAGTTCAACTACCCATCATTTATTAAACGGGTCATGGAAGTATTAACATTTGAATTAAATAATAATAAAATTCCTTAAGCCGGCCCTATACCAGAGGACCGGCCTTTGAATTTAAACCAGTATTCCAGAAATGTCTTAAAGAGATTTTCATAAAATCTCGCATGTTGGTAAGTATACTTATATATGGGAATAATGGAAGGGTGGTCCATATGGAGAAAAAGAATCTTTCAACATACGATATATGCGATCTTCAAGAGCATTTCAAAAAGACCTTTCATGATAGTCCTGATCTTTTTTTCTATGAAATGAAAAGAAATGATTCATCTATCCTTTTCATTTATTTAAAAAATCTTGTTGACCTTACTGTGCTGAATCAAACAATATTACCTTCTATTATAGAGAAAACTAAAGATAGTTCTGTAGACTTTCAAGAATTAATTTATCAATTGCCAACAACCTTAGCCAAGCTGACAGATGATATGGATGAAATAATCAATAAGTTATTGGATGGAAATGTATTTTTATTTACCACTAAGGCTGAGAAAGGATTATTAATCAACTTAGTAAAAAAAGTGGAAAGAGGGTTAGAAAAAGCAGAAACAGAATCGCTTGTTTTTGGCCCAAAGATTTCCTTTACTGAATCCTTAAGTACAAATATTAGTATTATTAGACAAAATATAATTTCTGAAGACCTTTGTACAGAAAAAATGTCTGTAGGAAAAAAGAACGCGACAGAAATAAGAATAGTTTACTTAAAAGGGATGGCAGACGAGGAAATAGTCCAATCGATAAGGGATCAAATAAACGCGTTACAAGTAAATGATATTCTTGATACTTCTGTGTTGGCTCAATTAATAGAGGACAACAGCTATTCCATCTTTCCACAGTATGTTCAAACAGAACTTCCTGATAGGGTGACATACAGCGTAGAAAGAGGAATGGTTGCAGTATTTGTGGACAGAAGTCCCATGGTTCTGCTTGGTCCTGCTTCACTTTTTAATTTCTTTGAATCTACAGAAGATGTTTATATGCGATGGAACATGGGAAGTTTTATCAGGTTCTTACGTTATTTGACCATGTTCCTTTCTGTTATTCTGACTCCAGCATATGTTGCCATCATTACATATCACTATGAAATGATTCCGTCTACCTTGTTGGTTTCACTCGGAGAATCAAGATCAAAAGTACCATTTACTCCTATTTTTGAAGCTTTATTATTAGAAATAATGATTGAATTGCTTAGAGAAGCAGGAGCAAGGCTACCTACAAAAGTGGGGCAAACAATGGGTATAGTTGGAGGTATTGTATTAGGACAAGCGGCAGTAGAAGCAGGATTTACTAGTAATATTCTCATTATCGTTGTAGCTCTAAGCGCTCTGGGTTCCTTTACTGCACCAAGTTATTTAATGGGGACTGCAGTGAGGGTGATAAGATTTCCGATATTAATTCTAGCAGGTATATGGGGAGGAATTGGGATTAGTCTTGGATTATGCTTTTTACTCATTCACTTAATTCGCTTGACAAGCATAGGCGTACCTTACCTTAAACCTATTTACCCATTTGACAAAGAGCATGCATTAAATACCATTTTTCGGATGCCAATCCATCTATTAAGGACCAATCCGGATAAGAAAGGATTTTTTACTTTTCGTCATCAAAGATCTCAGGACATAGATGAATAAGGTGAAGAAATGATGAATACTGCTAATAAGAAGAATTCTGTCGTACTATCTGCATATTTGGTGTTCTTTATTGTCCACACAAACCAAACGGGTGTTGGAATTGCTGGTATACAACGTATCATTTTCCTTGAAGCTGGCCAGGATGCATGGATTTCCATCATCATTAGTTATATTGGGATGGCAGTAGTTGTATATGCCATGTGCTATATTCTCAAAACATTTGAAAACAAAGACTTGTTTCAAATACATAAGTTATTATTCGGTAAGTGGATAGGGAACATAATTAATTTAGTCTTAGTCCTCTATCTTCTAGCAGGACTGATGGCGATCCTTTTAGGTTATACGGAAATTGTGCAGGCTTGGATTTTTCCAGATTTAGAGACGTGGGCGATCGTCTTAATTCTACTCCTGATTTCTATTTATGGTGTATATGGAGGGATAAAGACAATAGTTGGTGTAAGTTTTTTAGGGTTCTTTTTAACTATTTGGCTTATTTTCATGCTTGTAGTTCCCATACGGTACATTGATTGGACAAATTTTTTTCCAATCATGGAAGCTTCTCCAAAAGAATTGCTATTGGGAGCATACAAGACTTCTTTCACTGTTTTAGGGTTGGAGATGTTGTTATTCGTTTACCCGTATATTCGTGACAAACATAGAGTGCATATATACGCTCAAATCGGAGTTTTTTTCACGTTCGCTCTAATTTTTGCCGTAACCTTTGTTGCAGTTGGATACTATAGCGGTGAGCAACTCGAAAAAACGATATGGGCAACACTGTCGATGTTTAAAATAGTACAGTTTCCAAATCTGGAGAGATTTGAATTTCTTGCAGTGTCCTTATGGCTTGTGATCATTCTACCTAATACATTGTTTATGCTTTGGGCTGCTACTAAAGGTTTAAAGCGAATATTCAACCTAAGGCAGAAAAGCCTTGTCATTATAACCAGTATATTAGTCTTAATCTGTTCCATTTTTTTTCAAAAACGTGCCAACATCAATGAATTTGTTGATATTGTGGGATTGTTTGGATTTTATTCTATTTTCGTCTACCCCATTCCCCTTGCAGTTATTGTATGGATAAGGAAAAAAATGAAAGGTGGGGTACAGACAAGATGAAAAAGATATTAATGATTTGTTTACTTGTCATCTTAAATGGGTGTGTCAACCAAAAACCATTAGAGGAACTCGGATTAATTACAGCTGTCGGTTATGATAATCAGGATGGGATGCTAAAAGGTTCAATCATCTATTATGAATTCGATCCATTGCATCCAAATAATACGAAAATGGTCACATCCCTGGCGCACACAAGTAAAGGTGTGCGCCAAAAAGAAAACCTTGCTTCTAGTAGAAGACTAGTATCTGGACAATTGAGAGTAGCGATTTATGGAGAGGAGTTAGCAAAAAGTGGAATAATTTCTATTATAGATACCTTATCTCGAGATTCGGAAGTAGGTACAATGTCGTATCTTGCGGTAAGTAAACCACAGGCATATGACCTTCTTCAACTTTCTCAAGAATCAGAAGATGTAACAAATGCGGGGACTTTTCTATATGACTTGATTACTCAAAACGTAGAAGCGGATTCCCTGCTTTCGCCAACTTTGCATGAATTTATGCAGTGTTATTACAGTGAAGGACGCGATCCGGTTCTCCCTTTATTAAACTTTAAAGACGGAACAATTATAATCGAAGGTATTTCACTATTTCAAGAAGATAGGGCAGTAGGTCAGTTAGATAGTAGTGATTCTTTCTATTTAAAGCTGCTGTTGGATCCCTTTGAGGCTGGGAGTACGGAAATAATTCTTCCTAAGGAAAAAGTTAATGAATACATTCTTACTAGTAACAATAAACAAAAGGAAAGTGTATATATTTCACTTGATCATCTTAGAAGCGATACTGACATAAAGTTGCTTGACAAACAAACCCCATCATTTTCAATAAAAATTAAAGTGAAATCCCGAATGCAAGAGATATCAGAAAACTATGATTTGGGTAATCCAGAAGCTATAAAAAGGATGGAAGAGGCAATAGGAAAAGAAATGGAACGGCAATTAATACAGGTGCTTAATAAAAGCAAAGAAATGGGCGCAGACCCAGTTGGATTTGGGAACTATTATCGTGCAAAAGTAGGGTATGATACATTCAGCAAAGAGGAATGGAAAGATCATTATCAGAACGCAGAGTTTAAAGTGAAAATTGACGTGGAAATCTTGCGTACCGGCGTGATGGATTAAAAGAAGGGAAAAAAACCCTTCTTTTTTTTATTGAATTTGAAACTTTTTCCTATAAGGGTACGTCTAAGAGATAGTTATTTAAATATAGAAAAGAGAGATTGTTATATTTAGGGGGAAAAAAAGGTGAAGGTATGGTTGTTAGTTAAAAAATGTTTGTTGTTGATGGTTATCGGTTTATTTTTATATCCGTCATTTTCAAGCGCGGAAACAAACTTGGAAGTGAAAGTGGAATTCGGTGTTGATAACAAAGTACAGATGGGCAAGGGTCATCCAATCAGGATTGAAGTGGTGAACAAAGGCGATGCGATTAAAGGTGATATCGTCGTATTTTCCAGCCCTACATATAATATGTCCGGTAGTTATGTCATCCCGGTTGAGTTAGAAGCAGGAGGTTCCAAAACGTTAGAACTAGCAGTAAAAGGCACTTCCGATCATATGTCATATAACTACTCAGGCACAAGAAATGATTTTGTCAGTTTTTATGAAGGTGGAGTAGAAAAAGGAAAAGAAGTAAAGCTAAAAGGAAATGCAAATGCTCAACCAAGGTATATCGGGGATAACAGAGTTGTACTAGGAGTACTCAGCAATAAACATGATGCTGTAAACTTCTTAAAACTAGTAAAGTATCAAAACGAAAGTATGGAGTTGCTAAACATCGGCAGTGAAAACATTCCCAATGAATCATATGGACTGGAAATGTTTGATATTCTATTGGTTCACGATTTTCCGTTGGCCACACTTACAGCTCAACAGCAACAGGCTATTAAGGATTGGGTAAATAACGGTGGCTCTTTGATGTTTGATACAAAGGTTGGCCTAAGTCAAGATTTAGGAGAACTGCAGGACTTTCAACTCCTAGATCCGACTAATGAAACGTCCCTTTTAAAGTTGAATAAGGAAAGTAGTTTTCCAGACCTTCCTATATTCACTGGTAATCTGTTAAAAGAAGATGCAACTGTATTGACGAAGGATGGAGATACGCCGATTGTACTTATGATGAACGCAGGGACTGGGACAGTGACCCAAATCGCAAGTAACTTGGCTTCCCCTCTTTTTGGAGAATGGAGTGAAATAAACACATGGTGGGGCAGTGTACTTCAAAAGGTTACATCAAAGAGCCCCAACTACTATAAAATGCCTGTCATGGAAGAGCTAAGTCACCAATTGAGTCCAATTGGCGAAGCGTTTCCGGGTTCTATCGTTTCGGTGCCGCTTTTAATAGGTGCCTTTGCGATATATTTAATCTTAGTAATTCCTGTTTTGTATTTCATTCTCAAGAGAACGGACAAACGTGAACAGGCATGGTGGATCATTCCAGCTGTAGCCATCTTTACAAGTATTGCAGTTTTCGGTATTGGTGCGAAAGACAGAATATCAGGAACACAAGTGAATGAAGCAAGTATACTCCTCTTGGACAATGAGACGGAAACTGCCAGTGGCTATGGGGTAGCGAGTATCCTTACAAATAGTGGCGGCAATTATAAGATGGAAACGGGAGAAAATACTACGCTTTTCCCAATGACATACGGTTATAATGAAAATTTCGAACTGATGAAGAACTATGCTTATGTCAGTTCTCTATCTAAAGGAACAGAGATTACATTCAATGATGTGGAGTATTGGTCAACGCGTACAAGTATTGGTAACGTAAATGCCTTGCCTTTAGGGAAAATAGATCATGCACTCTCTATAAAAGACGGAAAAATACAAGGGACAATATCCAATCAGATGCAGTATGAGTTAAAGGACGCTTTTCTACTATCAGGTCGCGACTCAGAAGCACTTGGAGATATTAAAGCAGGGGAATCAGTGAACCTAGAGTATGAGGTGTCTGGAGGCAACATCGCCAATGCGTTGACGGCACCAAGCAGCACTTCTGCTACTAAGGCATTTCCAAAATTCCAAAGTTATTATAATCAAGGACCAGGCGCTAATCAAATTGAAAAAGATGAACTTGAAGACTATAAAAAGTTTCAAATGCTGGATTTACTTGTAAACAGAAAAGATATCTTCTCTATAGCCTCTCAACCTATTTTGGTGGGTTATGTAACAGATGGGGTGATGGAGACGAAGGTAGATGGAAAATCCGGAAAATCGAATGCCTCTCATCTTGTTGTATTACCAGTCACAATCACTAATTCAGGTGGAGGAAGCTTTAGCTTTACAGAAGAACATTTGTCTCCTAACCTTGCAGTAACAGAAGGTGAAACAGGAATGGTACACCATAACGGTCTGGATTTTGGAGAGCCATATGTATACCTGGGTGGAGGGACGTATGACTTTACCTACAGCCTTCCGGATATGGTGGATATTGAGAAAGATGAAATGAAAGAAGTGAAAATTAAACTACGCTCTAGAGATGGAAGTGTGGAGTATTTTATCGTTAATCATAAGAAGGGTGAAGCAGAAGCACTTGAAAATAAAGCTTCTGTAACTTTAGAGGGGAATCTTTCTGATTATTTCAATGAACAGGGAAGCATTACGGTTCGTTTAAAGGTACCAAATAATTTTGATAGAGATATACAAGTACCGGGGCTACAGGTAGAAGGAGCGTTAAAAGAATGATAGAGACCATTAATCTTACAAAAAAATATGGTAAATTTACAGCGTTGGATTCATTAAACTTAAAGGTTGAAAAAGGTACAGTATTTGGATTTGTCGGCCACAATGGAGCGGGGAAATCCACAACATTTTCCATACTCTCTACGCTTCTTGCGCCTACATCTGGGACTGCTTTTGTAAACGGATATGATGTTACGAAAAATCCAAAAATGGTTCGGAAATATATTGGATATATGCCTGATTTCTTTGGTGTTTATGATCAGTTCAAAACCGATGAATATCTTGACTTCTATGGAGCAAGCTATGGCATCCCTTTGGAGGAAAGGCAGAAGCTGATTCCTCAGCTTCTCGAGCTTGTCAATCTGACGGATAAGAAAGATGCTTATGTAGATGTATTATCAAGGGGAATGAAGCAACGATTATGTCTAGCAAGAGCACTAATACATGACCCTGAAGTATTGATTTTGGATGAACCCGCATCAGGGTTGGATCCAAGGGCAAGAATTGAAATGAGGGAAATATTGAGGGAATTGAAAAGCATGGGCAAAACAATCATGATTTCTTCTCATATCCTGCCAGAACTTGCGGAAATGTGTGATGAAATTGGCGTTATCAATGGTGGGAAGCTTGTTGCTACAGGACGAGTAGAAGAAATCCACCAACAGTTGCAAGCCAATAAAGTATTGAAAGTGCTCATTCTTAAAGATATTGATAAAGCAATCAGATTTTTCGAGGATATACCTAGTGTTTCCAACATTCAACTAAGTGAGCAACGTTCAAATCTGCTTTCCTTCTCGTTTGAAGGGACCGACGAAGAACAAGTTGAATTGCTTAAAAAAGCATTAGATTCAGGTGTGATGATTCTAAGTCTTAGTCAAGAAGAATCTAACCTGGAAGATATCTTCTTAGAAATTACAAAGGGTGTGGAATAATGAAAGCTCAACTAATCAACCCCATGTTAAATAAAGAGTTCAAGTTACGCTTCAGGAGTTTCAAAAGCTTCCTGGGAATATTATTCTACCTGGGTGTGCTAGGCTTAATCGCTTTGTTTTATATTTACATGGAAACAAGATTCAATACGATGGGCATGTTCCGAGCAGAAAACAGTAAAAACATGTTCATGATCTTAGCATTTGTGCAGCTTGCTTTAATTTTCTTTATGACCCCTGGATTAACCGCGGGAATCATAAGCAGTGAGCGGGAAAAACAGACATTGAACATTCTTTTGACCACACAGCAATCTTCCACAAGTATCATTGTCAGCAAGTTGGTGTCATCCCTATCATTCTTATTATTAATTGTAATTTCAAGCTTGCCGTTATATAGCATCGTATTTTTATTTGGGGGAATCTCACCAAAACTACTGTTATTGACATTCGGAGTATATTTGCTTTCCATGGCTACCTTGGGAAGTATCGGCGTTTTCTTCTCCACGCTCATTCGTAAAACGATTGTTGCGATGGTTTGTACGTACGGTGTAGCCTTTTTCCTTGCTGCTGGGACAGCTATCATCACCATGTTCACGATTAGTTTTACGCAATATGGGGGAGCTGGACCACAGTCAAACCCACTCCCATATTTTATCGCAATGTTTAATCCTTTTGGCGTAATGTTGGCGCTGTTTGAGCCTGGTGCAGCCATGGAATTGAAAAATGTGACAGGAATAGATATGCACCTCGGTGTTGGGTTGATCATTTCCTATATCACTATTTCTATCATCTTGATTTTACTTAGTATTAAAAAGTTACGCCCAAATATGAGATCACGAAAAGGGTAGATGACCTATGAAGGAAAAGGATCAAATAGTCAGGTTTCTCATTTCCATCAGAAGAAAACTTAGATTTCACCGCATTTCTAAACAGGCGCAATTTGCCATCTTGGCATTTTGCGTCAGCTTCTTAAGTGTGCTCATCGTTGCTAGAATTGTCGTGACTCCATACTTAATGGAAAAGGCTCTATGGATAGGCGGTATCGTCTGTTTAGCTGTATTCCTACTCTATTGGAGGAATAGGCCTTCAACATGGGATGCAGCAAAATACTCTGATGAGTTTCTGGAAGAGGATAGATTAACAACGTCTCTGGATTACGTCAACGATACCTCCTTGGTCGCACAACTACAGCGTAAAGAGGCTTATGATCATCTCAAGAGAAAAGAGAATGATATTAAAGAAGCAAAATTAAAGCATTTCCACCCCAAAATATTAATTATGACCTTGTTAACCGCTTGCGCCATCACACTCTTGATTTTGTTCCCAAATGACAAAATGCAAGAGGCACAGGCTTTAGAGGCGGAACGAGAAATTATTGAGGAAACGCTGGAAAAAGTAAAAAAAGATGCCGAGGATTTAAAAGATAACGAAGGCATTAAGGAAGAGTTAGAAGAGCTCAAAGATCTTAAAAATGAGAATGATGCAGATGAGCTCCTGAAAGAACTAATGAAAAAAGAAAATAATTTATCTGAAAAAATGAAAGAGCTCCAAGAAAAGGAAGCCAGCTTAAAAGAACTTGCAAAAGAACAACCCGATAACTCATTGGCGAACCTTGCTTTGAATAAAAAAAATGAAGAACTCGAGAAACTTCTTAATGAAATGAAGAAAAATATCGGTTCCTTATCAGATGAAGAGAAAAAAGAGTTGTCCGAACTTTCGGAAAGCCTTTTAGACCAGGCGGAATTGGATATGGAGCAATTGTCTGAGGAGGAATTGGAAGCATTATTAGAGCAACTCGAGGAAATAATGCAGGACATTTCGGCACTTTCAGATATGGAAGCTTTACAAAATGCCCTTCAAGCAGCAGCTTCTAATCAACACGGAAAAATGTCGCAAGCAGGGTTTAACCCCTCAAAGCTGACTTTATCCAATTCTAACAATTCTTCTGCAAATCAAACTGCCCAGAACCAAAATCAAGGGCAGGGCCAGGGCCAGGGACAAGGTCAAGGTCAGGGACAAGGCCAGGGACAAGGACAGGGCCAAGGACAAGGACAGGGCCAAGGCCAGGGTCAAGGACAAGGCCAAGGACAGGGACAAGGTCCAGGAGGCAGTGGCAACGGGCTAGGGGCTGGTGTCGGTGTAGGGGAGCAAACCTTTACGGTGCCCTCCAACATCCAAAGTGATGTTCAAAATGAAACGGATGGCGGTCCAACTGGAGAAGGGCAATCAGAATACGAAGATGCTCCTGATTCTCCGACCCTAAGAGGGGAAGCAAGACCGTATGGAGAAGTATTCTCTTCTTATGAAAAGTCTTACAGGGAATCACTTGATAGAATGCAATTGCCATCAAGGTTAGAAAATGTCGTTAAACAATACTTTAGTGAAGTGGATCCGAAGGGAGCAGATTAAGTGATCAGTTTGGAAGAGAAAGAAAAGGAACTGAAATATTATCAAGATACATTGCAAGAAGTGAAACAAGAAATCGGAAAGGTGATCGTTGGACAGGAGGAAGTGATTGAACAACTGATCTGGGCTATGGTGTCAGATGGCCATGCCTTACTCGAAGGGATGCCGGGTGTGGGGAAGACCATGCTTATTCGCACAATATCCGAAGTCTTAAGCTTTGAATTTTCAAGAATCCAGTTTACTCCTGATCTGATGCCATCTGACATCACCGGTACAAAAATGATCGAAATACATGATAACGGAAAGCAATCCTTTGTGTTTCATGAAGGTCCTATTTTTTCCAATATTGTTTTGGCGGACGAAATAAACCGTGCAACACCAAAAACACAAAGTTCCCTTTTAGAAGCGATGGCAGAGAAGACAGTTACCATCATGGGGGAAACAAGAAAGGTTTCCTCTCCATTCTTTGTGCTCGCAACACAGAATCCAATTGATATGGAAGGAACTTATCCGCTGCCGGAAGCGCAGATGGACCGTTTCCTATTGAAAATTAACATGGGCTATCCAAAGAAGGAAGAGTTATATGAAATTATCAAAAGAACAACAGGAACAGAATCCTATCATGTTCAGAAGCTATTAGATACAGAGAAAATGCAAAAAATCCAATTGGCAGTAAAAGAAATACTAGTTTCACAGGAATTGTTAGACTACACGGTACAACTCATCATGGCAACTCATCCTGAAGAAGAGCATGCCAGTGAGCTTGTGAAAAAATATGTGCGATACGGTGTGGGGCCTCGTGGAGTTCAAAGTTTAATAAAGGTAGCAAAAGCAAGAGCATTTTGTTCAGGTCGCTTTCATGTTTCCAAAGGGGATATTAAACATGCTGCCTTCCCTGTCCTTCGTCACCGGTTGTTCCTGAATTTTGAAGGGGAAGCTTCTGGGATTAAAGAAGATCTAATTCTTGAGGATGCCATACAGTACACTGATAAAGTATTGAATGTCAGGTAGCGGTTATGTTGAATTCTATGATAACAAAGCAACTACAGGCCCATACGCTTCAAGCAGGCAAGCTCAAGAGAAGCTGGCATAAAGGAACAAGAAAGTCGACAAGGTTCGGAGCATCTCATGATTTCTCTGATTATCGCATGTATGAGCAGGGTGACGACCTCAGGCAAGTGGACTGGAATATCTATGCACGTACGCAAAAACACTATATTAAACGGTATCTAGATGAACAAGAGCTATCTGCTACCATTTATCTGGATTGTACAAATTCCATGGCAAGTTCCCCTGCCAAGTGGAAGCTAGCCAAAACACTCACAGCTTCATTTGCCTATATTGGACTTAGTCAGGATGATCGTATATCCATTATGGATGTCCATGGGGAGCAGGCTCCTTATTTATATCGCAAAGGAAAAGGACACCTCCATCAGATGCTTCAATATGTAGAGGAGATTAAAGCTAAAGAGTCCTCCCTGCTATTTTCTGAAGCGGCTTTAAATCATGTGCAAAGGAAGAGCAGTGTATCCATTGTCATCAGTGACTTATTGGAACCTCTTGACTCGGTCATCCACACATTGAAAATTATTCAAGCTAATCGACAGCAAATCTATTTGTTGCAAGTCTTGGAAGAGGATGAAGTAGATCCAAGTTTTGATGGCGACTTTATGCTCATTGACAGTGAAACCAATCATGAAGTGAACGTGACCGTTTCTGAATTTACTAGAAAGAATTATAAAGAAAAGATGAAACAAAGGATGGAGATGCTCGAGGGGTTCTGTTTTGAGAGGGGAATCTCCTACCTTATGTGCCATACAGGAGAGAAAGTGGAAGATATTTTATTCAAAAGGATGACCTCTAAAGGTTGGATTAGGTGATGGGAATGGGTTTTACAGCACCAATATATTTTTTGTTCAGTGCATTTTTACTTTTAGTTATCTTGATGTATTTTTTTCGAAAGCAGTATGAAAAGAAAGCGATCCCTTCTGTTTTGTTATGGCAGGAATGGATGAACGAATTTGAAGCTCAAGCTTGGTGGAGAAAGTTGCAGCACCATCTGCTGCTATACCTTCAGTTATTGGCACTGTTGTTTCTTATTTTCACTTTGACTCAGCCCTTCTTTGAGAAGGAAGGAATAGAGGGAGACCATATCGTTTTCATTGTGGATACATCCGCATCCATGACCGCACTGGAAGGGGAAAAGTCTCGTCTGGAGTTGGCCAAGGAGAAAATGGTGCAAACACTTGATAAAATTGATCATCAAGAAATGACTGTTATCGTGGCCAAGGAAACGCCTGAGATTCTATTGGAAAGGTCACAATCACCTAAAGAAGCAGTCGAACTGGTGGAAAACTTGGGTCCTTCTTACGTTTCAGCAAATGTGATAGATTCCATCAATATGGCAAAGAGTCTTTTAGGAGAAGAAAACGGAAATATACAGCTTTTAACCGACAATTTTTCCAAAGAAGCACCTTTAGAGCTTCATAATAACACCACCTTCTTTGCACATAACATAGGCAATTCCCACCAAAACTTGGCAGTCGAAACTTTTGGGGTAACCATGCGTGAAAACCAAGTAGTTGGTGTAGTTACTGTGAAAAATGAAGGAAACGATTCAATGGACTTTAACTTATCCATCTATAATGATCAAGAGGAAGACCTGCAACAAGTTTCCGAGACAGTGGAAGGCAACAAAGTAAAGACTATTTATCTTGAAGAACTGCCACCTGCGACAATGTATAGAGCTGTCGTGAGTGGAGATAAGCAATATAAGTTAGATAATGAACAATTCGCTTTTCTGGGGCAGCAACAGGACCCTACAGTTTACGTTCATAAGGACATACATCCATTTGCCAGGAAGGCTGTTGAAATAGCAAGCACCAATGTCATCCACCTTTCCTCGAATTCAGCGGAGGAAATTAAATTCGATGGTGTTCACCTCATTAAAGGAGTGGAGAGAAGCGACTGGCCGTCTGGTCCTAAGTTAGTATTCCTTTCAGGTGAAGATGGGGAAGATGAAGTGGTACTTTCGGGTGAGGTATCCGCTAGTATGGCAGATCCATTAATGCAATCAGTGGAAATGGAGAATGTGTATGTGGAAAAGGCTTTTTCTTCAAAGGAATTTTCCTCATTAGATGTAGTTGCAAGCAGGGGAGAAACGCCTCTGATTCTTTCAGGAATCTATGAAGGTGACCCAATTATTGTCGTAACATTTGAGCTTGGCTCAAGTGATTGGCCGCTCCATCCTGGTTTCCCATTGTTCATGTTTCATTCTATTCAGGAATTGACACAGAACAAAGGTATGTTGGGATATTTCTATCCTGGTCAGACGATGGATTATTTTCCTGCTTCTGATGTCAAAAAAGCGGAAATCCTTGATAAGGATGATAAGGTTGTCTTCTCTTATGAGACATTTGAACAACCTATGGATCTCCCGCTGACACCCGGTCTGTATACACTAAGAGAGACAATGGACCAAACGGAAGAATCCAGGACTTTTACCATCATGTTAGAGGAATCAGAAAAATCGATTAAGACAGAAGAAAGCTTTAACATATCGGCAGTTTCCTCTGGCGATCAGGAAAAGGAGACAACAACAAGCATTAACATCTCCTATTTATTTTTATTACTTGCTCTTGTCGTATTACTGGTAGAATGGGAGGTTTACAGACGTGGAATTTCAAATTGAACACCCTCTCATGCTTTTATTTCTTATCCCGGTCTTAATCAGTCTAGTTTTGTTCTGGCGTAAAAAGAAAACGAAGCGGAAAAAGGAATATGTCATCATCTCCTTGCGAAGCATCATCTATTTCCTACTTATACTTGGACTATGTATGCCATCTTTTCTTTCCCCTGTAAAAGGAACACATACCGTTTTTCTTGTCGATCAGTCCGACAGTGTGAAAAGGATGGAAGGGCAAATCCTTTCCTCCATTAATGAGGCGATCGAGCAAAAGAAAGAAGAGGATAGTTATAGCATTGTTACTTTTTCAGAAAAGCCTAAACTTGAACGTTCCTTTACCGACGAACAAGAAACGATTCAACAGCTTTCTGTAAATGACAGTCCTCAATTCACGAATCTAGAAGAGGGATTGAAATTTGCTGCAAATTACATCCCGGAGGATCGTAAAGGCAGAATTGTTTTGATGACTGATGGAGTAGAAACAAACGGGAACAGTGCCAGACAATCCACCTTTTATTCAGGACGAAATATAGAAATGGATGCAATGGCTTTTCAGTCACCCTTTGTGGAAGATGTGTCACTTCAATCCTTTCATACTCCACAATCAAGCTTTGAAGGGGAAGCGGTTCCTTTTCAGGTCGGTTTAGAAGCCAATGTGGACACAACAGCCACTCTGCATATAACTCAAAATAATGAAACCATCATAAAAGAAGAAATTGTAGTGGCAAAGGGATCGAATAATTACTCCTATTCCGTTCCATTAACAGATCCTGGATTGTACACATTTAAAGCAGAAATTTTTCCAAAATCAGATAAAATTGTGGAAAACAATATATCTCACTCCTTAACACTAGTATCGGGTCAACCTAAAGTACTCATGGTCGATCAAGAGGGTGAAGGGGATAATGTATTCCGTGCGTTAGATGCAAGCGGATGGAAGATTGATCGTATCCATCCAAGCCTGTTGCCGACGACACTTAGTGGTTTCCTGGCATATGAAAGTATTATTTTCCATAATGTGTCTGGTCACCTTTTAAGTGGTAATCAGATGGAACTCATTGAAACCGCAGTCAGGGATTTTGGTGTAGGCTTTACAATGACAGGAGGTAATGAATCCTATGGTCTAGGCGGTTATTTCCAAACTCCGATTGAGAAAATACTTCCGGTGGATATGGATGTAAAAGGCAAAAAGGAAATCCCATCACTTGGTTTAATCATCGTACTGGACCGTTCGGGAAGTATGATGGGAGAAAAATTTGATTTAGCGAAAGAGGCTGCCGCTCGTTCTGTAGAACTGTTAAAAGAAGAGGATACATTTGGTTTTATTGCCTTTGATACCGAACCTTGGACAGTCGTAGAGACCGAACCGATCAAGGATAAAGAAGAGGTAATAGATACAATCCGTTCAACTGCATTGGGTGGTGGAACAGATATATTCCCTGCACTTAACCAGGCTTACGAGCAATTGAATGAGATGGATTTAAAACGCAAGCATATTATTCTACTGACCGATGGACAATCCAATGATGGACCTTATGAAGAAATCATCGAAGAAGGCTTAACGAACAATGTCACATTATCCACAGTAGCAATCGGTGGAGATGCAGATACTTCCTTGTTAGAGGAACTTGCAGAAATCGGGACAGGTAGGTTTTATGAAGTTTATGAGGCAAGCTCCGTCCCGAGTATTCTCTCAAGGGAGACGGCCCTTACTACCAAAACATATATAGAAGACAATCCACATGTACCTACTGTATATGCAGGATATGATTGGTCTAAGAGGTTCGAAAGCGGGACGCCGTTTCTAAATACGTATATTGCAACTACCCTGAAATCAAGGGCTGAACAGATCATATCAAGTGAAAAAGAGGACCCAATCCTCGCTCGAATGAATTACGGCCTTGGTAGAACGATCGCCTGGACGTCCGATGTTTCCGGAGCTTGGAGTGGTGGGTTCCCTTCATGGAAAGAATGGACCTCTTTTTGGAACGAAATGATAACATGGTCATTGCCATCTTATGAGCAAGGTGCTTATGACATCACTTCCTCTGTTGATGGAGGAAGAGCTTCCGTGAAGGTGGAAGCAATCGAGGATATACTAATGCCGGTTTCTATCTCTGTATCAAACAATAAGGGGCAGATTATCGAAGACGCTAAAAGTAAAATGGTGGGACCTGGCCAGTACGAAGTGGAATTTTCAGCCATACCCGATATTTACTTCCTCAATATTACACAAGAAGAGGAAGGGGAGACGGTCTCAACCTTTACAAGCGGAATGGTTGTCCCTTTTTCCACAGAATTTGAACAAAGGCCTGTAAATTTGGAGTTGCTTGAAAATATAACAGCCAATCAAAATGGAATGCTGATAGAAGACCCAAAAGATGTCTTCCGTCCCTATCATAAAAATGTTTACCAATCTCAGACGGTGTGGCTCCCTTTTATCATCATCGCTTTTTTCTTATTGATTATTGAAATCTTTATAAGAAGATTTGGTTTGATATCACTTGCCTTCTCGAAAAAAGGGAAGGAGAACAAGGATAAGGTCAAGTCAGAGAAAAAATGGAAGGCACCTGTAGTTAAAAGAAATAAAGCACCACTCAAATCCAGTCAGCCTGTAAAAAGGGAAGAGCCGAAATTGGAACAAATGAAAGAATTTAAACGACGAAAAGATACAGAAGATAAACCAAAAGAAACAAAAGCCTCAGAGGATCGTATGAATCAACTCTTAAAAGCAAAGAACAGGAAACGCAGATAAAAATTTAGATATTTGTTGATTACCGCTGTTCCTTTCCGCAAATGGCTTCGCTTTCCGCGGGACGGCGCTTGAGCCTCCTCACAACGCTTCAGGGGTCTCAACCTACCGTTACTCCCCCGCTGGAGTCTACGCCATTTGCTCCAATCCACAGCTGAAACTTACGAGAACGAAATGTTTTTGCTTTTACAGGTAACTCAGTTAGGTGATTTTTCACAATCCCTTCAGTTAATGAAGTAGCTTTGTTGATTGGAGTGGAAGGCGCGCAGACGCCCGCGGGAGGAAGGGACAGGTGAGACCCCACAGGCGCAAGCCGAGGAGGCTCACGGACCGCCCGCAGGCAAGCGAAGTGCCTGGAACGGAAATCAACAGGATTTATTCTATTTAAAAGAGGTTGACATAAAAGTCAGCCTCTTTGTTTTTTTCTTTGAAATGGAAAGTGGAATATGGAAAACCTGTTGATGATGGCATGAAACGAGATGCTTTTATTTGTCTTATCTAAATAGAAGAAGCAAAGGATTGCTTGTAAAAGACAGAGTAAAGAAGATAAAACAAAAATCGTGGGAATAGAGAAATCCATAAAATAGCCAAATACCATTGGGCCGAGCGCAATTCCAACAAATCTGACCGACCCGTACAAAGCCGTCACAAATCCTCTCGCTTCTTTTTTTACAGAATTAGTGATGATGGCATTCATACATGGAAGAATGATGCCAATAGAAGTGCTAATCAAGGATATGAATAAAATCGTCCACCAAAGGCTGTCATAAAGCAATATCCCTAGTAGAAAGACGCTCAATAGCAAAAAGTTCACAATAAGAATTCGGTTTATGTAATTGCTGAACTTTCCAATTACATTTCCAGTAAGAAAAGAAGCAACCGTCAAAAACAAAAGCGGGAAAGAGAGTATGACACCATTCATAAACCCATGCGTCTCAAACTGACTCTCCAAAAGGTCTGAAGAATAAAAGAGAATGCCAAATAGCAGGAAAAGACACAGCGCACCTGCACTATAACTTGTAAGTAAATAAAACTTATTATCTTTCATAACCCCTGCTAAATGTCTTGCATAGTCCTTAAAAATCAACTTTTCAGAAGGAGACTCCTCGTTTTTAACATATAAAATAAACAAAATAAACAAAATGCTACATGCTAACGGGAAGACGAAGAAAATATAATGCCACATGATTAACGCTATAAATGCTCCAATCAAAGGCGAAACTACTTTCCCTAAACTGTTGGTTGTTTCCATTAGACTCAATACCTTCAACTGTTTACTTCCTGAAAACAAATCTGCAACGATTGCCATCGCAATTGGAGCTGTACCAGCCGAGCCTATCCCTTGAAGAACCCTGCCAAAAATGATTCCTTCAAATGAAAAAGATGTTTGTAGAATCGATGCTGTCCCTGAAACCAATCCGCCAATACCATAAAGCAAAAGAGAGGCAAGTATTATGTGCTTTCGGGAGAACCTGTCTGACAAATATCCGATGAAAGGGATGGTAACTGCTCCCGCAATGGAAAATATCGATAGGATAAGGCTGGCTTGTACTTGAGTTAGTTGCAAATCATGACGGATTTCAGGAAGCACTGGAATTAGCATCGAGTTTCCAAGTACAAGAATAAAGGAAGTTGATGTAATAGATATAATACTAATATTCTCAGATTCTCTTCGCATCCCTTAACCCCCATCTATATTAAATATGTTTTTTTTATGAATTTCATCAGGAGTTCCTTTTATATCCCGGTGATAAATGGTACGATTTGATTGAAAAATGGAAAATAACTAGCGAAATCAGGTGAAGCGCGTGTTAAATAACAGTAAAATAATAGTAATAGGACTTTGTTCAGTCATTCTGGCTGCATGTAGTTTCAATTCAGAAATACCCGATACAACGGATTGGGAACTGGCAAATTTTCAGTACATAAATCAAGATAACGAGCAGGTTAGTTTAGAGGATTTGAAAGGTGAAGTCACAGTAGCGAATATGGTCTTTACTAACTGCACAACTGTATGTCCTCCTATGACGGCCAACATGGCCAGGTTGCAAAGAATGGCCAATGAAGAACAATTAGATGTTCAATTTCTGTCTTTTTCTGTTGATCCAGAAGTTGATAGTCCTGAAGTACTTAAAGAGTTCGGGAATAACTTTGAAGCGGACTATACTTCTTGGGACTTTTTAACAGGCTATACACAGAAAGAGATAGAAAAGTTTGGAATGGATAACTTTAAAACAATTGTAGCTAAACCCAAAAACGGGGGAGAAGTTGTCCATGGAACCAGTTTTTATTTGATTGACCAGGAAGGTACGATCATTAAAAGTTATGATGGCTTGGATGTTCCTTACGAAGAGATATTGGAACATGCAGAAATTCTCTTAAGTAAAAAATGAAGTTCTTAGGATCACTCTTTATTCAGAGTGATCCTTTTGATTCTTATCAAACTCTTCTTCTCTGCTGGCACTCAATCCATCAGCGACTATCACATGTAGTTCCTTTGAAAATAACTCTTTGGAAACCTCTTCGTTGCACGCAAGAATTTCTTTTTCCTTCAATTTAATGGACCCCCTAACCTTTTAGTTTTTGAAAAATACACTAGAGTATGTTATAAAAAGTGTACTGTCGTATAATGTAAGTAACGGTTTTAATCCTTAACAAAATAAGGAGAATGCATGATGGTTAAATTTTGGAAAATTGCCTTACTGGGCCTTATAATAATTAGTATGGTTAGTTGTTCTGCAGAAAATTCTTCAAGTTACGTATTAGAAAAAGCGAAAGAGCGAAGAGAAAGCCAAAGTGAGAGAAAACTTTTCAAAGATTTCTTTAAAGAAGAGTCTGTGGAAAACCAGAATAAAATAATGAATATCGAAGAAAAAGAGGAAGTTACGGAAGAGTTCTTTGACAGGTCGTTTAAGTTGGTCTTTTTCGGTGACTCCCTCACACAAGGGGTTGGAGATGAATCCAAAAACGGCGGGTTTACTTCCATTGTCAAACAACATTATGAAGCTAAACCGTATATCGATAACGTAAGTGTCACCAATCTTGGTGTCCGGGGAAACCGTACAAATCATCTCTTAAAAAGACTGGAAGACCCAGAAGTCCAAGAGGCTCTTGCTGAAGCCGATGTGATTTTCATGACTGTTGGCGGAAATGATTTAATGAAGGTGATCCGTGAGAACTTTCTGGATCTAACATTTTCCCTATTTGATAAAGAACAAGAATTGTACGCAAAAAGGCTGGATAGCGTTCTTGGAGAAGTCAGAAAACATAATGATTCCAGTAGAATATACCTTGTGGGTCTATTCAATCCTTTTTATCACTTTTTTCAAGAAATAAAAGAAATGAATGAGGTAGTAACTAATTGGAATGCTACAACTATTTCAATCCTTGATGAATATCCTAATACAGCCTATGTTCCTATACAGGACATCTTTATAGACCCTGAAGAGAATCTTCTTGATGATGACCAGTTTCATCCGAACCAAAAAGGGTATCAGTTAATAGGTAACAACATCGTGAATGAAATAAAACGATTTAATGAGGAGACCTCATTGGAAGAGATGTTAGAAGAAGAGTAGTGGAGAGGATTATGGTGAAAAAAGTTATAAACTGGAAAACGGCATTTCTAAGCTTGCTAGTTATAAATATTTTAATTGCCGGAATAGCTATATTTTTGGTGTTGCTGCCAAAAAACTCGAAATTCAACCTAACCAGCAGGGATGATGATCGAAAAAGGGTCGCATTTACGATTCAGTCTGATAAAGAAGACTTAAATGAACTTATACGTTATTATTTGGAAAGAGAAACGAGACGCCCTTTAAATTATGAAGTAGTTCTGACCGACAGAGTGGAGCTCCGGGGTGAAATGACCGTGTTTGAAAGAGACATCCCCCTGACTATGACATTTCTTCCTGAAGTACAGGAAAACGGCGATGTTGTCTTAAAACAGGACTCCATGTCGATTGGAAGGTTGCAAGTACCTGTATCCATGGTTTTAAAGTATGTAGGTGATAATTATCCATTACCACCTTGGGTTAAGATCATACCGAACGAACAGAGCATTTATGTCGCTTTGCAAGAACTAGAGCTGCAGAGTGATACAAAAGTAGAATTCACAAAATTCGATGTCGAACGCGACGATATCGAATTCAAACTCCTAGTCCCGGTGGAGGACTAACTTTAAAAAGGCATGGTGATTTTTTCACCATGCTTTTTAAATTTGTAAGACGGTTGATTTCCGTTTCAGGCGCTTCGCTTGCCTGCGGGCGGTCCGTGAGTCTCCTCAGGCTTCGCCTTCCGGGGTCTCACCTGTCCCTTCCTCCCGCGGAAAGCGAAGCCATTTGCGGAAAGGAACAGCGGCGATTAACCAATAACAAAAATATGTAGCTTTTAAGGACCGGGCGGTTTCTGCCCGGTTTTTATTTTTCATATTAAATATCTGATACTACAGAGCCAAGGGGCTTAGTAATATAATCCACCCAATTTTTTTGGAACTGGGCATATGCCTTTACCATTACGCTCCACATGAATACATTATGTATTAGGAAAGAGGGGGAGGTGTAGAGCATGGGTGGTTCTGGTTATGGATCAGGATTCGCGTTAATAGTTGTTCTGTTTATCTTATTGGTGATTGTTGGTGCGGGAGTCCTCCACTATTAATTACTAACCTTGGATAGATACCTTGTAGAGGAGGTGACAGCTATGAGTTGGTGTGGTTGCGGTTACGGTCAAGTAGCAGGTGCAGGATACGGCGGTGGTTACGGAAGCTCTTTCGTATTAATCGTTGTATTGTTTATCCTATTAATCATCGTTGGTGCTGCTTGGTGCTAATGAAATAGAACAGGGTGCTCAATCACTAGTTGATTGAGCATTTTACATTGTTTGGGAAATTTATAAAATAATCAGATTGTGGAATCGTCTTCCCTCGTGATGAGGACCTGATTGACGAGGAAAAAAGAGGAGTGAAGTCCTCATCGCCGTTATGAAGACCTCGGTGACAAGTAAAAAGGAGGGGAGAAGTCCTCATCGCTGTTATGAAGACCTCGGTGACAAGTAAAAAGGAGGAGTGAAGTCCTCATCGTCGATATGAAGACCTCTGTGACGAGAAAAAAGGAATAGGGAGGTCCTCATGGTCAGTATGAAGGCTTCGGAGACGAGGAAAAGGAGGAGAGAAGCCCACAGCGCCTGTATAAGAACTTGGTGACAAGGAAATAAACCAAGAGAAGCCTTTTTTTGTTAGAGGATTAAGCGCAAAGACAAGGTCCGGCCAATATATCAAAGGATCTGGTACTATGATTTAATTTTGACAGTTACCCTAGGGTAAGTGCTTTTTTGTTCGATTTACTTATTCTTTGTTTTACGGAACTAGAAAAATAGCTTCCAAAGGTGTACCATTTTTGACAAGTCCAACGGCCACAATAGTATAAGCAACATCTGGTTTCAAGCTTATCCTGTTAAGGGGGAGTACGATATCTTTTGTTCCTGAAACCCTCATTTCTAAATCCACTGTCATCGGAGTAAGGCCTAGATAACCGGAAATACCGGAATAAGGAATGTCAGAAAAAACGACATCTCCTTTTTTGACGGCAATATCAACTGGAGGGGCATCAGGGGATAAGTGCCAAAAACGCAGCTTTGATTCACTTTGAGGAACGGAAGTATCATCCTCAACAGGTATTAGCTGCAGTTTGTCCTTTGTTCCTAGTATTGCAACGGTGTAAGTTTTACCTGTATTTGCCTGGAGGGTACCGTCAAATAGTTTTTGACCATTTTGATATATTTCTATTTTATTGTTTGTTGGTTTAATATCTACATAACTGCTGCTGTTGGTATAACGAAGATCTTTCCATACAGGATTGTTATTTACATGTACATCTACTGCCATTATTCCTGGAGAAGCATGAAGAAACCTTAGTCGTGAGTTCTCTCTCTCATTCGTGTTCCTATTGGGTGCCGCTTGAATAGATTTCACCCATTTTTGCAGGTGATGGTAGTGCATATTATAAAAATAAATATGACGTTGCGGATCCAGATATTTATAATAATCAGCAAGCAATTGATATTGTCCTGCAAGGAAGTAATTTTCATCATGATTCATGTTTGCATACACCCTCCATTTATTCCTCATGCTAAATGGATATGCAAAGAAAGGTGAAATATTAACAATATTCTTCCTTACAAGGAAAAAAGGATAATAGGCGAGTTAGGCCTGTTATCCTTTTTGGTATTCTGCATGCTTGATGAAGGTGATTTCTTCATCAACATTGCCACAAGTGGCACATTGAATTTTTTGTGAAGGCCCTTTATAAGGGATGTGAAAAGGGTCCGTGGTGCCGGATGTATATTCCTCTACAACCTCACCTGATTGAGGATTTAACTTCACGGACTTTGCCACTTGTTCAATAATGTTAAAGCGTGAGCGGTTAGTTTTACAATTTGGGCATAGATAAGGGGATGCCATATCAAATCCGCCTCCTTTGATAGTAGCTTTTTCTGAACGGATAACTTTTATGTAAAACAAAAAAACGGTCCTACAAAAGTAGAACCGTTTGTGAGATCATGCTGCTTTTTCATTTGAGATATCATTTGCATCAAGTTCGAAGTCTGTTTTTCTTGCTGCAATAGCTTTAACATAGAACAAGCCAATGATGATAATCGTAAACATGGCTGCACCGATATAAGAGGCTTCAATCGGCAATCGGAAGCCAATAGGAGCATTTAATATATAGGTAGTCGTTGCCATTGTCATGAAAATTGCTGGTATCATCGCAATATAATACTGTTTTCTAGCGATGAATAGATACATGGCGCCAACCCATAATGCAATGACAGCAGTGGACTGATTTGCCCAAGAGAAGTATCTCCATAATAATTCAAAATCAATTTTTGTCAGTACAAATGATATGACAAACAAAGGAGCTGCAATCCAAAGACGGCTGATAATTTTCTTTTGTGAAATATTGAAGTAATCAGCAATGATCATGCGAGCACTTCGGAATGCAGTATCTCCAGATGTAATCGGAAGGATAATGACACCGATGACCGCCATTGTACCACCAATTGCTCCAAGCATGGTAACGGAAACCTCACTTACAACTGCTCCAGGTCCTCCATTGGCTAAGATTTCGCTCAATCCTGCCGACCCATTGAACAAACTCATTCCTGCCGCTGCCCAGATCATGGCAATGATACCTTCTGCAATCATCATGCCGTAGAAAATTCGACGGCCTTGCTTTTCATTCTGAGTAGTTCTAGAGATAATAGGTGTTTGCGTTGCATGGAAACCAGAAAGTGCTCCACATGAAATAGTTAAGAACAATAATGGGAAGATAGGCACGTTATCTGGGTGCATATTTGTGAAACTTAATTCAGGAATAGGAGCGCCTGTTACAACTAACGATACTCCAACACCTAAGGCACTGATCAGTAATAGTGCTCCAAAAATAGGATATAAACGACCGATGACTTTATCGATTGGTAACATCGTTGCAAAAATATAATAGATGAAAATAGCTAAAATAATGATACCTAATGCAACTTTTCCTTCTGCTAACGTGTGAATTAACCCTGCCGGCGCCGTTACGAAAACGGTTCCAACTAAAAGTAAAAGCAAGATAGCAAACGCATTGACGGTATGTTTCATAAATTTTCCGAGGAACTTACCTGCAAGTTCAGGTAAATGTGCACCGCGGTTACGAATGGATATCATACCAGTCAAATAGTCATGAACCGCCCCGGCAAAAATACAACCTAAGACAATCCACAAGAATGCTACTGGACCATATAGGGCACCCAAAATCGGTCCGAAAATTGGACCGACACCTGCTATATTTAATAACTGAATCAATGAATTTTTATTTTGACCTAACGGAAGGTAATCAACCCCGTCTTGATTGGAATAAGCGGGTGTTTTTCTAGCATCTTTTATTCCGAATACTTTTTCTACAAATCTACCATAAATAAAATAACCTACTATTAATAAGGCAATACCTGTTAAGAATGTATACAAAATGAAGACCCCTTTCTCTTTATGGAGTATCCTCATTATAAATGAAAAGGCTTTCATTTGGTGGCAGAGCGGCTAAGATGTGTAAAAACATAAATAACATGTCAGTAACAGCTACTGACATGTTATAGTTCAAGTTTTTTTCTTAGTGCTTTTACGTAATTCCGGCTGACAGAGAGCTTTTCGGAACTGCCTATGAGCTCCAGCATATATGCCCCATTGAACCAAGGAGTCAATTTTGTTACATAATTTAAATTAACAAGGTAGCTTTTATGGATCCGGAAAAATGGGTAGTCTTGCAATCTTTCTTCCAAGTCCTTCAACGCCAGCTTTGACTCGAAATTGCGGGTGTTTGTATGTATGCGTGAAATTCGATCGTCTCTGCTGACATAAAGTATATCTAGAGGATCTATATAATAAATTTCATTTTCATATTCCACTGCTAGCTTAGAGGAAGCAGGTTGTTGTTGAGTTTCCTTTTCTGGAGTTAAATGTTTGATAAGCCGACATACGGTTTGGGACAATTGTTCCTCATCGAAAGGTTTTAATAGATAATCAACAGCTTCATGTCGGAAAGCGTCCACCGCAAAGTTAGGAAAGGCAGTGGCAAAAACAATAAGAGGTGATTTCTTTAATTCTTTTAAATGCTTGGCAACGTCCAAACCGTTCATTTTCGGCATTTCTATATCTAAAAAAACGACATCCGGTTGATGTTGCATGCAGAGTAAAAGAGCGTCTTCACCTGTGGCTGCTTCTCCTATCACTTGCAGGCAATCATGCTCCTCTAATAAATGTTTTAGTTCATCACGGCTGTATGGTTCATCATCCACTATAATCGTTTTAATATTATCCATCAGTTTTATCATCCTTATTTAATTTTTTTGCAATGGTAAAATAAACAGTGGTGCCAATGTTTGCTTCACTTTGAAAATGCAATCTTGCTTGATTGCCAAACATCATTATAAGTCTTTTATTAATATTGTAAAGGCCAACCCCAGTACCAGTAGGGGAAGAGACTTGTTCCTGGCCAAGTTCACTTATCCGATCGCTTGTCATGCCTACTCCATTATCGCTTATGGATATATATATATCAGAAACCCGCTCCTTTATTTTAATGGTTAATTGTGCATTTTCCTCCCTATCTTTTAGACCATGCTTAACCCCGTTTTCAACTATGGGCTGCAAGGAAAGAGGGGGAACAAGATAAGAAAGCGCCGATTCATCAACATGATAGGTTACGGTTAAACGATCCGAAAACCGGGCTTCCTCAACAGATAGGTATGCTTGTACATGTTTTAGCTCCTCTTGCACGGTGGTCCATTTTGCCGTGGTTGCCGTCAGATTTTGCCTAAAGAAATGCGAAAGAGATACCAATAGTTTTCTTGCTTTTTTCGGATCTGTGCGTATTAAAGAAACAATTACATTCAATGAATTAAATAGAAAGTGGGGGCTGATTTGAGCTTGTAAAGCTTTAATTTCAGCTTCTTTTACTAGTTTGGATGCATTTTCTGCTTCTGAGATTTCCAATTGATGGCTCATAAGGGAGCTGAGACCTGTAATTAACTGGATAACCACATTATCTATTTCTTTATCTGAAGAAAAGTAAAATTTAAGGGTGCCAACTGTTTCTTCTCTCTTTTTTAAGGGAGCAATAACCACAGCACCAAGAGGACATGACGGGTCCTGACACTGTATGTCATTTTTACCTGCTACCAACAAATTTCCGAATTTCAGTACTTGTTTGGTGCTATGAGTTTGGATGGGGGAGAGGGGTTTATGATGATTATTCCCCATTCCGACATGTGCTAGAATCTTTTCCCTATCAGTTATGGATACAGCACTGGCATTTACTTCCCGATAAATAATTTTGCACGTTTCTTCCGCAGATTCCAGCGTTAATCCTTTTCTAAGGTGTGTCAATGTATTCTCTGCTAGCGACAAGGCTTTTTGAGCTTGGACTGCCCCGACTTTTTCCTCTTCATTAATCACGGTTAAAATAATGAGGAAAAAGAGAGCAGATCCAATTCCATTAGCAAAAATCATGGGAAGGCCTATACTCTCCACAAGCGCGAGAGCCTGAGAAAATGGTTGTGAAGTAAGGAGGATAATACCCATTTGAATCGATTCCGCTAATGCGCCTGTAAGAAGAGCCACTGCTACACTAATTCTCTTTCCCTTATATTTGCTTCGTATGAAACCTGCCAAGAGGCCTGCTACTATAGCGGAAAAGCCGCATGAAAAAGCAGTGAATCCACCAAGGCTCATGCGGTGTATACCAGCAATCAACCCTGCACCAATTCCCACTTTATATCCGCCAAGCAGACCTGCCATCACAATCCCAATCACGCGGGAGTTGGCGATCGCCTCAGAATCGTTCAATTCCGTTATCCAACGGTTGAAGCCTAATGTTTCCGTACTAAAAGCAAGGCCTGTGTATGTACCGATAATGCCAAAAAAGCCAAAAAACAGGATAGCAAATGCTTGCTGTTTTCTATCTATTTGCTGCCTGTTAATCAGCTGTCTGAAAAAAGATAGCCTAGTCATGATAAAAGCAACGGTTACAATGATTCCAAGTCGCTCTAACATGGTTAATAATAGTTCAAACATATTTCACGCTCCACTTAAAACCTGATGTGCTAATGGTAGCATAACCAAACCCTGTCGTTAAGATTAAATTCAGCTACAGAAAAAAGCATGATTTCCTCCAAGGAGATAATCATGCTTAGTTTCTATTTTGTTTGAAATGCGCCTGAATTTGCCCTTTTAACATCTGTTTCTTCCAGTTTTCATTCTCTTTTTCTTTCTTTTTCCACTCGCGGCGTATTTCATGAGTCTGAACGCCTTCTTCCATCTGATTGGCAATTTCCATCAACCGTTCTACATCAGAGAAGGAATACTTCCGAATACCTGAACCTGATCTTGCAGGAAAGATCAACTTTCTTTCCTCGTAATATCTAATCTGTCTTTCTGATAAACCTGTAAGATCGCGTACCGTGCCGATTGAAATGACTTTTCTCTCTTTCAAAGATGGATCCTCTTGTGCCATAGCCACTCACATCCTATTCTAAGAGCTCTTACTGTCATTATAGTACATTTTCATAGCTAATTCCTGTGCGTTTGTAAGAAAACCTAACAATCAAATGATATTGTTTATAAATTCTATGTGATAACTCCTGACAAAAATAAAGAATTTACCCTATTTGTTCAATAAACTGGAATAAAGAGAGGTGAGTGGAATGGCGAAAAATTTAAAAAAGGCTATCAATGATGCAAAAGAGTATTATATAACCAAACTTGTTAATGCGGGGTTTTTCATGAATCATAGTGTTCTTTCCACCTACACATTAAGTGAATTGAAAAAGGAATATACGAACTTAATTGAAAAGGGGAGGAGGTAAACTTGCAGGAGTATCACAATTCTGATTCATTTAAACTAGCTTACGATATTATTAAACTAGACTGCCGACGAGATCAGATATGGGAGGAGCTTCTTAAAAAAGAAGGCAACCGTGCTTTGGAAATCTTAAGGCTTGTCCAAAATTCAAAATGAAAGAGGCTGGCTCCTATGTGGGAGCTGGCCTTTATTGATTAGGAAGGTAAGAGCGATACAAGTAGAACAAATACCGATCAAGGGAAATGGAATTCTTGCGATGGATAATGACTGGATGTTGGTGTTTGGTTCGTCTGTTTGGAGAGGAGAATAACTTTGCCAAATGTGTAAAAGATGGACGGGCAACATAATCACTCAGATAAGCAGGTTTATTACCATCTGGTTTTCTCGTTCCATTCAAGAACTCAATGATATACGCTGCATCTTTTAGTCCAAGTCCGTGCCCGAAATACAAATCGTCACCCATCACCACGGCATTTTCACCTCTCCACCAATAGGTCAATGGATTGAAATCAGGGTTTTTAAAGTAAACAACATCACCTGGAATCGTATAGAAAGTGTAGACCGACTGCATGACAAGATCTGAATCAAAATGCCAGCTGTATAGTAACAAGTCTTGAAAGTATTCATTAAAAAGTTTAGGCCCGATTGTGTTTAAAATAGCATGATAATAGAGAATAAGGATGGCAGTTGCGCACTCATACGCATAAAATTGACTGTTTTCAAGAATATCAGTTATGGCATCTGATGGATTGACATCTTTCCGTATTAAAAAGCCGCCAGTCTCTGTTATATTCCAATACGCAGGGTTGCCTTGTGAACCGGCAAACGTTTCAAAGCGCGCTTCTCCCTGTGCCATTAATGCGGCACTTGCGACAATGTTATTCCGTAAGGCAATCTCAAATCTTAATTCCTCCATAGAATCATATGAATATACTTCTTGATCATTAAGTAAGCGTTGGAAAATTGTCTTTTCAAGGTCTTCTAGATTAGAAAGAGTAGTTTCTGTAATTGATTCTCCGTTTATGACAATCATGACATCCCTCTTTTCACAAAAACAGTATAATTCTCATTACTAATCAACATATTCAATTTGATGGCATTCATGAATGAATAAAAATGAAAAGTGCTGTGCAAATCATGAGGATTTGCACAGCACTTCATTTATTGCTTGTTTTTTTCTAAAGCAAGTAATTGATCTGTTAATAACTCTACATCCAAGTCTTCACCAATAATGACCAAATTCAATGGTACTTTAACCAACTCTTTTAAATAGAGTGGAGTGCCGTAAGAATATTGAAACAAATAAATACTGTTTGAATGCTCGAAAGTAAGATACCCTTTGATGCGATAAACGGAGTCAGGAAGATTTCTAAGCCAATCTTCAAACTCATCTAAGTCTATTTTAGTGGAAAACTGATACACAAATGTCTTCAAATGAAGGGAATCCTTAACATGTGCACTAGAATGGCTTCCTTTTTCTATCTGCTTCGTTCTCTTCCAGCTGTTTTCCGGAATCTTAGCATACGTAGTCAGCAGTGTGGAAGCATGTGGGTTGATGGATTGCAATTCAAACAAAATGCTAGAAACCTCTGCTTCACTTACTAAATCCGTCTTGTTCAAAATAAGCATATCGGCATGCTTCACTTGTTCTCTTATCAACTGTTTGACTTGAATGGATAAGCTGTCACGATCTTTCCATCGCAGGACATCTAAAAGGGTGATAATACGTGCTTCAGAAAACTTGTTTGCGAAAATGGGAGAAAGAACTGTGTCAAGCACCTCAATTGGATGTGCCGCACCTGTCGTCTCTATGTAAATGGCATCCAAATCTTTATCAAGTAAAAGCCCCTGCATAGTTGATTCCAATTTCTCTTGAATCGTACAACAAATACAGCCATCAAATAATTCAGAAAGTGGGGTTTCGTCCGGTATGGAATCGGAGTCGATAGAGACCTTGCCAAGCTCGTTCATTACCACCGCGACTTTTCTATTTTCCGCTTGTTCCTGTTGCAGCATTTGAGTCAAAAGGGTAGTCTTCCCACTCCCAAGAAACCCTGCTAATATATAAACTTCTACTTTTTTACTCATAAATTGAACCTCCTGAGATATGTACCCCTCATTTTACCATACCTATTATCTTTCTGTAATACGAGCATTCCATTAGGAATTCCTCTATGATATTGCTATAATTCAACGTAAATATATTATATAAAAAGGTGGGTGCTACATGATGAACAAATTAGAAAAAGCAACATTTGCAGGTGGTTGCTTTTGGTGCATGGTTAAACCTTTTGACGAACAAGATGGTATTGAACAAGTAGTTTCAGGTTACACAGGTGGACATAAAGAAAACCCTACTTATAAAGAGGTTTGTTCGGAGACGACAGGCCATTATGAAGCGGTACAAATTACGTTCAATCCTGAAATATTCCCGTATGAAAAATTACTAGACGTTTTTTGGAGTCAAATTGATCCCACAGATGCTGGCGGACAATTCCACGACCGGGGAGATTCGTATCGTACCGCCATTTTCTATCATTCCGATGAACAAAGGGAGATCGCGGAAAAATCTAAGCAAGACTTAAACCAAAGTGGAAGATTTAAAGATCCAATCGTAACAGAAATACTTCCTGCCAAGCCATTTTATACAGCGGAAGAGTATCATCAAGATTATTACAAGAAAAATCCTTTCCGTTATAAGATGTATCAAGCAGGATCTGGGAGGGCGGCATTTATTAAAGAGCATTGGAAAAAAGAAAACAGCGAAGACTTGAAAAAGAAGCTAACACCTATGCAGTATGAGGTTACACAGAATAACGGCACAGAACCACCTTTTAAAAATGAGTTCTGGAATCATACAGAAGAAGGAATCTATGTTGACATAGTTTCTGGTGAGCCATTATTCTCTTCGCTTGATAAATATGATGCCGGTTGCGGATGGCCAAGCTTTACCAAGCCGATAAACAAAGAACAAGTAAAAGAAGAGATGGATGTAAGTCACAGAATGGTACGGACGGAAGTTAGAAGCAAAGAGGGAGATTCTCATCTGGGCCACGTGTTCGAAGACGGTCCTGTAGACAAGGGCGGATTAAGGTATTGCATTAACTCCGCTGCCCTCCGCTTCATCCCGGTAAGCCAACTCGAAACAGAAGGCTATGGAGAATATAAGAAATTGTTTTAAACAAGAAAAGTAGGTGAACAGATGGGAAAATATCAATTGGACAACAAAGGTAAGGTAGCTGTGGCAAAGTTTCATGAAAAACAGACACCTGCTAAACTTGATAAAAAGAAGCAACTTGAAAAAATACGTGCGGAGTACTTGAAAAAGAAGCAAAAACAAACAGATAAATAATATGAATGGAAACATAGGAAGACTAAATCTCAAATGCCGGGCAATTACTGCCTGGTTTTTTTCTGTCAAAATTCAACAAAATAACAGAATTATTGCAGGATAACAGAAGGAACATGAAGAATTAGTAGATATAAAAGAAAAAAAGCAACAATGGATGATGGAGTGGGGGATTATGCAATGTCAGCAGTAAGTGTAAAAGAATTAAAGTTTCAAGATTTGATCAATAAAAATAAGCTCATGTTTTTCGTGATTTTCATCTCGTATGGTGCCGGGCTTCTTGTGAATTTCTTTGTACCGGCGGCAACAGTTATAACCGTGACCTTATTTGTTGCTTTGTGCTTAGGGGTTATTTTATTAATTTTGACCAGATGGAATGAGTGGTTTCACTACTTAGTGCCTTACTTTACAGTAGGAGTAACTTTCACAGTATTTTTTATAATTTTGGTAAACCGCGGGGCATCTTTATCAGGATTTATTCTACCTTTTTTTGTTTTGATGCTTGCAACCGTTTACTTTAATAGAAATGTCTTTATTGTTGGAGGTGTAGGGAGTCTAGTCCTTTTCGCTTACTCACTTTGGTCATTTCTAAACGGCAACCTGATGACAGACGGACAGTTAGGAAATATAGTCCTGCTATTCTTTTTGTTGTTTGTCATTACATTTGTACAAGTGAAAATAGGGAAGAAATTGTTTGCTCAATTCGAGGGTATTGTAGACACGATGCAAGCTGTAAGTGAAGAGCGTCAAATAAAGCAGGAAGCCTTTCAGCGGGATGCCATGACATTAATTGAACGAGTCAATAAAGTCCATGATCGCCTTAACATGAGTATTCGATCCCAAAAAGAAGTGTCACTAACCATACAGGAGCTGTCCGTGGGAAGTCAAAAGCAAGCCGACCAGATTGGTGGCATTGCGGAACAGACGAATGATGTATCAACCTTGATGGACAATGTTGTAGATAAATCGAATAGCTTATATCAAACAACAAATACAACAAAAACTACAGCAGATCAAGGGAAAGTGATGGCAGTAGAACTACAGGAAAACATGAAAAGCTTTTCGCAGGATGTTGCGGAAATGGATGCTGTATTCCAGGTTCTTACGGAAAAAATCGATGAAACAAACTTATTAACTCAACACATAAAAAATATTACGGATCAGACAAACTTGCTAGCTCTGAATGCTTCTATTGAAGCTGCTAGGGCAGGGGAAGCCGGAAGAGGTTTTGCGGTAGTAGCAGAAGAGATCCGTAAGCTTGCCACATCCACTGGCGAAACGACAAAAGAAATCACAGAAAACCTCTCCTCTCTTAACCAAACAAAAGAAGAGGTATTACAACAGCTGCAACTTAATATTGCAAAAATGGAGAAAAACCTTGAAGCAACAAATCAGGTCAACCATTCCTTCCAGCACATCAGTGAAACCTTGAAAACATTATTAACTGATGCACAGCAATTTCGTGATTTTGCAAGTACAGTAAAAGAAAAAACAGCAAATACTGACTCCTATACGAGTGAATTTGCAGCATTGATGGAAGAAGCGACAGCGGGCCTTGAGGAAATCAGCGCGACAGTCGAACAAGTTACAGAGGATAACACGCATATAGAAGAGACATTAAAGAGCATGGTCAAAATTATCGATAAAATGGAGGAACATAAATAGATTTTTAAAAAATGGGCATATGCACATACGGGACAGCCACCTAGTTCATAAAGTAACAGTGTAAATATTAAACAGGAGTGATGACCATGCACGATTACTGTTACTACACATGTGGACCATGCGACTACCCATCTCAAGTTGCCCCGGCATACGGCGGAGGAAATACATTCGTTTTAATCGTAGTTCTATTCATTTTGTTAATCATTGTTGGAGCTTGCTATTGCAAATAAGATAAGTTCAGGAAGTATCACTCGGTAATGAGAGTGATGCTTTTTTATTTGGAGTTAAAAAGCATGTAATACTGTTGATCTCCGTTCCAGGCGCTTCGCTTGCCTGCGGGCGGTCCGTGAGCCTCCTCAGGCTTCGCCTTCCGGGGTCTCACCTGTCCCTTCCTCCCGCGGGTGTCTGCGCGCCTTCCATTACAATCAACAAGGTTACTTCATTTATTTAAAAGTTAAGGAAAAACCTTAAATTTTAGTTATGTTATAAAATCATTAACGATTCGTTCATGTGAAATATAGTTGTGGATTGGAGCAAATGGCGGAGACTCCTGAGGGAGATAGCGTTAGGTGGAGACCCCGCAGGCGTAGCTGAGGAGGCTCCAGCAGCGCCCCTAGGAAAGCGAAGCCATTTGCGGAAAGGAACAGCGGTGATACACAAATAACTAAGACTGTTTATTTATCCATAAATTGAACGAAAGATTTCATTCTATTGAACATAGAATGGAAGTAAGCTAGCTTCACGACAGCCAGGATTTACTGTGCCCCTTGACGGAAGGGGCTACCACTGCTAGTAAACGGTTACAGGACAGTTGTGGAAAGGAGTAATCGTTTATGGATCAATCCTATCTTATTAAGCCATTATTAGATAAAGAGTACCCAGTGATTAGCCATGGGAACGGAGTGTACTTGTATGATGTCACTGGGAAGAAATATTTGGATGGTTCTTCTGGTGCTGTTACGGCAAGCATTGGTCATCATGTACAAGCTGTAATAGATGCGATGGCCGATCAGGCAAGCAAAGTATCGTTTGTTTATCGTTCTCAATTCAGCAGTATTCCTGCAGAAAAACTAGCAACAAAATTAAGTTCTATCACACCAGGAGATATCAATTGGTCGTTTTTTGTTAATAGCGGTACAGAAGCTGTAGAAACGGCGATGAAAATATCCATTCAATATTGGCAAGAGGTAGGAAAACCAGACAAAAACCAAATTATTTCCCGTTGGAAAAGCTATCACGGTATTACGATAGGGGCACTATCTTTATCGGGGCACGCAGATCGCAGGAAAAGATTTGAGCCTTTATTGGAAAAATCACCTGTTGTAGAGCCGCCTTATTGTTACCGTTGTCCATTTAATCTGGAATACCCTTCTTGTGGCCTGAAATGTGCAGAGGACCTAGAGCGTGCCATTCTGGAAATAGGGGAAGAAAATATCGCTGCTTTTGTAGCGGAGCCGGTTATTGGGGCAGCGGCTGGAGCAATCTGTCCGCCTGATGGGTATTATCAAAAGATTGCAGAGATATGCAAAAAGCATAACATTCTTTTTATTGCAGATGAGGTGATGACAGGTATCGGAAGAACCGGGAAAATGTTTGCCATGGAACATTGGCATGTGACTCCGGACATCATCTGTATTGGCAAAGGCATGAGTGCAGGTTATACGCCTATCGCAGCAACACTTGTCAGCGAAAAAATAGTTGAAAGTATTCTAAAGGGATCTAAGGTGATTATGAGTGGGCATACGTATAGTGCCAATCCTCAATCGGCAGCAGTCGCATTGGCAGTTTTAGAATACATCGAAAGCCAAAATCTTGTAAGCAATGGTGAAAATCTGGGAAATTATTTGTTGCAGAAATTATCCCAATTAAAACAAACGTACTCTTTTATCGGGGACGTTAGAGGCAAGGGGCTATTACTTGGAATGGAAATAGTAGCAGATCTTGCGTCTAAGTATCCTTATTCGCAAGAAAAGGCGGTCACACCAAGGCTTGTGGAGCTGGCCCAGAAGAATGGCTTGCTCATCTACCCTGCCTCAGCGGGTATTGAAGGTGTGGGAGGGGATGCAGTCATAATTGCACCGCCGCTGTCGATAAACCAACAGGAAATGGATGAACTGATTACCATCCTAGAGCTGACACTAAACGAACTTCAAGCAGAATTGTAAGGAGTGAAACACGGGATGGGGAAAGTGGAGAATACATTTAACAAAATCGTTGAGCTGGAAATGGTCCGTCATCTATTTTTTGATGGAATGACATTGATGTTCGGTGGCTTTGGAGGAGTGGGGACTCCTCCGAAGCTGGTTGATACACTCTTGGATTCATGTGTGAAAAACCTAACACTAATCGGAAATGACGCGGGGTTTCCAACGATAGGTATTGGAAAAGTGGTTTGTGCAGGAAAGGTAAATAAATTAATAGCTTCCCATATCGGCTCTAATCCTGTTGCAGGCAAGATGATGACTGATAATAAGATGGAAGTCGAGTTCAGCCCCCAGGGAACATTAGCTGAAAGAATCAGAGCGGGTGGTGTTGGGTTAGGCGGTATTCTAGTTGACGTCGGGATTACAAGTGACATCGTAACAAAAAACAAGCAAATCCTTACATCAAATGGAAAAGACTATATTCTCGAAACGGCGCTAACGGCAGACCTTTCCATCGTCTTTGCCAAAAAAGCAGATCCTTATGGAAATCTCATTTTTGATAAAAGTGCCAGGAATACCAATCCGCTTGTGGCGATGGCAGGGACAAATACCATTGTCGAAGTAGAGGAATTCGTTCCCTTAGGGCATTTAGATCCTGAAGAAATTGTCGTGCCTGGGGTATATGTGGATTATATGGTTCAAAGCGAGGGGGTGAACTGGACATGGGTATGGGAGGAAACATACGGAATTTGATTGCCAAAAGAGCAGCAAAAGAAATAGAAAATGGAATGGTCGTAAACTTGGGAATAGGCATTCCTTCTTTAGTTCCCAATCACTTGCCTGAAAATACTCATGTCTTTTTCCAAGCCGAGAATGGTGTTTTAGGGATGGGATCCACTCCATTGACAGGAGAAGAGGATGAAAATCTCTGCAATGCAGCAGGGTTTCCTGTATCTATCCAGCCAGGCGCATCTTATTTTGATAGTGCGCTTGCTTTTGGAATGATCAGAAGAGGGAAACTTGATATTACCATTTTAGGTTCGTTGCAAGTGTCTGAACAAGGTGATTTAGCGAATTGGATAGTACCGGGCAAAAGGGTGCCGGGTATGGGTGGGGCCATGGAGCTCTCACAAAAAGCTAAAAAAGTGATTGTATTGATGAGTCATACTGATAAATATGGGCAATCAAAGGTAGTAAAAACGTGCAGTTTACCTGTAACAACACCGAATTGTGTGGACCTTATAATTACCGATTTAGCAGTTTTTGAAGTTAAGAAAGATGGATTGATGCTTTCTGAATTAATGCCAGGTGTTAGTTTGGAGCAGGTAAAAGAGAAAACAGAAGCTTCTTTTACGCTTTCACCTGCAATTTTATAAAAGATTCAATAGGAAGCTGGAAGAAGGGTGGATGAGATGAAACAGAAGTTGATCAAGGAATGGTTTGGGAAAAACAGGGGGAACGCTGTAAAGCTCTTAAGGAAACTTATTCAAGAAAGAAGTATCCAGGGGCGGGAAAGTTCCGCACAAGCAGTGGTGATTGAAACGTGCCGGGAACTAGGTTTGGAAATAGATATTTGGGAGCCGGATATAAAGGAAATGAGTGCTCATGAAAATTTTGTATCGACGCGCGAGAATTTCGAGGATTCTCCCAATGTAGTAGCTGTTTGGCGTGGTACTGGTGGTGGCCGCTCATTAATTCTAAACGGTCATATCGATGTGGTCCCTGAAGGAGACTTGCTGCAGTGGGACTTTGACCCGTACGAAGGGAAAGTGGAAGACGGGAAAGTATATGGTCGTGGTAGTACAGATATGAAGGGAGGAAACGTCTCCTTACTTCTTGCTGTAAATGCACTAAAATCGTTGGGGGTAAAACTTAAAGGGGATGTTATTTTTCAAAGTGTGATTGAAGAAGAGAGCGGGGGAGCAGGCACATTAGCGGCAATCCTCAGAGGTTATACTGCAGATGCAGTACTAATCCCTGAACCTACAAATATGAAAATATTCCCAAAACAACAAGGTTCGATGTGGTTTCGGCTAAAAGTAAAGGGTAGGTCTGCACATGGAGGTACGAGGTATGAGGGGGTCAGTGCCCTTGAAAAGAGCATCCTTGTTATCAGAAGAATCCAAGAGTTAGAAACGAAAAGAAATGAAAGAATAGAAGACCCTTTATTCAAAGATATTCCCATTCCACTTCCTATTAATATAGGGAAAATAGAAGGCGGAAGTTGGCCTTCCTCTGTACCAGATTTGATAGTGCTGGAAGGAAGGATAGGAGTAGGCCCTGAAGAGAAACTAATAGAAGTGAAACAGGAACTTGCAGCTTGTATGAATGACCTGTGTAAAACCGATCCATGGTTTGAAAGTCACCCTGTCGAACTGGAATGGTTTGGGGCGCAGTGGGTCCCAGGATCAGTAGATTTAGACCATCCTTTCGTAAAGAGTTTGGAAAAAGCATATACACAAGTGGAAAAGAAACAGCCTATTTTAGAAGCATCACCGTGGGGGACAGATGGAGGATTATTCACCCAAATTTTAGGCATTCCTACTGTTGTATGCGGGCCAGGAACAACGGAGGTAGCGCATTATCCTAATGAGTATATTTCTATTGAAGAAATGATGAAAGCAGCAGAGATTTTTGCCATCCTGTTAATGGACTGGTGTGAAATCTCCGATGAAGCATAAATGAAGGGATCTCTTATTAAAGAGGTTCTTTTTTTATGTTGATCTCCGCTCCAAGCGATTTGCATGGCTCCGGGCGGGAAGGTGAAAATTGTTGAACTATGTCGATTTCTTGATATAATCTTATTTTTCTTGATATATCTCCAGAATTCTTGATATATCTCGGAATTTATTGATATATGCCAGAATTTATTGATATATCTCCAAACTTATTGATATATTGATTTTTTTCTTGATATCCCCGCTTCCCAGTACCTCAACTGACATTCATCCTCTTCATTCTACACTATTTTACATAACCTCTGATAATTAGAAAATACTATCAAGTATATGAAGACCGGAGGCAACTTGATGGTGACATTTTTGACGATCCTACTATTTATGAGTATGGTGCTTTTTACGACAATTTTGGATTGTTATTACTATGACAGTAATGTCTTAGATTGTTTTACACGTTTGTTCATTTTTGATCCCGGTTTAAGAGAGTGGATGGTATATTTGACGTTTGTATTTGGAATTGCAATTGCTCTTATCCAGGATATTCGTTTCAAAAATAATAAAGGCAGGGGTAAAGGTGCTAATGGGAAATAAAGAAACAATATCATTATGGCAACTTTTTATCTTAATGCTGATTTTTGAAATGGGCAGCGCCACAGTTGTTGGGATAGGTGGAGAAGCCAAGCAAAATGTGTGGATTGCCATTAGCCTGGCTGGACTAATAGGGGTTGGCTATATTTATGTACTGCATTTCATGTTAGGTAGAAAAAAGGGCTATAATCTATTTGCTCTTTTAGAATTCTGTCTTGGCAAGTGGTTAGGAGGAGCAATAAGTTTCCTATATATCATGTATTTCATCTATATTTCTTCAAGGGTTATGAGGGACTTTGGCGAACTAATTGTGTCCACCATTTTTATCTATACTCCCATTGAAATAATAAGCATCACTATTATGCTGACGATTATTTACATGTTGAACTCCGGTATAGAAGTAATGGCAAGAACCTCGGAGATATTTTTTCCGTATGTGTTCTCTTTTACATTTTTAGTAGGGATGTTTATTTTGATGTCTGGAGAAATCCAATTTGAGAACTTGAGGCCATTCCTTGATGAGGGAATAAAACCAATTTTTCAAGCGGTTTTTCCTAGTCTATTGACCTTTCCTTACGGAGAGCTGATTGCTTTTGCAGTTGTGTTACCACTCGTCACAAAATACAAGAAGGCAAAAGGTTTTGCTATAGCAAGTATCATCCTCAGTACATTAGTACTTGTCTATTCCTCTGTCATTCAAGTGATGACGCTTGGGCATGAAATGAAAGAAAGGTCGAATTTCCCGCTCCTTTCCGCTGCACGTGAAATCTCATTATTGGATTTTATTGAAAGGGTGGATATTGCGGTTGTCTTTGTGGTTATGTTCGGAATCATCGTTAAAATAGGAGTTTTCTTTTTTGGTGCAGTAAAAGGGTTAGAACATTTATCAAAAAGGGAGTATCGGACATATCTTTTTCCTATTGGTTCCATCATATGTTTGTCTTCAATCATCATAACCGATAATTTCGCTGAACATATCGAGGAAGGTTTACAGATTGTGCCTTATTATGTCCATCTTCCTTTTCAGTTCGCATTGCCGCTTTTATTACTTGTGATCGTGCTGATCCGAACAAGGAAGAAAAGAGGCAGGAAGAGGAGTGAAATGGAATGGGAAAGTTAAAAAAATTCTTATTGGGAGAAAGTGGGGATATCAGTTCTACTGATAAAGAGCTTTATTCCCAGGAAGAAACGTCCGAACCACTATTGCTATCTCTAAAGGAAAATGACGACATCATACAAAAGGAATTTTCTCTTTCCATTGATTTTCACTATTCTACTTTAATAGTTGGAAAAAGGGATGCCATTGCTTATTATTTCGATACGTTGATTTCGAAAGAAAGATTAACAGAGGAAATTTTTGAGCCCCTCATTGCGGCAGAAGGTTCTGACACGGTTTTACAGTCTGGAAATTTGGAAGAGTTCAGAAAAGAATTTTTCGCTTCGGTTCCCTATAAATTTGCAGAGAATTATCATCAGATATTTTGGAAGCTCCTGAATGGGTATGCTGTCATCGTAATAGATGGAATCGAAAAAGCTTTGTGTATCAATTTGGGAAGCATTGAAAAAAGAAGCGTAACGGAGCCGAGCACCCAAACAATCATCAGGGGACCAAAGGACAGCTTTACAGAAACGATGAATACAAATATTAGTTTGATCAGACGCAGAATCCGCAATCCCAACCTTTGTTTTGACCAATACCGTGTAGGACAGGATACAAAAACTGCGGTTGTGATAGGGTATATAAAAAACATTACGAACGATGGGCTTGTACAGGAAGTGAAGAGCCGGATAGAAAAGGTAAATGTTGTCGGACTTTTTGATAGTGGGAACATTGAGGAGTTCTTGACTGACAAATCTCTAACACCTTTTCCACTTACCTTTAACACAGAAAGGCCAGATAATATAGCGGCAAATCTAATAGAAGGAAAGGTTGCAGTGTTAGTGGATGGCAGTCCTTTTGCTTTAAGTGTGCCAACTGTATTTACGGATTTCTTTATTTCAACAGAAGATTATTATCAACCGTTTTTTATGGCTTCTTTCATCAGGATTATCCGTTATGTGTCATTTATGGTTTCGTTGTTGCTGCCATCTTTATATGTAGCCATCTCTACCTATCATCACGAACTGATTCCAACTTCCTTGTTAATTAGTGTCCAGGCTCAGAGGGAGGGAGTACCTTTTCCGGCGGTAATCGAAATACTGCTGATGGAACTTACTTTTGAAGTGTTAAGGGAAGCTGGTGTAAGAATGCCAAGGGCTGTTGGGCAAACAGTTTCCATTGTAGGTGCATTGGTAATTGGACAAGCAGCCGTGGAAGCTGGATTGGTTTCTAGCGTTTTAATAATAATTGTCGCATTGACAGCAATCGCAAGCTTTGTTTCTCCTATTTATAACTTTTCCATTGCTACGAGGATTTTAAGGTTTGCCTTTATTTTAATGGCAGCATTGATTGGGTTGTATGGGGTCCTCCTTTTGGTTGTCATCATGGTCATCCATTTAACTGGTTTGCGTTCATATGGTGTACCTTATCTGGCACCTGTGGCCCCGCTCCTTTTGGAAGATCAAAAGGATGTTTTTGTCAGAATGCCTGTTTGGGATAATATCACCCGGCCGTCCTATTTAAAACCTAAACATACGAAGAAAACATCTGATCAAGGAAACAATAGTGGACCATCACAAGATAAGGGGAATTTTTCATGAGAAAATGGCTATGTATCTGCTCCGTCTTAGTCTTTTTAACAGGATGCTGGGATAAAGTCGAGCTAAATGAAATTTCCATTGTCACAGGGATTGCAATTGAAAAGGGAGAAAATGCAAAATTCCGGGTCACCGTCGAGTCAATTAACGCCCCACAACTTTCCGCTGACCAGCCTGGTAGCGGAACTCCAGTTATTACTTTCCAAGAGGAAGGGAATTCACTTGCGGAACTGTCGGAAAGAATGAATGTCGGACTTTCTAGAAAACTAATCTATTCTCACACTAGAATCATTGTTATCGATGAACTCCTCGCGAAAGAGGGTGTTGGTGATGTATTGGACTTTTTAGAAAGAACAGGAGAATTTCGCAATGACTTCAACATATTGATATCTAGAGGATCAAAGGCTTCTGATATCGTAAAAACAACCTATCCGTTAGAATTGGTACCTTCTATCAAAATTCATAAGCAAATTGAAGTCTACTTGGAAGAATGGGGAGGGGACCCGTATGTTCGCCTTACAGATTTTATTTCCTCTCTGACTTCAAAGGGGCGTCATCCGGTGACAAGTGCCGTTTCCATAAAAGGAAACCCGGAAGCAGGGAAAAATATTGAACAAAATTCGAAGACAGAGTTGGACTCGACTGTCATAATTTCCGGTTTGTCCGTATTTAAAAAGGATAAGCTGATCGGATTTTTATCTCGCGAAGAAGCAAGAGACTATCTCTGGACACAGGGGCTAAGCAAAACGAGTCTTACTGTGCCATGTTATATGGAAGGAAACGAGGACGAAAAGCACTTTTTGGATATTCGCATTATACATTCACACTCAGATGTGAAAACAATGGAAGATGAGACCGGTGTGAAAATCAAAGTGAATATTAGTGGAGAAGCGAAAATACAAGGAACACAATGCCATCAAAATCTAGAAAAAATACAAACATATGAAAATCATGAAGATGCATTAAATAAGTATATAGAAGAGAAGATTTTGGCAACGATCAAAAAAATGCAGGATGAATATAAAACAGATATTTTTGGGTTTGGGGAGGTATATTACCGTACATCTCCAAAGAAGTTTAAAAAGGTTGAAGACGAGTGGGACGAAGTTTTTTCAGAAGCAGAAGTGGAAGTAGTATCAGATTACCGCATCAAACGGTCTGGGATACGAAACAAAAGCTTTTTAACCGATGAACCGGTTTCTGGTCAATAAAATAGTGGGCTGTATAAATTTATGGGGGAATTTCCTCTTCTGTAGCGAATTGATTAGGAGGGGGGATACAATGAGTATAAAAACAGGTAAAACCTTATTAATTAAAAATGAAACCATTTATGTGAACGCTTATGAGGATTATTATAATAAAAGACTGAAAATAGAAGATTTCAGAGGAAACATAAATCAAATCATTCAAAGCATAGAGGAATGGAGCAAACAGCCATTTGTAGAGAAAGTAATCATAAAATCTAGAAAGGAACATGTAAGCACTCTAATGGAGAGAGGATTTCTATTGGAAGCTTCTGTTCCTGGATACTTCCTTGGTGGAGAAGGATACTTTTTGTGTAAATATAGAAAGCTGGATCGATATAATAGTGATAAATGGTGTGAAGAAGATAATATACTTGATTCGGTCTGGCAAAAAAGAAAGCAAAAGGAAGTGCTGCTTGATCCTGATTTAACGTTGCGTGTGGCAAAGGTATCCGATGCCAAAGCATTATCGAGCTTTTACAAAGACGTTTTCCCTATCTATCCTGTACCAATTGAAGATCCAAATTATGTTATGGAACAAATTCAAAGTAATACAATCTTTATGTTGTTGGAAGAACATGGAGTAATTATCGCTGCCGCATCAGCCGAAATGAATGAAACATATAAGAATGCTGAAATTACGGACTGTGCCACATCGCCTTCCAAACGGAAAGGCGGATATATGAATTCGCTTATTCGTGAACTTGAAGCGGAATTAGTGAAAAGACAAATTTATTGCAGTTATTCCATTGCCAGAGCGCTTTCATTTGGGATGAACGCTGTATTGCATAATCTGGAATACACCTACAAAGGAAGACTGAAGAATAATTGTTATATTTTCGATAAGATTGAAGATATGAATGTGTGGAGTAAAGACCTATCATTAATGGATGCCCAAAAACCGGCACCGATTGCCGAGAAATAGGCGGTGCTGTACATGCAAACACATACACTATCAAAAGAGATGCTAATGGCTATTTTAGATGGAATTGATGAAGCCATTCACGCAGTAGATAAAGACGGATTTACCATTTATTATAACAAGGTGGCAGCAGGTTATGATGGCATGAAAGTGGAGGAAGTAGTAGGAAAACACCTCTTGCATGTTTTCCCTTCCTTGACAGAGGAAACAAGTACGTTGCTGAAAGTACTGAAAACGAAAAAACCGATATATCATGAAAATCAACGATATGAAAATAAAAAAGGGCAGCTTCTTGAAACAGTGAATACTACGATCCCAATCCTAAATGGTGACCATTTATTAGGAGCAGTGGAAATTGCCAAAAATTATGGACATTTAAACACGCTATCTAATAAACTGATGGACTTGCAAGCTAAAATTAATAGATCACCTGGATCAAAGAAGATTTCCTCTATCCAGTCATCCTACACCTTGGATGATTTCATTACCGATGACACTGAATGTGTAAATATGCTCCAAGACGCCACGTTATTCGCATCCTCTATATTACCTATTGTAATTTGGGGAGAAACAGGGACGGGGAAGGAAATCATCGCGCAAGGAATTCACCATCAATCTCCCAGAAAACATGCACCTTTCATTGCACAAAATTGTGGAGCAATACCGGCTACCTTGCTAGAAAGCCTCCTATTTGGAACGGAAAAAGGCAGTTACACCGGTGCAGTTGACCGAAAAGGACTTTTTGAACTGGCAACAGGTGGAACTTTATTTCTTGATGAGATGAATTCCATGCCGTTAGAACTTCAGGCGAAACTCCTGCGTGTTCTTGAAGATGGAACCATAAGGAGAGTAGGTGGCACCTCTACTATTAAAGTGGATGTCAGGATCATCACTGCAATGAATGAGTCTCCCGAGATATGTGTAGAAAATGGATCCTTTAGAGCAGACTTGTATTATCGATTGAACACTTGCCCGATCTATATTCGGCCGTTAAGGGAGCGACCTCATGACATTCGCCTCCTTTTAGAAAAGAAACTGCAAACACGAATACCTTACCAAGTGCCTATCGAAATAAAAGAAATGTTTCAATCTTATGAGTGGCCAGGGAATGTAAGAGAATTAATCAATACGATAGAATATATCCTATTAAAATCAAAAGAAGAAAAGATTTCCACTAAACATCTCCCATTAAAGTTGAACAGAAAAAATCAACGTCCAACAATCCCCCAAAGTACGGGATCGTTAAGGATGGAATTACAGAAGACCGAAGAATTAATGATTAAAAATGCCATGAACCAGTCAAAGGGGAATGTAATGAAAGCGGCAAAAATGTTAGATATACCCCGACAGACCCTCCAATACAAACTTGCTAAAATGGGAGACAAATCTAAGTCTGATGAAGTGCTGAAAATTCGGCACACCGATTAATAACAAGTTTCTCCTATTCTACATATATAAGTAGTAACTGGGCATCAGCATAGTTGGCACGGTTATTGCATGATGTAGAACAGGGAGGAGATAGAGATGAAAATGGATCTATATAAGCCCAAACGGCATTGGAGTGAATTTGAACTTTGGAAAGATGTGACCGAAGAACAATGGAATGATTGGATATGGCAGTTGACCAATACCATCCGAACACTTGAGGATTTAAAGAAAGTGATCAACTTAACACCGGAAGAAGAGGAAGGGGTAAAAATCTCCACCAAAACCATTCCTTTAAATATAACGCCGTACTATGCTTCATTAATGAATCCCGATGATCCTAGATGTCCTATACGGATGCAATCTGTACCAATTTCAAAAGAAATTTACAAAACGAAATACGACCTCGAAGATCCTCTACATGAGGACGAAGATTCACCAGTCCCAGGCCTGACGCACCGATATCCAGATAGGGTATTGTTTTTGGTTACCAATCAGTGCTCCATGTATTGCCGGTACTGTACACGGAGAAGATTCTCCGGCCAAATCGGAATGGGAGTGCCGAAAAAGCAATTGGATGCTGCCATTGCTTACATTGCCTCCAATGACCAAATCAGGGATTGTTTAATTTCCGGCGGAGACGGTCTATTGATCAATGACCAAATCCTTGAATACATCTTGAAAAACCTGCGAGCCATCCCACATCTGGAAATTATCAGGATAGGAACAAGGGCACCCGTAGTGTTTCCTCAACGAATCACAGAGAACCTCTGCAACATTTTAAAGAAGTATCATCCTGTCTGGTTAAATACTCACTTTAATACTTCTATTGAAATTACAGAGGAATCTAAGTTAGCTTGTGAAATGCTTGTGAATGCAGGGGTTCCTGTAGGAAATCAAGCCGTCATTTTGGCCGGCATCAATGACAGTGTTCCAATTATGAAAAAGTTGATGCATGACCTTGTGAAAATTCGTGTCAGACCTTACTACATTTATCAATGTGATCTTTCTGAAGGAATCGGACATTTTAGGGCGCCGATTTCAAAGGGGCTTGAAATTATTGAAGGATTACGTGGGCATACGAGCGGATATGCTGTTCCGACATTTGTAGTGGACGCACCTGGCGGGGGAGGTAAAATAGCGGTCCAGCCGAATTATATTATCTCTCAAAGTGCGAATAAAGTAGTGTTAAGAAACTTTGAAGGAGTTATCACCACTTACCCGGAACCGGAAAATTATGTACCTGGTAGAGCGGAAGCTTACTTTGGGGAAATTTACTCAAACATGGAAGAAAAACGTTCGAATATAGGGATTGCAGCACTGATGAACGATTCCCAATTCAATCTTGTTCCAGAAGGATTAAATCGACTGAATCGCCGCAAGGATTATGAAACAAATCCTGAACACTCCTCCTTGAAAGATAAACGGGATAAACGGGATGAATTAAAAGAAAAGAAATTCCAGGCCCAGCAAAAGAAATATATAGTAGAAGGCGACGAAAAACAAACTGAATCCAGTTAGGAGGGTGCTTGATGACATGTAATTGGTGTGAAAGCTCACATGCAACATCTTCATCAGGTACAGTTTACTGGGAACTGCCAGATGGTACAAAAGCGGTCACCATAACGGAAACACCTTCTGTAACCTGTGAAGATTGTGGAATGGAATATCAAGAAGACTCGGTTGTGAAGGAAATTGAGGATCAACTGTTTCTAATAAACACAAAGGAATTAGAAGCAGAGCTAACCTACAAGCAGCTAATGGCCAAACCGCGATTGTTAAAACGAAACTACTTTGACTTTTCAAGCTAATGGTTGTCCTTTACCTTCATTCTGATGTAGAATGAGGGTAAAAAATGGGTGTGGATGCAGTTTGAGAAAGTCGTTTTACCATTATTTAATGAAATTCCGTCATGCTTTGAAAAAAGATGACATCAGTATATTTGCCAATCATGCTTATGACGATCATAGTTTTCCAAAAAACTCAGAGGACTACCATGAAATCAGCAGCTATCTAGAAATGAACGGCCAATACCTAGACAGCATGTCTACCTTCGACAAAGCCTGGGAGCTATATGAAGAAGAAGTTTAATAGCTATCAAAAGTGCATCCTTTTATGAGGGTGCATTTTTATTTTGAGTAAGTATAAATCCTGTTGATTTCAGTTCCAGGCGCTTCGCTTGCCTGCGGGCGGTCCGTGAGCCTCCTCAGCCTTCGCCTTCCGGGGTCTCACCTGCCCTTCCTCCCTCGGGCGTCTGCGCGCCTTCCACTACAATCAACAAAATTACTTCATTCAACTTAGGGGGAAAAACCATCTAATCGAGATATCTGAAAAAGCATTAACATATCTTAATGTAAATTCTAGCTGTGGATTGGAGCTAATGGCGTGACTCCAGCGGGGGAGTAACGGCAATGTTGAGACCCCGCAGGCTTGCCGAGGAGGCTCAAGGTCGCCCCGAGGAAAGCGAAGCCATTAGCGGAAAGGAACAGCGGCGATTTACCACTAACTAATGTTTTACGCTATAAAAGGACCGGAGGGGTTGCCAGGTTTTTCTTATTTCGGCATTTAAGGAGAATGAGAGTAATAGGGACGGCCGCCTATTAACACATCGGTACAACCACTTTTTGCCCCAACGCTTTGGCGAGTTGGCATCTTGCTGCATATAATACATTACTATCAAAGCCACAGTGATAAATGGGGAGAAATTATATGGGGAAGAACAAAAAACCAAACAAACCGAAATATAAAATCGGCGACATTGTCGTCATCACCATCTATGGAACTGTCGGTAAAGTGACGGACATGAAGCAAATTGATGGTGCGTATGTATATGAAGTAAATTCAAGCGAAGGGCTGTATCAAGAAGAGACACTTGCCTTCGTATCTGAATACGAGGGGAAAGTACTGGTAACCGAACGACTTGACATCAAGTATATGTATTTTATCGGTGATATCGTCCACGTTTCAGGATATGGCAAAGAGTTATTTAAAATAGTCGGTTTCCGCACGGAAATATGGCGATATAAAGAAGACTCATGGGAAGACATCATTTATGAATTGACTCGATTGTCTGATGGAGAATGGTTGGAAGCCGGAGAGGAAGAATTGACAATGGTTGTCCATCACGAACATGCTGAAATACTTATCCACAAACTTGGATTGTCCTATATGTTCAACAAAGAAAATACAAGCTTGGAGTTGTATAATCCGATGACTGGATCAAACAAACATTTTAAAAAAGAAGAATACAACAAGGAATATCAAAGAATAATTGATGGGCTTCTTGATGTCTACAATGATTATAAAGTGTTATATGATATCTTCGGTGATGAAGAATACATGGAAGTGATGAATCTGGTCATGAAAAACTTGAAAAAATACATGGATGGCAAGAAACATAGTCAACTAGAAAAATAGTATGGAGAATTGAAAGATCAAGTAGATAAAAAACGGACCGCCAATGATTGCAGTAGCCCAAACCAGTTTGTCCGAAATTTTATCTAACAGTGGCAATAAGACTTCCTCTTCTCCTAATCTTTCTAAGCTTGCTAAATAGCTCTTCATATTAATCTCCTCCTCAATGTGGATGCTTGTCCTTATGTCCCCAATGTATGCACGCCTGAACTTTGATATGCACTTTTTTGAAATTTTTGAAAACAAAGATAGCATTTGTCCAACCGTATGGATTAATATAGAGAGTAAGACATATATCTTTAAAGACGTACATAAACCTTTAAAAAGGGGTGATATTGTGAAAGAAATCGAGGTAGTCATTGACACAGAAGAAATAGCCGAGTTCTTTTACAATGAGCTGGTAAGGCGGGGGTATGTTCCAGCTGAAAGCGAGATAGAAGAGTTGGCGGATATCATGTTTGATTATTTATTAGAAAAATGCATTATTGATGAAGAGATAGAATAGGAATCGATAAAAGAAAAAAACATACAAGCATTGCTGTTTCTAAGGCGAGATTCTTGCCTTGGGGGCAGCTTTTTTAAGTTATTTCTCCATTCCACGCCTCACTAGTCAAAAAAAATCCCATGAAGTTCAGAAATCCCAGTAAGCTTCATCAAATTATAAAGATGCGTTTTCTCCATATCAGCCGGTTCGATGCTTGCAGGGAGATGGAAAAGCTCTATCACCTCCTGAATATCTTTGAACCAGGCAACGGGCACAATAGATGGATGATTAAAATCTGTCCAAGCTGCTTCAATAGTCGGACTATATATTTTACGAGAAGTAGAATCAGTTGAAAAAACAGCAGGAAAGTAATCTTCCCTTGAACCGGTATGAGAATTCTCCTTGCTAAAGCGCAAAGTCCCATGCATCACATCCTCGTTGTTAAACAATAGGACATAGAGCTTCTTCCCTATTTCAATACGATTGGAAAGGTTGGAAAATTGCTGTACTCCAAGCCCAGTCAAAAGAGTCTTCGAACCCTTCCGGTATGGAAACAGAACCAATGTAAAGCCAAGCTTTTCCTGCAACTGATAGGTTAAACTGGATAAAACTTTTTGCTGAAAAAAAGGATTCTGAAGGAGGTTAGCCTCTATAAAATTCTGTTCATTAATGATCAACGATACGGTAAGCAGTTCTTTTTTACTTTTATTCTTCCAAAAAAGGGACCAAATAGGATTCATAAAAGGTGAAACAAGTAATTCGGAGAGTAAATAAAAAAGTGGTCTGCCAGTCTTTTTGCTTTCTTCATACAAGAGCAGTTGCGGGTAGGCATCTTGAAAAATGAGATGGTTGGCTTTTTCAAGAAAACGAAATAAGATGGAGGCCTTCTCGTAAGAAAGCAAGTTGGAAATGTGACTGGCTTTCAGATCTGTCATATTCCAGCCGCCATTTCTTGAAACCATGTGAGCCAAGAAGCTCCAATGCACTTCTGGGTGTTTTAGATAAAAATCCAAGTAGGCTTGTGTTCGTGTTACATTGTTACGGTTAAGTCTTGACGTCTTGTTGCGGATTTCCGTCAACAAAGCTTGGTCTTTTAATGAAGGTAAATGGTTAACGGGGGAAATTGTCCACTCTTTTTTGAGTTGATTTTCATCTGAAGGGGTCCATAAATTTACCAAATTTTCACTTTTTGTCTTAGGTGCTGTTCCCGAAAACCACTTCCCAAACATAAAATCACCTCGGATTATCTTATGAGGGTATATGTGATTTCATGTTACAGATGAGAGTCATTAAGTCATAACCGAAAGTTTTACCCTTTTCGACAAAACTTTTTATAATTTGATGAAGGATTCGACACCACTAATTGCTAATTAGTATATATAGAAATGGTTGAGGGGTGAAAAGGATGTTGGCTCTTAAAAGAATGATGAAAATGGGTACTGGGGAATATGATGTGACCATTATGCAAACACCAAATTATGGAGAATCAAAAGGGTACACTCCCGTTTTCCGATTAACCATGGAGGGAAGCAGTCATCAGGAGATTGTGGATAGAGTATATAAAAAATTCAATGTGACAGACTCTATACCTCGTGATTATGAAGGCAGGTTCATTGCTACTGGTGATATTATTATGATTGATGAGGGAACATTGGGGATTACTTATTACCGGTTGGAATTTGGAGGCTGGAAGAAAATAAATCGTGTCGCAGTGCGCTAATAAGAGAAAGGGCAAAGGTCAAACTTTGCCCTTTTGTCTTTATATATGATTTCCAGGGCCGTTTTTTCGGCCTTTAGGAGAATGTTCTTTTTTGTGGGCGGTATGTTCCGCTTCAATTGCATCAGGACTGATATGGTTGTTCTTCTTTTGACCATTGATTCTGTTACGGTGCTTCTTTCCCATCTAATTCAGCTCCTTTTTTAATTAGCGGTGCCAGTTTAGCTTTGCTGCTTATCTCGTCTGGAAGTGTGAGGCTCAGCAGTTTTCTTTTTTGTTGTGTTCGTTGCATTTGCATGTTCTACAGCTTGCTTTAGCTTCTTTTTCAATTGGATCACCTTCCTGAAAGGGGAATATCTTTCCCTTTTATTTTCTACTGCAACTGTAAAAGAATGCGCTTTTTTAAGGAGAGATTCTTTTGAAACATGGGTAATATATGGTATAGTAGTCATTGTTGTAAAGTAACAATGGCAAGAGCTATTAGGAGGTAACATAATGAGTGTACATATTGGAGCAAAACAAGGTGAAATAGCGGAAACGATTCTACTACCTGGAGATCCGTTACGTGCAAAATACATTGCAGAAACATTCCTTGAGGATGCAGTCTGCTACAATGAAGTAAGAGGAATGCTAGGCTATACAGGTACATATAAGGGTGAGAGAATTTCTGTTCAAGGTACCGGTATGGGAGTTCCATCTATCTCTATTTATATTAATGAACTTATGAATGAATATAACGTACAAAACTTAATTCGTGTAGGAACATGCGGAGCTATTCAAAAGGATGTTAAGGTTCGTGACGTAATCCTTGCGATGAGCGCTTCCACTGACTCACAAATGAACCGTTTAACATTCGGTGGAGTGGATTATGCCCCTACAGCAAACTTTGATTTGCTTAAAAAGGCTTATGACGTAGGGATGGAAAAAGGACTCAACCTCAAAGTCGGAAATGTTTTCACGGCTGACATGTTTTACAATGATAACGGCGAGCTTGAAAAATGGGCGAAGTATGGAATCCTTGCAATCGAGATGGAATCTGCAGCTCTATATACTTTAGCTGCTAAATACGGCAGAAATGCGTTGTCTGTTTTAACTGTAAGCGACCATATCCTTACTGGGGAAGAAACAACATCCGAAGAACGCCAATCCACATTCAGCGACATGATGGAAGTGGCATTGGAAGCTGTTACAAAAAAATAATATAAACTAAGCCCTTGGGAATTAACTCAAGGGCTTTTTTATACGAGAAAGGATGACACTTTATGATGCACACTTTAAATCTGCAAACACATAAGAGGGATGAGTGGCAAGATATCACGGCTAAGGTGGAGAGTCTGGTTCAGAAATCAGGGATAAAAGAGGGACATGTGATGGTTTATTGTCCTCATACAACTGCTGGAATCACAATAAATGAGAATGCTGATCCTGATGTTGTAAAAGACGTTGTGATGCGACTTGACGAAGTATATCCATGGGAACATCCAAAGTATCGGCATATGGAAGGCAATACAGCAGCACACCTGAAAGCAATGACACTTGGGAACTCCCAGCAGGTCATTATTCATAACGGCGAGCTGATTCTAGGCACTTGGCAAGGGATTTTCTTCTGTGAATTTGATGGTCCCCGTCACAGACAATTATTTATAAAGGTGATCAAAGACGCAGAATGATTGCTTGTTGAACGATAGTGACTTTTTTCTTATCTTCTATTTTATCAGTAAAATCTTTTTACGGCGTTATGGATTAATGGTACACTGTTTAAGTATGTTTCACATGAGTGGAACTTTTATTGTTAGAAACTAACCAACACATAATGATTATATTAGAATAGTAAAAAGGTGATTATTTTATGAAAAAGAAACATTTCTCTGTTCTGGTAATATTACTCTTATTAACAGGTTGTTCCAATCAATTGGATGATGTTAACTGGAAGTTTTGGGAGTATTTCACCAATGATACAGCAGAAGAGGTTGTAGAGGAGACACCGATTGAAGAAGAACCTGTGGAGAAAGAAGAGCAGCCGGAAGAAAGTCCACAGACTGAGGCACCACCTGAAACAAATGAGAACCAGTATGTACTAGAAGAGCCGTTTTTCACCGTTTTGAATGAAGAAAAGGTGATTGAAAATACGGAGAACTTATTGGTGCTTGTAAATAAAAATCAGTCTTTGCCAGCTGATTATGTTCCAAGTGATCTGACCATTCCGGATGTCCCTTTTTCCTTTGAAGGTGATTATGAAAAAAAATACCTTAGGGAAGCAGCTGCCCGTGCATTAGAAGAGCTTTTTGCCGCAGCAGAAGCGGAAAACGTAGAAATTTTTGCTGTATCGGGCTATCGTTCCTATGAAACACAGTATGGCATTTATAATACTTACTTGAAAAAATGGGGAGAAGAGAAAACGAATGCTGTTTCTGCTATTCCAGGACATAGTGAACACCAAACAGGGTTGGCTATGGACATTTCGAGCAGGTCTGCTGCGCTTGACTTAACAGAGGGATTTGGAGAAACCCCTGAAGGGAAATGGGTTAAAGAGCATGCAAGTGAGCATGGTTTCATTATCCGCTACCCACAGGATGGGGAAGTGATTACAGGTTATCAATATGAGCCTTGGCATCTTCGTTATGTTGGCAAAGAGGTCGCTGCTTATATGGATGAACATGATTTGACGTTAGAAGAATTTTTTGATCGTGCGATAAAACAATAGGGTAAACTGCTGATCTTTGTTCCAGGCACTTCGCTTTCCATGGGCGGTCCGGAAGCCTCCTCGGGCATTCGCCCTGCGGGGTCTTCGCTGTCCCTTCCTCCCATAGGACAAGGAAGGCTTCGACAGCGATTCATCGCACGAAGAAAATACATTAGCATTTTCGATGAGTCTTCGTGCCTTCCACTACAATCAGCATAGTTACTTCATAAACGAGAAAATATAGCACCTCAACCATATTGATTTGGTTGAGGTTTTTTTAAAGTATCCCGCTTGAGAGGACGTAAGAGCAGAGTAAACCCAGAGCGGAGAGGAGGCCGACGATGGGTCCGCCTTCTTCAAATGCTTCAGGCATCATCGTGGAAGCGACCATCGCGATGATTCCACCTGCTGCAAGTCCACTTACAAGATATATGTAAAGCTCATTTAATTCTCTAAATACGACAAAACCGAAGACAGAACTTAATGTGGTTAATATAAACACGATTGTCCAAAGAAATAATATTTTTTTTCTAGAGTAACCATCTTTTCTAAGACCTACCGAACTTGATAGCGCTTCGGGAATATTACTGATAAAAATCGCGAGGACAATCACCCAGCTAACCGTATTGGATTTAATCAAGCTTACCCCAATAATGACGGATTCAGGAATGGAGTCCATAATTGAACCAATAAAAATAGCCATGCCAGAATGTCCTTCGCTTTTTTCTTTTGAGCGTTTGCGTTCTTTGCCGCCTTTTTTTATAATCACCATTTCTAAGAGAGTGAACAGAGCAGCCCCAATTAGAAATCCAAAAATGACATAGCTGTATCCTGACTTCGCTTCCACTTTTCCCATAAGTTCAAATGATGCAGCGCCAATAAGTACTCCAGTCCCAAAGGCCATAATAAATCCAGTTAGTTTTCGTGGGATTGGGACGTATAATCCAACAATAGCTCCAAGCAATAAAGCTCCGCCTGCAACTGCTCCCCATAACAAAGCGCCTGTCATAACTCTCACCTGACTTATCATTGAAATTCTTATAGTACTAATGTGTACGAAAAAAAATACAACATACTTTAATTGTGTTTTTGACAAAATACAAAGGTACTTGGTTCAATTGTTAGGAGGAATGAAAGTGAACAGGTTTTATCCTTTTGTCTTGATAACAGCTGTCATCAGTTTGTATTTACTTTGTATGAGCATACCCGGAAATGTTTCAGCTTTTGGGGAAAGGGAAGGTTCGGCACGGTATTATGCCCAAACATCTCTGAATTCACAATATATATCTGAATTGACCGTTCCCAAAACAGTCATGAAAGCCATAAAAAAAGGGAAGTGGGTTGAAATCAACTATCCAGTCCCTCCAACAGATGTATACATCAATCTTGATAAAAACAAGAAATATGCGATTGATCATCAATTGAATATTTATGATTTAAAAGACAACAAGGCAATCTTGGAATTGCCAGATAAAGCAGTTCATCAATTAACAAAAGACATGAAAAAACTATATAGGATTCATTATGGAGATTTGATCACGTGGAATGAAGCCAATAGCGCATTGCCTCGTTATAGCAGCTTTACCGTATTGGATTTGGACACAGGGAGGACCTTTGAGGTTCAAAGAAGAGCAGGCTCTTATCATGCAGATGTACAACCTTTAACAAACGAAGATACAAAAATAATGAAAGAAATATACAGGGGAACATGGAGTTGGGATCGCAGGGCGATTCTCATTTTATCTCAAGACAATAAGTATGCTGCATCCATGCATGGAATGCCTCACGGTAAAGGGGCATTGCAGAACGGCTTTCCAGGTCATTTCTGCATACACTTCCAGGATAGCATCACACATAAGTCACGGAAAATGGATCATGCCCACTCCATTATGATAAAAAAAGCCGCAGGTGAATGGTTAGATCATACAGAAAAATTGTCACCTGCAGAAATTGTGGATGCAACTGTTTTATCCATCCATCAACATGACTGGTTTATTCTTGCATCCGTTCTTGATGATAAGAACAGGGCCCTGTTGAACGAAAAAGTAAAGTTTCTGGAAGAAATTGATCTGGTAAAAAGGCTTTCTGACTTGCCTGCCGACAGGGATTTTGACACAAAGCTTTATTATCCAATCACCGTTAAGCTATATATCCACCGGGATACAACAGGTACGGAATCAAGGCAGGTTACCTTTCAACTTTATAGAGGTTCCATTGAAGAGCCGTGGACAGTGGATTTAAACAACTTGATACATCAGCTATAAGAAAAAGTTGGGAGGCTCCTGGATATTCCAGGAGCCTCCCACTATTTTTTCGGTCTTGATTTAATAATTTCAATTGGGACCTTGGTTATAGGGACGATTGTTTCTTTTGGTATCCTTATTTCTACAATTCCATCTTGATATTTAGCCTTTGAGCTATTCCCCTTGACCATGCAAGGTAGAGAAATGGTCTGTTTGTTCCCAGGAGAGGGTATATTATCAATAAATAATGTTGTCGTATTATGAGATGTTTTGATCTGTGATAGTTGCTCTTCCGATGCAACCGCAAAACGGACAAATACTTCTTCATGGGTTTCAAATACTTTTGCCTCAAAATCCTTTTTCCTCTTTTTGTTCTTTTTTGCTTGAGCTGATCTCAATAGGTCGAACGACTGTGCAAAAAAATTAGTGGAACCAAAGGTCTGTGGATTTGGTGGCAGTTTTCCTTTCATTGCTTTTGACATCCAGTTTTCCACATCTGTTTGTTTAAATATATCCTGTTTCATGTAATCCTTTGGAAATGGAAACATCTTGTTCCAAGGTAGCATGTTGAACCCCTCCAATAAGACTTTTCTTACTTTAAACTATTCTCTTCTACCGTAATGTGTTAGAACCAATTGTTTGACGTTCGCCAGTTTTTTTACTATACTAAATTAATCTCGAATTCAAGATATTAGCATGTGAGGAGTGACCGATTATGAAACACATTTTTAAAAAAGGTTCTAAGCGCGTATTACTTTTATTGCATGGAACAGGAGGAACTGAACAAGATCTTCTTCCACTGGCTGAGATGATTGATCCAGAAGCGTCTGTACTAAGTGTAAGAGGAAATGTTTCCGAAAATGGCATGCCGCGTTTCTTTAGACGTTTGTCAGAAGGCGTGTTTGACGAAGAGGACCTAATCTTTCGTACGAAAGAACTCCATGACTTTTTAGATGAAGCAGCGGAGAAGTATGAATTTGATCGGAACAATATCATAGCCGTTGGATATTCCAATGGTGCAAATATTGCTGGAAGTCTGCTTTTCCATTATAAGAACACGCTAAAAGCTGCTGTTTTATATCATCCGATGGTTCCAAGAAGAGGTGTTGACCTACCAGACTTAAGTGAAACACCTGTATTTATTGGGGCTGGAAAAAATGATCCGATTTGTCCTGCATCAGAAACCGAAGAACTTAGCAAGATACTAGAAGATGCAGGATCAAACGTCGAAGTACACTGGGAATATCAAGGACATCAATTGACACACTCAGAAGTCCAAGCGTCTAAAAAATGGTATGATTCCATCTGAAGAAAGCGGAGTGAGATCATCTTCACTCCGTTTTCGTTTGGATAAATGAGCAAACCATTTTCATTCCATTGCTTCATATATTAAACTGAAGGAAGAAATAAAATCTGTACATACCTTTGGAGGAAGAGAATGAAGATTATTGACCAAAAACATGTGCAAGCCGAATTAGACAAAAAGATAGATGTGGAAGTATTCGTACATTTGGAAACGACTAACGGTGCCTATGCCGGCCACCACAATACTGGTCAAGCAGTGGGTGCATTCATACGTAATGTCCCATTGAAATATGAGCGGGCTAAAATAGTTGGAAATGGACCATATCGCATCGGTTTAAAGCTCAAACACGGCTGGGTCTATGCAGAAGGTGTTACACATTATGAAGTGGATGATAAAAATCGTCTGCTACTAGCTGGCTTAAATCCTGAAGGAAAACTTGCGGTTGCATTGCAAATTAGCCAGGAGCCATTTTGAGTGAAGGGAGAGAGAAGAATGGAAGCAGAAAGACACGTACTGGTAGTATTCCCACATCCAGATGATGAAGCATTTAGTTCATCTGGAACCATCAAACTTTTTACCCAAAGTGGAGTTCCCGTTACCTATTTGTGCGGCACACTCGGACAAATGGGACGGAATCTTGGCAATCCGCTATTTGCCAACCGTGAGACACTGCCGGAAGTACGCAAAAAAGAATTATTGGATGCGTGCAAAGTCATGGGAATAAAGGACTTGCGCATGCTTGGCCTTCATGATAAAACACTGGAATTTGAAGATGAAGAATACCTTGCAGATATTGTTCATGAAGCGCTCATAGAGTTGAACCCAAGTTTGGTACTTACTTTCTACCCAGAGCACGGCGTCCATCCTGACCATGATGCCATGAGCAATGCGGTCGCTATTGCGGTCAAAAGACTTCCTGAACAGGACAGACCAACTGTTTATGGAAAAGCCATTCTGAAAAACAGTGTAGAATTAATCGGCGAACCGGATGTGACGATTGATATTCGTTCCGTTGCAGAAGAAAAGCTGAAAGCCATCAAAGCACACAAATCCCAAACGAGCGGATGGGTGGAGCTGATGGAGAAACAATTGAAGGAAAATGCCCCAGAAATAGAGGATTGGTTATACCGAGAAACATTCTGGACGTATAAAGTGTAAGAGAAATCAGGAGATGTGGTCTCCTGGTTTTTTTATTGCTGATGAAGACCTCGGTGACGGCGAAAAAGTAGGAGAGAGGTCCTCATGGTGGGTATGAAGACCTCAGTGACAAGGAAAAACGAGGAGAGAGATCCTCATAGGCATGATGAAGACCTTAGTGACGAGAAAAAAGGAAGAGGGCGGTCCTCATTAACGCTATGAAGACCTCAGTGGCGAGAAAAAAGAAGAAGAGAAGTCTTCATCGCCATGATGAAGACCTCAGTGCCGAGAATAAATGAGGAGAGAAGTCTTCATCCCGGGTTAACTGATCACTTATTTGAAAATATTCCCTTTACCCCCAAATCGTTCTAATATAATATTAAGGTTAGAGTGAAGATCGGTTGGGGAAGGATGACAGACACGTGAAAACAAAGAAAAAGATTTTATGGCTGGACTTATGGCAAATAGCCGAACAAGAAGCATGGCTCTCTGATATGGCTGCAAAAGGCTGGGAACTATCAAAAATGAACAGGCTGACGGCTCATTTTAAAAAAGCCGCACCTCAGACTGTTACCTTTAAAACAGACATTTTCAAGGAACCCATCAAACAAAATCCTGACCAACTCGAACAATATGAACAAGCCGGCTGGAAATATATCGCTTCAAGAGGTCCCCTGCATTTCTTCCGGAACAATCCTGATAGCTCCGTAAAAGATACACATACAGATCCAGTCCACCAAGCAGAAACTATTAACCAATTAAAAAGAACTCTAAAGGTAAGAGCATATGGTATTTTTTTAATTTCTTTGATAGGTATCGCTTTAGCTGTATTCATGCTTACTTTAGATCCTGTTAGTAACTATCTAAATGATGATTTTTTGTTTCCCTTCATACAGATTTTTATTTTCGTTGGTATAAATTTCATCATTTTAAAGGGACTAATCCACTTAAATAAGATAATAAAAAAGCTCCAATCCAACAAAAGAATCCAACCTGCAACTGACTATCGAAAAAAATATTTGCTGAATATGATTATAGGATTAAGCGTAATTCCTTTTTTTGCAGTCGTTTTCATATATGAGATCAGTAAATCAGGCAATACACCATTGGCAAAAAGTTTTCCGCCTATTCCAAAAGAGGAATTACCTGTCGTCAAGATTGAAGATTTTACTGATAGTAATTTCCATGAGCCATATTCTTATAAAGAAAACATTAATCGTGACAATTTCTACTTTGTAAATTCTAGCATCCTTGTGCCTGAGCAGTACGAACTTAATCAACTTGTCGAGGTAGAAGGAGAGAAATGGGAAGATGGAAGCAGGCCTTATCGTCCTTCTTTGACATCGCGTCAATATGTTGTACTGAACGAGGTTTTAGCCAAAAGGCTGTTCCGAAATTTAATAGATAGGCAAAAAGAACTCCATAGAGGAGATGCTACAGTCTACAAGACAGCTGCATTTGATGAAATGGTTGTTTTAGAGAATTCTGTTCTCTCCAGAAAAGACCATATCATCTATTATGTAACCTATTACGGCAAAGAACCTATTGAAAAGATTATTGACGCAATGGAACTAAAAATAACGGAGAAAAAGCAGAGGAGCTAAAAGCCTCTGCTTTTTAATCGCGAAAATAGAATCTTCAGAATTATCAGTTGACATTTCTTCCCTTCAGGGTTATTTTTATGATGTTGAACAATATTACATATTGTGTGATGTCGGAATATATTCGTTATATTAAAAAAGTGAAAGGGGAAATATCGATGATCTTACATGATTCTGAAACTCTATCTTTATCAGAGATGCAACTCCTTCAATCCTCCAGGTTGAGAGACACCGTACAGAAAGTCTTTCAACATGTTCCTTTTTATAGACAAAAAATAACTAGCTTAACTATTACACCTTCTGATATTCAAACCATCCAAGACATTCACAAACTACCTTTTACAACCAAAAAAGAACTGCGTGAGAACTATCCATTCGGACTCTTTGCTATCCCTCGAAGCCAAATAACGAGACTTCATGCCTCATCTGGAACCAGCGGGAAGCCTACAGTTGTTGCCTATTCCCAAGAAGATATCAACATGTGGAGTGATATTGCAGCTCGTGCCATTTCAATGGCTGGAGGTAAGAAAGGAGACATCCTTCATAATGCCTACGGGTACGGCCTTTTCACAGGAGGACTCGGACTTCATTATGGCAGTGAAAAACTTGGGATGATCACTGTTCCGGTTTCTGGCGGGAACACAGATAGGCAAATCCAATTAATTCAGGATTTCCAGCCGACTGTCATTTGTGGTACACCTTCCTATGTGCTTAACATAGCTGACAGAATGATAGATTTAGGTATTAATCCAAAAGAGACTTCTTTACAGTACGGAATTTTTGGAGCAGAGCCTTGGTCGGAAGAGATGAGAAAAACTTTAGAAGATAAATTAGCTATCAAAGCCTGTGATATTTACGGATTAAGTGAAGTAATTGGGCCTGGTGTGGCAATGGAATGTCATGAGGCGCAGGATGGACTGCATGTTGCAGAAGATCATTTTTATGTAGAAGTGATTAATCCCAAAACCTTGGAAGTCCTGCCAGAGGGGGAAGAAGGAGAGCTTGTATTCACGAGCCTTACAAAGCAAGCAATGCCAATCATTCGTTACAGAACCGGTGACATAGCTTCTATAAAAAGAGAGACATGTGTTTGCGGAAGGACGACTACGAAAATGTCGAGAGTCAAAGGAAGAGTGGATGATATGTTAATTATTAGAGGTGTAAATATCTTCCCTTCCGAGATTGAACATACATTATTGCAAATGAAAGATTTAGCACCACATTATCAGCTGTTCGTTTCGCGTGATCAAAGGTTAGATACTGTTGAAGTACACGTAGAGATGCAAGAGGATGTATTTTTGCAAACTGACATAGCCAAAAGGCAGGAAGAAATGAAGATCCTCGCACAAAAGGTGGAATATGATTTGAAGTCAAAATGCTTGATTAATGTGAAAGCAAGCGTGGTGGAACCTCGAACAATCCCCCGTTCTGAAGGGAAAGCGGTACGTATTGTCGACACAAGGTTTTCTCACGCTTAAAAAGTTCAGAACTTTCTGTGTTGAAAAACGTATAACATTATATTATAATGACGTTAAATAAACGTTATAGAAATAGGAGGCGGCGAAAATGACCAACTCATTATCGTTTGACCGCTTGACAGAAGAAGAGAAACATGAGCATTTTATGCAGCGTATCCAAGCTGGGGAAAAGATTGAAGCAGACGATTGGATGCCGGAAGAATATCGTAAAACATTAATTAAACTGATCTCGATGCATGCAATCAGCGAAATAATGGGAGCGCTTCCAGAAAAGGAATGGGTACCAAAAGCTCCTACTTTAAAAAGAAAGCTCGGGATCATGGCTAAAGTTCAGGATGAAATGGGCCATGGACAGCTTCTGTTGCGAGTTGCGGAAGATTTGATGGAACCTTACGGGAAATCCCGTGAAGAAATAATGCAAGATTTATTTTCAGGAGATTTAAAGTTTCATAATGTGTTTCATATGGAAGCACCAACATGGGGCGATGCAGGTCTTATCGGCTGGCTTGTTGACGGAGCGGCCATCATATCCCAGACGAATATGCTAGATGCATCCTATGGACCTTATGCGAGAGCGCTAAAGAGGATATGTGCAGAAGAAGTTTTTCATGCTCAACACGGCGAAGCGATTATTATGGCACTTGCAGAAGGAACAGAAGAACAAAGAAATATGATACAAGATTCCATTAATCGTTGGTGGGAAGCTTTATTGATGTTCTTCGGACCGGCAGATGCCTCCACAACTGGTACATCAAAGCAAGACATTACGATGAAATATAACATCCGCACCAAAAGCAATGAAGAACTTCGCCAAGACTTTTTCACGAAATACATCCCTAGAGTGTTATCGCTTGGCCTAACATTGCCGGATGAAACGATGCATTATGATGAGAAAGAAGATAAATGGATCTATAAACAGCCGAATTGGAACAACTTTAAAGATATTATCAGAAATAAAGGTCCTAAATCACAGGATCGCCTGAGATTGAGAATAATTGCACACGAAAATAATGCATGGGTTCGCGAAGCGTTAAGCTCCGAAACAACAGCAGGGTGAGGGGAGGAGCTTAAAAGTTGACTACAAAAGGTTTTTACAAAGAATTTGAAGTGTTCAGTAAGAGAACCCACACAGCTCCGATGCAATATCAGTTCAGTCTACTTGCACCCAATGAAGAGATTGCGCTTGTCATGGCACAGGAAAACTTTATGAGACGGGAACCTGCCGTGGATATTTGGGTGGTGCAACGCGGTGATATTCGGAAAATGTCTCAAGAAGAACGTCAATCCTTGCAGAGAATTGACAATAAGGACTACCGAAACACGAAAGGCTATGGATATTTGAAGAAAAAATGGCGCCACTATGAACAGGGGATGCTTGATGAGCAGGAAATCATGTCTTGGGGAGGGAAGAAAAAAGGATGAATATAGCAACGATAGAAGAAGCCAAAAGGGATGCATCCTATTACAAGGCCCTTACCGCGTTATTATATCAACTTGCCGATGACGATTTTATTATTGCTTACAGGGGATCTGAATGGCTAGGCCTTGCTCCGCATATTGAAGAGGACGTGGCGTTTTCTTCCATAAACCAAGATACAATGGGGCATGCTGCGATGTATTATCAACTGCTTGAGGATCTCGGCGAAGGGGATATGGATGCCCTTGCCCATGGAAGAAAAGCAACAGATAGAGTGAATGCGGTTCTATTGGAAATAGTGAACGGATCCGGAACCTATCTGACAGAACCTAAATATGACTGGGCATATACAGTTGTTAGGCATTATTTTTACACACAGGCCAAAAAAATTAAGGTCGAGGCATTGAAAAATTCCTCCTATGAACCTCTGAAACATGTGGCTGTAAAAGTGAATATGGAGCTTTACTATCACTTGTTACACTGGAGAACCTGGTTCAGACAGTTGTGCACAGCTAATGGCGAGGCTAAGACTAGAATGAAAGCAGCCATTGATAGAGTAATGGAAGACTTTGACGGCGTATTGTTAATGGGCCCAACTGGTGATCAGATTACACAGCACCAATTAATAGATTCTGAAGAGGATATTCGCCGCCGCTTTATTGATGAACTAACGTCTGTATTTGAAAATGTCGGATTGACTTTTTCTAACAATATGGGAATGAAAAGTGGTAACGGCAGAAAAGGTGAACATACCAAGGATTTAGATGATGCCCTCTTAACGCTGAGCGAAGTCTATAATAGCAATCCGGCAGCCGTGTGGTAATCATATACACCTTTTAGCCCAACAAAAAGGAATGATGACATCATGCAGGAAGAAGTAAATATCATGAAGGTTTGGGATGCCCTGCAGCATGTAAAAGATCCTGAAATAGATTCTGTCAGTGTTGTGGATCTCGGAATGGTGGAAGCAATTGATGTAAACAATCAGGAAGTGACTATTCAGATGTTGCCTACATTCATGGGGTGTCCAGCCCTTGATATCATAAAAAAGAATGTGGAAAACGAGATTAGTAGCTTAAAATTATTCGAGAAAGTGAAGGTGGAATTCATCTACCAGCCACCATGGACTTCTGACCGCATTACTGCACAAGGCAGAATCCATTTACAAGAATTCGGGATTGCACCACCGCCGACACTGGATGACTCCGGAGAATGGCATGTAGATTGCCCTTATTGCGGATCGACTTATACAACATTAGATAACATCTTCGGGCCGACCGCCTGTAGAAGCATTCTCTACTGCAAAGGATGCAAAAATCCTTTCGAAGCAATGAAACCCGTATCAACCATGATGTAAGTACCAATGCCTTACAGAAAAACCTTCTGTTCGGCAATTACATAATTAACGGCTCTGAAGAAATCCCGAGCCCATAAAAGGAGAGAGTTAGAATGGTAAAATTAATCGCGCTTTACAAACACCCGGAAAACAAGGAAGCTTTCGATCAGCACTACTTTGACACGCATGCACCTATCACTGCTAAGATCCCTGGTCTACGCAAGATGGAAGTAACGAAAGTAGTAGGCAGTCCAATGGGCGGAGAAGGCAAGTACTATTTAATGTGTGAAATGTATTACGATAGCCATGACGCTCTAAAGCAAGCAATGAGAACGGATGAAGCGAAAGCATCTGGAAAGGATTTAATGAGCTTCGCCGGCAATCTTGTTACTTTGATGATTGGTGAAGAAGTGAATGAGTAAAACGTACGAATATATCGAAGTTTCCATCGAAAGCTCGATCGGCATCGTCAAACTCAATAGACCTAAAGTGTTGAACGCAATCAATCGTCCGATGGTTTCAGAAATTGTGACCGTTTTAGAAGAGTTTGATCGAAACGATGAAGTCAAAGCTATGGTACTGGCTGGAAACGGCCGTGCGTTTGCCGCAGGAGCAGATATCGATGAAATGGCAGAAGCAACAGCGATCGAGCTTGAACTGTTAAATCAATTCACTGAATGGGATCGACTTGCTTGGGTAAAGAAACCTATTATCGGTGCTGTTCAAGGCTTTGCCCTTGGGGGAGGATTTGAACTTGCCCTCTGCTGTGACATCTTATTTGCAGCTCAAGATGCCGAATTCGGCTTTCCTGAAATTAGCCTCGGAGTCATGCCCGGAGCCGGTGGAACCCAGAGATTGACGAAACTAATGGGGAAATCAAAAGCAATGGAATGGCTGCTTACCGGTGACAGAATGAGTGCAAAGGAAGCATTGCACTATGGAGTGATCAACCGGGTCATCCCGAAAGAACTATTAATGGAAGAAACTATGAATTTCGCAAAAAAAATAGCTAAACAACCGCCTCTTTCCCTTCGATTGATCAAAGAATCTGTCCATAAGGCAGTGGACTATTCCGTCTATGAAGGGATGCAATACGAGCGAAAGAACTTTTATCTTTTGTTTGCATCCAACGATCAAAAAGAAGGTATGCGTGCATTTAAGGAAAAGCGCAAGCCCAAATTTGAAGGGGAATAAGGGGGAGATACCATGTTTGAAACCATTAAATATGAAGTAGTGAACCAGGTTGCCTGGATCATCATGAACCGGCCGGATAAATTGAATGCGTTTACAGAGCAGATGAACAAAGATATTACGAAAGCATTAAAGCAGGCAAGTTCGGATGAAAGTGTTCGGGCCATTGTCATTACCGGGGAAGGCAGAGCATTTTCCTCCGGTCAGGACCTTGCAGAAGTGGATGAAAATATGGATCACGGGCATGTCTTGCGTACAAGATATGGGCCAATGATGAAACAGTTGTCCCGTTGTGAAAAACCTGTCATTGCTGCGATAAATGGGGTTGCTGCCGGTGCAGGTTTCAGCCTAGCCTTAGCATGTGATTTTCGTATTGCCTCTGAAAAAGCAAGCTTTGTCCAGGCGTTTATACATGTCGGGTTAATCCCTGACTCTGGGAATCTGTATTTTCTCCCTAAATTAATAGGAACTGCAAAAGCATTGGAGTTAGCTATATTAGGAGAAAAGGTAAAAGCAGAACAAGCAAAAGAACTCGGGCTTGTCACCAAAGTGGTCCCAGTAGACAGTTGGAACGAAGAAGTGGAAGCTTTTGCGAACAAACTTGCTAACATGCCTACTCAAGCAATAGGACTCATTAAGCGTTCCATACAAGCTAGTTGGAACATGTCGTATGAGGAATATTTAGAACAGGAAGCGTATGGTCAGAGAATTGCCGGTCTATCTGTAGATCATAAAGAAGGGGTAACTTCCTTTATAGAGAAAAGGAAACCGGCTTTTAAAGGAAGATAATAAAAACTTAGAGGAGATGAGAGTATGTCTACAGTTAAAGAGCAAAAAATGGAGCAACTTGATATGAAACGAGACACTTATCAACTTATTATCGCAGGACAACGCATGGACAGTTCCACAGGAGAAACCTTTACCACGTACAACCCTGCAACAGGAGAAGCGGTTGCAACGATCGCGAAAGCTTCTAAAGAAGATGCGGAAAAGGCGGTCCAAGCAGCGCGTCAAGCATTTGATAAAGGAAAATGGAAGCTGTTTCCTTTAAACAAGCGTGCAAGAACATTAAATAAAATTGCATCTATCATGCGTTCCCGTTTCAATGAGTTGGTAGAGTTAGAGATTTTAGATACTGGTAAGTCTCTTGCAGCTGCACAAGGGCAAGTGATGCAAGCTATCGAAGACTTTGAGTTCTATGCAGGCGCTATCGTTGGACACCGGGGGTCTGTTAATAATGTTCCAGGACAATTCCACAACTTCACTGAAAAAGAACCGGTAGGCGTTTGTGCGCAAATCATTCCATGGAACTATCCATTAATGATGGCAGCATGGAAGATTGCCCCGGCAATAGCAGTAGGATGCTCCGTTGTCGTGAAACCAGCTACCCTAACTCCGCTAACTGCCATTGTATTAGGTGAAATATGCGTAGAAGCAGGAGTTCCTGAAGGAGTTGTCAACATCATCCCAGGTGCTGGGTCTGAAGTTGGAAACTACTTGGTGGAACACCCTCAAGTAGACAAAGTAGCATTCACTGGCTCAACTCCAATCGGAAAAGACATTATGGAGAAAGCTTCCCAGACACTTAAACGAGTAACATTGGAACTTGGCGGGAAGTCTCCTAATCTAGTATTTGAAGACGCAGACATTGATGCAGCAGTAGACGGATCTTTGTTTGGAATTTTCTATAACACAGGTCAATCTTGTGAAGCGCGCTCGCGTCTATATGTCCACGAAAATATCTATGACGCGTTTATGGAGAAGTTCGTAGAAAAAGCGAAAAAGCTTTCCCTTGGAGATCCTTTTGCAAAAGAAACTCATATTGGTGCAATCATCAACCAAGTTCAGTTAGATGTAATTGACGGCTATGTTCAATCTGCAAAAGAAGAAGGAGCTAACATCGTTTTAGGCGGTAAAGTGGCTAAAGTAGAAGGTTATGAAAATGGTTACTGGTATGAGCCAACCATTATCACAGGTGTTACACACGAAATGAAAGTAGTAAAAGAGGAGATTTTCGGTCCTGTGGTGGTTGTTATGCCATTTAGCGATGAGAAAGAAGCGGTTAAACTTGCGAATGACAGTGAATATGGACTAGGTTCAGCAATCTGGACGAAAGACCACGGCCGTGCAACCCGTGTTGCAAAACAAATTCAAGCTGGAATCGTGATGGTCAACTGCCCATTCTCCGCATTCCCTGGCACGCCGTTCGGTGGATATAAGCAATCCGGATTCGGCCGTGAGCTATGCATCGAAACACTTGATCTTTACACAGAAACGAAGAGCATCATTTCCTATTTTGGAAATCGCCCGCTTAATCCGTTCGGTGTATAAATAGAATAAATCTTAATCCTGGAGCAAAGAGGCATGGTCCTCTTTGCTTTTTTTACAGCATGATGAAGGAGGAGAGTCTAGATGGAAAAAGTAGTTGTTATCGGTTCAGGTGTTATGGGACGCGGTATTGCCTATGTAAGTGCGCTAGGCGGGTATCATACAACACTAATAGACGTGAAGGACGAACAGCTTGAAGGAGCCAGACACGAGATAGAAGCCATCATTACCAAAGGGTTGGATAGAGGAAAATTAACAGAGCACGTTGCAGGGGAATTAAGAGATAGTCTATATTATTCTACCAAACTTGAAGAAGCCGTGATGGAAGCCAACCTTATTATAGAAGCGGTACCAGAGAATATGGAAATCAAAAAATCTGTCTACGAAAAAATAGACAAGGTTGCACCTGCGCATTGTTATTTTGCTTCCAATACCTCTACCATGAGTCCAACTGAAATAGGAAGCTTCACATCGAGACCGGAAAAAGTAATAGCGATGCACTTCTTTAATCCAGTACATAAAATGAAGCTTGTCGAAATAGTCCGTGGTTTGGAAACAAGCGATGAGACGGCAGAATTTATCCGTAATGCTGCAGAAAGAATGGGGAAAGAAACGGTGGTTGTCAATGAATTTCCTGGCTTTGTGACAAGCAGAATCAGTGCGCTTGTCGGGAACGAAGCCTTTTACATGTTGCAAGAAGGTGTGGGTACACCTGAAGAAATTGATAAAGCTATCAAACTTGGACTTAATTATCCGATGGGGCCATTCGAACTTGGAGACCTGGTGGGATTGGATACACGGCTAAATAACCTGAAGTATCTTCATGAAAAGTTAGGCGAAAAATATCGCCCGGCACCGCTGCTAGAAAAGTATGTGAAAGCCGGAAGACTGGGCAGGAAAAGTGGAAAAGGAGTTTATGACTACCAATAAACAACGAGAGAGGTGTCCATTATGAAGGAAGTTGTAATTGTAGATGCTTGCCGAACACCGATTGGAAGGTATAAAGGTGCGTTAAAGGCCGTTCGCCCAGATGACCTTGGGGCAATAGTAATCAAGGCCCTTGTCGAAAGAAATCCAGGTGTGCCCGTAAATGAAATTGAAGAAGTCGTGTTCGGAAACGCCAATCAGGCAGGAGAAGATAACCGCAATGTTGCACGGATGAGTGCTCTATTGGCTGGTCTTCCGGTAGAAGTGGCAGGAACAACTATCAACCGTTTATGCGGCTCCGGTCTCGATGCTGTAAATTATGCGGCACGCGCCATCATGGTGGGAGAAGGCGACATTTTCATAGCTGGAGGGACAGAGAGCATGACAAGGGCTCCTTTTGTCATGGCAAAGCCCGAAATGGACTATCCTAGAGGAAACATGGAGTTAGTGGATACAACCATCGGCTGGAGATTCACCAACAGAAAGCTTGAAAAAATGTACGGTGTCGACACGATGCCTCAAACAGCAGAAAACGTGGCAAGAGAATTCTCCGTCTCCCGCGAAGATCAAGACGTATTTGCCTTTGAAAGCCAGCAAAAAGCAAAAAAGGCAATGGAGTCGGGCCGCTTTAAGGAAGAAATGGTACCAGTTACTATTATGGATAGAAAAGGCAAGGAAACAATTGTTGACTGCGACGAGCACCCACGACCTGAGACGAGTCTGGAAAAACTGAGTACACTAAAGCCAATTTTTGGCGAAGGCACGACAATCACTGCAGGTAACGCGTCCGGTGTCAATGACGGTGCATCGGCATTGCTCCTGATGAGTGCAGAAAAAGCGAAGGAGCTTGGCTTAAAGCCTTTAGCGAGGTATATTACTTCTGCCGCTGCAGGGCTTACTCCTTCTATAATGGGAATAGGGCCAATTTACGCTACCAGGAAGGCACTCGGTCGGGCAGGACTGTCTGTTGGAGAGATAGACCTCATTGAGTTGAATGAAGCATTTGCATCTCAATCACTTGAATGTATGCGCCAACTGGAATTAGATCCTAGTCGAGTGAATGTAAACGGGGGGGCGATTGCGTTTGGCCATCCTCTTGGTGCCAGCGGGGCAAGGATTCTGACTACGCTGGTGCATGAAATGAACAAGCGGGAAGTGCGATACGGCCTTGCGACAATGTGTGTAGGTGTAGGTCAGGGGATCGCGACGATAGTAGAGAGACCACAAGAATCATAGAGCTTGATACTCTATGATTCTTTGGGGTGTTTTTTTGGAGGATGCTTGGATAAGTTTTCCGTTCCGTCTTTTCTATAACGCGTTACTCTGATAAAATGAAATTACTGTAATATAGCGATTTATCTTATGTGGTAGAAAGAGGATGCAGGAAATGAATACAAGATCAATGATTTTCACTTTATATGGTGACTATGTTAGACATTATGGGAATAAAATTTGGATCGGAAGTTTGATCAAATTACTAAATGAATTTGGTCATAATGATCAAGCCGTGCGTGCGGCAATATCACGCATGAATAAGCAGGGATGGGTCCAAGCGGAGAAAAAGGGAAACAAAAGTTATTACTTTTTAACAGAACGAGGCGTTAAGAGAATCGATGAAGCTGCCAAACGTATTTTCAAGCTGAAGACGGATAGCTGGGATGGAAAATGGCGCATGCTCATGTATACCATTCCAGAAGAAATCAGAAGTGTCCGGGATGAACTGCGTAAAGAGTTGGTATGGAGTGGCTTTGGAACGTTATCAAACAGTTGCTGGATTTCGCCCAACTCGTTGGAAAAACAAGTACAAGACCTTATTGCCAAATACGAAATAGAGGAGTATGTAGACTTCTTTATTTCTGAATATCATGGTCCATACGAAAATGAACGACTTGTTATGAAAAGTTGGGATCTGAATGAGATAAATGGAAGGTACCAACAATTTATTCAAGAGTATAGTCAGAAGTATATCATCGATAAGAATAAGATTGGAAAAGGTCAAATGACCGACGCCGAATGTTTCGTGGAGCGGACGAAGCTTGTCCATGAATACAGAAAGTTTTTGTTCGTTGATCCGGGTCTGCCTGAAGAGCTTTTGCCGGATATGTGGCTTGGCAGTCATGCAGCTTCTTTATTTAGTGAGTATTATAAAGAGTTGGCGGAGCCTGCTTCCCGCTTTTTTGAAGGTGTCTTTGAGGATGGAAATGAGCTGGAATTGAAGGATAAGAAGTATGATGTGATGAATCATCCTTATATTATGGAATGATGGGGGCATTTCCACTTTAGATGGTGGAAGTGCTTTTTGTTTTTGGTGGAGAAAATCAGTTTACATAACTTTGTTATGGTACATTATACTTATGTCGATTTTTTGTTGAAAGGTAGAAGGTGGGCCGAAAAGTGTAGAAGGTTTGTTATTTATGGTAGAAGGGCTTTTAGAAAGTGTAGAAGGTTCATAGTTTAATGTCGAAGATCATCATAAAGTTGTAGAACCTAACAAATTAAATATAAAAAGCCAGAATCGATAAAGACCAATTCACCAAATATCGAATCAAAGCATCTTGATGAAGACCTCCCTACTCTTATTTTCTCGTCACTGATGTCTTCATCACCTCTATGAAGACCTCCCTGCTCCTATTTCCTCGTCACTGGGGTCTTCATCACGACAATCAAGAATTACACTAATGATGATTCAACAAACAAAAAACCGAGCCATTTATCCAGCTCGGTCCTGCACGTAACTTCCGTCTATTATTCTCCCAATTCCCCCTGATAATCCTTCCCTTTTTGCACATATGTATCAATGGACAACTGTATGAGCTCCAAATCCTTGTCTGTTAATTCACGAATAACCTTACCAGGGGACCCTACAACCAACGAACGTGGAGGAATCTTTTTACCGGAAGGAATTAATGTATTGGCACCTATGATACTTTCTTCCCCAATATCAGCTCCATCCAAGATTGTGGAACCCATACCTACGATGCATCTTTTTCTAACCGTGCAGCCATGAAGAATGGCAGTATGCCCGACGGTTACTTCATCTTCAACCACCAACGGGAATCCTTCGTATAAATGTGCAGTTACATTATCCTGGATGCTGCATCTTTTACCAATTGTAATCGGTCCTTCATCCCCTCGCAGAACCGCGTTAAACCAAACAGTCGATTCTTCTCCAATCGTTACGTCACCGATAATTCGAGCGCCTGGTGCTACAAATACAGAATCATGAAGTTGAGGTTTTTTTCCACCAAAAGGATAAATCATTTATTACTCACTCCCTAAATATTATTGTCTAAATATTAAAATTAGTATAACATTATTCTTACGAGGGGTGAAATAATTGATGAATAAACTACGAGAAATACTAAAAATAAATTTTCCAATCATCCAAGGCGGAATGGGAAATATCAGTAATGCTACATTAACTGCAGCTGTCTCGAACGCAGGCGGCCTCGGTACAATAGGGGCAGGAACGTTGAAGCCCGAAGATGTGGAAGAGATCATCATAAAAACGAAACAACTCACGGAAAAACCTTTTGCAGTGAATGTTGCTTTGTCGGTTTCTCCATATACAAAAGAAGTTCTGAAGCTCATTATTAAGCACCAGGTACCGGTTGTCTCCCTATCAGCCGGGAATCCAGCTCCTTTTATTCCTATGCTAAAAGAACATGGGATAACGATCATTTGTGTGGTAGCTTCTCCTAAGCAGGCGATGAAAGCAGAAAATGCTGGCGCTGATATTATTGTGGCAGAAGGTTATGAAGCTGCCGGTATTAATTCTAACCTTGAAACAACCACTATGACATTGATTCCACAAGTGGTAGAGGCTGTGTCCATTCCTGTTGTAGCAGCTGGGGGAATAGGGAATGGAAAAGGGCTTGCTGCAGCTATCGCCCTTGGTGCCTCTGGAGTGCAGATGGGGACTAGATTGATAGCTACGAAAGAAGCACCTTTTCACCATCATTACAAGAATTCCATCTTAGCGGCTGACGATCAGGGGACTGTCATTGTTGGCAGAACAGTCGGAAGAGTGAGACGGGTTATTCGTACTCCATATGCAGACCTGCTTCTTAAAAAAGAGCAGGAAGGGATTACACTTGAAGAGTTTAATTTGTTAACTACTGAGGATCACCACATTAAAGGTGCAGTAGAAGGTGAACTCGAGCAAGGGTTTATTAACGGCGGACAAATATCAAGTATCATCCAAACAATCCCAAGTGTAAGTGAACTTTTTGAGCAAATGGTGACGGAAGCAAAAGAGCAACTACAAAAAGCAGTTGCCCAATTATAAATGTCAAGAAACCTCTTATGCATTCAGAGGTTTCTTTTTTTATTTACAAAAAGAAAAAGGGTTTTAGGGAAAAATGGCGTATTTATTGTAAAATAATAAATTTATTTAAATTTTTCGAATATATTGACACTATTTGTTTTTTGGTGTTAATATAACGTTGAAAAAACGAATGACGTTTTATCCATCATAGACCATCACATAATGTAAACGGTTTCAAAAGCTTACATAATTTTATGTAGCTTAAAAACATATATAAGGGGGATAAGTATGAAAAAGTTCAAGATGAAATCTATTTTGGCAAGTATGGCATGCGCAGCTTTACTAGTTGGCTGTAGTTCCGATTCAACAAGCGGGGATGCAAAGGACCAAGTGGTTGTAGGGGTAACCCAAATTGCTGAGCATCCTTCATTGGATGCTGCGTTTGAAGGGTTCAAGAAGGCGCTAGAGGACAATGGCTACAAAGAAGGCGACAATGTCAAATATGATGTTCAAAATGCCCAAGGAGATCCGAATAACAATAAGCCTATTGCAGACAAGTTTGTTGCAGACGAGGTGGATTTGATCTTTGCTAACTCTACTCCAAGTGCGCAAAGTGCTTTGCAGGCAACAAAAGATATTCCTATCATTTTTACATCTGTAACAGATCCTGTTGGTGCAGAGCTGGTAGAATCCTTTGAAAAGCCAGGTGAAAACATCACAGGCACTTCAGATACACATCCTGATGCAATTGCTACTACGATCAATTTCATGGTAGACGAGCTTGGTGCGAAAAATATCGGAGTTATCTATAATACTGGTGAACAAAACTCCGTTGTACAGGTCGAAACTGTGAAAAGTCTTGTTGAGGAAAAAGGCGGAACTCTAGTAGAAGCATCCGTTTCTACATCTGCAGAAGTTCAGCAGGCTGCTGAATCTTTAATTGGAAGAGTAGATGCTATCTATATGCCTACAGATAATACGGTTGTTTCAGCTATACAATCACTCATTACAGTTGCAACGAATGAAAAGATTCCTTTGTTTGCAGGAGATCTTGATTCCATGGAAGCAGGAGCAGTTGCGGCAAGTGGATTCAACTATTACGACTTAGGTTATGAAACTGGCTTAATGGCTGTTCAAGTTCTTAAAGGAGAAAAAGATCCTTCTGAAATTCCTGTTTCTTACCCTCAAAGCTTGAAATTAACTATTAACACAGAAGCTGCAGAAGCTCAAGGCTTGGAAGTGCAAGATGCTTGGACGGAGTTTGCAGAGTTCTATGATGAAAAATAAGAAATTTTAAGACAACGAGGAGATGATTCTGACATGGTAACAGCAATTTTTGGTTCAGTCGAATTGGGAATCATCTACGCGATCATGGCCCTAGGGGTATATCTTTCCTTTAGGGTCCTTGATTTTCCCGATTTGACGGTAGATGGTAGCTTTGTAACTGGCGCTGCAGTTGCTGCGACAATGATTGTAAGTGGCTATAGTCCCGTCACAGCTACAGTGGTGGCGATGGTCGCAGGATTTATCGCAGGGTGCATTACCGGTTCCTTACATACGTTTGGAAAGATTAATCCACTATTATCTGGTATTTTAATGATGATTGCCCTATATTCCATCAATTTGCGAATTATGGGAAGGTCGAATGTTCCATTATTAAATAGTGATACCTTTTTCACCAACATCCGTTCTTGGTGGGGGAATACCGGGATAGATGAATTTTTAAACAATATTTTCTCCACTATCGGTTTAGGTGCATTTGTACCTAGAACATGGGGAATCATCTTCATCATGTTGATAGTGACGTTTGCCATTAAAATCATAACCGATTTGTTCTTGAAGACGGAAATCGGTTTGGCAATCAGGGCTACAGGTGATAATAAGCGGATGATTCGAAGCCTTTCTGCCAATACAAGTGGACTGGTTATTCTTGGTCTAGGGATTTCCAATGCCATGGTTGCATTTTCAGGGGCATTGATCGCTCAGCATGGCGGGTATGCAGACGTTGGAATGGGGATCGGGATGATTATCATCGGTTTGGCATCTGTTATTATCGGAGAGGCCATTTTTGGTACTAAAACGATTGCATGGACCACGTTTGCCGTTATCGGCGGTGCCATCATCTATCGTATTGTTGTGACGCTTGCATTGAGGGTGGAATTTTTAGAAACCGGTGACTTGAAAGCCATTACGGCAACCATTGTTATTTTGGCGCTTATCACCCCTAAATTCATTGATGGCTACAAAGATCGAAAGAGGAAAAAACAGAAGATGCTAAAACTGGGATCTTTACAATCTGCCAATGAAAAGGGGGATCAACGTGCTACATTTAACACAGATTAACAAGATCTTCAATGAAGGAACATTAGATGAAAAAAATGCGCTTGATACCATCAACCTTTCCTTGAAAAAAGGCGATTTCGTTACCATCATCGGTAGTAACGGTGCCGGCAAGTCCACTTTGATGAATATGATTTCAGGAGTGCTGACGCCTGATACAGGAAAGGTAGAGATTGATGGACGCAATGTCACTTATATGGCAGAGCACAGAAGAGCCAAATATATCGGAAGGGTGTTCCAGGATCCGATGGCAGGAACGGCTCCTACGATGACGATTGAAGAGAATTTGGCAATGGCCTATTCACGAGATAAAAATCGCACCTTAAAGATGGGTGTGACAAAAAAGAGAAAAACCTATTTCAAAGAGGTGCTCGAAACGTTGCACCTTGGTTTGGAAAATAGATTGAGTGCAAAGGTTGGATTGCTTTCAGGTGGGGAAAGACAAGCATTGTCACTTTTGATGGCAACATTCACAGAACCTGATATTCTGCTTTTGGATGAGCATACTGCTGCACTTGATCCTTCTCGTGCAGAATTGATTACCAACATCACAAAAGAAATCGTTGCAGAAAAAGGGTTGACCACACTGATGGTGACCCACAACATGCAGCAGGCTTTGGATCTGGGGAATCGCTTAATTATGATGGATAAGGGGCAAATCATTCTTGAAGTGGGAGAGGAAGAAAAGAAATCTCTTACCATTGAACGATTGTTAGCTGAATTCCAGCGAATTCGCGGTCAAGCAATGACCAACGACAGAGCATTGTTAAGTTGATAGTAGAAGGGGGGAATGACCTGGTCATTTCCTCTTTTTTATTGTTTAAGAAATTATAAAATTATGGAATGCTGGATTCGTTGTGATGAAGACCTCAGTGACGAAGAAACCCGAGAAGAGAGGTCCTCATCACGCTTATGAAGACCTCAGTGACGAAGAAAATGGAGAAGAGAGGTCCTCATCCCGCTTATGAAGACCTCAGTGACGAGGAAAAAGAAGGAGAGAAGTCCTCATCACGCTTATGAAGACCTCAGTGACGAGGAAACCGGAGAAGAGAGGTCCTCATTGCGCGTATGAAGACCGCAGTGACTTGAAATCAGTAGAAGAGAAGTCTTCATCGCCGTTATCCTTCCTCCCGCAAGGCGTCTGCGCGTCTGTCATTCCAATCAACATAACTTCTCACCATCTATGATTGACTATTTATAAAATTTCTACAATTTATTGACTGTTCATTTAACGAAATGTTATTATAGCGTTGAATAAACGTTATACGTTTTGAGGTGAGCACATGAAGCCGGAACTAACCTTAGGTACGAAACATTCCATTCAAATCACCGTTACCAATGAAATGTTTGCCCAGTTTGAAGGAGAACTAGTGCATCCCGTGTACTCCACAGCAATGATGGTCTATCACATGGAGTGGGTTTCACGGCAAATAATTTTAGGGATTTTGGATGAGACAGAAGAAGGAATGGGTGCAGAAGTTAAAGTGAAGCATCTGGCACCGGCAAAAGAGGGAACCATTTTAACGTTAGAAGCAACGGTAGTGGGTCTTAAAAAGAACTTCATCATCACAAAAGTCCTAATATTTTCTGAATATCGTGTTGTTGGCGAAGGGGAAGTTACGCAAGTTATATTACCAAAAAGTAAAATCATAACAATGATAGACTAAAAGAATAATGGAAAAAGGGTGGTTGCTTTGACAAATATGAAAACGCTTACTTCTGAAGTCGGGGGAATGGAAATGTTCGATAAAATTCAACAACACCAACAAGTTGTATTCTGTAATGATCCAGATACAGGTTTAAAAGCCATTATTGCGATACATAACACAACTTTAGGGCCTGCTTTAGGCGGATGCCGGATGCAACCATATCAATCAGTGGATGCCGCATTATATGATGTTCTTCGTCTTTCAAAAGGGATGACCTATAAATGTGCAGCAGCTGATGTAGACTTTGGCGGAGGGAAGGCGGTCATCATTGGTGACCCTAATAAAGACAAAACGCCTGAACTATTTAGAGCGTTCGGTCAATTTGTCGAATCGTTAAACGGACGTTTTTATACTGGCACAGATATGGGAACATCACCAGAGGATTTTGTGCATGCCTTAAAAGAAACAAATTGTATTGTGGGAGTAGATGAGGTGTATGGCGGAAGTGGGGATTCCTCCGTTCCAACAGCTCAAGGAGTGATCTACGGAATTGAAGCGACAAACCTTACACTATGGGGTTCAAAAAACCTTTACGGAAAAAGTTATGCAATCCAAGGACTTGGGAAGGTCGGGGCAAAAGTGGCAGAGCAGCTAATGCATGCTGGAGCGGACATTTATGTATCTGATATCAATGAATTCGCCATTAACCAACTTGTGTCCAAAGCGAAAGAAATTGGAGCTGGTATCAAAGTGGTTGGCGGAGATGAAATCTATTCGGTGGATGCAGATGTATTTGTACCGTGCGCCCTTGGAGGCATCATTAACGATCAGACAATAGAACAGTTGAAGGTAAAAGCAGTAGTAGGTTCTGCCAATAACCAGCTGATCGAAAATCATCACTGTGCGATGCTGCAGGAAAAAGGAATCCTCTATGCTCCAGATTACATTGTCAATGCCGGTGGACTGATTCAAGTGGCAGATGAACTATATGAACCGAACAAAGAGCGTGTTCTTCGCAAAACAATGGCTATCTACAACTCTTTGATGGATGTATATAAAGAAGCAGAGAAAATGAATATTACGACAGTGGAAGCAGCAAATAATTTCTGTGAACAGAGATTAGTAGACAGAAGCAGAAGAAACAGCTTCTTTACACATTCCAAGCGACCAAAATGGTCAGTACGAGTTTAATAGAGGGGGAAATAAGTTGAACGATCAATTTCCTATCATTCAAATTATCGATAATCAGGGGAATTTCCTTGATAAAGCGTACGAAGAAAGAATCAATGAAGAACTGGCAAAGTCCATGTATAGGCATTTACTCAGAATTCGCACCTTTGACAAAAAGTGTATAAGTCTTCAACGCCAAGGCCGCATAGGGACCTATGCACCTTATGAGGGGCAAGAAGCATCCCAGGTTGGAAGTGCGATGGCACTGAATGAAGATGATTGGTTATTTCCTTCCTATAGGGATCACGGGGCAACCATGACGTTCGGACACTCCCTTCGCAACATCCTCCTATTTTGGAATGGAAGAAATGAAGGATGTATTCCGGCAAATGGGAAGAAAGTATTTCCGCCGGGGATTCCAATTGCAACCCAACTGCCACATGCTGTTGGCGCGGCCTATGCAGAGAAAAGAAAAGGAACCAAAAATGCAAGTATTGTTTATTTTGGGGATGGAGCAACATCTGAAGGGGATTTTCATGAAGGGTTAAACTTTGCAAGTGTTCTTAAGGCGCCGGTTGTGTTTTTTAACCAGAACAATCATTTTGCCATTTCGGTACCATTATCCAAACAAATGAATACCGAAACAATTGCTCAGAAAGCCCTTGCTTATGATATGAGAAGCGTCAGAATTGACGGAAATGATGTTTTTGCCGTTTATTTTCATACGTTGGATTCATTAGAACAAGCAAGAAACGGCGAGGGGCCAACATTAATTGAAGCGGTAACATGGAGATATGGAGCCCACACCACTGCTGATGATCCAACCAAATATCGAGACCAATCTGAAAATGAGAAGAGACGCGAGAATGACCCGATCCTTCGCTTGGAACGGTTTATGAAAAATCAAGGCTGGTTTGCAGAAGACTGGAAAGAATCTATGTTAGCGGAGCTTTCTCAAGAAGTCGATACAGCAATAGAGGAAATGGAGAATTTTCCAAAAGCAAACCCTGCAGACATGTTCGACTACGTTTTTGAAAAACCGACATGGGGAATTGAGCAGCAGAAAAAGGAACTTCTTCAACTGATGAGAGGTGAAGCATAGTGGAAACGGCATTGAAAACGAAGACATTGACAATGGTTCAAGCGATCACGGACGGACTAGACACCATGCTACGTGAAAACGAAAATGTCCTTCTCATGGGTGAAGACATTGGAGTAAATGGCGGTGTTTTCCGTGCTACAGAAGGCCTGCAACGAAAATATGGCGAAGATCGTGTATTGGATACCCCTTTAAGTGAAGCTGGTTTCATCGGAGCCGCAATCGGAATGGCCATAAATGGTTTCCGTCCGGTTACAGAGATTCAATTTCTTGGATTCATTTATCCTGCCTACGAACAAATCATGACGCATGCATCACGAATCAGGGCAAGAACGATGGGACATTACACCGTCCCAATGGTCATCCGAGCACCATATGGGGCTGGAGTAAGGGCCCCGGAGATCCACTCAGATAGTACAGAGGCAATTTTTACCCATATGCCGGGAATTAAAGTGGTTTGTCCGTCTAACCCATATGACGCTAAAGGTTTATTGATTGCTGCAATTGAGGATCCTGATCCGGTACTATTTTTGGAGCCGATGCGTTGTTATCGTTCTGTCAGAGAAGAAGTGCCAGAAGGGAAATATACAGTTGAAATCGGGAAAGGGAAGATCTGCAGGGAAGGCGAGGATGTCACCATTATTGCGTGGGGAGCGATGATTCCGGTTGCCCTTCAATCAGCAAAAAAACTAGAGTCTGAGGGTGTAAGTTGCGAAGTGATCGACCTGAGAAGCCTCTACCCGATTGACAAAGATATTATTGCAGAATCTGTCCAAAAAACAGGGAGAACGGTTATTGTGCACGAAGCCCATGCGGCAACAAGTGTAAGTGGGGATGTTCTTGCCATCATCAATGAAACATCGTTCCTTTATCAAAGGGCGCCGGTGGAGCGCGTGACGGGATTTGATGTGCCTGTTCCATATTTTGGATTTGAAGACTACTATCTGCCAACTACTGACAGGGTGGTTGCGGCAGTAAATAAAGTGATGAAGTTTTAGTGAAAGGGGGTTCAACGTATGATCGAGGTCAAACTTCATGACATTGGGGAAGGCATGACACAGGCTGATATTTTATCTTTTTTTGTTAAAAAAGGAGATAAAGTAAAGCCAGATGAGCCTCTAGTTGAGGTTCAGACAGATAAAATGACTGCTGAAATACCAGCACCATATGCAGGAGTCATTAAAGAAATTTTGGTCAAAGAAGGGGAAACCATTCCTGTTGGGACCACCTTATTTCTATTAGAAGCTGAATCAGCTGGGAAAGAGGCAAAAACTTCTCCCAAACCTACACATACAAACACTTCCACAGAAAGTGTCAATTCAACAAGTGAACATCAACCACCAACAAAAATAAAGTCATTTCGAATCATGGCTGCCCCTTATACTAGAAAGATTGCAAGGGACGCCGGGGTTGATATTGAACAGATTGAGGGGACCGGCCCTGCTGGTAGAATCACAGACGAAGATGTATATAGATTTATAGAAAATAAAGAGCAGCCTGTACCTAAAGTTCAAGTGGAAGAACAGTCAGTCCAGCAAACCCAAACAAAAACAGAATCTACTAAACATCAAGAACCTGCAACGACCATTCCATTCAGAGGTCGAAGAAAACAAATAGGCAAAAAAATGTCACAATCCCTGTTCACCATTCCACATTGTACACACTTTGAAGAAGTAGATGTAACTAATATATTAGAACTAAGAGAAATATGGAAAAAAAGCAATCAAAGCATTTCAGCTACTGCATTATTCCTTAAAGCCATCTCCATCGCCTTAAAAGATTATCCAATCTTTAATTCGAGATTGAATGAAGAGGAAGAGACGATTGAGTTGATAAAAGAGCATCACATGGGAATCGCCACAGATACCGAAGATGGCCTAATTGTCCCTGTGATTCGTAATGTGGAAAGGAAGTCATTAAAAGAAATACATGCCAACTTAAAAGAGTTAACGAAAAAGGCTCAGGACAATAAGCTTTCCATGAAGGAATTGACTGGTGGAAGTTTTACCATCAGTAATGTCGGTCCTCTTGGTGGAAGTATTGGCGCTACACCGATTATCAATCAGCCGGAAGTAGGCTTGATTTCCTTCCATAAAACTAAAAAGCGTCCGGTTGTAAATGAGCAGGAAGAGATTGTTATTCGGTCCATCATGAACATTTCCATGTCATTCGATCATCGTGTGGCAGATGGAGCTACAGCTGTCGCATTTACCAACAGGCTGACTCAACTTTTAGAAGAACCAAAATTATTAATGCTGGAGCTGGTTTAAATGGTTGTTGGCGAACTTACTCAGGAACGGGATGTAATGGTGATCGGAGGCGGCCCGGGTGGTTATCACGCTGCAATCAGAGCGGCCCAGTTAGGTCGACAGGTTACCATCATTGAAAAAAACAAGCTTGGCGGCGTCTGCTTAAATGAAGGATGTATCCCATCTAAAGTACATACTACAGCAGCCCAATCTTTCCAACGGATGGGATCTTTTCAGCAGCTCGGGTTGGATACAAGCGGTGTCACATTTGATTTGCCGAGATTACAGGAACACAAAAAGAAGGTTGTCGAGCAACTGCTTCAAGGTGTTGTGGCATTATGTAAAGCTAATAAAATTGAGATCATAGAGGGAGAAGCATCCTTTATATCTCCCACTAAAATAGGGGTGGAGAATGGGCACCAATATGATACGTTCACTTTTAACGATGTAATTATTGCGACCGGTTGCAATAAGAAGCCAATCGCAGAAATGCATCATCATGCTTTAACACCCACTTCGATCTGGAACCTTGAAGAATTGCCAAATGAGCTTATTTTATATGGAAACGATGATTTTACCCTTGAAGCTGCAACAACATTTAACAGTTTAGGTTCAATTGTGACATTGATTTTTCCGCCAGAACAGCATGAATTTACATTTGATCCTTCCATAAATAAAGAATTGCAGAGACAGTTGAAAAAGCAAAAAATAAAGGTCTATAAGACTCATACAACTCCTCAGTTCAAATTCGATGAAAATCAGTGGGAAGTGGCACTTGAACTCGGTAAGAATGAATCAGTTATTCTAGAAAGTTCACATCTTTATTGTGCGGAAGAAAGAGAACCGTCAACAGAATCACTTGGAGTTCAGCGTGCAGGCATTCATTTGAATGAAGAAGGCTTTATCAATATTAATGAAGCATGCCGTACTAATATTGCTTCCATTTATGCAATCGGTGATATTACAGAAGGCCCTGCCTTGGCAGTTAAAGCCATTAAACAGGGAAAAGTGGCGGCTGAAAACATTGCAGGCCATCAATCCGAGTGCGATTTTACTTTTCTTCCTAGAATCGTTCAAACCATACCTCCAATTGCAACTGTCGGAATGACAGAAGCATCTGCGATTGAAAATGGGTTTGAAGTAAAGATAGGGGAAAGCACCCTCCAAACAAATGGGTATGCAAGCATTCTGGGGCAAAAAGAAGGCTTCAGTAAAACGGTAACAGATGCGAAAACAGATATGGTTTTGGGTATTCATATGATGGGAGCCCAAGCGGTAGAAATGATCAGTACCGGTACGCTTGCATTAGAAATGGTTGCAAGACAAGAGGATTTGTTGTTTCCTTCCTACCCGCACCCGAGTGTAAATGAAAGCATGTGGGAGTCGGTGGAAGATTTAGAGGAAAAAGCAATTCATAAGGCCCCTAGAGTGACAAAACAAAAAGTAACTTCGTCATGACACGTTGTCGCGTCAAAGCATTCTAGCTTTAAACGAGACTCTTGCAGACTATGAAAACTATAGATTATATTATATTCAGAATAATAATATTTTTTAGTAAAAATCAGGAGGGGTATTTATGAACGTAGAAAAAACGATGCAAGTAAAAGATCAAGCGGAAGAAGTATTTCCAGTAAAAGATGTTGACTATTTGGAGATCTACACAGGCAACGCTAAACAAGCATCACACTTCTTTGCTACCACATTCGGTTTTCAACCTATAGCTTATTCTGGTTTAGAAACAGGAAACAGGGAGACGGTTTCCTATGTATTAAAGCAACGTAATGTACGACTTGTCATCACAGGTTCACTTAAGCAAGATACAAAAATTTCTGAGTTTGTTAAAAAGCATGGAGACGGAGTAAAGGATATTGCACTTGTTGTGGACGATGTTGAAAGTGCTTACAACGGAGCGGTGGAAAGAGGAGCAATTGCCATCCAGCCTCCACAAGAGCTGACAGACGAGAACGGAACATTGAAAAAAGCGGTAATTGGTACATACGGAGATACCATTCACACTTTGGTTGAACGTAAAAATTATAATGGAGTATTTATGCCTGGATTCAAAGCATACACGAACTCCACTCCAGTTAGAGACGCAGGAATTATTGGAATCGATCATGTGGTAGGAAATGTAGAGCAAATGGAAGAATGGGTTGCTTATTACGAAAAAGTGATGGGCTTTAAAGAAATGACTCATTTCACTGATAAAGATATTAACACAGAATATTCCGCGCTAATGTCTAAAGTGATGCACAATGGCGGCAGAATCAAATTCCCAATCAATGAACCTGCTGAAGGAAAAAGAAAATCACAAATCGAAGAATACTTGGAGTTCTATAATGGTGCCGGTGTTCAGCATATTGCAATTTTGACGGAAGATATTGTACAGACAGTAAGCAAGCTAAAAGAAAATGGGGTAGAGTTCCTAAATACTCCTGACACATACTATGAAATGTTGTCTGAAAGAGTAGGGGAAATTGATGAAGAAATTGCAAAGCTTCGCGAGCTGAGCATTCTCGTTGACCGAGACGATGAAGGTTATCTGCTTCAGATTTTCACAAAACCAATTGTAGACAGACCAACTCTTTTCATTGAAGTGATTCAACGTAAGGGTGCAAAAGGCTTTGGGGAAGGAAACTTCAAAGCGTTATTTGAATCCATTGAAAGAGAGCAAGAACTAAGAGGAAATCTGTAAGCAAGTCACTAAGGGGAGGACCAGTTTCCTCCCTTTTTTATAGGAGGTAGATGAACAAATGGCGGTAAAAGTAAAAAGCCGAGAAATTCTCCAGCATATTGCTGCCTACCCTTTAGGGAAAAGCTTGCAGGATATACAGACGGAATTAGGTATCGCACTTATAAGAAATATGTCTGAAATTGAAAATGTGTTCGGATGTTCACCGCTTGTAAAGAAGCAATTAATGCAAAGGTTAGATCATTTATTTACATACCCTGACGGTTCCGCTAGAGCTCTTTCTATGAAACTAGGTGATTTCTTGGGGGTTGATCAAAATCAACTGTTCATTGGAAATGGTTCAGATGAAATAATCAGGCTGCTGATCCGAGCTTTTCTGAATAGTGAAGAAGAAGCCATTATGGCTGATATTACATTTCCAAGATATAAAACTAACGTTTCCATTGAAGGTGGTAAACCGGTAATCGTTCCATTAAAAGATGGTGTACATGATTTGACTGCGATGCTTGCTAATATCACAGAACAAACAAAAATGATTTTTGTCTGCAATCCTAACAATCCAACAGGGACAATCGTAAATAAGGATGAACTTATTGCCTTCATGGAAAAAGTACCAGAGCATATCTTGATTGTTTTAGATGAGGCGTACTATGAATACGCAACAAGTGAGGAATATCTTCAATCCATTCCTCTATTAAAGAAACATGCTAATCTTGTTATTTTAAGAACTTTTTCGAAAGTATATGGCCTGGCTGGATTAAGAATTGGTTATGGCATTATGGATCCTTCCATATCAGCAGAATTGAACAAAGTGAAAGAGGTTTTCAATGTAAATCAGCTTGCTCAAGCAGCTGCGATGGAAGCAATTAGAGACCAGGAATTCAGAAGAGAGTGCATCCTTCGCAATGAAGAAGGGAGAGCATACTTGGAAGCAGAACTAGTCGAACTAGGTTATACCTATTTTCCTACACAAGCAAATTTCATGATGATACATATCGGCAAAGATGGAAATGAACTCACTCAACAATTACTTGCAAAAGGGATCATGGTTAAATCTGGAACAGCTTTAGGGTATCCAAACAGTATCAGGGTCACCATTTGCTCCATGGAAGATAATCGTTATTTTATCGAGACGTTAAAAAATTTGTAGCAAAGTGCAGGTGACAAAAATGGATATCCAACCAAGCAATCTGGCCTGGAAAGATGCATACAAGCTGATGGTGGGTTCAATCTTGCCAAGACCCATTGCACTAGTTTCTTCTATTAATAACGAAGGAGTTGCAAACATCGCTCCTTTCAGTTTTTTTACAGCTATCAGCGCAGAGCCGATGCTAGTCTGCTTTTCTCCTATGCGTAGAGGGACAGATGGGTCAAAAAAAGATACCTTATTAAATATTGAAAGTACAAAGGAGTTTGTCATCAATATTGTCAGTGAGGAAATAGTGGAGCAAATGAATATCACAGCAACTGAATTTCCAAGCGAAGTGGATGAATTTGAAGAATCAGGTTTCACGAAAGAACCTAGTTCTGTAGTTACACCGCCTCGTGTGAAGGAAAGTCTTGTACAAATGGAATGTTCTCTACATGAAGTACTGCATTTCGGAGATAAACCAGGGTCAGGCAGCCTTGTTATCGGAAAAGTAGAGAGTTTCCACATATCAGATGACCTTTATTATGAAGGGAAAATTGATACAAAGAAATTGAATCCAGTAGGAAGAATGGCAGGAAGCATGTACACAAAGGCCATTAGTGATATGTTCGAACTTCAACGTAAATAAGGAAATGTGAGGGTTTGTCATGAAATATATTACCTTTAAAAATAGCTCTGGTGAAATAAAAGCCGGCTGGATAAATCATGACATTGTTGTCGATATGAACGAAGCATCAGATGGTCTATTACCAAGCGACCTTCTTACATTGATAAACCAGTATGAGAAATATAGAGATATCGTAACACTTCATTTAAGCAGTGATAGCAATAAAGGAAGGTACAAAATAGAAGAAGTCACCCTTCTTGCACCTTTACCTAGACCTGTAAGCGTTCGTGATTTCTACGCGTTTGAGGAGCATGTAAAGACTGCGCGCGCCAGAAGGGGGCTGGATGTAATTCCGGAATGGTATGAGATTCCCGTTTTTTATTTTACCAACCACTTGGCCATTAAAGGCCCTGGGGAAGGGATTGATAAACCATCAACCTGTGAGTGGCTTGATTATGAGCTGGAAATCGCCTGCATCATTGGAAAAGAAGGCAGAAATATTAAAGCTCAGGATGCAGAGGAATACATTTTCGGCTATTGCATCATGAATGATTGGAGTGCAAGGGACCTTCAAGCAAAAGAGATGAAGGTCGGTTTGGGCCCGGCAAAAGGAAAAGATTTTGCCACATCTTTAGGACCTGTCATTGTGACACCTGACGAACTTGAATCGTTTAAGACAAATAAAGGGTACAACTTAGAAATGACTGCTTCTGTTAATGGAAGCCTACTTTCTAAAGGGAACTTTGAGCAGATTCACTATACGTTTGCTCAAATGATTGAAAGAGCTTCAGCCGATGTTACCTTATACCCCGGGGAAGTGATTGGATCGGGAACAGTTGGTAGCGGGTGTATCTTAGAACTAGGTACAGAAGTACACCGCTGGCTGCAACCCGGCGATGAAGTAGAACTATCCATAACAGGTCTAGGCACATTGAAAAACACAATTAGATAACTACTAAGATATGAGGTGAGCTCATGTATTATCGTAAAATGGGAGAAATACCGCATAAACGCCACACGATGTTTAAAAAGGAAGACGGGACATTATATAGAGAACAAGTAATGGGTACAAAAGGATTCTCAGGTACACAATCCATCCTCTATCATCACTACCTGCCAACAGAAGTGGTAAAATCCACGGTACTTGGCAGCTATATGCCGGAATATGAAGAACAAGATGCCCTGAATCATCGCCACCTACTAACCACTTCATTAGAGACCAAAGGAAACGCACTAGATGCCAGAGAGTATTTATTAGGAAACAGTGATCTATTAATAGGAACAGCACTGGTCACGGAGAAAATGGAGAACTATTACCGAAATGGAGACGGAGACGAACTGCTATTCATCCATTACGGGTCAGGGAAAGTAGAAACCATGTTCGGGACTATTACTTACCGTCCTGGAGATTATGTAACCATCCCAATCGGAACCATTTACCGTGTCATCCCTAATGAAGAAACAAAAATTCTCTTCATTGAATCTTTTAGTCAACTAACTACACCTAGAAGGTATCGCAATGAATATGGCCAGATGTTGGAACACAGTCCATTTTGCGAACGAGACTTTAGAGGACCTGAAACGTTAGAAACATATACAGAAAAAGGTGAGTATGAAGTAATCACCAAAACAAGGGGCTATCTGCATTCACATGTACTTGGACATCACCCGCTTGATGTAGTGGGTTGGGACGGTTATCTCTATCCGTGGGTATTTAATATAGAAGATTTTGAGCCAATAACAGGCAGGGTTCATCAGCCACCTCCAGTCCATCAGACGTTTGAAGGACATAACTTTGTTGTCTGCTCCTTTGTGCCAAGATTATACGATTACCACCCAGAAGCAATACCGGCTCCTTATTATCATAGTAACGTGAACAGTGATGAACTGCTGTATTATGTGGCAGGAAACTTCATGAGCCGCAAAGGAATTGAGGAGGGATCTATCACGTTACACCCATCCGGGATTCCGCACGGTCCGCATCCTGGTACCACAGAAGCTAGTATCGGAAAGAAGGAGACCTTGGAGCTAGCAGTCATGATAGATACATTCAAGCCATTGAAGGTGGTTAAAAAAGCTCACAGTATAGAAGATAAAAAGTATATGTTTACTTGGATAGAAAAATAAATCTATGTGAAACACCAGGCTTTCAAAAAGTTTGGTGTTTTTATGGTTTTTTTATCCAAAAAAGTAAGATTTCCTGTAAAGTATGTAACATAACAGTACAATTCTGTAATAAAAAGGACTGTATCAAAACTTGTCAACACCATTTTTTTAGTATAATTTTAATGTGTTTCATTTTACTGGAAAAATGCTTCAAATGCGATAGAACTAACCATTGATTGAAATCCGTTGATACATATAGATTTTCGGAGTATATGGATAATTATAGAAAACATACATTTTTTTTATCCACATTATTCCTCTAATATTACACAAAACCCATGATATGATTTTCGTGTAGCAAGAAAGCAACATAAAAAACTTTCAAGGGGGAAACACACCTATGAAAATCAACAAAAAGTCAATCATCACTGCTGTAACTACTGCAGCTGTATTAACTGCGGCACCATTCGGAATGAATGCAAAGGCAGAATCAAACGCACCAACAAAACCAACATGTGACTTAACAAACAAAGTCACTTCATTTAATAGTAATAAAGCATTCACAAACCAAGAAGATGCAAAAGCATTCTTAGATGGTTATGTAAAGGAACTTGAAGAAAAATATGGCGTAAAAGTAAACCTAAATGGCGCACCATCTGCTGAAGCAGCTGAAAAAGAAGCTCCAAAACAAGCTGAGCAGAAACCTGCTGAAAAAGTAGAAGCTCCTAAGGAAGAAAAAGCGGAAGCTCCTGCTGAAGCTCCTGCTGAAGCACCGAAACAGGAAGCACCAAAGCAAGAAGCTACAGCACCTAAACAGGAAGCACCAAAGCAAGAAGCTCCAGCACCTAAACAGGAAGCACCAAAGCAAGAAACTCAAGCACCACAACAACAAGCACCACAACAAAATGCTGAAAAACCAGCAACTGAACAAACTGCTGGCGCTGTAAGTGAGTTTGAAAAGAAAGTTGTAGAATTAACTAACGCTGAGCGTGAAAAACAAGGTTTAGCACCACTTGAATTAGATGTAGAATTAAGCAAAGTAGCGAAAGACAAGTCTAAAGACATGCAACAAAACAATTATTTCTCTCATAACAGCCCGACACACGGATCTCCATTTGATATGATGAAGAAATACGGAATTCAATACAACACTGCAGGGGAGAACATTGCACAAGGTCAACAAAGCCCTGAAGAAGTTGTGAATGCTTGGATGAACTCTGAAGGTCACCGTGCAAACATCATGAATGAGAACTTCACTCACATTGGTGTAGGTCATGTGGAAGAAGGTAACTACTGGACTCAAATGTTTATCGGAAAATAATATAGGCAGTAAATAAAAGGCAGCCGCTCGGCTGCCTTTTACTATGTTCCTGTATTTATGTTTTGGTCACAACGTTCCATAAAAAAGTAGGCCTTTTTAATTTGTTGGACAACCTTTTGAATGCTGTTTGGATTAATGCGATTAACTCCAATATCTTGCAGATAGGCAAACGCAACAGCCAAGGAGGGTAATAGGAAGTCTGAACTCAGAAGATTAGCATCGTATTCAATCAAAATTTTGATTTCTCTTTTCAATTTTTCTTTGTATCTTTTGAACCGTATAATCAGATCTTCCTGCAATTTTGCTTTCTGTTCATAGTCTGATATTTCATAGCTTTCAAGTAAATCAAGAAGGACTTTTAGCTCATGGCGAAAATAGTGTAAAGAAGCACGGACTTTTTCCATATCATAATCATTCATAGGTAATACCTCACTTAAGAATTATAATATGACTTTTTTCGACAATTTACTACATAAGTCCTTTTTTTATTCCTATAAGAATAGTTATATTTATTTTATAGGTACATTTGTTCTCATATATCTTTTTTGAAGAATGCTTAAACGGAAAGAAAGTCCTACTGCTCCTGCGGCTAACCCACATATTAGGCCAATCCAATAGCCAAATGCTCCAAATTCAGTAAAGTTAGCGAGTAGATATCCAATCGGCAAACCGATGATCCAATAGGATACAAAAGCTAGCATAAACGTAACGTTGACATCCTTATATCCTCTTAAAGCCCCTTGTATCGGTGCAGCAATCGCGTCAGAAAGCTGGAAGAAAATTGCGTACAAGAGAAAAGCGGTAGTCAGTGCAATCACTTCTGGATCCTTTGTATAAAGATAAGCAACTTCTGCTCTAAAGAAATATAGGAAGACTGCACAAATGGAAGATAGTAAGACTGCCGAAACTACGCCCATGATGGTGTATTGTTTGGCATCATGAATGCGTCCTGCTCCAACTTCAAACCCGACCAATATGGTTAAGGCCATTGAAATGCTGAGCGGAATCATATAAAGCAGGGAAGCAAAATTCAGTGCTACTTGATGGGAAGCGATCGTCACTGTATCAAAAGAACTCATCAAGAGCGTCACTGCTGAAAAAATACTGGTTTCAAAGAAAATCGAAAGTCCTATCGGAACTCCGATTAGTAGGATCTCTTTCCACTTTGAGAAGGAAACGGGATATAGCTTCTTGAAAAGTGGATACTTGGTAAAAGGCTTTTTCTTCAGGACTATATATAAAGAAATGATCATGATAAGCCAGTAGGTCAACGCAGATGCCACTCCAGAACCGATTCCCCCAAGGGCAGGGAGTCCAAGTTTTCCAAAGATCAATAGGTAGTTAAGTAAGACGTTAATAGGTAAGGAGAGCAATGTGATGATCATAGAAGTTCTTGTATGTCCTAACGCATCAATAAAACATCGAATTACGGTGTAGACAAACAATGGAATAATTCCAAATCCAAGTGCAACCAAGTAATACTTAGCTACATGTCTAACTCCCTCTTCCAAATTCATTCCAGAAAGTATCGGGTTAATCAACAAAGCACCCATTAAGATAACAAGTATACTCATGGCAAATGCGACATACACGCCTTGTGTGATTGAAAACGGGACACCTTCCGTTTTTTTCGCGCCAACCAATTGTGCCACGATAGGAGTAATGGAGAGTAGTATTCCACTCAGACCAGTGTAGACTGGGACCCAAAGTCCAGAACCGATTGCCACACCGGCTAAGTCGCTTGCCCCTACGTTTCCGGTCATCATGATGTCAAAGAGATTCATGGAAAATAAACCGAGTTGGGTGATAAGAATGGGAACGACAATTTTAATGAAAAGCTGAAGACGATCTTTATAGGAAAATACCTGATGCATAACAATGCCACGACCTTTTAGTTGAAGTAATTATGTAATAATGGTATGGATTATATCATAAAACATTTATTTAGAGTGTAGAAATAAACTATTTGAAATTTACGACAATGAATGTCCTAAAGCTTCAAGAGGTGGATGAAATATTTTGTTGACACATTTCTATAAAGCTACTAGAATAGGTTTATATTAAAACTACATATGCACAAGCCCAATCAAAGGGGAGTAGCTATGAGAACGATATTGCCGTCATGACGTGACTGATATATTCAGCACCGGCTTTATCGGCAACCTTGATGTTGTTAGCAAGACCTTTGCCTAAACTGGAAATTGGACAGTTCTAGGTAAAGGTCTTTTATGTGTTCATAAAAGCCTTTACCTGTTTCTAGGAAAGGCTTTTGTTATGTAAAAAGGAGAGGAAACCATGGAATTATCATTATTATTGGAATACGGCTGGGTTCTTCTTGTCTTGATTGCACTTGAAGGTATTTTAGCGGCTGACAACGCACTAGTACTAGCAATTATGGTTAAGCACCTACCGGAAGAGGCACGTAAAAAGGCTTTATTTTACGGTCTGGCAGGGGCACTCGTCTTCAGGCTTGGATCTTTATTTGCAATTTCATACCTAGTAACTATTTGGCAAGTACAGGCGATTGGAGCTGCTTACTTGCTGTTTATCGCACTTAACCATATATGGCGAAGGTTTGCAGTGGCGAAAGTGGAACATGCTGCGACCGTTGACAAGCCCAAAAAACAGTCCGGTTTTTGGATGACAGTTTTCAAAGTAGAAGTTGCAGACATTGCGTTTGCAGTGGACTCTATTTTAGCGGCTTTTGCATTGGCCATGACGTTGCCAAAAACTAATCTGCCTCAAATAGGAGGAATAGATGGAGGACAATTCATCATCATTTTCCTTGGTGGATTTATCGGGGTAGTTATCATGCGTTTTGCTGCTACGCTTTTCGTGAAACTGTTAAAAGAAAGACCAAGTTTGGAAACAGCCGCATTTTTAATTGTTGGTTGGGTAGGTTTCAAACTTGCTATGTACACATTGGCACACCCAAGTGTTGGCGTGCTTCCATACCACTTCCCACACAGTCCGCTCTTTAAAGCGATGTTCTGGATCGTCTTGATTGGAATCGCTGTTGGTGGCTGGATTGTTTCCGGAAAGAACAAAGTAGTTCAAGAAGTGGACAGCATTAAGTAAAGTAACTCTTTTTACTTCAAGTAAAACAAAATAGTTGATATAATGTACTAGGCTGTTGACAATCTATTGTCAGCAGCCTTTTTCAATAAAACGATATCTACGCCCATATTGTGGGATACTACATGGAATAAGATAAAAGGAGACTGAAAGATGTTTGCTATAGATCAATTACCTACAGCTATTCAAGAAAAGATAAAAAGAAATAAAGAAAAAGAAGGTACCAGCTCCCTTATTGGGTCGGCAGGATATACATCAGCAGACGATGATGTTTTGTTTGATTGTATTATTGCTTTATCTATGGGGAAGAACGTCCTATTAAAAGGGCCAACCGGCTCAGGAAAAACGAAGTTGGCAGAAACGTTATCTTCTATTTTTCATCAGCCGATGCATAGTATTAACTGCTCCGTAGACTTAGATGCTGAGGCATTACTTGGCTTTAAAACGATTCACAATAATGATGGAAAAGCGACGATAGAATTTGTACCAGGTCCAGTTATTAATGCAATGAAACAAGGAAACCTTCTATATATAGATGAAATAAACATGGCAAAACCTGAAACCTTGCCAATTCTAAACGGTGTACTAGACTACCGTAAAACCATTACGAATCCTTTTACAGGTGAAGTAGTGAGAGCAAATCAGGACTTTGGTGTGATTGCTGCCATCAATGAAGGGTATGTGGGAACGGTACCATTAAATGAAGCACTGAAAAATCGATTTGTTGTCATCGATGTGCCATATGTGCAGGGAGAGGTTTTACTTCAAGTCCTGAAAAATCAATCCAAATTGGAAGACGAAAAACTGCTTAGTAAATATGTAACTTTATCTTCTGACCTTATAGCTTTAGTTGAAAACGGAAATCTATCCGAAGAGGCTGCATCTGTGCGCGCCCTATTAGACACATGTGATCTTAGTGTTTACTTGCCACCGCTTAGAGCGATTAAGCGCGGTATTATAGAAAAGTTGGAAGATGATAGAGAAAAAGCGGCTATCTTAAACATCGCACAAACTTTGTTTGAATGAGGAGATTAACTTGAGACCTATCGTTTTTAATGATAAAAAAATTGATTCCTTTCTATTTATGGAGCTATCGGACTTAGCGACTTCCCTTTCTAAAAAGAAAGACCTTGAAGTGGAATATGCGTTCAAGTCCTACTATGACCCATATATGAATAAGATGTATATCAGTTTATTCTGGGATAACCATCCTACTTTCGAAAAACTTCATGGTATGAAAAGCGATGTGTATTTGCGTAGCGTCGGATCTGTTGTGCATACAGACTATAAAGTGATTAAACAACTTTTTGCTTTTATGAAAAGAACACACTTATCTAGCTTAAGCAGACAACTGTTCATCCTGATGGAAGACATAAGACTTGAGGAACTTTGCAAACGAGAGCGGCCAGGCACCACTACAACTTTTATGGTGAGAAGAGTGGAGTATCGCAAATATTTCAGAAGCCAACTTACAGTCAATATAGAAAGAAATATTATGACAGATGCGCTTTACAATCTGTTGTATCTACTATTGACCACAGATAATCCTTTGGAGGATGTACCTTCATTAAATGAGGAGTTAGACCTTGCACTCCCATTCCTTCGGGACGAAATTGCTAAATCTTATGAAGCAAAAACTACGAAAGATATTTTTCGAAGTGTTACAACCATCGTAGAAGTACTAGAAGATCTCTTAGAGAAAGATATGCTTAATACGTATTTTTTCCTGCCGGACTTTTCAGATACGCCCGAAGAAGACGAAACTCCAACCTTCGATGAGATGAAAAGAAAAAGCGAACTGAAAAATGACGATATAAAACAAAAGGATAATGAAGACGACGAAGAAGACGTTCATGAAGACAAGCTCCCAACTTGGCACCGTGAATCAGAAAGCAACAATAAAAGCTTCCTTCAATTTGATATGGAACAAGGTACAAAAACCGATCTAATGGGGGAAGGCGTACGAGAAGGGGAAGATGGAGACCAGGCAATGGGCTTTGTCCAAGGCGAGAGTCAACAGACAAATAAAAATGATTATTCCAAGCTTGAAGCGTTGGATGTTTTAAATGATACAAAAAAAGAAGGGGGAAGCGGCGCGGAGTTTGGGAAAGAGAACAAATACGCCTATCCTGTCTTCTTAAAGCCTGAGAATATATCAGCAGAACATTATGCTGGATATGACGAATATAAGCTGTTTGTCTCCTCTTATCAAAAGAAATTAAAACAGTTAATTCAAAAAACATTGGAGCACAAAAAAATCATGCCAAGAAGTGATCTTCCATTCGGCAGATTAAGTAAAAAGCTTTTACCTTGGTTTACAGAAGAAAACCCAAGAGTATTTTATAAAAAGGATAATCCATCTATCGAAATCGATGCTGTTTTTTCCCTATTGGTTGATTGCTCGGCGTCCATGTTTGATAAAATGGAACAGACCAAATATGGAATCACTCTTTTTCATGAAGCGTTAAAATCTGTATTTGTTCCTCACGAAGTGGTAGGATTCTGGGAAGATACCAATGATGCAACAAAGACAAGCCAACCGAACTATTTTAAAACTGTGATAGATTTCAACTCAAGTCTCAGACCTGCTGCTGGGCCAGAGATTCTTCAGCTTGAACCTGAAGAAGATAACAGGGATGGTTATGCGATCAGACATATGACTAAAAGACTTGTACACCGCAGTGAAAAACAAAAATTTCTACTCGTATTCTCCGACGGGGAACCTGCAGCGATGGACTACGAAAAGAACGGGATAGTAGATACACATCAAGCCGTTATGGAAGCACGAAAAAATGGACTTGAAGTAATCAACGTATTCTTAGCTAACGGTGAAATTGATGAAGGACAAGTGAAAACCATTCAAAATATGTATGGCAAGTATAGTATTTTAGTTCCAGATATTGAAGAGTTACCAGACGTGCTCTTTCCACTATTAAAAAAATTACTGTTAAAAAGCTTATAAAACAAGGATTAAGGCTAACTCTAAGATACAGGGAGTTAGCCTTTTTTTCGTTGGGAGTGACATCATGAATGTGTACATAAAAACAAACACCATGTTTAAAGCAAGCGGTATTCTTTTTTTGGTATTTCTCATTGTAGCATTATTGATTAATGTAGAAGTAACTGAAACATGGGACAGGATGATTGGTGAAAGCCTTTATAGAATAGGTGAAATTGATGGTTTTTTTATCTTTTTATCCTATATAGGGTCAAAGCTGTTTTTCTACCCGGCACTTGTTGTCTTGACAATCTTCATTCTATTCAAACGGAACTGGTATTTGGCATTATTTCTTTGGGCTAATCTTATAGGCGTGCGATTTCTAAATACATTGTTAAAAACAATTTTTTCAAGAGACAGACCAAGCTTGGATCATGTAGTAGAGGCAGGATTTTATAGTTACCCTAGTGGACACTCGATGAATTCCATGGCATTCTTCGGGGCTATTGCATTCTTGTGTTACCTAATAATTAAGCAAAGCTGGCTAAGAAATACACTGATGGCTGTTTGTTATGTTCTGATAGGACTAATAGGATTTAGCAGAGTTTACTTAGGAGTTCACTACCCACTGGATGTATTGGGCGGATTTGCAATGGGTGCTTCTTGGTTACTATTTTTGAGTGGGATGTATTTAAAAGTTGTACATAACAAGAAAATGAATTCTTTTCATAATTGAGGGTAAATAATTTCCAATAGGAAAAAATACTCTTACTAATTATTAAGGAGATGATTTATATGAATAAATGGATTATGACAGCTATTGTAATGACCTTAACTACGGGATTAGCGGTAGGTTGTGGAACGGATAATGATAATTTATCTGCTCCTCCGGAAAATGCTCCTCAAAATGAGGGGACAACAACAGATGTAGAAAACGAACAAAGTACCACTGGTCATAAGTTTACCAAGTTTGACCTAGAAGTGGAGTACGAAAACAGAGTGAAATATGAGGCTGAGTATGAAGCAGAAGGTAATGGAGAAGCAGAGATTGAGGACAATGTTAATGAAGTTTCTCTTAAAGGTGACGAGGCATATACGGAGCTTTCTCCTCGATTGGAACAATTGAAATTCGACAGCAACGCAGATCAGCAAGAAGTAATGACGCAGGTGTTGGAAATATTCGAATTAAAAGATGACTACAAAGAATTTGAACTTGAAGTAACGTTTGAGGATGGTACTGTTAAGAAATATGAAGAGAAGAAATAATCCATTAAAAAATTGGCAAAGGGACTCCCTATGCCAATTTTTTATTGCTTTCTTTTTCAGACTCTCCGCTTTTCCGAAGGACGGGGGCCTAATGGATTGTATGAAGACCTCAGTTACTAGAAAAAAGAAGGAGAGAGGTCCTCATCAGCGTGATGAAGACCTTAGTGACAAGGAGAAAGGAGAAGGGAAGTCCTCATCGCCGGAATGAGGACTAAAGTGAAAGCTTATAAAAAGAAATTTCGAGTGGCGAATTAATTCATTCCATGGTATAGTTTTCTTACAACAACACAAGTGATCGGAGAAACTATCATGTGGAAAAACCGGAATGTATGGATTATTTTAATAGGTGAATTTATTGCAGGTTTAGGGTTATGGACTGGTATTATAGGAAACTTAGAGTTTATGCAGGCATTGGTGCCTTCAGATTTTGCCAAGTCTCTTATTCTATTTGCAGGCCTCCTTGCAGGTGTGATGGTAGGACCGTTAGCCGGTAAAATCATCGACTCAACAAGTAAAAAGCGAGTAATGTTAATTTCAGGATTCGGTCGGATGATCAGTGTAGTATTTATGTTTCTAGCGATTGAATATCAATCTATTCTTTTCATGATTATCTTCATGATTGCCATTCAGTTGTCTGCTGCATTTTATTTTCCGGCGTTGCAATCATCCATTCCTTTGATTGTAAAAGACAAAGATTTATTAGAAATGAACGGGGTACATATGAATGTATCCACTGTATCTAGAATTGCAGGGACAGCACTTGCAGGAGCCATGCTTGTGATCATGAGTTTATCTTCATTGTATATGGCATCCATGGTTGCTTATGGAATTTTATTCTTACTTACTTTTTTATTGAACTTTGAAGAACCAAATCATAACAATGAACTAGATGGCAAAAACAAAAAATCCGGAGACTTCAAAGAGGTCCTGCCGGTATTAAAGGAAACGCCGATTGCTCTTACCGTATTGATTCTTACGTTTATCCCATTTCTATTCATTGGGGGCTTCAACCTGATGGTCATTAACATCAGTGAAATTCAAGATGATCAAGCGATTAAAAGCTGGATTTACACGATTGAAGGTGTCTGCTTCATGATTGGAGCATTTGCCGTAAAACGTATATCTAACGATAACAATATGGTTCCGCTAATGTTTTTATTTGTAACATTAATAGCCATTTCCCATTTGAGTTTGTATTTTGCAGACATTAAATGGATGACATTATTCTCTTTTGGTTTATTCGGCTTGGCGGTTGGGTGTTTCTTCCCGATTGCAGCAACCATTTTTCAAACGAAAATACCGAAAGAGTACCACGGGCGCTTTTTCTCATTCCGAAATATGCTTGATCGCGTGTTATTCCAGGTAGTTCTTCTTGGAACTGGGTTGTTCCTTGATACGATAGGACTTCAAATGATGGCAATCGTTTTTGGAATGCTCTCTTTGACGTTAATTTTGATATATGGTTTAAGACTATTTCGCCACCCAGTTGCAGTTGCCGAACAAAAAACACCTTAACTGGTGTTTTTTTGTATTCAATAAAGGGAATGTCCCATAAAGAGTGAATATATTAAAGAGAATGTCCTGAAAACTTTTTAAATGGAGGGAACACAATGGAAAAATATTCGATGTACATAAACGGTGAATGGGTGAATACAGAAGAAGTAATTGAAGTGACAAATCCAGCAACAGGAGAAGTGATCGGTACGGTACCAAGCATTTCCGAGGACCAGCTGGAAAAAGTGGTCCAACATGCAGAAGAAGCGTTTCAAACATGGAGGAACTATACGGCATATGAGCGTGCAGATATTTTAAATAAATGGTTCCTTTTATTGGAGGAAAATAAAAAGCTTATTGCAGAAACTCTTACAAAGGAGCAAGGCAAGCCGTTCCGAGAAGCATTGGGAGAGGTTGGCTATGCGAATAGTTTTGTAGATTGGTATAAAGAGGAAGGCAAGAGAATCTACGGAGAGACCATTCCATCTTCCTCCAAGGACAAAAGAGTACTGATCCAAAAGCAGCCGGTTGGTGTTGTTGCAGCCATTACGCCATGGAATTTCCCAGCCGCAATGATTACAAGGAAAGTTGCTCCAGCCCTAGCTGCAGGATGTACGGTAATCGTTAAACCCGCCGGACAGACTCCACTGACTGCCTTACTCCTGGCAAAATATGCAGACGAAGCAGGGGTACCTAAAGGTGTTCTGCAAGTCATCACCGGAAAATCTTCCGTTATTGGCGAGTCATTAATGAAACATAAAAATGTGAAAAAGCTTACCTTTACAGGATCTACGGAAATTGGTAAGAAATTAATGGAACAAGCATCCCATACAGTCAAGAAACTATCATTAGAGCTTGGCGGGCATGCTCCGTTTATCATATTTGAGGATGCTGACCTTGAGAAAGCAGCGAAAGGACTTGTTCAGTCCAAATTTCGAAATGCCGGCCAGACATGTATTTGTGCCAATAGAATATATGTGCAGGAGAGTGTGGCTGAAGAATTCACTTCACTTTTCGTCAAAGAGGTTTCTAAACTTAAAGTTGGAAACGGGATGGAGCGCGGAGTGGATCTTGGACCACTGATTGATGAAGATGCATTAGAAAAAGTGAAAGAGCATTTAAGTGATGCCAAAGAGAAAGGTGCAGCTGTTGCTTTTGGAGGTGAAGTGAAGGATAAAACGTTTATGGAACCGACAGTAATCACGGGTGTAACAGATGAAATGCTTTGCATGAATGAAGAAACATTTGGTCCTCTTGCCCCAATCACCACATTCAAAGAGGAAGAAGAGGCAATCAAGAGGGCTAATAATTCTCCGTACGGATTGGCAGCGTATGTATTCACGGAGAAAATGTCAAGAATTTATCGAGTTACAGAAGGACTGGATTATGGCATTATTGGTGTTAATGATGGGGCACCATCTGTGGCTCAGGCCCCATTTGGCGGTTTGAAAGAAAGTGGTATCGGGAGAGAAGGCGGACATCACGGAATGGAAGAATATTTGGAAGTGAAATACGTTTCCATAGGAATTTAATATACTTTAATGCCCTTGATATCAACATAATCAAGGGCTATTTTCATTTATTCTATTGGCTGATACATAAAGTATTTCGTATTCCGACTTCTATCCCTTATAATAAAACTATAAATAATTGAAACCTTTCTCTTGTTGATTACGTAAGAAAGGTATAGTTTATCTTAAGCCTTTAAAAAGGTGAGGAGTGAAGTTATGAAACGGTTTTTACTGCAAAGTTTTATTATCATACTATCGTTTAATTTAGCTGCCATCGGTTTTTTAATAGTATTCCTTTTAACAGGTAATCAAATTCAACTTGGTATCCTTGGCGCTTTTGGTGGCTTTCTTGGAAGCTATTGGGCATTGAAGAGAAAATTGCTACCTAATAACGACTTGGAAAAGATAGAACGAAAAGAGAAAAAATATGTTACTGCTCAATTAAAGGAAGCGAAAGAAAAAGCAAAGAAGATTAATAGTTCAAGGTTTCGCGTGCGCTCGATTTTTGTTTATCAAACGATAACAAAATTATCAAAGATCTCGACAAAGATCATTAAAATGGTGGAAAAGGAACCGGTACGGTATCGTACAGCTCAAAATTTCTTTCACCATCATCTCGATTCCTCTGCTATCATTACTGAAAAATATGTGCACCTATTAAATCAACCAGTGCGGACTCATGAAGTTTCTCAAGCGCTTCGAGAAACAGAAAGTGCTTTAAAACAATTAGAACGCAATATGGAAAAAGAGATGATGGCAGTGCTGTCAGGGGATATGAATAATCTTACGACAGAAATTAAACTAATGAATTATCAACAGCTTGATACAGATAAAAGAATAATTGAGAAGAAGTAGCTTATGGGGTGAGTGACAATGAAAAACAATGACCGGGTAAAAAACCAAGTAAAAGAAGATACACTGAATGACTTATTAAGCAATCCATTCGCGACGCCGAAAATGGAAAATGAAATGGTGACGCAAGATCCAAATGAGGTTCAATCAGAACCAAAGAAAGAAAAAGTAATGGATACCCTTTCTGAAGAGTACAAAGCGAAAGCCATCGATATTGCAAAACAAATTGATCCAAATGATCAACACGCTATATCATCCTACGGTGTTACGGCTCAAAACGAACTGTCCACTTTTTCTAATTCCATATTGTCCCATGTTCAGGCAAAGGACGCAGGCCCTGTAGGAGAAGTGGTTTCTGAATTAATGAAAAAAATCAAAGAAGTGAAACCTGGAGAACTGGAACCTCAGAAAAAAAGTTTCTTTGGTAAATTTTTTGGAAGTGTCAATAATTCAGTACAACAACTTTTTGCAAAATACCGTAAAATTGGTTTTGAAATCGATAAAATTTCTGATCAACTGGAAAGCTTTAAAAAAGTGTTACAGCGTGACAATATCATGCTTGAATCTTTATACGACAAAAATAAAGATTACTTCCAGGCATTAAATATCTATATCGCAGCAGCGGAACATAAATTTGATGAAATTCAAGCAACCATCATTCCAGAGCTAGAACAAAAAGCAAGGCAAACGAATAATCAAATGGATGTACAGGCCGTTAGTGATATGATGCAGTTTGCAGACCGCCTTCAAAAGCGTACCCATGACCTGAAAATCAGCCGTCAAATCACCCTGCAAATGGCACCCCAAATAAGGATGATTCAGCATACGAACCAGACTCTGGTGGAACGAATTCAATCTTCCATTCTTACAGCAATTCCACTATGGAAGAACCAACTGGTTATTGCAGTTTCCTTATACAATCAACAAAAGGCAGTGGATACACAGAAAAATGTTTCTGAGACTACCAATGAACTGTTATTGCGAAACTCAGAAATGCTTAAACAAAACACGATTTCGGCAGCACGTGAAAACGAACGAGGTCTTGTCGACATCGAAACGCTGAAGAAAACACAAGAAAACCTAATCGAAACACTAGAAGAAACCTTACAAATTCAACAAGAAGGACGAGAAAAACGCCATCAAGTAGAACTAGAACTCGTCCAAATGGAAAACGACCTCAAAAACAAACTACTAGAAGTCCGTTCCAAAGCGAAACGGGACTGATTGAAACATATCAAAAAAACAGGTTTGATCCTTTGATGGATTAGACCTGTTTTTTAATGGACGGCATAGTTTAACTTCATTTAGTTCATTAGTCTGTACATTTGTAAACTTAAATGGCTTATTCAACAAACGGGCCAGATTGTTGAACAATGTCTTTAAGAAATCTATATATTTTTTGGTAATATTATGAAATAATGTATATAAACTATTGGCTCCGTTTAGCGAGTTATTAGGAGGCACTTTATTTGAGATTAATAATAACAGTATTGTTTTTGTTGTTAGTAATAACTGGTTGCGATTCTAAATCGGAGAAAGAGCTTTTGGAGAACTTAGTTTCTAAAGATCCTGATTTTTATATGCTTTATGCAGTTCCAGAAATAGATAAAGAGTTTATAGACGTACAAGAAGTGCAAGATTATTATAATTTAGACTTTAATAAATTATTAAGTAACGACAGTTTAGATACACTTTATTTTGGTACTTATCTTTGGTTAATGCCAGTGGATAATTATAAGACTTATAAATATATAGAAACACTTGAATTTGACGATTATCCAGCATTTGTTATTTTTGATTCAGAGCAATTAGTTTTTAGTTCATCAAATATTGAAGAGGTAGAACATTTCCTATCAACCAGAGAGGAAACTAATGGAATAAAGCTACGAAAAGAACAGGAAATTGATTACTACAGTCAATAAAACCGAGTGATACATAAGTAAATATCGAGAATTATATTTACTTAAAAATCTGGCGCGGTCCTAGAACAAGGATAAGCGCTCATTTTTTGAGGGCACCTTAATGAATTAGAGTGTTGAAGAGATTTAGAAATTACTGGATAATTACTCTTGTTAAGAAATTAATTGAAGCATGTGGGTGAATTTTTTCTAATAAACATCGTTAAAAGGAGATAGAAATGGAATATCAAGATTATTTGCCTAAACTTAATAAGACAGCAGAGAAATATAAAGATAAAGCACAACAAGAATTAAAATATTGTATAACTTGTCAGCCTTATGATGGTGGTGATTATATTTGGATAGCTGGAAACGAAACTACCATCGATGAAATTCTTGAAAGCGTTAAATGTCCAGAACATTACCGGGTGGATATTGCTGCACACCTAATTTGTCCTAATTGTGGTAAATCTGGTTTTGAACAATTTGATGTGGCAGGCACAGAGGATGTTGCTGTTTTGGCAGAAGAAAGAAAATATCAATATATAATTACTCGATTTGCTGATAAACTAGACAATTTTCGTTCACATATAGAAAAATACCCATCCTTGGCGCTTGCACATCCGATGGGAAAGAAAATATACAAGGAGATAACAAATAGCAATCTAGATTCAATAAAAGTAAAACACAAGATGTGGGCAAGGGCTAGACTTGTTTCCCAGTCTAAGGTGTTTGAACAAACAGATATGACTGCACCTCAGGTTGGATTATCCTCAGGTGGAAGGTTTCATCACCAGGGACAAAGCGTTTTGTATCTAGCAGAAACCGATGAACTCGCAATGATTGAAACACTTGATAATCCAGATATTTCTTCTCTTATTTGGATACAGAAGTACTCTCAGAAAAGGGAGTTAACAGGGATTTTAGATTTAAGGCATGAGTGGTCAGGTTTAGGTTACTCAGAAAACGAAGTGATTCAGGCCCTTCTAGCTTCACGTTATATATTCGATAAAGTAGTAGATAGATCAAGTAAATGGAGACCACAATATTTCCTAACTACATTTATAGCTGATTGTGCAAGACAAGCCGGGTTTAAAGGAATTATATACTCCTCAAGTAGGTCTATTGGAAGTAATCTTATTCTATTCAATCCCAATGAACCGGCAGTAAAACCTGTAGAAAACCCAAAAGTATATATTTATGAACCTAAAAAAGGTTTAATAGAGGACATGAATGATATAACACTTACTTTTTAGTAGGTTTAACCAACAATTAGAACAATGCCTATAGGTTGATTTTTTGGTAACTATTATTTCAATTAAAGGGCGCTTTCCTGTAACAGGAATCAGCGCTCGTTTTTTTTGGCCAAAGAAAATATCTTATTGAAGGAATTTTTAGATTATGAAATAATTGGAATCAAGCAAACAGGCAGGTATGAGAAGAAAAGATTTTTATACTCTCATTAGAAACTACTAGATAGCATTATTTTCAGGGGAGGTTCATTGATGTATCCAAGAGCAAATACACTAGGAATAATTGTGAAGGACAACTATATCCTTTTGGAAGAACAGGAAGGAAAGCATTCAAAAGGAATAGGTTCTTATTACCGTCCCATAGGCGGTACAATCGAATTCGGCGAAAGGTCAAATGAGACATTGGTGAGAGAGTTTACTGAGGAATTAGGCGTTGATGTTGTAGTCAAAGGATATATTTCCTGCATAGAAAATATATTTAAAATTGACGAAGTGGTAGGACACGAAATAACACAGATATACTTAGTGGATTTTAAAGATAGGAATTTATATCAGCAAGAATATTTTACAGTATCTGAAGGAAATAAAATTACTTATGCTAAATGGATTTCTAAAGAAGAAATTTTTTCTGGGAAAAAGGTGCTTTACCCATATGGGTTAACAGAGTTATTGAAAGAGGAAATTTAGTTTTTTTCTTCAGCAAACTGTAAGCGATTGTAGCACAATGGATTGCTCTTTCTCTTTATATAAGAATAGTACAGGTATTTTGAAAAAAGAGTGGTACCAATATCTAAGTAAAGGCTTGGTGGAGATATGTTTATACATAGGTTGGATGACGAAACATCACTGAGGTTGTTCAATGTAGGTGATGCTGAAGAGTTTTTTAACTTAATTATTTGTTCAAAGCCTTATTTAAAGGAATGGCTTGGGTGGCTTGATTACGTTGAAACGGTAGAGGATACTATCGAAACCATTAAAGCACGATTAAGTGCATTAGTGGAAAATGGGGGTTATCCAAAGTCAGTAGCAATAATTTATAAAGGTCAAATTGCAGGAACTATTGGCTTTAATGAAATAAACAAAGGAAATAAGATTGGTATAATTGGGTATTGGCTAGGAGAAGGTTTTCAAGGGAAGGGCATAATGACAAAAGCATTAAATGCAATTGTTGATTACGGATTTAGAGAACTTGGGTTAAATAGAATTGAGGTTAGTATAGCAGTTGAAAACAAAAAGAGTCGATTATTAGCTGAAAGGGTAGGTTTTGTAGAGGAAGGAAAATTAAGAGAAGCAGAATGGCTATATGACCGTTATGTAGATCATATCATTTATTCAATCTTAGCAAAGGAATGGAAAGGATTTAAAAGTTGATTCTCCCACTATCAGGGAGCGGTAGTTTAAAAATAAATGTAGTTAAGTTTAATTAATCTATTGGAGCTGCTGTATGAAAGAAAATGATAAAATCATTGATGTTTTAGAAAGTAAAGGATTGTTAAGGAATGCTGAAATAGAGTTAAAACGCATGAATAGTGGTACTACCAATGGAGTCTTATATACTCTTTTAGTAGATAAAAACCCTACCTATGTTATCAAAATAGATGATTCGAAAATAATAAGTTCAACTAAAGATTTCCTGCTGGCGTACAAAGAAATAAGTGTAATACCTGATGTTATTTATGCGGATGAAAATGATAACTACATAGCTTATACATATATCCCCGGAGAAACTCACAATAATCGTGGTTCTAAATTAGAGTGGATGACCATTTTAATTCGAGAATTATTTACTAAATACAACAAGATAAATAATGATACATCATGGGGAAGGGTTAATGGCATACATAGAAGTACCTGGTCAGATTTTAACAATATTAGTTTTCAGCTTGCTTATGAAAGCATAGGAAACCATCTACCTAATGAAGACCATAGAAAAGTCAAAGAGTTAGTAGAGAAACTTAGAGATTTTCATAATAAAGAAGAAAGATATTATCTTCACGGAGATACAGGGGTCCACAATTTCGTCTATAATTCAAACAAACTAGTCGGGGTTATAGATCCGTCACCTTTAATTGGTCCAAGGATTTATGATTTTACGTATGCATTCTGCTCATCTCCAGATAGCCTTAATTTAGAAACGCTGTTGCCAATATTCGCAATATGGAAAGATAATACACCCTTCACTGAAGAACGCCTTATAGATGAAGTGATTTTTCAACTTTATACCCGTATTGGTGTATGCATTAAAGTACACCCTCAGGACTTAAGTAGCTATATGAAAGCTTGGAGTGAATGGAGAGAGTATCTTTATTAATCAATAACTCAATACATTAATCAGGATTAGCGCTCATTTTTATGAGACTGGATGAAAAATAGCTTATTGTAGGAATTTATATATTATAAATTGGTACTAAGATAAAAGTCTGTGACGGATAGATCGAAAATAAAAATGGGGTGAAAAGTTGGGAGAAAATGAAGAAGTCTGGAAACCTCTTTCTATTACTGAAATTCAAAGTATCTTCAGCATAATTCCTATCCAATGGTGGATTGCTGGTGGGTGGGCTTTAGATATTTATTTACAAAAAATCACAAGGGCTCACGAGGATATTGACATTGTTATATTAAGACCAGACCACTTAATTTTACAAAGACATCTGGGTAGAGATTGGGAAATGTTTATAGCATTTAAAGGTCAGTTAATACCCTGGAACAAGAATCAATTGCTAGACTCTCATTTTGATAATATCTGGGTAAAGAAAAAAGATGAATCAACATGGGCTTTCCAAGTAATGTTATTGGATATAGAGGAGAAGAATTGGATCTACAAACGAAACAACACAATAAGAATGCCTATTGAAGATATTGGGTTAGAATCTTTATCCGGAATACCATTTTTAAAACCAGAAATACAACTTCTTTATAAAGGTGGAAGTTCTGTCATTAGAGAGAAAGACGTTATTGATTTAGGAAATATATTACCTAAATTAAATGTTAGCAACCGTGATTGGTTAAAAAAAGCCTTGAAAATACAGTACCCTCATGGACATAAATGGATTGAACTAATAGATTCTTATGCCAAAGAATTAGGTAAGGTGAATATGCTTGAATAAAATTATTGATAAACTTAAAGAAATAGATAACGGAGAAATAGGTATCATATTATTTTCCAGCAAAGAACAAAGATATGATACTGCTTTAAATAGTGAACTCACAGTCCCCCTTGCATCAGCAGCAAAAGTAGCAATAGCATTTTGTGTAGCAAAATGGGTAGAGGAAAATACATATAATTGGGAAGACCTAGTTAATAAGATTTCATTTAATCCAGAAGAAGATAGCAAGGAACTTTATCCTCATCTACATAATAGAAAATCACTTCCTTTAAGGGAGGCGGTTGAAGTAATGATTGCTTGCCATGATAGCTATGTTGCTAAATGTATTGTAAATTATTGTGGTGGATGGGAAGAGTTAAACAATTCTATCCAATCTTATTTTCCGACAATAAGTATTGCTGAAAACCCAAGAGATGTTGAAAACAAGGGTCAACTAAACCAAATGCTTGAAATAATGATACATATCTTTCAAGGCTACAAAACACAACCTCTCCTTTGGACACCAATCATTAATGGACTGATTAGACAAAAAGGAGATATAAACCACATTCCAACACACCATCTAAATCATATGACAGGTGGCTTAGACAATGTTGTGATTGATATTGGCATAATCGGTGACTTCAATGAAGACCCTTTCATTTTTGCAGTAGGGGCTATTAATTTACCTAATAGATTTACAAATCAGGCTGCTGACAACAAAATAATGGAAGCTATGAATTTGCTTTATGAGGAATACCTAAAGCAATAGAAAGCCGTACTTAATTATAAAGAGAGAAGCTTTTAACATGTTTAAGAATCGTACAGGATTATGTAAAATATGGTGAAAAGGGGTGATTGAACTGGAAAGTTTTAAGATGGTTAGTTCAATATTAAAGAACAATAGATTTGTTCGGGTATATCTTCCTAAGAGTTATTCAAAATCAGAAAGCAAGCGATATCCAGTTTTATATATGCACGATGGTCAAAATGTGTTTCAAGATAAGGATGCAATTGGCGGTGTTTCGTTAGGTCTAGAAGAATATGCAGAAAAAAATGAGATCGATGTAATTATAGTCGCCATTGACCAAGTTGTTGACGAACGTAAAAATGAGTATTGTCCATGGGAGAGTGGAGAATTTGTAAGAAAGTTAACCGGTAATAGGGATTCTTATGGTGGAAAAGGTAAGCAATATATCGAATTTATAGTCCATGAACTGAAACCAACCATTGATAGTAATTACCGCACTATTAGCGATAATAGCTTGATGGCAGGGATATCACTTGGTGGATTAATCACGATTTACGCTGCCTGTAAATATCCCCATTTATTCCGTACTATTATTTGCTTATCTTCTTCATTTTGGTCCAATCAGGAGGAAATAGAAAAACTTATTGATGATAGTGATCTTACTCTCATTGAATCCATATATTTAGACTGTGGAACAAATGAGGCTGGTGAAGGCACCCAATTAAGTGATGAATTTATTAAGTCTAATCAAATCATCTATAGGAAATTAAAAGATAAAATCCTAAATACAAATTTTGTGGTTATTCCATATGCTGAACATTCTTATAGATTTTTCAAAAGAAGAAAGCGAGAATTATTTCTCTCATTACAAAAAAGTGATAAATAAGGAGCTTTATATATATGAGTGTTAAACCAATGATAATTTCAATTGCAGCTGTTTCAGGTGGAGGAAAAACTACTATAACCCAAAAGTTGGGTTTAGAATTAGATGATGCAAAAGAATTGTTTTTTGATGATTATGACTTTGAAAACGCACCAGATAACATTGTTCGATGGGTGGATCAGGGAGCTGATTATAATCTTTGGAATTTAGACCCAATGGTTTCAGATATTGAGAGGATAAAATCCTCTAGCGAAGTACCTACATACATATTACTAGACTATCCGTTTTCATATATGAACGAAAAGATGAAAAAATACATTGGCCTAACTATCTATATAGATACTCCTTTAGACGTTGCAATGGCCAGACGAATACTTAGAGATCACACAAAAAGCAACATTAACGATGTTCATAATGACGTAAAATTTTATTTGCAATATGGAAGAGTGGCTTATCTAGAAATGGAAAATAGTATTAAAACGAATTCAGATATAGTGATTGACGGAACTCTACCTCCAGATAAAATAGTTGAACTTATAATCAAAGAAATAAGATATAGGGGTTTATAACATCCTCAACAATCAGGCGCAATCCTGTAACAAGGATTAGAGCTCTTTTTTTTTTCGAGGATGAAAAATAACTTATTGTAGGAATTTTTAGAATATGAAATAATTGGTATTAAAACAATATGGCAGCAATCAATATAAAGAATGCACTAAATTAAAAGGGGGGGATAAACAAAATGATAGTACTTTTGGGGTACATAGTACCAACAATAGTAGCAGCATTTTTTATTGGATTTTTCGCACCTTTAATTGGAATTGTAGTGGGTTTTTTAATTCATATAATCGTATTACCAATAAGAATTTCAAAGAAAATAGACCGACTTTTAGATAGGTTATAAGTTAATGAAAATATTAATCCATGAAATTCATCTTTAGGTAACTGGAGCGATAAATGTATTCTTTGTTGAAATAGGAGTTTTCCGGAGTGTAAACAGGGAGGGGATTTTTTTGAAATACTACTTTGAAAAAATATCGGATCATGTGTATGGCTTTCTCTTATGGGATGAATCGTGGAATTCCTATAATAACTGTTATTTAGTGAAGGGAGATAATGGCTACACACTTATTGATTCGGGTAAAGAGGAGCACTTTGATTACCTAGAAGCCTCCTTGACAGAAATCAATCTAAATAAAGACGAGATTTTCGCATTCATAGCTACGCATGGTCATAAAGACCACATCGGTGGACTTTCCTTTTTAGAAAACATAAAAAGTTATATTCATAGTGAAGATCTCAGCCTGGTGCCGGAAAATCTGAAAACCACTCTTACAGGAACGCTCCCTGATAATGGTGCGGCTATCAACGGGTTGGAGTGTATCTTCCTAGGTCATCATACTCCAGGCTCTGTTGCTCTTTTTCATCAAGAAAGTGGTGTTTTGTTTTGTGGGGACCACCTTTGTTTCTTTGGTGAGCCTTTGCCAAATGAAAAAGTTGCGGGCAATGGGAAAGAAATGAAGGATAAATATGTAAAGTTCATCTCGGAGTGGGCAAAAAACGAGGAGATGAGAAGAAAGCACCATTTTGAGTTGTTTATGGAAGGGCTTAAGAAACTTAGGGAGATTAGACCAAGTATCCTTTGTACAGGGCATGGGGTTGTGATTAGGGATGATGTGGATTCTTTCTTATCAGACCTCATCCAGGGCCAGTTTGTATAGTTGAAGAAATGTATAATTTTCTTGAAATCGAGTCTTCAACAATCGGGCGCCATTCTTGAAGAAGAATCGGTGCTCATTTTGTATTTTAGGGCCAGATAATTGAATAACACTGGGATAGTTAATTTGATATTTAGCTAAAAAAATAAAAATTGTGAAAAGAGTGTACTTAAAAGTAACATGTCTGATTAGCATAATAAGAAATTATCTTAGGGAACACTAAAAATGAGGTGTTCAACTAATGAAAAAATACATTATTTTTATATTGGCATTTGTTCTTATGATTGCCCCTAATAAAGCAGCTTCTACGATTGAGGGATATGATGTTGTTTCTGAGTTAAGCAAAGATAACATAACCTTGTATGCTAAAAAAATGAACGGCTTATATCAAGACTTCAAAATTAATTTCAAGGGGGAAGTTTACTCAAGACCTTTTTGGAGGAACGTTACTAACCCTACATACGCCCCGGAGATGTATTACGAAGACATCAACAAAGATGAAAAGAAAGAGTTAATTATAATCTTGACGAAAGGTTATGGTACTAGTGTGGTACAGGAAGAGGTTTACGTATATAGAAATACAAATGGATTGATTGATGTTCTTGTTGATAATCCTTTGGCAATTATATATAAAAACGTAAAAACAAAGCTGTCGACTGAAAGAGCCGAAATTAGTGTGGGAGAAAAGGTATATACAGTTGATATTGCCCCTTTAGAAATACCACCGACAAACTTATTTGATAATGTAGCGTTTGGCAGTATTACTAAATACGAAGTAAAAGACAATAAACTTATTGTGAGGGTTGATTGTCGAATTTCTCCAGCTGGTTATATTGGTGAAATTGTTATTGTTTATGAATATCTAGATAACATGTTTCAAGCCAATTCAATTGAATTTCAACCAGCAAATTTATGATTTGTTCAACTAACGGGCGCGAGAGTTGAAAATTAATATTCCTCAGCTCTTCCTTAATTCAAGAGTTGGACAGTTTAATGCAATAAAAAAATGGAAAAATAATATAACCTAATAATGGAGGTGTATTCTTATGCGTAGGTTGTTGTTATTTTCCGTATTTGTATTTATATTGTCATTTCAATCGCTAAATCACGAAGTCCTTGCTAACTCACAATCATTTGATTATTGTATGGAATTGCTTAACAAATGGTGGTTCTTCAAGTATAGGAATTGATTTTTATCCATGGTGTGGTTCAAAATTATATGCAGCAATTGGGCTGGAGAATGGAGTAACTTTCTAGAATGGAGAAAACGTTATGGAGGTGTTAGGAAGTGGAAGAAGGGTCTTGGGAAGGTTTGTTGGATATTATCGGTTTATCAGACGAGGAGAAGAAGACCGCCAACCTAGAGGAGTTAAAACAGTTTCAAAATAGAGAACCAAGCAATTCTCTTCTATTCGAGCTTTCTAATGACATTTATGGCGATTTAGATAGTGGCATTTATTTGCTTTGGTTTGACAGAACAATAAGTGTTATTAAGGATAATCAAATTTTAAAACCTGAGAAATCTCGCATAATTCACAAAACAATTAGTCGAAATGAGATTGAATTTTTCAAGGAGCTCTGGTTTAGTTTGCTGGGACATTATCTATTGGTTCTCCCAAAAGGGTTTGAAAAGAACATTTCGGAGACTGCTGATGAAGAGGAGTTTATTGGTGTTTTGTTGAGAAAATATAAAAGTTTGTACTTGAAAACACCTGATGCTAACGTGATTCTTCACTTAGCTCTTAGCTAGAATTGAACCAAGTTTTCTACTTAAAGGGAAGACTTATTTAATAACGTATTTCTCAACGTTTTGCTTATTTAAGAATTTTTCTTAAATAAATTTGAAAAATATTGGAGGAAACCTATGGCTGAAATTTGGATCCAAGAAGAAGAAGTTAGTGATAAATTTTTAGGTGAATTAGGTCATCATATAAAAGTAAAAGGGAGTTTAAAGGCTGCATATTTCATTAGTGAAGGTTCAGAAGGGGATTATGTGGAACGAAATAGAAAGTATTTGCAGGATTTTTTAATAACACAAAACAAGTATCCACTATACCTTACTTTTGTTTATTATCACGATGATTATAAAGAATTTCAGGAAACACTCCATGAATCAAAAATCGATTGTAAAATTAGTTTTTTGGAGGAAACTAGAACCTATTGGACTGCTTTAAAAAATGTTAGGTATCATCCACCGTATTTTATGGTGAAAATTATGGATGCACGTTCACTATCAGTTGTATTAGAAGAGACCTATTGGCTTCCTGCTCAAAATGAGTTTTATGCAATATCCTATTCTGAAAATTTATTTTTTCAGCTGGAAACTGTTACAGAATGGGGCAGAACAAGAGAGAGTTCAGTTGCTAATTTTGAATTAGATGAAGAAACAACTTTTATTACCATCTTTCATGATGGTGCAGGATTCTATCTATACTCTAATAAAGAGAAATATTCAACGGTTAAAAATTTATGTTCAAATTTACCTAAAGGTACTGTTATTACTCAAATAAATGACACTTTGGTCTCAGACGATAGTTTTGAAAGTGATTAACCATTTGAAGAAATACACTTTTCGATTGGAGAGTTCTGTAGCCAAATAAAATATTGTTGGTCTTATACATTCTGTAATAATAAAAGGACTCACAATCTTCAACAATCTAGGGCTATAAAGAAATAACATTGATTTAAAAAGTCGCGGCGAGGTGAGTTTTTTGGAGAAATACGGTGAAGATTTATTTAAAGGTGCAGCTCACTATTATTCTAAATATAGGCCTATGTATCCTTCTTCTTTAATAAGATATTTAGTTCATAGATTTTCTTTAAATGGAGAGCAACAGCTACTTGATTTGGGTTGTGGTACAGGACAATTAACAATAAGGTTTTCAGATTGGTTTAGCAAAATTGTAGGTGTTGACACTGAACTTGAAATGATAGAAGAAGCACAACGGCTTCATCATTCGTTGAGAATGGGTAATATACATTGGTTTAATGGATCATTGGAGAAATACAAAAAAGAACACAAGGAACAATTTGAGCTTGTTACAATAGCTAAAGCATTCCATTGGATGGATCGCCCTAAAGTACTTGAAGAATTATTTGACATTGTTGCAGTTAGTGGAGGGGTTGCTATCATAGATAACTATGAACCTAATAAGAAACTTACAACATGGCAAGAACAGCTCAATGAAATAATTAGCCGTTGGTATGGAGAAGAAAGAAGAGCTGGTAAGACTACATATAATCATCCTACCGAGAGTCATGAAGATGTAATTTCGAAATCGAATTTTAAACTAGAGGTTCATCATCTACCTATTTACGAAGTAAATTGGACAATTGATTCAATACTTGGAAATCTATACTCAACATCCTTTGGATCAAAGCGTTTCCTTGGGGATAATGTCGCGCTCTTTGAGCGTGAGGTGAGAGAATCACTACTTGCAATAAATGACTCTGGAAAATATAAAGAACAAATGACATTATCAGTTAAGCTCGGGATTAAAGTTAATTAAATACTCCTTAGTTTATTCCAGAATAGGGCGCTTATTCAGAAGAGGATAAGCGCCCTTTTGGCGGGGATTTTTCATATGGAAAACTTTTTATAAATACCAGCCTACTGGTATAACTTAGTCGTGGGAAGTTATTAAGCAATATGCGAATGAATTAAATCCATAACTGTTGAATTTAGTCAAAATATAAAACTCTTTTAGATTGAGCATCGTCTAATATACAGGAAAAAGAGGTGAAATAAGTGGATTTACTGTATTTGAAGACAGAATGCAACAATGAAGATGAAGTGATGACTCACTTAATGGAAAAGCATGGTCAGGAACTTCTTTACTTGACATATTCGTATGTGAGAAATAAAGAGGCTGCACAGGATTTAACGCAGGAAGTTTTTATTAAGTGTTATCAATCTTTACATACATACAAAGGGTCAGCTTCTGTGAAAACATGGTTATGGCGTATTGCCATAAATCATTGTAAAGATTACTTGAGAAGCTGGCATTTCCGCCACGTATCTTTAGAAAATAATCCAAACGATTTAGCTATAGGAACTAGCAGAGAGGTAATAGAGAAGGAAGTTATTAGAAAAGAAGAGGATAAAATGCTTGCTGAAGCAGTGCTTTTGTTGCCTGTTAAATATCGTGAAGTTGTATATTTATATTATTTTGAAGAGCATTCCTTGGTTGAAATTGAGGAAATTTTGAACGTTAACTTAAATACTATAAAAACCAGATTGCGTAAGGCAAAGCAACTCCTAAAAAAAGAATGGGAGGAAAATAACAATGGAAGAAAAATTGAAGAATTTGCGGAAATCAATGAAAAATACGGTGTTAAAAGAACTGACTTTTGAAAAGAAGCAAATGGACTCTATTAGAAAAAGCTATAGTGAAAATTTTAGACTGTCCATCCTACAACTATTAAGAAAAGAAAAATCAGGAACCGAACTACTACAAGGATTGCGTGCCAGAGGAATAACAAATTATGATCAATCAGAAGCTGTTCTTTACACGGATCTACACGAATTAGAACAAAAACAGTTGCTTTTAAGTCGTTGGATATACGAAGAAAAACGCTATGTACTGAATAGAAAAGGGCTTAAATATCTGGAGGAATTAGAAGAATCCACAAATAAAAAGTTTAGCAAAAGGCTACAAGAATTATGGAGCGGAGGAAGAAATGTATGAGTAAGTTTCATTATCTTCAATCCGTTACCCAATGGATAAGTTCTAAAGAAGCAAAAGACCTTGTAGAAAAAGAATTACAATACCATATTCAAAAGAAAATAAAAGAACTGGAAGAGAAAGGATTCACAAAGCAAGATGCGGAAAGAAAAGCAATAGAAGAAATGGGAAATCCAGTAACTGTAGGCAAACGATTTAATCAGTTATATAAGCCAATGTTCGATTGGGTGACAATTGGAGTGTTTCTTATCTTGTTGTTGGCGGGTTACTTGCTATTGTTTCTACTTGAAGATTCGGGGTTTCATTTAAGTTGGTTAAATAAAAGTATTTCAATTGGAATAGGAATGATAGTTGCAGTATTCATCATGTTTTCTAATTACCGGGTGTGGGAGAAATATAAAATGCCTTTACTGATAGGTGCTGTTGCGTTTTTGTTATTCTTTGTTTTACATAAAAAATATGGGGTTTTAACTAGCTGGTTTGGTACAACCAATGGTAGACCGTATTTTATGAAGCCAATCCTTGACTCTACAATGATGATTCCTTTCTTTTTAGTAGCTGTTGCAGGATACTTAGCGAAGCCTATTAACCGGATTCAATGGGTACAGCTTGTATCATGCTTACTGCTTTCATTTCTAATGATGATATCTGTGCACAACTTAGCGATGACGATAGCTCTCTTTGTAATGGTTATTGGAATGCTACTATATAGTAAACGATACAGAACGGTAGGCATTTTAATTATACTTCCAGTCCTAGGAATTATGTTTATTCCTCTTGCACCCCATTATATAGATAGAATTACTAGGTATGATCATTACGGAACGACGGTCGCAAAAAAAATATTATCAGACGCTTCATTACTTCCACAAGGGATACCGGCTGATATAGTGCTACCTCATACAGAGCTGGCAGCTGTGACCATAATATATGGCCTAGGATATATAATATCTTTTCTATTATTGTCCGCGTTACTATTTTTATTATATAGGGCTGTGAGAATAATAAGTGAAATTAAATCTGAATTCGGTAAACTCATTATAGTTGGAAGTTCTACATTATTTGCATTTCAATTGCTCTATAACCTAGGGATGATTACCGGTCTTGTTCCAATTATGGCAGTCCAAGTGCCATTTTTAAGCTATGGAATACAGCCAATTTTACTTAATGCAATATTTATTGGAATTTTGCTAAGTACGTTTAGAAGAAAGCATTTAACATGGAAAGAATGCTAGCCATATTCAAAGAATAGGAAATTATTATTTAAATATTAGAAGATTGAAGGTGTTGTAAGATGTGAAGGTAAGTTTTGTTCCTCTTCAAAGATAAAATACTCGAATTGTTCTTATTTATTTTGAAGAACTTTTTAAAAAATGACGAAGCTTAAAGTTGACTGATTTGATAGCGGGAATCGAAGGCTATAGTTGAAAAAATATGTAGTTATCTTGATATCGAGTCTTCAGCAATCGGGCGCTATTCTGGAACAAGAATTGGCGCTCACTTTTCATTATAGGGCGCAATAGAGGAAGAACTTATAAACTCAGTTCATCATTTTTATTATGAAAAAACACCGCTATAAGCGGTGCTAATTTGTGTGTTGAATTTATGCTATTCTGGGTGCTAAATACCCTGTTATTTCAGGTTTTTCCTCACAAAACGGAACCCGTTATAAGAACGGGGTTATACTTGGTTGAGTTTTTAAAATTAAATAACTTTTTTGTCACTTTACAGCTCTTTCTTATTTTCCTTTTAATATCCAAAAACCAATTAAAATAATTGTGATACCTATCCCCGTACGCCAATTAGGAATTTCTTCTAGAAATATGTATCCAATTACAACACAAACTAGGATCTCCATTCCTTTAGATACAATAAGTGAGAAGGTTAAGTTATCTACGATTTTTGTTAAATATTTCACCCCGTATCCAATCATCATACTCGCAGACAGGAATAAAGGTACAAGTTTAATATAGTACCATAAAGTATGTAAAAAATTTGAGTCAATGTGCTTAGTGTGGTAAGCGTAAATAGCATTAATAATCAATAACCCACCTAACATTAAGAAAAGTGAAAGTAAAATCATAAGGTTGTTCTCCAATTAGATTTGTTTCTATAATTTTGCCCAAATGCAAAATCTTTATGTAAGGTAAAAATGAAGTTACTCATTTTGCATGAACTATATTCAAGAATTGGGCGCTTTCCTTGAACAGGGGATAAGCGCTCATTTTAATAGGTAAGTTAAAAAGTTATTCATTGTAGGAATTATTAGCTTACGAAATAATTGGTATTAGGAAATATGACAAAAGGGGGGAGCTGCTAAAAGTTAGAGTAGGTGTAATAGTTTCAAGCTCACTCAAACAGCAATATGTAAAAGTAATAAAATTTAGACATAAGGTGAGATAAATATGAAGACAAGACAAGTAATCTTCTTCGTAGGTTTAATTCTATTTGTAATTTCTTTACCATTAAGCACAAAAATTATCATGGAGGTTTTTCATAATCAAAAAATGAATGAAGCGTTTATTATAACAGATGTAAACGAAGGTTTCCCTCCTACTGATTCCACCTATCAATTTAAAGACAATGTCATAGAAATAGAGGAAACCTTAAAAGAAGAGTATAGCCATTTAGATTCTACGGATAACATAATCGGCATCTCAAATTTATCGATAAATATAAATAGAGAAGAGATAGTTCAATTAAACGAGCATCCAATAAGAGTGGGAGCAGAAGGTTTAAATCGATATTATGGCGAAATCGCTTATTTACTTGTAGAAGACAAGAAAAATGATATAACCCGATTTATTGTACTGGTAAAGAGAACGAAAGAATTAGCAAAAAAGATGCCAAACGGTGATATTAGGGGGTGGGTTACACCAGAGAAATTAAAATACACACTCTACGCAATTGATGAGGATGGAACCTATACAAGTGAAGATTTTAGTTATTCAAAACGGGACGCTTTACAAACAGAATTGCTAAATGCAGGTGCAGTTTTTCCCTATAGAATTGGATATTATACAGATGCTTTACAAGCTTATCCTTCACTATTGTTCCCGTTAATATATCCGTTTGCAACTTTGATAATAGGATTTATCATGGTACTATTCTTTTTTCCCTATAGAAGATTGAAGAAATAAATTATTACGGAAGATTTTTCAAGACAACATGATAAGGGTGGATAAAATGAATACATATGTTGAAGACGAGTGGAAAAAAGATAGGATTGCATCGGCACATAGTGGTGATAACCCAATGATTATTGTACGAATGAAAAGTGGTTTTGCAGCTATTGGAGATACACAGTTCTTACCTGGTTACACTGTATTGTTACCCACAAAACCATTTGGATCACTAGAAGAACTTAATGTAAAGGAACGCAGTGACTATTTGTTGGATATGAGTTTGATTGGTGAAGCGATATTGGATGTTTGTAAACCTAGAAGAGTTAACTATTCCATTTATGGCAACACAGATGCTTACTTGCATGCACATGTTTTTCCTCGATATAGTTGGGAACCTAAAGAACGAATTCCATATCCTGTTTGGCAATACTCTGGTGAAAAATGGAGCGATCCAAAATATAAATATACGGATGAGTGCCATGGAGAAATCAAAGAGAAATTAAGAATCAAAATCCAAGAGTTAATGAAAAATTCATATTGAGGAGTAAGTTAGGTGTGAAATTTAAACTTCACTGTTATTCCACAAAAGGGCGCTATCCTGGGACAAGGATCAGCGTTGATTTATTAGGAAAAGGATAAGAATAACTTATTTTAGGTATCTCTAAATTTTGAAGTAATTGTATTGAGCAATAGTGGATATGAGTTTTATGGATAGTTGGGGTTTATTAGCTACATTTATTATCTTCATATTTTAGGTACCTGCGACTTAATTAACATAATGCGGAATATGTGCAAGAAATGGTACCTGAGTCACTATCTGATGATCTCACGTGTCAAAATAAACAATTATTATCCGTGGATCAAGCGATAAATTTACTTCATATCCTAGAAGAGGTTCGCAAGGAATCTCATAATACTTTAGAAGATATATATATACTTATGAATTGTAAATACTTTGTGAACATTTTGCGAATAATATGAAATTGTATTGCTTCATTAATAAATTGGGTTATAATTACATTTGTTCAATATTATTCCATTTCTTATTTAGAAATTATTAATAATAGGGAGGTGGAAAAAGACTCTATACTGGGAAAGGGTATAATAATGAAGAAAAACATTTTGTTTACTTTATCGTTTATAATATTTTTTTCTGTATCTATGCTGTTATTCTATTATTCAAACTTTAACACATCTAATAGTAATCTAGTTAAGGTGGCGATACTAGATAGTGGGATTAATCAAGATCATAAGTTTTTTAGCAACATAAATTTTAAATCCTATAATGCTATTGATAACAATAGTAAGTATACTGAGGACAATTATAATCATGGTACAGGTATAGCATCCCTAATAGTAGACCCCTTAAGTAAAAAAGATAGAAGTAACGTGGTTGTGTACAATGTAAAAGTTATAAATGACAATGGTATAGGCAAGCCTTCTTGTATGTTGGGTGGTTTAAAGTGGGCGATAAAAGAAGAAGTAGATATTATAAATATCAGTGCAGGCTTTCAGACGAATAATCCAGAAATAAAAAAACTGATTAGTCAGGCATATGAAAAAGGAATTGTGGTAATTGCCTCTGCAGGAAATAATTTAGGCTTTGAGGTGGATTATCCGGCAAAACTAAATCAAGTAATTTCTATAAGCTCTATTTCTCAAAGCAAAACTCAATCCTTGACTTCTTCTACGGGAAAAATTGATTTTGTTAGTATAGGTGAAGGCGTCAAAGTAGCTAATAATAAAAATACATACGAAGTTCGTAATGGCTCATCATTTGCAACTGCTAAAGTTACAGCTTACTTACTGCATAACATGATCAAAAATGGCAATTTGAGAGGGTATGAAAAATCATACCATTTTCTTTTAGATACTGCTGATAGCTCTATTTCTAAAGAAAATAGCATATTTGGAAATGGATATATTGAATAATACAAAATCTTGGAGGTAAATATGAAGAAATATTTTATAAAAATATTAATCACTACTATGGTTATTTCATTTATTCTACCGGCGTACACATCTGTTAAAGCAGAAGAAACAGGTCTTAATGAGCAAATTTCTTTAGATGAAGTTGGAGTAGACACTTTAATTACTTCTAATAGTGAAGAATTAGGTTCTGTAGAGGCAGTAAGTATTGACGGAAATGAAAGTGAAGAATCTGTTAACGTAAATATTAAGCTAGATACACAAGTTGAAGAAATTAAAGCTGATATGTTAATCAATGCAGATAATATTGATAACTACGTAGATATTGAAACAACTGATGAAAACGGTCATACAACAACTAAGAACTATTCTTTAGAAATAATTGAAATGAACGAGGATAAACTTGTTGCTAAGGTTATAGATAATGAAACTTTAGAAGAAACAATTATTGATAGCTCCATAACTCAAACAACTGCAATACCCATCATTGTTGCATTGATAGTAAGAGCTGGATTACAATATGCAATAAAACATTATGGAAAAAAAGCAGCAATGCAAGCTTTAATTGATTTAGGAGTTTCTAGTATTACTAAAGCATATGGTGGTTCAACCAAAAATGCTAAAAACGGTAAAGGAAAAGTAATTACTATTCCGAATAAAAACCAAACTATTGTAATTAGATTAATGGAAGCAGGATCTGGAGGTAGAAAAGAAGCTTACTGGAGAATGTCTGTTGGAAATAAAGCTTTGAATAGAGCAGGGAACTACTCGAATAATGCTAATGAAACGCATATAACTTTACAAGAATCCTCCATTTCAACGATAATTAATCTTATTAAGAGATATAAAAAATAGATAGGAGCATTATTTATGTCAATTAATGTGGATGTTGAAAAAAGATTACAACAATTCTTTTCAGAGATAGAATACCAAACTATTGTTGACTTGAAAATTGATTATCTTAAAGAGGCAATCACCCTTAAGCTTATTAGGGTTAATAATAATCAATTAACAAAAATTAACATATTGTTCAAGCAAGTATTATCTTACTATATGTATCAAGAACCTGAGTACGATACTTTTAGGTTAAATAACTTTAATGTGAATTCGGATTTGCTTTTGACAGAATCAAGTTATTTTCCACGTGGTTTCGGTAAGATTAATGTTGAAAGTCTTGATAAAGACTTAAAAGATATAGAAACACTCTCTTCTAAAACAAATTTTTATTTTCAGGTAAATAATAAAGATTATTTCTTTATTGAGGCAAATGCAGTTGATATTAATGGAAAAGAATATTGTAATTTACTTGTGGATGAAGAACAGTTAAAGAAACCGTTAGATTAATTAATCATGACTTGGGGCTGTTGCATAGAAAGCCAGTAAAAGCTGATTTTCGGCAGCCTCTTTTTTTAGTGAAAATAATGTTTGAAAATAAATTCAAATAAGTAAAAATTCCTTGAGTCAATAAGTATAAATTTAGTAAAGTAAAATAATACACTTTTTTACAAAAGCTTTCAATTGGGTGCCATCCAGGAACAAGGATCAGCGCTCATTTTCATTTTTGAGGAGAATGAAGAATAACATAATGTATGAAATCTTAGTTAAATAATTGGTATTAAGCAATCGAACAGCTGTTAAAAAAGGAGGGGGTATAAAAATTTAATGAAGTGCTTTTATTCTCGATAGTAATGTTTTTACTTTTGACTTATAAGCAATTGCAGGTGCTTAAAAACAAAGATGTTCCAAGAGGTAACCGAAGATTAGCTTGGTCGTTATATAGCTTTTCGGTAATAGTATTAGTAGTCGTAAATATCTACCTTTCTAATATCTCCTATTAAAGTAAATGGAGACATATTTGAAGAAATATATAGTTATCTTGAAATCAAGACTTCTGCAATCGGGCGCTATCCAAGAACAAGGTTTAGCGCTCAATCTTTTTTAGGATGAAGAATAACATAGTGTGGAATTAAGTGGTAAAAATTTAGTGATTTACTTAGGGAAAGATGTGTAATAAAGTATCAGGTCTATTACTTATAGCTTTACGTTATATAACATCTAAACATTTAATGGGTAAAGTTTTAGGGTTTAATTGGGTATTTTTCATATAACCATTAAAAGTTTAAGAGGCAGATAAACGCGATTAATAACAGAATATTTTAAATTTTTTATTGGCATAAATCTTGCATATAGATTATTTGTAGGGACTATTAAAAACGTCCTTACAAATATGAAATGCGGGGAGTGTTAGAAACATGAAGAAATATTTGAAAATGGCTGCATCGATTAGTTTGTCATTGGTATTATTGGCTGCTCACTGGCCTGCTAAAGCAGCAAGTAAAGATTATACGTATTACGGCTATGGAGACACAACAAACATTACCCGATCTACCACTTTTGGGCTTAACTTAATGGGGGGATCAACGGATGTCGATGAAGCGATGCTGTGGATGGCGGAAAAGGCAAATGGGGGGGACTTTGTCGTGCTTCGAGCATCTGGAAGCGATGGCTACAATCAATATGTATACGACTTAGCCGCAAGCAACGGTGTTCCTGTAGACTCAGTAGAAACCATTGTATTAAAGAATCGCAATGCTGCGTATGATTCGTTTGTGCTTGATAGAGTATTTAAAGCTGAGGCGATTTTCTTTGCGGGTGGTGATCAGTCCTTATATGTGGACTATATAATAGATACACCACTGGAAGATACATTAAATGATTTAATTTCAATCTACAATGTTCCGATGGGTGGAACGAGTGCAGGCCTTGCGATTCAAGGGCAGTTTGTGTATGATGCCGAGAACGGATCGGTTTATTCGGACGAAGCATTAAGCAACCCGGGAAATCGTTATATGACGTTTACAAGGAATTTTTTAGATAACCCTTATTTAACAAGCACCATCACAGACACGCATTTTGAACAACGTGATCGTATGGGCCGATTTGTTGGATTTATGGCTCGTAACATCATGGACGGTTGGACAACACAAGCAAAAGGAATTGCTGTGAACGAACAGACGGCATTATTAGTTGAAGCAGACGGTTCCGCAAGAGTAGTATCTCAACCTGGAAGTACAAATTCCGCTGTATACGTCGCTCGCACTACCAGTGCACCAACAAGCGGATCCCGCTCACCATTAACAATGAAAAACATTGAAATGTTTAAGTTAGAAGCAGGTGACACATTTTCTTTTCCAACTTGGACAAGCACTAACGGACTTCAATATACATTAAATGCTCAGAATGGTGTATTGTCTTCATCGACAGGAAATATTTATGGGAATTAATAGATAGTAGTGTTGTTTGTGTATGAGGATTAATTATTAATGTAATAATCTTCATAAATCCTTCGAAATGATTCGGAGGGTTTTTTATTTTCCGCTAGACATAATTTCTTCCTTTATAATACAGACAACCCCTTCACAAATTCCCCAAAAGGGCGCAATCCTGGAAAAAAGGATTAGCGCTCACTCTTTTCATCACTTATAATGGTGAAAAATAATAGAAGTATTCTTCATTAAAAACAGTACTCCTTGATCAACCTAAACAAATTTTTTTTGAAACGAGGTGTTTTTTTGGCAGCTATTTTAGTAGCAGACGATGACCTTTTCATAAGGGAACTGATTGCGATCTATTTAAAAAAAGAGGGATATACAGTTTTTGAAGCAAATGATGGTGTAGAAGCTACGAATATTTTATCTCAACGTACCATTCATTTATGTATCATTGATGTTATGATGCCAAATAAAAACGGCTGGGAACTTTGTAAGGAAATAAGAGAGCTATATGACTTGCCTATACTAATGGTTACGGCTAAAGGAGAGAGCGAAGATAAAGTAAAAGGCTTTCAGCAAGGGACAGACGATTATATTGTTAAGCCATTTGATACACATGAATTAATCATGCGAGTTAAAGCGCTCTTAAGGAGATATAAAATCAATACAACAAATAAAGTGTCAATTGGAAATGTTGTAATTGACGCGAATAGTATGGAAGTTACCATTAATCATGAGCCTATCATATTTCCTTTAAAAGAGTTCCAACTTCTGTTTAAACTTGCTAGTCATCCTGGACAAGTGTTTTCAAGAGACCAGTTGATAGAAGAAATTTGGGGAAGTGATTTTGAAGGTTTCGATAGAACCGTTGACTCACATATTAAGAAAATAAGGAAAAAGTTAAACCAACAAATGGCTTTTGATATCCTGACCATTAGGGGGTTGGGCTATCGATTAGAGGTAATAAAGGATGTTTAATACGTTATATGTTCGCGTCGTAGTTACATTTATTTTAGTTATAGTAATAAGTTTAACAGCCGCTTTCTATATCACATTTAGCTTTTATCAGGAGCGTGTGTTAAGTGAGTTGGAGGGAGAAATGATTCAAGCTGGAAAGGGTATCATTCAGTTACAGAAAACGATAGGACAAGAGAACCTTGAAGACTATTTGGCGGCAACATCAACTATTACCTTTAATATCGCTATTTATTTTGAAGATGGAGAAGTAAAGGTGTTTGGTAGAAATACGGATGAACTAATGGCTTCCCCTTCTGATGTTCAGAAAGTGTTAAATGGCGGCGTTTATCGAGTAGAATCCACTGAGAAGAGATTGTTAAAGAACATAACAATCGGTTTGCCGTTCCAAGTGGAGGAAGAGAGATATGCGCTATTTCTTAAACCAAGAATTATTGATCGCATTGATATTATTAAAGAAGCACTTATTACTGTTTTAACATATGTATTAATTATTGGTAGCTTACTTTATTTAATTGCGGCTTTTCTATTAGTACATCCAATAAAAAAATTAACAGCTTTGACAACCAAAATCGCAAAAGGCGACTTCCAGCAAATTAAATCGATTAAGCGAAAAGATGAAATCGGCGAATTAGGTAGAAGTTTTAATAAAATGACTACCGAGCTTATCAAGCTTGAAACAATGAGGAAAGAATTTATTTCAAATGTTTCGCATGATTTACAATCACCATTAACATCGATTAGAGGATTTGCTGTTGCATTAAAGGAAAATGAATTTTCTAAAGAACAGCAGGATCATTATTTAACCATTATTCAAAAAGAAAGTGAACGACTTGCAAAGCTTAGTGAGAACTTACTAAAACTTTCTGTGCTAGAAAATAAAGAATCATTGTTAGAGAAGGAAAATTTCCGCCTTGATCAACAAATTAGGCAAGTCTTTTTAAGCCATCAGCCACAATGGCTTGAAAAAAAACTTGAGTTAAATTTAGAAGATGTGAATAAAGTAGAGATAACTGCTGACCGGTTGCAATTAGAGCAAGTATGGCATAACCTACTAACAAACAGTATTAAATATTCCAATACCGGTGGCAAAATAAAAGTAGAAGTAAAGGATATTCAAAAAAAAGTCCAAGTGATTTTCTCTGACACTGGAATAGGGATTCCTGAAAAGGACCTTCCGTATATCTTTGATCGGTTTTTCAAGGTTGATAAAGCAAGGGTTAGCTCAGGTCAGGGTAGTGGTTTGGGGCTAGCGATTGTCAAAAAAATTATCGACCTTCATAAAGGTGAAATTTCCATTAAAAGTGAACATGGAGTAGGCACTTCTATTCAAATAGTACTTCCGAAATAACGTCAAACTCTTTTTAGAGTTTGGCTTTTTTAATTTTTAAGTTCTTAGTTGGTCACATTTCTCTTATATAGTGAACTCATACACAAAAGGAGACATGCTGATATGAAAAAAATGATTGATTTTAGCTTAAAAAACAGTGTTGCAATGATTATGTTAACGATACTAGTTGTTATAACAGGTTATATATCAACAAATACAATTAAATTGGAAAACTATCCAAAAGTGGAGATTCCAACACTAATGATTCAGGTAGCATACCCAAACCATTCCTCAGAAGAAGCGGAGAAAGACATCACTCTACCAATAGAGGAAGCCATTGAAAACATAGCACCATATGAAGAATTAACGAGTACTACTCAAGATAATAGCACCATGATACAAGTAAGCTATGACTTCAATGAAGATATGGAAGAAAGAGAAAGGGAGATACAATCAGCGATTAGTAAGCTTAACCTACCGGAAGATGCCACGCTGACTTACAAACGCTTATCGGCTAGTGCAAAGCCTATCTATCAAATTGCTTTCGCAGATGAAGAATTAACAGCATTACAAGAAAATATAACGGATACCCTTACACCACAGCTTCAAAATATTGTAGGTGTGAGTGATGTAACAGTCTCGGGAACAACCACTTCCAAACTAGTAATAGAAGTGGACGAAGAAAAAGCAGCGGAGAATGGTTTAACAATCGCAAGTATCATCCAAGTTTTAAACGAGAAAAACTATGTGTTACCTCTTGGAAGTCTAGAAGAAGAAGAGGGGAAGATCCCGGTAAATATGGAGGGGAACCTTTCTAGCATAGAAGATATGAAGGGGGTTCAAATCCCTGTTTCTCCTTCGCAGCAAGGTATTCCGCCAAATGAGAAAGCAACAAATCCCTCCCTGCCCCAGAAACCAACGTTTATTTCGTTAAGTGAAATAGCGCAAATAAAAGAAGTGGAGGAAGAGAACGGTATCACTCGTTATAACGGTGAACCAGCACTTATTGTAAGTGTAACGAAAACACAAGATGCGAATACAGCGGAAGTTGTGGAGCTTGTAAAAGAAAAGGTGAAAGACTTCCATGCTTCTTCCGATTCTGAATTATATACCATCATCGATCAAGGGAAAGAAGTAGAGAAATCGGTAAAATCCTTATTACAGGAAGGCGGGTTCGGGGCCCTATTTACAATTATTATCATCTTGTTGTTTTTAAGAAATATCCGATCAACGGTAATTGCCATTTTATCGTTACCTATTTCGATCTTAGGTACCATTGCCGTTCTTGACTATTTTGGATACTCATTAAACATCATGACTCTTGGTGGAATCGCAGTTTCCGTTGGCCGGATTGTAGACGATAGTATTGTCGTTATTGAAAACATTTTCCAATGGATGCAGAAGGAAAAAAAATTATCAAAACCTAATTTTCAACGCTACTAAAGAAGTGATTGGAGCGGTCACGTCATCTACGGTGGCCACCATTGTTGTATTTCTGCCATTGGCTTTTGTAGGAGGAATTGTAGGGGAGTTTTTTAAGCCATTTTCTATTGCCGTTGTTACATCCATTGCGCTTTCCTTACTTGTGGCCTTCATGCTCATCCCGGTTTTAGCTTTAACGCTTTTAAAAGAAGGAAGTCAGGAGGAGAAACAAGGTTGGATCCAAAAAGCATACGACCGGTTATTAAAAGGATCACTGAACTATAAAATGATGGTCATAATTAGTGCCTTTGTTTTATTGGCCGGAGCCCTCTTCATGGTACCTGCAATCGGTAAGTCCTTTTTACCAAGTGGTCCAGCAAGTGCATTAGAGGTGGAGGTGGAGCTTCCAGCGTCCACCACTCTAGAAAAAACAAATAGTATGGCAAAAGAGATAGAAGAGTTGCTCATGGAAGATACGGCCATTGAATATGTTCAAGGCTCTGTAGGATTAGCCAATAACTCGAACCCATTAAAGCAAAAAGCTTCGTCTGATTATAAAGCTACTTTCTTTATTCAACTAAAAGATGGATACACCGTTACAATGGAACGAAAAGGTTTAGAAGATGTAATCGCTGCACAGGTATCAAAAACATACGAAGAAAGTACCGTGCGAATTAATGAGGTGCAGCAGGAAGGACCTCCATCAAGTAAAACCATTGACATTACACTCTATGGTGAGAATTTAGAGGCACTTCTGGACGCAGCGGATCAAGTGGAAGGCGTCTTACAGGAGAACGACCAACTAACAGATGTGTCTAGTAGTGCACAGCAGCTTCAAACGAAGTACGTATTGGAGTTAAAGGACGAAGCGGTTGAATTAGGAGTAAATCAATTTACCATTTATCAGCAAGTCAATGAAAAAATGAATGAGCTTTCCGCTGGAGTGATGGACTTAGACAAGAAAGAGCTAGAGGTATTTGTAACTTACAACGAGTTAGTTCGTGATAAAAAAGAATTAGAAAATACCGAGATACTAACGCAGCAAGGACCAAAGCCATTGATTGAACTCGCAACGATAGAAGAAATGTCCATTCCTGCTACGATTCAGCATAAGGATGGGAAGCTTGCTTACACCTTGTCAGCAGAAAGTGTAAGTGAGGAGGTTGGAGCCGTAACAGAACAAGTAGAAGGGGATTTGGCATCACTAGTGATCTCAGATGAAGTGGAATGGGAAGTTGGTGGTGGGCAAGAGATGATGACAGAAGGATTCCAAGACCTTGGTATCGCCATGATGATTGCGGTAGGACTGGTGTTCTTAACGTTAACCATCACATACGGAGGAGTCATTACACCATTTGTTATTCTTTCCTCTTTGATTTTTGTACCAATCGGTTCTCTCGGGGCCCTACTGATTACAGGTGAAACGTTATCCATGAGTGGAATGATCGGGATGCTGATGCTAATCGGGATTGTCGTAACAAATGCGGTTGTGATGCTAGACCGCGTAGAAGCAAACCGGATCAGCGGAATGGCCTTAGATCATGCAGTGATTGAAGCGTGTAATACACGTTTCCGTCCCATTATTATGACGGCCCTCGCTACCATCTTAGCACTCGTACCACTGGCTTTATCAACATCATCGTCAGGTGTTATTTCTAAAGGGTTAGCCATAACTGTAATCGGGGGGCTTACTACTAGTACATTGCTCACGCTTGTCTTCATACCAGTTCTTTACAGTATCGTAGGGAAGTGGAGAAGGTTTTCATAAATCCGATTTATTACAGTATAAAGTGCTAGCATGTTTCATTTAAAGTGGAGAATGTTCACTTGGTTTAATACACATGCGAGCTCTCCGATAATAATTGATTTAAGTAAGAGGTAGGATGAGAATCCTACCTCTTATAATACTGGAGGGATAGTTTTGAAGAAGTGGATCGTTAGTGCTGTCGTTATGGTTGTTTTATTAAGTAGCATGTATTTGACAAAGCCTACAGAGGATATGTACGCAGACTGGCTATTAGGGGTTGTTATTGAAAAAGCTGGGGCAAACCAACCTTTACAGGAAACGACTTTGAAGATTTTTGGTAAAAAGATGATTGAAAAAAATTCTGAATATAATGATTTCGTTTTCTTTACGATACATAAAACCCAATTCAAGGGAAAGGAAATGAAGTTTATTGGTGTATATAATTCTTTTGTGCCTATTATGAAAGAAAAGTAACGTAAGAAACTAAGTAATTTGATAGAGAAGTTGAGTTTTATTTGAAGTAGGAAGAAAAATTATTGTTGCAAATTACAATGATACTATGCAATAGTCTTCCGCAATCGGGCGCGATCCTAGAACAAGGATGAGTCATTTTAGGGCCTTAATCTGGAAGAAGGAAGGAAATAAAAGAATGTATCTCGAATTATATGTTATGCATGAAAAGGGTTGGTTTCATATAATTTGAGAGGTAGGTATTATGGAAATTACTTTAGAAAAATTACAACAAGCTGATGCAAATATGTTATATGAATTTGAACTTAAAAACAGAGATTATTTTGAAAAAATGGTGCCAAGTCGTGGGGAAGATTATTATTGTTTGGAAGAATTTAAAATAAGGCACGAAGCCTTACTGAATGAACAAAAAAAGGGAGAATCCTATTATTATCTGATTAAGAATGAAAATGGTTTAATCCTTGGACGAATGAACTTAGTGGATATTGATAAATGCAGTAAGTTGGGTTATATCGGTTATAGGGTGGGAGAAGCATATACAGGGAAAGGAATTGCTAATAAAGCATTGGAGCTGTTATTAAGAACTATTAACAAGCAAGATATTGAACAGATTTTAGCGAAGACAACGACTAACAACATTGCCTCACAAAAAATCTTGGAGAAAAACGGATTTAAGCATATATCAACAAGTGATGAAGAAATTGAAATGAATGGTAAGAGTCTTAAGTTTGTTTATTATAAGTGGACGATATAAGATTTTTCCCTACACTAACGAAACTGATTGCTCAATGGCGTGCATACCTATACTAGAAATTATTGAGGTTCTTAAGGATGTTTTTAAAGTTGTTTTTAGAGCTTCCAGTCGGATTTTCAATTTTTAAAACCCTAATGAAGAAATAACTACTATACTCCAGTTGAACCTAACAATTAGGGTGTCAGATAAAAAATAGCTTCAATTTGAATCTTCCCTTCTTTCAGAATAGGGCGCGATCCAGGAACAAGGATTAGCGCCATTTTTGTCGTGGCCAAAGAGAATTTCATATTGTAGGAATTATTAGATTATGAAATAATTGGAATTAAGCAAACGGGCAGCATTCCTGTTATGAAGAAAAAAGAGTTTTTTAGGGGGTATATATGCGAATAAAAATAATAATAGCCTTGATATTAATATTATCAGGTTGTAATCAGGAGGTTTCTCAACACCCAATAGTCGATAGTTTAGAGGGCATTGAAAAATTTCCATATGATTTTAAACTACCTACTTATTTACCTTATGATGTAAAGGAAGTAAGGGTATATGACTACATTCAAGTTATAGAAGAGTTGCCTGAAAAATTAGCAGATGCCAAAACCAATGATTTTGCTTTATCAATTGGAATTGGTGGTAATTCGGAGGAACTTGTCTTTATAGAAATGACACCACCTTTGAACAATAGAAATTTAAATCATCAAAATCTAGAACAAGTAGCATTAAGTGGCAGTAGAGAAGGGTTTTATTCATACGATAACAACAGACAAACTTTATCCTTAAACGACGAAGGATTTAACTACAACATCATTGTTTTTACCCATCAAGAAGGAAAAGAACTGTATTCACAAGAAGAATTGATTAAGATTGCAAATTCTTTAACTTTAGTAAATAGATAAATTTGGTGTTAAGGCGGACATTCCACCTTAGTGTTTCGGACTTTTAACAAGAACTAAAAATCTATAATAATGAGTTCTTTATTAATTAATCTAGGAGCGATTGCTGCATAGCTTTTCGCTCCTTACATAAACATTTGGTGGGTTTCTTAAAGAAGGTGGGAGGGCAACTATGAGTAGAATAACAAGTTCATATTTTGCTTATCCAATAGTTCTATTAATATTATTGTTCGGATGTTCTCGGGAAGTATCACTTGAGGATAAAATTGTGGACATTCTGGAAGAAAGTGAAAACAGGGATTTTGAGACAGTAATTGACTACGACATAAAAGGTGATTTTATTGTTGTTGTTTATAAGAGCAAATCAAATGAGCAGTTAAATATTGGATTCATCAAGAATAATAAAGGAAAATTGGATTGGGAAATAGGTATAGGTGGACCAGAATTAAGGGGTGGTCATATTTATATTTCAGATCCACTGATAGTAAATGTTATGATTCCCGATGACCCTGAGATAAATCATGTAAAAGTTTTTGGCGAATATGCGAAACAAATTAAACATTCCAAGGCAATTAACTATTGGATTGCATATTCAAACAAGTCACCTAGCAACCTTGACGTTGAGTATATAAAATAGGAAAAATTCATCTTATAAACTGTCAAGATTGGTGAATAACAATTTACAACAAAAAGGATTTGATTTCTATCTAATGTTATGGCGGGAATTTAACTATATTGGGGGAGTACTGTGAGTAAAAATAAAATACTTACATTAGGAATTATCGTTTTGCTGTTTTTAAACATATACCAATTTCAACAAATCAACTCTTTAAATAAAAAGCTAGAAGACGATTTAAAGGTGGAACTGAATTCTGCTTTTAGTGTGGCAAAAGAAATCCTTCCTAAAGAGTTGGAAAAGACAATAAACACCAAACAAGTCACTCGCGAGGAATTCGATAATATCTGGTACATATCTAATGATGTTTTATTTGGAATTGACGATTCTTTAACTTTTGCCAAACAATATGACATAGATTTTAAAAATCAATATCAAAGTAATTCGAACAAACTTGCGGGTGAAGTCAATAATTTTAATAGAGAATTTTCAAACAGCAAATTTCAGGATGGTATTGAAATTGTTCCTCTTTCTGATAGAGATATAGAGTATCTAGAAGTTTTAAAAGAGCTATCTCAATCAATTGGTGCGTTAACTTCAACTGAAGTTGAGACTCTAAATATTGAAGAGGCTATAAAAAGAATAAGTGAGATTAGCAATCAATACGAGCAAGAGTTGAATAAAATTAGATCATCTTAGTTTCTACATCCTGAGCGTTGGTTAGAGTTTTCAATGAAAAAGGCGGTGTTATATGAAGAAAAAAGTTTCTTTGGTACTATTTTTTAGTTTAGTTGTACTAGTGTTAGGAATAAGGTGGATCCACCTAACCACTTTATCAGAGTCTAGCACTACCGCCATGAGCTATTTACAGGATGAAGGCTTATTTGTTCTGTACCATGAAGGTGAATTTGGACCCTATACAATTACAAAGAACAACATTAATGAAAAACCACATTCTAACTTTTTGTCAGTACAACAGCATGATCAAGATTTCTATATAGATAAGGAAATTCACCACGAGTTTTTCTATGTAAGCAATCATCCATTAAGTGATGTATTAGTAGGACGTATATTAGTAACCGTTATGATGAGCGATGGAGAGGTTATAGGTGCGTTTTCTGTCAAAAATGGTAACGTGTATTCTTTACTCGGAGAAGAGAAATAAAAGATTGTTCAACAAACTAGGAGCGATTGTTGCAAAATGGATCGGTCCTAAATTAAGAACTGGACAGGTTACTTGAAGAAGGTATTTACCAAGATATTAAAGAATATGGTATAAAAAGGTGGTGCTTGTTTGAATAATCGACAAGAAACTCCAGAAGAAAATAGAGAGAGATTAAGACAAGAAGAACTTAAAAAGAATCCGAGCGGTGTATTGGGAGATGGGTTAAATCGAGCTGAGAATGGGAATTTAGCAGATTTAGTTGGTGGTTTAGGTTGGAAAGTTACAGGAATTATAATTGTAGTTTTAATAGTTGGATATGTCTTATACAGTCTGATTTTCTAAAAGCTTTTAGAAAATATGTTCAGCTATCTGGGCAGCCACCATATAATTTCCACTACATGGCGCGTTGTAAATACAACGTGTCTTTTTTATGAGGATACTCTTTAGAATCAAAAACAATAAATTTAAATAAATAAATTCCATGTGAAAGTAAGAATGAAAACTAACGTCTAATAAGTATATGGTTTCACGGGGGAGAAGGAATGAGAGAAGAAAACGATGTATCTGATTGGTTCAAAGAATATCACAATGACATTTACAATTTCCTAATCTATTATACGGGCAGTATAGATGTGGAGGATTTCGTACAAGAGACTTTTATTAAGGCTATAAGAAACTTACATAAATTTAAGGGTGGATCAAACCCTAGAACTTGGCTGATAAGTATTGCCAGGAATGTGGCTATAGATGAGAGCAGAAAAAGAAGAAAAGAAGAGATTAAAAGAAATCGGCTATTACAATTCAGTACGACAGCAAAGGGGTCAGATTCACCAGAGGAAATGGTGGGGTTAAGTGAAACGAAGCTGGAACTCTATAGGGCAATAAGGTTGCTAAAGCAAAGCTATTATGACGTACTCATGTTAAGAGGAATTAACGAGCTTTCAGTACAAGAGACTGCTCAAGCGCTGAATTGGAGTGAGAGTAAAGTGAATCTCAGCTACCATAGGGCTTTAAAAGCCCTGGAGAAAAAGATGGGAGGGCGAGAAACATGAAAGATTCCAGACTCCACAATGAACTGCAATCTTTTCCTAAGGATTATAGGTTAAATGAAAGAAGCTTCAACAGTATCTCTGATCATATAAATAAGGAACTAGCTATGAGTCAGATTGAAGTCCAAAAAGGAATACCTAACACGAGAAAAATAGTCGCCACCACATTGCTTACTTTGACATTGGCAGCCACCTTAATTTGGAGCTTTAGTGGGCAAGATAGTAATCTACAAAAGTTTGCTGGAATTCATAGTGATAAATTACTAATCTTAGAGAACAAGCAGGATGTTAGCATACAGAAAGAAATTAACCCTGAGGATATTTATTCAGTTTCTCAGAGCCAAAATAGCTGGGCGGTTGATCCTAGAGAACCAAGGAATTTAATTATCGAAGGGACATCTATTGTACACATAAAAGTTCTAAACATCAGGGAAGCTGAAATACTTCCAAAATATGAAAATTTCTATACTTATATGCCCTATACACCATTGGATGTGGAAATAGTGGATACCATTTATGGCAAAGATTTATCTGGTGAAAAAACAATTTACATAGGAGGGGGAGACATTAGGATTTCCAACCTGTTGGATTCTTGGGTAGGAAGTGAATATACTGGTTTAGAAAAAATGGGCCTAACCAAACTCTCCAGAGAAGAACAAGAAACCAAATTTATTTCCTACACATCTGAATACGATTACAAAATGGTGCCAGGAAAGGAATATGCAGTTATTCTAGCAAATCAACAAACAGAGGATGAAATATATGGAATTATGGCGCGTGGATATGGGGTTTTTGAAATAATAAAGACTGATCAAGGGGAGAAGGTTTATAAAAATGTAATAACCGGAGAAAGTTACGACTTGGAATTTTAAGTTTTTATGGGAAAATTCCCTTGAGAAAGTGTTCATTGTTTGAAATAATTGGTATTAAGTAATTGTGCAGGATAAATGAAATAGTGAGGTGTAACAGGTGATCTTATTACTTTGGATAACTATTGGTTTCATAATTATCGGATTTGCTGTTCTCATTTCTATGAAAAAAGGGATGGAAAGTAAGCTCGCTTTTATAACAGCAAATACGGAAACCGAGGAAAGTTCAACAAAAGCTAAATCGATAATACGGTGGATATATAGTGCTACAGCTTGGGGTATTGTAAGTATGTTTCTTGTTGTCTGGTGTTTTCATCATTACTTTGGATAACTGAAAAGAGAAAAAAAGTGACCTTTCTTTAACTAAACAATAGTATGAAAGGGATATTTTCTATGTGGATAAGTAAAATAGTCGCATATTGGTGGTTCAGATTTTATAGAACTATTAAACTTTTTTTAAAAGCCACAAAATTTATTAAAGACATTCGTATGAAAATAGGCTACAATAAGTTCGTTGTCAATTTAAGCTTGGATAGTTAAATACAATAAACTAAATTTCATATTTTGATTGATACAATACAACATTTAGGTGCCTTTGTGAAGAAAGGTTAAAAGGGAAGCTGGTGAAAATCCAGCACGGACCCCGCCACTGTAAGCGTTGAATATTGCCGAAATATCCACTGTGCAAAAGCATGGGAAGGGTCGGTAATGTGCTTGAAACGCAAGTCAGGAGACCTGCCTATTTGTTTTTAAGGATTCTGCGAGGAAAGAATGCTTAAAGTGACATTCATTTATTTTTATTCAGTTTTCACATTTATAAGCGATTCTTCGTAAGAGCTTTTAATAAGGACTGGATTGGATGGACCTTTAAACGTCTTTTTGCTATTAGCAGAAAGGCGTTTTTTTAATGAAGAAAAACAGGGAGGCATGTTGTATGAGTGAGAAAACAAAACAAAGAGGCTTGACACTGGTGTACACCGGAGATGGCAAAGGCAAAACAACTTCGGCTATTGGTTTGGCGGTTCGCGCGGTAGGAAGGGGGATGAAGGTGAAGATATATCAGTTCATTAAATCACCGAATCGTACATACGGCGAACAGATTTCCCTAAGTAAATTAGGAGTGGAGATGGAGCAACTGGGAATTGGCTTCACATGGACAAAGACTCCTGAGGAGCATCGTGAAGCACTTCGCATCGGTTGGCCAAAAGCGAAAGAGGCTGTCATGAGCGGAGACTACGACATAGTTGTTTTGGATGAATTAAATAACGCATTATCCATTCAGGGTTTTCCGGTTGATGATGTCCTACCATTGACTGAGGTCTTGGAGCTTATCAGGAACAAGCCTGAGCACGTCCATCTTGTTATTACCGGAAGAGATGCACCTGAACAAGTCAAAGCGGCAGCTGATCTTGTCTCCGTCGTTCATGCAGAAAAGCATTATTACGATAAGGGAATCCCGGCAGTTAAAGGTGTGGAATTTTAAGAAGAAGGTGGGGTTGAAAATGGGTAAAAGGAGAATTCTTATAGCAGGAACAGGCAGTGGTGTAGGAAAGACTACTATTACAATCGGCCTGATGGCAGCGATGCGGAAAAAGGGCCTTTGTGTCCAGGGGTTTAAATGTGGTCCGGATTATATCGACACCTCTTATCACACGGCTGTTACTGGAAGGAAGTCGCGGAATCTGGATAGTTGGATGCTTTCTTCTAATTTTGTGAAAGAAGTCTTGGTCCGTGGAAGTGAGGGTGCCGATATTGCCATCATAGAAGGGGTGATGGGCTTCTATGATGGAAAAGATCCGCTTTCCGATGAGGGGAGCAGTGCAGAAATAAGCATACTCACAGGGAGTCCAGTTGTGCTTGTGGTAGATTGCTCCGGCATGGCAAGGAGTGCGGCTGCAATAGTCAAAGGGTATCAGGCACTCTCAGGAAAAGTGAAGATAGTTGGGGTGATCGCGAATAAAGTGGGAAGCGAAGGGCATTTTCATTTAATTAAAGCAGCGGTCGAATCGGAATGTAAGATTCCTGTAATTGGCTACATAACAAGGGAGTCTGAACTTGAGATGCCAGAACGACATTTAGGGCTTGTTCCATCCATTGAACGTGGGGAACTTGAAGGTTTTTTTTATCAATTGGGTGAGCGTGTTGCAACAACGGTAGATGTCCAGCGTTTATATGAGCTGGCGGACCAAGCTTCCGAGATTCCAGCCATGACTAAGCCTTCCGTTTTTACTTCATATCCCAACAAAAAAGTCCGGATAGCTGTCGCCTATGATTCTGCTTTCCATTTTTATTACGAAGAGAACTTGGAACTTTTGCAAAAGAGAGGGGCGGAATTGACCTTCTTCTCCCCTTTGAAAAATGAGGAGGTCCCACATGATGTGCATGGTTTGTATCTTGGTGGAGGCTTCCCGGAGGAGTTTGCATCTAGGCTCGCTTTGAATACGAAAAGCATGGATAGCGTCTATCACGCAGTTGTCAAAAGTGAAATCCCTACCTTTGCGGAATGTGGAGGCTATATGTATTTATGCAAAGAACTTGTGACAGCAGGAGGGGATGCTTATCCAATGGTAGGTGTCATTCCTGGTATCGTGCACATGCAAACTAGGCTTGCTGCCCTTGGATACAGGGAAATCAAAGGGCTGAACGGGAATTTTCTCTTGAAGGAGGGAGAGGTGGCGAGGGGCCATGAGTTCCACTATTCCACCTTTCATCACCAAACAGAGCTGCCGGCCGCCTTCGAAACAAAAGGAATAAGAGGGAAAGGAACAGACGGGTTTATCAGCAAAAACCTAGTTGCTGGTTATACTCACATTCACTTTGGATCCAATCCAAGGGTAGTGGAAAACTGGATTCAAAGATGTCTGGAGGTAAAACTGCATGTTTAAAGGGACGCCACTGATGATCCAAGGAACACATTCCGACGCGGGAAAGAGCGCTTTGGTAACGGCATTGTGCAGGATATTTTCAAGAGAAGGTTATAAAACGGCACCGTTCAAATCGCAAAACATGGCGCTAAATTCCTATATTACCAAGGATGGCAAGGAAATTGGTAGGGCACAGGGCGTTCAAGCGGAAGCAGCTGGTGTGGTGGCGACCACCGACATGAATCCTATTTTGATAAAGCCTACCGGCGACTATCAATCCCAAATCGTCGTGCATGGGAAGCCTTTTCAAAATATGAAGGCAGGTGAATATCGGCAAGAATTCTACGAGAAAGGTTTACAGGTAATAGCAGAGAGCTATTTTCGACTCCAAAATGAACACGAGATTATCGTGATAGAAGGGGCGGGGAGCCCTGCTGAAGTAAACCTCAATGATCGGGAGCTTGTGAACATGCGTATTGCCAGGTTAACAGATTCGCCGGTCATTCTTGTCGGTGATATTGAAAAGGGTGGTGTATTTGCAAGCCTTGTCGGAACATTGCAGCTCTTAGAAGAGAATGATCGCAAAAGAGTCATCGGCGTCGTCATCAATAAATTCAGGGGAGATGTATCCCTGCTTGAGCCTGGATTGAAATGGTTTGAAGCATATACCGGCATGCCAGTATTAGGTGTGATCCCTTTTGTTTCAGGTTTACATATTGAAGCGGAGGATTCTGTCGTCCTTGATAGCTTTTCCAAAGATAAAGATGATATGAAAGACTTGGATATTGCAGTGATCCGCTTCCCATACATCTCGAACTTCACTGATATGGACCCACTTTTTACGGAGGAGGATTGCCAAGTGAGGTATGTGCAAAAGGCGGAAGAAGTCGGAAAACCGGACTTGGTCATTCTCCCTGGTAGCAAAAATACGTTAGGAGATCTGCAATTCTTACATGAAAGTGGCCTAGGGAACCGGATACAGTCGCTGGCAGAACAAAGGACACAAATAATCGGGATTTGTGGGGGTTATCAAATGCTTGGTGAGGAAGTTGTGGATGAATATGAGGTGGAATCTTCGCTAAAAGTGATTTCCGGTCTTCATCTCATCCCCATGAAAACGCACCTGACAATGGAGAAGAAAACGGTTCTTTCAGAGGGTATGGTGGAGGTTGAGGGAAAGCTATTGCCTCTAAAAGGTTATGAAATCCACATGGGAGTAACTACCGTCCATGAAAGAGAAGATATCATGCCGTTTGTTGTATTAGCAGACCGAACAGATGGAGTTCAAATGGAAAATTTAATTGGTACATACTTTCATGGTCTCTTTCATAATGACAGATTCAGAGAGGGACTGTTGAACACATTACGGCGAAAGAAAGGAATGTCTCCCATTACAAACAGGTCTTCTTTTGAGAGAAAAAGAGAAGAGTCGTTTGATAGATTGGCAGATGTTGTGAGCAGGCATCTTGCTATGGATAAGATTAAGGAAAAGATGGTTGAATTTCAGAGGTTAAACAAAAAGAAAGTAGGGGAAGCGAATGGAGAAAGTGTTTGAAATAAATCCCATCAACCTGATGCAAGGTGCGAAGATGCAGGAATATGTAAACTCCTTGACCAAGCCTCAAGGGAGTTTAGGGGCTGTGGAGGAAATCGCCATTCAGCTTGCGCAGATTACTGGGGAGAATTTTCCTGAGGTGACACCTCCAGGAATCATTGTATTTGCTGCTGATCATGGAGTCGCTTCAGAGGGAGTATCGGCATACCCTCAGGAAGTGACTGTGCAGATGGTTCACAATTTCCTTGATGGTGGAGCGGCCATAAATGTATTGGGGAAGCAAATCGGTGCAAAAGTTGAAATTGTCGATATAGGGGTGGCGGCAGATGTGGACAGGGTAGGACTTCATATGAAAAAAATCCGACATGGGACCGCAAACTTCCTGAAGGAGGACGCCATGACTAGAGAAGAGGCATGGCAGGCGATTGAAGTGGGAAGCGACATGGCAACAAGTGTCATCGAATGCGGAGCGAAATGTCTGATCATTGGGGAAATGGGAATTGGGAACACCACAAGCAGCAGTGCTATCCTTTCAGCCTTAAGCGGTTTGGATGTAGAGGAGGTCATTGGGACTGGAACTGGAATAAGTGTTGACCAATTGAAAAGGAAACAACAAGTCATTCGTCAATCGCTCCAGAAACGGAATCCTGACCCGACCGATCCAATCGAAACTCTATCAAAGGTAGGGGGACTTGAGATTGCCGGAATGATTGGGGCCATTTTATCGGCAGCGGAACGTAATATCCCTGTACTTGTGGATGGTTTCATCAGCACCGTTGCTGCACTGGTTGCCAAGAGACTATATCCTGAAGTAAATGGATACCTTTTCATTGGTCATCAATCCATGGAAGCAGGTCATAAGCATGCTATCATGCTACTAGATAAAAAGCCCATTTTGAATCTCGGTCTCCGGCTTGGGGAAGGAACTGGAGCTGCTCTTGCCTATCCAATCCTAGAGGCAGCTACAAATATTGTTAAAGAGATGGCGACTTTTGAGTCAGCCGGGGTAGCAGGAAAAATCTAAAAATATCAACTATTTAATAGAAAATAGTAGAGGAGAAAAAGAGATGGAACAAATAAAACAAAAATGGGGAATTATCGGTCTTGCTTTAATCTTAATTGTTGGAATTTTAACAGGATGCGCGCCAACCTCTGAGCAAACAAACGGCAATGCAAATGATGCAGCAATCGATGAAAGTACAAGCGGTGAGGATCAATCGCAGAAATCCGCCTTTCCTATCACCATAACGGATGATTCAGGTGAGGAAATCACTATTGAAAAAGAGCCTGAAAGCATCATTTCCATGCAACCTAGCAATACGGAAATTGCTTATGCGCTTGGCCTTGTAGACAAAATGATCGGTGTATCCGATTATTGTAACTATCCAGCGGAAACCGCAGATGTGGAAAAGGTTGGCGGCCAGGACATGAATGCGGAAATGATTTTGACACTGATGCCTGATGTGATTTTTGTAACGGATTATCATCATCAGAATCATGATGCCATCCTCAAACAATATGAGGAAGCGGGAATAAGTGTCATCGTCATTGGTAGTGAGTCTTCGTTTGCGGATGTATATGAAACAATTCAATTGATTGGAAAAGCAACTGGTACAACTGCAGAAGCTGAAAAGCTGGTTGCTGATATGAAGGAACGACTACTTGCGGTGGAGGAAAAAGCAAAGCAAGTGGCAGAAAAGAAAAAAGTCTGGGTGGAGGTTTCTCCTGCTCCGGATATTTTTACTACAGGTCAAGGGACATTCATGCACGAAATGCTGGAGTCCATACAAGCTGAAAATGCTGCTGGCAATCAAGAAGGCTGGGTAAAACTGACGGAAGAGGAAATTGTCCAATTAAATCCAGATGTGATCATCACTACCTATGGCTATTATGTGGACAACCCAAAAGAGGGTGTTATGGCCCGTTCTGGGTGGGGGGAAGTTCCTGCAATCAAAGATGGAAATGTCCATGATGTGGACAGTGATACTGTAACAAGACCTGGACCTCGCTTGATTGAAGGGGTGGAGCACCTTGCGAAACTTATCTATCCGGAGATCTTTGAGTAATAGGCTATTTTGGTTATATCTTGGTAGCGGAGGGTTTGTACTTTGTGCAGCCCTCCTTGGTTTATTGAACAGCAGTGTCTCTATCCCGATTCCAACCATCTTGCATATCTTGACGGAAAATACATTTGGGATGGGCTGGCTACCGGACTTACCGAAGAATGAAGAAATGATCATTTGGAATATCCGCTTTCCGCGTGTGTTGCTTGCTATGTTTGTCGGCGCATCCCTTGCGCTTGCCGGCGCAGCTTTTCAGGGGTTGTTAAGAAATCCCCTTGCTGATCCCTACACCATCGGGGTTTCTTCCGGAGCTGCATTGGGGGCGGTTGCCGTGCTTTTTTTCAATATTACCATTATCGGGCTGGGTAATTACACCCTTCCTGTTGTTGCCATTGTCAGTGGACTGCTATGTTTGCTCCTTGTGTTCGGGCTAGTCAGGTTGAGCAGCCGGGGGCTGGCGATCGAAACCATCATCTTGGCGGGAATCATCATCAGCGCTTTTATCAGCTCCATTATTTCATTGATCATTGCCCTTGGTGATAAAGAAGCAATGACCCAAATCATTTATTGGCTATACGGAAGTGTGGGGATGAGAAGTTGGGGGCATGTCCAACTTATTTTCCCGTTTATGTTGGCTGGTTCCATCCTTTTGTTCCTGCATTATCGTGAATTGAATGCGATGGCGTTGGGGGAGGAAGCGGCAGATCATATTGGAGTGAATGTGAAACGAGGAAAAATACTCATCTTATTTGGTGCTTCGCTTCTGACAGGTTCCGCTGTTGCCGTGTCTGGCTCCATCGGGTTTGTGGGGCTGGTGATTCCTCATTTGGTGAGGCTATTGACTGGGCCAAATCATCGTCACGTCCTTCCTTTTTCAATGCTTATAGGCGGGGGATTCCTCGTATTGGCAGACTTACTCGCAAGAACCATCATTGCACCAAAAGAACTGCCGATAGGAGTTATAACCGCTTTGATTGGTGCGCCAGTTTTTGCTGGTCTTCTTATCAGAGAAAGGGTTGGGAAGGGGAAAGGAAATGATTGAACTAAAGCGGCTTGTCGGTGGATATCAACGGGAAAAGCCAATTATAAACGGGGTGGATCTGGCTATACGGAAAGGGGAGTTTTTCGCGTTGCTAGGGCCGAACGGAAGTGGAAAGACCACCCTCTTTAAACTTGTGACAGGACAGCTTCCGGTGGTAGAGGGGGAAATGTTGCTTTCAGGGAGGCCTCTCTCTACCTTTACAAAGTTGGAAAAGGCTAAAAAAATTGCGGTGCTTACACAGGAAGTACAGGTTTCTTTTGATTATACTGTCGAAGAAATCATTACTCTTGGACGGTACCCTCACCAAAAAGGATTGCTTAAGAACCTTACCAAAAAAGATAAGGATATCATGAAACAGGTGATGGATATTACCGGGGTGACCGTACACAAAAATAAGCAGTTCCACAAATTAAGCGGGGGAGAAAAGCAGCGGGTACTTCTTGCAAAGTCCCTTGCTCAGGAACCTGAGATTCTCTTGTTGGATGAGCCGACCAACCATCTTGATATCAAGCATACTTTTCATATGTTGGACCTTATCAAAGAGTGGCAGCATACCAAAGGCTTGACTGTCTTTGCCATCCTGCATGATTTGAATGTTGCATCCTTGTATGCAGATCGTTTGGCACTTTTATATAATGGAAGGTTTCTGGAGGTGGGGGACTCTGACACACTCCGAAAAGAAGAGCAACTTGAAAGAGTATATGATGTGCTAATCAAAGCAGGACCACATCCAGTTGTCCCTAAACCTCAACTTTTAATGACCCCTAAGTTGGAAGTGAAGAATGAAGTTCACGGCTTGGATAATCTCGTATTTGACATGGATGAAAGGTGTGTTCATGTCCAATCAAACAAGCCGTTACGAACCATCTCCAATGGAGTGATAGGTGAAGGGATACAATGGTATAAACATTTCTGCAACTTTCATGTAGATAAGGATTATAACTGTGATCATCCTCAAAAAGATATCCGGGAATGGCTGCGTCAAAGGGAAATCCCGACTGAACAGTCAGTCGGGATGATGACGGCGGTCAAGCTTTCGGATGTTGTGGTAAGCAAGAAGGAAATCGAGGGAATGGAGTTCATGGCAGTGGTTACAGCAGGGGTTGGCAATGCGGTTGATATCACAAAAGCGGAGCTGTGTAAGACGCCGGTGACCATTGGGACCATTAACATCATACTTTTTATCGATGCACACTTAACGGATGGTGGGCTGGTCAATGCAATGATGTCAGCCACCGAGGCAAAAGTGAAGGCGCTCCATGATTTAAAGGTGCAAGATATGAAGACCGGCACCATTGCAACAGGGACTTCCACCGATGCCATGGTTCTGGCTGTCACCCAACAAGGGGAAAAGACACCTTATGCTGGATCCGGAACCCTTATAGGTAAAGGAATTGGACATCTTGTCTATGAAGGGGTAACAAAAGCCATACAGAAATACCAAAAAAGAATAGGACAGCATATATGATAGCTGATGTTTTCTATATAAATATTTTTATTTTGGTTGCAGCCATAGTGTTGGATTTGCTCCTAGGCGATCCGCGCTGGTTGCCACATCCTGTAGTGCAGATGGGGAAACTTATCTCTTTTTTGGAGAGGTTCTTAAACAACGGGCGGAAGCGAAAATGGAAAGGCGTACTTCTGGCTTCAATGGTGGTCCTCTTTGTTTATGGCTTTGTATTCCTTATCGTAACGCTATCTTATAAGATCCATTTTTATGCAGGTGTACTAATGGAAATCTACTTTATATGGACAACGATCGCCATCAAGGGATTATCGGATGCAGGGAAAGGTGTCTTGCTCCCGCTTCTAGATGGAAAGCTGGAAAAGGCTAGGATGGACCTTAGCATGATTGTGGGGAGAGATACAGAGAACTTGTCAGAGAGTGAAGTTGTCAGAGGTACGGTGGAAACCATAGCGGAGAATACAGTAGACGGCATTACGGCCCCTTTGTTCTGGGCAATGCTTGGTGGAGCCCCTCTTGCCATGGCTTACCGAGCCGTCAATACCTTAGATTCAATGGTAGGGTATAAGAATGAAAGATTTCTGGATTTCGGGTGGGCCTCTGCCAGGCTGGATGATGTTGCTAACTTTATCCCGGCCAGATTTACAGCTTTGTCCATCTGGATATCTTCTATTTTTATAAAAGGGTCTAATGGAAAAGCCGGATGGACCATTACCATGCGGGATGCAAAGAAACACCCCAGCCCCAATAGCGGTTGGCCGGAAGCGATGACGGCAGGCTTGATGGGAATCCAGCTAGGTGGTGTGAATTATTATAAAGGTATTAAATCTAACAGGAAAACGATGGGGGATTTTCATAGAAAGCTAGTGGCAGATGATATCCCAAGATCCATTTTATACATGCATGGTGGTTGGGGCGTATTTTTAGGATTAGAAATTCTATTACTATTTTTACTGGGACAGAAATGAGGGTTAAGGATGAATTGGCCAGAACACGGCGGTCAGCCGGATTTGATGAAGAAGCTTTTGCAAGCAGAAGAGCAAGAAGTCTTAGACTTTAGTGCGAACCTTAATCCATTGGGACCACCTGAATGGTTGCAGGGTGAGTTGGAAGAGCAGTGGGAGAAGTTGTTGTGCTATCCGGATCCGAACTATACGTTTAGCACTAGTGCATTAGCATGGATGGAAAGGATTCATGATGAGGAAATGCTTCTTACCAATGGGGGAGCGGAAGCCATTTTTCTTGCGGCTAAATATTTTGAAGGGAAGAGGGCTGGGATCGTGCATCCTGCTTTTTCGGAATATGAACGGGCATGTAGGCATTATCATCTACAGGTGACAGACTTTTTAACATCGCCTGTGGATGATTTTCGGCTGCCGATGAATCAGCTGCTTGAAGCACTTCCAGATTTGGATGTCTTCTTCCTATGTCGTCCTAACAATCCAACTGGGGTGGTCATTCCGAAAGCAGAGATAAAAATGTTACTGAAACAGGGACTTCATAATCATACCTTCCTAGTTATAGATGAAGCGTTCGTGGATTTTGTTCCATCCGAGTCGTTGACTCCGTTGCTTAAAGAATTTCCTAATCTGATTTTACTCCGGTCACTGACAAAAATGTACACGATACCAGGCCTTCGGTTAGGTTATATGATGGCTAGTGAAGCAGTCATAAATGAAATGAAAAGCTTCCAGGTACCTTGGAGTGTCAATGCTTTGGCAAGTGCTATTGCTCCGCTTTTATTAAGGGATCAAGACTTTGTGGAGCAGACTTTCAGTTGGCTTGATGGACAGAAAAGGAAGTTGCGAAACTTTGCAGAAAGGTATGAATTCTATCTATCTAACACATCAGTCAATTTCTATCTACTTAAGGATAATAGAAGTCCGGAAAAAACGGAGACGCTTTTCACTTTCTTGTTCCAACACGGAATTTTGGCAAGGCATACACATAATTTTAAAGGGTTGGATGGAAGCCACTTAAGGCTTGCCATACGTTCAGAGGAAGAGAATGATAAATTGCTTGCCATTCTAAAAAAGTGGAGGGAGAGAGATTGATCATTTTTATTTCTGGAGGGGCTCGATCTGGTAAGAGTAGCTTTGCGGAACAGCTGGCTCTATCTCTTCATAATAAAAATCCCACCACTGAGCTTATTTATCTAGCAACTTCTAAAAAGATTGATAAAGAAATGGAACAAAGAATAGCGATGCATAAGGAACAGCGCGAGAAGAAGTGGCAGGTAGAAGAGATACCGGTAGAGGTTGGTCGAAGCATACGGCAGGCGCGTAAAGGCGATGTCATCCTCTTGGATTGCCTGACAATCTGGCTTAGTAACATGCTATTTGATGGAATACCAAGGAAAAAAGAGGAAATAGTTGCAACAGTTGAAGAGTGGGGGACTTTTGCAAGGAAGAAAGGTTTGACTCTGTTAATTGTCTCCAATGACCTAAATGAAGAACCTTTATCCTCTTATAAAACGGTACGCTGCTATGTATATATGTTGGAATTACTACATCAAAATATCGTCAAACAAGCTGAAGTAGCGATACAGGTCAGGGCAGGCATTCCAAAGTACTGGAAAGGGAAAGAGGTGTCATTGTGAAAAATTGCTTGTATGGATTATGTTTATCTCTCCAATTTTTAACCAGGATTCCTGTGCCTGTGGAGTGTCCTTGGAACAAGGAAACTAGTAGGTGGGCACTTAGATGTTATCCATTGACAGGTATGTTACTGGGAGGGATTCTATTTTTAACTGTATCCCTTTTGCATGGTGTTGTGCCAACATGGATGCTGGCACTCCTTATTTTGACCATCTGGATTTGGATTACAGGAGGCTTGCATCTTGACGGCTGGATGGATGTGGCGGATGCAATTGGTTCCAATGCTACACTTGAGAAAAAGTGGGAAATTATGAAAGACCCGCGGGTTGGTAGCTTTGGAATCTTAAGTTTATTGTTCCTGGTAGTATGGAAAGCAGTCTTCATTTATTTGTTGTTGATTGAATCCTTACAATATATCTTTTGTTTCCTGGTCATCCTTGCCTGTTCAAGAGGCATTGCGGTCTGTCTGATGTATTTCTTTCCAACTGCTCAGCAACATGGGTTGGCTTTTGAATGGAAGAAGAACCTTACTAGAGGAGATTTGGTCGTGGCATTTTTGCCCATAGCCGGATTAACTCTATTACTTCCGGAGTATCTTTTACTATTACTTGGCTATTTTTTCTTCACATGGTGGTATGGCCATTGGATGATGAAACACTTTAAAGGAAGTAATGGTGATCTGTTGGGGACGGCCATTGAAGGAGGGGAACTATGCGGATTAATCGTTATGTGGATCTATATCTCATTCGTCATTGGATAACCGATTGGAACAGGGACAAACGTTATCTTGGACACACGGATCAAGATATCCTACTGGATGGAATAAATGAGTTGGATTTACTAAAAAGTGAGCTTGAAAGTCTATCATTCGATGCCATCTATTCAAGTGACCTGAGAAGATGTCAAAGGACGTTGGATTACTTGCACCTGCGCCATTCTCCAAACGTTGATCCGAGATTAAGAGAAATGAATTTCGGTGATTGGGAAGGGAAGAAATACGAAGATTTGAAGGAAGATCCTTGTTACCAGAAATGGCTTGATAATTGGGAATTGCATAGCACACCATCTGGCGAGAGCGGGCAAATGTTTCAACAGAGAGTGGATGCATTTGTTTCGGAAATGTTGAATAGAGACAAGCTGTCTTTGGAAAAAGCTAGCATTCTGGTAATGACCCACGGTGGAGTGATTCGGTACATGCTTCGTAAGTTCAAAGCTACAAACTCTTTTTGGGAATCACCTGCTGTTACACATGGAAAAGGACTTTTATTAAGATTGGTAGACAGGGAGGGGGAGTGGAAGTGCAACTCATTATCGGTGGTGCCTTCAGTGGGAAAAGATCTACAGTAAGAACCCTTCATTCTGAGGAACTAAGCTGGGTTTCTGCGTACGATGAACATAGCATGACCGACTGGAAATCCCAGTGGGAGAGCGATACATCATTAGTTTTAGAAGGCTGGGAACAGTGGATAATGAATGCTCTACCATTGGAACAAGATGATGATTCCATTCGGCAATTTTTTTATTCATTTCTTTTGGAGTTGAAAGAGGAGGAACGTAAGAGGGGCAAAGGAATAGTTCTAATCATGCTGGAAATGGGCCGCGGGATTGTCCCTGTGGAGAAACAGGAAAGGAGACTTCGTGATCTTGCGGGATGGTTCTCTCAAGATGCCGCAAAACTTGCAGATGAGGTATACTATGTTTGGCATGGGATGAAGGAACAATTGAAGTGATGGACTATATTCATAAAAAATAAAAACCCAGACCGTTAAATCTGGGTTTTTACTGATGCAAATTTATCTCCTGCATTACCTAGAAGTCGGGAATAAACGTTGCACTACTTCCGTAAACTCATCAAAGATTCCAGCAACCGGTCTGCCGTCTCTAATATCATTCGTATAGCCTTCCATACGATCGACGAATTCTGGGTTTACAGAAACATATACATTGCGGATGCTACCGTCTGATTTACGCACCTGGTCTGCAATCTTCTTTTCCACATCTTTCGTTAATTCCTTCTTACCTTTCCCTTCTAACACAGCTGCCACATAAGCATTTCGATTAGTAACGAGAACACTGCAGGATTCTACCTCTTTTAGATCAGTAATATGTTTTGTAGCTTCATCCGCCACTTCAAGTCTTGGTTCATTTGTCTCATTAACTCTACGTGGGTTGATGTCGCCATTTCTTACATTCCTATTATAACGCCCCATGTTATCGTAATTTACATTTAGAGCATCATCAGGATTGTCATTTCTTGCAGTACCATAATCATCTACATTTCCACAACCTGTCATCACCATCGTCATGACAAGGCCAGTTACTAAAAATCCTTTAATTTTCAATTCTCTACACCTCTTTCATCATATTTACCTATATGTTTCATCAAGAGGAAGGGAATTATTCGGATTTTTGTTCTTAAATAAGGTAAGATAAGAATAAGTGCTTCATGAGTGAAAAGAGGTCAGCTATGGTTACGTATAACAGGGAAGAATATTTACATTTCTATGGTTTGGATACATTGGTTACCATACATACTGGTGAAATGATTACCCACGAACACCACGAAATCTTCATACAGACTTTTTTACCGGAAAAAAATAAGGGACTAGTCACCATAGTTCACGGTTATCTTGACCATTCAGGAGCACTTTCCAAGATCATTCATACATTAGTTTCTGATGGATACGGCGTTATCACTTTTGACTTGCCGGGCCATGGTCACTCAAGAGGAGACCGGGGAGATATTAAAGATTTCTCTGAGTATATCCAGGTCCTACATGCCGTCCATTGTCACCTCTTACAAAAGGGAATAACTCATAAAAGATGGTCAATAATCGGACATAGTACCGGTGCTGCCATCATATTAACTTACATGAACGAGTATGAATGCTCATTTGACAAAATTATTCTAGTTGCACCCTTGATTCAGCCATATTTGTGGTCATTTTCAAAATTTGGTGTTAAACTCATTGGGGAGAAAAAATTTAATTTTAAAAGAACATTTAGAAAGAACTCTTCAGACCCAGAGTACATAGCACTTGTGAAAAGGGATCCGCTTCAATTTACCAGACTACCTATAGGATGGCTTCAATCTCTAGACCGGTGGAACGGCAGTCTGTCTGAACAACTTTCAGGGAGTGAGAAACCCCTATTTATCATTCAGGGAAATAAAGACACGACAGTTGATTGGAGATATAATGTAAGTTTTATTTTTAAAAAATACCCAAATTCAACGTGTGTTCTTATCGATGGAGGTAACCATCAACTTTTCAATGAAACGGCAATAATTAGGGATATAACTTTTACACATATTAAAAGATATTTATCAGCCATTGGGGATAATAAGGATAGAAGAGAATAAAGAATTAAAAAAGGTGGAGTTCGAACATGGAAGAAACAAAAGCAGTAAACGTTCAAGTAGGAGATACGATTCAAATTAATAAAGGGTCAAAAAAAGGTAGTAAAGGTACGGTTATTGTTGTCAGAGACAGCTCGGTAATCGTTGAACTCGGCAAAAACCCTAATACTGGCGAACCTATTCGTACCGTTATCAACCATAAAAACTACAAAGCGCTATAAATAATGAAAAAGGCACCGGACATAAATCCGGTGCCTTTTTTTCTTATAGTTATTGTGCAAATACGTGATTACCAATTGTCTTCGTTACTTTTCTTGTACGAATCCATTCATCACTTGTTTTGTCAGGGTTAAAGAAGTAAAGGGAGTTGTTGCCATCTCCGCGGAATGCAATGGCTTCTTCCACAGCTTTTAATGCTTCTTCATCTGCGGCTTTATCAATTTGACCATTTCCAACTGGTGAGAACTGATAAATTCCACCAGCAGTCGTTTCATACACGACTTCTTTGATAGAGTCAGGGAATTGCTCACTATCAACACGATTTAAGACAACTGTTGCCACAGCAACTTTACCTTCATACGGCTCACCTTTAGATTCCGCATGTACAAGACGTGCCAACAATTCTTTATCTTCCTTTGATACTTTTTCCGGGAGTTGTAAAGCTTCTCCAGGGAAAATTAGATGGTTGTTTTTATTGTTTAATTCTTGCATTTCCTTAACGGAAACTCCGTAAGTCTTACCTATATTCCAAAGTGTATCGCCTGATTTTACTTTATGTGAACCAGCTGCTTGTGCATCAAATCCTGTTCCGGCAAACAATGCTACAGCTGCAGTAGAGATTGCAATAAGTTTTTTCATAGAAAAAATTCCTCCTTGTGTTGTGTATAATCATCAACTCTCGGACGCTCTAGAAAATATCGTAACAAGTATATACAACTATTTCACTGTATAAATGTTGGCATGGGATGATATATATTGTAGATATTACCTACATTTCACAATTAAGAGGATAATGTTGGGATAAAGGTGGGAAAATAAGTTCATTACGCCAAGTATAACCTAATTAAAATTGATGGGAGATGTTGTATTGCGCTATATAGCAAAGTACCCGACAGCAGTCCACAGCTTTATATTATCCTTGATGTTGATCCAAGGAACCTATCAAATGTTGCAAGCTCACTATGGAAGAGGAATAGTGCAGCTCTCCATAGGAATGATTATCTTGTTTTCCTACTTCATTCGATATGAAATAAAGTTGGATGAAACAAGCGTGTATTACGACATACTGTTTTTAGGTCATCCGTTTTATTCAAAAAAAATCGTTCCCAGTGACATAAGGAAAATGGTCTTTAAACGAGTGGGATGGTCAGCAAGGGGAGCATTCATTTATACAGATAAACTTTTTCCGATTCGATTAATAAATTTTAAACCTGATAATATGTATGATCAATTACATCTGTTTGGGAAGAAGAATGGAATTTCCATCGTATGTAGGGAAGACTTTATTGAGCAAGGTCAAAACGTAACAAAAGAAAGCTGAAGCATACATAAGTAGCTCCAGCTTTTTACCGTTGTGCTCGTATGATAGTCAATTCAACATGTTCCTGCGATTCATATGTTAGCTTTTCATGCTCATGCATCACTTCAAAGTACATATCTTCTATTACTTCAGAAGGGTTGATTTCCGGCTCGGAGGGTTCTATTTCTCCTAAAGGAAGAGGAGATATTTCTACTTTATTAAACCCGTGATGTTTAAGAGTTTCTTTCCATTCGTTTTTACTGAGTATTCTTGGCATATTATAGAATTGCTTCATTCTGTCTTCCAATTCAAGGGGCATGGTACCTTTCTTCGTCATCTCAAATGCTAACAGAACACCGTCCTCCTTCAGCAATCGAAACAACTCAGGAAGTGTTTTGTTTGTATCGGTAAAAGATAGTACAGATTCAGAAAGTATAAAATCAAAAGTGCTACCTTTAAACTCTGTTTTTTCAATATCCATTTGTAGGGCAGTTATCCCTGCTTGCTGTTCTGCAAATCTATTGTTGGCTTTATCAATCATTATAGGGTGGTTGTCTACGGGTGTAACATCTATATTCATAGCATGGAGGAACATTGACGTTTGTCCTGTTCCGCACCCAATTTCAAGCAACTTCTTATCTTCAAGATTTTCATTTAAGAGAATGGTTTTTGTAAGCTCCAACCCTCCAGGGTGAGCACCACCAATCCCAAGGAAAGCAAGTAGATCCGTATACGCTTTATTGCTCATCATTTTCACCTCATCTAATCATATGAGGAAACGGTTGTGTTTGTTCATTAATAAAAGATGAGGTAAAATAGTTGAGAGATAACTGTGGAGGTGCAAAGCAAATGATACATAATTCTTGGGATAAAAAAGAGACTGTACAGCATGTAAAGTGTGTACATACAGATGCAAAAAAATATCTAGTGAGCAATATGCTGACTGTTGGAAAAACGTACGAAGTGAAAAATGAAACGGAAGAGTTTATTTTCGTAAAAGACAACAGCGGCCATATTGGCGGATATTATAAAACCTATTTTGAAAAAGCATAAGCGAACGGAGAGACAAGGCGGAAAAACGTCTTGTTTTTTTTGTATTTTACTTCGTAAATTGGATTAGACTTGAAAGATGAGGGGAAAAGAGTAGAGGGGTGACTTTTTTGAAAAAATTCATGTTAACTATTGCCTTGCTGTGTCTGTTTTTAGCAGGTTGTACTTCTGGGGTGGAACCGGAAAATGAAAGTAATAAAGAAGTACTAGAAACGAACACATCACCTGACAAGGATGTAAAGGATGAACAATTTAGCATTACTAATAAAGAAGTAATGGCGACCAAATTAAACGTGCCTTGGTCCATCACTAAATCAGGAGATACATTTTTTATTACAGAAAGAGCAGGTAAGATAGTGAAGATAGATAAAGAAGGTATGAAAAGGGAAGATATACAGCTGGATAAACCGTTATTGGTCTATGGTGAGGGTGGATTGCTCGGTATGGAACTACATCCTGACTTTCAAGAGAACGGACTCGCGTTTGCCTATCATACATATGGAACGGAAGAGAAAGTGAAGAATAGGATTGTAACGTTGAAGTATGACGGAACAGAATGGAAGGAAACAGGAGTTCTCTTGGAAGACATCGATGGAGCAATTTATCACAATGGTGGACGGGTAAAAATCGGACCTGATGACAAGTTATATGTAACTGCCGGAGATGCCAATGAACCTGAGTCTGCACAAAATAAAGAGTTGCTCACTGGCAGTATTCTCCGCATGAATCTGGATGGTACTGTTCCCGAGGATAATCCGTTTCCAGGTTCCTATGTATACAGTTACGGCCACCGAAATCCTCAAGGGTTAGCTTGGGATAAAGAAACCGGTGAGATGTATGAATCAGAGCATGGCCCTTCCGCATTCGATGAAATCAATATTATAAAAAAAGGCAAGAACTATGGATGGCCAACTTATACAGGAGATGACCATGCTGATGGGGTAGAAGCGCCTCTGTTTCACTCTAGGACTGATACTTGGGCACCATCTGGCATTGTCGTTGAGAACGGAATCCTGTTTGCAGCAAGCTTAAGGGGTGAAATGGTAAGAGCATTTGACATTAGCTCTAAGCAACAATCTATACTTTGGAAAGACAATGGACGAATTAGAGATGTATGGAAGGAGGGGGATTCCATTTATTTTATAACCAACAACACAGATGGGAGAGGAAACCCTGTCCCAGAAGATGACCAGCTGATCAAACTAGACCTATCGGTTGATTAACTAAAGAATTCTAGCTGTTGATTGGAGCAAAAGGCGAAGACTCCAGCGGGGGAGAAGCGACAATGTTGAGACCCCGCAGCGAAGCGAGGAGGCTCAAGGTCGCCCCGCGGAAAGCGAAGCCATTTGCGGAAATCAACAGCGGTTTTTACGAAAGATTAGTTGGTCTTTCGCCACTATTTTAGGGGGAACAAGATGAAAAACTATATAAAGAAAAATAAAATGCTGATATTTATCCTTATACTTATTACTATTGTTATACTAACCAGCGTTTATCACAGTTATAAGCCTTTGCCTCAAGGTGTATCCTTTGAAGGAGAGGTTCACAACGTTTCAGAAGTGGATTTCCTCTATGATATTACTTACGGTGAAAAGGATAACCTTCAGAAAGAACATGCGATATTTGACCGTATTTATGAAGTGATTGATGAGGCAGAAGAATTTATCGTAATAGACATGTTTTTATTTAATGGATATCATGATGGTGAAATGGATTATCCTCCATTAAGCTCCAATTTAAAGGAAAGTCTTATTTCCAAAAAGAAAGAAAACCCAGATTTAGACATTGTATTCATAACAGATGAAATCAATACGACTTACGGGTCACATGAAGCGGAAGAGCTCTCAACCCTCGAGGATAATGGAATTAGAGTAATTGAAACAAATGTAAAGGTTTTACGGGATTCCAATCCGCTTTATTCTGGTGTCTGGCGAGTGTTTTTTCAATGGTTCGGTCAAGGTGGTTCAGGTTGGATCAAAAATCCGATGGCTAAAGATGCACCTGAGACAACCGTGCGCTCCTATCTAAAACTCTTAAATATTAAAGCTAACCACCGAAAGGTAATAGCGACAGATAAAACTGCCATCATCTCGTCAGCAAATCCACACGATGCAAGCGGACTCCACTCCAATACAGCTTTTGAAGTGTCTGGAAACATCATCGGTGATATTTTAAAAACAGAACAGGCAATCCTTGATTTTTCAGGGGGAGGCACTTTACCGAAATACACCGGACAGGCAGAAGAAGGTGATATTGCAGTTCAGCTGTTAACCGAAAGAAAAATATTAGACCATGTTCTGGAGGAAATAAAAAAATCCAAAGATAAGGAAGAAATTTGGGTAGGGATGTTCTATCTGGCTGAAAGAAAGATCATTGAGGAACTAATTGCCGCTGCAGATCGGGGAGTAACCGTTAATTTAATTCTTGACCCCAATGAACATGCCTTCGGTCAACAGAAAATCGGTCTTCCCAATAGGCCAGTTGCAGCAGAGATGGTAGAAGAAGGGCAAGGAAACATTGAATTAAGATGGTACAATACACAAGGTGAGCAATACCACCCGAAAATGATCTATTTTAAACGAGCAGAAGAATCCACCATTATCGGTGGATCTGCAAACTTCACGAGAAGAAACCTATATGATCTTAACTTAGAAACTGACATAAAGATAACCGCCAATAATGACGAGCAAGTAATGAAGGATATGGACGATTACTTCCTAAGGTTATGGAGCAACGAGGACGAGATGTACACTCTCCCTTATGAAACCTACAAAGATGAAATGCCTATCGTAAAAAAAGCCATGTACCGCCTACAAAAAATATTTAGGTTTACGACCTACTGATTAATGCAGTAGCCAAGTTGATTGGAGTGGAAGGCGCGCAGACTCCTCGAAAATGCTAACGCATTTTCTTCGTGCGATGAAAAGCTGCCGAAGCCCTCCTTGTCCTATGGGAGGAAGGGACAGGGAAGACCCCGCAAGGCGTAGCCTGAGGAGGCTTCCGGACCGCCCATGGAAAGCGAAGTGTCTGGAACGGAAATCAACAGTTAGATGTAATATTAAGTATAAAAAAAGCTGTCCTTGTTGGACAGCTTTTTGTTATTGTATAGGTAACACATATAACAAAACAAAAAAGAAATGCAGCACAGTCCCGCCTAACACAAAAACATGCCAAACCGCATGATGATACGGAAAAGCCCGCCACACATAAAAAACCGCTCCTAAACTATAAACAACCCCACCAGCAACAAGAAAGGCAATACCGCCAGTGCCCACAGTAGAAGTAATATCACTCCAACCAAACACAGCCAGCCATCCCATCAATACATAAAGAAGGGTAGAAGCCAAAATAAACCTTTTCACAAAAAACACTTTAAATACCGTTCCTGCTATAGCCAGTCCCCATACTATTCCAAAAAGTGTCCAGCCTAGAGCACCATCCATAAGGATGAGGGTAATAGGGGTGTAGCTCCCTGCAATAAAAAAGTAAATGGAGGAATGATCAAGAATCTCAAAAACATTCTTAGCTTTTCCTTTAGGCAATGCATGTAATAATGTCGATGATGTGTAAAGCATCAACATGGTTATTCCATATACGATGAAAGTAGCCAGGTGAAGGGGGGTTCCGTTGATTGCAGAGAACACAATCAATAAAACAAGTGCTGCAATACTCGTTAATATTCCTATCCCGTGTGTAACTGTATTTGCAATTTCTTCTCCTTTTGAAAAGGTATGTGTTTGTGCCATGTTTATCATCTCACTTTTGTCGATTAATGTACTAAACTAAAACGTTCTTTATTATCATAACAACTATAAGTTTTTTTTTCCAATAAAAAAGCATGCCATCAAAGTGAAATTAACTTTGCATGACATGCTTTTAACATATTTATAGTAGCGAATCTTCCGTAACTTTTACTTTCCTTAGTTTAATAAATCGTATGGTATGCAGGACAATTACTTTTGAAACTGCATAGGTTGGTACAGCTAGCAGTAGGCCAAGCAATCCAGCAAACTTACTAGCAACTAGTAGAAGTAAAATAATTGTCAATGGGTGAACATCCAATTTCTTACCCATAACCTGCGGCGAGATGAAGTTACTCTCTATCTGTTGAACAATCACCACTACTAACAGTACCCACAAAGCCATAATAGGTTCGTCAAAAAAGGCTACGATAACACTTGGAATCGTCCCGATAAAAGGTCCGATAAAAGGTATTACATTCGTAAACATAGCGATTAATGCCAAGACGAGGGAATATTCAAGTCCAATTATTAAAAACCCAATATAGATTAAAACACCAACAAATACACTGACAATAATTTGTCCTTGAATATAAGAACTCAAAGCGATATCCATATCTTTCAGTACATTTCTACCTTCACGTTCATGTTGGCGAGGTATTATTTTTAAAACCTGATCAGGTAATCGTTCTCCATCTTTTAACATGTAGAATAGAACAAAAGGAATGACTACCAGTAAAATAAGGAAGCCGGTTATTGCACTAATAACATTAACTACATTCGATCCAAATGCTGTTACATAAGCATTTAAATTATCCGCTAACTTACCGGATATCTCTTCTAAAGAAAATCGTTCATTCTGCTGAAACCTTGCAATATATTCATTTTCTTGTAATTCAATTGTGTAATCTCTAATATCATTAATTATTTCTGGTGTATTCTTCACCAGACTATTAACCTGTTGTTGTAGAGTAGGACCAATAAGGAACAAAAGTAAAGTTATAAGTCCAATAAACATAAGGTAAATACTTAAAATAGCCAATGCTCTTGGTACATAGCGATCTGCAAGATTAACAAGAGGTCTGAGTAAATAATACATCACACCTGCAAGAATAATAGGTGCGAATAACGTGCTGATCATCACGGTGAGAGGGGTGAAGATAAAATCTACCAGTGATGCTAAGAAAATAATTAACAGTATGACAATAATTCCATAGCCAACTTTAAACCACTTCGTTTGCGGCATTGTAACACCTCGTTCATTCAAAATATTTAGTTGTTAATTACTCAATTATATAGGTAACTTCTGAATAATACTAATACGAAACAAAAACAAAAAGGTTTCACGATTTGAAAAAAGCCCTTTGGAAAAAGGGCCTTTAACAATTTTAGGAATGAAGATCAGCTAATTGCTGTTGAACACTTGCATCCTCTAAATATTCATCGTAAGTCATTTGTTTATCAACCATACCTTTAGGTGTGATTTCAATGATTCTGTTTGCAATCGTTTCAATGAACTGATGATCATGAGACGTGAAAACAATGGAGCCCTTGAAATTAATTAAGCCATTATTAAGCGCAGTAATAGACTCTAGATCCAAGTGGTTTGTAGGGTCATCAAGTAATAGCACGTTGGATCCGGAAAGCATCATTTTAGAAAGCATGCAACGAACTTTTTCCCCTCCAGATAGAACACTTGCTTTTTTCATTACCTCTTCACCAGAGAATAACATTCTACCAAGGAAGCCGCGCAAGAAGCTCTCGGTTTGGTCGTTAGGGGAGTATTGACGCAACCAATCCACAAGATTCATATCTACGCCTTCAAAAAACTTGGAGTTGTCTCTTGGGAAGTATGCTTGAGTAGTAGTGATTCCCCATTTAAATGTTCCGCTATCAGGTTCCATTTCACCAGAGATAATTTTTAAAAGAGTGGTATTTGCAATTTCATTTCCACCAACAAGCGCAATTTTATCATCTTTGTTCATGATAAAACTTACATTATCCAATACTTTGACGCCATCGATTGTTTTAGTTAAACCTTCGACACGTAAAAGATCATTTCCTATTTCACGTTCCGGTGTGAAATTCACGTAAGGATAACGACGGGATGAAGGTTTTATATCATCCAAAGAAATCTTATCTAAAAGCTTCTTACGGGATGTAGCCTGTTTGGATTTAGATGCATTTGCACTAAATCGGGCGATAAAGGCTTGGAGCTCTTTAATTTTTTCTTCTTTTTTACGGTTCACATCAGATGCCATTCTTGATGCAAGTTGGCTGGACTCATACCAGAAGTCGTAGTTACCAACATAGATCTGAATTTTTCCATAGTCTAAGTCAGCAATATGTGTACACACTTTGTTTAAGAAGTGACGGTCATGGGATACTACAATAACTGTATTCTCAAAGTTGATTAAGAACTCTTCTAACCATTGAATGGCTTTAATGTCCAAGTGGTTGGTAGGCTCATCAAGTAGTAGTACGTCAGGTTTACCAAAGAGGGCTTGTGCCAAAAGTACTTTTACCTTTTCCCCACCAGTGATGTCGGCCATTTTCTTTGTATGAAGATCTTCAGAGATCCCTAAACCTTTTAAGAGGATTGCTGCTTCTGATTCTGCTTCCCAACCATTTAATTCAGCAAATTCTCCTTCAAGTTCTGCAGCTCTCATACCATCTTCATCTGAAAAGTCTTCTTTCATGTAGATAGCATCTTTTTCTTGCATCACTTCATAAAGACGGCTATGTCCCATGATTACCACTTTAAGAACTTCATGTTCCTCATATTCAAAGTGGTTCTGCTTTAGGATAGCCATACGCTCATCCTTATTCATGGATACATCGCCGGTTTGTGCTTCCACTTCACCGGAAAGAATTTTTAGAAACGTTGATTTTCCTGCGCCATTTGCGCCAATTAACCCGTAGCAGTTGCCAGGGGTGAATTTTATATTAACATCTTCAAATAACTTTCGATCGCCATAACGTAATCCTATATTCGTAACTGTAAGCATGTAATTAGTTTCCTCCAAAATTAATGTCGTTGAAATTATACCATTAAATGAGGAGGTTGCAAAAGATTCATTTAATATAGAAGCATAAAATATAAAAATAAAAATGACCAGTCTACATCTTGACTGGTCAATTTGGATCTAATAAACGTAAATATAAGCCACCATTGGAGGACTATGATGTCCGTTATGGTGAGAATGAGTGGAACAGATAAGTTTATATACTCCAGCTTTGTCAAAACTTACATTGATAAGAGTTTCCTCGCCTTTTTTTATAACCCCGTTAATATCTGTTCCTTCAATTGAATATGGATGTTCACTGCCATTTACTCCAAATATACTTAATGTTATTTCCTTGCCTTTTGGTACGGTAATAGTACCAGGGTCAAAACGGTAGGCTTCTATTTCTGTACCATCTTCCAATTTAGTCTTAAATTCAGAAGTAATCATATTGAATACTAGTTTTTCTTCTGCAGATGGTTTGCCGGTGGTGGGCATTACCCCTTTATTAACAACATACCACCCGCCTAATCCAGCGATTATACAAAGTACAACCGTAATAAGGAAACTTTTTTTAATCACAAAAAATTTCAAGTCTACGCCACCCCTTCTTTTGCTTGTCTTCTACTTAAATGTGTATGCACGGGAGGGGAGTGGGTTGTCTCCTTTTTTAAAAGAGATGATTTTTTAATAACAATTGTTATTGTGAGGCATACTAAAAAAAATGAATCTCGGGAGGGGCAAGTTTAAATGGATAAGCAGTTGTCATCGTCTGAAATAGGTAATCTGTGGATGACGTACCAACAAAAAACGATGCTGGCGAGGCTTTTAGAGCATTTTCTTGCGAACAAACAAAATGAAGAGGTCCACAATTTGTTACAAACCTACTACGATCAAGAAATTAATTTTATAAATGAATTAACGGTGCTATTTAATCAGGAGAATATCGTGGTGCCTGTTGGATATGTAGAAAGCGACGTGAATCCGTCCACGAAGCCATTATACGATCAGTACTTTGATGCACTTTTCCTAAGGGTTATGATGAAAATAACCATCGGTCTTAATGCCTTACATGTTAGTATGTCATACCGACAAGACATAACCGAATTATATAAAAGATTTCTGGACTTAGCGCAAAATACATACAATGAGTCTACCCAGTTCTTGTTGAAAGATGGGGTACTCAGTCGTCCACCAATGATTCCGATGCCTGAAAAGGTGGAGTTTGTAAAAGGGGAAGGCTATATGGCCGGATTTAATGTTTTCAGTGAAAAAAGACCATTGAATGCAATAGAAATTTCGCTATTGTATCAAGGGATAGAAACCAATGTACTCGGTTTTCAGTTGTTAAGAGGGTTTGAGCAAGTGAGCAAGGACAAAGAAGTAAAGAAATATTTTGAAAAAGGGAAAGACCTGGCGAAACAAATAATTGATACTTTCAGCGATACACTCTTAAAGAGTGATATTCAGCCACCAATAGTTGCTTGGGGAAATCCAACCTTATCAACGGAATCCCCTTATTCAGAGAAGCTTATGATGTATTTGACAAACCTCCTCAGCAACTTCGGTCTTACAAGTAATGCTCTTGGCACATCGTTCAGTCTTCGGTCAGATTTGCCGGCAAAGATGACGTTTATCGCTAAAGATATATTTGATTATGCCAAAGATGGTGGAAAGTTAATGGTTAAAAATGGCTGGATGGAAGAACCTCCGCAGTCAATGAAAAGCACAAAGTAAGTAAAACCGGGCCAAATATCGCCCGGTCTTTTATGTTGATTGGTTAATCACCGCTGTTCCTTTTCGCAAATGGCTGCGCTTTCCACGGGGCGACCTTGAGCCTCCTCGGCAAGCCTGCGGGGTCTCAACATTGCCGCTACTTCCCCGTAGGACAAGGAAGGCTTCGGCAGCGATCCATCGCACGAAGAAAATGCGTAGCATTTTCGAGGAGTCTCCGCCATTTGCTCCAATACACAGCTAGAAATTTCGTTAAAGAATGGTTATTAGGTTTTCAGTAAATCGGTTAAATAGCTTCTTTGATCTTAAGGTGAATGAAAACATCTTGTTGATTGGAGTGGAAGGCGCGCAGACGCCCGCGGGAGTAAGGGACAGGTGAGACCCCACAGGCTGCAAGCCGAGGAGGCTCACGGACCGCCCGCAGGCAAGCGAAGCGCCTGGAACGGAAATATGCTTCCTTAACTTATAAAAAGGCGTCCATTTGCGGACGCCTTTCGTCATTTTGGGAAGACTTTTGATCTTGTCAGGAAACGTACTCCTTCAGGACCTTCTAAGGAGAACATTCCACCTCTTCCAGGTACCACATCAATAATCAGCTGTGTATGCTTCCAATACTCATACTGCTTTTTATTCATATAGAAGGGAGCACCGCCTATTTCTCCAAGAAGGACATCAGAATCTCCAATCATAAAGTCTTCTTTTGGATAGCACATAGGGGAGCTGCCATCGCAGCAACCCCCAGATTGGTGAAATAGTACAGGTCCATGTTTGCCTATAAGCTTTTCAACTAATTCAAGGGCAGCTTCGGTTGCCAGTACTTTTTCCATTTTAAAAGAATCCTAATTTTTTTGGACTGTAGCTTACTAAAAGATTCTTTGTCTGTTGGTAGTGGGAAAGCATCATTTTATGGTTTTCACGGCCGATTCCACTCATTTTATATCCACCAAATGCTGCATTGGCAGGATATGCGTGGTAGCAGTTTGTCCATACGCGTCCTGCTTCAATTTGGCGGCCAAAACGATAGGCAGTGTTGACGTCTCTAGTCCAAACTCCTGCACCAAGTCCGTAAAGACTATTGTTCGCAATTTCTAAAGCTTCTTCCGCCGTTTTGAATGTGGTGACAGATACTACTGGACCAAAAATCTCTTCCTGGAAAATTCTCATTTTATTATTGCCTTTAAAAACGGTCGGTTTCACATAATAACCATTAGCAAGATCACCTTCAAGCATATTACGTTCTCCACCAGCAAGTAGCTCGGCACCTTCTTCTTTCCCAATTTCAAGATAGGAGAGGATTTTCTCTAACTGTTCTGATGAGGCCTGGGCTCCTATCATCGTTTCCGTATCAAGTGGATTTCCTTGTTTGATCTGAGATACTCGCTCAAGTGCACGTTCCATAAATTTATCGTAAATAGATTCATGAATCAGGGCACGGGAAGGGCATGTACATACTTCCCCTTGATTGAGTGCAAACATCACAAAACCTTCCACCGCTTTATCGAAGAAATCATCATCTTGAGCCAATACGTCTTCAAAGAAAATGTTCGGAGATTTTCCACCAAGCTCAAGAGTTACCGGAATGATGTTTTGAGAAGCATATTGCATAATTAGACGACCTGTTGTCGTTTCTCCAGTAAAGGCAATCTTTGCAATTCGGTCACTGGAGGCTAATGGCTTTCCTGCTTCCACACCAAATCCGTTGACAATATTCAATACTCCTGGAGGTAGAAGGTCTGAGATCAACTCAGTCATTACCATAATGGATGCAGGAGTCTGCTCAGCAGGCTTTAATACCACACAGTTACCAGCAGCCAAGGCAGGAGCTAACTTCCAAGTGGCCATTAATAACGGGAAGTTCCAAGGGATAATTTGACCGACCACCCCTAGTGGTTCATGGAAGTGGTATGCGATTGTGTCGTTATCAATTTCTCCGAGCGAGCCTTCTTGTGCTCTTATACAACCTGCAAAATATCTAAAATGATCGATAGCTAGCGGAAGGTCGGCTGCCATCGTTTCGCGAACGGGCTTTCCGTTCTCCCAAGTTTCCGCAACTGCTAGCATCTCCAAGTTTTCTTCCATACGATCTGCAATTTTATTTAATATGTTTGCTCTTTCAGCTACAGAAGTTTGTCCCCAAGCTGATTTCGCTTTATGGGCAGCATCCAATGCCAATTCAATATCTTCTGCAGTGGAACGGGCAACTTCACAAAAAACCTGACCTGTAACGGGAGTGACATTTTCAAAATACTCACCTTTTACCGGAGCGACCCATTCGCCGCCTATAAAGTTGTCATATCGATTTTTATAAGATACTTTTGAATCTTTTTCACCTGGGTTAGCATAAATCATTTGAAAATTCCTCCTCAGAATAGATTAATAGATTATCCATAGAACCTCATTATGTAAGCGTATACAAAATACTGCAAAAAAAGAAAGAGGTTAGACAACCTATTGTATAATGAATTTTAAACATTCTGATAATAAAATGCAAGGGAAATGATTTTTTATCGTCAGCAATGATTATTAGGCTTCATTTCACTTTGGTTGCAGGTCATTACTCATTCAGTTAAAATAATATTGAATCTTAGAATACTCCTTCATTTACCTAACCCCAATTACCTTCAACACATTTCCCATATAAAAACGAGGTGTACTATGTACGAACAAGGAAAAATTATATTGAAAGAATACTTTGGCTATGAAGATTTTAGACCTGGCCAGAAAAAAATCATTAAAAGTATCTTAACTAAATCCAACACGCTAGGAGTAATGCCCACTGGTGGAGGGAAGTCTATCTGCTATCAAGTGCCAGCTCTTCTAGAAAGTGGATTGACAATTGTTATCTCTCCATTAATCTCTTTAATGAAAGACCAAGTGGATTCCTTGATAAATATAGGGGTGCAGGCGACATATATTAATAGTTCGTTGAACGCAGGAGAAATAAGGGAAAGAGTTCAACTGGTGGAACAAGGCGAAATTAAACTATTATATCTTGCACCAGAAAGACTTGATTCTTACGATTTTCAATCTATTTTATCTGCTGTTGAAGTTTCGATCGTTGCGATTGATGAAGCGCATTGTATGTCCCAATGGGGGCACGATTTTAGGCCAAGCTATCGTGAAGTGGGTACTTTTATCAAAAGGATACCAGGAAACCCAACCATAACAGCTTTTACAGCGACTGCAACAGAACAGGTGATTGAAGACATTCAAACGATGCTTGGAATAACACCGGAACATACATATGTAACTGGTTTTTCACGGGATAACCTGACATTTTCCGTTTTGAGAGGACAAAATAAGGACAATTATTTGGAAAAGTTCCTGAAAGCAAATAAGGAAGAGTCGGGGATAATCTATGCAACTACCAGAAAAGAAGTAGATCAAATTTTTTCCTCATTGACGAAAAAGGGTTATAAAATTGGCAAGTATCATGCAGGACTTTCAGAAGAGGAAAGAAAAGAATATCAAGAAGACTTTCTACATGATCGCTTAAAGCTGATGGTAGCGACGAATGCATTTGGGATGGGAATAGATAAGTCGAATGTGCGATTTGTCATCCATTACAATATGCCTAAAAATGTAGAGTCCTATTATCAAGAAGCTGGAAGGGCAGGAAGGGATGGAGAAGAAAGTGAGTGCATCCTTCTGTTTAACGCGAGGGATATTCAGATCCAGAAATTTTTAATCGAAGAGAGCATCCGCTCACCGGAACGCAAAATGCAAGAATACAAAAAGCTTCAAGCAATGATGGACTATAGCTATACGCAGCGTTGCCTGCAAGCATATATCGTGCAATATTTTGGTCAGGAAACAGATCTTACTTGCGGTAAATGCAGTAACTGCTCCACCGATTTCGTTGAGCAGGACATTACGCTTGAGGCACAGAAGATATTTAGCTGCATTCATAGAATGAACGAAAGATTTGGGGCTCTACTAGTAGCAAAAGTATTAAAAGGATCAAAAGATAAGCGTATCCAGCAATTCCGTTTTGATAGCTTGCCAACCTACGGATTAATGAACAACTATACAGAAAAAGAGTTGGTGGATTTAATCAATATTCTAATTGCAGAGGGGTATTTAATACTTACTGAAGGACAATATCCTATTGTGAAGCTTGGTACAAGGGCAGTTCCAGTGTTAAAAGGAAAAGAAAAAGTGTTATTTAAAGTGAAAGAGCAAGTGAAATCTGTCGTGGAAGATAACGAATTATTCGATATGTTGCGTGAGTTGCGTAAAAACCTATCAAAAGAAGAGGGAGTCCCTCCATACGTTATTTTTCCAGATAGTACATTAAGAGAAATGAGTGAGAAACTACCGCCGGATGAAACGGCCATGTTAGAAATAAAAGGTGTGGGGTCGTTAAAGTTTGAGAAGTATGGAGAAGTGTTTTTAAGTGAGATAGCAAAGTTCACAGGAAAAGAGTTCTCCAGCAATAGTACTTCATCCACCCAAAAAAACGTTTCTAAAAAGATAAATAAGCCTTCTATTCCGATGAATATGGGGGAATCAAGTCATATGTTTACTTATAGACTCCTGCAAGAGGGCATGTCCTTTAAAGAAATAGCCAAAGAACGTGGAATGAGTTTGATTACGATTCAAAATCACCTTTTTAAATGTGCAAGTGATGAAGGTGTACAGGTTGATTGGGACACTTTTATTCCGGAGGAGTATGAGGAAGAAATAATTAAAGTCATCGAGGAAGTAGGCACGGAAAAGCTGAAGCCAATAAAAGAGAATTTACCTGATGATGTTGAGTATATTGCAATAAAAGCGGTAATGGCCAAGCATGAGATGATATAAATATATTCAGTTAAACAATTCTCCATAATGTTTAGTTTTTATCTTGTCGGGAATATCAAGTTTATAGATAAAAACCATAAAACAGGAGGCGTTTATAATGAATCGTCAACTAAAGAAACCTTTAATTGTGGCAGGAGCAGCTAGCCTCACCGGGGCCGGATTGTTAGCATATAAACCATACAGAGAAAAGATTGTTCATTACTCCAAGAAAGTTAAAAATAAACTTATACCTTTAAAGTTCAGAAAAACGGATTTGCCAATCGAAAAAGCAGGGAACCCAGATCCAGAAGATTTCCAAGATAACAACATGGTCAGTGAAGGTGCTCAATATTCAGTAGACTATTATAATAAGAAAATGCAATAAACAAAAAGGCGCTCGGTCCAAAACCGAACGCCTTTTTAATGTTTTAAACAAAGAATATAGCGTAAGCTACACCAACAACCCCTATTAAAGCCAATGTATAAACAGGCTTTATTGGCATCTCACCATTATTCTCCATCGCTTTCCCAAACATAAAGAATACAAGCGGGTGAACTAAGAACGGCATAGAGAAAATGAACGGAATTAAAGCGGCAGCTTCAGCACCGAACATCTCACCTTGAATGGCAGCAAATAAACCAAAATGCGAAATCGCAGAAGATTGAGCCATGGCTGCATAGTCAATAGACATAGTGCTTAGGCTTAGTAAAGCCAATCCACCGAATACCGCACACATTTGCCATCCAAAAGAGAACTGCATCAATGCCTTTACTTCTTTTTTATCTTCTCCATTAGCTTTTCTTAAGTTAACCAATGCGAGAACGGTCAAACCAACACCAACAGCTACAATTACCATGGAAGGCAAGATCCAAAGGCTGCCTCTTTCCGCACTTATAGCAAGCACAGAGAAGACAAATATATGTCCGAAAAACGGGATGTTAATCATAATGGGAGCACGTTTTGCAGCAGTTTTTCCAAAATCACCAGCTGTGCAAGCACCTGTTAAACCTGAATGTGACAGGGAACCAGCCATACCAGGAGCAAGGTTTCTTGTATTGGCATTTTTAGCAAAAAACATGATCAAAGCAATTCCGCCAAACATCCAGAACAATTGGCCGAAGAATCCATAGGCTAATACTGCATTCATCCCATCAATGGCAAATGCGTCGCCTATACGGGAACCACCAACCATAAAGTTGGCTGCCAATACAACCGGGATACCTGCAACTAATAGTGCGCGAATCGTCGGTCCGAAGCTCCAATTATAGAAGATAGCACCTAAAGCAGCAGCGATCATCATCGCAAAGAAAATTTGTGGCAAGGCAATCAGTGGCTTTATCCACATCGCAATATGATAAGAAATTACCAGTAACAGGATAATCGCCATCATCTCTACGATTCCTTTTTTCATGTACTGTTTCTTATTTTGAAGCTTAGCTTTGTTATCAATAAGAAGAATGGATCCGATGATTCCGATGTAAGCAATCAAAGGATAAACATTATCAAAACTTTGTGTACCATCAGAAAGGATCATCCGTGTGATTCCCTCTAGTCCAAATAATAGGAAGAATGCACGGACGATAAAGAAAAATTGAGTTCTTGAAGTGCCAAGGAAAGTCTCTTCCTCAGAAGGAACCACGCTATCTTCTACATCCAAGTCTTTATTTCCTAGTATTTTTCGAAGCTCCTGACCTCCTACGAAAAAGGATACGGTCAAGGCAATAATAGTTGTTCTTGCCATAAGGTCAATAAAGGGATACTCTACTAATCCTGGAGTTGCAACACCTGTGTCTACAAGTAAGTAACCCATTCCTAAACCCAGAATTACAATAATAAGGATAGGGGAAAATCTCGTACCTGCGACTACCATCCTTGAAACCAATACAATGGGAATAAGGAAGAAAAGCATCAACCAAAATTGATTTAACAATTCTATATTTGAAAATTGTTCTAACATCTTTCTGATCAGACTCCTATCGTTCATTTTTTCACAAAGAATTATCGTACAATATTCTTAGGTAAGTGTAAATCATTGTAAACGCCATCATTAAAATGTTTAACTATTTAATTTATATAAGGTGGTTTATAACTTTATTATGTAAACAACTGCTGTAGTATTTGAGCGTAGTTATTGTAACTACTAGATAGTTAGTGTAAAATTCCATCAAACACACCTAAAAGATGGAGGAATACAACAATATGACAACGAACAAAACAGAACTCGCTACCTTTGCTGGAGGATGTTTTTGGTGCATGGTCAAACCTTTTGACGAGATGCCTGGCATTGAAAAAGTAGTTTCCGGTTACACGGGAGGTAATGTCTCTAATCCTACATACGAAGAAATTAAAAAAGGCAATACAGGTCATTACGAAGCTGTCCAGATTGAATTTAACCCTGATCTTTTTCCTTATGAAAAATTATTGGAGTTATATTGGCCGCAAATTGATCCGACAGACGATGGAGGGCAATTTTTTGATAGAGGAAGTCAGTACCGAACAGCTATCTTTTACCATAATGAAGATCAGCAAAAGCTTGCAGAGAAAACTAAACAGGAGTTAGAAGCAAGCGGAAGATATAAAAAGCCAATTGTAACCGAAATTAAACCGGCGACTCCATTTTATGAAGCAGAAGAATATCATCAAAAATTTTATAAGAAGAATCCTGAAAAATATAAACAAGAACGTCAAGAATCAGGAAGAGATGCTCATATAAAAGAGTATTGGGGAGAAGAATATACAAAGTAAGAGAGGGTGGTAATAAATGCTTACCCATATGAATAAGGGGGACTACAATTGATTCATCTTTTTACACATAATGACCTGGATGGGGTAGGCTGCGGGATATTGGCCAAGCTTGCGTTTGATGAAAAAGTGAAGGTTCATTATAATTCAGTCGGCAGTTTAAATTATCAGGTTGCGGAGTTTATGGAAGAAGCAACTCCAAGGCATCAAATATACATAACAGATTTATCGGTCAATGAGGAAAACGCAAAAAAACTCGACCATTTTGCCAAACAACAAGAAGGCTTCGTTCAATTCATTGATCATCATAAAACTGCCATTCATCTTAATGAATATAGCTGGGCTTCTGTTACGGTCGAGTATGAGGATGGCAGACTGACAAGTGCCACATCTTTATTTTATGAGTATTTATTAGAGCAAGGTTTAATAGACCGGTCAGAACCCTTAGATGAAGTAGTGGAATTGATACGTCAGTATGATACATGGGAATGGGATCGAAATAATAATACAAAGGCAAAAAGATTGAACGACCTTTTGTACATGATTTCTATTGATGACTTTGAATCGAGAATGCTTCAAAAGTTAACAAGTGCCGCCAAATTCGATTTTGATGATTTTGAGACTCAGATCCTTGATATGGAAGAGCAAAAACTGGAAAGGTATTTGCGAAAAAAACGCAGAGAAATTATTCAAAAGCCTGTTGGGGATAATTGGGTTGGAATTGTCCATGCTGAATCATTTCTTTCGGAACTTGGTAATGTTTTGGGGAAGGAAAATCCCCACTTGGATTATATCGCTATGATTAATATGGGAAGCAAACGTATTAGCTTGCGCACCATACATGATGATGTCGACGTTTCGCAAGTCGCCGGTAAATTTGATGGGGGAGGCCATGCTAAGGCATCTGGTTGTAATTTAAATGAACAAGCGTACAAGCTTTTTGTAGCGGAGGCATTTCCGTTACATCCTCTCAAACAAGACGCTCGTCACAACGTTTTCAATGTAAAAGAATCTCCTAATGGTGTGTTGTATGATTCCAAAGAAAAAGGAACATTGTTTCTTTTACCGAAGGAAGACGGCACATGGAAGGTGGAAAACAAGGAAAAGTTTTTGGATACAACCTTCTCTTCTTTTCAGGAAGCAGAAACTTTTATAAAAAGAAAATTTGCAGCATGGTTGGTTAAAGACGAGGAATATGTCAATTTTCTAGTTGAAAACATTAGAAGGTTAAAAACAAACTAACATATATATAATGGGAGAGATGGAGTATGGCAATTAAAAGGTTAGAACATGTTGGAATCATGGTGAAGGATATTCAGGCATCCATAGAGTTCTATACGAAAGTGGTCGGATTTTCTTTAAAGGGGCAATTAGATCATCCGAACGGGGAAATAAAACTTGCATTTCTTGGTTTTAACGAAAGGGAAGAAACGGAGTTAGAGCTTATTCAAGGCTATAATGACGATCTACCGGTAGAAGGCAAAGTCCATCATATTGCCTTAACTGTAGATGATGTAGAGACGGAGCATCAGAGATTGAAAAGCTTGGATGTCACCTTTATCGAACAGGAGATCACGACGCTGCCAAATGGAGCAAGATATATCTTTTTTGCAGGGCCGGACGGAGAATGGATAGAATTGTTTGAAACACCGGTAAAATAAAGAGAAGGCAGGGAGAAATTTCCCAGCCTTCTTTTTTAAATGATGATTAATCAATAAAACTGTTGATTTCCGTTCCAGGCGCTTCGCTTGCCTGCGGGCGGTCCGTGAGCCTCCTCAGGCTTCGCCTTCCGGGGTCTCACCTGTCCCTTCCTCCCGCGGGCGTCTGCGCGCCTTCCACTCCAATTAACAAGATGACTTCATTCACCTTGAGGTCAATAAAGTTAACTAACCGAGTTATGATAAACCAATAACGTTTCTTTAACATAATTTCTAGCTGTGGATTGGAGCAAATGGCGAAGACTCCAGCGGGGGAGTATCGGTAGTTTGAGACCCCTGAAGCGTTGTGAGGAGGCTCAAACACCGTCCCGCGGAAAGCGAAGCCATTCGCGGAAAGCAACAGCGTCGATTACCCAATCAACTAAAATTTTTAGGTTTAACAAGAACGTGTGGTTCTTGTTATTTTTCCTTATTTCCTATCCATAGTTTTTCCTTTAGCTCGTGAGCTTTTTAACATATGTTTATACGTAAAGCCAAGACAAATGATTCCGGTGATAGAGCAAGCATACCGAATGATGGACATCCAATCCATGAGAGTCACCCCTAAAAGGTATTTGTTCTTATTCTCTCAATGCTTGTTCAAATTATTCTTAGATTGGTGTTAGGAACTGTATTTTTTATTTAACCGCTCTAAAATCATCGTCAATTCACTCGGCTTTAACATCTCAACAGGGGAGACATTCTTTTCAAATTGAAGATAATCCCCTTCAAGAAGGACAACATAACGGTCGTTAATCTTGGCTATATGGACATTTTCACCAAAGTCCGCCAATAAGGCTTTAACCGAGATATGATCAAGCTTGAATTTCAATTCTATATCCGGTGTCTGTTCGATGATGGAGGAGGAGGCCTCTATTACTTGTTCGTCGGACCAACGCTCCTGAAGTTCTCTTTTCGGTGAAGTAGCCCAGGCTTCCATGGCTTGTTCCACTTTTTCTTTTTCTTCGCTTTCCTCTTGATAGGTTTCGGAAATTTCTTGGTGAACCATCCCCATCACTTGGTTCTTTATGATTTCTGGCATCGACTCACCATATTCTACATACTTCAGGAAATCCTCGAAGTAACGAGAGTGAGAGGACTGGTGGATCTTTAATTCTCCTTCTTCCACCATACCGTCCTCTATCATAAATGGATACTGAATGGACTTCATGTTTTTTGTGGTAATGGCCATCTGGACATTATGAATCAGCGTCTGTTCATTTGTGATGGAAGCAACTTTTTGTTCAAAGTCACATTTTAAAATAAAAACAAAGGGCTCATCAAAATATTTATTTAATTTAGCCCTGGTGACAATAAGTACACCACCTCTTACCGCCGTTGTATCTGTATAGGTGGAAGCTATTTCATCTGCCGCAGAGGAAAATGCTTCTAAGCTTTCGGCCTGTTTGATCCGGTTAAATTGGTTATAGTTGGGGTTTGAGCCCAGGTCGTAGCCAGGTTCTACAATAAATCGCCCAATCTTTGTTGGTACTTGTTCATTTTTAGGGTGTCGATCTACCTTCCTTTTGGTGATTTTCATCAATTCTCCGTCTAGGAAAGGTTTTAATGCACTTTCTTCATATGTAGTTTCATCCAATACTGCCATCGGTTTATATTGTTTCTTGGCATTATCTCCACTGCCTTCTACTTCAATAAGGTAAAAGGCTAATGATTTTATATCAAAATCCATTTTTATCACCATTTTCGCTAGGTATCTTTAAGCACTTTAACAGTATAGGCAAAAGGAAAGAAAGGGTCAACAGGGACCCTTTCTTTCCTTTAGTTATGCATTTCTCTAACTTTCTGATCACTAGGAAGGAAGAACGTCAACAATCCTATAAAAGGTAGACACACAGTAAATATGATGGTGTTTGTTAACCCGACCCAATCTGCCAGAACTCCAAGCGCAACGGATCCCACGGCCCCCATTCCAAACGCCAGTCCTACAATCAGACCGGAAACCAAGCCGATTCGACCAGGCACCAGCTCTTGAGCGTACACGACCGTTACCGAAAAGCTAGAAAGGATGATGAATCCGATAATGGCAACAAGTATATAGGCAAGTGTGGGACCTACAAAAGGCAGCAACAATGCAAGTGGAGCAGACCCCAGCATAGAAAGAGAAATTACAAGCCTCTTTCCGAAACGATCTGCCAATGGTCCTCCAAAAAATGTGCCCACTGCACCAGCACCTAAAAACACGAAAATATATATTTGTGAATCTGCGATAGGTATTCCATAGTTCTCAATGGCGTAAAAAGCATAGAAGTTGGTGATTCCTGCATGGAACCATGAACGAGCAAATACCAGAAAAATTAGCAAACAAATCGAAAAGATGATGATCCGTTTATTTCTAATAGATTTATCCGTTGATTTAACTTTGATCGTTTTCTTCTTTTGTTTTAATGGTCTGTTTGTATTTGCTACTTGCTGTTTGTACCAAGCAGCGATGTATAAAAGTAATAGGACAGCTGCGGCAGCGACAATTGTAAACCATAACACGCCTTTTTGTCCGAGTGGTAACAGGATATAAGCTGCCATCAAAGGAGCCAAGGCCTGCCCAGAGTTGCCCCCTACCTGGTAAATAGACTGTGCCAGCCCCCTGCGGTTTCCTGCCGCCATATATGCAACACGGGAACCTTCAGGATGGAATGCAGCAGAACCTAGTCCAATAAACAACACAGAAATAATAATCACCCAAAAGCTTGGTGCCAAGGCCAAACCAATAATTCCGAATAAAGAAAAGGTAAGTCCGATTGGCAGGGCATAAGGTGAAGGTCTTTTATCTGTAATAATCCCCACAATTGGTTGAATAAGCGAAGATGTCGCATTTAATGCAAATGCAATTAGTCCAAGTTGTGTAAATGTGAGCCCCATGGAATTTTGCAACACGGGGAATAAGGCCGGAACCACTGATTGTAAAGAGTCATTCAGCAGGTGAACAAGGCCGATAATAAAAAGTATTGGGTAAACGGTTGAGGTTTCATTGGTTGCGGTATCTTGTCTAATTTTTTGTGCCTGCATATTAGTTTAAACTCCTTAGGTTGATAATGGACCTATTAGCCAACATTTGTATATTCATAATCATAGCACGTGAAGGAGAAGGGATGGTAGATTATTTTACGGTATGCGAAATAAATAGTATTCTGGTAAACTAAAAAGAAAAAGAAAAGGGGATAGGCGTTATGATTGATGTAAGAAGTGATACAGTTACAAAACCGACAAAGGAAATGAGAAAGGCCTCCTATGAAGCAGAGGTGGGAGATGATGTATACGGAGAAGACCCGACAGTTACGCTGTTAGAAGAAAAAGCGGCAGAAATTCTGGGAAAAGAAGCGGCACTGTTTGTTACTAGCGGAACACAAGGTAATCAAATTGCGGTGTTGACGCATTGCCGACCAGGAAATGAGATATTACTAGAGGAAGAGTCACATATTTTTTATTACGAATCTGGTGCTGTTGCCGCTTTGGCAGGGGTCCAAACAAGAACCATACCAGGCGTAAATGGGATAATGAATCCACAAGATATAGAATCTGCTATACGTGGGGAAGATCAACACTTTCCTGAAACCGGTCTGATTTGTATAGAAAACACACATAATCGTGCTGGCGGGGCAGTGGTGCCTGTATCAAACATGGCAGAAATCTATGAAGTGGCACAGAGATATTCTATCCCTGTTCACGTGGACGGTGCTCGACTTTTTAATGCCGCAGCAAGTTCGGGCACACCTATACAAGAATTCACAAAACATTGCGATACTGTTCAAATATGTCTTTCTAAAGGGTTAGGTGCACCAGTTGGTTCGATTATTGCCGGCTCTAACGATTTCATTAAACGAGCTCGAAAATGGAGAAAGCGACTTGGTGGAGGATTGAGGCAAGTTGGAATTATTGCGGCACCTGGCTTAATTGCTTTAACACAGATGACAGAAAGACTTTCAGAAGATCATGATAATGCCACCTTTCTTGCTGATGGAATAAGGGGAATCAGCCCGTTAAAAATAGTGAATTCGGTTGATACGAATATTGTGGTGCTGGATGTATCAGGTTTAGGTATTAAGGCAGAGCAGTTTGTACAAGCATTAAAAGAGAAGGGTGTTTTGGCTGTTACCTTTGGACCTACACTTGTTCGACTCACGACTCATTTTGATGTGGGCAGAGGGGACATGGAGAGAATTATTAGTGTGATAGATGAGATAGTGAAAACTAGAAAATAAAACGGTAAGGGGCACAATACCCCTTACCGTTTTATATTTTCACCAGTGTATTTACGGCATGTTCTCTGAGTTTGAATTTTTGTATCTTTCCAGATGCTGTCATTGGATACTCGTCTACTATCTCTACATAGTAAGGTATTTTATATTTAGATATTTTTCCAGTGCAGTAGTCTTTGACTTCTTGACTGTCTAAGCTTTCGCCTGGTTTGACTTTAATAAATGCTGCAACTTGCTCGCCGAACTTTTCATCAGGAACTCCTACGATTTGAACATCAAATATTTTCGGATGGGAATATAAAAACTCCTCTATCTCTCGTGGATAAATATTCTCTCCGCCACGGATGATCATATCTTTCAACCTGCCTGTTATGACCACATATCCATCCTCATCGATTGTGGCAAGATCTCCTGTATGAAGCCATCCATCTTTATCAATCGTATCTTTTGTCTGATCTTCCATATTGTAATAGCCTTTCATGACAAGGTAGCCCCGCGTACAAAGTTCACCTTGAATGCCAGTTGGCACAGTTTCACCTGTTGCAGGATCAATAATTTTCACTTCTACATTATCTAAAGCGCTTCCAACAGTTGAAACTCTTCTTTCAATGCTGTCGTATGGTCGTGTTTGTGTAATAACAGGGGAGGCTTCTGTTTGCCCATAAGCGATAGTAATTTCCTTAGCTCCCATATCATGAACAACTCTTTTCATAATCTCCGTAGGACAAGGTGACCCTGCCATAATACCGGTACGTAAACTGGATAAATCATATTCTTCAAAATCCGGATGGTTTAGTTCGGCGATGAACATGGTTGGAACTCCGTAAAGCGCCGTACATTTTTCTTGTTCCACCGCTTTTAGAACTAATAGTGGATCAAACATTACAAGTGGGACCATCGTTGCTCCTGTAGCTACAGCAGCAAGGGTGCCCATCACACAACCAAAACAATGGAAAAAAGGAACCGGAATGCATATTCTATCTTCTACGGTAAGCTTCTGGCATTCCGCCACATTAATGGCATTGTTGATAATGTTGGAGTGGGTAAGCATGACTCCTTTTGGGAAGCCTGTAGTACCAGATGTATATTGCATGTTGATGACATCCTCATAGCTTGTACTGTTTTGTAGGGTCATTAACTCTTCGTCTGTAATAGTTGATGCTTTATTCAAAAGGTCATCCCATGTGAACATACCCGGGTGTCTTTCGCTGCCCATAAAAATAATGTTCTTTAACTTAGGTAATCTATTAGAAGCAAGTTCTCCAGGTGCACAGTTTTCAAGCTCTGGACATAGCTCTTGAAGCATATCCAAGTAGCTTACCCCTTTAAAATTGTCCATAAGAAGAAGGGTGGTGGATTCTGATTGACGTAAGAGATATTCGAGTTCCTTCGATTGATAGCTAGTATTTACTGTAACTAAAACGGCACCAATTTTTGCACTTGCATATTGGGTAATTAACCACTCAGGTTTATTGGATGCCCAAACCGCAATATGATCTCCTTTTTTAATTCCTAGATTCATTAAGCCTTTCGCCACTTGATTACAGATTTGCTGAAATTCTTTATAACTATAACGCAATCCTGTCTCCACATACACTACAGCTTCTTTATCAGGGTAACGTGATACGGTTTCATCCAATAGATTACCTATTGTTTTATGTACTAACTCTGCCATCGTCCAAACCTCCATAATAGAAAAAGTAAGTGCTAGTTAAATATTAGTATGAATGTTCAGAAAAATCAAACGAAAAAAAGAGCAGCCCGAAGACTACTCTTGTGTCACTTCTACTTTTTTCACTTCATTGTTTTCATTTTCAACCGGAGCCTTTTGAATAATTCTTTCTTTTAACCCGATCATACTTCCACTCAAATAGTGGAGTGTTTGCTTATATTTACTATCAATGGAAGAAATAGCTGTCTCCAATTTATCCACTAGTGTTTGTCTCAAGGAGTTAAGCTGATCGGCAATTTTCTGGGTGGCAATATCTTGACTGTCCATTCGCTCCATTACCGACTTGTGAAACATTTCTTGAACCTGTAATTTATTATTTATCTCTTGGTAAAAATGTTCCTGATCATGTAATTTTGATTGAATGTCTTCATACAATTCCTCATATTTTTCTAACTTGGTGTGGATGCCTCGGGTCAGATTCTCTTGATATGCCAACTGATCTATCGTAGCCTGACTCAATAGCTTTTCTTCTTCCAGTGAAACTTCCAATTTATCCAGTCTTTGCTCTACCTTCTTACTGCTTTCTTCATGTGATGCGATATTCTCTTGAAGTTCTTCACTTAACAATGACTGAACTTTTAATAGTTCTAGGAGTTGCGCATAATTTTTATCCTGATCATTTAGTTTTAGTGTAAGATCCTCATGATATTTTTCGTGCACAAGTACTTTGTCAGATACTTGCCGTACATTAAAGTCTTGAGTGGCTATCATTTCCGATAAATCTTGTTGAGATTTTTCCTGGGAGTATAATTTATCCAGTAAAAGTTGATGATTCTTATCCTGGGTAGACATACTATGTTGTAAATTTTCATTAATCTTGTTAACTGTTCTAGAAACAGTCAAATTCGTTTCTTCCTGTTGCTTTAATATATCTGTTAAATAGTTCTTTCGATATTCCTGCTGGTTGGACGTGATTGATTTCGTCTGATGGTATAATTTAGGGGTGGGAAGCAGGTTGTTATTTTTTTCTGTCATAACTTAACTCCTTTTTTAAAAATAGGTTATTTAACTACACTATCTTATGAGAGAGCCATGGATTTGCGCGTGTTTTTAAGAAAACTAGGCAAAAGACTAGATTTGTCATTCCAGCAAACAATAAAAAGAAGACCAACTTTCTGGTCTTCATTTTTCCGAACTATTTGTAGGTGTGGTGTAAGATGGGTATAGCAAGGAGGCTATGATATGCTTTGGCAGGAATTGCAGGTGTTTTTTTCCGGCACTTTAGATAAGAAGGAGTGTTACATGGCAGGTGTTTTTTTTGAAAACTTTGGCTGAAGCGGGCAAGTCTTCAGCAAGATTATAAGATGTCTACAGCTACAACAAGTGCAATCAATAATTGAAGAAGTAGCTGAATGTTTAGTACTAGGTCAGTGTCAGTAGTTGTTACTCTTACACCACGAGAGTTTTGAATATACGTTTGTTGGTGATTTACTTGTACAGATTTGGAGCTTTGAAGCAATTCTTGGATTACTTGCTCTGCTTTGTTACTGTCTGCGATACTTACGCTGATAACTAGAGCGATAGCTGCTTGGATTGCTGCTTGTAGTGATACGGCAATTTTTGTGTCAGTAGTTGTTACTTCAATATCGCAAGAATCCTTAATAACAATTTGCTCATAAGATTTTTGAATCATTTTGTTTACTTGGTCAGCTTCTTGAGCTACACCATCATTGTCAAGTGGATGTCTGCTTCCTGCTGCTAAAGCATTCCATTCACCATTATTTCCACAGCCGTGATCATAGCCACAGCTTCTTCCACCGAATAACCAATCTTTACTCATTATTTAAATCCCCCATTTTAAAATTTTTATTTTTCTTCTTTTTGAAGTTTTTCCATTTTCCCGAAAGAATCCTGGATGTCTGCAACCAATTTCTTAAGTTGCGCTTTTTGCTCTTTGGAGAAGTTATCTCCACTTAGTTTCACATTGTGTTTCTTTAAAACATTTTGAAGCATCATGTTTGTTGTTGCCTGGGTGAGTTTTGAAATCTCTCGTTGCATATCTTTGCTATCTGCCATTCTTACACCCCCTTTTTCTTATCTACCACATACTATGTATTTACGAGAGAAGAGAGTGGACGCCTGTCCTCTAGCAAACGTCCATTTTTACTAGATTTAGCAAAATAGGCGTAGAGTCTATGGGAATTATGCAATAAACGATAGTTTTTGATTGGCACCTGGTCCTGGTGAAGGGAAGAAGTTCATAGTGTGGGATGAGGACCTCTCTAGGGGGGAAAACGGAGAGAAGAGGTCTTCAATTGTGAGATGAGGACCTCTCTTTCATGATAAGGGAACAGGGGGCAGTTCATCCTTGCAATGAGGACCTCTCTAGCACGAAGAAGGAACGAGAGAAGTCTTCAACCTTGCAATGAGGACCTTTCTAGCATAAAAAAAGAACGAGAGAAGTCATCATCCTTGCAATGAGGACCTCTCTAGCAAGAAAAAGGAACAGGAGAAGTCTTCATCCTCGCAATGAGGACCTTTCTAGCATAAAAAAAGAACGAGAGAAGTCATCATCCGTGCTATGAAGACTTCTCTTCCCTGACTTCGACTTCACTGAGGTCTTCATCTCTAATTGTAAATTTAATAAAGTAGTGTTTTACCACTTAAAAAAGCGAAGATGGACTACTCTCCACCCTCGCTTACTATTCTAAAAATCTATTATTATCACACATCATCAAAACTCATAATAACTCCACTGATGTACACCTTTAGTATTCAAATGCTTTTGAAGCACTCGCCTAATCACCCGCTTTGAAATTTTCCCACTACCCCAGTCAAAAATCGCATTTGTAGTAATTTTTATCTCAGGAAACAGCATAGTAAAATGATGAACAATTCGTAGAATACGTTTTTCCATCGTTTCTTTTTTCGAGCAAACCAAACAATAACAGTAAGGACCCTTAGTAGTAAATTCTAACGAGTCACAATACGAGCAAGGGATACCTTTTCGTAGCTCATCATATTGATAAGAAGGTGGAAAATAGAATGGAGCTTTAGGATTATGAAGGGACTTAAGTTTGTCAGCAAGAACGTAGTGGTTATTATCTAATCTTGAAGAGATAGGGAGAATGCTTTTTAGGAATCTATTAATCTGACCTGGGTACACGATTTGCTTGTTAATGGGTGCTTGATATAGCGTGAATTCGGGGTTTACAAACACTAGGTAAGATTGAATAGTCATATTATTACCGAGCTGTTGTAACAGTTGTCTGAACAAGGACTCACTTCTATTAAGTTGAATAAGCGGGTTGGTTACTTCAGAATGTGGAGGAACTCTTGTATATAGGCGGTCTTGTTCATAAAAATAATCCCCTTCGAAATTTTTCACTTCAATTATGTAAATGGTCTCTGGGACAATGATCAGTGAGTCAATTTGAAAAGTGTTTTTGTTATGGGGAAGAAGTAAGTCGTTGAGAATGAGACATTCGGCTTTCATAACTGAATAAGTCAAGGTATCAAATAGCAATTCTCCTTCGTAACCTTTTTGAAGGGCATAAAGGTGCTTCCTCTCATTTTCGAGTAGATTTTTGCGAGAATTAAGTAATTGATAAACTTCTAACTCGCGAGGTATAGTTCGAGCTTTATATATCATGGCACACTCCTTTATTCTTTGTACTTCTTACTATACCAATAGTAGAGTGGAAAAGGTAGGATTTTTGTTTGAAAATTCTAATTTTATCCATTGAGTATCGTTGTGGTAATTATGAAGACCTCTCTTCCTTCGATGCCGCTCCACTGAGGTCCTCATCAGCCCTTTGAGGACCTCTCTAGCATGAAAAAGGAACGAGAGAAGTCTTCATCCGAGCAATGAGGACCTCTCTAGCGCGAAAAAAGAACGAGAGAAGTCTTCATCCGAGCAATGAAGACCGCTCTAGCACGAAAAAAGAACTCAAGAGGTCATCATTGTTTGCCCCCTTAAGTCAAATGGTAAATGAAGAAACTAAATAAAAAAGAACCGCCCGTGTGCAACAGGCGATTCTTTCAGGAGTATAGGTTATCTTTTGTCCGCCGGGTAGACAAGACCTATTTGTGAGCGGGCTTCTTCTATTAGCTCCATGGTTTGCAGGGAAGCACTAAGAGAATTAATAGAAGATTCCTTCTCACCAGATTTAATAAGTCGAATAAATTCTTCAGCCTCATAAAACATTGATTTACTCTTTTGAGGGACCGTTATATCTTCCTCTGTCCCGTCTTTAAACCTAATTAGAACCTTCTCCGGCGTATGGATGGTATCTAAAATGATCGTTCCTTCTTCTCCTTGTATTTCGGAAGGAAGGTAGGAGTTCGCTATCTTGGAGTAGGCGACAGAGGCATCCATTCCATCATACTGGAACAAGATGCTCCCTTGTCCATCCACTCCTGATTCCAACATATGGGCCATGGCATGCAAAGCTTTCGGTTTCCCAAACAATGCCACCATTGGGTAAATTGTATATATCCCTATGTCCATTAAGGAACCATTGGAAAACTCAGGTTTAAAGGCATTAAGTACTGTTCCTTCTTTGTACTTATCATAGCGGGAGGAGTACTGACAATAACTAGCAACATAACGCCTGATTTTCCCTATTTTATGCAGGTTTTCTTTAACTGCCAAGAAGTTAGGAAGGAGAGTGCTTTTCATTGCCTCCATCAGAACGACGTTATTTCTTTTTGCCGCAGCTATCATTTCAGATAATTCTCTTGTATTGGATGCTATCGGTTTTTCGCAGATTACATGTTTACCTTGATCCATGCATGCGATTGCTTGCTTTGCATGTAAAGAGTTAGGGCTGGCTATATAAACTGCATCAAATTCCTTGCTTTTTGTAAAATCATTCAAATCAGTATATGTGGTAGATACATTAAATTTATTCCCGAATTCCTTTGCTGTTTCTTCTTTTCGGGAATAGACAGCAGTTAAGCGAAAATCTTCTGACTCTAGAGCTGCATTAATAAATGATTCTGTTATCCAGTTGGTTCCGATGACACCAAAACGTATCAAAATAATTCCTTCTTTCTCTAATAGATGTAGACAGTATAGCAGAAATGGCGAAAAAGTAGCAAAAAAAGAAGGCACCTATAAAGGTGCCTTCCTGCGTATTGAGGCGAGGGACAGCATGACCACATTCATGCCTTGCTCAAAGAGCGCGTCCGTCGACTTACACAATTCAGCTCATCGCATAATTACTATAACATAGATTAGCGGGAAAACATAATAGATTGTTTATTCAGATAAAAAATGTTTTTTTATTAAAAAAAGGTTTGAACTCTTCGAATAGGTAGAATAAAGGAAATATAGGACTTAATAAGTAGAAAAGGTATAATGGAATAGGTAAATAAATATATGTATATAGAAGAACAAGGTTTATGCGTCTATTATGTCAGGAGAGAGTAAGATGAAAGAGTATTTACAAAATAACCAAACTAATATGCTAGAGTTGTTGGAGAAACTGGTCAATATTGATAGTGGATCGACCTCTAAAGAGGGAATAGATCAGATTGGATCTATTTTATCAAAGGAGTATAGGTCTATCGGATTTTCGGTACAAGTGTTAGAAGAAGAAAAGTATGGAAATCATTTAGTCATCCAGCATCCGTTAGCAAAAGAGCCAAAAATAATAATAGTGGCACATATGGATACGGTATTCCCTAATGGTACCGTACAAAGTAGACCGTTTAAAGTAGAAGGTGGGAGGGCATATGGACCTGGTGTCATTGATATGAAAGCCAGCCAAGTTTCCATACTCTATGCAATGAAAGCATTAATTCACGCCCATTCTAAAGCTTATCAGGATGTTGTTCTTGTATTGAACAGTGATGAGGAGATTGGTTCTCCGTCTTCCAAATCGCTTATAGAGAGCAAAGCAAAGGATAAAAAATATGCGCTTATCATGGAACCTGCCAGAAAAGACGGTTCACTTGTCACGGCAAGAAGAGGAAAAGGGAAATATACGATAAATGTACGCGGGCGGGCAGCACATTCCGGAATTGAGCCGGAAAAAGGAAGAAGTGCGATTGAAGAGCTCGCTCATAAAGTAATACAGCTACACGCACTCAATGATCATTCTAAGGGAATCAGTGTCAATGTAGGCTTGATTGAGGGAGGATCATCTGTTAATACTGTTTCTGATAGTGCTGTTGCCCATGTAGACATCCGAATCACAGAACGAGAACAGGCCATCCCTATTGAACGGAAATTGGAAAAAATCTGTGCATCAACAGATGTCAAAGGTACAGAGGTCGAGCTGGTTGGCGAAATGAATAGGCTTCCTATGGAAAAGACAGCACGCACAGAATCATTGTTACATGTCATTGAGAAAGTTGGCAAACAGATAGGAGTAGTGGTAAAAGACACGGCTACAGGCGGTGGATCGGATGCTTCCTTTACTGCTGCGATGGGAATTGCCACCGTAGATGGAATGGGGCCGGTTGGCGGGAATGCCCACAGCGAAGAAGAGTACTTAGAAATTCCTTCTCTAACAGAACGGACGGAACTTCTGGCAAAAACGATTGCCGCCTTGGGAGAATAATATTTAAGAAGATGACCTTGAGAAACTATCCTCTCAAGGTCATCTTTTTTATTTTTAAAAAACATGTTGTATTTTTATACATACGTAGTTATAATAATTCATATTATAAACCCATGGAGAGGATGAAGATTTTGAAGGTTGGAATTATCGGAGCGAACGGGTATAGCGGTGCAGAACTTATAAGAATCTTAAAGCAGCATTCGGAAGTAGAAATAAGCTTTCTTGGCTCCCACTCAACAAGCGGAACACTGATTTCTGAACAATATCCCCATTTAATGGGGATTACAGATAATAGATTAGAAGAAGTGAATATAGATGATTTGATGGAAAGTGCTGACATATTCTTTTTTGCTACCCCGTCCGGAGTCGCTAAAAACATGATTCATAGGTTTGTAGAAGAAGGGATTCCATGTATTGACCTTTCTGGCGATCATCGCTTGAAAGATTCTAATTTATACGACAAATGGTATAAATATTCACCAGCCCCTGATAACATATTACAAAACTCTACATATGGGCTGTCGGAACTTTTCAGGGAAGAAATTAAACATGCATCTTTAATAGCAAACCCTGGTTGTTATCCCACTGCTACATTGCTTGGTCTTGCACCACTATTGAAGACCAATTTGATCCATCTAAACAGCATCATTATCGATGGAAAATCTGGTGTAACAGGTGCAGGTAGAAAAGCTAGCATGTCCACTCATTACTGTGAAGTGAATGAAAATGTCAAAGCTTATAAACTAGGAAACCATCAACATATCCCGGAAATGGAACAAGTAATCCAATCATTTTCCGGCATGGATGCCACTATCACATTTACTCCGCATCTAGTCCCAATGTCTAGAGGGATCTTGTGCACGATTTATTGTGATATGAAGCAAACAATAAGTACAAAAGAAGCAATAGGACTCTACAATGAGTTCTATCAAAAAGAGTACTTTGTTCGAGTCAGACAGGAGAATCACTTGCCAGCCACCAAAGAGGTATATAGTTCCAACTTTTGTGATCTCGGTATAACAGTTGACGAACGAACCAACAGAATAATGATCGTTTCTGTTATCGACAATGTAATGAAAGGCGCATCAGGCCAGGCAGTACAAAATATGAACATAATGAACGGGTGGGACGAACAAACTGGACTAAATATAACACCTGTCTATCCATAAAAAAGAGGTGAAGACATGAAAGTGGAAGTTTTAGCGAAAAAAGAGACATGGGTTGCTGTACAAGATGGAAATATCTGTACCCCTAAAGGCTTTTCCGCCGGTGGACTGCATTGTGGAATTAAACGAAAACGAAAAGATCTAGGATGGATCTACAGTGAAACACCTGCAACGGCAGCAGCAGTTTACACAACCAATTTATTTCAAGCACCGCCACTTAAAGTTTCCAAAGAGAGCATAAATACTAACGGAACCCTCCAAGGTGTCATCGTGAACTCAGGTAATGCTAACTCATGTACAGGACACGAGGGCTTAAAAAACGCTTATAAAATGAGGGAAGTGTTTGCAGAAAAAGCCTGCTTAAACAAAGAGGATGTCGCAGTCATCTCCACAGGAGTCATAGGAGAGCAACTGCCAATAAGCAAAATAATAACAGGGGTGGAATCGATATCAGCACTAAAAACATCTGACGCAGCCCTGTCTTTTGAAGAAGCGATTCTTACTACCGACACGTTTACAAAGCATGTTTGTCTGCAGTTGAAATCAGGAGATAAGGTGTACACGATAGCTGGAGCTGCAAAGGGATCTGGGATGGTTCATCCGAATATGGCAACCATGCTTGGTTTTGTCACCACCGACATTAATATCGATCATGAATTATTACAACAAGCTTTAAGCGAAGTAACGAAAGAAACCTTTAATATGATTACCGTTGATGGAGACACAAGTACCAATGACATGGTTCTCGTCCTGGCAAATGGGATGGCAGGAAATAAACAATGGAAAGAAAATGACGATGAATATACTCTTTTCAAGCAAGGGCTCCATACAGTTTGCAAATCGCTTTCTCAACAGATAGCAAGAGACGGGGAAGGGGCTACTAAACTAATTGAAGTGCACGTTAACCGTGCTGAAACTGTAGAAGATGCACAAGTAATTGCTAAAACCATTGTCGGCTCAAGCTTGGTGAAGACGGCAGTTTTTGGTCAAGACCCAAACTGGGGAAGAATTGTTTCAGCTGTTGGATATAGCGGAATCACCCTCGACACAGAAAAAATCAAGGTGATGATAGGACCTATCTTAATTGTTGAGGATGGAATGCCGGTCTCTTTCTGTGAAGAAGAAGCCAAAAGCTATTTGGAAAATGAAAAGATTGAAATTATGGTAGATCTTGTAGCTGGGAGTGAAAATGCTACCGCTTGGGGCTGTGATTTATCATACGACTATGTACGGATTAATGCATCCTATCGAACATAAAGGAGGGGAAGTTATGGAGTCACTAGTTATAAAATGCGGGGGCAGTACGATCGGCAAGCTTTCCCCTTCATTTTTTACAGAATTAGTGGAATTAAAGAACAAGCATCAAATCCAGGTCATTGTAGTTCATGGTGGAGGACCTTCCATTTCTACTATTTTGTCCTCCTTAAATGTAGAAACCACATTCGTCAATGGTTTAAGAAAAACGACAGAACCTGTATTGGAAGTAGTGGAAATGGTCTTGTCAGGATCGATGAACAAGCATCTTGTCCGCCAAGTCATGAAAGCAGGCGGCAATGCTATGGGTTTAAGTGGCGTGGATGGGAAGTTGCTTTTGGCAGAACCGAATGCCAATGCGGAGGAGCTAGGATTAGTTGGTGAGATCGTGGGTGTAAATAAAGAATTATTGCTTCCTATCATACAACAAGGAATCATACCAATTATCTCCCCGGTTGCTGTTGATACAGAGGGCCAGCATTACAACATTAATGCGGATATGGCAGCGGCTGCTGTTGCGACAGCTTTCCGTGCGCCGCTTTGCATGATCACAGATGTTGATGGGGTGATGGTGGGAGACTCTGTGGCGTCAAAGTTATCAGATAGTGAAGTTTATAGCCTAATAGAAAATAAACATATTACCGGAGGGATGATTCCAAAAGTGGAGGCTGCCATTCAATGCTTGAAAAAAGGGGTAAGTCAAATTGGCATAATCAATGGTACCACCGAGGATGCCTTAACCCATTTCGCATTGAACCATACAGGTGCAGGTACATCATTCTATCTTGAGGAGGTTATGAAGAAAAGTGTCTAAATCTGCTACTGATTACTCACCAATAATGAATACATACAGCAGGCTGCCTTTACCAATCCAAAAAGGTAAAGGGGCATATGTCTGGTCTGATAAGAATGAAGCCTATCTGGATTTCACATCAGGAATTGCAACATGCAATCTAGGGCATTGTCCCCCTGAAGTTCAAAAAGCTCTTGAGCAACAACTGTCAAATCTTTGGCATACGTCCAACCTTTATCATCTTCCAAAACAGGAAGAACTCGCCCGCCTTCTGGTGGAAAAATCCTGCTTTGATCAGGTGTTTTTCTGTAATAGCGGTGCAGAGGCAAACGAGGCCGCTATTAAGCTTGTAAGGGCCTTTGCCAATAACAATCATAAGAAGCATGCAAGCATTGTGACATTTCAGCAAAGCTTTCATGGAAGAACCTTGGCTACAGTGGCGGCAACAGGACAAGAGAAAATCAAGTCTGGATTTGAACCAATGCCAGAAGGGTTTATCCACCTGCCTTATAACGATTATCAATCTCTCCAAACAATAAGAGAACTGGAACCAACCGCTGTCATGCTAGAACTTCTTCAAGGAGAGGGCGGAGTGGTCCCGGCAGATCCTGACTGGGTTAAGGAACTATCTTCTGTATGTAAGGAAAAAGAAATTCTACTTGTCGTCGATGAAGTGCAAACGGGAATGGGTCGTACAGGAAGCTTGTTTTTATATGAACAATACAATGTGGAACCAGATATCATGACACTAGCCAAAGGACTCGGTTCTGGTTTTCCGATTGGTGCGATGCTCGCTAAAGAAGAGGTCGCTGCTGCCTTTAAATCTGGTATGCATGGAAGTACCTTTGGCGGGAATCCGTTAGCATGTACTGCAGGTATTGAAACTTTAAACATAATAAGCGAAGAAAGCTTTTTGAAAAATGTTGCAGAACAGAGCCAGCTCCTGCATACAGAGCTTGAAAGTTTACTAGATGACTTTTCCTTCATCAAGGAAAAAAGGGGAAAAGGCATGTTGATTGGTTTGGAGATAAATGGGAACGCGATTGATATAGTCAAAATGGCATTAGAGGAAAAACTATTACTGTTAAGTGCCGGTCCAAACGTGGTAAGACTGCTTCCACCTCTCACAATCACACAAGAAGATGTGGTCACTTTCGTTCAAAAATTCACCAAGGTACTACAGCAATACATGGAGGTAGAACATGAATAATGGATATTTACTTTTAGAGACAGGGGAAGTTTTTCCCGGTATTTTAATAGGAAGTAAAGACGATGCGATCGGGGAAGTGGTTTTCAACACCAGTATGACAGGTTATCAGGAAATCATGTCAGATCCATCCTATGCCGGCCAAATTATCGTCTTTTGTTATCCGCTAATCGGAAACTATGGCTTTAACCCACAAGATTATGAAGCCAAAAATATTTATGCAAAAGGGGTGGTCATGGGAGAGGCTTGCTATATGCCTAACCATTATTCTTCTGAAGTGGCAGCACCTGAGCTTTTAGAAAAAATGGGGATCAGTGGACTTAGTAATGTGGATACAAGAGAGCTTGTTAAAACCATTCGAAAACGGGGATCTGTGAAAGGGTTCATTACTGACTCTATAAAAGACTTCCCACATACAAAAATTCCAGAAAATTGGGTAGAATTGGTGTCCACTCCAATAATGAAAAACTATCCTGGACCTGGTCCTCACATCGTTCTGTTGGATTATGGATATAAAAAATCAATATTAGAAGCTTTGCTTCATGCAAACTGCCAGGTAACAGTTGTACCATATTCCACAAGCCTGGAAGAAGTAGAGACGCTTCAACCTGATGGTGTGTTATTAAGCAATGGTCCTGGAAATCCAGAAGTATTGAAGGGTCACTTACCAAAAATTAAAAAGATTGCAGAAGAATTTCCAACGCTTGGGATCTGCCTAGGCCATCAATTATTAGCTATGGCATTTGGTGCAAAGACAGAAAAGTTGCTTTTTGGACATCGAGGCGGCAATCACCCAGTAAAAGATCTTGCAACAGGGAAAGTGTATATTACGTCCCAAAATCACAGCTATAACGTAAAAGAGGACTCTATTAATCAAGAAATCTTTTCCATCACTTATAAAAATATTAACGATGGGACAGTGGAAGGCCTTCAACATAAAAAACTTCCTGCTTTAAGTGTTCAATTTCACCCGGAAGCACATCCTGGACCGCAGGATACCAATTATATTTTTGAGAAATTTTTAACACTCATCCATGAGAAAACAGGAGTAATGTCATATGCCATTTAACAATACAATAAAAAAAGTGTTGGTTATCGGTTCAGGCCCGATCGTCATCGGCCAAGCCGCAGAGTTTGACTATGCCGGAACACAAGCTTGCCTGGCTCTCAAAGAAGAGGGCATTGAAGTGGTCCTAGTAAACAACAATCCTGCTACAATCATGACGGATGCAGATATTGCAGATCACGTTTATATGGAACCTTTAACTGTGGAAAGTCTGGAGAAAATAATTGAAAAAGAGCATCCCGACGGAATTATTGGAACGCTTGGCGGGCAGACAGCCTTAAACTTGATAGTAGAACTTTCGCACAAAGACATCTTGAAAAAACACAACGTTTTGGTACTTGGAACATCTGTTCAATCCATTCAACAGGGAGAAGACAGAGAACGTTTTCGTAAACTGATGATGGATTTAAATGAACCAGTTCCTGAATCACAAATTGTCCATTCTCTAAAAGAAGGCCTTCAATTTGTAAAGAAAATCGGTTACCCGCTTATCATCAGACCCGCATACACTTTAGGTGGAGAAGGTGGGGGCTTTGCATATAACGATAAAGAATTTGAGTCCATACTAAAAAAAGGGTTGAGCCTGAGTCCGATAGGTCAAGTATTAGTGGAAAGAAGCATAAAAGGTTGGAAAGAAGTGGAGTACGAGGTAATGCGTGATGATAACGATACTTGCATCATCGTGTGCAACATGGAAAATTTTGATCCAGTTGGAGTTCACACGGGGGACTCTATCGTAGTTGCTCCTTCCCAAACATTAACAGATAGACAATATCAACTACTAAGAAATGCAAGTCTAAAAATTATCAGAAACTTAAAGATTGTCGGAGGATGCAATATCCAGTTTGCTATCGATCCTCAGTCAGATGATTACTATATTATCGAGGTGAATCCCCGTGTAAGCCGTTCATCCGCTCTTGCATCAAAGGCAACCGGTTATCCGATTGCTCGAATGGCAGCCAAGTGTGCAGTGGGTTACCACTTGGACGAAATTAAAAATCCAATAACAGGATCAACCTTTGCTTCCTTTGAACCTGCTCTTGATTATGTAGTAGTAAAGTTACCTAGGTTTCCATTTGATAAATTTCCAGAAGCAGATTCAACTCTAAGTACACAAATGAAGGCTACTGGTGAGGTACTTGCGATCGACCGTACCTTTGAAGGAGCCTTAAATAAGGGACTTCGTTCTTTGGAGATGAAAGTAAACGGGATTGCACACCCTCAAATGGAGAATATGGTGGAGGATCAATGGTTGGGTTTACTGAAGGAACCAACACATTTAAGACTTTTTGCTATCACGCATGCTTTTAGAGAGGGTATTTCATTAGAAACCATATATGAGATGACTTCTATTGATAAATGGTTTCTTCATAAATTGCAGCAAATGGTGTTGCTTGAACAGGACCTTTCTAATAACAGCTTGGAGACATTATCCCTTGAGACTTTAAAAATAGCTAAACGTCATAATATCAGTAATGACAGATTGTGTGGTTTACTAGGATGCAGTTTTGAAGAATTGACTTCCCTTATGAAAGACCATCAAATCTTTCCATCCTATAAATTAGTTGATACGTGTGCAGCTGAATTTGAGGCTATAACTCCATACTATTATTCCACATATAGTGGAGGGGACGAAGTAGAAGTCAGTCAAAACAAGAAAGCACTAATCATAGGTTCCGGACCGATCCGTATCGGCCAAGGAATTGAGTTTGACTATTGCTCTGTCCATGCTGTGAAAGCCCTGAAGAAAGCAGGCTATGAAACTATCGTTGTAAACAACAACCCTGAAACCGTCAGTACAGACTTTTCGGTGGCTGATAAACTTTATTTTGAACCCATTACAGTTGAAGATATCTTATCAATCATCCAAAAGGAAAAGATTGATCTTGTCTTTATTCAATTTGGTGGGCAGACTGCCATCAACCTTGCAGAAGGCCTAAAACGGGAAGGTGTCACCATCGCAGGAACGAGCATCGAATCGATTGATAAACTTGAGGACAGATCACACTTCTATTCTTTACTGGAATCAGAGGGGATTCCTCATATTGAAGGAATGATGGTAGATCACCACGGTCAATTGCAGGCTGCAGCACATGCTATCGGTTATCCTGTATTGGTGCGTCCATCCTATGTGATCGGTGGGCAATCCATGTACACGCTTTTTAATGAAAAAGAATTAAATCAATTCAGCGAAACACACCAAAATAATGACTCCATATGGCCTTTGTTGGTCGATCGTTATGTTCCAGGTCTGGAATGTGAACTGGATGTAGTATCAGATGGAGAAAAAATATATATCCCTGCAATATTTGAACACATTGAAAAAGCAGGAATTCACTCAGGTGACAGCCTTGCCGTTCTTCCTTCCATCTCTCTGTCAGAACAAGTGAAAGAACGACTAATCGAGTACACAAGGAAAATATGTCATGCTGCTCAAATCATCGGTATTGCCAATATCCAGTTTGTCATTTCCGGCGACATTATCTATTGTTTAGAAGTTAACCCAAGGGCATCCCGAACAGTCCCTATTGTTAGTAAAGTTACGAATGTCCCCATGATAGAACTTTCAATCCGAACACAATTGGGGGAGAAACTCAGTCAAAGCGGCCTAAAAGAGGATCCTGGTTTTTGGACGGTAAAAGCACCTGTCTTTTCTGATACTAAACTAAAGGACGTGGATCATGTTCTAGGACCTGAGATGAAGTCTACGGGAGAAATTATCGGCCTCGGAATGAAATTTGAAGAGGCAATGAGTAAAGCATTGTTCCTTGGGAAAAAAAGCCCATTCTCTCTTATGCAAGAAGAAAAAATAATTTTTTGTTCCATTGCAGATCGTGAAAAAAAGAATGCTCTTCCACTCATGAAGGAACTTGTGAATAAAGGTTTTTCTATCATTGCAACGGAAGGTACTGCTGAATTTTTAAAAGAAAACAATATATCAGTGGAAACCATTTCCAAAAAGGATATAGACATCACATTAAAAACAGAGAAGTTTGCTGCTGCAATCATCATTCCTACAATTGGAAGAGAAAAGTTACGTAATGGAGCCATCTACAGAGCATTGTGCACCATGAACGGAATAAGAACTTTTACTTGTTTAGAAACCGCTCAACAAGCAATCATGCTGAACGATACGATACAACAAAATTATCAAACTATAAAAGATTATACAAAAAATAAAAAGAGAGAGGTTGAATATTTATGCAAAGTGTACTAAAATGGGAAACGAACAAGGAGACCTATCATGTAAGTCAATCTCATTTTTTGACACTTGGATCCTTTTCACAAGAAGACATTCATTTTTTATTAGAAGACGCTATTAAACTTAAAAAATATCAAAAAGAGGGAATACCTCACCCCTATTTACAAGGTAAAGTACTTGCCATGCTCTTTGAAAAGTCATCTACCAGAACAAGAGTTTCCTTTGAAGTAGGCATGCTGCAACTTGGTGGTCATGCGATTTTCCTAAGCTCAAATGATATACAATTAGGGCGGGGAGAATCACCAGCAGATACAGCAAAAGTCCTGTCCCGCTATGTAGATGGATTGATGATACGGACTTTTGACCATCAAACATTAGAGGAATTTGCACGTCACTCGGACGTACCAATTATCAATGGCCTCACTGATTCGCATCATCCAGCTCAAGTATTGGCAGATCTTTTGACCATCAAAGAGCATAAAGGGAAGTTAAAAGGCTTAAAGGTTTGTTACTTAGGTGATGCAAACAATAATATGTCTCATTCTTTAATAGAAGGTGCAGTAAAAGTCGGCATGGATATTTCTATCGCTTGTCCTGCTGGTTTCGAACCGGATTTGTCCATTCTCACTGCAATGAAGAAGGAAGCTCTCTTAACAGGTTCTTCTATTGAGGTCGGAGAGTACCCTGTTGAAATGATCAAAGACGCAGATGTAGTCGTAACAGACGTCTGGACCAGCATGGGGCAAGAAGCTGAATCGGAAGAGAGACTTAAGGTATTTGCGCCATATCAAGTAAACAGTGAGCTTTGCAAATATGCTAAGGACGATTTTATCTTTTTGCACTGCCTGCCTGCACACCGCGGGGAAGAGGTAACTGCTGAAATTATTGATGGAACCCATTCTGTTGTTTTTGATGAAGCTGAAAACAGACTTCATGCACAAAAAGCCATTCTAAAGGCTTTACTAAGTAACTAATTTTTTTACATTAAAATGCATAAAAATACAACAACGTAGATTTTTATACCTAAGGAGGAATTCATATGAAGAAAGAGAAAGTGGTTTTGGCCTATTCAGGAGGGCTTGATACTTCCGTTTCCGTTAAATGGTTACAAGAGAAATATGGTTATGATGTCATTGCACTTGGTCTTGATGTCGGAGAGGGCAAGGACTTGGAATCAATTAAACAGAAGGCACTCGACGTTGGCGCAATCAAAGCTATTATGGTTGATGCAAAAGAGATGCTTGCCAAAGACTATATTGTACCTGCATTAAAATCGAATGCGATGTATGAGGGAAAATACCCGCTATCATCCGCGTTGTCTCGTCCGCTTATTTCAAATCTGCTTGTACAAGTCGCAGAGGAAGAGGGAGCGGTGGCAGTGGCACATGGTTGCACTGGCAAAGGAAACGATCAAGTACGTTTTGAAGTATCCATTCAAGCGCTAAACCCTAATTTAAAGGTCATTGCACCTGTTCGTGAATGGGGGATGACAAGAGATGAAGAAATTGAATACGCAGCAAAGCATAATATTCCAATTCCAGTTAATCTGGATAACCCTTTCTCTATAGATGCAAATATATGGGGGAGAGCATGCGAAGCAGGGGTACTAGAAAATCCTTGGAATGAAGCACCAGAAGCAGCTTTTGATTGGACTAACCCGATTGAACTGACACCAGACCAACCGGAATATGTGGAAATTAGCTTTGAGAAAGGTATACCGGTGGCTTTAAATGAAAAGCCTATGGGCCTTGTTGATCTTATCGAAGAATTAAATCTGCTGGGAGGAAAACATGGGGTCGGTAGAATCGATCATATTGAAAACCGCTTGGTAGGAATCAAATCAAGAGAAGTATACGAGAACCCTGCAGCCCTTATTCTTATCCAAGCACACAAAGAACTTGAGTTCTTGACGCTTCCAAGAGAAGTGACACAATTTAAAGCATCCATTGATGCACAAATGGCGAAAGTTATTTATGAAGGACTTTGGTACTCTCCATTAGTAAACGCACTAGGAGCATTCATTGAAGAAACTCAAAACAATGTAACAGGTAAAATTCGCGTAAAGCTCCAAAAAGGCAACCACACTGTAGTTGGACGCCAATCGCCATACAGCCTTTATAACGAAGAGCTTGCAACCTATTCCAAAGGGGATATGTTTGACCATAATGCAGCAGTCGGCTTCATCAAACTCTGGGGCCTCCCTACAAAAGTATACGCAGAAATCCACAACAAAGAAAAAGTAACCCTTTAAAAGATGGCGTAACTTCCAGTAACCTTGTTGATTGTAGTGGAAGGCGCGTAGACGCCCAGGCGCAGCCGAGGAGGCTCACGGACCGCACGCAGGCAAGCGAAGCGCCTGGAACGGAAATCAACAGTTAATACAGAAACCTACAGTAAGAGGAGGCAACAACATGACAAAGCTCTGGGGCGGAAGATTTACAAAAGAAACAAACAAACTAGTAGAAGAATTCACAGCATCCATCGAATTTGATAAAGAACTCGCACTCGAAGATATACAAGGAAGCATGGCCCATGTCCAAATGCTAAGTGACTGCGGCATTATTCCAAAAGACGACGCAAAAACAATCCAACATGGACTCCAAGTGATCCAAAACAAAATAAATGCAGGGGAAGTCGAATTCTCCGTTGCACATGAAGATATTCATATGAACATTGAAAAGCTGTTAATAGATGAAATCGGACCGGTAGGAGGAAAACTTCACACCGGAAGAAGCCGTAACGACCAAGTGGCAACAGATATGCACTTATACCTTAAAAAACAAACGGAAAAAATCATTTCATTACTAACAGATGTACAAAATTCCATCTTAATGAAGTCCAAGGAAAATGTGCAAACCATTTTACCGGGCTACACGCATTTGCAACGTGCCCAGCCAGTGTCATTTGCTCACCATCTGATGGCATATTTTTGGATGTTTGAGCGTGACAAGGAGCGTCTACAAGACAGCCTAAAGAGAATCAACTGGTCACCTCTTGGAGCAGGTGCCTTGGCTGGCACAACCTTCCCGATAGATCGAGCTCAGACTGCCTCCTTATTAGGATTTGATAAACTATACCCAAACAGCATGGATGCCGTCAGTGACCGTGATTTTATCGTCGAGTTTCTATCTCATGCATCACTTATCATGACTCACATTTCACGCCTTTCAGAAGAAATGGTCATTTGGTCAAGTCAGGAATTTCAATTCATTGAACTAGACGACTCTTTCTGTACCGGTTCAAGTATTATGCCACAAAAGAAAAACCCGGATGTACCAGAGTTGCTTCGAGCCAAAACTGGCAGAGTTTACGGAAATCTAGTTGGACTTTTGACAGTTCTAAAAGGTTTGCCACTGGCTTATAACAAAGACATGCAGGAAGACAAGGAAGGGATGTTCGATACAGTCAAGACACTGGTTGGTTCCCTGAAACTGTTGGCACCGATGATCCATACGATGACTGTAAACGAAAATAAGATGTATGAATCGGTCTCAAAAGACTTTTCAAATGCCACGGATATTGCTGATTACTTAGTGACCAAAGGGTTGCCATTTAGACAGGCTCACGAAATTATCGGTAAAATCGTGCTTTATGCCATCAATCAGGATAAATATCTTTTAGGCATAACACTTGATGAGTATAAGGACTTTTCCCCCTTATTTTCGGACGATATTTTCGAGTTGCTTCAGCCAAAACACGTTGTCGGTGCCAGAAAAAGCGAAGGCGGAACCTCCTTTGAACAAGTGGAAAATCAGCTAGCATTAGCAGAGCAGCTAATATATGATTCAGTATCAACTTCATAATTTGCAAAACGCGAAACCCTCGTTCACAATGGAGTTATATTCATGTGAAGGAGGGTTTTTTTATGAAATTACATAATAAAAAAATAATTCAATTAGTCAGTGACGATTTTGAGGATTTAGAACTGTGGTATCCGGTTTTACGTTTGCGTGAAGAAGGTGCTGAAGTGGTCATTGCTGGGGAAAAGGCAGGTACGACCTACATCGGAAAATATGGCGTGCCCATTGAATCTGACATATCTTTTCACGATGCAGATCCAGCAGATTATGATGCCATCTTGGTTCCTGGGGGATGGTCACCAGATAAACTTCGTAGATATGAAGATATTCTATCGTTTATTCGAACGATGGATGAGCAACAAAAACCCATCGGTCAAATTTGTCATGCAGGCTGGGTATTAATTTCCGCAAAGATACTTCAAGGAAAAAAAGTAACCAGTACACCTGGAATTAAGGATGATATGATAAACGCCGGAGCAGAGTGGGTTGATGAAGCTGTAATTGTCGACGGAAACATCATCTCCAGCAGAAGACCACCAGACCTTCCAGACTATATGAGAGAATTCATCCGGGTATTAGCGGACAAATAGAAGAGATTATGCTAAAACCAAGTTGATTGCAGTGGAAGGCGCGCAGACTCCTATGGGAGGAAGGGACAAGGAAGACCCCGCAACGTAGTGAGGAGGCTTCTGGACCGCCCATGGAAAGCGAAGCGCCTGGAACGGCAATCAACCGTTAAAGCTATCATAGGGGGAGAAACATTGAAGAAAAAATATAAAGTTGGAGTAGTTGGGCTTGGAGTAGTTGGCCAGAGGCTAATTTCAGCATTTCAAAATAACGAAGATATTCAAATCGCAGCAGTGTGCGACTATAATGAAAGCTTGGCAAAAGAAACAGCCATGGAATGCGGTGATATATCTTACTTTTCAGACTACAAAGAATTACTGCAACTAAAGGAAATCGATTTTGTCTATGTCGCGGTACCACCTGCTGTTCACTATGATGTCGTCATGTCTGCTTTCCAACACCAAAAACATGTTCTTTGTGAAAAGCCACTAGCCAATTCTGAGGAAGAAGCAGAAGCTATGTTACGTGCTGCAGAAGAATCCGGTTTAGTACATGCCATGCATTTTCCTCTTGTATATGAAAAAGCATTTGCCACGATTGAAGAGCACATACGCAAAGACTCGTTTGGCAAAATAAAGCGAATTACCTTAAAAATGCACTTTGATCAGTGGCCAAGACCTTGGCAACAAACAAATTGGATAAGTTCCAGGAAACAAGGGGGATTTATCAGGGAAATCTCGCCACATTACCTTCAAATGATCCTTCATTTTTTCGGTCCTGTTAAAGAAGTCAAAAGCTATGTGGATTACCCTTCCAATCCAGAACTATGCGAGCAAGCTGTCATTGCCATGCTTACTCTTGAAAATGGAGTCCGTGTTCTTATTGATGGACTTGCAGGACAAGCGGAAAAGGAAGAAATAGCCTTTACCATTCATGGGGAAAATCAGAGCCTTTCTTTACTTAACTGGAGAAAGGTGAAATTGGCAAACAAAGGGGAAGAGTGGACAGAAATTATGGATTCCGAATTAGTGAACCCAAAAGGGAGCTTAGTCGAACATTTTGTTAAAAGGTTAAATAATGAACAAGCCTTTCTCGTCGGATTTAAAGAAGGTTTAGAGGTACAACGTGTGTTAGAACAACTTATACGATAATAACTGTTACCAAAATTATCTCTTTTTTATCATTATTACCAATAATACTTTCAGGTGAAATTGCAAAACTAAAAAAGTATTAATGATGAAAAGGAGATGTACAAATGACGAAACTTTTGAAAGTAACAGTTATTACTGCTTTTGCATTATCATTAGTGGTCGGTTGTAACAACAATGCTACCAACAATAATGATAATATGGATAACAACAATACAGCTTTTCTTGATAACGATAACGGCAATGGAATTACTCATGTAAGAAATGAAGCTCGCGGAATGGGCCAAAGTGCAGATGTCCAAGAAATCAACAATGGATACTTAACGATTGATCAAAACTCTTTCAGCACATCAATCCCAAGCGAAAAGTTCCCGCATGTTGAAAAATTCCAGCAAGAAGGACCGTTTGCTATATACAAATTCGGGCAAGAAGGTTCGCCTGGACAACAAGGACAACCGGCTCAGCCAAAACAAGGTCAAGCTCCTCAAGGCGGGCAAGCAGCTCCTCCTGAGAATCAACCTGCTGAAGAACCAGCAGATGATAATCAACAACAGGCTGAAGAGTCAACAGAAGGTATTTCTGAAACAGAAATGAAAGTAATAGAACTTACAAATGCAGAGCGCCGCAAAAATGGATTATCAGACCTAAAAGCTGATGCTTCTTTAAGCAACGTTGCTCGTGATAAGTCCAAAGATATGCAAGCAAATAATTACTTTTCTCACACAAGTCCAACTCACGGATCACCATTCGATATGATGAGAGACTACGGTATTTCCTATAATACTGCCGGAGAAAATATTGCAATGGGCCAACGTTCTCCAGAAGAAGTAGTTCAAGCATGGATGGACAGTGAAGGACACCGTAAAAACATTCTAACTCCAGATTTCACACACATCGGTGTTGGTTATGTAGAAGAAGGCAATTATTGGACACAAATGTTTATCGGTAAATAAGCAATCAAATAAAAAGCAAATCTAGTCCTATGATTAGATTTGCTTTTTATTATTCTAAAATGTTTAAGTAATTCTCCGTTTAGGGAATAGAGTTCATAGAACAACCTACATATACTTGATCGGAGGATTACAAAATGACAATTAATTTGGAATATACGGATAAGGTGACAAGACATACATGTGAAAATGAATATGGAGAATTAAAAAAGGTCATTGTGTGTCCGCCAACTCATATGAGCATCACAGAAGTGATTAATGAAACACAAAAACATTTCTTGGAAGACAATATTGACGAGACGTTGGCAACAAAACAACATCGTAATTTTGTCCAAGCCATGTTGGCAAATGGAGTGGATGTTTATAGTTTACCTCCGAGTGAGCAATATCCAGAACAGGTCTTCACAAGAGATATTGGCTTTACACTTGGAAATACCGTTTTCGTGTCCAGTATGGGCAGTGATATTAGATCGGGTGAAGAAAATATCTTAAAATCGTGGCTAGAAGAACAACACTTATCATATACTCCCTTCTCAGGTTACAGTGTGGAAGGCGGAGATATCATTATTGACCGTGATATCGTGTACATTGGAATCAGTGGCAGAACAAGCAAGAAGGCCTTGGAACATATTAGCCAATCCCTTTCTGAGTATACCGTTCAACCTATCCCGATAGACAAATCATATCTCCATTTAGACTGTGTATTTAATGTCATTTCACCGACAGAAGCACTTGTTTTCTCTCCAGCACTAAGAGAAGAAGAACTAAACTTTCTATCAAAAAGATATGAATTAATTGAAGTATCTAAAGAAGAACAATTCACCATGGGAACGAATGTATTGTCTATTGGTAATAAAAAGATTTTCAGTCTGCCGTGCAATAAACAAGTGAACGAGCAACTCCGCAACAGGGGCTATGAGGTAGTGGAAGTAGATATTTCTGAGATCATCAAATCTGGTGGGTCGTTCAGGTGTTGCACATTGCCTTTACTCAGAGGCGGAAAATGAGAGGTGGGTGTGAAAGTTGTCGCGACTGGTTAAATTTTTGAAAAGATTAGGCCTGGAAATGAAAAAAGACCGTGCAACAGGGTTGGCAGCTGAACAAGCTTATTATTATATGCTTTCACTATTTCCTTTGTTAGTGCTGGCTTTATCCATTATTCCATATTTAAATATTGATCCACAAAAAGTGATAGAGTTCTTACAAACCATGATGCCTCCCGAAACTGTTTCAGTATTCGAAGAAAATATCAATGAATTTGTAAATAAACCGAACGGTGGACTTTTGACCTTTGGGATACTCGGAACAATCTGGTCAGCCTCCAATGGGATGAACGCTTTTATTAGTGCGATGAATGAAGCTTTCAATGTAGAAGAAAGCAGGCCGTTTTATCTTGTAAGGCTTCTCTCTATAGGGCTTACCATCGGATTGATTTTTGCTTTCCTTATTGCATTTTTCCTCCCCGTTTTCGGTGGAATAATCATTAAGCAGCTTGAATCGGTTATTTATATTCCAGGAAGTACAGCCATTATATTAAATATCTTAAGGTTCATCATTGCGTTTTTTGTTATATTTACGATTATTACGGTCCTTTATCGCATTGCCCCTGATATCAGCAAGTCATTTAAACAGTTGTTACCAGGTGCAGTAGTTGCTACAGTAATCTGGCAGCTAGTCTCCTTGTGCTTTTCGTTCTACGTTAGTAACTTTGGTAATTATTCCGCAACCTACGGGAGTTTGGGTGGGGTAATTATCTTGATGTTATGGTTGTTTTTGACAGGACTTGCCCTTGTCATAGGAGGCGAGATTAATGCCATCTATCATAAAGATCGGATTACTACCAGCTCTAATAAATATCACGATGAAAAATTCACAGCATTATAAGAACAAAAGCACCGTTAACCCTTAATAGGTAACGGTGCTTTTGCTTGATATCGTTGCTTACATGCCGCGCTCATACTCATGAAGCTTTTGCCTTGAACTACTCTTAAAAGAATTAGGAAGCTTCTTTATTTCTGCCACAGTAAAGGATAGAACGGATTTCTTCCAATCAATATCATTTTTGATGGCCTCTTGTTTACTTTTCAATTGATCCACCTGCTCTTGAATGGCATCGTTTTCTTCCTGAAGACGCTCACTCACCGAATTTATATAGGATAGGGTGGGGTTTGTCTTTTTACGAAAAGAGATAAACCCGATACTAAGCAAAATGATGGATACAACTAGAATTCCAATACTCAAATATACTAATAACATTTCTTCCTCCTCCTTTGGCTACATATAGAATAAATACCCCACAGAAAGTGATAAAAACATTGTGAGTTTCTAAAGATTTAATAATAACCGCCTATAACATAAGACATTAGTTTGTGGTTAATAGCCGCTGTTCCTTTCCGCAAATGGCTCGCTTTCCGCGGGACGGCGCTTGAGCCTCCTCGCTTCGTTTTGGGGTCTCAATCTACCGTTACTCCCCCGCTGGAGTCTCCGCCATTTGCTCCAATCCACAGCTAGAAGTTATGTAAACGATAGGTTAATGTTTAATCAGTTATCTCGGTTAGATAGTTTTTCAAACCCTTCGATGAATGAAGCCACATTGTTGATTGGAGTGGAAGGCGCGCAGACGCCCGCGGGAGGAAGGGACAGGTGAGACCCCGCAGGCGTAGCCGAGGAGGCTCACGGACCGCCCGCAGGCAAGCGAAGCGTCTGGAACGGAAATCAACCGGGTTTTATATTTTTCTAAAAAAAAAGAAACCCGGGCAAGGAGCCGTAGGTTTCTCGAGAATGGGTATTGTTTTATTAGCTTTGTTTAATTTCTTCTTCGAAATAAAAGGTTTTAGGGTTTTCTTTTATGGTGTAGGAGTATCTTTTTAAATTGGGGACGTAGTTGAATTTTAAGATGGTAACTTCCTCGCCAGTGCTTTTCAAAATGACTTTTTCATTGTCTTGGAACTTGTTTTTTTGTTTCATTAATGTTCCTTCTTTCCATTTGGAATTTCTAATCATTCTTTCATTATCTCATAAAATAGGGAGTAATCCCACTTAATCCTCAAATATATTTTCTCCAATCCCGTATAATTATAGAAAATGGTGGTAGAAACTGGCTTGAGAGGTTACACTATAAGGAGAGGTAAGTTCCTTTGGTATCCTGGTGTTAAGATTCGCCGTCTAAAGGTGTGAGGCCGACACACAGAGAGGATGACCTATATGTCATGTCTATTTTACCAAGCAAAGGCTGGAGACGGGTTGAAAAAAAGAGGATTGAAACGATCTGATACTTTTCTTGAAACCGCAGAGGATGCTGTTTCAGAAGCCCTTGGTTTAAAGGAACGTATTGATAAAGCGTACAAAAATAATATAACATGGGACTATGAAGAACGCATGAAGGGCTCTACTGATAAAGTAAAAATCCTTAAAGGGTATTTAGATGGAGACAAAAATTCCAATCCTTTTTACCTTGAAATCTCAACCTTAGAAAGTGCAGATAAGATTGCCGTTGCTCCCATCAAACCAAAGACAATATCCAAGCAAGATAAAAAAGTACTGAAAAATGTAATAAGTTTTTACAAATAAATCGAAATGAATGGCCAAGATTCCAACAAAATTTGTTGAAGGGATCTTGGCTTTTTTATTTTAATAATGTTTGTGATATAGTTTGGGAATGTAAAAAATGATGAGTTGAGGAAAGATAAATGAAGACAATTCAATATATTAACGAATGGAAAAAGGCATTACAGGCTGAAATACAACATTTAAAAAAATTTGGGAGCACCAAGTATCTTATAAATAACGGTCATCTGATGTCAAGCGATAAAAGTTTTACTTACTTTTTTGAAACCTATACTTCCGTAAGAATTCCTGTAGGTTCACTAGTGAAAGTCGAATGGGGAGGAATTAAAACGGAAGGAAAGATTCTGTCATCTGAAGGAAAGAGTGTTATCGTTTCTTTTGAACAATCACTTGGAGATATTATATCAGAAGCATATCTTTTTCATGATCCGTGGGAGCTGTTGGATCAACTTTTCCAGAGGCTGGATGAATTGAAAGAAAGTAAAAAAAAGAGAAGCCGCATTAAAAGATTGATGAATCCGGAAATGAAGCCAAAGCATCCCACCGATATTATTAAAAGCAGTGTTCATGAATTAATTCTCCGTTCCAAATACAATCCCGTAACCTTTGTTTGGGGACCGCCTGGAACAGGAAAAACCTATACGTTAGCAAGGGTTGCTGCCAATAAATATTTTAAAAAGAAGAAAGTTTTACTGTTATCTCACAGTAACCAGTCTGTGGACGTATTTATGCGAGAGATTTCAGCCTTTCTTTCCAAGCAAGAACGCAATAGAGAAGGTGATGTTCTGAGGTATGGGTCACATAACAGTGACATATTGGCAAACCTTCCGGCCAATACAACCTCACAACTACTACAAAACCGTGATCCAATACTTGCTAATGACAGAGACAAGCTGATGGAAGAACGGAAACATTTAAAAATGGATTTATCCAAGTCTTTCAGTAAGAGGGATTCGGAAACATTGCTGAAGCTCGAAACCAAGGTAGCAAGAATATTGGAGAAAATAAGGCAGAAAGAAGTGGACTTCTTAGATGAAGCGTTCATCATTGGCACGACGCTCGCTAAAGCTGCTATGGATCCTGCCATTTATGAAAAAGAATATGACGTGGTCATTGTGGATGAGGCGAGTATGGCATATGTTCCTCAATCTGCTTTTGCAGCCTCACTGGCAAAACATATCATCATATGCGGAGATTTCAAGCAACTGCCGCCTATTGCCTCAGCAAGACATGAGTTAGTAGAAAAATGGTTAAAAGAAGATGTGTTCCATCGTACAGGAGTAGCAGACAATGTTCAGTCCTCTCGCTTGCATCCACATTTATTTTTATTAAAAGAACAACGGAGAATGCACCCTGATATTTCCGCCTTTACAAACAAATATATCTATCATTCTCTTGTAGGTGATCATCCAAGTGTAAAGAAAAACAGGCAAGACATAGCTAGGCAGCGGCCATTCCCTGATCAAGCTTCCGTATTGGTTAATACGAGCTATACCGGAGAGCATGCTTTTATTGAAAAAAGCAGCAGGTCTCGGATTAACTTGTGGCATCTTCTTTTATCTTTTCAACTAATACATGAAGCATATGTAGTAGGTGGAAGGTCCATCGGTTATATTTCCCCATACCGAGCTCAGGCTCAATGGATGGATATGTTGCTGCAAGATATTTATGGAGTTGAAATGGAAACAGCCGAGATCGTATCTGCTACCGTCCACCGTTTTCAAGGAAGTGAGCAGGATACTATCATTTTTGATTCTGTCGACAGCTTTCCTATGGAGAGACCGGGAATGTTGTTAGTCGGAAAAGAAAGTGAACGCCTGTTAAATGTTGCAATCACAAGATCGAAAGGTAAGTTTATTCACGTCTGTGACAGTCAATTTATGAAGAAAAAGGTTTCCTACAATAAGATTATTAGAAAATTAGTGGAATATCAGGAAGCCTCCCAATTTCACGTTCAGCCATTTCAAATAGGTTCTTGGATCAAGCATCAGCATCCCAAGGTTCAATGGATGCATGCGAGAAAATGGGATAGAGTGATGGAAGACATGGAGCATTCCAGTTCATCCATCACTATAGGCTTAAAAGACCGGAATGTACTTCCAGAAGAATGGGGAAGGAGATTGACTCTGTGGAAGAAAAGAGTTTCTATCATTACAGAGGGAGTAACCTTTCCATTTATCATTATTGACCATCGTATCCTTTGGCTTGGAGTGCCTGTAGAGGCAGCCACAAACACAAAACCACCTTTTGTAAGTGTAAGGGTGGAGTCTGCGGCAATATGCAGGGAACTTTTTAATCAGTTTGGTATATAAGGAAGGGAGCCGGGACCTTGCTTTTCGTTCCAAGTCATATTAAAAGAGGTTTTTCATACATTATGGTATGATAATACATACTAGTTTAGGAAATGAGGTGCAACGATGAAAATAGAAATCTGGTCAGATTATGTTTGTCCTTTCTGCTATATCGGAAAACGAAGATTGGAAAAAGCATTGGAAGATTTCCCACATAAAGATAAGATTGAAATAGAATATAAAAGCTTTGAATTAGACCCAAATGCAAAGCGTGATACTGATTTGACTATATATGAAATACTTGCGAAGAAATATGGAATGCCTGTAGAAGAGGCGAAAAGAATGAGCGCCGGGGTTGCCAAACAAGCGGCTGAGGTAGGGTTGCAGTTTAATTTTGATACCTCAATTCCAACCAATACATTTGATGCTCACCGTTTAACCAAATATGCTGAAACAAAGGGCAAAGCAAAAGAAATCACTGAACGTTTACTAAGATCGTACTTTACTGAGTCTAAACATATTGGCGACAAAGGCTATTTAAAAGAATTAGCGGTCAGCCTAGGTTTGGACTCTGCGGAAGTGGAAGAAGTGTTAGCCGGAGACGCTTATGAAAAAGATGTCCGCTTCGACCAAAGAGAAGCAAGAGAAATTGGTGTACAAGGAGTTCCATTCTTTGTATTAAACAGCAAATATGCCATATCCGGAGCACAACCCCCGGAAGTGTTTGCTGAAGCCTTGGCTAAAGTATGGGAAGAAGAGAACGAAAAGCCGAAGTTGCAGAATTTTGAGTCTAAGAATAAAAGCGAAACTTCCTATTGCTCTGACGACTGCTGTGAGTGATTGGGTTTAGGGACAGGTTCCACGACCCACTTTTCACGTATTTAAGCCTGTATTAATATTTATGTTTGGAGTAGCCAGAACCCTTTTGGATGGGGTTCTGGTTTTTTGTGGGGTAGAGGGGGGCAATCTACTAATCAGGCAGGATGAAGACACTATAATGATGGTTTTTGGGTGGAAAGTGTCTTCATATGGGGGATGAAGACAATTTAGAGCTAGATTTTTCCTCGATAGTGTCTTCATAGGGCCAATGAAGACACTTTAAAGCTGTTTTTACAGTAGGAAATGTCTTCATAGCCAAGGACTGGTACTATAATATTGTTATGTAAACAAATCGGAAAACTTAGGCGCCTAATTTATCAGGCGCCTTCATAAATATACCCGCTATTTCCCCACATACCTCGACAATGGACGATATATCACATTATCCTCAGCCTGCTCCAGAACATGCGCTGTCCACCCGACCATTCGACTAGCTGTAAAAGTTGGCGTAAAGAGGGAAGAATCCATATTTATTGCTTTCATGATGGCGGCAGCATAAAACTCAACATTCGTATACAACCCTCTGCCGGGTTTAAGTTCTTCCAACACATCTATTGCAGCATTCTCTACCTCTAATGCCAAGTCAAGCCATCTATCTTTTCCTACATGTCCTGACAAAGTTTCCTTCAGCGCTATCGAACGTGGATCATGCGTTTTATAAACTCGATGCCCAAATCCCATCAGCTTTTCTCCCGAGAGAATTTTTTCTCGTAAGTGCAATTTTTTATTTTCAACTTCACTCAATTCATTCAACAATACTATTACCTCAGAAGGAGCTCCGCCATGAAGAGGACCTTTCATCGTGCCGATAGCGGAAGTTACCGCAGATACAAGATCCGATTCAGTTGAAGCAGTTACCCTTGCAGAGAAAGTGGATGCATTCATTCCGTGTTCCATTGTCAATATCATATAGGTTTCCAGAGCGCGGATGTGCTCAGGACTTGCTGGACTTCCATGTAACATATACAGATAATTCTCCACATGACTATATTTAAAACAAGGAGCAATTAGATCTTTACCCTCTAGTATTCTCTTTCGATAAGCAATGATTGTGGGAATAACCGCTGTCAATATCATCGCATCCTCAACAGTCGGTTTCCACGTCATGGATTGGCCCCCGGCACTGGAAATCACTGTTCTTACCACACTCATCATATCCATATCACTAGGAAGAACATTTAAAACTTTTTCCATCGTTGGGGAAGGGTTCCTATATGAAGCAAAAGTAGATTTGAATTTTTCTAACTGTGCACCTGAAGGCAATTCACCGAACCATAATAGATGAGCAATTTCCTCAAATGAATAAGTAGTAGCAATATCCCTTATTTCATATCCGCGGTAAATCAACCGACCATTTGAACCATCCACTTCCGCAATCCTGGTTTCAGCTGCAATGACACCTTTTAATCCTCTTTGTATACTCACCCTTCATCACCCTTTCTTTTATTACTTATATTGTATAAAATAGCATTGATTAAGAAAATTAAAGATTTTTAAACTAATTGATTAATATAAATAATCAGAGGTGTGATTCGATGGAGCTTAACTGGCTGAAAACATTTGTAATAGCTGCAGAACATGGAAATTTCAGAAAGGCATCAGAACTGTTATATATTTCACAACCCACAGTAACAGTACATATTAAGCAATTAGAAAAGGAAGTGGGAGCAGAGCTGTTTGTTCGCGAGGGTAGAAAAGTAATATTGACCGAGGCAGGGAGAAGGTATGTGAAGGAAGCAAAAACATTGCTATCCCTTTATGAAGAAGGAATATCGAATTTGCATTCCTTTCAACAGGGGTTCACATCACAACTCACCATCGGAATCTCTCCGTTGATTGCGGATACCATTTTGCCTTTTGTGCTAAAACAATTCATTCAATCACATTCAAACATAGAAATTTCCGTAAAAATTATAGAATCTATCAAAATTGAACAGGCAGTGGAACTCGAAGAAGTGGATATCGGTTTATCATGTCTGCCTAACAGAAAAACAGATCTTAAATGCCATCATTTATATGAAGATCCCCTAGTTTTGGCGGTGCCTCACGACGGCTTTGATTTGGAGACAGGATATCCAATTGAAGAAGAAGATATCTTTCGGCAACATACCTTATTGACTCACAATCACCCTGGATATTGGGACGAACTATGTCAGCAGATAAAGGTGAAGTACCCTCACACCAAAATGATGAAGGTTTCCCAGACGCATATAACTAAGCGGTTCATAATAGAAGGGCTAGGGGTGTCCATTTTACCTAAATCCACTGTGAGGCGTGAACTTTTAGAAGGAAGGCTACTTGAAGTAGATTGCCAGTCGATAAATCTACCCGATGCCAAGACATACGCACTGATGAAATATGAGCATTCTATACAAAAAGAGTTTCTGAAGTTTTTATCACAATACAGAATTTAACAATGACTAGAATTAAAACATTGCTCCCCACACAAAGGAGTAATGTTTTTTCTTTTTCATCCAACATGTCAACAAATCTATAAAAACCGGTATTTTCTCTTAAATAACTTTATATAGTGATAGTAGTGGGACGAATATACATTACTATTCATCATTACAAATAGATAAAGGGCAGGAGGGAAAAGATTTGCTTCACATTGTTGCCTGTATAAAGCAAGTACCAGATACAAAAGTGATAAAGATGAATCCGAAAACGAATACGATGGATCGAGCCAGTGCACCGGCGATATTAAATCCTTATGATGCCCACGCGGTAGAAGAGGCTGTACGCCTGAAAAATAAATATGGAGGAACCGTATCGGTCGTCACGATGGGTCCACCACCAGCGGTTAAAGCTATTCGGAAATGCATTGAGATTGGAGCCGACGAGGGATATATGATTTCTGACAGGGCTTTTGCCGGAGCGGACACCTTAGCAACCAGTTATGCACTGACAAAGGCAATCAATAAGATCAGCGAAATCAAGCCGGTCGATTTGATTATCTGCGGGAAAATGACCATTGACGGTGATACAGGACAAGTAGGGCCCGGTATTGCCCGGCGTCTTGATATACCACCTTTGACCTCAGTTAATAAAGTCGTCGAAATCAACAAAGAGGATGGCAATATGGTAGTTCATAGGAAACTTGAAGATGGGTATGAAGTCGTGCAGACTACACTGCCTTGTTTGCTTTCCGTAGAAAAAGAGATTAACGAAGTTCCATACTCCTCTTTTCCAAATATGCTAAAGGCTGCGCGATATCAACCTGTCATCTGGTCTGTTAATGATTTAGAGGATATTGACAGGAAACAGCTAGGTTTAAAGGGCTCACCAACCATTGTTGCAAAAGTTTGGGCCCCACCTAAACCAGAAGGTGGAAAGCTACTTGAGGGCAACGCGGACGAACAGGTACAACAGTTGCTTTCAGTAGTGTTGGAAAGGAAAGAGTTGTTTGCAGAAATGAGGGGATCGAAGTGAGTTTTGAGGATTATAGCGGGGTCTGGGTTTTTATTGAAGAAAATGAAGGGAAGATCGCACCGGTTTCCTTGGAGCTGCTTGGGGCCGGGCGAACACTTGCGGACAAACGGGGAGTGGAGCTTGCCGGAATAATAATCGGTGAAAATGTTACAGCACTTTCAGATACAGTTTTTGAATATGGAGCAGATACGGTTTATGTATATGATCAACCGATATTCCAATTGTATCGTACGGAATCTTTTATGAAAGCACTACTTCATTGCAGTGAAAAGTACAAGCCGGAGATTATTTTGTACGGGGCCACATCAACTGGAAAGGACCTTGCTAGTGCAGTTGCGACGGATCTTCCAACAGGCTTAACTGCTGACACAACCGAACTCGATGTAGAAGAGGATACGGGGTTACTTTTGGCCAGTCGCCCGGCATTCGGCGGCAACATCATGGCGACTATCCTCTGTAAAAAGTACCGACCACAAATGGCAACTGTTCGTCCGAAAGTGATGAAAGCACTGCAACCGGAGAAGGGACGTACCGGTAAGTTAGTTGCAGAGAATATCGATATCAAAGAAGAAGATATGCGGACAAAAGTTTTAAAAATTGTCAGGGAAGCTACCAAAAAAATCAGGATTGATGAAGCGGATATTGTCGTAGCTGGAGGAAAAGGTCTTGGAAGTGAGCAAGGATTTGAACTTGTTCATCAACTTGCAAAAACGCTTGGAGGAGTGGTTGGAGCAAGCCGTGATGTAGTGGAAGCGGGCTGGATCGACCATCATCATCAGGTCGGACAGACGGGGGTCACGGTAACACCAAAGATTTATTTTGCCATCGGTATCTCCGGGGCCATCCAGCATATTGTGGGAATGAAGAATTCAGGAATGATTATTGCCATTAATAAAGATCCTGATGCGGCCATCTTCAATTCTTGTCATTATGGGATTGTAGGAGATGCTTTTGAAATCGTCCCATTGCTTGTAAAGGAATTTAACAAAGCTTTACACGGAGAGGAGGTCGAGGTTTAATATGCCGGAAAAGTTTGATTGTATCGTGGTTGGGGCAGGGCCTGCGGGTATCTCTTGTGCATATGAACTCGCTAAGGGCGGTGCAAATGTTCTTTTGCTGGAAAGGGGGGAATACCCCGGATCTAAAAATGTAATGGGCGGAGTGTTATACAGAAAGATGATGGAGGATATTATTCCTGATTTTCATAAAGAGGCCCCGCTTGAAAGGCCGATTGTCGAGCAACGCTTTATGATGATGGACAAGGAATCCGCTGTTACGTTTGGCTATAAGGGCCTGGAATGGGCACAGGAACCTTATAATAATTTTACCGTCCTAAGGGCGAAGTTTGATCAATGGTTCGCAGGGAAAGCGGTGGAGCAGGGGGCATTGCTTGTCAATGAAACGGTTGTGCTGGAATGTATCGTAGAAGATGGAAAAGTGGTGGGGGTAAGGACAGATCGGCCTGACGGGGAGGTTTATGCAGATGTAGTGGTCCTTGCAGACGGCGTGAATTCCTTACTCGGTAAATCCCTTGGTTTCCACAAGGAATACCGGCCGGATGAAGTGGCCCTTGCCACGATGGAAATCATTAAACTGGACAGTAAGGTCATTGAGGACCGTTTCAACCTGGAAAAGAACCAAGGTTGTACTATTGAACTTTTGGGAGATGCGACAAAAGGCATTCTTGGTACAGGATTTCTGTACACCAACAAAGACACTTTAAGTATCGGGGTCGGAACACTTCTATCTGGATTAATTGAGCATAAGATAAGACCATACGAACTGTTGGAATATGTGAAGACACATCCAATGGTCCGACCTTATCTTGCTGGCGGGGAACCTGTTGAATACCTGGCCCACTTGATTCCAGAAGGTGGCTTAAAATCAATGGGGCGTATCGTGGCGGACGGGGTCTTGGTAGTAGGAGACGCGGCACAGCTTGTAAATGCCATCCACCGTGAGGGATCGAACCTTGCCATGACTTCAGGGAGGTTGGCGGCATCCACTATTCTTGAGGCCATGTCAGTCGGGGACTTTTCCGAACGGACGCTGGATCAATACAGGGTCAATCTCATGAAGAGCTTTGTTGGGCAGGATATGAAAAAATACAAGGATTCCACCCATCACTTTAATAAGTTTCCGCAATACTTCGACCAGTACATTCCAATGGTCAACCGTGCAGCCAGTCAGATGTTTACGGTTGATGGTAAGTCCAAGTGGGAGAAGCAGAAAAAGATCTGGAAGGATCTTGGCTCACCAAAAGAGAAACTCAAACTAGCCCGAGACGCATACCGGGCATGGAAGGTGATGAAGTAATGAGTGAACAGAAAAAGGGTCAGTCTATCGAAGAAAAACAATACCTGGTTCGCTTTAATGCTGACACCAAATCACATTTAACGGTAATGGATGAAGATATTTGTTTAACAAAATGTCCCGATAAAATTTGTACAATATTTTGTCCGGCAGAAATTTACAAATGGGAAAATATTCGGATGCATGTAGGTTACGAGGGTTGTCATGAATGTGGAAGCTGCAGAATTGGTTGTCCCCATCAAAATATCAAATGGGAGTATCCAAAAGGCGGTCATGGAATTGTGTTCCGTTTAGCTTAGGAGTCTATCGCATTAGCGGTGGGCTTTTTTTAAATTAAAGAGGGGACTTTGAAAAAGGAAACCGCGGGGCATTCATATGTATATTCTTTCACAAACGCTTTCAAAAAGAAAAACATGGCGTTTTTCTTTTATTTGACTTTTTTCATTAGCCAGCGATTGTATATAGCTGACCGTCACTTGCAATTCGTTCCACTTCAGAGGTGTAGTCAATGGCCTCATCAATGGATAAGAAGAAGGAAGAAACGTAAAGGGGATGCTTATAGTCAAAACCTCCACCTATTTCAGCGGGGAACACAACGACTTGCCAATGGTAATAATCTTCTCCCGTCCCCAACGCTCTGCCTTCAAGGGCAATCAACCAATGGCTGTAATTGTCGCAACACTCAAAGTCCGTCACTTTTTCTAGAAAAATCACAAGATCATCCTTATTAATCGGAACCAAAGACTTTGGATAAAATTCTCCGTAATTAGGAGCTTCTCTCATAAACATCTCTCCTTTATATGAAATGTGGGTAAGTAGTAGTTGTATTATTATATGAAGGGCTACGTGAAATATTTTGTGTTTTTTGAAAATTTAATTTTATTTCATATTTTAGGTTGTATAATAGGTAGATAGAATACTATCTTGAATGGAGTGGTCGTATTGAATCAAACGGAAATGTTAACAGAAATTCAACAGCTTGAGAAAGAAATCCTAGAAAAGAAAAAGCAATTGGCAGAAATGAAACGCAACATAGAAAAAGAAAAAGTCGATAATTATGTCTTCTCGTCTTTTCAAAATGGCAAGGTAAGCTTGGCGGAGTTGTTTGAAGATAAAGATGAATTATTCGTGGTCCACAATATGGGTAAAAGCTGTTCCTATTGCACGATGTGGGCAGATGGATTTAATAGTGTATACCATCACATCCGCAGGAAGGCAGCGTTTGTCGTGTCAACTCCGGATGAACCTCAAGTGCAAGAGAATTTCGCAGCAGAAAGAAGCTGGAACTTCCCAATGGTCTCCACAAAAGGAACATCATTCAAAGAAGACATGGGGTTCGTTGTAGATGAAGGGTTTTACCCCGGCGTGACGGTTTTTTCAAAAGATGATACGGGAGAGATATACCGTCATTCAAGCGCGTTTTTCGGACCAGGAGATGATTTTTGTTCGGTATGGCCCTTATTCGATCTACTACCTTCCGGATATGAAGATTATAAACCAAGTAAGAAAATTAATGATCGTTCCGATTATCAGATGACAAATAACATTGCACTACAAGTGAAAGATTATGAGAATGCTATTAAATTTTATCACCAAATCCTTGGGATGAAACCAGAAAAAAGTACAGATTCTGAAACACTATTTACTATGAATGGCACGAATTTATATGTAGAGAATCATAATAAGGATAGTGATCAATCCGTATTTTTCGAATTCGCTGTTGAAAACATGGAAGTTGCTAAAAGAGTCTTAATCGAAAATAACTGTATCATTACGAAGGAGTTTAACGAGAAAAGTATAATGGTAAGTGACCCTTACGGATTAAAATTTCATCTATTTCAAGTGTAATGACCAGGTTGGAATCGCTTTTCTTTATGGAAAGCGGTTCTTTTTGATATACTTGGCTAAATATAGTAATAGTTTAGAAGGGAATTACATGCACCTATGAAACTAGTATCTTGGAATGTGAATGGAATTAGAGCTTGTGTTAAAAAAGGATTCATGGATTATTTTAACGAGATGGATGCAGACATTTTCTGCATTCAGGAAACGAAACTTCAAGAGGGACAAATTGAATTAGATACCCCAGAGTACTATCAATATTGGAACTACGCAATTAAAAAAGGATATTCAGGCACTGCTGTTTTCACCAAAGTAAAACCGCTGCAAGTTCGTTATGGGTTGGATGAGGAAAAGGCAGAAGAATGCGAACCAGAAGGAAGGATACTCACACTGGAGTACGAGAATTTTTTCTTGGTCAATGTGTACACACCAAACTCTCAGCGTGATTTGGCCAGACTACCGTTCAGACTGGATTGGGAGGACCGCTTTTTAGCTTACATAAAAATGCTGGATCAGGTGAAGCCCGTCATTTTATGCGGGGACCTGAACGTAGCACACACGGAAATCGACTTGAAAAACCCTAAATCTAACCGCAATAATTCTGGTTTTACGGAAGAAGAAAGAGGGAAGATGACTAGAATGCTAGGAGAAGGATTTACCGATACATTCCGCCACTTTTATCCTGATATGACTGACAAATACACATGGTGGTCGTATATGAATAAAGTCCGTGAAAGGAATATCGGTTGGCGAATTGATTATTTCATCGTTTCCAATACATTACTTGATTCGTTAAAGGGTGCTGAAATCCACTCTCATATTATGGGAAGTGACCATTGCCCTGTTGTACTTAACTTAAATGAATAACGCTTCCGGAGGTGCTGAAAAATGAAAGTATTGATGAATGATGAGATTATGGAAAGAAATGAAGCAAAAGTTGATATTGAAGACAGAGGGTATCAGTTTGGCGATGGGGTGTATGAGGTTGTCAACATATACGAAGGAGTTCCTTTTACGTTAAAAGAGCATATTGCAAGGTTTTATAGAAGTGCTAAGGAAATTGGCATTCTACTAAACGAACAACCAGAACAGCTTTGTAATAGGTTGCTTGAACTTATTGACGTTAATAACATGACAAAAGGAGGTCTCTACCTCCAAATTTCAAGAGGAGTCTCTAACAGATCACACCATTATGATCAATCATTAACTCCCCAACTTGTTGCATACCCACTTCCATATAAAAGTGTAGAGGATGCGCAGACAAAGGGAGTGGAAGCCATAACTGCTGAAGATATGCGCTGGCTTCGATGCGATATTAAAAGTCTAAACCTGCTCTACAATATTATGGTCAAGCAAAAAGCAAGCGAGGCTGGGGCATTTGAAACCATACTTTTTAGAGACGGGATTGTTACCGAAGGTTCATCTTCTAATATTTTCATCGTCAAAGACGGGATTCTCCAAACCCATCCAGCCAATAACTTAATTTTGAACGGAATTACGAGAACGAAACTGCTAGAAATTATGGATATAAATGGTTGGGATTATAAAATTCAACCATTCCATAAAGAGGAACTGATGGAGGCAGATGAAGTATTCCTTACATCCACAACCAGTGAAATAATGCCTATCATCAAAATCGATGGCGTCACTTTTTCACAAGCAAAGCCAGGACCATACACACTCAAATTCCAAAAAGCCTTCCGCGAAGCAGTCAAAACCGAAACAAAAACGACCACCGAAAAAGCATAGAGGCCAATCTCTATGCTTTTTCTTATGTCTTCTTCACTTGAGAAGGCGGGATTCCCATCCACTTTTTAAACATCCTGTTAAAATACGACTGATCGCAATAACCTAAATGCTCCGCAACCTCCTTAATCGTCATCTTCGTTGTACTAATTAAATTCCAAGCATTATTAATGCGAGTTTGATGAAGATACTGTATAGGAGTGATCCCTATCACCTCTTTAAACAAGACGGTCACATAATTCGGTGTCACCCCAATTAAAGCTGCCAATTCCTCTATTGTAATGTTTCGGCGATAATGCTGAAGAATATATTCCTGCATGTCACGGACAGATGTTTCTTTTACAGGAGAAGTATGCCATTCTGCTTTCTCCTGAGCAATCATGATCAGAAGCTCCAATAAGATATTCTGAGACAATTCCTCATGAAAAACCCTCTTACTAAGCCATTGCTCATTTAAAAAAGTCAGCCTTTGTTCATAATAAGCAGACTTACGTGGTTTAAATGAAACGATCTCATTTTCCACAAAATGTTGATAGGTTCTCTCGTTGTTCTCAAAAACGACGGTATATTTACGATGCCCCTCGACGATATCATTTTTCCAAGACCTCGTGTACGTTGAAGGAATAAACAAAAGATCCCCTTTCGTCAATTCCATAAGCCGACCTTCCACCTGGTAATGAACTTTTCCTTCTGTAACATAAACAAGCGTGTCTAGACCCTTTGCTTTTTCCACGTCCCAATGTGGCGAAATATCGTAGAAAACCCCATGAATAATGGGCATTTCACTCTCTCCATTCTAATTAAAGTGATGAATTATCCAATTAGTATAGTTTTGTCTATTTTCACATAAGGATAAATTTTGTATGATAATTATATCATTTTCAGCAAAGAATTTGATTACATAAAAAATACATAAGCATGAAATATACAATGTCATTCCAATTTACTGGATGAAAGGGGCAAAAGAGATGCCAACAAAAGAGTATAAAAATCTACCAACTAAAGTACAACAGTTTTTTGATCGCCAATTTCATGATTCCTACGCACTATTTGAAGCTTCACGAAATCAACGAACAGGTTTATATGCAGATGGTTATATGACCCTCGGTGAAAATCCGGATTTTCGCTGCTCTATAGCTGCCACTGGTGTCGGTCTGATCAGTCTTGCTATTGCTGATCTAGAAGGCTGGGATGATAATGCGGCTACTAAAGCATTAATCACATTGAAAGGGGTATCCGGGGAAATAGAGGGATGCCGGGTTGCCAGAGATGATAAGTCTGGTTTCTATGCACACTTTGTAGATATGGAAACAGGAGAAAATCTGAATTCAGAGTATTCTACAATAGATACGACCCTTCTCTTAACAGGTGCACTATTTGCAGGAAATCATTTTGCGAAAAAAGAGCCAAGGATACTGGAGATGGCAGAAAAACTTCTTTACTCTATAGATTGGAGTATCGTGGTTGCAGATAAAGATAAAGGTGTCATTAACATGATAGCTAAGGACGGAGAAGGGATTGCCCCACTACCGGCCTATAATGAATATGTAATGGTCTCTTACCTTGCTTTATTGGGTAAATCAGATGATGAGAACATCCAGGCACTTTGGCTGAACAATTTTGCAGAAGAAAAAATCAAGGAACTTCCCCAAGAAGAGTTTCGTGGACTTGCGGTTCTAAACGATCATCCCGGTGCATTTTTATCATCCTTCGTTCAACAGTTTCCTTATTATCTAGTGCCTGAATATGCAGAAAGTGCAACTTATCTGGAGTATTATAAGAACGCTTGTCTTGCTGACAGAATGAAATGGAAAGAGCTCGAGGATGTTCCATCTTATATTTGGGGCTATGGTGCAGGCCCGAATGACGGCCTATTCGATGGCTATCATGCTGACAGAATTAACGATGCTCCACATAATATTGCCTCATCCTACATTATTGGGGGCTATCTGCCTGTGTATCCTGCAGGAATCTATGATCTATACGCACAATATTCTTTGCATATCCCATATGATGTGTACGCTAACCAAGAGGATAAAGAGGACGAAGAAAAATTCAAAGCGGCGTACAAATACGGACTACACCGCATATCCTGGTGGCATCTTGAGCAGCCAAACCGTTGGTACCCAACAAAAGTAACCCTAATCGACTGGAGCAGCATGCTCTATGGTCTAGCAGCATTCAAACACGGCATGAAACTATTCAGCTCAAATCTTCCTAGAGTGAATACGGTTTTGAATAAGTAAAAGAAGAAATTATGTTGTCGAAATACCATGTTGATCGTAGAGTAAGGTGCGAAGACTCCTGCGGGAGGAAGGGACAGGGAAGACCCCGCAACGAAGTGAGGAGGCTCCCGGACCGCCCGCGGAAAGCGAAGCACCTGGAACGGAGATCAACAGTAAATGCAACAATTAGGCAGGACCAACTATGGTTACTGCCTTTTTGCGTTAGAAAACTAGACAAATCCTAATGAACATGATATTTTTTGGGAACATAGGAAAAATCTTAGGGGGTATACATAATGAGCAATCTTCACACAACCATGGAAAAATACGCTGAACTTGCCGTAAAAGTCGGAGTAAATATACAAAAAGGCCAAACACTAATTGTAAACGCTGACATCGCAACAGCACCTTTCGTTAGGTTAGTTACAAAAAAAGCTTATGAAGCAGGAGCAAAACTCGTTCAGATTGAATGGACCGATGAGCAAGTAACAAGAATCCGTTACGATAAAGCACCAGACGAATCATTCGAATATTTTCCTGGCTGGAGAGCCGAAATGCTTGAGAAGGCATTCGGAGAAGGAGCAGCAATGCTTGCTATCACATCCGTAAATCCTGATTTACTTAAAGGTGTGGATGCATCTAAAATTGCAAACTTACAAAAGGCAGCAGGTGAAGCAACCAAAGGCTATCGTAATATGGTCATGGCTGATAAAATCAGCTGGTCTATTGTGGCTGTTCCATCTAAAGGCTGGTCCGCAAAAGTTTTCCCTGATTTATCAGAACAAGAACAAGAAGAAAAATTATGGGAATCTATTTTTCATGCAACAAGAGCAAATCTTGAAGACCCAGTCCAAGCTTGGATGGATCACAAGGAAAAACTTAGTGAGAAAGTGGAATTCCTTAACAACAAAAAGTTTAAATCCCTTCATTACAAAGCAGAAGGAACGGACTTAACGATTGAGCTAGCTGAAAAGCATGTGTGGATTGGTCCGGAAAGTATTAATGAAAATGGTGTTGCCTTTATCGCCAACATGCCGACAGAAGAAGTCTTCACCACGCCCCTTAAGACAGGAGTTAATGGGACGGTTAGAAGTTCCAAGCCATTGAACTACGGCGGAAATATGATTGACAATTTTTCGATTACGTTTGAAAACGGGAAAATTGTTTCTTTTGAAGCAGAAGAAGGATATGAAACCTTACAAAAATTGATTGAAACGGATGAGGGATCCCACTATTTAGGAGAAGTAGCACTTGTACCGCATGACTCTCCTATTTCAAATACCAATCTAATTTTCTATAACACGTTATTTGATGAAAATGCATCTCATCATTTGGCGATTGGGAATGCATATTCTTTCGCACTTGAAGGTGGAAAACAGATGTCAGAAGAAGAACTGGAAGCAGCAGGGGCAAATTCAAGCATAACCCATGTCGATTTCATGATCGGATCAAGTGACATGGATATTGACGGGATCACCAAGGACGGAGAGAGAGTACCGTTGTTCCGCCAAGGTAATTGGGCATAATCCACTATAGAACATTCCTTGCCTAAAAAACATTCCATAGCCTATACGTAGGACGAGTTTGATGCATAAATTGTATTGTAGTCTACGTGAAGGAGGGAATTGTATGTCAGGTGGAAATTATGGTGGTGGATTTGCGCTGATTGTAGTGCTTTTCATTATTTTGATTATCGCAGGTGCAGGCGCGTTAAGATACTAATTTAACAAATAAACGAATGGTTGGAGTGTTCTTCCAACCATTTTTTCATATCCATGTAAGGACAAGCGTAGGGGAGATGAATGAATGACACAGTTACATGACAAATTGTTGCTTTCAAATGGGGTTGAAATTAAAAACAGATTTTTTAAAGCAGCGATGAGCGAAGGGATGGCAGACGAACACAACAGACCAACAAAAAAACTGGTTCGCCTTTATGAAACATGGGCAGAAAGTGAAGCAGGTATTGTTGTGACAGGCAATGTCATGGTCGACAAACGTGCACTTGGTGAACCCCGGAACGTCGTTGTGGAAAATGAAAAAGATTTAGATTTGTTAAAGAGTTGGGCAAAGGCGGGAACAAAGAATGGAACTCACCTTTGGATGCAAATCAATCATCCAGGCAAACAGGTATTTAAAGGAATTGTAAAAGAAGCGGTGGCTCCGTCCAAAGTGGAGTTTAATCCAAAGCTTCAACGCTACTTCCCTGTAGCGAGGGAGCTGCAAGAAATAGAGATAAAAGACATCATCCAACGATTTGCCAACACAGCCATAATTGCCAAGAAAGCTGGATTTACAGGTGTACAGCTCCATGGTGCGCATGGTTATCTCATCAGTCAGTTTTTATCACCCCGACATAATAAAAGGACAGACAAGTGGGGAGGTTCACTCGAAAACCGCATGAGATTTCTTTTGGAAATCTATAAAAAGGTTCGAGAAGAAGTTGGTGACTCTTTCCCAATAGGAGTTAAACTTAATTCTGCAGACTTTATGAAGGCCGGATTTTCAGAGGAAGAAGCATTACAGGTTATTCAAACATTGGACCAACTGGGAATAGACTTAATTGAAATTTCAGGTGGTTCCTATGAAAGTCCGCAGATGACGGGAGTAAATGTAAAAGAGAGCACCAAAAGAAGGGAAGCGTACTTTCTTGAATTTGCAACAGAAGCTAGAAAGGTAACAAAAGCCCCCCTTGTTGTCACCGGAGGATTCAGAACGTTAACCGGAATGAAGGAAGCAATCCTTGAAGGGGCAACATCGATGATAGGCTTGGCTCGCCCGATGGCCGTCTATCCTTATCTCCCTAAGGAACTTCTACAAGGTAAAAGGGATTCTATAGAACTAGCACCAAGAAAAACAGGAATAAAACTCGTGGATCAAACCGCTATGCTAGAATTAACGTGGTATAGCAATCAGTTAGAGCGAATAGGGAAAGGCAAGCAAACAAATCCAAGACTGTCTCCTAAAGTGGCATTATTACAGACACTATGGAAAAATGGATTAGATGTCTTTCAGATGAGAAGAGTATAGTGTTGAAGGAGCTTCCAATAAAAGGTGGAAGCTCCCTTATTTATTTTGAGGCAAAATATTATTATTTGAAGAAACTTCATGTTACTATATTTCCATTCACTAAATAAATTGTCCAAAGGGGATTAATAAATGAAGCAAATCATATCAGATTTCCTTGATTCACATAAAAATGATTTTTATGAGATTAGTACATATATAGGAGAAAATCCTGAACTTGGACATGAGGAATTCAAATCAGCCAAAGTCCTTTCAGATAAACTTTCTGAACACGGTTTTAATGTGAAAATGGGAATTTGGGACCTGCCAACTGCTTTTGAGGCTGTTTTTGACAGTGGGAAACCGGGTCCAACTATCGGATTTATGTGTGAATATGACGCGCTACCTGAGATTGGACATGCTTGCGGTCATAATTTAATAGGTACGATGGGGATAGCAGCAGGGATTGCCACTAGTAAAGTAATCCAAGAAACAGGAGGCAAAGTGATTGTCTACGGTACTCCTGCCGAAGAGACAAAAGGCGGCAAGGTAACAATGGCGGAGCAGGGTGTCTTTGATAAATTAGACGTAGCCATGATGGTCCACCCATTGCATTCCTATGTGAAAAGTGGTTCCTCGCTTGCGATGGATGCTATCCAATTTGAATTCTTTGGGAAACCTGCCCATGCAGCGGCAAACCCTGAAAAAGGAATAAATGCATTGGATGCTGTGATTCAGACATTTAATGGCATCAATGCACTGAGACAACATGTTACAAGTGATACCCGTATTCATGGGATCATTCCTGAAGGCGGAAAAGCTGCCAATGTGGTGCCAGATTATGCTGTCGCTCAATTTTACGTTCGCGCCAAAACACGCAGTTATGTGAATGAATTGGTAGAAAAAGTGAAATCTATAGCAGAAGGCGCAGCGATGATTACTGGAGCTTCCATGAAAATGTCCAACTATGAATTATCGTACGATAACATGGTGACCAACGAAACACTGTCAAATATTTTTACAGAACAATTGATTTCACTTGGAGTGGACTCTGAAGAGATTGTTGAAAACAGAGATGGATCTGGCTCACTGGATATGGGAAATGTAAGTCTAGTAGTTCCCTCCATTCATCCGTACATTAAAATCTGTAATGAATTATATAGTTGCCATACCACTGAATTCCGTGATGCGGCATTGAGTGAGCAAGGGAAAGAAGCGATGATCCTTGGAGCAAAAGCAATGGCATCGACCGCATATGAACTTTTAACGAAACAAGAGCTTCTTAAGAAAATAAAAGAAGAATTCGATAATGCTCCAAAGTAAGAAAGGAGAATAAATAATGACCGTACAAATTAACCAGATACCATTATCTGTCTTGGATCTGGCACCAATTGTAGAAGGAAGTAATGCTCAAACATCTTTTAAAAACAGTGTGGAGCTTGCACAACACGTGGAAAGATTAGGATTTAACCGCTATTGGCTTGCCGAGCACCATAATATGAGGGGAATCGCAAGCTCTGCCACTTCTGTCGTGATCGGACATATAGCAGGTTCGACAAAATCAATAAGAGTAGGGTCCGGCGGCATTATGCTCCCTAATCATGCCCCGCTTGTCATTGCAGAACAGTTTGGGACGTTGGAATCCTTGTATCCTGGGAGAATCGATCTTGGCCTCGGCCGGGCACCAGGAAGTGACCAACTTACTGCGGCGGCGCTTAGACGAGAACGCAAAACAGGAGGAGAGGATTTCCCTAATCAGTTAGCGGAATTACGTTCCTATTTTCACCCTGATGGAACCACTAGAGTAAAAGCGGTACCTGGAGAGGGATTGGATGTTCCAATTTGGTTGCTCGGTTCAAGCGGATTCAGCGCAAAGCTTTCTGCAGAACAAGGATTGCCTTTTGCTTTTGCCAGTCATTTTTCACCAGATTACACGCTGCCTGCACTCCAAATCTATCGCAGTTCTTTTAAATCATCTGAGCATTTGGAAAAGCCGTATGCCATGATTGGCGTGAACGTAATTGCCGCCGATAGTGATGAGGAAGCCGAATACTTAGCAACATCTATTCAGCAACAGTTCCTCAATCTGATCCGTGGCAACCCAGGCCAGTTAAAGCCACCAGTAGAAGATATGGACTCTCTCTGGAGTGAGTATGAGAAGCATGTGGTTGACCAACAGTTGAAATATACAGTTACAGGTAATGCAGAAACAGTTAGGAAAAAGCTTGAAGCAATACTGGAAGAAACACAAGCAGATGAACTAATTGTGAATACTCATGTTTATGACCAGCAAGCAAGGTTAAAATCATATCAGATTTTGGCAGATGTTTGGTTTGGACAATGAAAGCAAGATATTTAGATAGACTTTGACCTCTACTTTTAGGAGTAGGGGTTTTTGTTTTGTTATTGGGAAACAAGATTAGTATTAGCGGTAACTTATAAAGTTTGGCATGAAGACCTCTTTTTACTAAAAACTCAGAGCAGAGGTCTTCATGCCGTTTATGAGGACTTCTCTCAGCTGAAAATTGCTTCTCTGAGGTCTTCATACCGCTTATGAGGACTTCTCTCAGCTGAAAATTGGTTCCCTGAGGTCTTCATACCGCTTATGAGGACTTCTATCTGCCAGAAACTGTTTCCCAGAGGTCTTCATGAAGGCTTAGCTGGATATTCCAAGAAACGATTGAATCTTTTTCCTTTAACCAATATGGAAATTCATGTATCCTTAAAACAAAGAGACAAGAGAGGGTGGGGGCTTGAATGAAAAAGATATTATTTATGATCATCATGTTGTTTATACTAGCCGGGTGTCAAAAAGAACCCGTCAATCCCTATGATGTATTAAACGACTACATAACCACTTGGGAGGAACAAAATTTCTCCAGCATGTATGAGGAATATCTCCAATCGGATTCAAAAGAAAACGTACCACTGCAACTTTTTGAGGAAAAACATAAAGAGGTTTATGACCTTTTTGAAATGGAAAATTTAAAAGTTGAAGTGTTGGATCAAGAAGTTGAGTGGGAAGAACAAGAAACCGTCACCATTCCGGGTAAGATCACTTATGACACATTTGCTAGAAAGATAGATTACGAAGTGAATTTTGTCATGGATAAAGTGTTGGACGAAGAAGAAAACGAACATTGGTATATTCAGTGGGAACCAAGTTTTATTTTTCCTGAATATGATTTGACAGATGAATTTGTAATAGATTACACCGAAGCTACGCGGGGAGAAATCTTGGACAGCAAGGGAAACAAGCTTGCTGCTAATGAAGAAGTGATGAATCTGCAAATTGTTCCAGGTGAGTTTAATGCAGAAAGAGATTTGGCAAAGCTTGCTGAGATGATTGATATGTCAGAGGAAGAAATTACAGGTCTTTATACATTAAGCTGGGCACAGCCACATTATGCTATGCCTATCAAAAATTTCAGAGAAGACGAGAGGGACCTGGTTTTAGAATTAATAGAAATTGAAGGAGTTACAAATGGAAGATCAATGGAACGAGTTTATCCATTCGCAGAAGCAACAGCTCATTTAGTTGGCTATATAGATGAGGTTACTGCACAGGATTTAGAAGACTTTGATGGGTATGAACAGGGTGATAGATTAGGTGTCACCGGAATTGAAGGGTTGTATGAAAAAGAATTAAAAGGAAAGAAAGGCCTAGAAGTAACCCAAGTAAAAGAAGATGGCACTGAAAAAACAATTGCAAGAACAGAGCCAGAGCGTGGTCAAGACATTACTTTGACAATTGATGCTAACATGCAACAGAAATTGTATGATGTCATGAAAGATGATGCAGGGCAAGCAGCTACCATTGACCCAAGTACCGGAAAGGTGTTAAGTCTTGTGAGTACCCCGGCATATGACCCAAACACTGTTACAATGGGAACTTCAATGAGTAAGAAAAAAAGGCTGGATGAATTTAAGGAAGCAGGAATTAATGCGAGTGAAAACCGCTTCCGTAGTACGTATTCCCCAGGCTCCACCATGAAGCTCCTTACTTCCATTATCGGTCTTGAAAGCGGCAAACTTGACCCGAACCACCAATATGACATTCCTGAAAAACAATGGGATATTGGGGGAAGTAAAGTAACCAGGGTGTATGTAGACGACAAAAAAGTCGATTTAGAAAGTGGATTGAACAATTCAGATAACATTTATTTTGCTAAAGCTGCGATTGACATTGGAATAGAGGATTTTGAAGAAGGATTGGCGAAATTAGGTATTGGAGAAGAACTTCCTTTTGCTTATCCGCCTGTAAGCGATTCTCAAATTTCCAACTCAGGCTCCTTCGACAATGAGGTCCTATTGGCCCACACTGCCTATGGACAAGGCGAAGTCTTATTAAACATCGTACACCTTGCAAGCATTTATGGTGGGGTAGTAAATGACGGGTCGATGATGAAACCATTGCTGTTGGTAGAAGAAACTCCGGAAGTATGGAAGAATATCGTGTTACCTGAGAATGCAAAACTCCTTCAGGATAATCTTAGAAAGACTGTTACAGAAGGAAAATCCAGTGTGGCAAATGTACCAGGCCGTGAGATTGCAGGAAAGACCGGTACAGCTGAGATTAAGAAAGAAGAAAGATTGGAAAACGGGTTATGGGTCTCTTACGATCAGAAGGACCCGACATTATTGACTGCTATGTTGATCGAGGACGTAATCGACAGAGGTGGAAGCAGATACACAATAGAATTGACGAACAAATTTTATGAGGCTCTTTCAAATTAATTAGGGCAGGTGTTATAGATGGAAAGTTTTATTAGTGTATCTAAGAGAAAAAAACAAGACGTCGTCACCAAGATTATCAATGAATGGGATCCAATGGACCTCCTTGCAATGGGAGCGGGGGAAGATAGGTACCGGTTAAAAATTGATAAAATTGTAGATGCGCTAGATCAAGTTGACTCGGTAGACGTACTAGCAGGGTTCATTAAACAATATATGGACGCTTCTTTTTCCACCGATTTCCCCTCTATAACATGCTTGCAAGTAGCGGTTTTAATCTGGGAAGAAATACAAGAATAAACAAAAAGGGAATTGCCATTGTGTAGCAATTCCCTTTTTTCTATTTATCCTTTAGCAGCTTGTAATTGCAATGCTATTTTAATTTGATCGCCAACAAGTACACCACCGGCTTCTAATGGAGCATTCCATGTCAAACCATAGTCACTGCGCTTAAGTTTTCCTTCTACTGCAAAACCTGCTTTTTCATTTCCCCAAGGATCTTGACCAGTTCCTTCAAATACAACGGAGAATGTTTCTGATTTTGTCGTACCACGTAGAGTAAGATCTCCTGTTACGTTATATTCGTTATCGTCTGTTTTTTCAATGGTTGTCGCTTTGAACGTCATTTTTGGATGATTATCTACATCAAAGAAATCAGCAGAGCGAAGGTGAGCATCACGGTCACTGCTTCGTGTATCGATACTTGCAACATCCACTGTAAATTCAATATCAGCTGTTGTTAAATCAGTTGGATCCGCTACAATTGTTGCATCATACTCATGAAATCCGCCTTTAACTGTAGCGAACATCATGTGCTTCACCGAAAAATCCACTGTACTGTGAGATTTGTCAACATTCCATACTGTTTTAGCCATAATAATATTCCTCCTAAATTCCCTTTTAATAAAATATCTTTAATTCAAGATTTATAACTTCAAGATAAATTATATGCTCGAGGGGTAAAATTGTCAACAACTATTTTTTCCTATAATTTACTCTGTTTTAAAAAAATGAGATGTAACTCGTGACAAGGGAATATTCTTATGATATGTTGCAGGAAACACCAATTTGAGATCAGAGGTGGAGCTGTGAAAAAGGACGAAAATGAAGAATTCGAGGAGTTGGAAGAGCCTTCATTGGAAGATTTTCAAATAACCGAAGAGGAATTAGCAGCAATAGCAAGGAAAAAACAAAAAAGGAAAAAGACAATAAAGTACATAACATTTTTTATCATATTGGCCCTATTAGTGAATATATGGGGCATTTTTCCCCGTATCGTGAATATCCCATCCATACAATTTTTGTTAAAATCCAATGAATTATCAAAAGATAGTGATATACAGGCATGGAAGGAAGCCGTTGTAACTATTAACGGAAATGGGCGAAAAGGAACAGGATTTATCATTGACCCTGCTGGATTAATTGTTACAAACTTTCATGTTATTGACAAAATGAAAGAAATACAGGTTTCCTTTTCAAATGGAGAAATATACTCAGCAGAAGTTTTAAAGGAAAATCCAGAAAATGATATCGCATTGTTAAAGGTTACTGCACAGAAAGAGAATTTCGCTTCACTTCCGTTAAGTGATCAAAAGGTCGAACCTAATCGACCTATCTATATAATTGGAAACCCACTCGCACATACTTTTATTGTAAATGAAGGCACTTCTGGAGAAATGGTTCGTTCTTCTATACATTCGGACGTTTTACTTATTGAGGTTCCTGTACATTCCGGTAATAGTGGGAGCCCTGTCCTTACAGAAGATGGATTAGTGGTAGGAGTGGTATATGCAACAACAGAGGAAAACAAAGGATTGGCAATACCAGCGAAACAAATACTAGAGCTTTTAGACATGGATTAAGACAAACATCTAAAGTCTCTAAACATATACTAAAGGAGACTTCATCATGGACAAATTAGACATCATTCATTCTACATCTTTGGATCGAACAAAATATAAGATTGAAGAAGATATTCAACAATATTTTCAAACGAAAGAAGACCTGCCGACCTTTGTTGAATATTTGGAAGAACGAAAGCATTATGTGGAACAGATCTGGTACAATGTTTGGCTCAATAAAGTAACAAATGATGTTGCACGTAAAGAGAAAAAACAGATTTTGAGTGAGAGAGGGTTCGAAGTAGAAGGGATAGACAAGAAAATAATCAATCAACTTTTCAAAAATGAAATGAGGGAATATGAACCTTTTGATGCAGTAGAGTGGTTGCAGAATTCTTCTTATACAAACCCATCTGTTTGGGAAGAAAAATACATTCAGGCTCGTAAAGATTTTCAAAAAAGAATGGAAGAAAAACGATTGCAACTTCGCATGGATGCTGTTACAGATGCGGTTGATCAGGAAGCTCATAAGATAGTGGAAGAAAATCAAGCGAATTACTTCTTATATGTCAGGCACTTTGTAGCCAAGAAAGTCAAAGAGGACTTAATAAACAACCCGAAGTTTGAGGAAACAGAATCGTACAGAAGAGAAGAAGTGTTAAAAGAGGCGGGTCCTATGGATGCATCTGACTATCACACAATGAGGGACTTTTTCAGTGAATTGACAGGTGCTGTCCATCAGAGCTTTGATTATTATGAGGAATACTTGGAGTATGAAACATATTATTTTTTCTATGAAAAAAGAATTACAGATTATCTGTTCGGTTTTATCCCCGGCCTAATAATGAATGAGCTTTCTGAAGAAATTTTAACAGACTACGAAACCGTGACTTCCGAGGAATTTACTGTATCTAAGCTTAGAAAGTTACTTGCCAACTCTTTCTACTTATTGGTCAATGATTATATGGAACAACTGCAAGATGAATTTGTTACGGATCTGCTTGAACTGGCAGAACAACCATTTGACTTCGAACTACATGAGGAGTATCTACAAAGAGATATCAAAGATAGGAAACGAAAAGAAGAGGAGATTTTGGCAGAGATTCGCCGAAAACAAAAAGAAGAGGAGAGGATGTTAGAAGATATCTTCGGAAGGGAGTATATTCCTTCGAACGGTAGAAGCACAAGGTATGTCATACATATTGGGGAAACAAACACAGGAAAGACATTTCAGGCTTTGCAGAGAATGAAAGAAGCCAAAAGCGGATTATATCTTGCTCCACTGCGGCTTTTGGCATTGGAGGTCTACGATACATTAAATTCTGCTGGAGTACCGTGCTCGCTAAAAACAGGGGAAGAAGAGAAACTGTCACCGGGTGCAACCCATTTCTCAAGTACGGTCGAAATGTTTTATGAAAAAGATCATTATGAAGTTATCGTGATTGATGAGGCACAAATGATTGCAGATAAGGACCGTGGGTTCTCTTGGTACAAAGCCATTACAAAGGCCAATGCGGATGAAGTGCACATTGTCGGAAGCTTCAGTATGAAAGAAATGGTACTGCAGCTATTAGGCAATGCGGCGATCGAAATGAACGAATATACAAGGGACACACCTCTGCAAGTTGAAGATCGGCCATTTACTCTTAGGGATACAAAAAGAGGGGATGCACTTGTCTGTTTCTCTCGGAAGCGGGTTCTAGAAACGGCATCGATTCTTCAAAACAACGGTCATCAGGTCAGCATGATATATGGAAGCATGCCTCCTGAAACAAGAAAAAAGCAGATGCAGCGTTTTATAGATGGAGAAACTACTGTTATTGTTGCTACAGATGCTATCGGGATGGGCTTGAATTTACCCATTCGAAGAGTAGTCTTCTTGCAAAATGAAAAGTTTGATGGCACGAGACGAAGACGCCTGACCTCGCAAGAAGTAAAGCAAATTGCGGGTCGAGCAGGACGTAAAGGAATGTATGATGTTGGAAAAGTTGCTTTTACAGGAGACATTAAAGCAATGGAAAAGCTACTAGGTGGTAAAGATCGTCAGGTACACACTTTTGCGATTGCCCCAACCAGTTCTATATTGGAACGCTTCCAAAAGTATTCCAACAAACTGGGTGATTTCTTTGAGCTGTGGGAAAAGTTCGAAAGTCCTGCGGGTACAGAGAAGGCCTCTCTTAGCGAGGAACAAATTTTGTATGAAACAATCGAGGACACCATGATTGAAGCCAGGCTGACGGTTAATGATTTGTATGGCTTTTTACATCTTCCGTTTTCTACAAAAGAGCAGACACTCATCAACCAATGGAAGCAAACGATGGAAGCGATTGTCACAAGGGAAGAACTGCCGGAACCGTTCATGAATAAGGATAGCCTGGAGAATGTGGAATTATCATATAAATCCATCGGTCTTCACTTGCTGTTTTTATATAGATTGGAAAGAAGGACGGAAGCAACTTATTGGGAAAGAATAAGAGAATCATTTAGTGATGAAGTGCATGAACGATTGCAAACAGACGTAAAAATGAGGACGAAGCAGTGCTCCAAATGCGGAAAGAAATTGGACCCTGATTTCAAGTATGCAGTATGTGATGCTTGTCACTTTTCCAAACTGCGGAAAAAGCACAAGAACTTTTCTATAAAGCGTCCATTTTAGGGATGTAACCTATGTCTTTGAAGAGGTGCCATTGAGAGCACCTCTTTTCTTTGAATGTTTTAGAAAAACAATAATACAGTATAAAAAGGATAATAAATGGGGGAGGAGTGTTCAACATGTCTACGTGGATAATTCGTGGTGAAAGCGTTCATACACAAACTAACACCATCACCTATCAATTAGATATGTTCGAACAGTTCCAAGTTCAAGATTTAAAAGTGGGGGACAAAGTTTTTTATAGTGACTCCATCCACATTTGTTGTGTATGTAAAATAATGTCAATAACGATTATCGATAAAATAACGATCACCATGCAGATTATTGATCAACATCACTCACTTGCAACTAGGCACTTGCGAAGAACCTGGGGTCTGAAGAATCTAGATATCTTCAAAATGGAAGACATCAAAATTCTGTTACTAAACGAAGAAGAAGAGAAGATATTGGATTCTTTATGGAAAGCACCAGGAACTCTCGAAGGTATGGCCAAATATGAACATCTAGATAATCATTTATTTCGATTCAAACCGGTTGCAGAAGAATGGATAGGGGATAAAGAAAAACAGAAATACAGGTATCAATTTTTTAAAAGTTTTGCTAAAGAGGAAAATCTTGCAACCATGAACTGGGAACATTTCGAAGCAATAGGTGAACAGTTGCCTGCTTTTCAAATGCCGCTTCTTAAGGAGCAGGCTTTTGGAAGACAGAAGGCATCCATGGACCGATACCGTCAATTCTTCGTGGACCTTTTGTTCGGTGAAAGAAGTATAGAAAATAGACTAGATAATTTCTATTCCAGTCCCGACAACAGACTTCCTGGATTCGGGCAGAAATCAATGGGGGAGTTGCTTCATTACCTCTTACCAAATTACTATTGTACATTTACCAATCAGGAACTTTACGCAATTGAACACTTATACGATGAAGCAACGAATATAAAAGAGAAATATTCTATAGGATCCCGAATTTATCATTACCAGAAACTGATCAATCAGAGCTATCTTATAGAGAAGTATTTAACCATTGTCGGGAGAAAAACAGATCTCCCCATTTATTATGAGATTAGTTGCTTTTTGCGCTTTTTTTATCATACGGAGAAGAATAAGGAACCCTTTAATGTGTGTCATGACGGAGAAGAGGGTGCGCAATATTGGATGTATACAATTCCCCAATCAGTAAACCCTGGGTCTTTCCTAGACGGAAAAATTCTTACTTTGCATCATGGGAAATTGGGTGACATTCGACACTATAAAACTAAACAGGAAGTATGGAAGCGACACCGCCAACTCTATAAAACTTCACATGTTCCGTATCTTAAAACCTCAGCTTTGTTCCAATTTTGTCATGAGATGAAAGAGGGAGATTATGTATTTATTAGAAGAAAAGAGGACCAAATTATTGCATTTGGCCAAGTTACTTCGGAGTATTTGTTTCCCAAATTTCCATATGCCCCGTCTTACCGGAAAGTTGAATGGCTGAAAATTGGTAAGTGGGAAATAAATGGCAGATTATATTATAGAAATCGTCTCATAAACCTTTCAAGATATGAAAATACCCTGACATATCTGCTTGAACTTATATCTGAATGATAAAAAACCTTGGTGGATGTCCGCGAAGGTTTTTAGTATTAATGTTTAGGAAATATATGGGTGAGTAGCTGGTGTCGAAAATTGTTATGTGGTAGAAGGTCGCCGTTTAGTGGTAGAACCTTTATTGTAAAAGGTAGAAGTAAGAGTCTAAACTGTAGAAGTGGGTTGGGAAAATGTAGAAGTAGATCTGGGAAATGTAGAACATTTATTTGCAACTAAACCGAACAATTAAAAAGTGCACCGCCAACAACTTATCCTACTAAAAAGGTGGCCACAGCTGATATTTACCCAATATAAAAGCCCACCACTATGAAGCAGTGGTGGGCTATAAAGAATTATACAGCAAACTTTCGGCGGTATACGAAAATACTTGTCATACTAACAAGTCCGACAAACAACAAACCTGCGCCCCAAACCAAGTAGTTATAAGCACTTGTCGCCGTATTCGGAAGCTTGTTTCCACTCTTAGCTACTGGCTTCTTTTCGACCGGTTGTTTTGTTTCATCTTTCTTTACAGGTGGAGGAGGCGTGTTATCTTCCTCTTCTGAAGGTGGTTCTTCCTCAGCTGGTGGTTCAGCAGGAGAAACAATATTTGTGACTTCAATGGTTTTCACAACCCGTGCCATCCCATCTTGACTGAAAACCGCAAGAACAGTATATTTTCCATTTTCAGTCACTTCAAAACTTGTACCTTGCAAGAAATTTACCTTATCTACTTCCAAGAAGTCTAAGTCTGTTCTTTCACCGGTCATCCACATCAAACTTAAAGGCTTCATACCTTTTGTATCAATTGAAATGGTAACAGGTCCTTCTGTTTCTTCATTCGGAGAGATAGATAAATCAAGCGTATAAGTTGGGTTCTCCACTGGTGGTACAATATTGGAAACTTCAATCGTCTGAATGGCTCTTTCCATTCCGTCCTCACTAAAAATAGCAAGTACCGTATATTTTCCATTCTCCGTTACTTCAAAGCTATTACCCTCCAAGAAGTTCACATCTTCTAACTTTAAAAAATCTAATTCGGATTTTTCCCCTGCCATCCACATCATTTTAAGAGGTGTCTGACCTTTAGTATCTACATGAATCTCCACAGGACCTTCTGTTTCATCTTCCGGTGTTAAGGTCAATTCAAGCTCATATTCCGGCTCAGGCTCAGGTTCCACCGGTGGATACATTTCCAATAGCAAGCTATTAGCCAATGCTGCCAATGTTTGATGCCCCACAATAGTTGGGTGAACATCTGGAAAACCATAGACATGATCTACCTGATTACCGTCGAAAGCTGAATAGGCATCAAGTACAAAAGTGTTCGAATAAGATGATGCAACTAGAGGAAACCCTTTATTCACATCTTCTAAAATCATTTCACCAACTTGGTGCAAAGTTTTCACAGGTTCTGCATCAAGATTTGGGAAAGGATTATAAATGTTATATAGTAATATTGGGGCGTCCGTGTTCATCTCCCGAATGCTATGCAATATTACCGCCAAATTTTCTCCAGCCTTTGCAGCAGCTAATGCTACATCTAATTTTAGTTCTTCATAATTGATTTCTTTTCCTGCTTGAATCGCAGCAGCAATCTCAGCGATTTTGGCTGCCTGCAGAAGATCGTTGTTTCCTGTGTTTATAGTAATTACATCAGCATTTTGAAGTGCTTGAGCTGTTTCAGGGTCTGTAGTAATTTGTACCAGCAATTGAGAAGAAGTTTGTCCTGGTACACTTTTGTTAATAACTGTTGTTTCTCCCTCTAAAATTAGATTAGGAAATGCCTGACTACGGTCTGGTAGACTTGTCCCATACGGAATAGAATCTCCCAACGCAACTAATGTGGGTTTTGTTTCTTGAATTTCTTCTGCTAAAACAAAGTTGGAGGCAAAAAGGTTAAAAACGAGCAACACAGCAAACAACAATGACACGTGCTTAAATTTCAACAAAAAATCCCCCTTGATTGGTTATGTATTCATATAAATTTACATGAATCTTCCACATTATAAGTCTATATGTCGGAATATTCAATGAAAAATAGTACTTGCGACATATTTAGTTAGCAATCGACATCATGCTACTTTCCACCCATTTTAAGACCTGATATTAAAACTAACATGTATTTAGTATGAATTTTCAGAAATCTATATTGACAACGCTTTCACTCATTAGTAATCTACTCTTGTATACATAGAAAGAGGGAGGAATTAGGGTGAATTCTGTATGGTTGGCAATTGTCGGTTTTATTGTATTTGCACTGGGGTACCGTTATTATTCTAAATTCATCGCAGAAAAGATTTACCACCTGGATCCTGATTATGTAACACCCGCCCATAAGTACAACGACGGGGTGGATTTTGTACCAACGAAAAAGGTAGTTTTATGGGGACATCATTTTTCCTCAGTGGCGGGAGCTTCGCCTATCTTAGGTCCTGCAATTGCCCTGTATTGGGGCTGGGGACCCGCATTTCTTTGGGTCATACTAGGTACTGTCTTTGCAGCTGGAGTCCATGATTTTGGTACATTGGTGCTTTCGGTCCGAAATAAAGGACAATCTATCGGTACGTTAACAGACCGCTTGATTGGTAAACGTGCTAAAATGCTCTTTTTATTTATTATTTTGATTTTAGTTCTCATGGTCAACGCCGTGTTTGCATGGGTTATCTCTAACCTGTTCATTCAGTTCCCGGCGGCAGTTTTACCAATCTTCATTGAAATACCAATAGCTATATGGATTGGATATGCAGTCTATAAAAGAAAAGCAAAAATGTTGGTTCCTTCCTTAATTGCCCTTGCCGTTATGTATGGAACTGCTGTGTTAACAAGTAAAGTTCCATTCTTACAAATTGATTTGGTCCGTTACTTTGGCGGAGCAGATAACACGGTGATATTCGGATTAGATGGAATCTCCATGTCATTCTTTGTCTGGATTGTAATTCTTCTTGTTTATTGTTATTTTGCTTCCACGTTACCTGTTTGGAAGCTTTTGCAACCAAGGGACTATATCAACTCACATCAATTGGTCGTTGGTTTATTAATGCTGTATGCAGGTTTGCTTGTACTGAGACCAGAACTAACAGCCCCGATGACAAATGAGGTAAGCGATGTTTCCTGGTTCCCGTTGCTATTTATCACCATTGCCTGTGGGGCCATTTCTGGATTTCATGGCCTGGTTGCATCTGGTACAACCTCGAAACAATTGGATAAAGAAACAGATGCACGGTTTGTTGGTTACTTGGGCTCGGTGGGAGAAGGGGTTCTCGCCTTAATTTCTATTATTGCGGTAGCAACATTATTTGCAAATGCGGGTGATTTCAGAGCTGCTTACTCAGATTTTGGTGCAGCAAGTCTGGGTGGGATGTCCAATTTCATTAACGGTGCGGCCCAACTTGCTACAGGAATTGCAATACCAGCTAATATTGCCAGAACCATTGTAACCGTCATAGTTGTCAGCTTTGCCGCGACAAGTTTGGACACATCCTTACGTCTTATGAGATACATCATTTCTGAAATTGGAAGTGAATATAATTTTAAACCGTTAACAAACATGCATGTCGCAACTTCTGTAGCAGTTGTTTCAAGTGCTGCATTGGTGTTGATTCCTAAAGGACCAAATGGGTTTGGTTCAGGAGGTTACTTACTCTGGCCGCTTTTTGGTACAAGTAATCAGCTCTTGGCGGGGGTCAGTCTACTACTGATATCTGTATGGTTAAAGAAGCAGGGAAGAAACTTCTTTTATACATTTGTACCGATGGTTTTCATTTTCTCGATGACTCTTTATGCCATGTTTGTTCAAGTCGTCTTTCAATGGTCAGGACTAGGTGAAACAGATGCAAACATGTTGCTTTTCATTTTAGGTGGAATTATCTTCGTGTTCGCATTTTGGATCATCTTGGAGGCGTTTAGAGTATTCTTTAAGACAGACAAATCTCCCCCAATAGATCCATCCATGTAAGTTTTGGTAACTTTTGGTGAGAGGATGAAGCATGTTGCTCATCCTCTTCTTTCGTAAATAGCAGAAAGGGGTTTCTAAATGGATATTCTGGAAAGATTCAAGAAAGTCATAACTATTTATGATGAAATACTTCAGCAACCTCATAGAACTGAGATCGCAAGAGAGTTAAGGGAGGAAGAAGACCTGTTCACATTACTATGTTTTTCTGAATTGCTTGGTCTCCCTAATCCTGCATTTTACTATACGTTGGAGCTATATCCATTTGTCATTGAGAGGTTTCATGATTGGCACCTTCGAATGGGTATGGAGAAATCACCACTAAATGGAATACGCTGCTGCTAGGAGGAAGAAGAATGAGTAAGCTTTTCAATCATAAAATAATGTTTATTGGTGGCAAAGGGGGAGTTGGAAAATCAACCACAGCCTCTGCTGTTGCACTCCTATTATCCGAAGAAAGCAAAAAGGTGTTGTTGGTATCAACAGATCCGGCCCATAATATAGGAGACATCTTTCATGTAAAGCCGAAAGATAAAGTACTGTCTATCAACGCATATCTGCATCTCTTAGAAATCAATCCTCAATCTGAATCAAAAAGATATATCGAAGAGGTTAAAACTAACTTAAAAGGGTTAGTAAAGGCAACCATGGTAGAAGAAGTACATAGGCAAATTGATCTGGCAAGTGCATCGCCTGGAGCTGATGAGGCGGCATTATTTGATAAAATCACTTCCTTAGTGCTCGAAGAATACGATTCTTTCGACCATATCATATTTGACACCGCTCCAACCGGCCACACCATTCGGCTTTTAACATTGCCTGAACTGATGAACGTCTGGATCAGCGGGCTATTGGAAAAGAGAAAAAAGGTTCAACAAAACTATACCCAGCTGTTAAACGATGGAGAGCCAGTGGAAGACCCGATATTTGAAAAATTACAGGCTAGAAAGCAAAAGTTCGTAAAAGTTAGGGATATTCTCCTTGACCAGAAAAAGACAGGTTATGCCTTTGTACTTAATGCGGAAAGACTTCCGATACTTGAAACAAAAAAAGCGATAGATATGTTGGAAAAGCAAAACATGAACGTTTCCACTGTTTATGTAAATAAGGTTATCCCCGATCATGCAGATGGAGTCTTTATGGAAAATCGACGAGGAAATGAAAGACCATATATTCAGCAGATACATGAAATTTTCCGCAAACAAGAAATAACTAAAATTCCACTGTTTGAACATGATATTTCTAATGTGGAACATTTAAGGAAGTATGCAGATACCTTAACAAATCACCTCCCATTGAAGAACTCCTAAGAAAGGGACAAATTCCTCCTTTTTTTAGGAGTTTTTTCTTGTTTGAAGGAAAGCCTAATAGGAAATGAGTACGGGAGATATGGTAAATGAAAATGTTGTGTCTAGATGGGGGAGGAATTCGGGGAGTATTTGCCGTTTCTATTCTTCAGGAGATAGAGGAGGAATACAACCGTCCGATAGCCGACTTAGTAGACCTTGTCGCAGGGACCAGTACAGGTTCTATCATTGCCTCTTCCATTTCCATCAAAAAGCCGATGAAAGAAGTATTATCAGGTTATCAGAAATACGGAAAACAAATATTTACTCGTCAGGCCAAAGTGGGTCTTTTCAAAAGTATCTATAGTGACCGTCAGCTTAGACGTTTTATCATGCAAGAGTTTGGAAAACGAAAACTGAAGGATATTACTAGTCCACTGCTGATTCCTGCAGTTAACCTTACACATGGCAGGCCATTTGTGCACCGTTCCAATTATGGCAACAAGGCAGCAAAAGATATGACCATTCATTTATGGGATGCGGTGCTTTCCTCTTGTTCTGCACCCGTATATTTCCCCCCAAACAATATCGGCAACGACTATCTTTCCATTGACGGAGGCCTGTGGGCCAATAATCCATCACTGGTTTGTATTACAGAAGGGTTGGAATATTTCAAATTGAAATTGGAAGACATAGAAATTCTCTCTATCGGGACTGGACTTCAAAAAATTGATTTTACTATCCAAAAGAATAAATATTGGGGAGTAAAACAGTGGCTTCCATTTCAATTCCCTTCTATGAAAGTCACGCCAAAATTATTGGACCTTGCTTTGCAATTGTCATCTGAATCTGTGTCCTATCAATGCAGTCATCTATTAGGAAGCAATTACATCCGACTCAATAAGGAATTGGGAGAGGAAGTCCCATTTGATGATGTAACCTATATGGACGAGCTGATCCAGTTGGGTCAATCTGTTTATCATGAACAGAAAAAAGTGATAAGCGAATTCTTGAGGTCTTAATTTGTTTTTTTCTATACCAGAAGGGGTACTATAATTGTAGAAAATAAATGAAGGGGGAATTTTGATTTGACTTCGGAAAAAAGGATCATGCTGCATGAGTTTAATAATTTAACAAAATCCCTGAGCTTTAATATGTATGACATCTGTTATACAAAGACAAAAGAGGAGAGGGAATCGTATATTGATTATATAGATGAACAATATAATGCAGATCGGTTAACCAAAATTTTAAAAAACGTTGCTGATCTGATCGGTGCACATGTGCTAAATGTCGCCAAACAGGACTATGTACCCCAAGGGGCTAGTGTCACGGTACTTGTTTCTGAAGGACCGGTAGTAGAAGTCCCGACGGAATCATATGAGGAGTCTCCGGGCCCACTTCCAGATTCTGTAGTATGCCAGCTTGATAAGAGCCACATTACAGTTCATACCTATCCGGAATATCATCCAGTAGAAGGAATCAGTACCTTTCGGGCCGATATAGATGTATCCACTTGCGGGGAGATTTCCCCATTGAAAGCATTAAACTATCTGATACACTCTTTTGAAACAGATATTATGACCATGGATTACCGTGTGCGTGGATTCACACGAGATATTAATGGAAACAAGCTGTTTATTGACCATGATATTAATTCTATTCAAAATTACATACCAAATGATGTGAAAAGCCTTTATGATATGATCGATGTAAATATCTATCAGGAAAACATTTTTCACACAAAGTGCCGACTGAAAGAGTTTGATTTGAACAATTATCTGTTCGGATACTCTAAAGACAAGCTGTCAGATGATGAAAGATATGAAATTACCAACAAGTTAACAAATGAAATGGACGAAATATTTTATGGGAAAAACATCAACTTTGGACACCGGGAAGATTGAATAAGGAATTTTTAACTCTAAAAAAGCGATGAGTCAAATGACTTATTGCTTTTTTTGTTGGCATGAATTCCCCTTTAAACGAATAACACCTATTAATAGGCTAAAAAGGGGAGATCTATATGGGACATGACCATGATCCGAATTTGAGCGGTTCCGATAAACTAATTTTAGCGATTTCTATGACACTTCTTTTTGCGCTTGCTCTGCTTTTTGTGGGTGGAGCCTTTTTGTTTGGTTTTGCCGGTCTTTTTCAACTGTTCAGTGTTCAATATGAGACAAAAAGTTCATTGATTTACTATATTGTTTTATTGATACCCTTAACCTTGATTTTCGAAATAGCTACCATGACCTTCTTAATTAGAGTTTTGCCTAGATTTAGAAGGAAGTGGATCATTACCATTTCAAAAATAGGTATTACTTTTCTTTTTATATGGATTCCTGTATATCTGACAGATGAATGGATAAAGGGCATCACCGTTCCATTATATACAGAATTGGTTGCAGCTACTTTACTGCTTGTATTGGATAGTTTGGTTGAAAAAAAGCATTTTTGACGGTGGATTTGGAACTTAAGAACTAAAAGGCTATCACTCTATTGCAACTGATAATCATTATCAGATATAATGAGAGAATCCTAGAGAATGAAAGTAAGGGGAAAACGTAATGAATAGAATTACTCATCACTTATTAGAGGAAGGAGAAGAGCTCACTGCACCTCCTTCCATTATTTATGTGGCGGCAAATTCAGTAGCTGTGAAAAGTAAGGATTTGTCTCTTGTAAAAACACTATCCGAGGGAAAAGCCTATTGGATGAAAAGCGGTGCTATCTTGTCTCCAGCAAACAAATACTTAAATATATATATGATTGAAATAACTAATATGAAACAAGAAGAGATATACTTCACCCCTACGGAACCTTGTAAAATATGTCCTATTTTAGATGAGCTTTTGCTTCTTCAAAAAAGTACATCCTTTCTTGATCGCTGCCATTGTCAAGCAAAGCTTTGGAATTTGATTGGTAGCATGACAGAAGTGCAACCATTAGATGATATTGATCAAACCATTCACTATATCAATAATAATTCTCATAAACAATTAACCGTTCAAGACCTTGCTGAGAAAGCTAGAATGACACCGGTTTCCTTTGCAAGAGCCTTTAAAAAGAAAACAGGCATTCCACCTAAAGAATACGTGCTTGATACAAAATTGAAAAAAGCTAAGGAACTAATTGTCCAAAACAAAGGGATAAATATTAAAGATGTTGCGCTTCAGATAGGCATTCAGGACGAGTTTTATTTTAGTCGTTTATTTAAAAAGAGGGAAGGGTTATCACCCTCAATATACATAAAAAAAATTCAAGACAGAGTGGCAGTGGTCAGTCAATTATTTTTACAAGATCACCTACTATCATTAGGCATACAGCCGGTAGCAGCTCCTGTTTATCCAAGCATTTTTCCAAAGACAAACGGAGTTCCTTCCTATCTAGAAAAACCTTTGGAAGGTACATTCCTTTTGAATGCGGAAAAAACGTTTAACTCCAAAGATATTATGACAGTAGATCCTGATTTTATTATAAAAACATCTCTCCATCATGGGGAGCAACAGACACTTACTTGGATGAAGAATAAGGAAGTTCATTCCATAGATTTTCAGAAGACATGGGATGATTATTTAGATCAAATTGCTCGTTTATTTGGTAGAGAAGAGGCAGTAGCTACCATTAAGAAAGATATGGGGCAATTAGAGAAACGAGCAAAAAAGATGTTAAGAGGGGTGGCCAGAAGCGGGGAATGGGCAGTTGTTTGGGTAAGAAATGAGGAAATTAGACTTTACGGGGCTTCCAATCATGCTTGCATGGAGCTTTTGTTTCAGACACTAGAATTTAAACCACATCAAGATTTGCCTAAAAGTGGGTATATCTCTATTACTGTTAATGAGTTATTGGATCTTAATCCAGATAAGATTCTATTTTTATGGAGCACTAAGGCAGCGGTGGATAGAGTGGCAAAGCATCCTGAATGGAATCAACTTAAAGCAGTTGAAAATAAAGATATCTATATACCAAGCAGTCAGGAATGGGATCCTTGGGGACCATTGGGAAGAAAACATATGATAGAAGGTTTAGTAAGCTATTTTAATTTGGATAAAACGCTGCTTTATATTTAACGTGTGCATTTTGTCTATGTCGAAAGTATAATTTGTGCATGGATACTTTAATTGATAATAGTTATCATTGAGAATGAATTTCATCAAGAGATTCATTCTTTTTTAATTCGTGATGATAATCATTATCAATAAATTTGTAGAACAAATAGAAAGGGTGGCATTATGCATAACTCAGCTAAAAGCATTGCAGAAAACGCCTCCTACCAAGCCTTTATGAATTGTTATATTCGAGAGGTTGGAGATGTGAATTGGGTAAAGAAAAATGAATTGATGAAGCTGTCTAAACTACCCTATATATTAAACGGCGAGGAAGTTTTGGAACTGGTGCTTCCTTTGCAACATATAAGATTAATTATTGAAGTCAACTATCGCTCATTAGTTGGAAAACATAAACTGGGGAGAATCTACAAGTATCATGATAAGGAGTTAGTATGGATAGAAGAAGAGCCATTAAATTGCATGATTTCATGCATTCAAGAGCTGAACCTTCAAGCAAAAAACAATAATTGCAATGAGATGACATCACACTATGATGAACTGATATTACGGTTGATTGATAGCTATCATACTATTTGTACATATATAGAAAAATCAACATCGAAAAGCAATCATAAAAAAGTAGAAGAATACAGCTTTCTAGAATCGGAACAGTCTCTCCTATTTGGACATTGGTTGCATCCAACCCCAAAAAGCAGACAAGGAATGGCCACTTGGCAGCATGATCTTTACGCTCCAGAACTAAAAGGTTTCTTTCAGCTTCATTATTTTGAAGTAGACCAATTGATTCTGAAAGAAAGATTCTTTGTTGAAGAGGATTCCTCGTTAGTAAAGGGTGAAATTCTCAAAATTACCGGGGATGGTAGATACCTGTTCCCTATGCATCCATTGCAATCCCAGTGGCTTCTGCAACAGGAATATGTACAGAAAGCAATGGAGGATAACTTAATCAAATATATAGGGCCTATGGGGAAAGCTTTTAGTGCCACCTCTTCCATTAGAACGGTTTATAACAAAGAGGATAAATGGATGTACAAGTTCTCCATACCTGTAAAAGTGACAAATTCTATGAGAGTAAACAAAGTGCATGAATTAGAAGCTGGAGTTGTGATGGCGGAACTGTTCAACAAAATGGACTTTTTACAAAAGCACAAATGTTTCCGAGTAATAAACGATCCTATTTCCTTGTCTCTTAATCTTCCTGGGGAAGTGGAAAATGGTTTTGAAGTCATTATGCGTTCGAATCCGTTTCAAGAAGGTAAAGGGGGAGGTGTTCATTCCATTGCAGCATTGGTTCAAGATCCCCTTCCTGAAGAAGAATCATTACTGGAAAAATTGATACAAACTATTTCTCGTATGCATCAGATAAGCCCAGAAGAAGCAAGCTTTCAATGGTTTCAAAAATATTGGCACTGTTCGGTAGAGCCAATGATTGCACTTTATGATGAGTATGGATTGGCATTAGAAGCACATCAGCAAAATAGTTTGGTGGATGTATCAAACAGTTTTCCAACTCATTATTACTTTAGAGATAATCAGGGCTATTATCTATCGAATTCGAAGAGAGATGAACTAGAAAAATTGGTTGTCAACTTGAAGAACGCACCTGAATTATTTTATGACGAAGAAATAATCCAACATCGGTTTACTTATTATCTTTTCATTAACCATATTTTCTCCATCATTTACAGAATGGGAGAAGACAGCTTGATTACTGAGGATAGGTTAGTAAATTGGATGATCAAAGAGTTGCAAAAGCTTGAAAAGGCATTGTCTGGGGAAGGAAAAAGATTTGTCCATTTTATTTTAAACAGCGAGGTACTTCCATGCAAAGCAAACCTTATGACTCGTTTTCATGATGTGGATGAATTACTGACTGATTTGGAACAGGCTGTATATACCTCCATGCCAAATCCATTCTACTTAATGCTGTCCATGAATAAAAAGGAGAAACATTATGCAACAGCAAGTAGTGTCTAATACGGAAACGCGGGTGATCAAACAGATATTAGAGGCAATTGTTTTTGAAAAGTTGCTTCCTTTTGAGGTAAAACAGGTAAGCTCTAAAACAGTTATAACAATATACGGTACTAAAATCAGGATTCAATCAGAAGGGAAATGCTCTTCTTTTGGTAGAATTCGCCTGAATGAAAGCACGATTGACATTAGGGATAACCAAGGTCATCAAATATCTGAACCAATAAGGGATATCGTATTACAGCTAACAACAAACCAAAAAATCCGAAAAAGTTTATTAGAAGAGTTAAACCAAACGATTTTGCTTGGTGAGTGGAATGAGGGAAATATTGATAAACAATGTAGGAGAGTCCTATCTTATGAAGAAATGGAATCAGCCATTTTGGAAGGACACCCCTACCATCCTTGCTTCAAGGCGAGGACTGGTTTTACCACATCTGACCATGAAATGTATGGTCCAGAAGCGCGCCAATCCTTCCAGTTATGGTGGGTTGCAGTAAAACGAGACGATGTAAAAGTCTCCCTACCAAAACCAGAAAAAGCATTCCTACAAGATGAATTAGGTGTAGAAGCTTATTCGTTACTCCTTGACCGGCTAAATACGGCGGGAGGTACAATCAAGGATTACTGCCTATTACCTGTGCATCCTTGGCAATGGAAGAACAAGCTTCAGCGCGAAATAAAGTGTCTTAGTCAGGACAGTATTATCCCGCTTGGATATGCGGGTGATTTTTACAGGGCGACCCAATCTGTTAGAACATTGTGGAATGAAACACATCCTGAAAAGGCACATATAAAATTACCATTAAATATGGTGAACACTTCGTCTTTAAGAGTCATAGAATCTCATTCAGTATGTACCGCTCCCACGCTTTCCAACTGGTTGGGGAAGTTGATAGAGTCTGATAGCTATTTAAATGAAAATCTTAACATCTTGCCAGAATATGCAGGAATGGTGGCGATGGAGGGTAACCCGAATCTATGCGGTCACATAGCAGCAATTTGGAGGAAAAGTCCAACGAGCTTCGTCAAGGGAGTGGAAGGTGCCGTTCCAATGAATGCCATGTCGTTAATGGAACAAGATGGAACACCATTTATAAAACCTTGGCTTGAGCGGTACGGAATGAAGAAATGGGTGGCGCAGTTTGTAAAAGTTACGGTTGTCCCTGTATGGCATTTGCTCGTATCAGAGGGAGTCGCTGTCGAGGCACATGCCCAAAATATGATTCTTGTTCATGAGGATGGCTGGCCTAAAAAAGTCATCTTACGGGACTTCCATGAAAGCTTGGAATATGTAGATGATTTCCTGAAACAGCCTGACTTAGCGCCAAATTTTACAGAACTATATCCGTGCTACAAAGATGCTTCTAATGATGAATATTATTGGATGTCCTCGATAGAAGGCTTAAGGGAATTGATTATGGATACGCTATTTGTTTTTCACTTAAGTGAACTTTCCTTCATGCTTGAACAGCACATGAGTTTTACAGAAGAAGATTTCTGGAAAGAGGTTCGAGAAGCAATTCAGACCCATGTTCTACTTCACCCTCCATTAAGGGAGAGAAACAAACTCCTTGGAGCAGAAAAGGAAAATATTTTTACAGAGTCTCTTTTTACTAGAAAGATTGGAATGGATAAAAGGGAATTTCGTCATTCTGTTCCCAACAGTTTATTTAAAGAAGGGGAGTTTTAATAGATGTTTTTTGTTAACGACCAGTATTATTCAAAGGATGATTTGCAAAAACAATTTGAACGCTTTGACCAAATGAATGTTCTAAATGATTGCAGGAAGAAAAGAATTGCAGTGTGTACAAAAAATGTGTTTGAAGCCTTGGCTCTTTGTTTGTATATAAAAGAAAAAGGCGGATCTGTAGTCCCTATACATGCTGCTACCCCAAGAGATGCGGCAATACGTGTAGCACATAAGAGTTCCAGTCACATTTTATTATATGAAGATTTTGACTCTCCAATATTAATGATAAATGACAGGGAAGAAGAGCAAGGGGTGCTTGTCCAAATGAGTTCTGGCACAACAGGTGAACCCAAATGTTTGGAGCGTTCTTGGGATGACATTCAAGAAGAGATAGAAAGCTATAATAAAAGTTTGCCAGTTGATAAAGGAACTGTATCAATCATTGCATGCCCCACCTCCCATTCATACGGACTTATAAGCGGGGTACTTACTGCTTTGGAGAGAGACATAGCTCCTATCATTCTTAATAATCTCAATCCCAAGTATGTAATAAAAAAATTAATAGAAACGCCAAACCATCTTTTGTATGCTTCGCCTGCATTTTTACATACGTTAACAAAGCTTTCACCTCAAGATTTTTTCTTTCAATATGTCATGACATCAGGTATGTTGATGTCTGCAAAATGTCTGGAAGATCTAAAAAGTAAATCCAATAGAGTTTTGCAGCAGTATGGGTGTTCAGAAGCTGGATGTATTGCCATTAACCCTGATGTCCAAGAACCAAGTCAAATGGGATTTCCGCTTGGACATTTTACTCTTAAAGCAGGACAAGATAAAAATCAACCTAAAGAAATAATACTGCAAGGAAAACGAAAAGCTATCCATACTAATGACATAGGTTATATCAATGATTCAGGCTCTTTATGCCTCCTTGGTAGAATGGATGACATGATTAACGTAGCGGGACTTAATGTGTATCCTCAAGAGGTAGAAGAAGTATTACTGAAGGCCCCCAACATCCAAGAAGTGGTTGCCTATAAGAAACCAGACGCATTTGCAGGGGAGAGAGTATGTGTTCAGTTTGTTGCTTCAACATTTATAGAAGAATCTAAGTTAAGGGACTGGTGCGTAAAGAAACTTGCCTCCCATCAAGTTCCCGTTGAATATACACAGGTTGAGAAGATTCCAACTCTGCCAAATGGAAAGATCAGTAGAAAGCTAGTAGGAGAGATGATGGGATGAAGGTTTTAAGTCGAGAGGAGCTTTATCAGGCTGTTTACGATATTTTGAAACATAAATTAAATATACCAACATGGAAGTCTTTTGAAGAGAGCGCAAGATTGAATGAGGATTTGTATATGGATTCCATTATGATTTTACAACTTATTTTACATCTAGAGTTGGATTTAGGTTTAAAGATCCCGGATTACATGCTTGTTCCCAAAGACTTTCATACTGTAAAATCGCTTCTTGATTTTTTGGAGGGACTGACATGATTAAGGTTCATTGCTTTGTAAGCTGTGTTTGTGAAGTTATAAAAAAAACAGAAGGTGTGGACCACCGCCCTTTTTATTTTGGTGTATGGGACGCGGATTTTGACGTTACACCGGACGGAATATTAAGCTACCATTCTGAAAATATCGATCACGACTTTTTTAAAACCTGGTATGAGATGCTGTATGGTATAAAGATTCACCGTTGGTATGACGAGACAGAGCCGAAACTTACTAATATGATGACTTTGCTTGAATTGATGAAAAATAAACCAAGTTACCGTTCCATTATGGTGATGCTCGATCTTTCTATGCTTCCTGAGCGTGAGAATAAGTTTCATCAAAGTCCTTTCCCTCACTATGTCATGTTAGAGGAAACAGATAATCCGGATGAATGGTTTATGTTTGATCCCGATTTCAGATGGGAAGGGAGATTATCAAAGCAAAAGATAATGAATGCTATTATGGTTCCAGCTGTAAAAGGTGGTTATTATTTTGACGCAGAACATATAAATCCAACTAGTCCGGAAGTCATTGAAGCATATTTTCGGACATGTTTGAAACTGAATGAAAATCCCATGACAGAAGCTATCCGCAATATAGTAGATATCTTTTCAAAAGGCTCTGAAAAGCACAGAAGGATAGAACTTTCTGATGCTCTTAAGCAAATACCGGTCTTGGCAATCAGAAAATATGCCTATGAACACGCCTTCGCATTCTTTTGGGAGGCTGATGGCTACTCAGAGGAATGGTTTGAAGAATGGTGCGATGAGATAGAAAAGCTTGTTAAAGGGTTTACTGCCATACAATATCGTGCGATGAAATACGCAATGACAGCAGATGGTAACGTATTAAAAGAAATTCATGAGAAAATAAATGAACAAGAGGAACTTGAATATTTTATCAAAAACGGTCTACAAGAGTGCTTTGAAGCCTGGGTGTCAAATAAACACACCGAAGTACTAGCTTAAAAGGAGGAAATGTATATGAATTTATCCTTATGTACCATCTCATTTCGACATCACCTCCATTCGATAAAAGAGTTAGCAGAATGGGCACAATCTAATAATTTTCAAGGGATAGAATTATGGGGCATTCATGCCAAGCATTTGAAAGATGAGTCCCAATATAATCGTGACTGGTTAGCGTCGTACAACCTGTATACAAGTATGATTAGCGACTATCTGCCTCTACACCTGTCAGATAAAGAACTTCTCCAAGCAACGAGGGAATTGAGTGAACTTGGCCATCGTTGGGGAACGAATAAATTAAGAACGTTTGCCGGACAGCGTGCAAGTGCCTCCATAAATAGAGAAGAGCGTAATTCTATTGTTGCAAAACTAAAAATGATTTGCCAAGAGCTAGAAAGAGAGAATCAATTTCTACTATTAGAAACGCATCCCAATACACTGACCGACACAGTGTCTTCAACTTTACAGCTGTTGGAGGAGGTGGATCATCCAGCTTTGCGTATTAACTTTGACGTATTACATATATGGGAATCAGGATCGGACCCAATAGAATCTCTCGTAAAACTAAAACCATTTATCATGCATTTTCACTTTAAAAATATCATTTCTAGGAACAAACTGGATGTATTCAGCCCACATAATGTATACGCTGCTGCAGGCTCAAGGGATGGGATGACCCCACTATTTGAAGGAATCCTTGATTATGAAGAATTTATAAAAACTGCTGTTTCCTTGGCAGAGGTTGAAGCTTCCTTAGAGTGGTTTGGTGGCAATGTAAAAGAGGTGCTAGAGAAAGATGCAAAAAAAATCATGTATTTAACAAAAGAGATTAATAGATTGTATGTGAGCTAAATATTTGATTAACTCTACATTTACACTTGATACCATCACGTAATAAATTTTAGCCCTTATGTCCCTTTCGCACTTATGGAGGTCTATAAAAGCATTCCTACCATTCGTAAATTAGTAGAAAATACCCTTATTTTTGTAAAATAGCTTTAATAGAAACTTCATTCCTCCTTTACTTTTACTTGTTATCCTGAGCATGTAGTAAAAATGCTGAGGGAGGAAATGTCATGTATAAAAAAGTCGCAAGTGTTGCTGTCGCAGCAGGGTTAGTATTTTCAGGGGTTCAAGTAAGTGTTGGTATGGATAAAGCAGAAGCAAAAAAAGAACCTGTGAGCATTGAACAGAAACAGGGAAAAGTCAAGAATGTCATTTACATGATCCCAGATGGATATAATGCCGGTTATGCAACAAACTATCGTTGGTACAAAGGCGAGGAATCTTCTTTTGACCAACATGTAAAAGGGCTGATCAAAACGCATTCAGCAGACACGGAAGTAACAGATTCTGCAGCAGCAGGTACCGCAATGGCAACTGGAGTAAAGACAAATAATGGCATGGTTGGCGTGACTCCTGATGGAGAAGAAGTAGATTCCATTTTAGATGCAGCAGAAGCATCCAAGAAATCTACCGGACTAGTTGCAACATCTACTATTACACATGCAACTCCCGCAGTATTTGGAGCTAGTGTCGCATCTCGTTCCGATGAATCATCCATTGCCCCACAATATTTTGATAACGGCGTAGATGTCATTCTTGGAGGGGGCAGAGACTATTTTCTAAGTAAAGAAAATGGAGGAAAGCAGCCTGAGGGCGATTTGATTGAGCAAGCAAAAAAGAATGGCTATCAATATGCTTCGAATAAGGAAGAGTTAAAAAATGCAGAAGGAGACAAGTTACTAGGTTTGTTTGCGGCTGATGCCATGTCTCCTGAGATGCACCGTGACGAAACGAATGAACCAAGCCTGGCTGAAATGACCAATACAGCAATTGATACATTGAGCAAAAATAAACAAGGTTTCTTTTTAATGGTAGAAGGTTCTCAAATTGACTGGGCAGGACATGCTCATGACTCAGCATGGGCCATGACAGATTCCGAAGCTTTTGACAAAGCTGTGGAAGCGGCTTTAGAATTTGCAGAGAAAGATGGAAATACATTAGTCGTTGTAGCCGGTGACCACGAAACAGGTGGTATGTCTGTTGGTGCAAACGGTGAATATGATTTAAAGATGGATGTGCTAGAGAACGTAACAGCAACAGGTGACAAAATGGCAGACGAACTTAACTCCGAAAAAAGTAATGTTAAAGAAGTGGTAAAAAAATATACTTCCTTGGAATTAACAGAAGGTGAAGTAGAGAGAATCAAAAAGGCGGAAAAGCCTGCCATTGCAATTAATGAAGTAGTAAGTGACCGCGCTCTAATCGGGTGGACAACTACGGCACATACAGGAACAGATTTACCTGTCTATGCCTATGGACCACAATCAGATAAATTTAGCGGTTTATTGGATAATACAGATCTTCCAAAATTAATGGCAGAAGCAATGAAAATTAATTTTAATAGATAAATATTTTCTCCCCTTCTTTTATTAAGGAGGGGTTTTTCTTCGGGAAAATTGAGCCTTTGCTGAAAATCCTGTACACTTATAGAGACAAAAGACTTTTAAAAATGAAAAGGTGTAAATTAATGAAAAACATCATAATTATCGGCGCTGGGATCCTGGGGGCCTCTGCCGCTTATCATTTAGCAAAAGCTGGGGAAAATGTAACGGTTATCGACCGTTTTGATAAAGGGCAAGCAACAGATGCGGCTGCTGGAATTATCTGCCCTTGGATATCACAGCGCAGGAATAAAGCTTGGTATAACATGGTCAAAAACGGTGCAATGTATTACCCAACTTTAATTGATCACTTAGAAGCAGATGGAGAAAGGGAAACCGGGTACAACCGTGTAGGGGCTATAAGCTTACATAAAGATAAAGAGAAACTCGAGAAGATGGCGGAAAGAGCTATTAAAAGAAGAGAAGAAGCTCCTGAGATTGGCGAGGTGACAATCTTAAGTCCAGAAAAAACGAAAGAACTTTTTCCCATGTTGTCTGAAGAGTACGGTTCTGTCCACGTTTCCGGAGGGGCAAAGGTGAATGGTCGTGCCCTTCGCAACGCTCTTATAAATGGTGCCAAAAAGCATGAGGCCAAGTTCCTTGAAGGCGATGCGGGCCTTGAAGTCAAAGATAACCAGGTGACAGGTGTAATACTTGGGGAAGAGAGAGTGGAAGCAGACTTGTTTATTGTGACGGGTGGAGCCTGGTCACAGGAAATTTTTCTAGAGTTGGGTGTGAGATTCGAAGTTGTCCCCCAAAAGGCACAAATCGTTCACTTGGAAATCGATACGAAACAGACGAAAGATTGGCCTGTGGTTATGCCACCAAATAATCAGTATATCCTTAGCTTTGAAAACGGTCGGATTGTGGTAGGGGCCACACATGAGGATGATGCCGGTTTTGATACAAGGATTACAGCAGGCGGCTTGAATGAGATCTTAAGTAAGGCATTGGAAATAGCACCAGGTTTATCAGACGGCACCATATTGGAAACGCGGGTCGGATTCCGTCCGTTTACACCAGGTTTCCTTCCGGTGATCGGCAAGCTTCCAAATCACGATAATGTCTTTATGGCCAATGGACTCGGCGCTTCAGGATTAACCAGCGGACCTTTTTTAGGAGCTGAGTTGGCTAGGCTAGCCATGGGTCAACCTACAGTACTTGACATCAGCAACTATGATGTAGCAGGAGCCATACAAACACCTGGATAAAAACTGTTATAGCTATTATCAGGCCGTTGTGTTACCATGTAGCTCTACTGAAAAAGAGGACGTGACTTACTATGATAAAAATTACCATACCAAATCCTAGTGTATCCATTACGGAACGCCAGCAGATTCGTACAAATGATGAACCAATTATTACACCGATAAATGGCTTTATTGATTTTCATAAAATTCCACGCGATCAAGGCGGAATTTATATGTTCTTTAATATAAATGAAGATTTATTATTTGTTGGAAAAGCGAGAAAGCTTCGCCAACGAATTAAAAAGCATTTTGAGGACAATGTATCCCCAATCAAAAACCACCGTGATGAAGTGTATCGCATTGACGTGTGTATCGTTGAGGATCCAATGGAAAGAGAAATTTATGAAACGTACATCGCTAACACACTTCACGCAAAGTATAATGTGGAAAAAGTCTTCTACAAATAAAAAGCCGAATTACAAAAAGCCGTTCTTCCCACAGGAGAGCGGCTTTTCATATTTTTTAAATCTACACATTTCCGCAATTTATTTCTCGAATTTTGCTAGATTAATGGTAAAATAGTCGATATGACAACATTTGGAATAGTTTAAGGGAGGAAATGGAATGAACAGTAATTTTAACAAACCAAAAGGGTTCGGGGAAATCCTGGATCAAACATTTAAAATCAGTAAATACAAGTTTAAAGATTTTTTCATCATCTTATTACTTTTAGTTGGACCAATCTACCTTCTGCAAGCAATTATTGAATTGGCTGCCGGTAAAAGTTTTTTCAGACAAGAAGGCGGCGGGGGAGCTTGGTATGAAGAGATGATAAGAAATTTGGAATTGGCCGAAGAAGCCTCTTTATCTTCTAATCTTGCAGCTGACATGGGAATAGCACTTGTTTCCTTATTAGTATTGTTTACATATCCTGTTGCTCAAGCTGCCATTTTATTTGGCGTAAATCATATTAAACATAATCGAGAGTTTACCGTTAGTACAGTTGTCAAACAGGCGTTTGGGCGCTTTTTCCCGTTGATTGGTTCATCTCTGTTATACGTTATCATCGCGTTTAGTATCATTTTTGGATTTATACTTCTAGGCGTACTTATTCCCATTATTTTCTTCGCTATAGATGTTATAGCAGGAGTTATCGTTTCTATCGTGCTGACTATCAGTTTGTTCTTAATCGGTGCGTTTCTCCTTACAAGATGGAGTTTCTTCTTCGGCTCAGTAGTATTGGACAAGAACTCTCCCGGGTTAACAAGAAGCTGGAGACTATCCAAAGGTAGAACATTTAAATTGATAGGACTTTATATCATTTTCTTTTTAATTACCACATCCATAGCTGTAGCAATAGAGTTATCGTTCTCTGCTTTTCTTGGAAACAGTGTTCTACTTGGATTAATAGTCAGTTTTACAACTCTGTTTACCACCCTCATTATGGCAGTAGGATACGCCGTTATTTATTTAGATTTAAAACTTCGTCATGACGCAGATGATTTGAGAGATCTGATTGATGATTACCATATTAGTTAAACCCGATTCCTTTGGAAAGGGCAGGTGATATTTATCGTGCTTAAAGAACCAGAAGCAAGAGAACAACTGGAAGAAATCCTAGACGGACAGGAATATCAAGTATACTATCTTGATTCTAGAAACACCCTGCAAATTTGGTGGGACGAATTTAAGGCATGGCTAGCAGATTTACTTTCACGCCTTTTCCCATCCATGGAAAATACAAGCGGAACAGCAGGGAACATAATGGTTCTCGTCATCATCCTAGTAATCGTAATATTAACCGCTTTCGTCATTACGTACCTTGTAAAAAGTAACCGTTTTGGTCGGAATAAAAAAAACAAGCCTTTTCAATCTGGTGTGGAGTTAGAGTGGTCTTTTCAGCAACATGTTGATGAGGCGAAAAGGTTTGAAGAAATGGAAGACTACTCGCTTGCTACAAGACACCTTTTTCTTGGCTTACTTTTGAACTTCCATGAACGGCAATGGCTGGAAGCGAAAATATGGAAAACGAATTGGGAGTATTATGATGAGTTAAGAAGAGAACAAAAAGACCTGGCTGAGTTCTTCTTCAATTTTGCTTTATTGTTCGATCGAGCAACATATGGCAAACAAAAAATAGAAAAAGACGATTATCTATTCTTTAGAGATGTCGCATTAAAGTGGATAAATGATTCACATCAAGAAATATAGAAGGAAGGAGGGTGGGACTTGAAAGTAAATACTGCTAAGAAAAAAGGATGGATATGGTTTGGAGTGCTAGTCGTTCTTTTTACCATCTGCTCCTTCTTCGTTCTATCGCAAAAGCCACAGGAATTCTCACCTTACGATTCAACGTCTCCTTCACCTAATGGGTTGAAAGCTTTCTACACCTACTTGGACAACGAATTGGAAATGGTGAGAAGATGGGAACAGCCTCCAGCCTTACTTCCTGAATCACAGGGAAAACAGGTATTGTTGATGGTAGAACCATATTTTACTCCCGATTCAAAAGAGATGGCATCTTATATTGACTTTATGGAAAAAGGCAACACGATCTTTTTATTGAAAAATAATCCAAAAGGATTTTTTGATATTCGAACAACCTTTGTTGAAACAATGCTTCCGGAGCAAACCATCAATGATTCCAGTGGAACCAACCTTGTAGGGAACGTTTATTCGCCTGTGAGGTTAGAACCGGGAGAGGAAGATGAGATACTTCTTTCCGATCAACTCGGGGATGTAGCCGTTAAGCAGAAGTATGGAGAGGGAACACTCATCGTAGCATTGACGCCTCATTGGCTAACAAATCAAGACATCTTACAAAAGGATCATCTCCCACTTGTTCTTGGATTGGTTCAACAAGATGGGTTAAACAATGAGGTATCTATCCTTTTTGATGAGTACAATCACGGAGACACAGGGTCCTCTTCCTTTGACGTTTATCAGGATTGGTTTTTGCTGTTGCTCTTCCAAGGAATATTAATCGCAATATTTTTACTTTGGAAACAGGGAAAAAGGTTTGGTCCGATTTTACAGCCTCGTGAGGAAACAGTCAGATTTAGTGATGAAAGCCTTCGAGCGTTAGCTGCATGGTACTTGAAAGGAAATGCCTATCAGGATTCCCTGACCACGCAGGCCGAGTATGTAAAATATTTATTGCAAGAAAGATGGGGGATTCCATATAACCGAGAGTGGAAAGAGTGTGCCGTTTTCTTGCATAAAAGGTGGAAAACGATGGAAGATGGGAAAATAGATTTATTAATCCATCAATTAACACAAGTGTTAGCAAAAGAGAAAATTACAAAACAAGAGTATCTAGAATGGTCTAAAAAGCTTGATATATTAAGGAAAGAGGTGGAAGAGGGATGAAAGTAGAATTAGCATCTCTTCTTGAAAAATATGAGGAAAGAATATTAGGTCAACATTTAAATCTGAAACTCTTACTATCTTCCGTTCTAGCAGGCGGGCACGTTTTATTAGAAGGAGTGCCCGGCACCGGAAAAACCCAAATGGTAAGGACTCTAGCAAGCCTTTTGGGCGGTAAATTCAATCGCATTCAGTTTACCCCAGATTTACTGCCGAGTGATATTACAGGAAGTTCGATTTACAATATGAAAGAAGGCGCATTTGAAACCTTGAAGGGACCTATTTTCACCAACATCCTACTTGCAGATGAAATTAATAGAACCCCTGCAAAAACACAAGCTGCACTTCTTGAGGCGATGGAAGAGAAACAAGTCACCATTCAAGGGGAAACGTTTCCTTTAGCGGATGTATTTTTTGTTGTTGCCACTCAGAACCCTATAGAATTTGAAGGAACATACCCGCTTCCGGAGGCACAACAAGACCGTTTTCTTTTCAAGTTACATATTGATTTTCCAAGTCTTGAAGAAGAAACCGCAGTACTGAAACAAGTAATGGAAAATAAATTTACTCATACTGATGTTGAGCCGGTATTAGACATGGAAACCTTCCTAAGCATCAGAAAAGAAATTCAACAAGTTACCCTTAGCGAAAGCATCCTGGATTACATGATGCAAATTGTCCGTAAAACGCGAGAATCTGATTCCATTCGATTCGGTGCCAGCACACGTGCGGGGATCTCAATCGGAAGAGCTGCACAAGCATGGGCTTACTTGAGCAACCGTAACTATGTAACCCCTGATGATATTAAAATGGTGACAAAACCTGCCCTTCGTCACCGTATTCAATTATCTCCTCATACGGAATTGGAGGGAGCGACTGTTGAACAAATCATTGAAGAACTTGTGGGGTCGATTCCTGTTCCAAGATAAAGGGATATTACCTACTAGTAGACTAGTACTTTTATTTTGTTTACTATCTCTGACTTTTATTGTATTGAGTTTTTTTGTAACCATTTCTTGGCCGGTTGTCTTACTGATAAATGTGTTCTTTATTCTTTTCAGCTTGGTGGACCTTGTACTTACCCCAAGTAAAAAAAGACTCAGAATGTCGAGAAGCATTCCCGGCGATATGGAGCGGGGGATTAATTATCCTGTCAACATTATGGTGGAAAATCCAACCGAACATGACATGAAAGTTGAAATAAAAGATGGTATACCCCAGTCCTTTTCTCGACCTTTTCCTTTTACCGGAATGGTCGTAAAAAACAGTAGAAAACAATTTACCTACTATACTACTGCGCCTGTAAGAGGCGAGTATCATGTCACAAAGCTGCATCTACGATATCAAAGTCGAATCGGTCTCTGGCAAAAGCAAATGGTATTTGAAGAGAAAGAAATGATAAAAGTAATTCCTGATATGACGGAGGCCAAACAGTACTTGGAGAATGCCCAAAAATTTCTGATTCATGAAGGAGTTACTATTCGAAAGCAAAAAAGTGGCGTTGGGGAATTTTCTAAAATACGTTCTTACGTGGTAGGGGATGATCCAAGGAAGATAAACTGGCGCCAAACGGCCAAATTACAGGAAGTCATGACAAATGAGTATGAACCAGAACACGGTAAATACATTACCATACTCATCGATTGTGGAAGAATGATGGGGGCAGAACTGAAAAAGGGGAATCGTTTGGAGAGATCTTTAGAAGCAGCATTAACTGTTGCTGCAGCTGCATTACAAAAAGGGGATTATGTTGCAGTACTTGCATTTTCTAAAAATGTAAAAGCATATATTCCACCCGCAAAAGGGATGCCTCATTTGCAAACAATCTTGAAAACCATTTATAACGTTCAAGTTGATGCAGCAGAATCCAACTATGCTGAAGTATTTCAATACTTACAGCTTGTTCAAAAGAAGCGAAGCCTTATCCTTTTATTCAGTGATGTTAAAACATTTCTGCATGAGGAAAGCGCCCTGATCTACCTTAAGAGAATAAGACAAAGGCATCTCTTTTTCATGATTGGGGTAGAAGACGAGATATTGGGGAAAAGAGCAGGGGCTCCTGTTACCTCTTTAGAAGAAACAATGATAAAAGGGGTCGCGCAGCAACAACTATTAACGAAAAAACGAGAAAAAGGCAAATGGGAAAAACAGGGCCTCCTAATGGTGGAGGCCCGTGAAGAACGGCTTGCAACAACCGCTGTATCCCATTATATCGATACCATGAACAGAGGGTTATTGTAACTGGGCTTTGCGAAGTTTAAGACTGCCTAGTGCAACATAAAGTATTAAGCCGATAACAGTCAGTCCCGCAACCAGGTACTTAGCTTCCAACGAAATCGCGGCAGGGGTGATGAAACCTTCAATTATCCCTGCTATGATAAACAACGGTATTGTTCCAATTAACAATTGCACAGAACGTTTGGCATTCCGCTTCAACTGATAGCCTCTAGAATATTCACCAGGTACAAAAAGCTTGTACCCCATTAATAATCCAGCGCCGCCTGCTATGAAAATCGCTGTCAGTTCAATCATCCCGTGTGGAACAATATAAGCCCAGAACTCATATGTCATATCATAATGCCAAAACAAGGCAGCAATTGCGCCTACAATAATCCCATTGTAGATCAATACATAGACAGTCAACAAACCAAAGGTTATCCCGCCGGCGAATGCAAGTATGGCAACCTGAATATTATTGGTCAATATACTCGCAGACATCACAGGGGCATCCACCATTCCGTCACTGTCTCCTAATTTTTCAGGATCAAAGTTTTGTGCCATGTCTCCCGGAAGAACGGAGTACAAATAAAGAGGATCAGAAAGGACGGCAAAATAACTCCCAAGTCCGCCTATTGTAAAGAGGAGCATAGCCAACACGACAAATTTCCATTGTTCATAAAGGAGGCCAATAAACTTATGGCCAAAAAAGTCGCTCGCTTGCTTCCAGCTCGTAATCTGATCTTTGTATAACAGATTATGAGATTTTGAAACTAGACCATTAAGATACGAAGTAACTTCTTCTTCTGGAAAATAAGTTTGGCTATAAGAAAGGTGCTGTGCTGCCTTTTGGTAGAGACTGTGGAATCGCTCGAGGTTCTTCCCAGTAATATGTTTGCGCTTATGTAAATCGGATGCTAGTTTTTCTAGCTCCTTCCACTGGTCACGATGCTGTTTAATAAATTGTTTGACATTCATCTTTTACACCTCGTGTCTCATTTTCATCTATCTTCTATATTATAGTAATATTATAGAGAAATAGAAACACCTTAAAGTAAAATTTATCCATAGAAAGTGGGAATCAACTTGAAGACAGAACAAGTAGATATAAAAACTCCCGAATATGTTTCTTTGCAGTTTCACTCTGCTGGCTTAGGTAGCCGTGCAGCAGCCTTTATACTTGATACCATATTGTTGGTGATTGTAAATATATTAATTGTCATTGCACTAATTTTAGGATTGAATGCAAGTATATTTGAGTATGTTGAAACGGACATGCCATCTTATATGTTTGCAGGAGTTATCATACTGATGTTTTTATTGAATTGGAGCTATTACTTCTTGCTTGAGTATTTTACAGGGGGAAGAACATTTGGGAAAAAGATGCTTGGGATCCGTGTCATTCAAGAAAATGGGCACAGCATCACCTTGCTTTCCAGCTTAATCCGTAACTTTCTGCGAATCATTGATATGTTACCTGCGAACTATCTAGTTGGAATGCTGATGATCTTCTTCCATTCCAAGCATAAACGATTAGGGGACCTCGTAGCCGGTACCATCGTGGTGCATGAAAGAAGAGGGAAGAAGAAAAAGAAAGCTTCCAAGCTGGATAAACTAATTGATGAAAAAGGACTTAACGCTGAGGGTGGTCTCGTAGAAGAATGGGCCCTGAAATCCCTTGGAGCAAAAGAATGGAAGCTTTTAAAGACTTATGCGGACCGTCTTGATTCTTTATCTACGGACGATCGGATCGTTCTAACTCGTAAAATGGCAGATATCTTATTTCCTAAGATCGGGCTTGATCCTTCTAGTAAACATTACGATGAGTTGGAAGATATGTTACTGGTGCTTTATTTGCAGATGAAGGACGAGTGGGAGTATGAGTTGTAGGGGGAAGAATTTGACGCTTTTCCGGTTTGCGGCTCTGTCTGGGCGACGGGGGGAGGATTAGCTTGAGGAGGGGGGATTTTTCGATTTGCAGCTTTGACTTGGGTGAGAAGAGAAGCAGGAGCTGGGCGGATTTTTCCTATAATTGGGATTCGCCCGATTACTTGCAATTTTCGCCCGTAAAGTTGAAATATCGCCCGTAAATCTTAAAAATCGCCCGATTCCTCTGCATTTTCGCCCGTATTTTCTAAAAATCGCCCGTAAATTGAAATTATCGCCCGATTTCCAAAACCGGCCAAATTTCTAAGCGACACTCCACCGCAAAAGTGGTATGATTTTACTAATAAATCAGCTTAGGAGGTTACAAATGATAATAAAAGAGAGAGAGATTCCTTCCAATCTATTATTTTTGCAAGCTATTGAGAGACGCCTCGAAAATGATCACCTCTCGATGCCGCGAGTAAAGGAAGTGATAGCCAAGCAAATAAAAGGGTATAAAGGCGAAAGTGCCATTGACTACCCCTTAAGCATCCTTCCTGATCAAGACTTCCATATTCTACATTCCGTCAGTTTACAATGCCAGAATCAAAACTTTCATATTGATACCTTACTTCTATCCAATAACTTCATATCCCTATTGGAGGTGAAAAATATGGGTGGGACAATACATTTTGACAGGAAATTCAATCAGCTGACTCAGACATATATGGGTAATGTGAAATATTATCAGTGTCCAATCATACAGGTCAATAATCAAGAAAGACTACTCAAGCAATGGATGGAACAGTTTGGCTTCCCACAAATACCAATCACTTCTTTCGTAGTTATCTCAAACCCGTCTTGCATGATTCAAGTCGACCCTGGAGATAAGTCAACCAACCAAAAGGTCATCCACGGTCATTATCTTCCTACAAAAATCGAACAACAAAAAGCAATCTCCAATAGACAAAGCCTTTCCACCATAGAAATACAAAACCTGGCCCACACCATTATTGAGCATCATAAATCTAAACTAACCCTCACTCTAAAACAGCTAAACATTACTCCAAGTGAACTTTTATTAGGTGTACAATGCTCGTACTGCCTGGCTATCCCAATGCAAAGGACTCATTCTTATTGGTGTTGTCCTAAGTGCAACAATAAATCAAAAGACGCGCATATCCCGGCTTTAAGTGATTACTGTTTATTATTCAACGAGACAATATCCAATAAAGAGGCTAGAGAGTTTCTACTTGTCCCGTCCACTAATGTCATGAAAAGGATCTTGACTTCCACTGGACTTCAAACGATTGGAAACACCAGGTCTATAAAATACAACCTCTATCCTCTCATCAATTTGACATCTCCATCCAACCGCGATATAATTATCTCGAATTCAAGATAAATAACTTAATAACATTTAAATTAAAAGGGGAGATCCTTATGATAAACGGACTAAAAGGGATTCATCACGTCACAGCAATAACCAGCAGCGCAGAAAAGAACTACGAATTTTTTACCTATGTGTTAGGGATGAGACTTGTAAAAAAGACAGTGAACCAAGATGACATTCAAACGTACCATTTATTTTTTGCTGACGACAAGGGAAGCCCGGGAACAGACATGACATTCTTTGATTTTCCAGGCATTCCAAAAGGAAGCCACGGTACAAATGAAATTTTCAGAACTGGTTTCAGAGTACCATCAGACAAGGCATTAGCATATTGGGTAGATCGTTTTGACCGCTTAAACGTAAAGCATGATGGCATCAAGGATCAGTTTGGGACAAAGACACTTTCCTTTGTAGATTTTGATGACCAACAATACCAATTAGTTTCTGATGAAAATAACAAAGGGGTAGAGCCGGGCACGCCATGGCAGAAGGGGCCGATTCCTTTAGAATATGCAATCACGGGGCTGGGGCCTCTCCATATTCGTGTTGCAAATTTTGATTTCTTTAAGGAAGTTCTAGAAAAAGTTCTTCTATTTAAAGAAATTGCTCATGACGGAGAAACACATTTGTTTGAGGTAGGAGAAGGGGGTAACGGGGCCCAGCTGGTTGTAGAGCATAATGATAGACTTCCTCAAGCGCAGCAAGGATTCGGGACCGTGCATCATGCTGCATTCCGAGTAGAGGACCGCTCTGTTATCGATGAGTGGGATGCCAGATTAAAAGGGTTTGGCTTTAACACATCAGGACATGTGGACCGTTATTTCTTTGAATCCTTGTACGCACGTGTTGCTCCACAGATACTGTTTGAGTTTGCAACGGACGGTCCTGGCTTCATGGGGGATGAGCCATATGAAACTTTAGGAGAGAAACTTTCTTTGCCACCGTTTCTTGAACCGAAACGCGAACAAATCGAAAAGCTTGTCAGACCGATTGATACCGTAAGAAGTACAAAGGACTTTAAAAAAGAATAACCAAACTCGAGCCTATTTCTTTTAACGAGAAATAGGTCTTTTTATTTGTTCGAAATTAAACCAACCCATACAACGTACATTCCTTGTGAAAATGAATAGGATAATTTAATGAATTTTAAAAGGAGATGAAAGAATGTATTATCCTTCAAATAATTATCCATATCCTTATACTGTAAATCCATATGCTTACAACTATATGAGAAACAGTTATTGGCCATACCCAAACACGTATAATACTTATCATTTGCAAAACAATTTCAGAGCAATTGAATTAAAGGATTATGGTCCAAATCCATTTGCAGAAGATATTAACGAACTAACCTTGCAAAACAATAACTTTCGAACAGCTTTATGGACGGGATCACAGTTTCAGATTACTTTAATGAGTTTAAAGCCTGGAGAAGATATAGGGTTGGAAATGCATCCCGATGTTGATCAATTCCTGCGTTTAGAGCAAGGAGAGGGAATCGTTCAAATGGGAAAAAATAAAAATGAATTTACGTTTGAAAAAATGGTTTCAGACGACTATGCAGTAGTGATTCCTGCCGGCACTTGGCATAACCTTACAAATACCGGAAATGTTCCACTGAAACTGTACTCTATTTATGCGCCGCCAAATCATCCGTTCGGTACGGTTCATGCTACCAAGGCTGATGCGGAGGCAACGGAAGAGAATGGAGAAGGGCCACCAGTTATTGATGGGAAAACACCGGATGAATGGGTGCAGTATACTGAGTTTTTGGTGAATGAAGGACTGGAAGATGTTAAAAGAGGAATAAATGCGGTTCACATTCTGCAAGAATTTATTTTAATGGGTGTACTTGTAGGGAAGGGATATTCGCCGAAAAAAGCCTATGAAACAGTAGAAGAGTGGGAGCGAACTGGGGAATCTAAACTTCTTCAGCAAAGCAAAAATATGTAGGGTAGAACAGCACCGTTTTTGACGGTGCTGTTTTCCATGCCAATCTAAAAATCATCTAAATGGCTGACTAATATCAGTCAATCAGATCATCCAAGCGGCGGGCTACTTTTTTGATTACTCTCTTGGCCATTTGTGTTCTTCTTTCCAAGTAATCTTCTCCCTCTTCGATCAGGTTTTCACCTAATCTTGTGACATAGCGGTAATAACGCAACATGTTGTCACCCCCTTTGTTTCTATCATATGAGAGATGATAGAATCGGACAGGGTGTATACCTTCTTTCTATTATTTTTTTCATATCTATTAATTTTTTACTAGTAAGAACCGAAGAATACAATTTTCAACAACACTCCATAGATGATTGCAAAAAGAAAGGAAGTTAGGGTCCCCAGTAAAAAATACTCCGCCCAATCCCGGTCATCCATCTGCTTGAATCGTGTAAGGGATTTGGCTGCGACAATAAATCCAACTGCAGAAAAAGAACCCATCAATATTAACGCCACCACCAATAGACGTTCCAGATAGCCGATCACTTTTCCTCTAGAAAGATCTTGGTGTTTCATGACCATATATGTATATTCCTCTGACATGTTCTTTTCACTATTGGGACTGATGGCAAGATCCTTTAATGTGTATTTGCCTTCAAAAAGGGAAATATGTTTAGTGAGGGAACCAAGCATGATCCTAATTAGATGGCCTGTAACAGTTGTACATAGTATCAACATAATTACTAGAAATAAGAGACCTTCCAACAAACCAAGCTCTGGTCGCATGCCTTCTTTTAAGTTGAACAATACTAAAACAGTATGAAACATAGCCTGTAAATCTACTTGTAAAGTAAAATAGCATACTGCCAAAATAGTAATTACGTGCAAAATTTGATCTACTATAAATAATCCAAGATTCCAGGCATTTTTCTGTACTAATTTATTCGTTTTTTCCTGCAAAATAATCTTTAAGTAATCGATGGCCCCGTGAATTCCCACTAATAGGATGGTGGGCAACAAGACCTCCCTAATTAAATCATTTCCTTGATAGAAATAGATGATAAGGAGGAGAAAAAGCATAACAACAGCATGGTGAAATAAATGGAGCTTTAAGAACTTCCGTTTTTCCTTCACCATGTGCTCTGTCTGAAAATAAAAATCTGCAATTAAATGGGCTAAGATAAGGGAAAGGAATATCATTTCAAACGCTCCTTGCTATATATAATCATATAGAAATGATCGCATCGATATTTTTATAAAGCTCATTTTTAATGGTTTGAGTCAACTCTTTCGTAATATTATGTGGTTGGTTCCCAAAGCTTTTTGTTTCTAACTTGTCCAAGGTTTCTTGGAGTGTGTATAAGGTATTCAATATTATCTCACAATTCCCTTTCTTATAGTGACTGGAGATAGTAGAAGGAGACTTATTTACTAGCCTTGCTATGGCTTTTTGCTCATCAAGAATGGCGTACAGCCTGGAAATTAATTGTTGCAATGACGTTTGGTCACTCATGAATTTATGTTGATAGGATAAAAGCAAATTTGCCATTTCTAATGACGTGTCTTCAATGGATGCCTCACCGGGAAGCAACAACATAGATGAACGCTGGGAGGAGTGCTTTATTTTTTCGTTGGCCAGCCTTGCCTGGCGCATTAATGGATGATTCCATTTATCTAAATCAATCTGCTGTAAGCTTGTATCAACCGTTCCAAACGTGATTCCGAAGTAGGGTGGCTGTTCTTTGTATTTCCATATTTGGCTTATATAGAATGCCACTGTATATGCGGTAGAGTAATGATCAAACAGCCCGACAATTTCGTCTCCAAGTCGGTGTCTCACCTGTGCATGGGGGAGACCTCTCGTCCACCTTTTCACAAAGCCTTCCACTTCTCCTAAATAGGACGTTATTTCGTCCCAATTTTTTGATGAGTTTGTCACATCCATCATAAAAATGGATATTGGGTGCTTCATCTTTTCTCACTCCTTTCAAAAAGAATTCCACATTAGTTTAATTCAATTCGACTAAATAATCAACTTACAGAGATTTCGATAGATTAATCGAATTATAGATAAGTAGATAAAAAAGTCAAACTTTTAGAGAAATATAGAATACAAGCAGAAAGGTTTACAAGTAGTTGGAAAGAAGTTATCATGTGAACAATTAATAATTCCGATAAAAACAATATGAAAAGGTGTGATTGATTTGGCGGAAACAACTTTTAATACTGTTCAACAACATGAAAAGCAACTAACAACTATTGTTGCTAAATTGAATCCTATCCAAAAACCTTTCTTAACGATTGGTGTAATGGCTAGCATCATACTTTTAATAGCAATTGTTGCCACAACAGATTGGATTCAAGGGACTTTATATATTATTGGATTGGCCCTGGGTGTAACACTATTGCATGCACGCTTTGGGTTCACATCTGCATTCAGACGCTTGATGTCAGTAGGTAATGTACAGGGACTTCAAGCGCACATGGTGATGCTGGCGGTTGCAACGACATTGTTTGCCATCATATTAAGTACTGGCTTCAGTTTTACTGGAAATACACCCGCAGGCTATGTATCGCCTGTAGGAGTTAGTGTGTTAGTCGGTGCATTCATGTTTGGAATCGGGATGCAGCTTGGCAGTGGTTGCGCATCCGGAACCCTTTATTCGGTGGGGGGAGGGTCTTCATCGATGATCTTGACACTAATGTCGTTCATCGTTGGATCTGTCATTGGAGCTTACCACTTTACGTTTTGGATGGAAGGTACCCCGGCACTTCCGCCGATTTCCATTGCGGAATCGACCGACCTTGGCTTCTTTGGGGGCTGGGCGGTTCAGATGGCACTTTTTGCGGGCATTTACTGGTTAACTGTTCAAATTGCTAAGCGAAAAAACCCGCCAAGTATGAAACCATTGGCAACAACAACTGGTTGGAAAAAGGTAGTACGCGGTTCTTGGCCTTTATTTGCGGCTGCTATCATTTTGGCACTTCTAAACGCTCTTACTTTAGCAGTACGAGGAAACCCTTGGGGAATTACTTCAGCATTCGCCCTTTGGGGAGGAAAGGCATTAATGTTAGTAGGAATAGATGTTTCAAGCTGGGGATATTTTACCGGAGCAAACGGAGAAGCTTTAACACAGACGGTCCTTGCTGATTCAACAAGTGTGATGAACTTTGGAATCATCTTAGGAGCATTTATTGCTGCAAGTGCACAAGGTACTTTTAAACCTAAGAAAATCAAACCTGGCATTGCAGGAGCTTCTATTGTTGGTGGTTTATTAATGGGCTACGGTGCAAGACTTGCCTTTGGTTGTAATATTGGAGCATACTTTGGAGGAATTGCTTCCTTCAGTTTACACGGTTGGGTATGGATGGTCATGGCTATGCTTGGAACATTACTGGCGTTATTTATCAGACCATTATTCGGGTTAAAGAACCCTAAGCCAACAGATTCAGTATGTTAACTATTCAAAGCGACTCGCTATACGGGTCGCTTTTTTTTGAGAAAAACAGGAGTGGGAAATAATTTTAGAAAAGTTTTCTTAAATCCGAGACGTTATTATTTCAGAAAAACACTCATAAAGAAGTAGATTTTTTTGTTGTTATCCTACTAAAACTTTAGAGGTTTTTGCCGATAGATTATTTCCCATACCCTAAATATCGAAATACATAGAATAATTAAACCAATTATTATAAAATAATAGGAACTCAGGGGGAGATCTTGATGAGACATAAAATAAAACCGGTGCGTCTGCAAACAAAGCTAATCATTCTCATTGTGACGCTACTTATCGGCATTATCGTTTTGATATGCGGCGTTTTCTTTTACTTAGAGATGAAAGAGTTTAAAACCAATACAGGAAACCGAGCACTCCAAATAGCCAAAACAATCTCCTTTATGCCAGAGGTACAAGAAGCAATGGATTCGGACAAAGCAAGTGATACGCTCCAACCGCTTACATTGAAAATCCAGCAGGAGATAGACGCGCAATTTGTGGTGATCGGAGATGCTCAAGGCCTTCGTTATACACATCCTGATACCGATAAAATCGGCCAACAGATGGTGGGGGGAGATAATATAAGGGCTTTGGAAGAAGGGAAAGCTTATATATCGGAAGCGACAGGTTCACTAGGGTTATCCATCAGAGGGAAAGCTCCTATTATTTCAAATGATGGAACGGTCATCGGAGTTGTATCGGTCGGTTTTCTCATGGAGAATTTAAAAAGCCGGATGGAAGAAAAGTTGGTGGAAATATCGTTGATTGCTCTGTTGGCAGTAAATGTCGGAGTGGTTGGAGGGTATCTGCTTGCTAGAAACATACGAAAAGATATCCTCGGTCTGGAACCCCATGAAATCGCTTCCTTGTACAGGGAAAGAAATGCCATCCTAAAATCAGTAAAAGAGGGCATTATTGCTGTTGACGCAAATGGGTTCGTTACCATGGTTAACCCTTCAGCGCTTGATATATTAGAGCTGCGTGAAGAAGAACTGATACATAAACAAATAACCGACATCGTACCTGATACAGATATTATGGAGGTTGCCCGAACAGGACATGCGCAGGAAAACAAAGAAATCTACTTATTTGATAAAGATGTAATTGTAAACAGGATTCCTATTATGGAAAAAGAAATCGTGGTAGGAGTAGTGTCCAGCTTTCGAGATAAAACAGATATGAAAAAGTTGCTACATACTCTTGTAGAGGTAAAGAAATATTCAGAGGAGTTGCGAGCTCAGACCCACGAATTTACTAATAAACTTTACGTTTTATCAGGGATGTTGGAGTTAGGAAAATTTGAAGAAGCATTAGACTGGATCAAGAAAGAATATATGGTTAATCAGGCACGCAATGATATTCTATTTGACAGGATAAAGGACGAAAAACTTCAGGCCATCCTGCTAGGGAAGCTTGCTGTCGCATCAGAAAAGAAGAAACTTCTCCAACTAAATGAAGAAAGTTCAGTCCAGTTAATCACCCGTAATATAGAGCTCTCTAGCTTAGTGGCCATTGTTGGTAATTTAATAGATAATGCGTTGGAGGCCGTGGAGACAAGAGAGGATGGAATTGTATCCTTTTTCGCTATTGATTATGGAAACGACTTAATTTTGGAGATAAGTGATAATGGACCAGGTTTTCAAGAAGGAACAATAGATTTAATTTTCGGGAAGGGATACAGTACCAAACAAGCTGATCAGCCAAGGGGATACGGCCTTGCTATTGTCAAGAAAGAGGTAGAACAGCTTGGCGGAACGGTAGAAGTTCAAAGAACCTCGGACAATACAACGGTGTTTACCGTATACCTCCCTAAAAACAAAACATATGGGGGTGAAAGAAATGATAAACGTGGCAATAGCAGAGGATGATTTTCGGGTTGCGGGCATTCATGAGCAATTCTTAGAAAAAATTGAAGGAGTAAGGGTGGTCAATAAAGCTCTAAATGCAGCTCAAACCATGGACAAACTTGCAATTGGGGAAATCGATCTTATCCTCTTGGATAATTTCATGCCTGATGAAAGCGGAGCTTCCCTGCTACCACTCATCCGCGATAGATTCCCCGAGGTGGACATCATCATGATAACTGCAGCAACAGAAAAAGCGGTGGTGGAAGCGGCTCTGAAATATGGGGTGGTTGATTACTTAATCAAACCGGTAACATTTGAAAGGTTTCAACATGCCATAAAAACATATCTTGAGAGAAAAGCTTTCATAAAAGAGAATGAATCATATGATCAAAAAGTTATAGATCAGTTTTTTCATAGAAACGGGTTGATGGAAACTGAGAAACAAAAGGATTCTTTACCCAAGGGAATCGACCAATTAACCTTGGAAAAAGTGGAAGGCCTATTAGATAATCATAGCCATAATGGATGGACAGCGGAACAAATGGGAGAATTGATGGGGGCATCCCGGACAACAGCAAGGCGGTACCTTGAGTACTTGATTTCTCTGGATAAAGCAAAAGCTGAGTTGGAGTACGGCTTGGTAGGCAGACCTGAAAGAAAATACTATCGGATAGGATTATGAGACAATGGAGCAATTAAAAGTTTTCAATAAGGAAAGAACATACCTGGGCACTGCATCAAGAGATGAAGTACATATTAAGGGACATTGGCACGAGACTTTTCACTGCTGGATAAAGGCTGAGATAAACGGCAAAGAATATCTTTACTTTCAACTGAGAAGCAAGGAAAAGAAAGATTATCCAGGCTTATTGGATATCACAGCAGCCGGACATCTGTTATCACATGAAAACGTGGAAGATGGGGTAAGGGAGGTAGAAGAGGAAATAGGGATAAAAGTTGGCATGGATGAACTGTCTTACCTGGGTGTCATCCCTTATGAAAAAGAATTGGAAGATTTTATCGATAGAGAGCATGCCCATGTTTATCTGTTAAAGCGGTACATACCCTTAGAGTCATTTACTCTGCAAACAGAAGAGGTTAGTGGGATTTTTATCGTTCCTTTAGAAGACTTTTACCAACTATGGTTTGGGAATATGACGGATGTATCAATCGAAGGGATAAAGGAAAATGCTCACGGCGAAAGAGTTAAGATTACTATGAAGGTGGATAAAAAAATGTTTGTTCCACACAATGATACTTTTTACAAAGAAACATTGGAGGCACTAAAATCAGTTAAGCCTTAAAAGATGCAAAATAAAGAGGTTGTCCTAAAGGAAATTTCCTAAGGGCAGCCTCTTTTATTTGGTCATTTGATAAAACTTCCTGTGAACAAAATGAACAAAATAACCAATAAATCTTTTATAACGCTAATTTTGTAAACGGTTACATTTATAAGAATATTCTTTACAATCAATTACAAGACAATAGCAAAGGGGAGTTTGTGGATGACAAAGAAATGGAAAAACAAAGCAAGTGCAGTGGGGTTAACATTGTTATTATCCGTAACAGCAGCTTGCTCCAGCTCAACAGGAGGAACAAGTGCAGATGGTACATGGTCTCCTCAGAAACCAATAGAAATGGTAGCACCAGCTGGGGCAGGAGGGGGATGGGATACTACCGCTCGGATGGTAGCTCAGACATTTGAGCAGGAGGAATTGATCGATAAGAGAATGCCAGTTGTCAATAAGCCAGGTGGCGGCGGTGCTGTTGCTTGGTCTTACATCGCGAAGAAAGAGGCGGATCCACACCATCTGTTCGTATCTTCTCCACCTTTATTACTAGTCCCGCTTAACGGACAATCCGAGAATACGTATGAGGATTTTACTCCACTTGCCAATGTTATCGCGGACTACGGTGCTTTTGCAGTACGGGCTGATGCAAAGTGGAACGATTTAAATGAGTTATTTGAAGATATGAAAAAAGATCCAGCAAGCATCACGGTTATCGGTGTATCTTCTCCCGGAAGCATGGATCATATCCAATTTGTCAAAATAGCTAAAGCAGCTGGCGTGGATATCACCAAGGTCAAATATGTATCCGAACAAGAGGGAGGAACATTGACGGCATTACTTAACGGAAGTGTGGATGTCTATTCCGCCGGCACCGCTGAAACGGTGGAGCATGTGAAGGCAGGGAAAATCAAGGTATTAGGCATAACAGCAGAAGAGCGTCTAGAGGGGGAGGTTCTTTCTGACTTTCCAACTGCCAAGGAACAGGGAATAGATGAAACCTTCGTGAACTGGAGAGGATTCTTTGGCCCAGCCAACATGGATGACGCGGCTGTTGCCTATTATGTAGATAAGTTCTCAAAATTAAACGAATCAGAAGCCTGGGATGAAATCAGAAAGAAATACGGCTGGAATGAGCTTTTCATGACAGGAGAGGAATATCAGGAATTTCTTAAAAAAGAGAATGAAGAAATGCAAGCCTTATTGGAAGAATTGGGGCTCGGGAATTAAAGATTAATAGACGGACCGCTGCCCTCCCATATCGAGGGAGCGGCCTCTATAGATTGGTGGGGAGTTACATGATACTAAGACCGATAAATCGTAAACTTGGATTGGCCCTATTCTTCTTTGCAGGAGTATACCTGTTTTTAAGCTACCAGATCCCCAGTTACACATATGCGTTAGTCGATGCAGACGTGGTACCAAAGGGATTGGGTTTCTTACTATTAATATTGTCCATTTTACTTTTCGTCCAGAAAAAGGAAGAAACCGAACAAGAAAAAGAAAAAAGAACGATACCTAAGAAGGAACTTTATGTTCTGCTGGGGGTCGCGGGGTTTATCTTAATCTATATTTTTTTACTTGAAATAGTAGGTTTTGTCATAATGACAGCAACGTTTGTCTTTACATGTTCTTCATTTCTTGGATATAAAAAATATAAAGTAAGTGTCCTAGTGGCAATCATTTTTTCGTTACTTTTGTATTTTTTGTTCAATTACTTGCTCCTTATTCATTTACCACCAGGAGTGTTACCATTTTAGGAGGTGAGAGAGATGGGTTCCATGGAAGGTCTATTTTCCGGGTTTCAGGTCGCATTTAGTATAGAAGGTATTTTATTTGTATTTTTAGGGGTGTTTATCGGGACCTTTATTGGGATGATGCCGGGTCTGGGACCAATCAGTGCGATTGCCATCATGATTCCCGTCACATACAGTATGGACCCGGCGTTGGCATTGGTCATGATGGCCGGGGTCTATTACGGGGCAGTATTTGGGGGCTCTTCATCCTCCATTCTATTAAATGCACCAGGAATATCGGGTACAGTCGCAACCGCGTTTGATGGATACCCTATGGCACAGCAGGGGAAGGCAGGAAAAGCTTTGGCCATTGCTGCCATCGCTTCCTTCACCGGAGGTACCATTAGTGTTATTCTGTTGATGCTCTTCACTCCATTATTAGCTTCTGTCGCTGTCGTTTTCGGCCCGGCAGAGTATTTTGCTTTAATGCTGATGGGACTGACAGCCATTTCAAGTTTGTCTGATGGATCCACAATAAAAGCAATGATTTCTGCAGTGTTGGGTTTCATGGCCGTAACGATTGGTATAGATGCTCAAACAGGAACACAGCGGTTTACTTTCGGGAATATTAATCTACTTGAAGGAATTGACTTTCTTGTCATTGCTCTTGGATTATTCGCACTGGCAGAAGTTTGTGTATTGATTTTCAACCGCAAGGACAGCTCAGGGGGAATGAGTGGAAACATTGGCAGTCTGAAGCTATCCAGAGAAGATGTCAATGAAATGAAGGGACCTGTTACGCGGCAATCATTTCTAGGATTTTTGCTAGGTGTTCTACCTGGAGCAGGGGCGACGATCGCATCTTTTATTGCTTATGTCACAGAAAAGCGAATTGCCAAAAGGCCAGAAGAGTTCGGGAAAGGTTCCATAAAAGGACTTGCTGCACCTGAAGCTGCGAACAATGCGGCAACAGGCGGGGCCTTTGTTCCCCTCCTTAGTTTAGGTATTCCCGGGTCGGGTACAACTGCTGTCCTTCTTGGTGCCTTCCTTGTACTAGGTGTACAGCCAGGTCCACTATTGGTGCAGGATAATCCTGAAGTGTTCTGGGGGATTATTGCAAGTATGTATATAGGGAATGTGTTTTTATTGGTATTGAATCTCCCGCTTATCCCATATATAGCCAAAGTACTTAAGGTTCCAAGGCCCTTGCTAATCTCTTTGGTCATCATGTTCAGTCTTATCGGGGTCTATGCGATAAGCTTCAATACTTTTGATTTATATATATTGCTATTATTCGGAGTAGCAGGATTTTTGATGAGAATCTTCTCCTTTCCGGCAGCACCGTTCATTCTCGCTTTCATTCTTGGTGGCATGATGGAACAGGCCATGCGTCAATCTCTTACCATTTCAAATGGGGACTGGTTGGTATTTGTAAAAAGTCCAATCTCTGCTACATTGATAGGGGTAGCATTGTTATCTTTAATAATTCCATTACTTAAGAAGAAACCGAGACTTGTTGCTGATGATAAGAATTTAAAACTCTAAAAATGTAAAACAGCCCTACCATTGGCAGGGCTGTTTTGTTATTTTATTTATACTTTTCCTTCCCCTTGGCTCCCCAAAGGAATAGTACGAAGATGCCCGTTGCCACAATCAATGGCGAAGCATACATGATTAAGAAATTTTCCACAGAGTTTACCCCCTTATTTTTTCCCTTGTACGTACTTGTTGTCAAATAAGAACAGTCGCATCAATAGATACAAAGAAGGGATTAACAAAAACAATCCAGCAATGAACGCTGTAATCAACGCTATCGCCATCGCCTCATTCGTAAATCCATCATAGATGGTCAGATACGGATATAGCAGGTACGGCATATGAGATGCCCCGTAACCGAAGAAGGCCGTTGCAAATTGGAGCATTACCAAGATAAAGGCTACACCGAGATGTTTCTTTTTCCACATCAGATAAACCGCTCCGATGAAAAAGAGGAAAGAAAGACTGAACATCCAGGAAAGTTCCAACATTTTATCAAAGTGTTCTGGGTTATGATCGCTTAAAGCGAAAAATACAAGAACGCTGGCAAGTATCGTTGGTAGACTCCAATTTAAGGCATACTTTCTTAATACATCAAAGGCTTTTTCATCTTGAGCGGTCTTAGCGTAATATGCCAAGAAATAAGCCGAGATGTAAAGTACACTTACTAACGCCAGGATGACCACTGCCCAGGAGTAGAAACTGGTGAATAGGGCTTCATAATCAAGCCATACAGAATCTTCATATTTATAGATGAATCCACCCTCTGAAATGGTAAGCACAACAGAAAGGGAAGCAGGTATTAAAAGACCTGTGGCTCCATATAAGGCTTGATAAAAGTTGTTTCCTTTTTCCCCATAATGATGAAAAGCGTAGTAGGACCCTCGAATTGCCAACAGCACAATTGCGATACTTCCCGGTACTAAAAGGGTTGTTCCATAATAATAGGCGGTAGAAGGGAAGAACCCTACTATTCCGATGAAGAAGAATACTAGAAATACATTCGTTACCTCCCAAACAGGGGAGAGGTAACGGACAATCACTTTGTTGATTAGGTGGTTTTTCTTTGTAATTGTTGAGTAATAACTAAAGAAACCTGCGCCAAAATCAATGGATGCTACAATTAAATAACCGTACAAAAACGTCCACAGGACAGTGATCCCAATTACTTCATAGCTCATTTGTCATCCCCCTTACTCCATGCCCCTGTCGTGAAGCTCTTTCTCCACCGGGTTATTTTTAAACATTTTCCGTAATACTGTGGCACATGTTGTACAAAGAACGATGTAAAGTAGAACAAAAAGGACTATCATCAGATCAACATGTTCCGAAGTCGTTGCCCCTTGTTCAACCGTCATATAACCTACAAGCAACCATGGCTGTCTGCCAAGTTCTGCAAAGAACCAGCCCATCTCTATTGCCAGTAGGGACAACGGTCCACCGGCAACTATCGCCCATAATAAAGGTTTGTTCCATTCATTCCATTTACGAACTTTTGCAAACAAGACATACAGAATAGAAATAAACGCTAGGAACATCCCGATCCCCACCATCAAATCAAAGAAGTAATGGACAACTAATGGAGGTAGCTCATCTTCTGGGAACTCTTCTAACCCGATTACTTCTGCATCTGGTGTCCCGTGAGCCAGGATACTTAAGGCATAGGGAATTTCCAGTGCATATTTCACTTCATTATTTTCTTGAAGTACACCACCCAATATTAGCGGAGCTTCCGTTGAAGTCTCAAAATGCCATTCTGCTGCGGCAAGTTTTTCAGGTTGATATTTTGCTAGATACTTACCTGAAAAATCACCAATGATAGCAGTGGATATAGCAAAGATTGCAGCTGCTGTCATCGTAAGATGCAATGCTTTTTTATGATAAACATGGTCTTTTCCTTTAAGTATCGCGAAGGCTGCAATGGCAGCTAGAACAAAAGCTGTTGTTAAATACGCCGATGATAAAACGTGAGCAACCTTTGTAGGAGTTGCAGGATTGAACATTGCTTCTAATGGACGGATATTGGTCAATACGCCGTTTTCAAGGTCAAATCCTCTTGGTGCATTCATAAAGCCATTTACTGTTGTGATAAAGAAGCCTGAAGCCATTGCACCGAGAGCTACAGGAATCAAAATGAAAAAGTGATAAATTTTCTTTTTAAATCGGTCCCACGTATATAGGTAGATGCCGAGGAAAATAGCTTCAAAGAAAAACGCAAAGGTTTCCATGAACAATGGAAGACTGATAACATGGCCGGCCATCTGCATAAAGTTTGGCCAAAGTAAGCTCAACTGTAAACCGATAGCAGTTCCTGTCACTACCCCGATCGCAACGGTTATGACAAATCCACGAGCCCATCTTCTTGCAAGCAGGCGATAATGTTCATCATTTCTCTTTATTCCCATCCACTCTGCCAAAGCTATCATAAGGGGAACTCCCACACCGACCGTGGCGAAAATGACGTGAACAGCCAATGTAATTCCAGTTAGAATTCGACTTAATAAGACCGGATCATATTCAAACATCCCAAACATCCATACTCCACTCCTTTTTCAAACAAAAATTACAATCTTCTAGGTTCACTTTTTATTATACAATAGATTGCTCAATACTTCACAATATAAACACCAAGCAAACTCTCTTTCTAGTATATTCCCTTTAACGAAGAAGCAAAACAGGGGGAAAGCGCTTGAATATGACATCTTTATGGCAAAGATTCGGCTAATTTGTGACAACCATTGAAGAGAAGGCGAGGTTAGCAAACAATAGCTTACTCTTGCCAATAACAGAAAGATTGTAGAAAAAAAAGTAAAATCTGACGGAATGTTGTATAAATATGTAGAAGAAGGTGGTAAAATATTCTTATAATTCACACAAAGGGTGTATTTAATGAGGAATTTAAAAAATCATATTAATAGGCTTTCCAGGGACACATTCTCTCTCAATTACAATCTAGATCATGGGATTGTTGGCACCTTAGAATTATCTAATGGACAAGAAGACAATCTAAAAGTTCATGAAAGACTTAAATTTAATACACCAGTGGAAGAGCTATTATATGAAATTTATGATTTTACCGTACTACAGAATAAAAAGGCTGCAAGAGAAAAGTTTTTATACTTAAATGATGAGTTTGATATTAAAAATGTCTTATCTGATCCCAGCATAAACTTACTTTATCTCGTGGTGAAGCTTAAGTACTTTATCCTTAATAATGATAGAAAACTATATGAGTCGATATATGATCAAATTAGAAGTTTACCAACTAGCATAAATCCCTCTGTTGAGTATATACACCATAAAACATTAGGAATCTATTATTATCGTACGAATAATTTTTTACAATCCACCTTAGCACTTGATAATGCCTTATCTTTGGCTGAAAAACTACCTTATATTTCTGAAGATGATAAAGCAGAACTGTATTATCAAGTCTCATTAACAAAACTAAAAACATGTGATACGTTTGAATCCATCTTTTTCGCCGAAAAGGCCCTTTCCCTCTATCAAAGTCTCTACAACAATAAACGTTCGGCTGAGTGTCATATCGTTTTAGGCATCAACTACAACCATTCCAAACGACAAGACTTTGCTGAAAAGCATTATCTTTCTGCAAAAAATATAGGGGAAAACATTGGAGATTCCTATTTGGAATCCATGGCACTTCACAATCTTGGTTGTATCAAGTCATATTTGAAGCAATCAGAAGAAGCTATCTTTTATTATTTAGAATCATTAAAACGAAAAAGAGAAGAAGAAAGAAGTGTTTTTTCCATCCTAGGCCTTGTTGAAGAATATTACTTTTTGGACCAAACTGAATTTTCAAGGGAATGGGCGGAACAAGGGCTAAGATTGGCCAAACAAATTGATTTAACAGAATATATTATTCACTTTACCGCACATATCTATTTATTAGATAAAGATTCAGAGTTAGAGCCATATATCATACAAGAAGTAATCCCTTATTTTAAGAATGCCGGGAATGAAAGATACACCATTAAGTATACGGAGATGTTGGCTAAATACTATTTCGAAAGCCAACAATACAAGTTAGCAAGTGAATTTTTCGACAGCTGTTTGCAAAATATAAAATCAAAAACCTCTTATTAAGAGTAATTCAAAAACCCACACTCATAATATTGGTGTGGGATTTTTTTTAGAAATGGGTAATTTGGTTTAATTTTAATTTCTTGCATCTAATCATGTTTGATTGTTGAATTTAGGGTATGTAAGCATTATTTAATTCTATTCTTTACATCATGGGAAAGGTAGTGTTTATATTGTTCGGGTTCAATGATCTGTGGAAATTTTTCTTCTCTTTTTTTCTTGTGTTACCTATCGTGACGATCATTCATGAATTGGGTCATTATTTCTTCGCTAAGCTCTTTGGAGGAAAGGTCATTGTCCATATAGGAACAGGAAATATCCTTTTCAAGTTTGGTGCTATTCGAGTAAGAAAGTTATATTTTTATGATGGTTGGTGCGAGTATATATCATTGAGCAAAAAAGCTTCTAAACTCGATAAGATTTTAGTCTACTTAGGGGGATCACTATTTAACATTTTGTCCATATTCATCTTAAATACATTGATATTAAAAGAAGTATTGGAGCCAAGTATTTTCTTCTATCAGTTTACGTATTTCTCATTTTATTTTTTGTTCTTTTCTTTATTTCCAATTAATCACCTGAATGGCTGCCCAAGTGATGGGATGGCCGCCTTAAATATATTAACGAATAGAAAGTTCAGTAAAAATCCATCTAATTAAAGAAAATATATGACATTTGTCATAACATGCTTATGACACGTATGACTATTCTTCCTTTTATTAAAAGAGTAAAATGGATTTAAAAGTCTATAATCATTATTTTACAGAACTTTCCTATTAACTTTGGTATAATATCGATACAAGACATGTAAAGGATAAATGAGGTTTCAACTATGAAAAAGAGATATTTAATGTTTCAAAAAGGTTCTGGAATATCACCATATATCTGGAGCGTATTCAGCATCCTTCCGTTTTATTTTATTTTTCAATCATCATCCACCCCCGAAATAATAGTGGGTATAAGTTTAACGATTTTATTTTTTATTGCTTATAGATTTGCATTTATTTCTAATAAGTGGCCAGTATATCTTTGGACCTGTTTACTGATAGGGATTTCCATTACAATGACTATCTTGTTTCATTTCATTTACTTTGCTTTCTATATTGCTTATTACAATGGAAAAATTAAGAATAAAATTGCATTTATCGTGCTATATATCATTCATCTGATTGCAACTACTGTAGCAATCAACATAAATGTCGTCATGAGGGACGAGTTATTCTTGAAACAGATTCCGTTTGTAGTGATCATTTGGATTGCTGTAATCTTGTTGCCATTTAATCTTTACAATAAAAGAAAACAGGATCAGTTAGAAGAACAGTTGGATGTAGCAAACAAAAGAATATCTGAGCTTATTATCCAAGAAGAGCGGCAACGGATTGCAAGAGATTTGCATGATACACTTGGACAAAAACTCTCGTTGATCGGCTTGAAGAGTGATCTTGCTAGGAAAGTAATGACTAAAAATCCTGATCAGGCAAAATTGGAGCTAAAGGATGTCCAACAAACAGCCCGGACCGCTTTAAATGAAGTGAGACAAATGGTGTCTCAAATGAGGGGAATTCGATTAAAAGAGGAATTTGTTAGGATAAAACAAATACTTGATGCTGCACAGATAGAATTAAAATTGGACCACGATTTACCTTTAAAGGACAATTCATTGTTCTTAGAGAACATATTGAGTATGTGCTTGAAAGAAGCGGTTACAAATGTAGTTAAACATAGCAAAGCGTCAATATGTACGGTCAAGATGGAGCAGCTAGGTGACGAAATCAGGCTGACCATTCATGACAACGGGGTTGGAATGACAGAGCAGGATGATATAGGGAAAGGCAGCGGACTGCTCGGTATTAGAGAACGACTAGAATTTGTAAATGGCCTGGTGGAGATTAGCGGGGAACAGGGAACAACAATCCGAATCAAGGTGCCCAAAATGGTCAATCAGAGGGAACGGGAGGAGAAAGCATGATACGGATAGTAATAGCAGAGGACCAACGCATGATGTTAGGCGCCTTAGGTTCATTACTAGATTTGGAAGAGGATATGGAAGTGGTTGGAATGGCTGGAAACGGGGAAGAGGCTGTCGCTTTATATCACAAATATAAGCCGGATGTTTGCATTATGGATATTGAAATGCCAGAGAAAACTGGTTTGGAAGCTGCTGAAGAATTAAAGGGTCTTGGGTGCAAAGTCATCATATTGACCACATTTGCAAGAACAGGTTATTTCCAACGAGCCTTGAAAGCGGGAGTTACCGGTTACTTACTAAAAGACAGCCCAAGTGAAGATCTGGCCAGCTCCATCCGGAGCATCATGTCAGGAAGACGCGTTTATGCCCCTGAATTGATGGATGACTTCTACGGAGAGGAAAATCCGCTCACAGAAAGGGAAAAAGCGGTTCTGGAGCTTGTGGCAGACGGGAAGAATACACAAGAAATAGCTGATGAATTAAGCTTAAAATCAGGTACTGTTAGAAACTACATTTCAACCATACTGGATAAACTCGAGGTAAAAAACCGAATTGAAGCTATTACTCAATCCAAGGAAAAAGGTTGGTTTAAGTAAAATTGGATAGAATGTTTAAAAGCCGGTCTGAGAGTTCTGATCGGTTTTTGTTTATGCTCTACTTTATTATATGATATAGTTATTGGAGCTATTTTAAGGCTATATATAGAAAAGAGACGTGATAAGAGTGACAGATTTTTTAAAATTAGGGATTCGTAAAGGAGTAAATCATTCCTTAAAATCCATGGGAATCAATGCCCCAACCCCAATACAGGAACAAACCATCCCCAAAGTACTTGAGGGTCATGATGTTATTGCACAGGCACAAACAGGAACAGGAAAAACATTAGCTTTTGTCCTTCCTATCTTGGAGAAGGTGGACGTTAATAACCCTGAAACTCAAGCATTGATACTGACACCAACAAGAGAGCTTGCCCATCAAATTACAAAAGAGATAAAAAAGCTAAAAGAAAATATAGATGATTTACAGGTTCTTGCCGTGTACGGAGGCCAGGATGTCCAATCACAGCTTAAAAAACTCAAAGGGGCACAGCATATTATCGTGGCAACGCCTGGGCGTTTGCTGGATCATGTGAGAAGAGGGACCATCGATCTTTCCACCATCTCCATGCTAGTAATTGACGAGGCTGATCAGATGCTGTTAATGGGTTTTCTACCTGATATTGATACCATTACAGCAGAAACTTTTTCTTCCCGCCAGACGATGCTGTTTTCTGCAACCATACCAAATGAGATTCATTCCTTAGCTCAAAAGTATATGAAGCAACCTAAACACATTCAAATAGCTGAGAAACAAGTGACAGTCGAGTCCATCAACCATTATGCCGTGGAAACGACGGACCGCCGTAAAGAAGGGACCATGCTACATCTCATTAAAGAACACAATCCCTATTTGGCCATAATCTTTTGCCGAACAAAGGCAAGGGTGCAAAAGCTGACAGAGGTTCTTAAACAAGAGGGAATTGAATGTGAACCTTTGCACGGCGACATCCCGCAATCTAAACGTAACAGAGCGATGAAATGGTTCCGTGAAGCCAAACTTCAATATCTTGTTGCTACAGATGTAGCTGCTCGCGGGTTGGATGTAGAAGGGGTGACACATGTCTATAATTATGACATTCCTCAGGATCTGGAGACATATATCCACCGCACTGGCCGTACAGGACGTGCAAGCGGAACTGGAGAAGCTTACACGCTATACGCTCCAAGGGATGTGGATTTTCTCCAAATGATAGAAAAAGGAATTGAATTTCCATTAGAAAGACTAGTATTCAAAGGCATCAGCATTCCTGACCGTGATGATTATGAGGAAGAACGCAATGTTAACATTGCGAAAGCTAGAAGAGAAAAGTCCAGAAAAAAAGATTTTACCAACAAGAGTTTTAAAAGATAGAAAGGAAGAGTAATGATGAACATTAAAGGACATGAAGCAGAAAAGCTGAAAGACCCTACAGGAATTATTGAAGGAGACAGATTCGAATTCTTTCTGGATTTGGAAATCGATGAAGAAGATGAACTGTATACTGAACAAGGTGTCTATTTGAAAGTGATTTTCGCTGTCGAAGAGAATGGACAAAGGATTGCACAGTATCAATTTTTTGAAGAGAATACCAACAAGGCGTTGGATTTTGAAATGGAAGAAGAGGAAGAGCAGGCTGTTCTTGCATATTGCGGCGAACATTACAAGACAGTACTTTAACTAAAACCATTTGCATTTTTTCTCGTTCTCCTGTACTATAGTGAAACAAGCTACGATGTACGTAACCATAACAAAGTTTTAACCTTTATACTTAGCTAGGGAGTTTTATATAAAAGCAGGAATGTCATGCCTCCATGGATAGAGGACGACAGGAATGTTTTTGCGAACACCCACTTTCAGGAGTGGTGGTTTAAAACTTTCTTATACTAAGTTACGGCAGTTGTGGCTTGTTCCTTTAAAAACACACTAAAAAACGAGCTTTCATCATTGCGATGAAGGCTCGTTTTTATTTGATGCCATTCTCCATATAATACATGAGCGCAGTGTGTTAAGATAAGTAGGTCCTGTACGTGTATAGAATGAAGAGTACAAGGAAAAGACTTACAAGAGCGAATAGTAAAAGAAGGGAGATAGAAAAATGGAAAAGATAGAAGTAGGAGATATTTTTATTGTGACGGATGAGAATGATCAAGAACAAGAACTTGAGGTACTTGGCACAATGGACGTAGCTGATTCTGTATACGTGGCAGTTGGTTTTGTGGATGAGATAGCAAAAGAAACGACTGGCGACGTCGACATTTTCTTCTTGAAAGTAGAAGAGGATGGCGAGTTATCCGAAATTGAAACCGACGAAGAGTTCAATGAAGTTTCCGCAGCATTTGAAGCAATGGTAGACAAAGAACAATAATAGTAATGAGGTTGTCCAGTAAAAAGGACAGCCTCTTTTTTTGTTTGATGGGCATGTATGAGAATAAGCTAAATACACTATAACAGAGAATAATTTTTCCATGGAAAGTTATTCTTCTTTATCCAATTCCTACTTGACAGGGCGGTTTTAGTGGATTAAAGTATTTAATTAAGAAAGAAGGGGGAGAGTGTATGGATACTTTGTTTATTGTACTTAATATTATTTTATTACTTTTACTTTGCTTTGGGCTCTATACGATGCAAAAGAAAGGCGTTTCTTTTTCTAAGCGGGTTTTCTCCGCTTTAGGAATTGGGATTGTTTTTGGTCTTGGACTTCAGTTTGTTTATGGATCAGGTTCAGAAGTATTGAGTGGATCCATCGACTGGTTCAACATTGTAGGTTCGGGTTATGTGAAATTTCTGCAGATGATTGTAATGCCGTTAGTGTTCATCAGTATCATTGCCGCTTTCACAAGACTAACTTTAAAGAGTAACATCGGTAAGATCAGCGCGTTAATTATAGGTATCTTGATTGGTACGACAGCAGTAGCAGCTGCGGTTGGTATCGGTACCACACTTGTCTTCGATTTAGAAGCAATACAAATTGAGCAAGGAGAAGCGGAAACAGTCAGAGGAGAGCAGATGGAACAGCGAGCGGGGGACCTTGCATCCAAGACATTCCCGCAACAGATGCTGGACTTCATTCCATCCAATGTGTTTCTTGATTTCACAGGTGCACGTTCCACTTCTACCATAGCAGTAGTTATCTTTGCCGCATTTATCGGGATAGCTTACTTAGGGGTAAGACGCAAAAACCCTGAACAGGCAGAATCCTTCGCAAAAATAGTGGATACATTCTATACCATCATCATGAGAGTTGTGACATTGATTCTTCGACTGACTCCTTATGGGGTATTAGCGTTAATGACCAGGGTTACCGCAACAAGTGATTACGGAGCCATTGCTAAACTCGGGCAATTTGTAGCAGCTTCCTATGTGGCTCTGGCAATTGTTTTCGGTATCCATTTAATTCTTTTAGCGATTGCCGGCTTGAATCCGTTGACATATGTGCGTAAAGCAATTCCAGTTCTGTCGTTTGCCTTTACTTCGCGCACAAGTGCTGGAGCTTTACCATTGAATATTAAGACTCAGACTAAAGAATTCGGTGTGTCAGATGGAATTGCCAATTTCGCCGGTTCCTTTGGATTATCCATCGGTCAAAATGGTTGCGCGGGTGTTTATCCAGCCATGCTTGCAGTAATGATCGCGCCGACTGTAGGAATAAATCCATTAGATCCATCCTTCCTGTTCATGTTGATTGTCATCGTTGCTATCAGCTCGTTTGGGGTAGCGGGAGTAGGAGGCGGTGCAACATTTGCAGCGATTCTTGTGCTCTCAGCAATGGACTTACCGATTGCACTGGCAGGTTTGTTGATTTCTGTAGAACCACTTATTGATATGGGGCGTACGGCAGTGAATGTAAGCGGCAGTATGACCGCAGGTGTACTGACGAGTAAGGTGACGAATGACCTTGATACCTCTGTATATAACAGTAAAGCATCGACGGATATGGAGTTGGATGTTTGATAAGGATTTGAATGAGGGAGAGAGAGCAGCTTAGGTGGCTGCTCTTTTTTTCGTGGTTTTTTAATTCACAATCCGAAATATCACAATGAACCCTATAAAAGTCACAATAACCTTCGAAAAAGTTACAATCACTAAAGAAATAGTTACAATCAGCGTCCGAAAAGTTACAATCCAAACAATCGCGGCTAAAAAGTAATAATTGTTACCTTCAAGCGTAATTTTTTGTTGCTTTCAAACAGAATATCGATTACTCTATAAAGTAACAGGAGGTGAAAATAATGGAAAATGTAAGATTGAATGTTGCTTTATTGCGGAGAAAGGTCCCAAACCTAACGAGTGCAGCTAAATCTGTGGGCTTAAGACCCGCCACCGTTTCAAATCTTTGCACAGGCAAAATTCCAGTTGGAAGAGCAGAGGTGCGTACCATTATCGCACTTGCAGAATTAGCAGAGTGTAGCTTGGATGAGTTGATATTGAGAGGGGAGAAAGTCGATATGATTGAAACGAAAATTAAAGCAATCGATTTATTGGCTCCATTAACTAAAGGAGGAACTAACGGTCTCGTAGCAAGGCCAGGCATGGGGCAACTTGTGGTTCTAGCGGAATTGTATTACCGTCTTAAACGAGATGGATACACTTCTATTATGCTTTTACCTAAGGGGGAGCATCCCGAAGTCGAGGAGATTCTTGAACATGTAGATTTCACTGTTATTACAATAGAAGATGCTTACCAAAAAATCATGGAACTTGGACCAAATAAAGATATTATTTTCACTGCTGACCGCGGCCATGTAGCGAATGGGAACATTCAAGACCTTCACAACAAACTAGAAAAGATAGGAATGAATACAGTTACAACCTTCCTTCTTGATTTAAGTGGTCAGGTAGTGGACGAAGACCTTCCTTATGGACCTTTAGAAACGTTATGGCAATTTGATGCAGACCTTGCAGCAAGACACAAATATCCTGCTATTAATCCCTTACAATCCACCTCATCTGTTTTAGAAGGTGCTCACTTAGATCAACACCACTTAACAATACAACAACGCTCACAAAAACTTCTTAGACGGTACCGTGAATTACGCTCACTTGTTCAAGTCAGAGGAATGGATCTACTCCCTGAAACTGAAATCCAAACATATAAGAGAGGGGAAAGATTAGAGGCATACCTAACCCAGCCTTTCTTTGTTGCAGAACCATTCTCCGGAAAAAAAGGTGAAGATGTGGACCTCCCGACGATGCTTGAAGATATTAGAAAAATACTAGAAGGTTCCTATGATTCTGCAGAAGTGAATTCTTTATCATATATCGGTACAATAAAATAGCTTGATAGAAACATAAAAAGAGCCGCCAAGATGGGGCTCTTTTTATGTTTAATCCCTGATACCAAAATCCTCGACTTCTAATAAGTGTTCAGGTCTTTCTCCAATCGGATCTTGATGAAAATAATCCCTGAGGACACCTTTCTTTAAATAATTGGTGATAGCGGTCAAAATCATTCCCTGGTCCAAAGATAAGTAAGTATGTGCAACTTCTCCTGTTTGAAGATTGACTGTATCATAATAGCCGTAATCTTCTCCATAGACTCCCATATCTTGCAGTTTTTTAAGATTGTCATAGACTTCATCAGGAGCATGCTCTAAAGCAAGAAAGCTGGCATGGGGAGTTACAATACCTTTATCCTCATAACCTTCTGTTCCTAATACAGTCGCTCCAAACTCTCCATAATTATTGCGGATTGCTGCAGGGGAAAAGCCCCAAGCATCCAACTCATTTTCTTCCGCATAGCGGATTTGACCTTGAACATGATGCAGATTATTTAAGCCTAAGGCATTCACACCAAGTTCATTTTCCTTCATGACAAGGCTTGGCATCAACGCTTCAAACATGCTGCCTCCCCAGCTTGGTACATATTTGATTCCGTCATATTCGTAGACTCCTTGATAAACTTTTATGCCGTCGTAGTCCACCATAGATCCCGTCGGTGTTTGAGATTGCCAATCAAACTCTGGCGGAAAAGTTCGGTACAACTTCCACCAATGTTCCTCAGGTACATCTCCTTTTCCGATAGCAAGGTAACTTGCCACTCGCGGCTCGGTATATAACATCCCGTAATGGTGAGGGGTGAGACTTTCTTGTTCCTTATCATATCCTCCATGTAGATGACCAACTGATGGGTCATAAAGGGTAGAATAATCCATTTGCTCCACGAGAGGATCTGTTAAGTCTTTTAACCCTTCAAAATACTGCCCGGTTACCATTAACCCTGCAGTCAACCAACCATTATCAACACTAGAGATAAACTGTCCCCAATCTTTTTTTTGCGTGCCATCCTGAGTGTAGTACCAGTTGTAATAAAGTCCATTCCAAGTTTCCATTTCGTTTAGTGTGCGCAAAGTTTTTTCAAGCTTTTGCTCGGCGTCCTTTTTGGATATGAATCCAAGTTCCACACCAGAAACCATCCCTAACATATACATGGCAATATTCGTTGGAGAGGTATGTTCCGCTTTCGTTTCATCCTGCTCAAAGTCAACACGATCCATAGTAAGCCCTGTTTCAGAATCTGTATAATCTCCAAAAAATCGAAACGTTTTTTCAGCAGTTTCCAATAGTTCTTTTTCCATTCCATTTTTTGGTTGAGTGGTAGTCCTTACCGGAGTGCTTGTAAAATAAAGAACCGCATCAACAAACACAATGGCTATTAAAAATAACCCAAACAATCTTTTCAAATATGAACAACTCCTTCTTAATGATTTTAGTGAAACGTTTCGAAAAATAGACTGAAAACGCCTACATTTGTGTAAAATATACCCTTTATCCCAAAGTTAATCAATACATTTCCACCAAAAACAAATGACTTAATAGGTCACCTTCATATTAAAGTAATAAAAGCTTGTCACAATCCCATTATTTTTGATATAGTAATATGTTGTAACTTCTTATATAAAGAAACATTTATGTCAACTATGTAAATAGATAAATTTAATAAAGGTATTGGTGATAATGATGAGTCAAGACTATAGAGTATTATTGTATTATAAATATGTAGATATTGAGAATCCTGAAGAGGTCACTCAAGAACATCTGGAATTCTGTAAAGAGCTAGGATTGAAAGGCCGAGTATTGATTGCACAAGAAGGGATTAACGGTACAGTTTCAGGTACGATCGAGCAAACAGACGCTTATATCGAGCATATGAATGCACATCCCCTATTCTCAGATATCATTTATAAAGTAGATGAAGTATCTGAACATGCATTCCCTAAAATGAAGGTCCGTTATCGTCCGGAATTGGTAACATTACGCCTGGAAAATGATATCGATCCCCGCAAAACAACAGGAAAGCATTTAAAACCAAAAGAATGGTTGGAAGCATTACAAAGCGAAGATACAGTTGTAATCGATGCTCGTAATGATTATGAGTACGATCTTGGACATTTCCGTGGTGCAGTCAAACCTGACATCAATACATTCAAAGAGCTTCCTCAATGGATTAAAGAAAACAAGAAGAATTTTGAAGGCAAAAAGATTCTGACGTATTGTACTGGCGGAGTACGTTGTGAAAAGTTCTCTGGATGGCTGCTTGAAGAAGGTTTTGAGGATGTTTCCCAGCTGGATGGAGGAATTGTCACTTACGGGAAAGACCCTGAAGTGCAAGGAGAACTATGGGATGGACAATGCTACGTATTTGATGAGCGCATCAGTGTTCCAATCAATCAAAAAGAACATGTTGTAGTCGGGAAGGACCACTTTTCCGGTGAACCTTGCGAGCGCTATGTAAACTGCGCAAACCCTGAGTGCAATAAGAAAATACTGAGCTCTGAGGAAAACGAACACAAATACTTGCGCAGTTGCTCCCATGAATGCCGTGTAGACCCAAGAAACCGGTATATCATTGAGCACGGTCTAACAGAAGAAGAAGTAAGCAAAAGAATGGATGCCATCAAAGAAGAAGTTACAAACTAATAAATAGTAAGTTAGCCTGTTTCTCAAATGAGGAACAGGTTATTTTTTTGCCTATAAAGAAATACTTATCTGAAAAGCATACGTTTTCCTTTAAACAATAAAGGTTAATAGTAAGTAATGAGCAGAAAGGAGAGTACATACATGGATTACCGGATTGAAAAAGATACAATGGGAGAAATAAAAGTTCCAAAGAATAAGCTATGGGGTGCCCAAACTCAAAGAAGTATCGAAAATTTCGCTATTGGTGCTGAGAAAATGCCAATAGAGATTATTCACGCTTTTGCTCTATTAAAAAAAGCAACGGCAAAAAGTAATCATAAATTAAACAAACTCTCTACCGATAAAACACAAGCAATTACAGCCGTTGCTGAGGAGATAATAACCGGAAAATGGGATGAGCATTTCCCACTTGTTGTGTGGCAAACGGGAAGCGGGACACAATCCAATATGAATGTAAACGAAGTGATTGCTAATAGGGCAAACCAACTTTTAACGGAGAGCGGAGGAGCGGACCTGATACATCCAAATGACGATGTGAACATGTCACAAAGCTCCAATGACACATTCCCGACTGCCCTGCATATTGCCGGCGTGTTAGCCGTGGAGGAAAGACTCCTTCCAGCGCTAACGAGACTAAAAGAGACCTTGCTTCAAAAGTCAGATGAATTTAGGGATGTTATTAAAATAGGAAGAACCCACTTACAAGATGCGACCCCGCTGACACTGGGCCAAGAAATTAGCGGATGGCATCATATGCTCGAAAAAGGGGAGATGATGATTTTAGAAAGCCTACCTCATATGAAAGAACTGGCAATTGGGGGTACAGCAGTAGGTACAGGTATAAATGCACATCCTGATTTTGGGCAAATGGTAGCGGAAGAAATCACAAGGCTGACTGGGAAAGATTTCACATCTGCAAAGAATAAATTTCATGCTTTAACGAGTCATGATCAGGTTGTATATGTACATGGAGCATTAAAGGCACTTGCTGCAGATTTGATGAAGATCGCGAATGATGTAAGATGGCTATCAAGTGGTCCTAGAAGCGGGATCGGAGAGATAATCATTCCTGAAAATGAACCTGGCAGCTCCATCATGCCCGGTAAAGTCAACCCAACTCAAAGTGAAGCATTGACGATGGTGGCAACGCAGGTGATGGGGAATGATGTAACGATTGGGGTTGCAGCAAGTCAAGGGAATTTTGAATTAAATGTGTTTAAGCCGGTCATTATTTACAATTTTCTTCAATCGGTTACACTTTTGACAGACAGCATGAACAGCTTTAACGACAAATGTGTATGCGGGATGGAACCTAATCTTGAAAAAATAGCCTTAAACCTACAAAATTCATTGATGCTAGTAACATCCTTAAATCCTTATATAGGGTATGAAAAAGCAGCATCCATTGCTAAGCTTGCACACAAGGAGGGGACGACATTAAAAGAAGCCGCTCTCAAATTGGAACTACTAACAGAAGAAGAATTTGATGCTTTCGTTGATCCGAGTAAAATGGTACATCCACAATAAAGAAGGAGGGCTGTCGGGAATACCAATTACACAGGAGTTCCCAACAGCCCAATCCAAACTATTTCTCGATCATCTCAGTCTCACTAACTTTGTCGATTTTATCTACAAACATTTGAAACACTTTTCTTTTCTCATCTAATTCTTTTATGTATTGTTTCAGTTCATTGAATTTCTCTTCATATGGTTTGTGATACGATTCTTTGATGTTGTCGATGATTTCATCATTTATCGTCGATTGTATCACTTGTTTCGTAATACTGAACTTAATAGAATATAATTGAAGATCTGACTTCACTTTTTCATATTCATCATCAATCTCTTTCTTCTGCTTTAGCATTTCTTCTTTCCATTCCAATAAAGAATCCTTTACATATGTTTGCATAGTTACCTCCCATGAACATACTGATATTTGGTTATGTATTGTATATATAATATTAATGAAAACGATCGAGTTTGTGGGGGTATTTTTCTTTACAGTATGTTTACATATACATACTTCAAAAAATAATTTACAGTACCCCGTATCTTAAGGGGCTAATGAAACGTTTAGATAATAGAGTGGAGTAAAGGAGTGTTGCTCAGTGAAAAATGCTAAGAATAGAATGTTAGTTGAGACTGATTTTTCCGAGGAAGAGTACCTGCAAGGCCATTACCATAAATTACTTCGATATTGCCTTTTTCTCACAAAAAACGAATGGGATGGAAATGATCTCGCACAGGAAACGATGGCCAAGACCATTCAGCATTACTCTCATCCTGCTGTCATTAGCCAAGGTCTGCTTAAAAAAGTTGCTTACAACAAGTGGATTGATATTGTCCGTAGACGACAAAAGGAAATATTGCAGGATGTTCTTAAAGAAGAGGTGTATCAGCATCATATGGAAAAAGCCCTCATCATTACAGATACACTTCTTACACATACTACGCCAAAACAGGCAGTGATTTTTTTCCTTACAGAAGCATTTGACTTTCAATCTGCTGAAATTGCCGACATACTGGGAACAACTGAAGGAGCGGTAAAAGCAGCTTTACACCGAACCAGAAAAAGAATGAACAAAAAAGAGCCACCAAATTCTGACCTTATAGAAAGCCTTTGGAGCGAAGAGGAAAAGGAATTATTGCCACATTTATTTAAGGAAAGTCTGCAGGAAGAAGATCCAGGAGTGCTCATTGATGCCCTTCCGGCTATCTTCCATGATAATGTCACGACGTACTCACTACCTACTCACACTCCTACAAATGCATTTAACTGTGTTGCCTAATAAAGGAGGATATGAACATGAATACGATACCTTATGTTATTGAACAATCAAGCAGAGGAGAGCGTTCTTATGATATTTACTCGCGCTTGCTGAAAGACCGCATTATCATGATTGGGGATGAAATCAATGATCAGATCGCAAATAGCGTCGTTGCCCAATTACTATTTTTAGCCGCCGATGACCCGGAAAAGGACATATCCATCTATATTAACAGCCCAGGCGGATCTACTACCGCTGGTTTTGCTATCCTTGATACGATGCACTATATCAAACCAGACGTTCGAACTATCTGCATCGGAATGGCCGCTTCTTTTGGCGCAATGCTCCTAATGGCTGGAACGAAAGGGAAGAGATTGGCATTACCGAACAGTGAAATTATGATTCATCAGCCGCTCGGTGGTGCAAGAGGCCAGGCGACAGATATTGAAATATCAGCTCGTAGAATCCTGAAGTTAAAGGATGACCTTCATAAGATGATTGCTGATTATACCGGACAGCCAATTGAAAAGATTGAGCGGGATACAGACAGAGATAATTTTATGAGTGCAGGTGAAGCAAAGGAATACGGAATTATCGATGAGGTAATTAAAAAGGGATAATATAAAAAAAACAGGTACCTCACTAGAGGGAGCCTGTTTTTACTCTTTTTTGCCGATAATGCCGTAAAAAAAGATGTTCGTAATATCTTCTGTTAACGGAAGCACTTTTTGATAAACCTCTTCTCTTTGCATATAATCTTTCAACATCTGTACATAGAAAAGAATTGCTTCTTGGGATAGGTTTGGATCAACATACCCTTGTTCTTTCCCTTCCTCAAACAGCTTCGCAAAATAGGGAAGTGCTTTTTCTACATAGATTTTCTCAATGATATTACCTTCAGTTGCATATTCCTTCATCATAAAGTGATAAAATTCTTCATGAATCTGTTTTGAGATTTCTTTTTTATTGAAGATAATTTGTTTGATTTTTTCTGGGAATGGAATGTCGCTATGAATGAGTTTTTCAAAGTCGTCAGAAGTTTTATTTATGTAATAACCAAACACATCACTTGTTAATTTGTGTTTGCTTTCGAAATAATTATAGATTGTTACTTGGGAAACATTGGCCTTTTGCGCTATTTCGGATATGGATACTTTCTGAACTCCATACTCCATAAAAAGTGCCAAGGCTGCTTCTAGGATATCTTGTTTCTTTTGTTCCCTCCGTCGTTGAAAACCGTCCATCATTTTTCACCTCTCTTTTATTTTAATCAAAAATATGTAATAAAACAAATAAAAAAGTTCATAAACTCTTGTCAAAGGATTATTTTATATATATTATGAACTATGTAAGTTAAAATATTTCATATTTTTCTTTTCTGTATGATTTATCCTGTAGAATGAGGGAGGGTCTTTCATGACCATATTAGAGACTAAAAATTTATGTAAAACTTTCGGGAAATTCACTGCGTTGGACGGGGTTAATCTAAATGTTAACAGCGGAGAGGTCTATGGCTTTATTGGACCAAATGGAGCGGGGAAATCCACCACAATTCGTATATTATTGGGCATTCTGAAAGCTACACAGGGGGAAGCAAAGATATTTGGACTTGATGCCTGGAAGGATGCTGTAGAGATTCATAAACGCATAGCCTATGTACCCGGTGATGTGACATTATGGCCAAACCTAACTGGAGGAGAGGTCATTGATCTATTCATGAAACTACGTGGAGGGAGCGACAGGGGGAGAAGAGAAGAGCTAATTGAAAGATTTAAACTGGATCCTACCAAGAAATGCAGAACCTATTCTAAAGGAAATCGGCAAAAAGTAGCGTTAGTTGCAGCTTTTGCTTCTAATGCAGATCTCTATATATTAGATGAACCTACTTCAGGACTTGATCCGTTAATGGAAATGGTTTTTCAGGAATGTGTCTTAGAGGCTAAGCTTGCCGGAAAGAGCGTACTTCTCTCAAGCCATATCCTCTCTGAAGTTGAGAAGCTCTGTGACCGTGTTGGAATCATCCGACAAGGAAAAATCATTGAAACAGGAACGTTACAAGAGTTGAGACATTTAACAAGAACAAACCTTCTTATCGAAACAACAGAGCCTGTACTGGATATTGGCTCTTTAAAAGGAGTACATGAGGTGGAACAGAGGGACGATGCATTATCTTTTCAGGTAGACGCTGAAGAACTAGCAGAAGTCATGAAGCATGTTAGCGGGTTCGGTCTTATTAAATTAGAGAGTTCTCCACCTACACTAGAAGATTTGTTTATGCGTCATTATGAAGGCGGCGGCACTTCCAAAATGGGAGCGGGAGGGGAAGCCTAATGTGGAGACAGCGTTTTAGTAATACGGGTAGCCTTATTTTCTTCATTTTGAAACGGGATAAAATTCGCATTCCGATTTGGCTGATATCCATTACATTAATGACTATATTAACTGCCACTTCTTTTGCCGGCTTGTATGCGAATGACCAGGAAAGGCAAGCAATGGCTGAAACGATGAAAAATCCTGCAATGACTGCCATGGTCGGTAAAGGATATGGATTGGAGAACTATACGGAAGGACCTATGATGGCGCACCAGATGCTTCTATTTACAGCCATTGTGGTTGCAATCATGAGTATCATGCTTGTTACTGGTCATACACGGAATGACGAGGAGGAAGGGCGCGTTGAGCTGATTCGTTCCTTGCCAGTAGGTCGATTAAGTACTGTTACTGCTACATTAGTTGTTATGATAGCTACAAATGCCTTATTGACCATTTTGATTGCGGTTAGCTTATTTTCATTGGGAATTGAAAGCATCGATTTAAGTGGTTCCTTTTTATATGGTGCCGCACTAGGTGCTACAGGGATATTTTTCACAGGTATTACGCTTCTGCTTGCACAACTGTCTTCAAATTCGCGTGGGACAATTGGTTTATCATTCACCGTCCTTGCATTTTCCTACTTGATTCGTGCGGTAGGGGATGTAAGTAATGAAGCTTTGTCATGGATCTCCCCTCTAGGGTGGATATTGGGGACCGAGGTTTACGTCAACAATTATTGGTGGCCGGTTTTTCTAACAATAGGTAGTTCCATATTTATTGCGATGACTGCGTTGTACTTACATGCCATGCGTGATCTTGGGTCTGGTTTCATTCCAACAAAGCCAGGTAAAAGGCACGCATCACGTTTCTTGAGTAGTCCTTTCGGGTTGGCGTTCAGGCTCCAGCGGACAGGAATCATCGCTTGGGCGATCGGAATGTTCATCTTAGGTGTATCTTATGGTTCGGTGCTTGGGGACCTAGAGTCTTTCTTTGCAAGTAATGAAATGATGGCTGAAATGTTACCACCTGTCGAAGGATATACGTTAACCGAACAGTTTATGACTATGCTCATGGCTATTATTTCGATGCTTTGTACTGTTCCTCCCATCATGTTTCTTCTAAAACTAAAAGGAGAGGAGAAGAGGGGGCAACTGGAGCCGATTCTTTCGAAAAGTGTGTCAAGATCTAAGCTACTGGGAAGTTATATGCTGTTGTCTCTCATCTTTGGCTTTATTATGCTAACCTTGGCTATTTTAGGTTTGTGGGTGGCAGCAGATTCAGTTATGGATGAACCTATATCATTACAGTCGTTTTTAAAGGCGGGTCTTGTCTATTTGCCTGCTTTGTGGATTATGACCGGAATCGGGGTTGCCACAATTGGAATAAAGCCTAACTTGACAGGTCTCACATGGCTTGTACTGGGCTACTCATTTTTTGTGGTTTATCTAGGTAGCATGCTTAAGCTGCCAGAATGGATGGCAAATTTATCGCCATACGGACATATTCCGCAGATACCGGTGGAAGAGGTCAGCTATTTAACCCTTGCGATTCTTATTTTTATTGCCATTGCATTAACATTGGTAGGTTTTATAGGATTTCGCAATCGTGATATAGCAGGATAATGTTGATGTGCCCCCTCGTTATTATTACGAGGGGGTTTCCTTGTATAAAACACCTTTTCATCGAGCAATCTACAAGAGAAAAGGAGTGAAAAAAATGAAGCATTTTATGCCGATCTTGATCAAGTTCATCGCCAGCTTTTTAATCCTATCCTTTTTCTTGAATCAGTTTGCTGAGATCTCTTTCCTAGATATCCTTTTGACAACCGTTATTCTTGTTACTCTTTCGTACTTTGTAGTGGATGATATAGTATTGCCTAGAACAAACTATACATTTGCTGCTGTTTTTGACTTTGCATTTAACTTTGCCGCTATAGCCTTTATGGTATATATCTTGACCAATTTAAGTGGCGGATTTTTATTGCCATCTGCGATTGCAGCATTAACGATCACTGTTTTTGAAGTGTTCTTTCATCTATACCTTGTCAAAAGTGTTTTCCCGGATCACCCGAGAAAGCAATCGAAGAGGGAAGCTCAATCGATGGAACTACAAACAGAGTTCTCAGAAGAGTTAAGTGTTCATGAAAAGAAGAAGAGAGAAGACTAAACCCAATAATATTGTTGGGTTTTTGTATTTTTTGATAGACGGGAGAGAAAAAAACCCTCTTTCCATGCAGAAAGGGGGTTAATTTACTAACTCATTATTTGGCGAGGTTTTCTCTATATGATGTTCCCCCCATGCGCAAAGCATGTCCAAAGCAGGCTTCAGGGACCAGCCGTATTCAGTTAACTCATACTCGACTTTAGGAGGAACCTGATTATAAATAATGCGGTTAACAACACCATCAGACTCAAGTTCTCTAAGTTGTTGTGTGAGCATCTTTTGCGTAATAGTAGGCATTAGTCTTTTGAGTTCGCTTGTTCGTCTTTTACTTTTTATAAGGTGACACAGGATCACTACTTTCCACTTGCCACCGATCACTTCCAATGCAGCTTCCACTGGAATATTGTATTTCTTCATAAAGGACCCCTTCTTTATAAGGTATTTATTTCACTCATTATACCACCATGTTCTTAAAGGTAAATAGGGTACTTCCAGGTGCCTACCTCACTTTAAAGTGCGTACTTACATTTATAGACAACCGCCTTCATAATAAGAACTCGTAAGGTTACCAAATGGCGCCAATGGTAATCCGCATTTTATGAAGGAGGCATTTATGATGAATTCACAAGCAGTTTCTATAAATCATGCTAAAACAAATAGAAGTATAGTACGTTAGCTTTGTTAGCATTAGCAATTAGTGCTTTTGGAATTGGCACTACAGAATTTGTACCAGTTGGCTTATTGTCAACGATATCAAATGATCTTAACATCTCTATCACAATGGCCGGATTGTTAATCTCGGGTTATGCGATGGGTGTTGCAGTAGGAGCACCAGTATTAACAGCTCTCACTAATAAAATGAATCGGAAGACACTTCTCATCTCACTTATGGTTGTATTTATTATTGGTAATACGGTAGCAGCTTTATCCAGCAGCTATGAATTACTATTGGCAGCAAGGTTTATCACAGCTTTCTCACACGGAATCTTCTTTTCAATAGGGGCAACCATTGCTGCAGATCTTGTTCCTGCTGACAAAAGAGCCAGCGCTATTGCCTTGATGTTTACAGGCCTGACAGTGGCGACGGTAACAGGTGTACCACTCGGGACATTCATTGGGCAAATGTTTGGCTGGAGAGCAACGTTTTGGGGCGTTGCTTTGTTGGGAGTGATTGGAGCAATAGCAAGTGCAATTCTAATTCCACGCAATTTAAAAGAAGCACCACCATCAACGTTACGCGAGCAACTTGATGTATTGAAAAACAGTAAACTGTTGATGGCTTTTGCGATAACCGCCTTAGGGTATGGTGGAACTTTCGTGGCCTTCACTTACCTGACACCACTTTTAGAAAACGTGACAGGATTTAGTGCTAGATGGGTGAGTGGTATCTTACTTGTTTATGGAATCGCTGTTGCTTTAGGGAATGTAATTGGCGGTAAAGCATCAAATAAGAACCCTTTGAAGGCACTTATGTGGATGTTTATTTTGCAAACCGTCATTTTAGTGGCGCTGACCTTTGCAGCACCATATAAAGTTGTAGGGTTGATGGTGATCTTCTTGATGGGAATGTTTGCATTTATGAATGTACCTGGACTGCAGGTATTGGTCGTGAACCTGGCGGAAAAATATGTACCTTCTGCAGTAAACGTCGCTTCTGCGCTCAATATCGCAGCATTTAATGTTGGTATTGCCATCGGTTCCTTATTAGGTGGGATTATCGTGGATTCCATAGGTCTGATCCATATTCCGTGGATTGGGGGAGTGATGGTGTTGGGGGCCGTTGTGTTAACGATAAAGTTGATGGATATGGAGGGAAAAACTGCTCAGTGATGGGCGGTTTTTTCTTTTTTTATAGGGGAAAGTGCTATTATTTGCACTTAGGAACAAATGTTCGTATAATAATATTATAAGTAATTAGACCTACAGGAGAGGAAGGGGAACATATGAAGCAGATGCGAAATAGAAAAATCACCTTAGACCTCCTAGAAATTATTAAAATGTATGAAGATGGCATGAGTACCACTGAGATCGCAATTGCAGGGAATGTATCTAGCCGAAGAATTACACAAATTCTTAAGAAGAATAATGTAGAGTTGCGGCCAAGGGGACATTGGAAAAGGAAGTATCATATAAATGAGGATTATTTTAAGCACTGGTCACCGAACATGGCATATATATTAGGGTTTTTCTTGGCGGATGGAGTAGTTAGTGGAGAAGGACAAACAGTAAGTTTTGCTCAAAAGGAAATTGAGATTCTTGATCAAATACGGCATGAAATGGAATCTAATCATCCCATTGGGGAATATAATAATGGTGTACACTTTCTTAATATAAACAGCAAAATCATTAAAGATGACTTGATGAATATTCACGGCCTAACACCAAACAAGTCTAAAACTGTTGAATTTCCTCATGTACCAGAAGAATATATGCATCATTTTGTAAGAGGTTATTTTGATGGGGATGGAAGTATATACAAAAAAGTTAATATGATAAATTTTGTTGGAGGTTCATATTCCTTTATTTTAGATTTAAGAGATATACTTGACGACAAAGAGTTCGACCCAATAATTACAAGTAAAGATAATCACTTCAGGATTTACATAAGCGGCAAAAAGACCATAAAACAATTTGGCGACTGGAAATACAATGATAAAGGATTATATCTGAAAAGAAAATTTGATATTTACAATAAAGAAGAATTATTAGCTGAACAGTTAATAAACAAAGCAGCAAAAAAACCAACTAAGCAAAGAGTATTCCTTAAAGAGTTAGAGTTTCACAACTCCATAGAAAAAGCACGTTTACATGCAAATATTTCTGTTGAGCAGTTAGAGAATTGGGTAAAAACTGATGATCGATTTGCAAGTATTGAAATCACAACAAAAATATAAATATTTGAAAGCAGAGGAGTAACCTAATACTCCTCTAATCTTTTATTTTCTCGGCGGTCGACATAACACTTATTATAGGAAGTCATATAAATTTAGCTGTTTTGTATCAAAAACAAAGTAAACTTATGATAGTGAGACGAAATTAGTAAAAATGATTAAATTCAGCAGTTTAACTATTTGTTAATCTAAAATGTATTTTTCTACAAACTATTAATCATTTATATCAAATCTAGAACCTTAATCCAAACCAAGTGTTTCTGGCTTGAAAAATTAGATTTCTTTATTCTTAATTTATTGGATCTATTATTCATTAATCTTAAACTTCTGGTATCTCTTTATATTATAAGTTTACATAACATTATTACCGCATCCTTTTATTGGCTTTGTCCATTAATCCTGTCCTTTTATATTTATAAGTATTTATTCCTTTTGCGTATTAACTCTAAAATAACGCAATAAGATGTTAGAAATCCCTTTCTGTGGAGGTGTTTCTTTGGAAAAGCACTTGCATGAATTCTTCCTTCACCGTGCCATTGACTTGGCTGTACAAAATGTTAAAGAAAATGGCGGTCCCTTTGGCGCAGTTATTACAAGGAACAATCAGATTATTGCCGAAGGTGTCAACAGAGTGACAAGTAATCTCGATCCAACTGCACATGCTGAAGTTATGGCTATACGGAAGGCTTGTCAAAGTTTACAAACCTTTGAGCTTACAGATTGTATACTTTATAGCAGCTGTGAACCTTGCCCGATGTGTCTTGGTGCTATTTATTGGTCCAGGATTCCAACCGTATATTTTGCTGCAGATCGAAAAGACGCAGCCTCCATTCATTTTGATGATGAATTTATCTACCGTGAAGTGCAACTTGATCCTGCAAATCGAACGCTCCCCTTTATCCATTTACCACTAGTAAACTCCTTGCAACCTTTTATGAATTGGCGTAAAAAAGTTGATCGGACTCATTATTGAAAAAACAACGCCACTTTGCTTTGGCGTTGTTTTTATTAATTCATTATTGTTTGCTGTTGAATCAATTTCACCACTTCTCTAGTTGTAGTAACCTCTGCAAATTCTTGGTGTAATGAGGATAAGGCGTGGCGATGTACGTCTTCAGCTGATAACTTCAAACCGTCATAAGAAACAGCCTCATATGCTGCAGTTGCATCACTACAAACATACGTTCTATACCCGAGATTTCCAGCCATTCTTACTGTAGTCGATATGCAATGATTGGAGGTCAAACCAATGACAATCAGTGTTTGATAGCCATTTTTCTTTAGATAGCTGTCCAATTGTGTTCCGATAAAACAACTGTTCACATTTTTACGGATAAAATATTCGTCTTCCATCGGCTCAAATCCCGGTTTTAAAGCAAATCCAGGGTTGCTGGGATGCAGTTTAGAATTTGGGTCTTGAGATACGTGTTGAACGTGAATAATAGGAAACTCTCTTTGTCTCCACGCTTTCATAAGTTCTAGCATTCTATCTTCAGCATCTAAATTATTGCGTTGACCCCATGCTGGATCGTCAAACCCTTTTTGAACATCTACAACTAGTAATACTGGCTTCATAATCCATCCCCTCTCTTTTCTTCACTATATTATTAGACCTTTACGATAGATATGCTTGTATAAAGACTTGGATTAATGTTTCTTGGAGCATTATTACTCCACATTATATCAGGTATTCCATCCTCTTCTGTTACAGAAACAATTTTTTAACTGGAGAGTCTGGTCATTTTTGAACTGTTCTACCCTTTTATTCTGACCTTCTACCTTAAAACTCCAACCTTCTACATTTCCCGAATCTACTTATACATTTCCCAAGCTTACTTCTACCTCTTAGTTTTAAGGTTCTACAGTTTTCATAGTTAATCACTTAATTAGTTTACATAATATTAATCCAGTAAACCCTAATTCCCTTTTTCATGTACACTCTTACCCAAAACCACACAAAAAAACCGCCCCTCTACGCAAAATCCAACGCAGAAAAGCGGTCAATAAACTAACTTTATATTATTTTTCCTTACCTAGAACTTCCTCTTCCGTCTCAACCCACATTTCTACTACATCTCCTGCTTCCTGTTGATCTAGGACGAAGGATCCGTTTGAATAGCGGTCATTGTTACGGTAAGATGCGGCTGCTAACTTCTCCACCGTACCTTTTTCAGTTTGAACATAAATGAAACTTGAAGGCTCCACAAGATCGACTGCTGCTATCTGATGCGGATTATTTTTTACTTCACGCAGCATGACAAGCCCGCGTTTAGCTCGTGTGGCTTTATCAAACTCAGTAATTTTCAATTTCTTCACGGCACCGCGATGGGTGGCGATAAACAACATGGCCTTTGATTCTTTCTCAAATACTAAGCCGCTCACAACAAAATCACTATCTTTCAAATTAATGCCCTTCACCCCTGCTGCACGGGCGCCTACGACATTAATTTCCTCTTCGGTAAACCAAAGTCCATATCCGCTTCTCGTTGCCAAGAAGATATCCTGAGCGCCGTCTGTTAGATGTACATCGACTACCTGGTCATCGCCTTTAAGGTTTACTGCCATTAATGGCTTAGAGTAGCGTTGTGCTTTGTAGGCACTCAGCTCCGTTTTCTTGACCATCCCATTACGTGTGACGAACAACAAGAATTTAGGGTCCTCGAAATTGCTCACAGGTATTGCTTTTATAATCGACTCATCTCGGTCAATTGGAACTATGTTTGCCACGTGTTGTCCCATGTCTTTCCAACGGATATCAGGAAGTTCATGGACTGGAAGATACAGATAATTTCCCTTATTTGTGAACAATAGCAACGTTTGTGTTGTATTGATATCCAACTTAGAGATGATCCGGTCGGTTTCTTTCATACCGAAATCCTGCCCGTTGGATGCTGAGTAAGAACGTAAGCTTGTACGTTTTACGTATCCATCTTTCGTTACCGTCACAATGACATCTTCTGATGGTATCATCACTTCCAGATTGATTTTGAGTTCTTCAATCTGGTCCTGGATTTTAGAGCGACGATCATTAGTATAAAGCTTTTTCACACGCTTAAGATCAGATTTTATAACTGAAAACAACTTTTTCTCGCTTCCTAAAATTGCTTCTAATTCAGCAACCTTCTTAGCAAGCTCATCCGCTTCGGCCTGCAATGCTGTAATATCAGTGTTTGTCAAACGGTATAACTGCAAGGAAACGATGGCTTCCGCTTGCGGTTCTGTAAAAGTGAACTTGGCAATCAAGTTATCTTTAGCGTCGCGTTTGTCTTTGGAAGCACGGATTGTTGCAATTACTTCGTCTAGAATAGAGAGTGCTTTCATTAGGCCTTCTACAACATGCTGGCGTTCTTTTGCTCTGTTCAACTCAAAACGTGAACGATTCGTAATTACTTCTTTCTGGTGATCTATGTACGCATCTAAAAAGTGAGGTAATCCCATTAATGTCGGGCGCTTTTTATAGATTGCAACCATGTTGAAGTTGAAAGTGATTTGCAGGTCGGTATTTTTATAAAGGTAATTTAAAATGCCGTTCGCATCTGCTTCTTTTTTCAGCTCAATTACAACACGTAAGCCTGTACGGTCGGTTTCGTCACGTACCTCTGAGATACCGTCTACTTTTTTGTCATAGCGCAGTTCATCTATTTTTTTTACTAGATTTGCTTTGTTCACTTCATATGGAACCTCTGAGATAACAATCTGCTGCTTGCCACCACGAATATCTTCCACTTCTGCTAATCCGCGAACGATGATCTTGCCTTTTCCAGTTTCGTAGGCTTTCTTGATGCCTTCTACTCCTTGAATGATACCTCCAGTTGGGAAGTCGGGTCCTTTGACCACTGTCATTAGCTCATCTACAGTAACAGAAGGGTTATCGATGCGCATGATGGTTGCATCAATGACTTCTCCAAGGTGATGTGGTGGAATGTCCGTTGCATATCCTGCAGAAATTCCTGTAGAGCCATTCACTAAAAGATTTGGATACATGGCAGGAAGCACAACCGGTTCCTGAGATGTATCATCAAAGTTTGGAATAAATTCTACGGTTTTTTTATCAAGATCACGTAAAAGTTCGGAAGCGATTGGTGATAATCTTGCTTCCGTGTAACGCATTGCTGCTGGTGGATCGCCATCAATGCTACCGTTGTTACCGTGCATCTCGATAAGCATATTACGTACTTTCCAGTCCTGACTCATCCGGACCATTGCATCATACACAGAGGAATCTCCGTGTGGATGATAGTTACCGATTACGTTACCAACTGTTTTAGCAGATTTACGGAATGGTTTATCATTTACGTTTCCCTCTGCGTACATGGCATATAAAATTCGTCGTTGAACAGGTTTAAGTCCATCACGTGCATCTGGTAATGCACGCTCCTGGATAATGTATTTACTATAACGTCCAAATCGGTCGCCTAAAACTTCCTCTAGGGGTAGGTCGTGAAATTTCTCTGTCTGTGTCATCTGTTATACCTCCTCAGTTGCGACCAACAAGTTATCATTTTCTAAAATATTTGGATCTTCTTCCAATCCAAAGGCAACATGGCTTTCAATCCATTTACGTCTTGGTTCCACTTTGTCACCCATAAGTGTGGTCACACGGCGTTCTGCACGGGCTGCATCGTCGATTCTAACGCGAATGAGGGTACGAGTATCCGGATTCATCGTTGTCTCCCACAATTGATCTGCGTTCATTTCGCCAAGACCTTTATAACGTTGAATAATGTATCCACGGCCAATCTTTTGGATAGCACCCTTCAGTTCCTCATCAGACCATGCGTATTCCAATACTTCTTTTTTTCCGGTCCCTTTGCTTACTTTGTAAAGTGGTGGAAGTGCGATAAACACTTTTCCAGCTTCAATAAGCGGCTTCATATAGCGATAAAAGAACGTCAGAAGAAGCACCTGAATGTGTGCACCGTCTGTATCGGCATCGGTCATGATAACCACTTTATCGTAGTTGATGTCTTCCACTGAAAAGTCCGGTCCGACTCCACCGCCTATTGCATGGATGATCGTATTAATCTCTTCATTTTTGAAGATATCAGCAAGTTTAGCTTTTTCCGTGTTAATGACTTTCCCTCGAAGTGGTAAGACTGCTTGAAAGCGGCGATCACGACCCTGTTTAGCAGAACCGCCTGCAGAGTCACCCTCCACCAGGTAAATTTCATTTTTCTGAGGGTTACGTGATTGTGCCGGAGTTAATTTTCCACTAAGCATCGCATCAGAACGTTTTCTCTTTTTCCCGCTCCTAGCGTCTTCTCTTGCTTTTCGAGCTGCTTCTCTGGCTTGGAAAGCCTTGATGGATTTTTTAACAAGCATCGAACTGGTTTCAGGATTTTCTTCTAAAAAGTAAGCAAGATGTTCTGAAACCACACTATCTACCGCAGAGCGCGCCTCACTGGTCCCAAGCTTCCCTTTTGTTTGTCCTTCAAACTGTAAGAGTTCCTCTGGTATACGAACGGAAATAATGGCAGATAATCCTTCTCTTATATCAGAACCGTCTAAATTCTTGTCTTTTTCCTTTAGTAGATTCACTTTTCTGGCGTATTCGTTAAAAATACGGGTCATTGCTGTTTTTGCACCAGCTTCATGTGTACCGCCATCTTTCGTTCTAACATTATTAACAAAAGATAAGATGGTTTCGGAATATCCGTCATTAAATTGAAAAGCAAAATCTATTTCAATTCCGTTTTGGGCACCTTCAAAGGAAACAACATTGTGAAGCGAATCCTTCTCCTCATTGAGGTAAGTGACGAATGCTTCAATGCCGCTTTCATAATGAAACACCTCTTTAACAGAATTTCTTTCATCATTCAGCTCTATTTTTAAACCTTTTAATAAAAAGGCAGATTCACGTAGACGTTCGCATAGTGTCTCAAAATTATAAGTTGTGGTGCTAAAGATTGTTGTATCCGGTTTGAAATGAATCGTCGTACCTGTTTGGTTAGTCGTACCAATCTTTTCAAGCGTTGTTACTGGCTTGCCACCATTCTCGAAACGCTGCTCGTACACAATACCGTCGCGCTTGATCGTTACCGTCAACCATTCAGATAAAGCATTTACGACGGAAGCACCTACACCATGTAGTCCACCACTCGTTTTGTAGCCGCCTTGACCAAATTTTCCACCTGCATGTAATACCGTTAAAATTACTTCGGGGGTAGGTTTTCCCATTTTATGCATTCCGGTAGGCATACCTCGGCCTTTATCCTTCACGCTTATGCTGTTATCTTTGTGTATCGTCACAATGATATGATCCCCATATCCGCCTAAGGCTTCATCGACGGAATTATCAAGGATTTCGTATACAAGGTGATGAAGACCTCTGCTGTCCGTACTTCCAATATACATACCCGGACGCTTACGTACAGCTTCGAGACCTTCTAATACCTGTATCGCATCATCGTTATATTCAAACGTATTTTTTGCCACCAAAAACATACCCCTTTCACTACTACTACCAGTAAATCACATTATGTATGAATTTCCTTTTATCTACACGGATTTGTTGTTTGTTCACAACAAATATTCGTTTATATATTATCATACATTTGAAACTTGTCTATGTTCTATTGTATAGGGTTCTTACACTTTAGCCAATATAATCTGGCGTAAATTGTCATAAAATGAATAAAAATCCTTGTTTTCTTTTATAAAAACAAGGACGAGTCTGAACTATTTTGTTAAAGCGTGTTCCACTTTAATGCAACGATCCATAATGACAGTATAGCCCTTTTCTCTCAACAGTTCATAGGTTTTTTCATCAGCAAGTCCGAGTTGTGCCCAATAAACGTCTGCATCTACTTGTAAAAACTCCTCTGCTACTCCATATAAATGCTCTGAACGACGGAAGACATTAACGATATCAATATGTCCTTCCACTTCTTTTAAGGTTGGAACAGCCTTCACGCCAAGAACTTCGTCTACAGTAGGATTCACAGGAATAATCTCGTATCCTGCATCTTGCATCGCTTTTGAAACCATATAGGAGGTACGCGCAGGATTATCGGACAATCCGACTACAGCAATCCGCTTGCTCTTTTTCAATATCTTTCCGATCTCTTCTCTGCTAGGTATTTCAATATTCATATTATTTTTGTCCCCTTCCTTTTTTTAAAAGTTAATTCTTACTGTTATACCCGTTTAGTTTAGTTTTAACAACTTCTAACAACCTGATATTAGTACTTACTCATAAAAAATTCGTGATAACTTGCAATAAACCCTTTGCTTCTTGTTAAATTTAACATATATTAAAGATAGGGATTATTACATAAAGGGGTTTAATGAATGACTGAACTACTAATTATTATACTTGCATACCTCATCGGTTCCATTCCTTTCGCACTAGTAGTGGGAAAAGTAGGCTATGGAATCGACATCCGGGAACACGGAAGCGGGAACTTAGGCGGTACAAACACGTTCCGAACATTGGGTGTTAAGGCCGGAATGATTGTAACTATTTGCGATATCTTGAAAGGGACACTTGCCGCCTCCCTGCCATTCTTACTTGGTGCTGATATTCATCCGCTTCTTGCTGGTGCCTGTGCCGTTGTCGGACATGTTTATCCGATATTTGCAAAATTCCGTGGCGGAAAAGCAGTAGCAACCTCAGGCGGAGTTCTATTGTTCGCCAGTCCGCTTCTGTTCGGCTTAATGCTATTCTGCTTTTTTCTTTTCTTGTTTTTGACGAAGTATGTATCTCTATCTTCTATGCTGACAGGAGTGGTAACCACCATTTATAGCATTGCTTTTGGAGATCTTCCGCTTATTATTGCTGTATCTTTGTTAACAGTATTTGTCATTTTTAAACATCGGGCAAATATCGGTAGAATTATCAAGAGAACAGAGCCAAAGATTACATGGTTAAATTTAAAAAAGAAGAAGGTATCCTAAAGCATTCGAGTATTTCTCGGATGCTTTTTTATTACTATCAATGCTTTGTTACCACTTCTTTCACAGCCTTTTTAACTTTTTCATCCCATACTACATGTTTCTCAAAAGTCCCCTCTTCAAAGAAAAGCGGGAATCTTTCTTTGAACCAATCCTGCATGGGGAGCTCTAGTGCCTCCGATATTGCTACCCATTTTAACTTTCCTTCTGGGGGAGATGGTAAAAGCTGTCCGCTAAAGGTATATGTTAGATAGTTAAACACCATATATCTTTCATCTTCCAACTCATTTACATATTCATCTAGACCCTTATAGATTAAGTTACTTACTTGCAAGCCAGTTTCTTCACGGACTTCTCGAATAGCGCCTTCTGTTAAACTTTCAGGAAAATCCACTTTCCCGCCTGGGCCTATGAATCCCGGAAATCCTTTATCTGCAGGCCTATCAATTAAGAGAACTTTATCTCCGTCCACTACAAGACACATCGTATACATACTGATCTTAGTCATTTCATTTCTCTCCGTTATTTCTAGTTTCCAACAATTCTATGATTCTTTTATTTTGCTTAACCAACTGTCCTAGATAGGAAATGATGGTTCCTACCCCAATAGCAATACCTATAAGTAATACTGTATTGATCATTTGTTTTCCTCCTTTGAAATCATTATTCTCAAGGAGCCACAAGTTCTACTTTAATCCGGTCAGGATCTTCAAAAAATGCCGCATAGTAGTTTTCCCCGCCAGCATATGGATGTCTATCGGTATATAGCATATTTACTCCCCGAGCCTTCAGTTTTTCTGTTAATTCGTCAACCTGATCACGTGATGCTGCATGAAAAGCAAGATGATTTAGGCCTACTCTGCATCGATGATAAGGAATATCGAGAAATTTTTCTTCCGTTTGTACAAAAACTATATATGTATTTTCTATTTTCCAACTCTGTCCTCTTTCCCATTCTTGATAGCGCTCATATCCCAGTTCTTCGAGCAACCACCCCCAGAATTCTTTCGTTTTCTTCAAGTCCGACACATACAATTCTATATGATGAAGAAGTCCTGTCATGATTTTACACCTTCCACATGTGAAATTGTGATAATCGGCCATAATGCTTGCCAATTTTTCTGTTTCAAGCGAGTTTCATAAATCCTGGCATGTTCTGTTGTTTTGTTATAGACAGGAGTGGGCTTCACCTTTAAATTTATCAGATCTTGAACCCCGCAAGGAGCGGCTAATTGTAATTGATTGTCTTGATCTAATTTTACTCCTAATGCCGTAGCTGTTTCTGGAAATTTAGACATTGCTTCCGTGGAATTAGTATATGGAGGTAAATTATTAATGACATGCATCCTTGCCTGGTTTTTAACGGACCATGGTTCAACTGGGCGTAGTTCTAGCAGTCTTTTTTCATGATGTTTTTCCTTTTCCTCACATACATCATTTTTATCAAAATAAATAACATCGATATCAGGCAATGCAGTTCTACAGTCATACCCGTGTAATGTATCCCAGACTTTTGTTCTGACAAATCCAGCACATACCCACCAATCTGGGAGATTAAGAGATTTTGCCACTCTCAAAATATCCATCATCCATTCATCTGATTCAATGAGATTCAGTACATATTTTTCAGTTTGTAACAAGAAAAATGCCTCCTTTTACGGTACACGAACATATATTCTCATTATACAAAAGAAAGCACTATTTTAGCAAGACTTTCCAATCAGATGTTTGTTTTTATCGACTGCACCCCCATGTCAATGGAAGTCTCGATATAGCCAATGATCATTTCCATCGTAAAAACTTGTAAAGGCTTGTCCGTTTGTAAAAGCTTCATATCTTGTTCGACGTAAGGGATAAAAGATGAAAGCTGAGTAATGGACACTTCCTCTATCTCCATGGGGTGTGCTGCTCCTAAAATTCCCTTTAATAAATCACGGTTCGTCTTATAATGACTCATCAATTTAGAATTTAAGAGTTTAAAGTCATTATGATATCTTTCTAATAAAGAAGTATCATTTTCCAACCTGTTTTTTAACCATGGTAAAAAGAAGCCATTAAGCCAGATATCATCTGCTATCAGGTGAGTATAATATCCAAGAATATAGGGGTTGTTTTTGTACTTATTGTATTTATGTAAAAAAGCTTGATAATCAATAGACCGAGTGTAATCGTTTGAATCCCCTATATAAAAATGAGAAAAATCTTTAGGAGCGACAGCATCCGGTGCAATGGCTCCTAAAATGAATGAAGAAGTATCCGCTACACCTATACGTGAAGCAATTTCATGTGCAATAATGGTGTGCATTAATCGAGAACCCATTTCCTACTTGCCTCCAAGATGCTTCGTGCAATTATAAAGTTCACATTCCCACAGTCCTTCACGAACTTTGACAGTGGAAACAGAGGTATTCTCAAGATGATCTTCCATTTTAAGGTCTTTCACCAATTCTCTTAATACATGTCTAATATAGGACCCGTGACTTACAACTAGTACATTCTGATCTTTATGTTTTTCTGTTACTTCTTCAATGAACGAGAGGGCACGTTTTATTACCATTTCCCTTGATTCTATCCCCAAGTCCAGATCCCGCCAATTTTCTCCCCATTTTTCTATTCTTTCGGGTTCTGTCGTACCTTCAATTTGACCACCGTTCACTTCTTGGAGTCTGGAGTCTAAGAACACCTCGTCAACTTGCAGGTTCCTTGCTACAATTTCAGCGGTTTGCATGGCTCTTAATAGATCACTAGAGTAGATAACATCCCATTCTTCATCTTTTATTCTGTCTGCCAAACTTTCTGCATCCCTAATCCCATCTTGATCAAGTGGAATATTAGAACTGCCTTGTGCTCTTCGTTCCTTATTCCAGGCAGTACTTCCGTGTCGGATAAGTCCTAATTTTGTCATTACAACACGCTCCTTTAAAATAAATTGAATGAATTTTTAGTTTAATTTATATTTTTTGAAATAACAACTCTTTTCACACAAGAAAGAACACCCCAGAAAAGGGTGTCCTCCTTAAAAACTTATTCTTAGCAATATCGGCGAATGGTACTTTCTAGTTGTTGCTTAAAGCCAGGAAGATCCTGATTCGTAACACGCATTTTGATAAACGTTTCATCCATTTCCAGTGCTTCTGATAGAAAACTACCAAGTCCTCTAACCTTACGATCTACTTGCAGAATCAATTCTACTGAACTTCCATTATTGTTGGAAAAGATCATTTCAATTTCATCCAGTTTCCCTCTGAATGGACCGGACGTTGGAACAAATTCGAACTCCTGAATGAACGGAAAATGATTTTTCCATCTATATGGCGCAGCTTCACACTCCACTTTTCTTAAGCGAAAACCTAATTGCTCCGCAGCACTTAAAATGGTTGAAATAAGTGGAGATGGTTTCACTTGTACAACATCTTTATCAGAAGGATCTACTGCATTTTTTATGTCCAATCCAGTTTGTAACCACACTTTTGTGCTGCCCATACTTACAGGTGTATCATGTGGCAGTGTTAATGTAAAAGGGATTTCCTTCTTTTCATTTATACCAATCACAAACGGATCCACGATTTTCTTTTTTTCTAGCACTGCTTGTTTATGGACCTTTGTATCATTAGATTCTTTAATATAATTTGTTAATAAAGTTAAGTAAATTTCATCAATTTGCTGTTCGACAGAACCACCGGTGATTTCTACAATACCTCGTATTTCCTCACCAGCTATGAAGCTTGATTCAGCCAATTTAGTATCTACCTTTGCAGCTCCAATACCTACACTAGCCAATGCCTTGTTAAAAAAAGACATCCATACTCCCCCATTCAACATGAAAAATTATTAAGACATAAATATTACGATTCAAATAAGAATAAGGTTTCAAAAAGCGAAATTATTTAATTTTCAGAATTAAAGATGTACATCTACTACTTTTATCGTGTAAAATTACACTAACCTATATAAAAGGAGGCCACTAATTTGAAACGATTTATGCTAGTAGCTTGGAATGTAGTGACTGGTTTATTTGTTTTATTACTGACCCTATGGTTGGCAGGTCCAGGTATATCAGAAACAGAAACTTCACAATACAACCTCTGGTATTTACTTATACTTGGCATTTGGCTTATCGGATTAAGCTTACAGTTTAAAAATAAGTTTAAGACAATGGGGGTAATCATAACTTTATTCCCCTTTATGTTTTATCTTGCAATTACCTTTAGGGCTTTAGCAATTTAGGTTTTAGTATTAATTAACCCTTTACCCTATAGAGATTGTTAATTATGTATTTAACTTGTAAGTTCCATCAACCAACAATCTCTATATTGTCCTTCATGTAAAATATGTTCATGTAATACTCGTACCTTATTAAAACCACATTTTTCATAACATTTTATCGCTCTTCCATTGGATGTCATTGGATCCATCACTAGCCGGTTGATCCCTTTTTGAGTTATTAGGTAATTAACCAAGGAAGAAATGATCAGGGTTCCTATCCCATTGTTCCAATAGTCGGAATCCCCTATAAACTGATCTAGGCCATAAACCCCCTCCATCTCAAAGTATTCTGCTAGTGTGCTAGTAGAATTATTAATTGGGTAAAATTGAATATATCCTATGTTTTTTCCTTGATAGACGCCCAAACACCTAGACACTTCATCGTCTCTATTAAAGAATTTCCTAATGATATCTTCCTTGGTAAATGATATGTCTCGTCCCTCATAGAACTCCAACACTTTTTGATCGGACAACCATTTTAATAAATATTTTTCATCCTTGCCTTGTTGAAGTTCTCTTATAATTAATTCTTCTTTTTGATGAATCAAAATTACAACACCTACCCTCGCCCATAAGTTTTTCTGAACCAGTAATGAATTTCATGTTCTAAGCATTCTAACAGTTCCTTATCAGGATTCATAAGCTTCAATCTAAAATAAAGGGACTTCATGAAATTGGTCATGTTAATCTTACTTCGATAAAAGGGCAATGTTTGTCCACTTTTTACATGTTCCTTGTTCAAAGTAGACGAGAGGGCTTTTATCCAATTCATAAGCATCTGTTTCTCCATCCCTTTTTCTAACAGGACTTCTACAGCAAAAATAAGCCGCTCTTCTTCCTCATCTTGGTACACTACATCCTTTAGAAGGGAAGTTTCTATTGCTTTAAGCACATCAGACAGTAGATTCATATTAAAATGTGCGTGACTTATTAGAGCAGTCAGCATATCTGCTCCATGTGCGATACTGTGTGCCCAACCCTTATTTTCTACAAATCCGCGAATATCCCTTTCTTTATCTAAATACTTAAAGATTGCTGTCTGTATTTCTAGAAATTTCTTAGCATCAAGAAGTGTCCCATCCTCTTTCGTTAAAATTAGAGCAACAACCAAAGAAGAGAAGGATCGTGTAAAAACAGAGTCTGTCTTTTCTTCCCCAATTTTATAAAACAGGTGCTCCTCATCCAAACATATTTCTAACATATTAAGAATCTTACTCTGTGGGATGATCCCACCATTAATAAATTTAGAAAGGTTGGTGTAAATTAATTCATCACGAAGAACGGGGTCTGTTGAGCCGATGTGCTTCATCATAGAATCTATCAATTTGTCACAATATATTTCATCTCTTAATATCTTTTTTTCATCGATTGTTAAAAGCTCATGCTTTAAAGTAAGTTCTTCAAAAACCATGTTATCTGCCTTCCTTCTCATTTATGGATTTGACAATAGCAGGCAAACAACCGAGATTTTCTATAATAAAGTCTGCATCGGCTTCATCCCAATAAGAATCTCTTTTCCAAACTGTTGTCATGCCAACAGCTTTAGCAGCAGTCACATCCTTCTCGGGATGATCCCCAACAAAAAGGCATTCCTTCATTGACACTTGAAGAAACTCTGCGGACCTGCGGAAAATTTCAGGATTAGGTTTCTTTATTTCTTCCCGCTCCGAAACAAGAATAGATTGAAAAAAGGGTTCGATACCAAGTGCTTTTAAATTGTTCATTTGGAAAACCTCAAAACCGTTCGTTATCATTCCTAATGAAAGGTTTTCTTTAGAAAGTCGCTGGAGTGTGTTTTCTGCATTATCAAAAGGGGTACAGTGGAATTGAAAGTTAGAGCTATAATCATCCAAAAGTTCTTCCCAAGTAAGAGCATTTATTAGAAATTCATCTACAAGCTGCTGATAGACTTTATCCTTCCACACATATCCGCGTGCATCCAATTCGATAAATCTATCAATATAGGTATTCTTGTGTATGTGTGCGAAAGCTTGCTTGTACCTTTCATATTGGTCTTCAATGAACTTCTTTAATGAAGCATCCCTATCCAAAAGTGTGCCATCAAGATCAAATATTACCGCTCTAATCAAACTTCCGTTCTCCGTTTGATTCAATCTCATGTATCTTTTCCGTGATTAGATTTGCCAAAATATCATAGCCTGCATCACCAAAATGCAACCCATCATTTAATATGCCAACCAAGAGCTCTTTATAATTCGGTCTAGAGTGTAATTCTGTGAAAAAGTCAATCATATAACAACCTGTTTCCTCTGACACCCGTTTAACTGCATCTGCATATTTAGCCAGTTCGCTGTTTTCCCTGTTTGGTTGTAACTTTTCATCTACTGGAGGTGGTGTGATGAGTATCGTTTTATCCGGTCCAATTAGTTCGGTAATTTTGAAAATGTTCTCTACGTAAGTCTTAAGTGCAACTTTTTTATGTGCTGCAGCATCATTTGAACCGAATAATACAGTTACTAAATCGGGTCTATGAATTAATACATTCTCTTCGATTCTTCTTAATGCGTCCTTCGTGGTATTTGCAGATACCCCTGCGTTGACAACTCTGAACTTAGGGAGTTGAATTGAAAGTTTTTCAGTTAGTCGAGGGTTGTCCTTTCCTTCATGCCTTGCTGTCAAACTATCACCGAAACAGACGAGTGTTTTCATATGTATGTATACCACCTTTAAAAAAATTTATTAGTTAATATGTTACCATATAATAGAAACAAGCATCCATTATCTCTATGACAATGGATGCTTGCTTCCCGTTATCCTGCTTTTTTAGCTGTAGAAATGTCAGTTTCATCTCTTCTTTTTCGTTTGAACACTTTACGAATACCATCTCCAAGATCATGGAAAAGCATATAAACAGAAGGAATCAGTACCAATGTTATTAAAGTTGAGAACAATAGTCCTGCAATCACAACAGTGGCTAAAGGTGCCTGGTAGTTGCTTGCAGCTCCTGTAGAAATGGCAAGCGGCAACATTCCACCAACTGTTGTCAACGTAGTCATGAAGATCGGACGTATCCGGTTCATACCTGCTTCTACCATCGCTTCCCCTGCACCATAATTATCTGCTCTCAGTTGTTTAGCTCGGTCAATCAATAGGATAGCATTATTTAATACAATCCCGATTAACATTATGACACCCATCCCTGACATAATACTCAATTCACGCTGTGTTAGCAGTAATCCTAAAATAACACCGGTAAAAGTCATTGGGATAATTGTCATCACAATGATCGGGTGGAGTAAGTGGTTGAATTGAACGGCCATCACAACATATACCAAGAATATGGCTATGGCTAAGATAACTAACATATCCTGTATTGCTTCTTGTTGCTGCTCAAGACTTCCTCCAACCGAGATACTATAGCCATCTGGTGTATCAAAATTCTCCACTATTTCTTGCACATCTCTGTTAACAGAACCTAAATCGCGATCCTCGATATTCGCAAGAACTTTGACAACCCGTTCCCCGTCTTTATGATCAATTTGGCCGGGTGCTTTTACTTGTTCAAACGACACATAATTAGAAAGTCTCTTTGGTCCGTCTTGTGTTGTCACCTCAAGATCTAATAACTCATTTTTGTTTGTAATTACTTCATTTGGGGCAACTAAGATAGGTGTTGCGCCTTCATCTTGCAATGCACCAATTGGAACAGATGAAGTAAAATTATTTAATTGACCAAAAATTTGTAGCGGAGTAATTCCGTCCTTTGTCATGGCTGCTTCATTAAGCACAATTAGTTCCTCATCCATCAATGTTCCAAGTGAAGTTGTGGTGCCCATGATCCCATCTATATCGTTCAGTTCTTTTACCAAATCAGAGGATAACGAAGTCAACCCATCAAGATCTTCTCCACTTAACTCAATTTGAACCGGATAACTGGCTCCAGCGCTCATTACGGAGGTAACATCCATGACAGGATAATCTTCTTTTAGTTCAAGCAATCCCTTGAGAATCTGTTCGTTTACCTCTTTTTGCTCTAAGGTAGCTTCTTCTTCTGGAGTCATATTGATCAGCACAAACATGAATTCAATTTGATCCAGTACAAAACCTTCCTTAACATCTGGAATATCAACGAGCTTGGAATGTATTGCTTCTGCAATTTCATTTTTCTGATCTGGTGTAACACCTTTATCTAATGAAACCATAATTTCCGAATAGCGATTATACATGTCAGGCATGATGGTCATCGGAACTTTTGTAACTAAAGCCAAAGACCCAATAAACATTAGGCAAAACAGGAAGATAACACCGTAGCGTCTACGTTTTTTACCAGTCAGCCATTTAATGAACCTACCATAGGACAGGATAATTTTACTTTCTTTTTTATTCTGTTGCCTTTTCGTCAATTTCAAGAAATTTTCAGAAAGGGATGGTATTAGTGTAAAAGAAACTACAACTGAACTTACGAGTGTCACAATCACCACAACAGATAATATAATCATGAACTTGCCTGCTTCTCCACCTAACAAACCGATAGGTAAAAACACAACGATGGTAGTCAGCATGGAAGCAAATACCGCAGATGCAACTTCCTTTACTCCAACTATTACAGCTTCCCGATTCTTTAAACCTTGTTCTTTTTTTCGATAAATGGACTCTAAAATAACGATGGAAGCATCCACCATCATTCCAATTCCTAACCCAAGCGCTATTAAACTCAGCATATTAAGGCTGTATCCCAATAACCACATGCTCGCAAAGGTGAGTAGAATGGATAAGGGGATGGAAATTCCAATGATCATGGTTGCTCTGACATTTCGGAGGAACAGGAATAACACCACGATGGCAAGTATTCCCCCAATTAGAATGTTGCTTGAAACACCATCCACCGCTTCGCTGACATAATCGGCCTGAGCTACTATTTCTTCAAACTCAAATCCGGAAACAAGCCCTTCTTCTCTTATTTTCTCGACTTCAGCACGGACCGCTTCTGCCATTTCAATTTGCGTAACCTCAGAAACACGCCCAATTTGAACCATTACTACATCCTGGCTTCCGTCCTTCCATACGCCAGATGTAGTCTCTCGAACCTGCAGTTCAATATCAGCTAGTTGGCTAAGTTCTTTCACCCCAGACATGGTGGGTATTAAAATCCCTTTAATATCCTCGACATTTGTTAAGGAGGTGTTCCATCTTAATGTCGGCTCGTTTACTTCCTCCGATAGTTCCCCAAATGAAGTGATTAGATTAGACTGTTGAATGGTTTGAATGATTTGCTGGGAGTCCACACCAGCGTCCGATAGTTCATCACCCTTGAATGTAATGACCACTTCGTTCTCTTCTAATCCATCAAACTTCACATCTCTTACTTCTGGCAATGCTTCTAGTCTAGGTTCTACCACATTTCTAGCAAAGGCTGAAATGTCCTCCATATTACCATTAAAAATATCCATATAAAATTCATATTCCTGGCTTGTAGTCATTTGAAAGCTATTAATATACTGAACTCCGGGGATTTGAGTGGATAAAGGGGCTACTGCAGCCTCAATATTCTTATGTACTTCATCCCCTCTTCCCTCTTCTATCATGACAGTAATAGAAGACTTTCCAACATAGGTTGCGGAAGTATGGGAATCCACACCATCCATTCCACTTAAAATCTGTTCAATCGGTTTTGTCACTTTATCTTCTACATCCAGTACCGGCATTTGTCCGGCATCTACCTGTACAATGGTCATATCAAAAGAAATCGGTGGCATTAATTCTTGATCTAGTTTGTTCAGTGAGTAAAAGCCGATCATAAATACAAACACAACTAATAGCCCAACAGCAATTTTCCTTTTTAAAATAAATTCCATCATCGACATCCCAAAATTCTCCCCTCAATTAAGAAAAATAAGAATAATTTTCCAACTCCCAAAATTGATTATATGCGCTAATTAATCAAATAAAAAGCCTTTTTTGGAAAATACTTCTTGAGGCGTAGAAGAGGCTACGACTAGAGCGCCATAACATGTTAAGCAAAAAAAATAGGACTCTGAGTATAAACCCGAGTCCTAAACAAATGTCAAAAAAATTAAAGGTGTTTTTCTAAAAAATTCAAGATTGACCTGAATACTTTTATTTCATTTTCCTTCTTAGAGAAGCCATGCCCTTCATCATCAAGAACAAGATATTCCACTTCTCTGCCTTTTTCTTTTAAAGCATCCACAATCTGATCGGATTCTTTCTTGACCACTCGCGGATCGTTCGCACCTTGGATAATTAACATTGGTTTTGTCATTGTATCAAGGTAAGTGATTGGAGAATCGATTGTCAGTCGTTCTTTATCCTCTACCGGATCTCCAACCCATTGTTTCATGATCGGTTTCCAATGTTCTGGCACAGAATCAATGAAGGAAAACAAGTTACTGACACCAAATATATCAATGACTGCTTTGAAATATTCAGGATGACGCCCATGGAGAAGTAACGCCATGTAACCACCATAGCTGCCGCCCATAAGGAATATTTTTTCTCTTTCTGCATATCCTTTTTCGATTATCCATTCTAAACCATGGATGTTATCTAGCCGAGGTCCATGACCCCAGTCTCCCTCTACCATTTTCATATAAGTTAGTCCATAATTGGATGATCCTCGGAAATTCGGTGCAAAAATACTAAATCCGCGATTAACAAGGAATTGGAAATAGGAGCGGAAGAATTTTCGTTCAGATGCCTGGGGACCACCATGCGGCCATAAGATTACATGTCCATTTGAAACCTCTTCTTTTGCCTTAAAGAATAAAGCTTCAATCTCTAATCCATCAAAGGATGGATAAGAAAGTATTTCAGGTTCACAAAGATCTTCATCCGCAACTGCCGGCACACGATTATTTGTTAAAGGAATCCAACCTTCAGTTTCCTTTTTAAATATGTTTGCTGGCTTTGAAGCAGTTTTTCCTAGTAAATAGACCGATCCACTTTTACTAATTACCACTTTTTCGATAATGGAAACTGGTATATCTACTTCATTCCAAACTTTTTTCTCCAAACAATAGGTAAAGAGTTTATCCTCCACCCCTTTGGCTGATACGAGGTATAACTTGTTTCCTGTCTTGTCTAAATACATGTTATTAAAATGCATCTCACTATCTGATACTTTTGTAAACTTCTTGGTTTCAAGATCAAAATGCGCGAGGTATCCGTTATCATCCTCATAATCAGTAACAAGATAAATGGAGTTGGATTCCGTAAATATTGCGCTGTCAACTGTATGCTGACTGTCTGTTTCCGGAGTTAATTTAGTTGTTGTTCCTCCTTGATGTAAAAATGCCTGTGTATGAGTGTTGGCATAATGTCTTAAAGTAATGAAACTTTCTTCATCTTCTGAGACAGCTATTAAGTATGTTGACGCATCTGTCCCATCCACCAATAACTTTTCCTCTTTTGTCTCCAAGTCGTAACAATAACAATTTAAATAGGTTTGGTTACCTTTTGTGCTCGTATAGTATATACGTTGTCCGTCCTTGGAGAAACTCGGGTTCATATGACGGTGATCGTTATCCACTCTCACATCCTGCAATTCCCCGCCTCGACTTGGCAGTGCATAAAGTTGCGCCAGCTCATTTCCATCCTGATCAAAGCTTGCTAATATGTATTTTCCATTTGGTTCGTACTTTAACCCATGACAACTTTGGTCATTGAATGTAAGTGGGTATGGGTACTGATTCGGCAGATCCATTGCCCATACATTATAATGACCCGTTAGATTCGTACTGTACACTAACTGTTTTTCATCAGGACTCAATGTAAAATCTTCAATATTAAAAACTTTAAAGAATTGTTCTACTTCAGGTTTTTTGAACGTAAGCAAATTGATTTCCCCCTTTTTACATGTATCCTTTTACTATTTCGAGATACAAAACAAAAACCCTTTAATTTTTTGAACATTCGACATATTACGATGAATTTTGCAAAAACTATGTTATATGGTGGAGGAAGAAAAAGATATAAGGGGTTAATTACAATGAATAAAAAATTTAAATACCTTCTCCCGATTTTAATTATTATGCTATTGGGAACCGTTTTTTCTGTATTGTCCTTTAAACATTTCAGCAGTTTTAATGGGAGTGATAGTCAAGAAGAACTTGTTGCAAATCCAGTGAAGCTTCATAAGTTAACAAAAGAATTAAAAACCGAAAAGGGCTTCCGAACAGAAGCAACCATTTCCGCTGTTGGGGATTTACTTATCCATAGCACGGTTTATAATGCAGCGAAAACAGGGGAAAGCAGCTATGATTTCAATCCAATGCTAAATAAGGTGAAATCCTACCTGCTTGAAACCGATATTTCCATTGCAAATCAAGAGACCATCATCGGGGGGACTGAAATAGGATTATCCAACTATCCTAGCTTTAACAGTCCATTTGAAGTGGCTGATGCCCTTCAGGAAGCCGGCGTTGATATTGTCAGCATCGCCAATAACCATACATTGGACCGTGGAGAAAAGGCGATCATGAATGCCATTAACCATTATGAAACCATTGGAATGGAGTATGTAGGTGGGTATAAGAGCAATGAAGATAAAGCAAAATTACGAACCATATCAAAGAATGGCATTGAGTTCTCATTCTTGTCTTACACATACGGAACAAACGGTATTCCCGTTCCGGAAGGGAAAGAATTTTTTGTAAACTTGATTGATCGTGAAGCGATAAAAAAAGACGTTCAAGAAGCCAAGCAAAATTCAGATGTCGTTGTAGTTGCGATGCACTGGGGGGTAGAATATATCCTTTTTCCAAATTCAGAACAGGAAGAACTTGCAGACTTCCTGGCTGAAACTGGTGTCGACATTGTGATCGGGCATCACCCACATGTATTGCAACCAATGAAGTTCATGGACAGGCCTGATGGCGGAAAGATGTTTGTTGTCTATTCTTTAGGTAATTTCCTCTCTGGGCAAAAAGACGACTATAAAGATATCGGTGGCATCCTTCAACTCCATGTGGAAAAAAACATGGATGGACAGGAAAGCAAAATTGATATTAAAGTGGACAATTTCATCCCTACTTATGTTTCACAGATTAATCCTACTAAATATCATGTTGTTCCATTAAAGGACGCGGCATCGTATGGCTTTCCTCAGGCAGAGGCTAAAAACGAGGAAATGATGAAACATATGTACCAATGGTTAAAAGATGATGAATTAAGAAACTAAATTATTAAGCATCGATCCAAAAACTTGGGTCGGTGCTTTTTATTTTACCTAAAGCTGTTTCATTTGGTTGCATATGTGGAATTCAGGTATAATAAGGTTGTATATACATATTGCGTTCATGCGAAAGCATCTTTCCTTTTTTCAAGGCAACGTAATACAATCACAGAGACAAAAGGAGTTGCTATTATGAATATTCACATGTCAGATCAAGCTTTGGAATGGTATAAAAAAGAGCTTCACCTAGAAAATGGAGACAACATAAAATTTCAAGTCCGCTATGGAGGCTACAGTACCGTGCAAAAGGGATTTTCTTTAGGGATTGTAAAAGAAGACCCAGACCAGCCTGTTGCAACCGTTGAAAAAGACGGAATTACGTTCTTTGTGGAAGAAAAAGATGCATGGTATTTTGACAATCATGATCTTCACATTAAGTTTGATGAAAAATTGAATGAACCTAAATTTGACTATGAATGAACATTAAAAAGAATTAGGGCTATTTAGTCCTAATTCTTTATTTATGCTCGAAGAAACGATTAATCTGTTTGCATTGACCTTCTTTTTTCAAAATCTCGAGCTGGGTATCTCCGATTAAATCGAAATGAGGATACTGTTCCCTTTTATGGATCCATTCTTCCTTCAACCCATATTGCCTTCCCCATTCAATAAGCTTTTCCACATCACAGCAACCAGCTTTTGTTACGGTAGTAATTCCATCAAAGCGCGGGTGAATCCAATAGTGAGTAAGGAATGCTATCTCTCCACATTTCACTTTCTCTTTCCATTGTTGAAGTTCCCCACGATTGATTCCGAAAGCCATAGTATTACTCTCCTTGCTTCTTCGCGTTTTCGTAGGCAGTATGCCACTCCGGATATTTCTTACGAATAATTATAGGTTTAAAGTTATCCTTTTTCACACAAACATGCGAGGAACTTCCCAATAGTGCAATATCCTCTTCTGGAGTAAGTATTTTATAACCATAAACTACACGGAATCCATCGTATGTTTCAATCCAAGTATGTATAGTCGCTACTTCCCCGTAACGAAGCGGTTTCTTATATGTAACATTTATATCGATTACAGGAGAAATAACTCCGTCCTGCTCCATTTCTGCGTAAGAAAAGCCTAAATCTTTTATAAGTTGTGTTCTGCCGAGTTCCATCCAAACCAGGTAATTGGCATGATACACAACCCCCATTTGATCTGTCTCCGCATAACGTACTTCAATCTCTTTTTTAGAAATTAGCATCTCTACTCCCCCATTTACTTGGCTGTATTTGATAATGATAACATAAAAGAATATTTTTCCACATAAAAAGGCCTCTAAAAAAGACGGGCATTACTCTGCCCGTCTTCCCCTTTTTACTTAAGCCCGTTTTCGCGAGCACTGGCTTCGTCTTTAATTTCAGATCTAAAAGCTGCAATGCTCTCTTCACGACGGTGGTTTTTTGCTTCAATGCGAGCTCTTTCCTCTGCATTGGCAAATTGCATGGAATCATGTGCTTCTTCAATATTTTCTATTGTATTCTGCACCATGCTTTGTAGCTTTTCTACATTATCACTGCGATCATCCGGGTTTGCACGATGTTGTTTATTTTGGTCCATAACAAAACGCCTCCCTTTATCGAATGAAAAGTTACTACAAAGATTATTCTTTGCAACGCTGCCTCGAATAATTCTTGAAATAGATGGATGTATTATTCACCCTTTGTTTGAATTACTTGAGCGTGTTTACCAGATGTATCTTGCATTTGTTTGCCTTTATTACCGCCAGCCTCTTGTGGTTGAGTGCCGATGTGGTTTGGCATAAAATGTTTTCTGCTTCCTTTTGGATTACTCATAAAAACATCCCTCCTACCTTTACTATCTCAAGGTGGAGGGATATTCATTACAAGAAAAATTTGAGAGTTATTCTGCTGCTTTATTTAACATTTTTTCTTCTAAGCGATCTTCAATTTTACGTAGCGCTTCTTCGTCTTTTAACAACAGCTGCTTGTTTTCTAAAACAAGTTCTTCAAACGAACGTTTACGGATTCTTCTCATCATCTCACCTACTTATTTATTATTGTAATAGTATTAATGTCCAAAATACTCTAAAATTATGATAACTTTATGCGAAATAAATTAGAATTTCATGAAAATTTAAAGAGGTTTGTCACTAGAAGATGGTTGCGGGAGCTAGTTATTAACTATATAACCGAATTCAGAAAATTAAAAACTGGTATAAATAGCCACAAAAACGAATATATGTTCTTGTTACTTTTATGTATTTACGGTACAATCTAATGAGAGAATATTTTGAAAAGTGAGGGTAATTGATGAATATGACCGCATCAACATATGAAGCCTATCAATACAATTTGGAGTTTTTCTATTCATTTAGAGCAAAAGAGGAAAGTGAGTTAATCAAACCTCTTTCAACAGGTAAGTGGTCAATAAAAGAAATCATCGGCCACATTTACTTCTGGGATTTATTTTTGTTGGAAAATATGGTGCCTGAAATGAAAGAAAAAGGTGTTCTACCAGACTTCCCGGATCATGATACCTACAATGAAAAAGCTATAAAATCAATTAAAACCTTTGAAGACACTAATGTACTAATTGAGGAATTTGTCACCACAAGAAAAAAGCTATTGGACAAAATAGAGAGTTTAGATCAAGAAGTTACTTTCACCATCGGGAAGAAAAGGCGCAAATATACTCCCGATTCATTCTTACGTATGTTTGTAAAACACGATATACACCATATGAAACAAATAATAAGCCTGACTGTTTGACTGGGAGCGGTGAAGCATGAAAAAGAAAGCGAGGATTTTAATTGTAGGGGCATTAATTTTTCTATTAGGATTTTCCTTTTATTTTAAGGAGGGTATTGTTTGGGACTATTTAGGAATTAATGTGTCACTTCCTTTTACCAAAACTCTGGATATCCCCACTAATTTATCCGACCATGATCAAAATAAAAACGGCACACCAGATCAGCTAGATATCGTTTTAACTGCAAGAAAAGAGGTAGAGCAGCGTACACCTTATAAAAGTGTATATTATGCCGATGGTTATCCACCTGATACAGAGGGTGTTTGTACGGACGTAGTCTGGCGTGGGTTAATGGGAGCAGGAATTAATTTAAAGGACCTAATGGATCAGGATATTGCCGAGAATACGGACTTGTATCCAAGGGTTGGTGGAACTCCTGACCCCAACATAGATTTTAGGCGTGTTCCAAATCAATCCGTATTTTTTGAAAGACATGCACAATCATTGACCACTGAAGTTAAAAAAGGAGATATAGACAACCTAGAGCAATGGCAAGCTGGAGACATTGTTGTGTTTCTAGGAGGAGATTTTGATCATGTTGGCATTGTTTCTGATAAACGTACTAAAGATGGCATTCCATATATTATTCATAACACTTACCCTTTTGCTTCTGAGATTAAGCTAACGTCGTTTAAATCGCCGATAACCGGTCATTTTCGCTGGGAATTTTAAAAGGAGGTTGCACAGTATCCATACCTGTACAACCTCCTTCTTTAACTTTCTTAATTCATTTTCGCAACCTGTTCTTCCATCAATTCATATGTCATTGGCCCTAAATGCATGTAGGATATGATACCCTCTGAGTCGATAAAAAACGTAGAAGGCATCGTCAAGACTTGATAGTGCCTAAAGATATCTTCCTTGTCTAGAAGGATCGGAAAAGTATACCCACCCTCTTCTACATATTCCTTAACTGTATCTAGACTTGGTTCACTGTCAGTCAAGTTGACAGCAAGCATTACGACATCCTCATTTTCTGTATGAAACTTCTGCATTTCAGGCATTTCAGCTCTGCACGGTCCACACCAGGTAGCCCAGAAGTTCACAATGACTTTTTTTCCTTCATAATCGGAAAGTTGTGCTGTTTTTCCATCTAATGTACTTAGCTCAAAATCAATCGCTTTTTCACCTGGCTGTGTACCAGTCGCTGGATCTTTTTCTCCAAATACCTGAAAGATAGCATAACCGCTTAATGCAACAAGAAAGGCGATTGCTATTATTTTTTTTACCATCAACATTCCCACCTTTATAAAATTGCCATTATTCCGTAATAGCTAGAGATGATTATTATAATACTTGGAATCAGAATAATTGCGGAAGTTCTAATATGTATGTTGGATTGATGAAGTTTCCAAAATAAGTATGATATTGTTACAAATACTGCAAGATAGAACCCCCTTGTCCCCCCTGTGAAAAAGAGCAGTCCATAAGGATTTGTCCAAATGATGGACGGTCTGAAAATAATAATACTAAATTTAAAAATAAGGATCCATATTAGCAATCCAGTTGTTATGTGATTTTCCACCGTCTTGACGATTTCCGGTTTCTTTCTAAGGTAAATAGCAATATAAAGATATGCTAGTAAACATGAAAAAAGAAGAACCAGATACGACTTCTTTAATAGCAGCGGACCTAATTGAATGGCATCCATACCGTTCTCCTTTACAGTGTATTACTCTCATTTAATCATAGTTAAAGGTTGTAGTTCTTTATAACCTATGTCAATTTTATAACATTTAAATCAAAAGAAAAAGCTGGCCTCATGTTTTGAGACCAGCCTATCTATTGAATTATGCTTTTAGCTTGTCGCGCAAAACCATACGCAGGATACCACCGTGACGGTAGTAATCGATTTCTACTTCGCTATCGAAACGAACAAGCGCTTCAAATTCTTTCTTGTTGCCTTCTTCGTCTGTAGCCGTAACTTTTACAAAGTCACGTGGTTTAACTGTTTCGTCAACAGCCACTTCAAACGTTTCTTTACCAGTCAAGCCAAGTACTTCTGCACTTTCGCCATCTTTGAACTGTAAAGGTAATACCCCCATTAGAACAAGGTTACTACGGTGGATTCTTTCGAAGCTTTCCGCGATAACAGTTTTGATTCCAAGTAGGTTTGTTCCTTTAGCAGCCCAGTCACGAGAGCTTCCCATACCATAGTCTTTACCAGCGATGACCATTAAGCCAGTGCCTTCTTCTTTGTACTTCATGCAAGCATCATAGATGGACATTACATCGCCAGTAGGCCAGTAAGTCGTCCAGCCGCCTTCTGTACCTGGAGCGATTTGGTTACGGATACGGATGTTTGCAAACGTACCACGCATCATCACTTCATGGTTACCACGACGAGATCCATAAGAGTTGAACTCACGAGGAGTTACACCGTTTGCTTGTAGGTATTTACCTGCAGGCGTATCTTTTCCGATAGAACCAGCTGGAGAGATGTGATCTGTAGTAACAGAATCAGCAAACTTCCCAACTACACGAAGACCAGAAAGCGGCTCTACAGTTCCTGCTTCAGCAGTCAACCCTTCAAAGAACGGCGGGTTTTGAATGTATGTGGAATCATTATCCCATGAGTACAATGCCTCATCAGAAGTTTGAATTTCATTCCAGCGCTTATTGTCATCAAATACATGCTCGTATTCTCTGCGGAATAGCTCTGGAGTTACTGTTGATTTAACAACTTCTTTCACTTCTGTCATGGAAGGCCAGATATCCTTGAAGAATACATCGTTGCCGTCTTTGTCTTTTCCGATTACATCGTTTTGAAGGTCAACGTCCACATTACCAGCAATTGCATATGCCACAACTAGTGGTGGAGATGCCAGGTAGTTACCTTTTACAAGCGGGTGGATACGTCCTTCAAAGTTACGGTTACCAGAAAGTACAGAAGTAACAAGCAAGTCATTCTCTGCCACTGCTTCTTCGATTTCATCCGCTAATGGACCGGAGTTACCGATACATGTCGCACAACCGTAACCTACGATGTTGAAACCTAATTGATCTAAATATGGTTGAAGTCCGGAATCATGAAGGTAACCTGTAACAACCTTTGAACCAGGCGCTAAGGACGTTTTCACGAAGCTTGGTACTTCCAATCCTAATTCCACCGCTTTTTTCGCAACTAAACCAGCAGCGATCAATACGTATGGGTTGGATGTATTTGTACAGGAAGTAATGGATGCAATCGCAATAGATCCTGTTTTCATTGTTGTTTTCTCACCGGAAGCCAAAGTCACTTCTACTTCTTTACTGATGTCAGTAGGAGTTAAACCATAGCCTTGGTTACCTTGTGGAGCAACTAACGCATTGCGGAATGTTTCCTGCATCATGGATAGTGGCACAAGGTCTTGTGGACGTTTAGGTCCAGAAAGGTTCGGTTCAATAGCTCCAAGGTCGATTTCTACTACATCTGTGTAGATAGGGTCAGCATCAGGGCTGAAGAACAATCCGTTTGCTTTGGAATACTCTTCTACTAATTTAATTTGCTCTTCACTGCGTCCTGTTAAGCGCATGTAATCAAGAGACTCTTCATCAACCGGGAAGAATCCACAAGTTGCTCCGTATTCAGGTGCCATGTTGGCGATTGTTGCACGGTCTGCTAGTGGTAATTCAGATACTCCAGGACCGAAGAATTCAACAAACTTACCAACCACACCATGTTTACGCAATACTTGCGTAACTTTTAATGCTAAGTCAGTTGCAGTTGTTCCATTTGGCATTGAACCTGTAAGTTTAACCCCTACAACCTCAGGAACTGGGAAATATGAAGGTTGGCCAAGCATTCCTGCTTCCGCCTCGATACCACCTACACCCCATCCAAGAACACCGATACCATTGATCATGGTTGTATGGGAGTCTGTCCCAACAAGCGTGTCAGGGAATGCTAAGTATTCGCCATTTTCTTCCACAGCGTGAACAACGTTTGCCAAGTACTCTAAGTTAACTTGGTGAACGATACCAGTTGCAGGTGGAACTGCACGGTAGTTGTCAAAGGATTTTTTAGCCCAGCTTAGGAACTTGTAACGCTCTGCATTACGTTCGAACTCAAGCTTCATGTTGAAGTCTAAAGAGTCAGCCGTACCAGCTTTGTCTACTTGTACAGAGTGGTCAATTACAAGATCAACCGGGATTTCAGGATTGATTTTCTGAGGATCTCCACCCACGTCAGCCATTGCTTTACGTAAAGATGCAAGGTCAACTACCGCTGGAACTCCTGTGAAGTCTTGAAGAATGACACGGGAAGGCTTGAATGGTACATCCACGTCCTTCTGCTCGTCTGTTCCCCATTTTGCTAAGTTTTCAACGTGCTCTTTTGTGATAACACGGCCGTCTACTTGGCGAAGAACGGATTCTAATAATACTTTAATGGAGTATGGTAAACGTGACACGTTACCAATGTTTGCTTTTTCAAGCGCTTGCAAAGAATAGTAATGATACGTTTTGCCGTTCACATCAAAAGACGTGCGGGCATTAAAAACATCTTGCTTCGTCATATGTATTACCCCCTGCTACTCATAGTTTAATAGGACCTCGCTATGAACAATTAATAGGCATTGAAAAACAAGCTTTCTTTTTTGAGGAAAGCGTTTGCGAATGTTTTTCTTTGAGACAATTTTCGAGTTGTTTCTCCCACCGAATAGTCCTTACAATATTATCTTAATACAACATTTCTCATAAGTAAATATCAATAAAGTTATCAAATCACATAAGTTACACTTATCTTTCATAATATTCCACAAATACATGCTGTTGAAACCTCAGGAGAAACTATAAATGGAGGTGAAGTGAAGTGGCAAAAAGAAAATCGAACCATGTCATCGAAGGTATGAACAATGCGAGCGGACAAGGAAAAGGTGCCGGGTACAATGAGGAACTTTCCAATGAACCTTTGACAGAAGCGCAGAAGCAGAATAATAAAAAACGTAAGAAGAATCAGTAATAGTTCTTAATGAAATCAACTCCAATTTGTTGGGGTTGATTTTTTTTTGCCAACACAATCAATTTGAAAAAAAGCCAAAAGCCAACCTAAAACCTAAATTACCGGTTCAAGATTGGCCTAACCTAACGAATCAACTCTCTACTCCAACGTATTCCCTTCACCTTGCTGCATCAGGCGTTGTAGATCTGCCTGAAATTGCATCAATTGCGGTCGTTGTGTTTCAGAAGCTACTTCTAGTGCGTTGTTGATCTGTTCGATTGCTTCGTTCACTTCATTTTCTAATCTCTTGAAATCGTGCCCATAGTTTGGATCATTTCTGACAATCGCTTCGTAAACATCTCTTGCTTGTTCTGTTCCTTGTTGTGCTGCTTGGAAAGCTTGCTGTTTATCTTTATGATATGGCATATCTTTTCGCTCCTTTAGGTCAAAGTAAATAATAGCTCTACCTATACTGCCCGTCTAAAAGAAAAATATACCTAAGACAGTCGAGCATAAACCTGTCCATTTTTCAAAAACTATAAGCAAAGGAGGAGATATACAATGAACAAAAACAGCCACAAAGATATGGTAAGAAACCAGCCTAAAGATAATCAATCAGGCCAACCCGCACCTTTAAGCGGATCTCATAAAGTGAAAAACCGTCAGCATACTCGCCAAAAGCATAATTCTAGTCACGATATGTAAGCTCGATTTTACGAAAAGCTTCCACAATTTTAGGTATCTCCCCTTGTGTGATAGTCCGGAAATCCAACATCACGTGCTGATCTTGGAGACGGACCACCACACTTGGGGTTCCTTTTCTTAGTTCATCTGCCAACGTCTGTGATGAAAGAGTATCGGTGTGCACCCTAACTGCAATGGAAGGTATTTTCACTTCTGGCATCGTTCCACCGCCAACCATTGACTCGACTTCTACAAGCTCCCAATGAAACAAATTCAAAGAGGTCACGGTATCAAGGAATACCATGGCTCTTTCTCTAACCTCTTCCATGGATAGTAACATATCTCTAACCGCTGGAATGTCTTTTGCTTTTTTGTTTGCATAAGCTTGTAATGTACCTTCTAGCGCAGCAAAACTCATTTTATCCACTCGAAGCACCCTGGCAAGCTGATGCTTTTTTAACTTATCGATATATTGCTTTTTTCCGGCTATGATACCTGCTTGTGGTCCACCCAACAGTTTATCACCGCTAAACGATACGATGTCTACACCAGTTTCTAACACTTTTTGTACAACTGGTTCCTCTCCTATGCCTGCTTCCGTGAAATCAAAAAGGACTCCGCTGCCCAGATCTTCGTAGACAATCAAATCTTCTTGAAACTGCTTTAAATCAACCAGTTGTTGTGTAGATACGGCCTCAGTAAAACCAACTATTTTAAAATTGCTTGTATGTACTTTTAACACCATGGAGGTATCATCTGAAAGAGCTTCCTTATAATCTTTCAGATGCGTTTTGTTTGTGGTCCCAACCTCCACGAGCTTCGCACCGCTCTCTTCCATAATGGAGCTGATTCGAAAAGAACCTCCAATCTCCACAAGCTGGCCTCTTGAAACAATTACTTCTTTCCCTTTGCCAAACGCATTCAAGATGAAAAACACTGCTGCCGCGTTATTATTTACTACCATGGCAGCTTCCGCACCAGTTACCTCTTTAATTAAATCCTCGACAATATCATGCCTTGAGCCCCGCTTACCTGAATCAATATCAAATTCTAAATTGGAATAGTTAGAAGCCACTTCAACAACTCGGTTAATTGCGTCTCTACTTAACCTTGTGCGTCCAAGATTTGTATGTAAGATCGTCCCCGTTGCATTGATAACTGGCAGCAGTCGTGACTTATTTTTTCTATTCAACATCAGTTCCATTTGATTCCATATTCTAGAAGTGATATCCGAACCCTCTAGATCACCCGCAATAATTTGATTTCTAAGCCCCTCTATTGCCATTCTCAAAATGGAGGTCATAACTGTTTTATCAACATCATACTTTTTGCTTAATTGCATAAATGTAGGTTGATTTTGCAGTTCATGTATAGGGGGAATGCTTCGAAGTAATTCTTTCATATTTTCACCTTTTCCGTTCGGTCATTCTCCTATTATATCCTAATAAAAAGGTAAAAGAGAAGGGTTCCCCCTCCTCTCTTACTTGCCTTCCAATTGAGCAATGATGTCTTCCGCTTTCGGAAACACACCGGTTTCTTTTTTAGAAAAGATTGTTTCTCCATTTACCGTCACTTCAAATTTTCCACCGGAGCTTGGGATCAGCTCCATAGAGGAGATATCCGTTCGGAAGTGGCTGAATAGTAATTCCGCGAAACTCGCGGCTTTTGGCGCGTAGTTTCACTGCATGCAAAATTCGATAGATACTTTGAAATTGCTCATGAGTTTTCCTCCTATGCAAGTTTTTACTACGATGACCAAGATATTCCTTCCCAGTCATTAATATTATCATAGTACATCTATTACCTTTTCGCAAAATTCAAATCTTTATCACTGGTAAACCACTCATTGGACGAATATACTTAGTACATGACAGGAGGTGCCCTAATGAGTGAACACGAAAAAATTCGTTTAACATCACTATCTACGAAAGCTGGTTGAGGCTGCAAACTTGGTCCTAGCGACCTCGCGCAAGTTTTGCGTGATTTACCTGCGAATAACCACGATCCTAATTTGTTAGTAGGCTTTAGCACTTCTGATGATGCCGGAGTATATAAAATCACTGATGACATTGCGATGATCCAGACGCTCGATTATTTTACACCAGTTGTGGATGACCCTTACATGTTTGGACAAATAGCTGCTGCGAATGCATTGAGTGACGTTTATGCAATGGGTGGCACCCCAAAAACAGCACTAAATATTGTCGGATATCCAATAAAGAAATTGGGACCCGAAATTCTCCACTCTATCCTTTCAGGGGCGTTGGATAAAGTGAAGGAAGCAGGAGCAGTCATTGTCGGTGGACATTCCATTGATGACCAGGAACCTAAATTCGGCTTATCTGTTACAGGGTTTGCCCATCCAAATCATATATGGAAAAATATTGGTGCTCGCACTGGGGATGCACTTGTATTAACAAAGCCTATTGGGGTAGGGATCATCACTACCGCCATAAAACGAGGAAAAGCTACAGATGAACAAATTACTCTCGTAACGCAGACAATGGCTTCCTTAAACAAACATGCAGCTGAAACATTGAAAGAATACAATCCGAATGCCGTTACAGACGTTACTGGTTTTGGACTGCTCGGACATGCAAGTGAAATCGCACGTGGAAGCGGCGTAAGCTTACATATCGACCTGAAGAAAGTTCCTGTTTTATCGGGAACATATGAGTTGGCAGAAGCAGGCGTAGTGCCTGGTGGATCTAAGTCCAACCATCAATGGTTAGAGAATGAGGTTTATTACCCTGATTCCATCTCTTTTCATGAGCAGCTGGTGTTGTGTGACGCTATCACATCTGGAGGCATGCTAGTCAGCATGCCTAAAACGGAAGCGTATCAGTATGTAAGCAAGCTAAAAGAAAGAAATGTGCATGCTGCTGTCATTGGATCTGTCACAGAAAAAAGAGAAAAATGCATTTATGTAAGCAAAAACGGTGCCAACTGATTACTTTCAGTAGCACCGTTTTCATTATCTCCAATACCGAACAGAATCTTCTCTTTTCGTAATCTGTAAGGCATCTAGCAATTCCATATAAGGGATCAAATACTTTCTGGATAATCCGAGTTCCTCTTTTACTCCGCTCAGCTCTAATTCCTGTGAATACTTCCTCTTTAGTTTAGAGACAGAACTTTCTATGATTTTTACACTGACTAAATGCTTATCATCCAACACGTATACTTTTTCCTGCCTGATTAAATAATGCTGAAGATCACGCAGTTCTTTTTCAGGAAGTCCCGTCTCTCGTCCATACTGCTCAAAAGGTTTAGGAGTAAGACCGTCCCCCTCAATACCAGACACAACCTGTTCCATTCTTTTTTTCCAAGAAACAGGATAATGCGGTTCAAAGCTGGCATCATATAATAAACTTTCATCTCGCATTATTTTTCCGTCGTCTTGTAGTGATTGAATGACATGTTCTACTAAATTCTTAGGTACCGAATTTGAAAAGTTTGAAAGTATTTCAGCCTTTGCCACTCCTGCTTTTAATGGATTGGCCTCATGGAAAGCATGGATGTAGCTGGTTACTTGATGCAAAGTGGCTTTTACATTTTCTGAACCTGTATAGAATTTATCCATGATCTTAATCAGTTTCCCGACTTCCAGTAAAGAATCCAGCTCCATTTTGGTCAATCCTGTTTCTTCCTGTAAATCTTTAGATTCTAACAGCTTATTTTTACTGAAAGCTTGAGTGACCCTTTCTTCTGGACTCCCTTCCTTCACTTTTTGTAGTGTTCGAATTGTGTTTTCTCCAAACTTATATTTGGAGCCTTTTGCTTGAATCACCCAGCCACCGCCCACTGTTTCGACTGGAGTAGGTCTTCTGACGATGAACTTGTCTCCTCTTTTTGCTGTTATTTGTTCCTCTAAACGCAGCTGACACAAGACTTCTTCATTTGAATCTTGATATTCATTTCGATCAAAAAAGATGATTTTCCCCATCACTTCGGCTGTACCGATATGTACTTTCAATACACTTCTTTGCTTAATCGGATATTGCAGCTTCTTAATGAATTTTAAACTGACATCAATGGTATCTGTTGTTTCATATGTCTCGGAAAGAACGAGTACATCCCCTCTGTTGATATCCTCCGCACTAATATTGGGAAGATTAACGGCAACCCGCTGACCAGCCTTTGCATTATTAACCATTTTATTATGTACTTGCAGCTGCCTTGCTTTTACCGTTATTCCAGCAGGAAGAATTTGAAGCTCATCATCAGTATGAACCATCCCCTCCATAATCGTTCCCCGGACAACCGTCCCTTGTCCTTTAATGGTAAATACCTGATCAATCGGCAAACGGAAATCTCCGGATTCTTGCTTATGTTGTATGTCCTCTAATTGTCCAAGTAGCGTTTCCTTTAAATCATCTATGCCAATATTTTTAGTGCTGTCCAAGAAGACAACTGGTGCATGATGAAATACGGAATCCTCTAACTCGTCCATTATTTCCTCTTTCACCAAATCCAATAAATCATCTTCCACCTTATCTTTTTTCGTAATGGCAATGATTCCTTTCTGGATTTGGAGAAACTTTACTATTTCCAGATGTTCTTTCGTCTGTGGCATTACCCCTTCATCTGCAGCGACGACCAAAATGACCAGGTCGATTCCTGAAACCCCTGCAATCATCTGACGAATGAACCGTTCATGGCCAGGCACATCTATAATGGATAAAAGAGAACCGTCATCCATTTTTAACGGCGCATACCCGAGTTCAATGGATATTTTTCTCTCCTTCTCTTCTTTGAGTCGATCCGTATCCACACCAGTCAACGCTTTTGTCAACGTGGTTTTGCCGTGATCGATATGCCCTGCCATTCCGATTGTATAGTGTTTACTACTCAAACCCCTCACCTATTTCGTCATTTATTTCTACTTTTTTCTTACCGCAAACATTCACCACACTAATCTTTGTAAATGTTTTGATACATTGTCCAAGATTTCCGGAACCAGAGCCTGTAACACCAGTTTCCTCGGCTATCGGACAAGCTTTAAATATATTTCCGAAGTTTACGACCCCACCATTTACATTCTTTATTACAACTTTGTTAATAAAACAACCCATCTCCGCCACCCCTTTTTGATAGCGTATGATAGCATGTTTGTGCTTGTATAGGTGGACGTCCTATTTTTTATAATGTTGTTTCAAGTATTGTTGCCACTCTTCTTCTGTCCAAGATGTGTGCCTTTTTTCCTGTAAAAAACCCTTTTTCCATTGCCTTTTGACATTTGCAACCTCATTTGCCTGGATACTGCTCTGATTAAGCGCTTTAGCCCGGATATCGTCCCAATCAGGTTTTCGATCTCCCGGCGGCAGTGAAAGAAAAGGATCAAATATTAACTTCAATACCATAAGTATTAACAAGAAACAGAGGATAACCTTTACGAAAGTATGTATCGGTAAGAAAAACACAATTAGAGCGAAAAACACCAAAACTGTCCAGATTTTGCCGCTCAAGTTCTTCATTATTTTCCTACTAACCTGACTGCTGTTTTGCACTTGGGTTTCGTATTTATTTTCGATTTCACAGTCCACACAATATGGTTCAATCTCTTGGGTGGCCCTGTTATATCGCTCCACAAGTACCTTTTTATGCTTTGTACAATATAAGTCCAAATCGTTCCTCCATTAAAACTGTCTTTATCCATGATTATACCAATCAATTGGGTAAACTTAAAATATTCTACGGTAGAATGCAAAAGAAGCGTCACCAATAGTCGGTACGCTTCCCCCTTCTTGCTTTTCCATTATGTAGGATTGCAAGATCATTAATTTGAACGTTAGTAGTTTAGTTTTATTGGATTTACTAAAGCTGGTAGTGTTTCAGTTGCATCAGATACATTTACTTCGACTACTTTAAAGTCAGTTGCAAAAGTCTCCAATTTGTATTCTGCAAATTCTTTTCCGTCTCTTAAAATTAGTTCTTTCATAGATCATACTTCCTTTCGAAATTTTTATCACACAATGGAAAGTATATGCGCTTTGTGAAAAAATGTGACAAGGAAGTGTAAAAATGGGTTGGTCTATTAACATGCTGGTAACAACCGAAATTCAAAAAAACTCCAGGGCTCATAAAAACCCTGGAGTCTACTACTTAATTATTCTACTTCAGTTTCATCTTCTTCAGCTGTTTCTTCCTCTACCGTAATACGAACGGCAGATTGAAGTGCAGCATGTTCTTTCGCTTTTTCGTTAGCATTTTTGCTACCGTTGGCGTTTTGTTTGTTCTCAACAGAAGGACTTACCTTTTCAGTAGTTTCTTCCGTCGTTTCCTCCGTTACTTCTTCTGCTGCTTCTTCCGTCGTTTCTTCAGTCACTTCTTCTGTTGCTTCTTCCGTTGCTTCTTCTGTAGTTTCCTCAGTCACTTCTTCTGTTGCTTCTTCTGTAGTTTCCTCGGTCACTTCTTCTGTTGCTTCTTCTTCCACAACTTCATCAGCTTTACCGTGTACAGCAGCATTTGGCGCAGCATTCAGTTTCGCTTGTTCATTGGCTTTTTCACTTGCCATGGAACGGCCTTTGTTTACTTTTTGCTTCTTTTCTACTTCTACCGATTCTTCCGTTACAGGTTCTTCCTGAACTTCATCCATAACCGGTTGTGCTTCTTTAGGCTCTTCCATTTTTTCTTCCTTGGAATGATGTACCGGAGAGTTAGCAGAAGCATTAGCTTTCGCCTGATCGCTAGCATTTTCGCTTGCTTTTGACTTTGCTTTATTTTCAGCGGAAGGATTCACTTTCTCCTCTTTTACAGATTTCGCTTGGACTTCAACCTTTTGTGCTGCATTTGGCTTGTTTTCTTTTCCAGCAGCCTCACTCATTCCAACTCCGAATCCTAAAGAAAGTACACCTGCTAAAACTAAAGATTTTACGACTGTTTTACCGTTTAAAAAGTTGATTTTCATTATTAATTCGCTCCCTTTTCCATTTCATATAGTTTTATATATTATTAGAAAAAAAGAGCATTTTCCGGTGGTGGTGCTGGTGGCGCATTAACCCATTGGTCCCGATAAATATGTTGCCTCATCACATAAGGTTGCAGGAAATTCACTCGTATTTCCTCTAAGGAATTTGCTATAAGATCAACGATAGATTTTGATGATACTTTCTGATCAGAAGAATGCCCTTTCGAGTTACTTCCTGAAGGTTTAGTCTGAGATATAAAAAATTCCTGAGACTCTTTTTTAGGAAATTGCTCTGGGAGATTCTCTATCGGTATATCGTCATTGTCCTCTATGGTTATAGAGTTTATCTCCTGATTTTTTGACGGTTCTTCTGCAGAACTATTATCTGATCTATTTGCCGATTTTTCGTGTAGTTGCTCTATTTGAACCTGTTCAACCGGCTCAAAACCTCCACTTATCATTACAGTTTCGGATGATTCCTTAGGTTTAGACACTTTATGTATAGGCCGATTTGGATTCGATTTCTTCCCTTTTTCCGTTTTCATCATCCGAGCTTCTTTTGCTTTCTCGTTTGCCTGATCAGGTAGCTTTTTTGACGGTTCAGGTTGCTTTTCTTTGTGTGGTAAAACTAACTCCGGCTTCTTTGAATGATCAGCCTTCGGACTTTCAGCCTTGCTGGTAGTCACTTTAGCGTTCTCGTTGCGAGAAGACACAGATTTACCATTCCCTTTAGACTCAGCTATCTTGGAAGTCTTATTTACAGCAGGTTTTCCATTCCCGTCAGCTTGATTTGCCCCTTTTTCAGCAAATCCGATTGTAGGTAAAAGCAGTAAAAACAGAAAGGCAAGTGAAAAAATCAAACTGTTACGCACATTCATCGCTTCACCTCCTTTCCTTATGTAACGCACATAACTACTATAATATTCCTCAAAAGGTATTATTTTTTGTCGGTTATCTAGGAAAATTGTTAGAAAATGAAGAATTTTCGAGGCTTTTCCGGTTTGAAAATTCCTAGGAATTTTTTTCTAGGTTGTACCTACGACCAAACTGCATATGTTAGACTAACATCGTAATCTAAGGGGGAATATTATTTGGAGACTTTCGGTAGAGGTTGTTTATATGTCATTATTGGCATCGGGGTATTATTTTTATTAGCCATCGTGACACAAAGCCACATCAATATTCCGTTCTTTATCGCCATTCCTTTGGTTATACTGGCTTTTTATATCGCGAAAAAGAAAACAGATGAGAAAAACAGATAACCAAGCATGAATACTCTTTTCATGCTTGGTTTTTCTTCTGCATCAAATCTATTTAACTTCTAATATATTGTGGTATTCCTCGTTCCATATAACTTCTACATCTTCAGGGACTTTCACATAAATAATAGCATCTCTCGATGAACGACCGTATCCTTGCATACTGGAGCGTTCTCCACTGAACTGTGTAAAGGGAAACTCCGGTGCTGTATACGCCATATTCTTTTCAAAGAATGTAGGGTGCACAATCTCTAACAAATCGTTTGAAAACTCCATAGTTGGGGGTGGCAATTCATTTGAGAGGTCAAACTCTTCAATAAATAATAGACCTTTGTACAATATGACTTCTATTTCACCCTCTAAATCTGGCGTTCTTTCAAACATTACCATATATTCTGGTGTATAATTATCTTGAACCTTAATCTCAAGCTCCTGTCCAGAGAGTTCATACAATTTCTTACTAGATAAATAGTCTTCCTCGATATCTTCTTTATTCATCAGTCTTTCATAAAGGAGAGAGGAACTTTCCTCTGCGCCCTCACCCTTCCATTCCATATGCTCAGCTTCAGGCATCAGGAAATATATCACCATGGAACAAAGTAATATGATTATATATCCACTTAAAATCAAGCTGTTTTTCTTAATGGAAGTAGTGAACTTAACACCTCTTGTAAGTAGGAGAAAGACAAAAATGATAATCCCGAGAAAAATGATTAAATTGATGACTCCTGCCATTGGGCTCATTGTCTAACCCCCATTCTATTGAATATTGCTACGGATCCTGCGAAGAGAACGAACACCGTTACGAGCACTTTTAGAACGAATGTAATAAATGATGTTTCCAAGTAGAAGAATTCCACAATGGAAGCAAGGCCACTGACCTGGTTGATGAAGCCTCCAAAAAATAGATACCCAACAAAAAGGACAGGAACAAGGATTTTGAACAGGCTTGAAATCCTAACCAAAGTCCCTACAAAGTATCCTGCAGCACCACATAACAAAATATATAAAAAGGCAGTCAACGTACCCAAGATTAGGAAGCTGCCTATGTTCATAGAAATCGGCGAATGATAAAAGGAATCAAATTTAGGTAAGAATAGCACGATTACTTGCAGTAGGTATTTGGCCATAAGGGCTGTTATAGTGCCGATAACACTTACAACTAACACAAAGAAAACATTGGACAGATCACTGCTCAACCTGTTTGTTACAAAAGAAAAATCCTCGTCTCTGTAAGCTTTTGAAGTGATGATGATGGATACGATAAACACCCATAACATAGTAAATACGAAAATCAGATTTCCAGAATAATAATGAATATTCAAGCTGATTCGTTCGGATCCACCAGTTGAGTTGCCTACTCCATTTAAGGAGAACAAGACTGCGATTACTTGTAGAATGATTAACGATATATAAACACCAGAATAGGCAGTTATTTTGTATAAAAATTGTCTCTTTACAACTTGATCAAGTGTCACTTTATTCAAAGACAGCATCAATTCCACCTCTTCCTTTACTAGTCAAATAGATGCAGACATCACTGGAAGAAACAGAGGAAAGTTCAAATCCATGTATTCTTGCATCTTGAATGATTTTAGCTTTAAAGTGATTTTCAATAACGACATAGGTTCCTTCTGTACCAATCGATCTCCTATATAGCACCTCTTTATCCTCCAGCCATTCGTTGAGAACACTCTTCTTTCCCTGGATGCCTATTGCATAATCCTTGATATCGGAAACAGGGAGGTGTAATAGCTTTTCTCCATTTTTCAAAAGAATAATGTCCTCTAAAAGGTCCTCTATCTCTTCCAAATGATGACTGGAGATGAGGATGGTACGTGGGTATGCGATGTAATCTTTTTGGAGGGCACGATAGAAATCTTTGCGAACGGATGCGTCCATTCCAGTTGTTGGTTCATCAAACATAGTCAGCACACAACGTGATGCTAAGCCGACAATCATATTGAAAGTGCTCTTCATCCCCTTAGATAATTCACTATGACGATATTCATCACGAAAAGAAAAGTAATCAAATAGTTTTCTAGCAAGCTCTGCATCCCAATTTGAATAAAATGAAGCAGATGCATGCAGAATCTCTCCAAGGCTTAATGAGACTGGAAATGCCATCTGATCATCCACAAGTATACTGTTGGCAGAAACAAGTAAACTGTTATATGGCTCTTCATTAAAGACTTTCATCTCCCCGGATGTCTGTCTCTGAAAACCAGCCATTATTTTCAAAAGAGTCGTTTTTCCTGCACCGTTTCTCCCAATCAACCCTGTTATCTTATTTTCACTAATTTGGAAACTCAGGTCATTAAGTGCCTTTGATCGACCGTATTTCTTAACCAAGCCCTCACAATTCACTACTTTCATCCATTACTCCCCCTTGCTCTGTTTACTTTCCTTTCTTACCATCTCAAGCAGTTCATCCATCCCTACATTTAATTGTTCAGCCTCTGAGACGAGTTCAGTAACCAGTCTTTTCAACGTATGTTCCCGCCTTTTCGTCAGGATGATAGCTTGTGCTGCTTCTGTTACAAACATGCCGAGCCCCCTCTTTTTATATAAGACATCATCTTCTACCAATAATGTAAGGCCCTTTGCAGCAGTTGCAGGGTTTATATTAAAGATTTCAGCTAATTGATATTGAGAATACACTTTTTGATCCTGTAGAAAATTCCCGTTCAGGATCTCTGTCTCAAGCCATTCGGCAATTTGCACATAAATCGGTTTTGTACCATCCGTGTTTAAGATCAATGTTCCACCTCCATCCAACCATAGTGCATTAGTGTTGTAATGTAGTATATTATAATTACCAAAATAATGCAACGGCTATTGAGGAAATTTTTTACACAAAAAAACGACACCAGCTAGTGGCATCGTTTTATGTTCATGATTTTAATTCAATTGGAATAAGGATATCAAAATGGGGATCTTCTAAATCTCTATCAACAGGATATCTCTCATGCTTTATTGGAAGATCATCGAAATATTCTATACCTTTTTCTTTTAACGGTTGATAGTCACACTCTTTAAACCATTGATAAATTCCCGTATAGGTCACGCCAATATCTTTTCCTTTAGGGTGCTTTACTATTAAATAGGTCATCTCAGGAACAATGATTTCTATCATTCCAGGCAGTATCTCCTGTTGTTCACCTACTTCAAAAACAGAATAATGAACAAACCCATCAAATCTTAGATGATAAGATAACCCTAATTGCGTTTCAGGTTCTTTTGCAAAAGCAAACTCACCAACCCTTTTACTCATCTGTAAAATCACTTCTTTTAATTGTGGCACCTCTGCATAGGCACCTTCCCACTTTACCCCCATTGCCCGATAAGAAGGAATAGTTACTATTTCACCAACTAATGTTTTCATATCATAACCCCCTATTCGACTATAGGAATATATAATTCTACGATTTCTTCCTCTACATTGTCTTCAAAATAAAAAACTTCGATAGGAAAAGCTTTCTCTAGACTTTCTTGCCTGTGTCCATTTTCCTTCATCCAAGAGAAGATTCTGTCATAACCTATATCAACTGTTTTGTTTGAGCAGCTTATTTTTGCATAAGTTGTGAGGGGGATATTTAATGCCATCATCCCTTTAGGAATATCTTCATATTCCTGCACTTCCACACAGGCAAAATAAGTAGCAACCAGACTGTTTGCAAGGTACGGACTATAAATCACATCACGATTTACCGCATGCCTCACTTCGTCTCTTCTATTCTCAAATTCTTGTTGTACATTCATGGCAACTTCAGGAAAGGACTTTGGAAAATTACCTGTGGCACATTGACCAACTAACTGAAGTTTTTTTTGAACGACTTCACATTTGAATGTTGCAATGGAATTCTGAATCATACAAACACCCTCCTTTTGGATATATTCACCAATAATTGATTTCGAGATTAATGATAAATATCCTTTTTTAGTTTTTGCATTTAACAACAATAATCAAATGGATGAAGGGGAGGCTGTGCTGTAAATATCCATTTCGGTTCTAACTTTTCATCAGCCCAGTGCCACGCTGCCAATGCTGCTGCACAAGAATCAATAGAGTGGCTCTCATTTTCTACAGCATTTGGCAACCCGATAACATTTTGTTGTTCAAACCATTTCTTAAGATATTTTCGTGTTGAAAGATTTTGCTTGTATGTAAGAACATATTCTAATTCTTTTTCCGTTACTCTCGCCCCCATCGCCGCTCCAGGATGCACTTCAACTATAGAAACTGGAAAATTCGTTTGGAGTTTCTCTATCTCTCTCGTGAGTTTTATCCCTCTTAACGTTAGATATACCATTCTAGTAAATGTCGGCGGCATAATGGAACCTGGCTTCATCCCAAAGGAAACGATAAATTTTCTTAACTGTTTATCACTTATTCTGTCTCCACCACCATCCTGATAGGATAATGGAGCATCTATTCCTATGACGAGCTCATCTAATTTACTTAAGTCAATAATTTCGTTTATTATTTCTTCATCGCTGATGTTTGAAATCATTTTTTTGAACGTTAAATAATTCTCATTCTGTTTAAAGACGGTAAGCACGGTATCCTTATGATTACTTGGACCTGCCAAATCCAGCCCGATTACAATCATGTTACTACCTCCTTAATCATTCATTCAGGCTGAAACAGGTGATACAGCATTCTTTCCCTATCATCAAAAAACTGCTTCATAATACTATGGTGTGGTGTCTCTTCGAGGGATGTTTCAAACATTCCTTCTTCCGTAAGCTCCAGAATTTTTGCGTCAGGGTAAGCCATGACGATGGGTGAGTGGGTAGAAATGATGAACTGCGATCCATCTTGCACCAGCTCATTAATTCTGGCAAGCATGGACATTTGCCTAAGCGGAGATAAAGCAGCTTCCGGCTCATCCAAAATATATAACCCTTTCCCTTGAAACCTTTCCACAAAAGCTGCGAAAAAGGACTCTCCATGGGATTGTTGATGTAGAGATTTCCCTCCAAAAGAATCAATGATCCTTCTTCCGCCGCCTTGTTCCCTATCCATTTCCTCAATATTGGTTGCAACATTATAGAAGGTCTCTGCTCTAAAGAAAAAGCTATCCTCTGGTCTCTCTGCACCTTTTATAACGCGTAAATGGTTGTCTAATTCAGAGTGGGAGTCGTAGCTTGTAAAGTTGAAATTCAGCGTTCCACCCTCAGGATTAAAGCCTAACGCAATAGCTATCCCCTCAAGTAACGTGGATTTACCCATCCCATTTTCCCCAATGATGTAGGTGACATTAGGATGCAGGTGGAGTGTATTTAAGTTTTTTATTACGGGTAGGTTGAAAGGAAATTGATCGAATGTGGGAATGGTTTCTCTTTTTAATGTGATTCCTCTTATGTATTGGGTTTCTTTCTCTAATTTCAACTTTTTCTCCCTCCTTTTACTCTTATGGTAAGTAATGTACCACAACCGAACAAACGTTTCTACATTTTTAAGCGATAATTCTATTGCATTCTTCCATTGCTATAAGTAAAATGGTACTATCCAATGTATGGGGCTGATTGCAATGCTGGTGCTTGTCTCGGTCTTCAAAACCGCTTGTGAGGCGCGTGCCGTCTCAGGTGGGTTCGATTCCCACGCAGTCCCGCCATACATATCCTTCACATATCCTCAACTACACTTTTTACCTACCTCAAAGAAACTACACAACTAATCATCCAATCTGAATATTGGAGGCTGATGCCTTGTCTATGTTGAAAAGTAAATGGATTAAGTTCGGTTTTGCTTTTTTAGTTATTTTTCTATTTCTTCAATTTATTGTTCCCCTCCTCATTCTAGCAAACTTAGAAAAACCACCTGCAACTTCCGGTCATTTTATCAACACATATGAAGAATCAAAAACACGTTTTTAAGGTACGAGGATGACTTAATAGAAAACTGGAATACAGTAAGAAGTGATTCATTTAAAGTAGATGATGATGCAACCATCGATCTTTGGTGGGCAGATGCAAATCAAGAAAAGACCAACTTAATTGTCATTACCTCTGGGGTACATGGAGTCGAGGGATACGTTGGGTCGGCAATGCTCGATATTTTCCTGGAACAGTTTTCACCTAAATTAAATATAGAAAACACTGGTCTTATCATCGTACACTCAGTAAACCCTGTGGGAATGAAGGAAATGCGAAGGTACAATGAAAACAATGTCGATCTAAACCGCAATTTCATCTATGATTGGGACTCTTTTGATAAGGATATGAACCCAGACTATGAGGACTTAAAAGGATTTCTCCAACCTGAAAAGGAAATCGGCAACATAACCTGGAGGGATCTTGGGTTCTACGGGGAAATTGTAAAGACGGTTCTAACGGATGGAAGTACTAAAATAGAGAAAGCTTTATTAAGCGGTCAATATATGCAGCCAAAAGGTGTATACTACGGTGGCCAAGAAGATGAGCCCTCTACTAAATTCACAAAGGGCTTGTTTGAGGAAATCTTGTTAACTGAATACGCAAATATACTTCACGTCGATCTGCATACAGGTTATGGTCCGCGGTATCAGATGAGTATATTCAGTTCAGCTAAAGAAACAATGACCCAAGAAGAAGCACAAAGGGCATTTGATTATCCGCTTGTTTTTACTCCTGACTCAGATGAATTCTATGTAACCAATGGCGACGTACCGGAGTATTTTGCAATGCTTAAAGACGAAATAGCTCCTTCCAAAAGTCTATATTCCACTACTTTTGAATTCGGAACAATGGGTGATGGATTGTGGGCTTCCATTGATTCGGTCAAAAGAACGGTAATGGAGAACCAACTGATACAGTATGGCAGTGATAATGACACGACAAAGAAAATTTTAGATTCCCGTTATCGAGAGATGTTTTACCCCTCTGAGCGGAAATGGCGAGATAAGGCAAAAGAAGATTTCATACAGGCGATGGAGGGCGTCATGAAATTTAATAAAATCATCGATTAGCAAAGAATTAATAAAGTGAATGGTAGAAACAGGTCCTACCATTCATTTTTTCTACGGGGTCATGTTCCCACCCTGCATATCCATTTCAGGATTACGCCCAAACATTACATAGTCTGTGGAAATCGGTAAAATATCGATAATGCTATTAAAGTTCAATAGATTATCAAACTGAGTTCCTCTTACTGTAACGATTTGAGTTTTACTGTAAATATCTCCATTGAAATTGGTCGACATCACAATCCCATTCAAGAACGGATTTTCTTCACTTCCGTAGAAAATAGTTCTTGTCTGTCCTGGACGCAAGGTGAATACCACTTCTCCGGCGTAGTTTGCTGGGTTGCTTCCCTGGCGAACAAGGAGAACCATTTGCAAGCTAGCGGCACTACGATTGTTAAACGTTTTTTCTGCCATACTTTCACCCCCTTTTTCATGGAGTTACTTTATAGTATTCTAGTAATTCCAAATTGATAGGGTAAGTATAATAGTCAAATCTATCAAATTCAGAAAAATAAAAAGAACACCGTTGCATTCTAACTTGAGAATACCACGGTGTTTCTTTATTTAATTCTGTTTATAGTGTTCCAACCATCCTACCAATTCTTCTGGCCATTTTTCCGCATCGACGATCTTAGGTGTATATCCACCCATCTCAATCAACATATACCTTGCAGAAGTCTTTATAAAAAAGAAATCTTCCATAGGAGTCGGGATAATTTTTTCTATCTCAACATTATGTTTTTGGAGGAAAGATTTTATATCCTCCTGTTCTTTAGTGTTCAAAGGCTGAGGGGTTTCATTAATAAGTGTGTCGTTTGAACTTACAGCAATTTTTTTACGTCTTTTAGGTATGTTCTCGTTTATCATTTCTAAGATTCGAATAATTTCTGATAAACCAATCAAAACCATCCCTGTCACTAGTGCCCCTAAAAGAGTGGTAACAAAAAATAAAAAGCTTTGTGTTTGGGCCCCACCGATAATGCCTAAAAAGAATCCTAGGGCTATTACTATTCCACCTACTACCTTAAGTACTGCGCCAATTTGGTTTTGCATCATATCTCCCCTTTTCTCTCTACAATATGTATTCCACTTTCGACAAAAAAATCCTCTTTTTACTAAATATGTTTATTAAAAAGAGCCCTGCCCCATAAATAGGCAAGACTCATCAAAAAATCATTATCTAATTTGACCATTACCAGTCATCTGGAATTTAACTGTTGTTAATGCAGGTAATCCCATAGGACCACGAGCATGAAGTTTTTGAGTGGAGATTCCGATTTCTGCACCGAATCCTAAAGCGCCACCATCAGTGAAACGTGTCGATGCATTATGATATACGGCTGCCGCATCTACAAGTTTCACGAACTTGCTGGCAGTTTCTTTGTTTTCCGTAATGATTGCTTCGGAATGTTTTGTGCCAAACTCGTCTATATGGTCGATTGCCTCATCCATGTCAGCAACCACTTTCACCGCGATATCCAAGCTTAAATACTCATTCGTCCAATCTTCATGGCCTGCTTTTACAGCTCCTGGAATCGTTTCAACAACTGTGTCATCTCCATGCACTGTAATACCGTTTTCCTTGAACATGTTAATTAAAGCTTCTTTATTAGCGTGGAACCAAGCCTCATGAACAATCAATGTTTCTGCTGCGTTACAAACCGCTGGACGGTCCGTTTTGGCATTGACGACAATGGATAATGCTTTCTCGATATCTGCATCTTTGTCAATATAAAGGTGGCAATTCCCAACACCAGTCTCAAGGACAGGTACTGTCGCATTTTCTACGACTGCATTAATTAAAGATGCTCCTCCACGTGGAATCAAGACATCGATATGCTCCTTCATCGTGAAAAGCTCTTGTGTTGCCTTGCGGTCCGTACTTGCAATAAATTGCACAGCTTGTTCTGGAATAGATGTTGTCTTTAACGCTTTATGAATAACATCTACAATCGCCTGGTTGGAGTTGATGGCAGAAGAACCGCCTTTTAATACAATCGCATTGCCAGATTTCAACGCTAGTCCAGTCGCATCAACTGTCACGTTTGGACGTGCTTCGTAGATCATACCGATAACTCCAAGTGGAACGCGGACTTTTTCTACTTGAAGGCCGTTTTCCAATGTCCAATCTGAAAGGATGTCCCCAACAGGATCTTCTAATTCAGCAACTTCTCTTAGGCCATTTGCAAAATCTGCAATGCGGTCTTCAGATAGTGCCAATCGGTCCATATATGCTTCTGTATAGCCTTTTTCGCGTCCTTGGTCCAAATCTTTATTGTTGGCTTCAAGGATATGGGACACATTGCTTTCAAGGGTGTTAGCGATATGCTTAAGAATACTGTTCTTTTCTTCTGTTGTTAATAGGCCGACAACCTTTGCCGCTTTCTTTGCTTCTTTTACTTGGGTTTCAACATTTGTCTCTACTAATAAAGACATCAAATTCCTCCTAGAATTTATTTTATATATTTTTTAATAATGTTTATTAGATTCCAACCGGAATGGATGCTTCTAAGTGACATACTAAGTCGTCATTTTTTACGACTTCTTCTGCGTATTTGTCTTGAGTTTGATCATACTCTCTTAGTTGTTCAGAGGAGTAGTTTACGACTCCAAGACCAATTCTGTTTCCTTCAAAGTCCAGAATTCTTACGACGGAACCTTCTTGGAAGTATCCTTTCACTTTACAGATGCTTGACGGCAATAATCTCTTTTTGCCCAGCATGGAAATGTCGGCACCTTCTGCAAGTACTACTTCGCCCTCTGGACCTGAGTTGAACGCAATCCATTGCTTTTTGTGGTTTAAGTTTACTGCAGAATCCTTCGATTCAAAATACGTGCCAGTTGCTTCTTTTTCCACTGCTTGAAGTAAAATGTTTGGTACTCCTGCTTTTCCTAAAAACGCAGGGATTCCAGATGCCATAGCAATCTTCACAGCATCAATTTTCGACTTCATTCCGCCAGTACCGACAGAGCTTCCTGGATCTCCAGCTGCCGCTTCAATTTCAGGTGTGATTTCTTCCACTTTTCGTAAAAGAGTGGCATCCGGATCTTTGCGCGGATCCGCATTATACAAACCATCGATATCAGATAAAATTAACAGCATATCTGCATCTACAAGTCCTGCCACTTTAGCGGAAAGTGTGTCGTTATCCCCAAATTTTAGACGGTTTACCGTGACGGTGTCATTTTCATTGACGATCGGTACAATACCACGCTCTAAGAGAACATTCGCGGTGTTACGCGCGTTATTGTAGCGATTTTCATCCGAAAAATCTTCTCTTGTAATAAGGATTTGAGAGGCAACGTAACCGTTAGATAAAAGCAGTTCGCTGTATGCCTCCATCAACAAGCCTTGCCCAATGGACGCTGCTGCTTGCTTTTCCGGTAAACTTGTTGGTCTATTTAGACAGCCTAGCTTTCTGTATCCGGCTGCTACTGCACCTGAAGATACCAATAAGACTTCATAGCCCTGATCCTTCAGTTGAGCAACTTCATCAACAAGCCTTTCTAGTTTTCTTCTGCTTATTTCACCGTGTGAACTTGTCAATGAGCTGCTTCCAATTTTTATTACTACCCGTTTTGTCTTATTATCGGGGGTCATTCAATCACTCCTGTTATAAACATAGTTGTAAAGCTTACTGCAATACCAATTCTTTTTCTTTTTCTGCACTGATCTCTTTGGAACGTTCAGCTGCACCTTTTATGGCTGCTGAGATCGCTTTACCGCCACCATTTTCACTTAACGCCTCTAATCCTGCTGCCGTGGTCCCATTAGGAGAAGTAACTTTTTTACGAAGCGAAGCAGGTTCTTCATTATTGGTTTGCATCATTTTTGCTGCTCCAAGAATTGTCTGTGCAACCACATCGCGTGTTACCTCTTCATCTAACCCGGCATCTTTCGCTGTTTTCTCCATATGTTCCATTAAATAATAGAAATATGCTGGACCACTACCGGCTACTCCTGTGAAAACGTCCATTTGTTCTTCTTCAATGGTGTATACTTTTCCGATTGTTTCCAAAATGACTTTTGTGTCTACTATATGATCCATCGCAACATGCTTCCCGGCTGAAATTGCTGTTGCCGATTCGCCAATCATGCTTGATGTGTTAGGCATCACGCGAATAACGGGTTGCCCTGGGTTTAACCCCTCTTCCATATAGCTAGTGGATACGCCTGCTAATACGGAAAGCAATAATTGTGAAGAGTTTAATTGATCTTTTAATGAAGCTAATGCAATTTCTATATCTTTCGGCTTCATGGCAAGTACGATAATGTCTAGTTCATTCATATTTAAGTCCTGCTTCATAACGCCACGAACACCGTATTTATTCTCAAGTTCCATTAATCTGTTGATGTTTGATCTGTTACTTACTACTACATTATTAGCAGGGATAATTTCACTTGCTACAATTCCTGAAATCATCGCTTCTGCCATTGATCCTGCTCCAATAAATCCAATCACTTTTTCTTTCAGCATCTAATCGCTCCCGTCTGTCCGTTCGTTTTTAACAACGTTTATAATCGTAACATGTAGAGGATGTATATCAAGGGTGTTTGGGCAATTAGTCCGTATGAAAGCCAGATAGTGAGTGTAAGCGTTACCAATAATATCGACCTTCGTGTAATTCCATCAGAAGCGGAATAATCGCTGAAAATGGAGAAATACGGCGAAATATGATGGAGGATAATTATGGAAACACCGATTAAACCATTCATTCCAATGGGTTTTCACAAACAAAAAAAAGTGTACCCATAGTTGGATACACTGCAAAAATCATTATTCAACTCGCTTTTTTCCACTGCTTCATTACTTTTCGAATTTCCTCTGCCATCGTCCTGCAGGTTTCTACTTCCGAAGGGGATAGTTTCATTTCGCCATATCGCACTTTGGCATACAGCTCCATAAAGCTTTCCTTAAATGTGGTTTCCCGCTTCAACCAATCCTCCAATGTTTCGTTTGGAAGACGTCCACGGTTCTTTTTCATAGCCAATTGCTCCAAATCAAACATAAGCTTCCTTACTTCATCTTCGGGTGGCTTTTGTTTTCTTCTACCTGCAAAGAATCCATCGCCACTCTTTTTAGTCATCGTAGAAGTAAATTGCTGTTCAGTCTGAATCTCTCGTTTTTGGTTGTTCACTTTTTTCTTATTTAATAGGAGATACAGAATGGAAAGAAAAAGAATGACACCAACTGCCACTACTACAGGATTATCGAGAAGGCTTTCTGATGGTGGTAAGAGCTCGGCAGTTTCCGCTTCTTCTTCCTCCTCCATTCCAATTCCCCCAGCATCCTGAGGCCCACTGCTTTTGGGTGTCCAATCGAGCATTCCCAACAAAGCAATTACAGGTCTTGCGAAAAAATCGAAAACATAGCTAACTCCTAACCCGAATACCGAAAGCCCCGCTGTTATCAAATATTTACCCATTGTTGCAAAGACTGCAGAAACAGCGACGATGCTAATAAAAACAGCCGCTGTCGCACTAACCACCTTTTTTTGCATGTAGCTGTTCCCATTTAATTGAATGACAGCATTTCCACTATACAATAAAATGACAAGGGCCAACTGTGCACCAAATAATATCATTAATGTAAGGCCATGAGGATAGTCTACCAACGTTCCTGCGCCGTATACAAATGGCATCCAAATGAATGACATGATCAATAACGCAAAGGTGGAAATGAACCTTTCCTCCACAAAATACAAGAATGCACGGAAACTAATAATAGATCCTATAATAAGAGAAAGCCCGATGCTATAGGATGAAAGATAAGCAAAAAGCGCTAATATAGGTGCCACTAACATGATGGATACATAACTACTTGGGAGTTTGTTGTTTAAAAAGCCAAAAATTGCGATGGCAAAACCATATGGCAACAAGATCCCTGCAAAAGAAGGCAGATTTCCGGAATCTAAGTACAAGAGCAAGATGAAAAAATAGAGTATATTGAGCTCGAGCAATAAGTGAATGCTGTTCCTCCAAAGATTACCCATTTACAGCCTCCTTCCTTGCTTCTGAACGCCATGGTATTAACGTACAACTATCATCTTTCACATCAAGGAGGTTCACATTAGTCCCAGTAGGCATCCTCCACCCCCGCAAACGCTCTTCCTCGCCGCAAAGAATCACATATGGGACATGTGCAGCATGTTGAAAGGTTATTCTTTCAAAAGTAGTCATGCCAATCGACACACTGTTTCCTTGCAATCTAGCCAACATAGTCAACGCAGTTTGCAGATGGCGTTTCCCTTCCCCGTAAGGCAGTTCAAAATAACTTGGTGTGCCCACCCTTTTAATGTTGACAAGTAAGGAATACGGGATGTTGAATTTGGTCGCATGATGTAACAAATGGGTAATCCCCTTGATTCTCTCTTCTAAATTACCGGATCTTATATCAAAAACAATTAACCAGGAAAATTGAGAAGTCTTTTCATACATTTTTGTTTGGAGGGCTGTGACTTTTGCAGAAGCTTTCCAATGAATTCTATTAAATGAATCCCCGGCTGCATAATCACGGGTCCCTATAATCGTGCTAACATCTTCAAAAAGAGACGACCGAGTTGGATAGGTGCCCTGATTCCTTGGCATGATTCTTTCAAGACCGGTTACTGGAACCTGCTCTGAGTAAACCAGCGCTTCAAATTTCGTTAGATCGTTCTTTTGCAAATACACTTTCCCAAAATCAATAAAATGTGAGATTTGCAACTCAATATGATGTAATTTAGCCACTCCTCGTTCTACTGCAGTAAAAGGAATGTCAATGACTAATTCACTTTTACCCATTAAAGAAAACGGCAGACTTATTTGGCTGATCCGCGTTCTCCTGTCTCCGTTTTGAAACTCAATGTTATTATCTGCAACAAGTTGGATCCGTCCTGAGAAAACAGGCAACCTGGATGGTTGTTCGATCTTTAGTTTGATGATCCCTGTTTCTCCGGGAAAAACTTTCACTTGCCCGTCTACAATTGTAAGCTTAAGTTTCTTTCCTACATTGGCTAAATAATAGTAAGAAACAACGAAATATACAAAATACAAGCTACCCATAAAAAATAAAATGGGATGTCCTGTAAAGAAGCCGATGGCAATAATGACAAATGCGCATGCCCGGAAATAAATATGGTGAGTCAGGTTATCTACTTGTTGATTCCACCTAGTCATTCCTATAATGTCGCCTCCACAGGCACCACAACTCTTGCCAACACTTCTGTTACAACTTGTTTATTTGTCTTCTTCAGCGACCCTTCCATCGTAAGTACTAATCGGTGACTTAACACATATGGAGCCATTTTCTTTACATCTTCGGGTGTAACGTATTCTCGTCCATTCACAAATGCTGCCCCTTGTGCCGCACGCATCAACGCCAATGTCCCACGAGGACTTACCCCTAGCTCTATTTCCTCATGATTTCTTGTCATCTGGACAATTTCAAGTATGTAATCCTCTACTACAGAAGATACTTTCACCTGTTTGACCTGTTCCTGCAATTCCATGACTTCTTCTTTGCTAAAGAAGGATGTCATTTGTTTAATCGGCTCGCCTAACCGATATTTATTCATGATTTCCTTCTCTTCTTCCTTCGTTGGATACCCTAAATCTATTTGAATAAAGAACCGGTCCATCTGTGCTTCCGGCAAAGGAAACGTCCCTTGCTGAGATTCAATTGGATTCTGTGTTGCAAGCACCATGAATGGTCCTGGAATAGATAATGTTTCCCCATCAATGGTTACTTGTCGTTCCTCCATTACCTCAAGTAAACTTGATTGTGTTCTTGGAGTGGCACGGTTAATCTCATCCGCCAACAGAATATTTGTCATGATTGGTCCGGGTCTTAATTCAAAATTTTGTTCCTTCGGATTAAAAAACTGAATCCCTGTTACATCACTTGGCAGCACATCAGGAGTAAATTGAATTCTCTTGAAGCTTGCATCCATTGTCTTGGCAAAACTTTTTGCCAACATAGTTTTACCCGTTCCTGGAACACTTTCTAACAACACATGCCCTTTATTAAGTAACGAGATAAATAACAGTTCTACTACATCGTCTTTTCCGATAATTACTTTAGACATTTCTTGCTTTAAATGTTGTATTTGTTTCAATATAAGGCACCCCTTTTATATTTTTCATTCTATTTAGAATTATTTTACCATTATTTCACTTGAAAAAATAGACAAATTTCAGCAATTATTTCGCAATACGAAAAACCCGCAGCAATGATTTGCTATGGGCTAAATTAGGGGGCTATATTAATCTTTATACATCGTTAAATCTTTAGTTCTATGACTCTCCGGAGTCACAATAGAAATCAACTGATTTTGACTCATTTTATTTTTTATACGATCCGCAATCCGTTCTCCATACCGTTTCGTCAAATCCCCTGGATGGATATTAGATGTAAACACGATACTCTTTCCTTGCCTTTGGTTCAAGATGGAATAAATGGTCTGATCCACCCACTCACTTACCCTCTCTACTCCAAGGTCATCAAGAATAAGAACATCCACTTCCGCGATGGCCTTCATAAACTTACTCTCCGAATAACCTGAATCATTATCCCAAGAAGCAACGATGGTATCCATCAGTTTCGGCACATCAAAAAACATCGCGGTAATATTATTATCCTTGAAGTATTTATACAATCCTACTGCTAAATGTGTTTTACCTCTGCCTGTTCGGCCAAAATAGTATAAATTTTCTTTTCCGGTGAACTGGTCAAAAAAGTCTATTGTGCTTGCCAGTGCCTCACCTTGGCTGGAATATTCCACTTTAAAGTTCTCGAGAGTAGCATCCTCAAGCTCCCGCGGAATGATACAAAACTGTTCAAAGTACTTATGTTTTCTACGTTTTTCTGCTTGCATTGTCTCTGCAGCCAATCGACAATCACATTCATTTTCATATTCTTGCCATTGACCTTTATTTTCTCCACCGATGATTTGCATTCGAACGCGTTTTACTTCTCTATTACATTTAGGGCAGACTCTTTGGGAAAGTATTTCGGTTTTCCCCATGCTGCCTATTACGGCACCAATCTTTTTCATCGTCGCCACCTCCGTCAAAACTTTGTCATTTTTTCTATATGAATTATGTTGGATTTTTCATTTACTAGTGCAATTATAATAGTTTCGGTTATAATAATACAAGAATGTTAACGAGTTCGGAGGGAAAAAGAACATGTTAACCGGATGGTTTTTATGGTTAATTTTATTTTGGGTCGTGGCAATGGTTGGATTATTGGCCATTGGCGGATTCTTTATGTTTCGTAAATTTCTTAAAAGGATGCCTAAAGAAGATGGCAAATCGGAATTGGATTGGCAGGACTTCTATTTAGAAAAAACCCGTCACCTCTGGCCCGATGATTTGAAACAGCTATTAGAAGAGCTAGTTTCACCTGTACCGGAACTTTTCCGTGATATTGCGAGACAAAAAATCGCAGGAAAAATTGGCGAAATTGCCTATAAAGAAAGAGCGAAGGAAATAACAAGAGAACATGTCATACGTGGATATATTCTCGCTACACCTAAACGGGATCACAAGTTCCTGATAAAGAAATTGGAACACCTTAAGATTGATCACACCCCGTATCAACACCTATTTTAAAGGAAAAACCTCGGTTGTTATACCGAGGTTTTTATCGTTGGTGGAATGGAACCACTCTCTATCTTCTTATATTTGATATACATCGCAATTCTCCATGGTACAATCATGCCGAAAGCGAGCAGCCAAAACATCCCTGTCAGTTCACCAATATCAATCTGTGTACTTAGTACCAGCTTCATGACAACTCTAATCGCCAATAATCCAAGCAATATGAAGACAAACGCCTTCGAACGTTTTAAGTATATATCATTATCCTTCATCTCAAATTTGGATGTTTTAATCAGGAATATGGAAAATATCGCTCCAACTGTCAGAGCTTCCAGTATTTGAAACGAGGAGACCCGAAATTCGGGGAATAAGAACATCAATGCCCCGGTACTCATGAAAATGGGAGGTAATACAATTTTCTTCACTGATGAAGGTTTTTTCGCAGCCTTCATTCTGATAAATAATACCAGAAGTGCCATACATACTGCGAAAATCGTAGATAGTACTGTATACACATTAATCATCCTCTGTATTCACAACTTTTAACCTCTTACTATTATACCGAAAAAGAAAAATTTTAAAAGTGATATCTAAGATTTAAGTGTTTAAAACATGGTTGAAAATCACTTATCTCACGAAAAAAACTATCGTACATGTAGACGATAGTTTTTACAATTACCCTAAAACTCTCTTAACAGCTTCCAAAACCCTGCCTTCATCAAATGGCTTGACAATGAAATCTTTGGCCCCTGCTTCAATCGCTTCCACAATCAGGCGCTGCTGCCCCATGGCTGAGCACATGATAATTTTAGCTTTTGGATACTCTTTCACTATTTCACGAACTGCTTCAATACCGTTCATTTCAGGCATGGTAATATCCATCGTTACTAGATCAGGCTGATGATCTCGATAGAGTGAAACCGCATCTTTTCCATTCTCTGCTTCACCGATAACAGTGTGGTTGGATTTAGTTAAAATGTTCCCAATTGTTAGTCTCATAAACTTTGCATCATCCACTACTAAAACGTTAGCCACCGCAGAGTCCTCCTTATGTCCTATAAAAAAGTTGTAATTTTCCTTTATTCCCAATTTTAACTTTACTCTTTTCGGACAGAAGAATCAACTAAAATATCGCACAATTTAAAATCCTTTGAATCCTCCAGTAATAGCAGTCAGCCAAACAATTATTTTTGTTAACCAATCAAAGAAAAGAAGGATCCCCATGAAAATCATAATATATCCTCCAACCTTCATGATTGGCACATGGTTGCGTCTGATCCATGATAATTTTCCAATGAAAAAAGAAAGGATGAAAAATGGGATGGCGAATCCAAGAACATACGCAGTCATGTACATGACTCCAGAACCAGGGTTTGCTGCGGCCAATGCCATGACAGAAACAAGGATTGGTCCCGTACACGGTGTCCATCCAGCGGCAAAAGCCATTCCGATTAATACAGTTCCAATATAACCGGTGGGTCTATTCTTAAAAGTCATTTTTTTATCGGTCATTAAGAATTTCGGTTGGAAAACTCCAAGAATGACTAGTCCAAAAAAGATGATCAATATCGCACCGATCTGGCGTATTAAATCATTATACTGTACAAAAATTTGGCCAAGAAACGATGCGCTGAAGCCCAACCAAATAAAAATAATAGAAAACCCTAGCAAGAAAAATACTGTATGTAAAATACTTCTACTACGAAACATCCCTTTATCATCTTTCAATTCCCCTACCGAAACACCGGTTATATAGGAAAGAAACGCAGGATAAATTGGAAGCGTACAAGGGGAGATGAACGATAAAAACCCCGCTCCAAACGCTAAAAACAGCGTAACATCTGCAGACATAATATCACTACTCCTATTCAATTATAATTAATATAGTAACAGAAAAAGCAGAGAAACATACAGCCGCTTTTTAATAATCTATGACGAAACCGTGACAGTATTGCCTAGTTATTTTTCACTAGTTTAACAATTATTAAAGTCCCATTAACTTGAAGTTTTTCTTTGTATTGCCTCCTAAATTCTAGTATAATGATGTTACGAATTGGAAGAAGGAAGGATACTCAACATTGGCTACTAAACACGAACTAATAGAACTAATTGAAAAAAAGCGAACCGAACTAATTGATATTGTCGCAAAGTATGGAATGTCCTCTTCTAAAACACTAAAGCTCAGCCAGGAACTGGATACTCTACTAAACAAGTATAACCATATCATTGTACCTAAATAATACATAGAGCTTCTAGCAGCATGAAACCCCTTCTCAAATTTGAGAAGGGGTTCTTTTTTTAAACAAAAAAACTCTCAACTATCTTAGGATTCGGCTACTACTTTGATTTCCCTTGCTATCAACGACCAGGCCTCTTCCGCCTTTTCCTTTGGGCCTAGATGGGTAAACGCATGGTAACAGTCTTTGTATAACCTATATTGAACGTTTACCCCTGATGCTTTTAATTTCTCCGCATAACATTCAGCTTCTGGTCTAAATGCGTCGTACTCGGCAACGATCATAAGCGCAGAAGCTAAGCGGTCGTTAACCTCTGCATGAATAGGGGATGCAAGAGGATTGCGGGCTTGTTCATTATCAGGTAAATAACACATATTTATAAAATTTGCTACTTGAGGATATCGAGCACGCCACCTATCAGGTTCTGGTTTATCTGCGTGCGAGGTGACAAAATCCAGCATCGGACAAGATAGGACTTGAAGTAGTGGCTGATTGTCCCCTTTCTCTTCAAGGTAAAGACAGAGCGCAGCTGCGATATTTGCACCTGAACTTTGTCCACCAAGGATGATTTTTTCTGCATCAATATTCAACTCATCTGCTTCTCTTTTCAGCCATTGAATAATGTCATAACCCTGTTGAATCGGTTTCGGAAACGGGTACTCCGGTGCCTTTGCATAATCAACATTAAGAATAACGCACCCTGCCTGATTAGAAAGGAAACGACAATAAGGATCATCCATTTCCTTTTCATTCATAATAAATGCTCCACCATGGAAGTTAATGTAGACAGGGTATTTCTTCTGATTCTCTTTCAATGGATAATAGAAAGATATTTTAGTGCGGCAAACAGATGTTTCAATTATCATATCTTTTTTCATTTTCACATCTTGCAAAGGAATCATCGGCGTTTTTATAGCTTTATTAGGGAGGAGGCGTAGTAATTTCGCAATAGCAAAAGTGAACATAATTGTAACCTCACCTATAGTTTATTTTTCTTCCCGGATGGTACTTTAGGTCAATTGTGTTTATTTTAAATTAAGGGTGAATCACCGCATCTTCCACCTTTTCAGGATTACCGTTTTGAAGAAGATACATTTTGTAATACAAACCTTCTACATTCAATAATTCTTGATGTGTTCCCCTCTCGACAATTTCCCCTTGATGCAAAACTAGAATTTGATCGGCGTCTTGGATTGTAGAAAGTCGATGGGCAATCGCGATGGTCGTTCGTCCTTTTCTCATTTTTTCAAGAGCTGTCTGGATTGCTTCCTCTGTTTCGGTATCAATGTTTGCCGTTGCCTCATCAAGAACCAGAATCTTAGGTTTTGTTGCGATCGTCCTCGCAAATGCCACCAGCTGCCTTTGACCACTAGAGAAGGTCGCTCCTCTTTCGACTACTAACTGCTCATATTGGTTAGGTAATTTCTTAATAAAAGTGTCCGCCTGAACAAATTCGGCCGCTGCTTTTATCTCTTGATCTGATATGGACGGATCATGCAAGCGGATATTATGATTGATTGTACCATAGAAAAGGAATGGGTCTTGGAGTACTAGGCCCATATTTTCACGAAGTTCCTGATCTTCAAAATACTTCAGCGGGAACCCATCAATAAGTATTTCCCCTTTTTCAATTTGATAGAACCTCATTAAAAGATTGATAATGGAACTTTTTCCGCTTCCAGTGTGACCAACCAACGCTACTGTTTCACCCGGTTTTGCTGTAAAAGATATATTCTTTAATACATCACGTTTTCCATCATAAGAAAAAGTTACGTTCTTAAATTCAATTTCCCCTGATGTAATGGAAGGTGAGCTGAGTGACTGCTCCGCTGTTGGTGCTAATTCCTTTTCATCAAGTAGTTGGAAGACCCTTGAGGCGGAGACAATAGCCTGTTGGTACATAGACAGCCTCATCATCATTTGATTCACTGGTTCAAAGAATCTCCCCAAGTAATTGACAAATGCATAAAGGACACCTATTTCTATTACGTTACCAATCGATGATATTCCAAAATAACTCAATACCAAAATTAACGAAAGTACATAGACAAAATCAATAGCTGGGCGAAGCAAGAGCCCGTCAAGCTTAATATTTTTCACTCCAGCCTGGTAGTGCGCTTCATTAATTTCTGCAAATTCCTTGCGAAGGCGCTTCTCTTGTCTGAATACTTGAATGATAGACATCCCTTGTAAGGATTCATTCAGTTTGGCATTCAACTGACTGAGTCTTTCCCTCATATCTGCATAAAATCTGGAGCTGAAATGTCGGTACGTCGCCATTATCGCCAAAATGATCGGAATGATAAGCAAGCAGAAGATAGCCAGTTGAACATTCAAAAGAAACATCGCAATGAAGATACCAATCAAGAAAACTCCATTTTGAACGAATGTTGAGATAACACTTACAAACATGTCTTTGATCGCTTCAGTATCATTAGTGACTCTTGAAACGATGCTGCCTCCAGGGGTTTTATCAAAAAACTTCAATCCTAGTTTTTGTACCTTCGCAAAAATGTCAATCCGCAGTTCTTGTATAATCTTTAATGATATCTCCTGAAATTTTAACAGTTGAAAATAAGTAATGATCACTTTTGCAATCAATATTCCGATATAAAGAGAGGCAAGGGTAACAATAGGACCCGTTTCCATCACTTGTGGTGTTAAATAATCATCAATGAACACTTTGATGATTAAAGGTCCCACTATTTCCCCGATAGTCGCAAGGACGAGTAAGCTGAATGCAAATATGAATTGTCGCGTATGCGGTTTGGCATACCCCAATAATCTCTTTAATACCTGTCTTTGCTCTTTTGCTGTAATGGTCTGATTGTTCATCATTTAACCCCCATGCTCCACAAGGGATTCTAAAGCCTGCCGGTGGTACATTTCCTTATACCAACCATCCTCATCCATCAGCTTCCCATGTGTACCCTTCTGCACGATGTGCCCATTTTCCAAAACGATAATTGTTTGTGCATGCTGGATGGCACTTAATCGATGAGAGGTAATAATCGTTGTTTTCCCTTGACGATTTTCCTTTAGAGCATGCAGGATGCTTTCCTCTGTCTTTGCATCCACCGCGGAAAGTGAATCGTCCAATATTAAAATTTCCGGATCCATTAACAAAGCTCTAGCAATGGATAAACGTTGCTTTTGCCCGCCCGACAAGGAAACCCCACGCTCTCCAACCATTGTCTGATAACCGTCCGTAAATTGAATAATATCCTCATGGATGTTTGCGAGTTTGGCCGCTTGAATGATTTCTTCAAATTTCGCATCTGGTACTGCGAAAGCAATATTATCAGCAATGGTGGCAGAGAAAAGGAAATGATCCTGAGGTACATATCCGATTGCTTTTCGCAAAGCTTCTAACGTGTAATTTTTTATTGATGTTTCACCAATCAGGATATCTCCATGAATGCCATCAAATTCCCTTATCAGCATTTTCAGTAATGTGGTCTTTCCACTACCTGTCTTTCCGACCACACCTAGTGTCTGCCCTTGTTTTAAATGTACATGAATATCTTTTAGCAAAGCTTCTTCCTCTGTTGGATAGGTAAAGGTTTGGACATTGTATACAATATCACCTGTCGGAACTGTTTCGATTGCTCCTTCTGTATCTTTTATATCTACTTCCTCTTTCATCAGTGCTGTTACACGGTCGTAAGAAGCCCTACCGCGTTCTACAATGTTGAAGAGCCAACCAAATGCAAGCATTGGCCAGATCAATAGACCGAGATAGGTAGTGAATGCAATCAATTCCCCAATCGTCAGTTCTCCTGTCATGACATATCTAGAGCCAAAAGCGATTGCAAGGAAAAAGGAGACACCAATAACCAAGCCAATAGTAGGGTCAAAAAGGGAGTCTATTTTTGCCACTGTCACATTCTTTTTCACCACATCTTCTGCCTGTTTTTCAAACTCAACTATTTCCTCTTTTTCCTGCCCGAAGGTTTTGACCACTTTTATTCCATTAACACTTTCTTGTACTTTATCATTTAAGGATGAAAAGGCTGCTTGTGCTTTATGAAATGTTTTGTGAAGCAGTGTACCGTAGTAGTTTGTTGCAATAGCCATGATTGGCAATGGAATAAGACAAATCAATGTCAATTTCCAACTGATTGTTGCTGCCATGGCGATTAGAACAAACCCTCCAGTCATTAGGGAATCAACAAGAGTTAAAACCCCCGCTCCCGCAGTCTGTTGGATTGCTTGGAGATCATTCGTAGAATGTGCCATTAAATCCCCAACACGTCTCCGTTGATAAAAACCGGCGGACATTTTTGTAAAATGCTCATATAAATTGTTACGGAGTAATCTGGCCAGCCTCACCGCCGGGCCAAAAATCATGATTCTCCAAAGATACCGTAATATGTAGACGATGATAGCTGTACCAAGGAGTACAAGCATTAGTGTAAGGATGGTTTCCCTCGTAAGGGTACCTTCTACAATATGATCGACCGTCATTCCTACTATTCTTGGTGGAATCATTTCAAGGAACGCTACAAATGCAAGCAGCAGCACCCCAGGAATGTATGACCTTCTTTCTTGTTTAAAAAACCACCAAAGGTCCTTAAAAATACTCATCGTCTTTCCCCCGATTTTTCTATCTATGTTCAACTATAACAGTTTAGCAAATATTCAAATTTTTAGGAAGATACTTTTTGTAGTGTTTTTTCTCAAAAAGAAAAAGCACCCATAGTGAGTGCTTTTTCATTTATTTCATTTGCTTATTCATCGCAGACATCATCTGATTAATTTTCTTTTGGGATGGTTTCATTCCCATTTGCATCATCATCACGCGAAGCATTTGCTCATTAATTGGTGGATTTTTCTTTAAGTAAGTCATCATGTACTTACGAGCGATGAAAAATCCTAGTGCAACCCCAGCAATCAATGCTAGAACTACAATAAGAATCCAAATCCATGTTTCCATTAAAAAATTTCCTCCTCAAAACTAGGTCTACCAATGTAGTGTACTAAACTAAAACCTATTATACAACATTTTCCGATAGATTTCTCCACCAATTAAACAAATTTTCTCTGTTTGATTGGTTGGAGCCAGCCATAGCGATTCGAGGTAGCGTCTATCGCAAGGAAGTATGGTGCTTGTTTACGTATAATTTCGAAGAAGATTGCCTCTGCTTCAAATGATCCCGTCGAAGAAAGCTTTAAGTACTTTTCGAAAATGGATAGCTTCGCTGTGGAATCTTCTTTCTCTATTTTATGCTGATAGGCTACTCGTTTGTAACCTTCCTTATTCTTTAAGGCCTGCTCTAATGATTGTTGAAGTGGGAAGGTCGGGACTGGTAACGTAACATAATCCACTTGCCGTTTAATAATTGAACGAAGTGGTTCCTCTTGTTCGTATTGCTGAAAAAGCTGGAAAAGTTTTAACTCATTACCTGAGTAATGTTTAGCTACTTCTTCCTCTATCAGATAAATCATATATTCGCGCAAACGAAACCCTCCTATCACTTCTTTTCTTTTATTATAGAGAATGATAGAGAAGAGTTTTGTCTTATAGTGTAGTTGGCAAGGGGCTATTTTTAGCATATATTGTCGAATCTATAAAAAAATGAGCATTACCCCTAAATTAGGCAATGCTCACTCCAGTTAATTGCTTATTTATCTAATAACGCTTTAACACGTGCAACTACATTTTCCGTAGTAAATCCGTATTCTTTCATGATTCGCTCTCCTGGTGCTGATGCGCCGAATCCGTTGATTGCAAGGATATCCCCTTCATCTCCAGTATAGCGCTCCCAGCCTAGTGGAGTAGCCATCTCAATTCCAAGGCGTTTCTTCACATCTTTCGGTAATACAGAGTTTTTGTATTCTTGAGATTGTTGTTCAAAACGATCCCATGAAGGCATACTCACGACAGAAACATGAATGCCATCTTGTTGTAACGCCTTTTGAGCATCTACAGCAAGACCAACTTCAGATCCTGTTGCAAGGATAAGTGCATCCGCAGTTTCTTTTCCAGCTTTGGAAATAACATAAGCACCTTTACGCACACCTTCAAGTGCAGTCTCATCTGTTCCTTTAATAGTAGGTAGATTTTGACGTGTTAACACAAGTGCCGTTGGTGTTTTTTCGGATTCTAACGCCACTTTCCATGCTGCAGCCGTCTCGTTACCGTCTGCTGGACGAATAACACATAGGTTTGGCATTGCACGCAATGATGGTAGCTGTTCAATCGGCTCATGTGTAGGTCCATCTTCTCCAACTGCGATGGAGTCATGTGTAAACACATATGTCACAGGCAGCCCTTGAAGCGCTGCTAATCGGATTGCAGGACGCAAGTAATCAGAGAATACAAAGAAAGTTCCGCCGTATACTTTCAGACCACCATGTAACGCCATACCGTTCATAGCTGCACCCATTCCGAATTCACGAACACCAAACCAAATATTACGTCCGCTGTAATCTTCAGCTGTGAAGTCAGCTTCGTTTTTAATATTCGTTTTGTTTGATCCAGCCAAGTCAGCAGATCCACCAAAGAAGTAAGGTACTTGTTTGGCAATAGCGTTCAGAACCTCACCAGAAGAAGCACGGGAAGCTAAGCTTTTTCCTTCTTCATAAACAGGAATCTCGGAATCCCATCCTTCAGGAAGTTCACCTTTCATTGCTGCTTCAAGCTGTTTTCCAAGCTCTGGGTATTTTGTTTTATAAGCATCAAATAGCTCATTCCATTCCGCTTCCACTTTTGCACCTTTATCTGCAACCGTTTCACGGAAATGCGTGTACACTTCTTCCGGAACATGGAAGTCGTTCTCAAATGTCCATTTATATGCTTCTTTAGTTAATTTCAACTCATCTGAACCTAGAGGAGCACCATGAACGTCCGATTTACCTGCACGGTTTGGTGAACCATAACCGATAGTGGTCTTCACCTCAATCATTGTTGGACGGGACAAATCACTCTGTGCTTCTTCCACTGCAGCAGCAATTTCTTCTAAATTGTTTCCATCTTCCACTCGGATATATTGCCAGCCGTATCCTTTGAAACGCGTTTCAATGCTTTCAGAGAAAGAACGATCAAGGTCCCCATCAAGTGAGATATCATTAGAATCGTAAAGAACGATAAAACGGCCCAATTTCAAGTGAGATGCAAGAGAAGCAGCTTCTCCAGATACACCTTCCATCAAGTCTCCATCTCCACAAATACTGTATGTAAAGTGATTTACTAATTCCATATCTTCTTTATTGTATGTAGCTGCCAAGTGGCGTTCTGCCATTGCCATTCCGACACCCATTGCAATTCCTTGTCCAAGTGGACCAGTTGTTGCATCTACACCAGGAGTATGACCGAATTCAGGATGTCCAGGAGTTTTACTTCCCCATTGACGGAATTCTTTTAAATCATTCATAGAAACGTCATATCCACCTAAATGTAAAAGGCTATAAAGTAACATAGAACCGTGACCTGCAGACAGTACAAAGCGGTCTCTATTGAACCAGTTCGGATTCTTAGGGTTGTGATTCATAAATCTTGTCCATAAAGAATAGCCCATAGGTGCAGCACCCATTGGCATTCCTGGATGCCCTGAGTTAGCTTTTTCAATTGCATCGATAGATAGTGTACGAATTGTGTTAATGGAAAGTTGATCAATATGTTGTGTCATCTTTTCCACCCTTTCTCTCTTTAACTTATTTTTATTGGAAAGATTCTATTTTATCATAGATAGTATGTTCCAATGTTCTGAAAAAAAGCAATTAATGCTTTAAATTCTTTTTAGTATCCTTTAATTTTTCCGGAGTGACATCATTTCCTTCCGGATCCACGATTGTGACACCTTGCAAAGTATTTTCCATGGAAGCTCGGAAAGTCTTGATATACTCTTGACGAAGCTTTTGTTGTTCAACTGTTTCTTCCTTTGTAAGGCCTTCGCTTTTGGCCTTTTTTGACAGTGCATTAATTCTTGCTATTTTTTCTTTTGATAACATAGAAAACTCCTTCTTTCTTCCTTGTGAAGATATGCTTTTATCTTACTAGAGCGGTTCTTTTTTTACAAGCAAACCGGTGTCGTTCTCTTCTATATACTCCCGATAGCGTCTGTTTACAGTAGCTTTAGAAACGTCATATCCAAGCCCTCTTAATGTGGCAGCGATTTCATGAAAAGTAAGTTTGTTGTTACGAAGTTTGACTATCTCTTCAATCGGCACCTCAATTTTCTCGCGTCCAGGGCTCATATGGATGTTTGTCAGGTTTTTTGTGGGGTCATATCCTCTTTTCACCGCACGTTGCATGCCTCTTTTTATTTTCAAATTATGTAGCTTTCTTTGGTATTCCTCAACTATTGCCACAATATCCATAACCATCGAATCAGAATCTGATAATCTCAATTCCCCATTATCCGTTATAGAAAATATCTTTATTTCATGTTTTCTCAACCAATGTAAAAAAGCGATTTTTGCATTCCCTCTGCCAAGCCTTGTTTCATCCTGGATTAGAAGAACATCAATATGCTGACTTGAAATAAGTTCGATTATTTGAAAAACACCTTCACGATCCAAATCATATCCGCTCGCCTGTTCCTCCACAATCTCGACGATTTCTATATCTCGATGTGCCGCTAAGGAAACTAACTCTTCCCTTTGCCGGGACAGCGACGTTTCTTGTGTATCTTTTTTTGTACTCACACGGCAATAAATGATTCCCTTCATGTATGTTTTCCTCCACCATTCTTTTAAACTATTATTATCAAGCGAACATATATTCTTGTCAATAATTCGAACTTATGTTTGTATTTTATACCAAAACATGCTATACTATCACTAATATAAATGATAGAGGTGCGGAATATGAAACTATCAAAAAGGCAACAGGACATATTAGATTACATAAAAAAAGAAGTCCAAGCTAAAGGATATCCACCTTCCGTCCGTGAAATCGGGGAAGCGGTTGGACTAGCTTCTAGCTCCACTGTACACGGGCATCTTGCTCGACTTGAAAGCAAAGGTCTTATTCGCCGAGATCCCACTAAACCGAGAGCCATCGAAATTATGGAAGATGAACTTATCCCTAAGATTTCTGCCGTCAATGTTCCGATCATCGGTAAAGTAACCGCGGGTCAACCAATTACAGCCATTGAAAACGTAGAGGACTACTTTCCACTTCCTGATCGCTATGTTGCACCAGACGAGCAAGTTTTCATGCTTGAGGTTATGGGGGACAGTATGATCGAAGCCGGAATCCTTGATGGGGACTATGTTATCGTTCGTCAGCAACAATCCGCTAATAACGGAGACATCGTTGTTGCCATGACTGAAGAAGATGAAGCTACAGTCAAACGTTTCTTTAAAGAAAAGGATTATATCCGACTGCAGCCGGAAAACTCTACATTAGAACCTATCATTGTCCGAAATGTGAGCATTCTTGGTAAAGTTATCGGTGTATATCGTAATATCCATTAAAAAAAGCCGTATACCGGCTTTTTTTGTTGGTCATTAATCCAGTTTCTCATCTGGACTTTCTTTTAATTTATGTTTTCCATTCTTAACTTCGGTAAATAGATTTCCTTCTTTCTCATTATCAAGACGGCTTGGTTTGCTTGAAGGATTAATCATTATTTTTAAAAGTTGAATTTCTTGATAGAGGAGATTCCATTCTTTCCTGGTTATCGGCTTAGCTTGTTCGTTTAACTCAAATCCTAATTGCCCGTTCGGCTCTAGAGTGGCCCACTTAACATCACTTATACTAGATATACTATTCTGTCTAAGTTTCATCTCCAATTGGTCAATGGTAAATCTTAATTTCTTTAATGTTTTTTCATTTAATTTTCCATTTTCTATTAGTATCTTGGATTTTCCCGTAATCAACTTTTCAAAGATGTCGGATTTTAGTTGTAAGAACTCCATTAAAACCAGTGTTACTACAAGAGTGATACCTACACCAAACGTTACCCAAATACTTTTACCTGCTAAAGGTTGAATTAACAGAGAACCGATACCAATCATTATTACCACTTGAGCTAAAGTCATCTGTGAAATGGACTTTCTTCCTGCAATTCTTAGTAAAAACGTTCCTATTATAGTTATTAAAACCGCTTTCCAAATCCAATTCAGATCCATTAACTCATCACCCCATCTAACTACTATGTTTTTATAATAATCACATCACTGTTTTTTATTCAGCAATTAGAAAATTGGGGCTAGCAGTAATTTTAAATATTTATCGGCTTGCGTCTCTCAAATTCACCCTTGTAAAGTCAGCAATAAAATCGTTATAATCAAAATCCATCACTATAAAATGTTTCCGTTCAGGCTCTTTGTAAACCATCCTTAAGTCCGCTATGCTTTGCCCTCTGTTTCCGTCAACAACTGCAACCCTTACATCTCTTTGAATTGTATATGTTTTATCCTTATTCAATAGATAATATAGGGTGAATACATCATGCACTGGTGAACCATCTATACCAGGCATCACCTGGTCGTAAAATGTAGCATAATAATTGGTGACAGTTGGAATTAGATATTTGTACGGACTACTAGTTTGATTGAAAATGAATGTCGCAATATCCCTAGTAATTATAGCCCTGTTTGTTACATTTAGTGGGGTTATATATACTTTTTGCGCTTTATTCAAGATTACAGAAGTAGCAATTGGGTCTCCCCAAAAGTTGGCTTCCGCAACATCTGTTACGTTACCAGGAACCATGAATGCTCCTCCCATAAGATATACCTCTTTAACCTGGTCCATAAGTTCAGGCCGGAGATTGTAGGCGAAAACAAGAGATGTCTGTCTACCCACATCAACAATTATGATGTCATCTATATTTTTTTCGATAATCTCAAACATTAACTCAAAGGGACTTACCTCTGCTTTGAAGTCTTCAGGGGGTATTATCGGGCCTAATCCTTGTGGTCCATGTATCTCGGGATAAAAAACCGTGTGGATGCCACTTAAAGGCTGTGAAGTTCCCCTCATAACCGGAATATCTGATCTTCCTGCAAGCGCCAAAAGGAAGGAGGCATTTCGTGTTGCATCATATACAGAAACATTCCCATATCCTGTAACTATTCCCATCAGCTCAATTTCAGGATGAAGCAATGCATAGATAATTGCTAAAGAGTCGTCAATTCCGGGATCTGCGAAAAGCAATATTTTCATATTCTCCACTCTCCACTAAGCATTAGATTTCTAAAATGGAAAAAAACCAAGGCATGGGACCTCGGTCTTTTTATTGATCACTTAACTCTACTTCTAGCTTTCTCTGACCAATCATTATCCTTCCACCAAGCAACGAGTGCTGCAACGGCAGTCCAAATTAAACTGAATAATTGCTCCAGCTGTGCTTCTGTAAAAGGTAAAGGCGATTTCCCATAAACTACGAGTAGCTGATTTACAAGAGCAAATGCAAGAAACACGATTCGGAACCACGCGCCTTTGGAAACCGGTCTAATCTGTTTCTGCTCTGACATAACACAACCCCCTCTTAAATTATTTTGGTGTAAGTGGCTTTACTGAAATCGCTAACGATGAACTGGTTACTAAACAACCTTCCAGGTCCTTTTCATTAATCAGATTAAGTTGAATGGCGGCTTTTATTTTTGCATCATCAGGCTTCTTGACTGTTTTTATCAGGTCAGTCATTTTTAAAGCCTCAAGCTTTGAAATGGTTTCATCGGAGTATTTTTCCGATTTTCTAACCTGTCTTTGCAGCTTGTATCCTCCCATCACAACCTCTGCTTTTTCATCTTCTCCAAAGCTTTTGTCAAAATAAAGATGAAATCGCTCCTTTAATTCTTCCATCTGTTTCTCTATTTCTCTTTTTTGCTTATTACACTCATAATACTTTTCAATCATTTCCGCTGTTACAGTAGGATGGTTCACTTTTGCCATATAGCCACTCCCTTGTACACTTACTAGTAAAGCTTATTTGTTTGAAGTGGATATTATGACAGGACAAAAATCTCAATTCCGCAAAAAAAACCTCCGCACGTTATGTGCGAAGGTTTTTGAATATCTTAGTATTGAGTTAAATATTGATCTCTCTCCCATGGGTGAACCTGTGTACGGAACATATCCCACTCGATTTCTTTTGCTTCGATGAAGTGCTCAAGTAAATGCTCACCTAGAGCAGCTTGAATTACTTCATTTGATTTTAATTCTTCAAGTGCAGCATAAAGTGTTGCAGGAAGGTCAGCGATACCAGCAGCCACACGCTCTTCTTTGTTCATCACATAGATGTTGCGGTCGATTGGTTTTGGAGCTTCCAATTTATTCTTGATTCCGTCAAGGCCAGCTTGCAGTAATACAGCCATTGCAAGGTACGGGTTAGCTGCAGGGTCAACACTACGAACTTCTACACGAGTAGAGATTCCACGGGAAGCAGGGATACGGATTAATGGGCTACGGTTACGAGCGGACCAAGCAACATAACAAGGTGCTTCGTATCCAGGTACAAGACGCTTATAAGAGTTTACAGTAGGGTTCGTCACCGCTGTGAACGCCGTAGCGTGCTTGATGATACCTGCGATGAAGTGTCTTGCATTATCACTCAATTCAAGGTCGCCGTTTGCATCATAGAACGCATTTTCGCCATTTTGGAATAAGGAAAGGTTACAGTGCATACCGGAACCGTTCACACCGAACAATGGTTTTGGCATGAATGTTGCGTGCAATCCGTGTTTACGAGCAATCGTTTTAACAACCAGTTTAAATGTTTGGATGTCATCACAAGCTTGAATTGCGTTTGCATATTTGAAATCAATTTCATGTTGTCCTGGAGCTACCTCATGGTGGGAAGCTTCAATTTCAAAGCCCATTTCTTCTAGCTCAAGAACGATATCACGGCGGCAGTTTTCACCAAGGTCCGTTGGAGCCAAGTCGAAATATCCACCTTTATCATTCAATTCTAAAGTAGGTTCACCTTTTTCATCTAATTTGAATAGGAAGAATTCTGGCTCAGGACCAACGTTGAAATCAGAAAATCCTAAGTCTTCCATTTCCTTCAACATACGCTTTAAGTTTGCACGAGGGTCTCCCTCAAATGGAGTTCCATCTGGGTTGTAAATGTCACAAATAAAGCGGGCAACTTTACCTTTTTCAGAAGTCCAAGGGAAAACTACAAATGTGTCAAGATCAGGGTATAAGTTCATATCAGATTCTTCAATACGTACGAAACCTTCGATAGAAGATCCGTCAAACATCATTTTGTTATCCAACGCTTTTTCTAATTGACTTACAGGGATTTCTACGTTTTTGATAGTTCCAAGAATATCCGTGAATTGTAGACGGATGTATTTTACATTTTCCTCCTGGACGATACGTTTGATGTCCTCGTGTGTGTACTTAGCCATAATAAAGTTCCTCCTCAAAATTTTTACTATTATAGTTTTAATAAAAACTTACCAAAAAACTCAAAAAAATTAATGGAAAAATCGGGACATATCTCCTTGACGGAGACTTGTTCGATTATATCTTCCCGCTTGCATCATTTCGGCACGCAATAGTTTGCGCAGTTGATCATCTGACAGTTCTGGCTTAGCAGCCTCTTTGGTCACTTCTTCTGAAGGAACTTCATCGCGCTGTTGCTTGACTGCCATCAACTGTTTGATGCCAGCTATGTTCACTTTTTGTTCAATGAGGTTTTTGATCTCTAATAGAGTATCTACATCATTAAAGGAAAAAAGTCGGCGGTTGCCTTCTGAACGAGCCGGAAATACAAGCTCATTTTCTTCATAATATCGGATTTGTCGAGCTGACAATTCCGTTAGTTGCATGACAATTCCTATTGGAAACAATGGCATCGAACGTCTAATATTGTCACTCACTACAAATCCTCCTTTCATCATTTCCTATGAAGTTACTCTTAGTTTATGCGATGTTAGATAATCTGTCAAGAACATGTTAGGTTTTCTGACATGATTTTTGCATTTTCTATGAATAATCATTCGAAATGAGGATTGCAGCTATATGTAATAGGGATTTGGGTCCCCTTTATATATAACCACTTACATACAATTGAAAACATAATGACTAATTTCATCTCACTTAGATCTCCATCGGCTTCATGAAGACTTCTCTTGATCGTTTCTCGCCTAGCTCAGGTCTTCATCCGCACCTTGAAGACCTCTCCAGACCATTTTTCACTTAACTCAGGTCTTCATCCACCCCATGAGGACCTCTCCAGACCAGTTCTCGCTTAACTCAGGTCTTCATTCGCTCTATGAAGACCTCTCCCGACCGTATTTCGCTTCACTCAGGTCTTCATCTTCCAAAAATTTCATAACAACAAATAAAGCCCAGGGCTCACCCCCAGGCTCACAAAAAATTCAACTATCCAATAACCCTTTACTAATCAAATGATCCACTGCACTGCATACCGCAATCTTGACATGCGAATACGTTAAGCCGCCTTGAACATACGCGACATACGGCGCTCTGATCGGACCGTCAGCCGTAAGTTCAATACTCGCACCCTGAATAAACGTTCCCGCTGCCATGATGACGTCATCTTCATAACCAGGCATATAGTTTGCATACGGGGTCACATGGGAATTGACAGGTGATGCATATTGGATCGCCTGACAAAAGGCAATCATTTTTTCTTTATCGTCAAATTGCACGGATTGGATCAAATCCGTCCGGTGCGAATCCCAGCTTGGGGAGGTATTCATCCCGAGCTCTTCTAAAAACGCAGCAGTGAACATGGCTCCTTTTAATGCCTGTCCAACCACATGGGGAGCAAGAAAGAAACCTTGATACATTTCTTGCAGGCTGTATAGACTTGCACCGGCCTCTGCCCCGATTCCAGGGGAGGTCATCCGGTAGGAACAAGCTTCCACCAATTCTTTTTTCCCAACAATGTATCCGCCTGTTTTAGCGATACCACCACCAGGATTCTTAATTAAAGAACCGGCCATTAAATCTGCCCCAACATGGCATGGTTCTTCAAGCTCCACAAATTCCCCGTAACAGTTGTCGACAAACACGACTACGTCCGGTTTAATTTCTTTTACGAAGCGAATCATTTCTTTTATTTCTTCTATAGTAAAAGATGGTCTGGTTGCATAACCTTTGGAACGTTGGATCCCAATCATTTTGGTAGAAGGCGTAATTGCATTGCTGACAGCCTCCCAGTCAATTCCGCGGTTATTTTTAAGGTCAATTGTTTTGTAACCGATGTTGTACTCTTTTAAAGAGCCCACGCCAGTTCCGCGAATTCCCACGATCTCTTCTAAAGTATCATAGGGCTTTCCAGTGATATAAAGTAGTTCATCTCCTGGTCTTAACACACCAAACAGCGCAATCGAGATGGCATGTGTGCCTGAGATGATTTGCGGACGCACAAGCCCCGCTTCCCCGCCCAATACTTCTGCATAAATTTTCTCAAGCGTATCCCTGCCAATATCATCATATCCATATCCAGTAGACGGGTTGAAATGAGAATCACTTACACGATTCTCCTGGAAGCTTTTTAATACACGGAATTGATTGGTTTCCACATTAGCATCAACCTGTTGAAAACCTTCTTGAAGCTTTTCTTCTATTTTACGTACAATCGGTTCAATGACTTCCCCATGCTGTAATAAATGGAACATTTGTATTCTCCTCTATTTCTTCATTCTTTGCTGAATAACAGATGCCAATTTTGAGTTATCAAAATAATAGCCTTCTAATTCATAGCTTTCTGTCTCTTCTGTGAAATCCGTTTTTGAAAGGATGGTTTCTTGTTTTAATTGAGAAATAATTTTCCCTTCAGAAGACGGCACAACAATATGATATGGCTGCATTTGCACCTTGATGAGCGATTCTATTTTATTCATCAATTTCGAAATGTCATCCATGTCCAGTGCACTGATATGCAACATTTCTTCATTATACGCAGGTGTAAAACCTTCTGTAGTTTGATCCTTCTTATTATAAACCGTTAATACCGGAACACCTTCCACTCCAAGTTCCTTTAACAATTTGTCTACCGTTTGTTCATGGTTGACGTGATCGGGACTTGAGCTATCGACCACATGTAAAATCAGATCAGCTTCTGTCACTTCTTCAAGTGTAGAACGGAATGCCGCTACAAGTGAGGTCGGCAGGTCTTGGATAAACCCTACCGTGTCAGTCAGAAGGGCATTGAACCCAGATGGCATCATGACCTTTCTTGTTGTCGGGTCAAGCGTTGCGAATAATAGGTTCTCCTCAAACGTACCAGCTTCCGTTAAACGATTAAAAATAGTTGATTTCCCCGCATTCGTGTAACCGACCAATGAAAGTTGAAATGCTTGATTTCTTTTTCTGCGCTCACGATATCTTTCTCGATGACTGACAATAGAAGTTAACTGTGTTTTGATATCCACAATTCTTCTATTAATATGTCTGCGATCTGACTCTAGCTTTGTTTCACCAGGCCCTCTTGTTCCGATACCGCCTCCAAGACGGGACAGTTCCACACCTTTTCCGCCTAGACGGGGTAAAAGGTACTGAAGCTGAGCCAACTCCACTTGGAGCTTACCTTCTTTTGATTTTGCACGTTGAGCAAATATATCCAGGATTAACTGTGTACGATCAATAATTCTGGCATTTAGGATTTTGGAAAGGTTCCTGTTTTGACTTGGTGCCAGTTCTCCATTAAAGATTATAATTTCCGGTTCCAATTCTTCTTCAAGTTGGACCAACTCCTCTAATTTCCCTTTACCTATGTATGTAGCAGGGTGAACTCGCTCCCTCTTCTGTGTTAAGGTAACGAGAACTTCACCATTGGCTGTTTTGGTCAAGGATGCTAATTCATCCATGGAATAGAAGAATGCTTGATCATCAACTTTTGGCAATTGACAACCAACCAGGATGACCCTTTCTTTTTCTTTCTTTTGCGTTTCGTTCAAATGCGTAACCCCTTTTTCTAAAATATAATTAGTTATTGTTGAATAAGTCCCTTAATCATATCAAAATATCCGTTTTTTCTCTATTAAATCCTCTAAAACTATTGCATTCAGCTGGTTTTCTATATAAAATCAGGAAGGCTTTATGTATCTTGTATTATTTTGATGGAGTGAGATCGCATGACTTGGGAAGTTTTCAGCATCATCGGAACCATTGCATTCGCTATAAGCGGAGCGATTGTAGCGATGGAAGAAGAGTATGATATACTCGGCGTTTATATATTAGGAATAGTCACAGCTTTTGGGGGCGGAGCCGTTCGAAACCTCCTCATCGGAGTTCCAATCTCCGCTCTTTGGGAGCAAGGAATGCTGTTTCAAGTTGCTCTGGTCGCAATGACAACAGTCTTCCTGTTTCCAAATAATTTGTTAAAGCACTGGAGGAAGTGGGGCAATTTCTTTGATGCAATCGGCCTTGCCGCCTTTGCCATCCAAGGGGCTTTGTTTGCTACAGGCATGAATCACCCAATTAGTGCAGTAGTAGTCGCTGCAGTATTGACAGGTAGCGGGGGCGGTATCATCCGCGACCTACTTGCAGGCAGAAGGCCGCTTGTATTAAGAGCGGAAATATATGCAGCTTGGGCAATCCTCGCCGGCTTAATCATCGGCTTTGGAATTGCCAGCTCCCCGGTTCAACTTTATATCCTCTTTGTAGGAATTGTCTCTTTGCGTGTCCTTTCTTACACGTACAAATGGAGGTTACCTAACCGAAGTTTACAAAGTGCTGCATAGATTCCTGGTGTATTTAGAACATTTTTTCAGGAGGTGAATCTGCCTCCTGTTTTTTTACAAATTTCACAGGTCAATTTTCCGCCCTTTCCAAGTTACATTCTTTTTGAAAAAGGTTTGTACACAAGAGTAGCCAAACAAGATAAAGAAGAATATTAGATGAAAAGGAAATAATAATGCGGTTCCCCACCCGAAGTTTCCGATAATTGCTAGCGTCCTCTTAATATGCAAAGCGATTAACACATATCCAGTAACATAAAGTTCTAAAGGAAGGGTTTGATAGCTTGTTAGAAATGTCATCAAACCTCCAAGCCATACACAAACCAACATCAAATACCAAATATTTGTTCTTGATGCTCCTGTTGCAAAGCTTTTGCTCCATCCATTCCATAGCGAACCAAAACCTTCTGGGTACATCCTCATTTCTATTGCTCCCATTCCGCTATAGCACCTAACTTTTCCGCCGTGCTTTTGAACCTGAAAGCCAAACGCCATGTTCTCCATTAATTCTCCCTGAATTGCTTGATGGCCACCATACTTAAAATAATCTTGCCGGCCGATCAGAAGACACGCCCCGAACGCCCCCTTAACCGGCAGCCATTTTTGCAAAATATGAAAGGCGCCAAGGGATCCCATCACCACTAGATGAAAGAAGGACGATAAGCTTTCATATTTTTCTTTTATCTTGTGATAAGGTTGAACAGAAAGCACGTCACCCTCTCCCTTGTATGCCGTAAGCATATTTTCTAAGCCATTTTCCGAGATAATTGTGTCCGCATCTAAAAATAAAAATATATCTCCGGTGGCATGTTTTGCCCCGTTCCAACACCCAAAGGATTTTCCAAACCATCCTGCAGGAAGATCCTCTAATTTGACAACACGGGCGCCAAAAGTTCTTGCAACCTTTACCGTTTCGTCGGTTGAATGATCGTCTACCACAATAATCTCTTTTACCTTACCGTGATAACCCTGCAACGATTTTAATAAAACAGGAAGATTTCCTTCTTCGTTTCTTGCGGGGATGATTACGGAAACCTTTTTCAGTAAAGTAGTCTTCTCTCGCGCAAAAGACAAGCTCGGAATATGAAAAAACAGTACTCTCCCTAGTAATAATGTCATAATTAATATTAATGCCGTCAATATGAACTCCTCCATATACTTCTATTTTAGTTTGAAAATAGAAAAAAAGGGTAAAATAAAAAGTTGTATACACTTAATTTTTACTTCTACCTACTAGACAGTCTAGTCAAACTCATTAGTTTTCATAAGGAGGAATAAGAATGAAAAAGAAAGTAGTAGTGATTGGTGGTGGCCTTGGTGGTTTATCGGCTGCTATCCGACTGTCCGCTGATGGTTACAATGTACATGTAATTGAAAAAGGAGAGCGTCTTGGAGGTAAGTTAAACATTCGTTCAGGCAAGGGATTTACTTTTGATACCGGTCCATCTATCCTGACGATGCCATGGGTGTTGGAACAATTGTTTGCAAGCGCAAAAAGAAATTTACATGATTATATTACCATTGAAAGAGTAGAGCCTCAATGGCGAACCTTTTTTGAGGATGGAACGAAAATTGACGTAACCAGCGATCTCCCAAAAATGTTAGAGCAAATTAGAGAACACTCATCCAAAGATGCGAACGGCTTTTTCGAGTATTTGAATTATTGCAGCAAAATGTACGAGTATAGCATGAAGAGTTTTTACAAGAAGAGCCTCTCTGGATTAGGCGAACTTCGAGCACTGCACAATCTGAAGGAACTTATCGGGATGGATCCGATGAAATCGATGGATCAAATTACAAAAAAGTATTTTGAAGACAAACATCTCCAACAACTTTTTAATTTCATGATTATGTATATCGGTTCTTCTCCTTATCATGCGCCAGCTGTCCTGTCCCAATTAACTCATGTTCAACTTGGCCTTGGCATTTACTATGTAAAGGGCGGGATGTACAAAATCGCCGAAGCCATGCAGGCCCTGTTGGATGAAATGGGTGTTACGTACAGCTTGAATACCTCCGTTCGTAAAATTACAACGGAAGGAAAGAAAGCAACAGGGATTATCTTAGAGAATGGGGAAGAAATCCGTGCAGATCTGGTTGTATCAAACCTTGAAGCGATTCCTACCTATAAAACATTGTTAAAAGATATTCCAATGGCAAATAGAGCCGCTGAAGATTTAGAAAAGTTTTCTCCAACTGTTTCCGGCCTTGTATTACTACTTGGCGTGAACAAAAAATATGACGAACTGGCACATCATAACTTTTTCTTCTCAGAAGACCCTGAATTGGAGTTTCACACCATCTTCAACGAAGGTAAGCCGGCACTGGATCCCACAATCTATATTGGGGTATCATCCAAAACTGATACAACTCAAGCTCCACAAGGCAAAGATAACCTATTTGTCCTCACCCACGTACCACCATTAAAAGAAGGGGAATCATGGGATGAATATAAAGATATTTACCGCGAAAAAGTTCTTTCAAAATTAGAAAGAATGGGTCTAGACGGGTTATCCTCATCCATTGAGTTTGAATATTGTTTTACTCCTAACGATTTAATGAATTTATACGGAGCAAACGGAGGCTCCATCTATGGAGTCGTGACAGACCGCAAAAAGAATGGCGGATTTAAAATCCCTTGCAGAAGTAAACTGCTTGATAATCTATACTTCACAGGAGGTTCTACTCACCCAGGCGGTGGAGTACCGATGGTGACATTATCCGGCCAACTGACTGCAGATGCCATTAACGAAGATTGGGAACAAGTTAATAAAAGTATCGGGTAACACAAAAATAGCAGCCAGGCAGGCTGCTATTTTTGTTATTTCAAGAGAAGATCTCTTGCTTCAATCGTCATCAATTCATTTTTATGAAAACTGTCATACATTAAAAGGCGCATCGCTTGAGTCCTTATTGATTTTTCCAAAACATTTCTAATATAGCGGCCGTTGCTGAAAGCTGATGGCAATAAGACACTTTTCATTTGATTGAGGTGCTCACGCATTTTCCATTCCGCCTCTTTACTCATAATATATTCCCGTTCTTTCAGCATCCGCTGACAGATCTCCATCAACTCTTCAACAGAATAATCGGGAAAATCAACGATAATCGGAAAACGGGAAATAAGACCGGGATTCGTCCTCAAAAACTCTTCCATCTCCCGCTGATAACCAGCAAGTATCAAAATAAAATCATGCTGCTTATCTTCCATGTGTTTCACCAGGGTATCAATTGCTTCTTTCCCGAAATCCTTTTCTCCTCCCCTTGCAAGCGAATAGGCTTCATCCACAAACAAAATGCCTCCTAACGCTTTTTTTACCAAATCCCTTGTCTTCTGAGCAGTATGCCCAATATATTCCCCGACAAGATCTGCTCTTTCCGCCTCAATCAGGTGTCCTTTTGATAGGACATTCATGTCACAAAACAACTTTCCAATCAACCTGGCAACAGTCGTCTTTCCTGTACCAGGGTTGCCTTTGAACATCATATGAAGCACTTGCCTCTCTGTTTTCAACCCGACTTCTTCCCGCTTTTTATTCACATAAATCCATGCATATATTTCCTTAACCACTTTTTTCATTTCCTGTAATCCTATCAATTCCCCCATTTCCCGCTCTATTTCCTGCAAGATTGCATGGTTGGTAGGCGTAAGCGGCTCCTCTAATGTATGAACATGGGTGACTCTCAACGGCTTTTTTTGCCCATTTAAGACGATATTTATTTTCCCATTCTGGTTTTTCATGGGTTGATCCAAGAATGTCCACCTCATTTCCACGCCAAAATCCGACATATCCTGATGCAGTACACAATTACCTACACAATAGTTCCCTTAAATCTGCACTTTTTCGATTCTCTTCTACAACTTTCATATATTTTCATCAAACTATTGACAAACTTGTCATATTATGCGCTTTCCCGAGAAATAATTACCGCTTTTCGAGCCCATTATTTCCGCAATAAAACAAATGGAGAGAAATTCTCCATTTATTAACTAAATATATGATAATTAAAGAGCTATATGTTTATTTTAGGCAAAATAAAAAACCAGCATATAGCTGGTTTTAAGCTTCTGTTTCGATTTGTACGTTCTTTGATGGAGAAAAAGTAGAGATGGCATGTTTATAAATCAACTGTTGCTTCCCTTCTGTTTCTAAAAGCACAGTGAAATTATCAAACCCTTTTATTAATCCACGAAGTTGAAACCCATTCAGCAAGAAAACCGTTACGCTTGTTCCATCTTTTCTTAATTGGTTAAGAACTTGGTCTTGGATATTGATTGATTGCTTCATCTTTTCTTCCTCCTCTTATCTCTATCTTCCTTACTTATTCGCTCCAAGTCGAAGCTTTCCTGCTATAACCGTGAAAATTTGTGATAACTTTTGCTCAAAATCTGCATCTGTCATGTCAAACCAAGTGACATCCATTTTATTACGGAACCAAGTGTGCTGTCTTTTTGCATACCTTCTTGAATTTTGCTTTAAGTCATTCACAGCCTGCTCTAACGTTACCTTACCATCAAAGTAAGCATACAACTCCTTATAGCCGATTGCTTGAATGGACTGGCAATCTCGGATCTCATTATTATAGAGAGTTTGCACTTCTTTTAGCAAACCTTCCTCCATCATCAGGTCCACTCTGAGATTGATTCTTTCATATAACCTTTCTCTTTCCATGGTGAGACCGATTAAGGCAATGTCGTACAATGGTTCAGGTTGCTGGGTATCCTGGTACTCTGACATGGTTTTTCCGGTAGTATAGAATATTTCCAACGCACGGATTACTCTTCTCACATTATTGGGATGAATATTGGCAGCACTTTTCGGATCAATTTCATTAAGTTCTTGATGCAACTTTTCTACTCCTATTTCTTGACTTCTTTTTTCAAGGCGGAGACGAATTTCCTCATCTTTCCCACTTTCTGAAAATTGATAGTCATATAGGACAGATTGAATATAAAGACCCGTTCCGCCAACAATGATAGGAATACGACCTCTTGAAGTTATTTCGTCGATCTTATTCCGGACATCCTGTTGGAATTCTGCGACCGAATAAGCTTCTTTAGGCTCTTTAATATCAATGAGGAAGTGCGGAATACCCTGCATTTCTTCCTTTTTAACTTTGGCAGTCCCAATATCCATTGTCTTGTAGATTTGCATGGAATCTCCGCTGATGATTTCACCATTCAGCCTTTTTGCCAATTCCACGCTAGTTTTTGTTTTTCCTACTGCTGTTGGACCAATTATCACAATAACTTTTTGCTTCTCTCCCAACGCTCACTCACTCTCTCAATTATTCTTTATCACAAGATATCATTATACCCATTTTCCATCGAGCTCAATCTAATTGATAAAAAATTTCTTATTTTCACATGACCCGCTTAAACATCTTTTCCAATTCATAGGACGAAAAATGAATGAGAATCGGTCTTCCATGAGGACATGTAAATGGGTTTTCAGCTTCTCTTAACGTGTTTAGAAGGGCAGTTATCTCATCTTGTCTAAGATGATGATTGGCTTTAATAGCCGCTTTACAGCTCATCATAATTGCTGCTTCTTCTCTTAAGTCAGAGATGTTTATTTTTTTCTTTTCCAAACATAAATTGATCATTTCATCAATCGTTTCTCTTTCTTCTCCTTTAGGAAACCAAACCGGATGAGCCTTCACGATGAATGTTTGGTGGCCGAAAGGTTCAAGCATGATTCCTACCTCTTCGAAAACGTCCGCATGCTCTTCAAGAAACAAATACTCGTCTAAAGAACATTCAATGGTCAAAGGAACAAGAAGTTCTTGTAAATTTCTTTCTTCCCGGCCGAGTTTTTTATAAAAATATTCATAGTTTATCCGCTCTTGTGCAGCATGCTGGTCAATTAGGTATAATCCATTTTCATTTTGCGCTACGATGTAGGTACCATGCATCTGACCTATAGGATATAGAGCAGGAATACGTGATTCCCTCTTTTCTTCACGAGAAGGTTCAGGTTGCTTTTCTTGAGGAATTTCCTCTACCTCGTCAAAAGAACTTTCTACATACTCCTCATGCTGATTATTTTGATCAGCACCGTTATTGTCGGTATCTCCCCAGGGTTTAGATGATTCATTAATCTGAAACGATCTATTTTCTTCTTCCTTCTGGTTGTTAGAAGTTTGTTCTTGTCTTTGTACGGGACGTTCAACCGTAAGTCTCTCATCAAGTGTAAAGGTTTGCTGGGTAGGTTTCGGTTCTTCCATATAGCTTGTCTGCTTTCTTGGGCTATTGGAAGGAATAAGTTGCTTTTGACCAAATACGTCTTTTATCCCTTCGGCTACAAGCCTATAAAGCTCATCTTCTTTACTCAGCCTTACTTCTAACTTTGCCGGGTGTACATTAACGTCCACTAAAAGAGGGTCCATCATGACTTCTATATAAACAATTGGATATCTTCCGATTGGCAGGAGTGTGTGATATCCCTCTTGAATTGCTCTTACCACTGTATAGTTCTTCACATAGCGACCATTAATAATGGTAGAGATATAATTTTTGGATGCCCGTGTCACTTCAGGCATGGCAATATAACCTTTCACTTCAAAGTCTAACGAAGTAAAGTGGATGGGAACCATTTTCTTGGCGATATTCATCCCATAAATGGCTGCTAAAACATGCAGGCTGTCACCATTCCCATTTGTTGCGAGCATCCTTTTTCCATTATGGCTAAGACGGAAGGAAATAGAAGGATGGGCTAATGCAAGTCGATTCAACATATCAGATATATTGCCTAATTCTGTGTGGATTGTTTTCATATACTTTAATCTTGCTGGCGTATTGAAAAATAAGTGTTGCACGACGATATCGGTTCCTTTTCGACTGCTCGATAGCTCCTGGGTTTCCAACACTCCACCTTTAAAGCTCAGATGTGTACCCGGACCTTCCCCGGTACTTGTGGTAATGTCAAAAAGGGAGACGGAAGCAATACTAGGCAGTGCCTCACCCCTAAAACCAAGCGTACGGATGCGGAACAAATCATTTTCATTTTTAATCTTACTTGTTGCGTGCCGTTGGAATGCTGTCAGACAATCTTCCTGCTCTATGCCATCTCCATTGTCGAGCACACGAATTTTAGATAGACCGGCTTCCTCAAGCTCGATTTCGATGATGGTGGAGTTTGCGTCAATGGCATTCTCCACGAGCTCTTTTACCACCGAAGCAGGACGCTCTACCACTTCCCCGGCAGCTATTTTGTTTGCTAAACTCTCATCTAACTGGACAATCTTTCCCATTCTATTCCCTCCTCCCTTTTAAGATTTTACTTTTAATAACTTCAGAATTTCGTGCAGTTTATTTAACGCTTCTAGCGGTGTGGTTTCAAGCAACTCTATTTTTCTCAGTTTTTCAAGTGCTGCTTTTTCACTTCGGCTCTGCTTCTCAGATTGCTTGTTCTCTTTTGTCTCTTCAAAGAAGGATAGTTGTGTTAAAGGATCTTGTACTATATCTACCTCTTTTGCAGCAGCAACTTCGACAGGTTCACTCTTCGGTTGACTTTCTAATTTTTCAAGGATGGTTTGGGCTCGTGTTATTAATTCTTTTGGAAGTTCCGCTAATTCTGCCACATGAATACCATAGCTTTTATCTGCAGGTCCTTCTTTCATTTTATGAAGAAATACCACTTTCCCATTTTGTTCAACGACGCTAACGTGAATATTTTTTAGCTTTTTAAGCTCTTTATCCAAAGATGTCAATTCATGATAGTGAGTGGAGAACAAGGTTTTTGCTCCAATTTTATCATGGATATATTCAATTAATGCCTGGGCAAGGGCCATACCATCATAGGTGGACGTTCCCCGGCCAATCTCATCAAATAGAATCAAGCTGTTCTGTGTCGCATAGACAATGGCGTTACGCGCTTCTAACATTTCGACCATAAACGTACTTTGACCCGATATTAAGTCATCAGCAGCACCTATTCTCGTAAAAATCTGATCGAAAATGGGAAGGGACGCCTCTTTTGCCGGTACGAAACACCCAATCTGAGCAAGGATCGCTGTCAGGGCCACTTGGCGCATGTACGTACTTTTACCGGACATGTTCGGACCTGTGATAAGAAGCATCTCATTCTCCTTATCCATCCAAGTGTCATTGGGTACATATTCGTTCGCATCCATCACTTTTTCCACTACTGGATGACGACCTTCTGTGATATATACTTTTCTTTCGTCATTAAAAGAAGGTCTTGTATAGTATCTATCTTCACTGATGGTTGCAAAGCATTGAAGGACATCGATTTCACTTACTGCTTTCGCAAGTTTCTGCAGTCTGGGAATAAACGCCTTCACTTCTTCTCGTAGTTTCAGGAAAAGTTCATATTCTAGTGCGACAATCTTTTCTTCCGCTTCTAAAATAAGTGTCTCTTTTTCTTTTAGTTCTTCTGTAATGTATCGTTCTGCGTTGGCAAGTGTCTGTTTTCTCTCATATCTGCCCTCTGGTAGAGAGGAGATATTCGCTTTTGTTATTTCAATATAGTAACCAAAAATACGATTATATCCTATTTTAAGAGACCGTATTCCCGTTAAATCTCGTTCTCTTTTCTCTAATTCAGCTATCCAAGTCTTGCCGTTTCTTCTAGCATCCCGGTACTTGTCCAGCTCCTCATGGAAACCATCTTTCATCATGTTGCCTTCTTTAACCGACAAGGAAGGCTGCTCAATTAAACTATCATGAAGTAGAGCTGTCAACTCTTCACACTCATCCATGTTATCCAGTATGGAAGTATTATCTATTGGAAGCTTTTCCACCATCGACTTCAGGTGTGGAATCTGCGAAAGAGATTTCCGTAATTGCACAAGATCTCTTGCATTTACATTTCCAAACGCTACTCTTCCCGCAAGTCTTTCAAGATCATAGACTTCTTTTAAAAGCTCTCGTATTTCTTGTCTTGTAAAATACTCATTGATAAGGGTTTCTACCATATCATGACGTTGTTCAATCAATGCAGGATTGATTAATGGCCTGTCCACCCATTGCTTTAACAAGCGGCCACCCATTGCTGTAACAGTTTGATCTAACAACCAAAGCAAGGAACCTTTTTTCCCTTTTGAACGAATGGTTTCCGTCAACTCAAGATTGCGCTTTGAAAAGAGGTCAATTTTCATCGATTGATCTAATTCAAAAAACCTTGCTGGTTGAAGGTGATCTAAACTGCGCTTTTGCGTTCTCTTTAAATAATGAAGTAATCGCCCAACAGATAACTGCAACTTCTCTTGTTCCAAATTTTGAACGATTTGGCTAAATTCCATTGGGATGTCTGTTGCTTCCTCATAAGAGCATGTGGTGACCATTCTTTCTTTAATCATTTGAACAAGGTCTAGTGGGAAATTCTCAGAAACCACTATTTCCTTCGCACCAATGGAATATACCTCATTTACAAGTTGCTGGACAGGTCCGGTTATAACAGTCGTATGCAGTTCCCCTGTAGAAAGGTCCGCATAAGCAAGTCCGAATGTCTCGTCTTCAAAATGGGTAATGGACGTCAAAAAGTTGTTTTGTTTGTCAGATAAACCTTTCGTTTCCATGACGGTACCAGGAGTGATCAGTTGAACCACTTCCCTTTTAACGACCCCTTTTGTTTGTTTCGGGTCTTCCACCTGTTCGCAAATAGCTACTTTATAACCTTTTTCAATTAATTGATCTATATAATTAGGAGCCGAATGGTAGGGTACCCCACACATTGGGATTCGTTCTTTTCCCCCACCGTCGCGGCTGGTTAATGTAATTTCAAGTACTTGAGATGCTTTAGTCGCATCTTCAAAAAACATTTCATAAAAATCGCCCAGGCGAAAAAATAAAAAGGCATCTTGATAGTCTGCCTTTACTCTCAGGTATTGCTGTATCATCGGCGTATAAGAAGCCATCGTAATCCCCCAACTATTGTTTTTTGCTGCTTTATTATATCATATTTTGGTGTGTCAGGGGTGGTTGCAGTATACCTTCAATTCATCATTGGTAGAATCATGGTCCAACAAAAAAACCAGGAAGCATCATGCTCCCCGGTTTCCTTTACTCTTCGTATCCGTCGACGATAAAGTCTGGATTCAAGTCTTCAAACTCATCCTCATCAACATCCCAGTCATTATCATCCGCTAATGTGTCTGGATGTACTTCCACTGTAATCTTGGTTTCCCCAATAATTTCAGTTAAGAATTCTCTTTCCACTTGCACTTCTACTTTTGCTTCCTTGTCCGCGATGCTCGCTTCTAAGCAATTAGGCTGTTGTAGGACACGCGCAATTACTTCATGATCATCACCAAGGCTGTTTTCATCTTTATACCTTAGCTTCACGACATCTTTGTAGGAAACAGTTTCCGTCACAACTTCCGTCTTCGTATTATCACTGTGTGAATACCAGACGTTAATATCATATTTCCCTTTTACTTCTACGGTATCGTCCACTTTTTTCGCATCATACGTATGGTTAATGACCCAGCATCCTAAAATGCTTGTAGGACGATGCGAGGGACTAATCGTATGTTTGGACTGCGTAAACTTTCTACCTTTGCCGGTTACTGCTCTTGTGATAATTTCTCTGTATTCAGACATTCGAGCATACACCCTCCTCATTACAATCTTCATTTCATCCTATGCGGGTTAAATGACAATTGTGATTAGATTGAATTTGCTGCATAACTACATGATTTCTAACACATTAACGTATAGTTCATTGTATGCAAGCTTATCTGGATATGTGCCTATTTTTTGAAAAAATCACAAGGTGCAGCAGACGACAAAAAAAGCATGGAATTTAGCTTCCATGCTTTTGTAGTCAAAATTATGAACAGCTTCCTCCACCGTATGTGGTGTTTTTAACGTAGGAGCCGGTTTCTCCGCGAAGGACATCTCCTCCAGTTGCAACGATGATCTCGTCTGTTACTGTTTTGGAGATATAAGAAGAAACTAATTGTAAAAGGTCGTTTACATTTGTTTGGGAAGTTTTGAATTCTTGCACAATAGGAATCTCATCCATTTCTGCTAAAAGTGCATCTAACTTCGCTTCTGTTTTCTTTAGGGCTTCAGTTTTTCCGTAATGTTGGAAGTTAACAGCCTGCTTTTGCAAGCTCTTCACACTTGCAACCATTTCTTTGATCTTTTGGTTTTCATTGATTTGTTCTTCTGCACGTTTGAAGTATTCCACTTCTTCTGTGTCAGCTATCATTTGTGCCAATTCTTTTGCTCTTTCTACTATATCTGCTCTCGTATATTTTGCCATTTTTTATACCTCCAGTGCTTCTTCTGCTACTTCTTCCACCAATTCTCCATCCAATGTCCAAGTTTTAGCTTTTACCACTTTCACTTTGACAATTTTACCTATGACAGATTTTGGTGCTCTAAAGTTAACTAGTTTACTTTTATCTGTATATCCGGCAAGGACTTCCGGATTTTTCTTACTCTCCCCTTCAACTAACACTTCCACAATCTGCCCTTCATACTCTTTTAATTTCTTGGCAGAGATCTCATTTACAAGTGCATTAAGTCGTTGCAGGCGGTCTTTCTTCACTTCAAGTGGAACGTTATCCACCATTTTTGCAGCAGGAGTACCTTCACGTGGAGAATAGATGAAAGTATACGCTGTATCAAATTCCACTTCACGATACAGAGACATCGTTTCTTCAAACTGTTCTTCTGTTTCATTAGGGAATCCAACAATGATATCCGTCGTCAATGAAGCATTTGGCATTGCCGCTTTTATTTTACCAACTAACTCAAGGTATCGTTCTCTATCATATTTACGCGCCATTAATTTCAATACTTCAGAACTACCTGACTGAACTGGTAAATGAATATGGTCGAGAAGATTGCCGCCTTTAGCAAGCACTTCCACCAAGCGATCATCAAAGTCTCTTGGATGACTTGTTGTGAAACGGATTCGAGGAATGTCAATTTTACGGATTTCGTCCATTAAATCGCCAAGTCCATACTTTATATCCTCAAAATCTTTTCCATACGCATTTACATTCTGTCCAAGCAATGTAATCTCTTTATAACCTTGTGCTGCCAAGTGACGCACTTCCTGAATAATATCTTCTGGACGTCTGCTACGCTCTTTACCTCGTGTATATGGCACAATACAGTACGTACAGAACTTGTCACAGCCATACATGATGTTTACCCAGGCTTTTATTTCACCTTTGCGGTTCTTTGGAAGATTCTCGATAACGTCGCCTTCTTTAGACCAAACTTCGATCACCATTTCTTTAGACATATATGCGTCTTTTAAAATGTTAGGAAGACGGTGAATATTATGAGTACCAAAGATCATGTCAACTTGCTGATAAGTTTTCAAGATTTTATTCACTACTGATTCTTCCTGGGACATACAGCCACAAACACCGATTAATAAACCAGGTCTTGATTTTTTCAAAGTCTTTAAGTGTCCTAGTTCACCGAAAACTTTGTTCTCTGCATTTTCCCGGATCGCACAGGTATTTAAAAGGATAACATCCGCATCATTAACTGTGTAGGTCGGTTCGTAACCTAGTGCAAGGAAGATCCCTGCCATTACTTCCGTGTCATGTTCATTCATCTGACAACCATACGTACGAATATAAAATTTCTTGCCGTCCCCAAGGTTTTTAAATTCATCAGATATAGAAAAATCTTGATAGGCAACTTCTTCTTTTCCGCGTTTTTTCGCATCTTTCAGGGAAGGTGGTACATAAACAGACTCAAAGTATTTACTGAAATCCTTTTCGGATTTTTTGTCCGAAGAATTTCCAGTGACTACTTGTCCTGCTTCCACTCTTTGTTTCTCATTCATTGTGTTAACTCCTTTCCAGAAAAGTAGAGCGCATAAAACTCTACACATTAACATAGTATATAATTTTATGGCTTCTTAAACAATAAATATGGAGAAGTTTACATAAATCTACATATTTAATTGAAAGTCAAGCTCATTTATATCGAATACACAACAAGAGAGACACTTATGAGGTGTCTCTCTTTGCATCATTACGATATGATTCCTAGCTCTTTGCCTGCTTTTTCGAAGATATCTAGTGCTTGTTGCAGCTCTTCTTTAGAATGTTGTGCAGTAACGATCGTTCTAACACGTGCAAGTCCTTTTGCAACAGTTGGGAATGCGATACCTTGCGCAAAAACACCATATTCCAATAATTTATCAGAGAATTTATGAGACAGTGCTTCATCACCCACGATAACAGGTGTAACTGGTGTTTGACTTTCGCCGGTATTGAAGCCTAGCTTCATAAGTCCATCTTTAAAGAACTTGGCATTGTCCCATAACTTTTCAATAAGTTCAGGCTCTTCAAGTAAAACTTGAATTGCTTCATCACATGCAGCTGTTACCGCTGGTGGATGGGAAGTACTGAAAAGGAATGGACGCCCTTTATGAATCAGATAATCGATTAATGAACGGGAGCTCGCTACATATCCGCCTAGAACGCCGACAGCTTTACTTAATGTACCAACTTGAATATGCACACGTCCATCCAATCCAAAGTGATTTACGGTACCACGGCCGTTTTCACCTAGTACACCAGATGCATGTGCATCGTCCACCATTACAAGAGCGTCATACTTTTCAGCAAGCTCCACAATTTTATCAAGCGGTGCAATATTTCCGTCCATAGAGAATACGCCATCCGTTACAATTAGGCGTTTGCGGTATTCGCTTGATTCTTTTAAAGCACGCTCTAAATCTTCCATGTCAACATGCTTGTACACTTTACGCGCAGCCTTCGTCAATCGGATACCATCAATAATGGAAGCATGGTTTAATGCATCAGAAATTACTACATCTTCTGGGGAAAGAATTGCGGAAAGTACCCCTTGGTTTGTAGTGAATCCAGATTGGAACACTAGACTTGCTTCTGTATGTTTAAACTTTGCTAACTTTTCTTCTAGTTGTTCATGCATGGTGAAAGTCCCGGCAATGGTACGCACAGAACCTGTCCCGGCACCGTATTTTTCAACAGCTTCTAATGCAGCTTTCACTAAGCGAGGATGGGTTGTCAATCCTAAATAGTTATTGGAAGAAAGCTGAATCACTTCTTTGCCGTTAATAACAACTTTGGAACCCTGATCGGACTCTAAAGGTACCAACTTACGAAATGTACCTTGTTCTTTCATTTGATCTAACTCTTCTTGCAGGTATTCAAAACCTTTCATCTTAACCCCTCCTGTTTACTGTTATGGATGTAATACAACTTTACCACATTGACCGGAAATCATTAAATCAAAGCCTTTTTCAAATTCCTCAAGAGGGAAGTGATGGGTAATCATCGGTTTCACATCAACCTGACCTGATTTAAGTAGGCTTGATACTTGCTGCCATGTAGAATACATTTTTCTTCCTGTAATACCTTGAACTGTAACACCTTTGAATACGATATCGTTAGTGATGTCAAGTTCAACCGGACGGACAGGTAAGCTCAAGATGGAAACTCTTCCGCCGTTCGTGATCATTTTAAAGCCTTGGTTCATGGCAATTGGATGACCTGACATCTCACATACCACTTCTACACCATGGCCATCTGTCAATTTCATGACTTCTTCTACAGGATTAGCTTCTTTAGCATTGATGACTGTTGTAGCACCCATTTTCGTTGCAAGATCTAAGCGATACTCATTTAAATCGATGGCAATTACTTGAGAAGCACCTGCCGCTTTGGCAACACCTACTGCCATAATCCCAATTGGGCCGCAACCGATAACTGCTACAGTTTTCCCTGTTACATCACCTGCAAGTACCGTATGGACCGCATTTCCCATCGGTTCTTGAACAGAAGCAACATCATATGGCATCTCTTTAGGGTTTTTCCATACATTTACTGCAGGAAGAGCTACATACTCAGCAAAACAACCTTGAGTGTCTACCCCAATAATTTTCGTATCTTTACAAATGTGGTAGTCACCTTTTAGGCATTGTGGACATTTGTAGCAAACGATATGCGTTTCAGCGGAAACCTGGTCGCCCAATTGCACGTTGTTCACCTTGCTGCCTACTTCAACAATCTCACCAGCAAATTCATGACCGAATGCATATGGAGGGTTTACCCTGCTTTGTGACCACTCATCCCATGTATAAATATGAACATCCGTACCACATATGGATGTTGCTTTCACTTTTATTAAAACTTCATCTTCTTTAATCATTGGTATATCTATCATTTGAAGTTCCGCACCATATCCTCGATGATGCTTCACGATCGCCTTCATTTTTCCATTCACAGAGAACACTCCCTTATAAAAATAAAACTTATAATCTTAAATACTAGTAAGAGTGTATCATCTATAAGGGTTTGTGTAAACCGGAGTGTCCACTGCAGAAGGACAATTGGTTATCTCAGATAAAAAACCAGAACTTTTTTGTTGTAAAGAAAGCGTTTACAACTTATACCAAAGAAAAGTCCCGGCATTTAAGCCAGGACTTCCATTTTGTATTACATGAATTCTTTCACTAAAGCGTTAAATTGTTCTTCATCTAATTGAAGATCTGCTTTTGCAAGAGGCTTTTCACTATAATTTGGAACCAAATCTTGATAAGACTGTTGGTCCTTATTCTGATAGATCAGGCCTGTTACAAGACCATTATGCTCCATTAAAGTCTGCATCGCAGAAACTTTGTTGTGAGCGTCATAACCTTCAATGTCAGCCAATTTTGTCAAGTTTTCTTTAAACCAGTCATATGTGTTCACTTTATTATATGTAACACACGGGCTAAACACGTTAATTAGAGAGAAACCTTTATGTTTGATTCCTTGTTCAATCAAGGAAGTAAGGTCTTTCAAATCAGTAGAGAAACTTTGTGCTACGAATGTCGCTCCTGCCGTTAATGCCATTTCCATGACAGACAGTGAGGATTCGATGGAACCTTGTGGTGTTGATTTTGTTTTGAACCCTACTTCACTACGTGGTGAAGTTTGTCCTTTAGTTAGTCCATAAATCTGGTTATCCATCACGATGTATGTAACATCAATATTTCGACGAATAGCATGGATAGTATGCCCTAAACCGATGGCAAATCCATCTCCATCTCCACCTGAAGCGATGACCGTAAGATCTTTATTCGCCATTTTCACACCTTGTGCGATTGGTAGGGAGCGACCATGGATACCATGGAAACCGTAGGAATTGATGTAACCGGAAATACGTCCAGAACACCCTATACCAGATACTACTGCAAGGTTTTCTGGTTCCAAACCAACATTTGCGGCAGCACGTTGAATGGCAGCTTGTACCGAGAAGTCTCCACACCCAGGGCACCAGTTAGGTTTTACATTATTTCGAAAATCTTTAAACGTTGCCATTTATAACAACTCCTTGCATTTTGTGTGGATTTCTTTCGGTAAGAATGGATCCCCATCATACTTCAAGAGACTACGGATCTTTTCATGCTCGCCAACATTCATTTTCAAGATGTTTGCAAGTTGTCCAGTAGCGTTGTATTCCACAACAATAACTTTTTTAGCCGCTTTTACCAGTGGAGCGATTTCTTCTGTCGGGAACGGGTGGATCAGGCGGACTTGTGCATGGTTAGCTTTAACTCCATCCAATTCCAATCTTTCCATCGCCTCTTCGATCGTTCCGCGTGTCGAGTTAAATCCAACAAGTAGTACATCTGCTTCTTCATGCTTTGCATTAACATGTACAGGCGTATTGAACTTAAGGTTATTCAATTTACGAAGACGCTTGTCCATTTGAGCCTGACGGTTCGCTGCAACCTCTGAAGGCTTACCAGTTTCTTCGTGCTCTACACCAGTAACGTGATGGATTCCGTTCTTCATGCCAGGAAGGACACGAGGAGAAACGCCATCTTCTGTTACTTCATATCGTTTGAAATATGCTTTATCGTCAGCTCCAGGAAGCTCCTGGTTGATATCCAGCTTTCCGCGTCTAATTTCAATGTTTTTGTAATCCAATGCTTCTACAGATTGCTTCCCTAGAGACAGTTGAAGATCAGTTAGAAGAATTACCGGTACTTGATATTCTTCTGCAATGTTAAATGCTTCGATTGTATCGTAGAAAGCCTCTTGTACTGTACTTGGAGCCATAACCACTTTCGGGATCTCTCCGTGAGTACCATAGATCATCGCCATAAGATCAGACTGCTCAATCTTTGTCGGTAATCCTGTACTTGGTCCTCCACGTTGCGTGTCCACAACTACAAGCGGTGTTTCTGTCATGCCGGAAAGTCCAATTGCTTCCATCATTAAGGATAGTCCAGGACCAGCAGAAGCAGTCAATGTACGCACACCTGCATAGTTGGCACCAATCGCCATTGTACAAGCAGCAATCTCATCTTCCGTTTGAATAACAGTACCGCCGAATTTTGGAAGCTTTTTGATCAAGTATTCCATGATCTCAGAAGCTGGAGTAATTGGGTATGCCGGCATAAAGCGAGACCCTGCCGCTACAGCACCCAATGCAATTGCATCATTTCCGATCATGAATAGTCGTTTGTTGCCGTCTGCTTTTGCAAGTTGCATCGTTTCTACATTTTCAGCTTGATCTTTTATGAACTGAACACCTGCTCGGATTGCTTCCATGTTTTTCTCAACAATGGATTCGCCTTTGCGTCCGAAAATTTCTTGCACCACTTCACGGAATGCTTCCGCATCTAAATCAAGGATGGCACTTGACGCTCCGACAGCAACCATGTTCTTCATCAATGATGTTCCAAGTTCTGTTGCAATCTCAGTGAATGGTACAGCGTACAATGTAGCTTTCCCATCTTCAGGGATGCTTGGTTTAAACTTTGCGTCTGCAATTACCACTCCACCTTCGCGGAGTTCATGATAGTTTACGTCGATTGTTTCTTGGTCAAACGCTACTAATATATCAAGGTCGTCAGAAATAGAACGGACCTGAGTCGTACTCACACGAATTTTGTTGTTCGTATGTCCACCTTTAATACGAGAAGAAAAATGGCGATAACCATATAAGTAATAGCCTAAACGATTTAATGCAATGGAGAATATCTCACCGGTACTTTCGATACCTTCCCCTTGTTGCCCTCCAACTTTCCATGAAAGTTGATTGATCATGTGCCTTACACCCCTTTAACTACGTTCGTTTTCAGAATTTTGTACAATATTTATTGTAGCATTATTCCCATTATATAACTAGAAGTTACCTATTTAAATAAAAAAACAGACTTAAAAAAACGCTGAATATGTACTAAACGCTTTCATTGTAGACCTATTTTTTTAAAAATACAAGTCTTTGAATTAATTTCTTTCGAAAAATTTGGATATTTTAACAGTATAGTACGCATAGCTGAAAACCCTCATTATCCCCGGTCATTTAGGGAACCTTTTATAAAAATTATCAAACAAAAACCCTCTGACTTCTGTTTCAGAATAGTATTTTAATAAGCTATTCACTAAATTAGTATAATCTTCAATTCTCCCTAAACCCTTAACCGTTTGATCAATTCCATCAAAGTCTGAACCAAAACCTATATGATCTACTGCACCTAATGTACAAAAGTGTTCTACATGACGAAGTATATCCGTAATGCTCGCTTGTGTGTTTTTTGACAAGAATTGAGGGACAAAGGTGACCCCGATTGCACCATTCTTTTGAATAAGTGCTTGTACTTGTTCGTCGGATAAATTTCTTGGGTTATGACAAAGATCCTTGCAATTTGAATGAGAAGCAATCACATATTCACCTAATTCCATCACATCCCAAAAACCTTTAACAGACAAGTGGGAAACATCTGTCCAAATAAAATGGTCGTTGTTCAGTTTCACCACACTTTTCCCAAAAGAACTTAACCCAGCACCTCTTTCTTCTAAGATCCCATCTGCAACAGCATTTGCGTGATTCCAAGTTAACCCGACTGATGAAATCCCTAATCGATATAAGGTTCTCAATTTTTGCAAATCTGTTCCTATTGCGTCACAGCCTTCTAAAGTCAAAATGGCTCCTATCTGACCTTCCTTAAGTTCCGCTATATCCTTCTTAGTTGTAACAAGTTTCATGTTAGGAAACCTCTGCAAAATCTCTTCATAAAAGATATCGATCATTTCCAAAGCAACATCAAAAGCAGATTCTTTCCTTACTTTTTCAGGAACATATACAGCGAAACATTGCACCTTGGCAGCTGACTTCTTTAATCCGTCCCATGTCACATGCAAAATTTCACTATCTTTAAATGAAATCTCCCTATTTTCCCACATTCTCCAAAGCACATCACAATGTGCATCAAAAATTCTCAAGAACAGCCCCTCCATTATCTGAATCAGCAAGTATCTGCACTATTGAATTAGAATAAAACAAACCTGTTTGCAAGTACAAGCAAACAGGTTTAGTAAACGATTATTTTTTATCTCGGCTCCACTATCAGCTTGATCGCCGTTCTTTCTTCTCCGTCAATCAGAATGTCTGTAAATGCCGGGATACAGATTAAATCCACTCCACTTGGTGCAACAAACCCCCGAGCAATGGCAACTGCCTTCACTGCTTGATTAAGCGCACCTGCCCCAATCGCTTGGATTTCGGCACCTCCACGCTCTCTTAAAACCCCTGCTAAAGCCCCTGCTACCGAATTTGGGTTTGACTTAGCTGAAACCTTTAATATTTCCATTTCTAGCTCCTCCTTAACATTTACAGTATATGGTGAAAGATCCATAGATGAATGAATTGTTAATAATTTCATTCCTACTATATTCGGGAAGAGCTCTGTATATGCCTTAACTTGCTGTTTAATCGTCAAAATATTCTATCTTCTAGTTTAGTCAAAGAAAGGGTGATCCTCATTAATCATCAGCGGCTGGATTTTCTTGGCCTTACCTGTCTTCATATCTACGTCTATTAGAACCCCGTTTAATTGGGCCCTTCCTTCTGTCACTTCAAACCTTACAGGCAGAGCAGTCGTGAATCGTTTAAGCACTGCCTCTCTATCCACACCTAAAATGCCGTCATAAGGCCCTGTCATGCCTACATCAGTAATATATGCCGTGCCATCTGGAAGAATACGATAATCATTTGTTTGCACATGTGTATGTGTTCCTACGACACTCGTAACCCTTCCATCCAAATACCAACCTATTGCTTGCTTTTCACTCGTTGCCTCAGCATGAAAATCCACAAAGATAAACGGTGTTCTCTTCTTTGCTTCTTCTACAAGCTCATCTACTTTATTAAAAGGGCAATCTATTGGCGGTAAAAAAGTACGGCCTTGAAGATTGATGACCGCAAGCTCCTTTCCTTCAAATGGGAGATAGGCAATTCCTTTTCCAGGATTTGAACTTGGAAAGTTTGCCGGCCTGATCATATGCTTTGCACCTTCAATAAATTCAAAAATCTCCCTGTTGTCCCATGTATGATTTCCAAGGGTCACGAGGTTTGCACCAGCTTTTAAAAACCCTTGGTAGATTTTTTCGGTGATTCCTTTTCCACCCGCTGCGTTTTCTCCATTTACTATGGTTACAGCCGGTCTATATTTACTTTTTAATTTTGGTAGATATTCGCTTACCATCTTTCGTCCTGGTGATCCTACTACATCTCCGATAAATAAAATTCTCACAATCACTAATCCCTTCTTACAATCAATTTCTCTTTTTAGTTTTACATATGTAGGCGCCGTATGCAAATGAACGAAAAAAAATAAAGCGGTGCAAGCACCACTTTATTTTGCATACTCAACGGCTCTTGTTTCACGAATGACCGTCACTTTAATATGTCCTGGATAATCCAGTTCTTCTTCAATGCGTTTTCGGATATCCCGTGCCAATCGATGAGCCTCAAGGTCGTCAATGGAATCAGGTTTCACCATGATACGAACCTCACGTCCTGCTTGAATCGCAAAGGACTTTTCTACACCTTCATAGCTTTCGGAAATCTCTTCCAACTTTTCAAGTCTGCGGATATAGTTTTCCAACGTCTCACTACGCGCTCCTGGTCTAGCCGCAGATAGTGCATCTGCTGCAGCAACCAAGACTGCAATGATGGAAGTTGGCTCTGTATCACCATGGTGGGAAGCAATACTGTTAATGACAACTGGATGTTCTTTATACTTCGTTGCCAATTCCACTCCGATTTCCACATGGCTTCCTTCCACTTCATGATCGACAGCTTTTCCAATATCATGTAGTAAACCAGCACGGCGGGCAAGTGTCTCATCCTCACCAAGCTCAGCAGCCATTAGACCTGCTAGGAATGCTACTTCCATGGAATGCTTCAGAACATTTTGACCGTAGCTTGTACGGAATTTCAGTCGTCCCAGAATCTTGATTAAATCAGGATGTAGACCATGTACACCAACTTCAAATGTTGTCTGTTCGCCCATTTCACGAATATACTCATCTACTTCACGTCTTGATTTTTCAACCATTTCCTCAATACGTGCAGGGTGAATACGTCCATCTTGGACAAGCTTATCTAAAGCAATCCGTGCAGTTTCACGTCTGATTGGATCAAAACCTGATAAAATAACTGCCTCTGGCGTATCATCAATAATTAAATCAATACCAGTAAGTGTTTCAAGAGTACGAATATTACGTCCTTCACGACCAATGATTCGGCCTTTCATTTCATCATTAGGTAAGTTAACGACGGATACTGTTGTCTCAGCCACATGGTCTGCGGCACAACGTTGAACGGCTAAAGAAAGAATCTCCTTTGCCTTTTTATCCGCGTCTTCTTTTGCTCTGTTTTCGCTTTCTTTGACCATAAGAGCAATGTCGTGGGATAATTCGTTCTCAACACGATCCAAAATGATATGTTTGGCTTCTTCTCGTGTTAATGCTGAAATGCGTTCAAGCTCTTCTTGCTGTTTACGCACTATATCATCCACTTTGCTTTCTAATTCTTCAATATGCTGTTGTCTATCGTTTAAAGAATCTTCACGCCTTTCTAATGCTACTTCTCGTTTATCAAGCGATTCATCTTTTCGATCCAGATTCTCTTCTTTTTGCATTAAACGATTTTCTTGTTTTTGCAGTTCGCTTCTACGGTCTCGAATATCACGTTCAGCTTCAGTTCGAAGTTTGTGAATTTCGTCCTTTGCTTCCAAAAGTGCTTCTTTTTTAAGCGATTCAGCTTCGCGTCTTGAATCTTCCACAATTTGATCAGCGACACTTCTTGCGCCAGCAATCTTCTGTTCTGCAATGGATTTACGAACATAAAAGCCAACAACTACACCGACGATTAGGGCAAGCAAAGCGGAGATAATAATTGGCATATAATCCATCATTACACCTCCTCTTGCTATGAACTTTTTTCTTGCTAGATTTCATTGTCGGCATGTACATTGTAACAATGTGTGTCAATATACAGCTCAAGGGCTTTTGCTTTTTTATAGCTCTAAAATTCTAACAAAATGTAAATTATACATACTAATTGTAAATCTGTGAAAAATTATTGTCAAGCCTGTCCCGCTAAGGATATGACCTTTTTGGTAAACTAATCCTGTTTTTGATGATTTTTTTAGGAATTTAGTGAAATTTTATAAAATTTTAGGCCCTGTATTAATGTACAGGGCCTAGTTTAGGTATTAAAAATCTAGTTCTTCTTGATCCATTTCTTCATCCGCTGGTGCAGTTAAATCTTTATCCAATCCGTGGTGATCACGAATTTGCTGGTGAATTTCTTTTAGGACATCCTTGTTTTCTTTTAGGAATTGCTTCGCATTTTCGCGTCCTTGTCCTAGTCTTTCTTCATTGTAGGAATACCATGAACCACTTTTTTGGACAATATCCAAATCGGAGCCCATATCAATTACTTCCCCTTCTCTTGAGATACCTTCACCGTACATGATATCCACTTCAGCTACTTTGAAAGGAGGAGCTATTTTATTTTTCACAACTTTAATCTTTGTTTTATTCCCGACAATGTCATGACCTTGTTTCAACTGCTCTGCACGACGCACTTCTAAACGTACGGAAGAGTAGAATTTCAAGGCACGGCCACCAGGAGTCGTTTCCGGGTTACCAAACATTACCCCGACTTTTTCACGAATCTGGTTGATGAAAATAGCAATGGTTTTTGATTTATTGATGGCACCTGAAAGTTTACGAAGAGCTTGGGACATTAAACGAGCTTGAAGACCAACGTGGGAGTCTCCCATTTCCCCTTCGATTTCCGCTTTAGGTACTAGGGCAGCTACAGAATCGACAACGATAATGTCAACCGCACCACTTCTTACAAGAGCCTCTGCGATTTCTAATGCTTGCTCACCAGTATCTGGTTGAGAAAGAAGAAGCTCATCAATGTTTACGCCAAGTTTTTGCGCGTATACTGGATCCAACGCATGCTCCGCATCGATAAACGCAGCTTGTCCGCCTTGTTGTTGTACTTCAGCGATAGCATGAAGGGCAACAGTTGTTTTACCGGAAGATTCCGGACCATATATTTCTACCACTCTGCCTCGAGGATATCCGCCGGCACCCAATGCAACGTCCAATGCCAACGATCCACTTGGAATAGTGGAAATCTTACGTTCTGTTTGTTCCCCTAATTTCATAATGGAACCTTTTCCGAATTGCTTTTCTATCTGTTTTAACGCCATATCTAAAGCCGCTTTACGATCACTCACACAATTTCCTCCTCTTATCTATTAAACTAAATGATTAGTATCTTTTAACTACTCTTACTATACCCTTTTTCAATTCGTTTGGCAACCAAAAAACGAACATCCATTCGGTTTTTTTACAGTTAGATTTTGGCGCAAAATAATGAATTTGTTCTAAGTGGAAAAGAGGATTTTCTGGGTGGAATTTTGGCGAAAATACAAAATTAGTTTTTTGGTTTAAATTTTTGTTTGGGGCTTGGGGTAAGAATGGGTGGTGTTTGCTAGCTGGTGGAGGTAGACCACACCCAAAAAGAAAAGCAGCTGAAGTCTCCTTCAACTACTTAAACAATTCTTTCAGTAGATAGTGGCAGCCATATTTTGCTGATCTATGTCTTATGCCGTCTCTCGTTCCTGCTAGATGAATTTTATGAACGGTAGTTTCTCCGTTCGGAAGTGCAATTCCGATAAACACTGTACCAACAGGTTGATTATCCATCGTTCCAGGACCTGCAACTCCTGTAAAACTGATACCGATATCTGTTTGCAGCAATTTTTTCACGCCGATTGCCATTTCTTTTGCAGTCTGCTCACTTACTGCTCCATCTGTTTCAAGTGTTTGTTTTTTAACTCCAAGAACATTTTCCTTCACGCTATTAGTATAACTGACTATGGCACCTTCAATCACTTCGGAAGCACCGGTGAAGCTTGTCATCTTCTCAGAGAACAAACCGCCGGTAAGACTCTCGGCACTGCTCAGAGTGTAGTGGGACTTTTGGATTTTTTCAAATAGTACGGAGTAAATGGTGTCTTCGTCATATCCAAAAAAGAATTCTCCCACTCTATCCAAGATTTCTTTTTCGTATTGATCTATTAAACGATTTGCTTCGACCATTGATTGGTGCTTAGCGGTTAATCTTAGTGTAACCTCATTGTCCCCTGCTAGCGGAGCAATGGTCGGATTTGTCTGTTTGTCAATGATATCTTCAATATCTGTTTCCAATTGTGATTCGCCAATACCAAAAAAGCGAAGGACTTTGGAGACGATCTGCTCTTTTGCTCCAAGCTTATCTAGCAGGTATTCTCTGCCATGGACTGAAAACATTGGTTGAAGTTCTTTAGGTGGACCAGGTAAAAGCATGTATGTATGTGAACCTTCAGTCAACGCCATCCCCGGGGCCATTCCAAATTCGTTTACCAAAATAGAGGAGCCTTCTAAAACAAGGGCTTGCTTTTTATTGTTTTCACTCATCACACGTTGTGATTTTTTATAATAATCCTGAATGTTGGTCAGAGCTTCTTCATCCATGACCAATTGTTTATCAAGTACCTTGGCAATTGTTTCCTTTGTCAGGTCATCTTTAGTCGGGCCAAGTCCTCCGGTGAATATTAGAAGATTTGACCGTTGTTTTGCTGTTGTTATTACTTCTTCAAGTCTAGAAGGGTTATCTCCGACTACCGTATGATAAAAGACGTTGATTCCCAACTCGGCAAGCTGCTTTGAAAGAAACTGGGCATTTGTATTACAGATTTGTCCCAACAGTAATTCAGAGCCAACGGCAATAATCTCTGCATTTCTGATCATGGTACTCTCCCCTTTTAATGCAAGTTATTTAGAATTAACAAATGCTTGTCTGTTTTTGTAGAAATAATCCCAACCTGAGTAAATGGTGAAAATCATTGCTATCCATAATGCAATAGTAGCAAATGGGAAGCCAATTAATTCAAATGGCAAGTTATGTAATAGAAGTGCGGATACCGCAATAATTTGGGCCCATGTTTTGATCTTGCCTAACATGTTCGCCGCAACAACTTCCCCTTCACCAGCTAACACTAGACGCAGACCGGTGACAGCGAATTCTCTGCTGATGATGACAATGACAATCCATGCTGGAGCCAATTGCAACTCGACAAGTGCAATCAATGCTGCCGACACCAAAAGCTTATCTGCAAGTGGGTCTAGGAACTTTCCAAGGTTGGTAACAAGGTTCAGTTTTCTTGCATAATAACCATCTACCCAGTCGGTGATGGATGCTATGATAAAAATAAGTGCAGCAAGAAGATGTGTGTATGGGATGGACTCATCTCCAATGGCAAGTTCTCCCCAATTCAATGGTGCAAGCATTAGAATCATAAAGATAGGAATCATAAAAATTCTTGAAACAGTAATTTTGTTAGGTAAATTCACGTTCATTCCTCCAGCATTCAATATTGCTTTTCCACTATACATAAAATATACAGGTTTGTCTAATGTTTGCTTAAGGGTTTTAGGTCGATTATTTGCTCTGTTAAAAGCATCATCCTAAAGGTCTGTACAAAAAAAGCCATCATCCTGATGACTTTATTGTTGACCATTTGATACAAATTTAATAGTGACTTTCTGTGTTGTTACGTCTTTAACCGGGAAAGGGAATTCAAATGCTTCCCCGTTAATCTTAATTTTGGTAGCCGGTACCCAACCTACATTAAATAGTATCTCTTTTTCTGATGATAAGTCGATTGTTTCCGACTCTCCGTCTTTTAGCTCTTTGTTAAGGAAGTACTCTCCCGATGCATTGTCGACTCCCACCCAAGTGTTTCCACCGTCTGCAGCGATTTCCACTTCAAACTTATCCGTATCTTTTAGTTCCAAGATCGCATTCGGACTGTTTGAACTTACTTCTGTCAAAGTGCCTGTTGTCGGTTTTTCTTCGACAGGCTCTTCTTCCGCTGGTTCCTCAGTCTGTTCTGGCTCTTCTTCATCAGCTTCTTCTGTTTCGTTTCCGGATGAGCCTTCATTTTCTGTTTCTGCAGGTTCAAAGACTACATTCTTGTTATCCTGCTGAGTGTCAGAAGAGCTCCCTACACCCCAGTTCTGAAAAAGCACATAGATGATGGCAACCACTGCAACAAATGCTAAAAACATTAATACTTTAGGGATAAAATTAAATACCTTTGTGTTTTTGGACGACGTTGGTACCTGTTTTCGGGTTTTCACTCTCGACAACTGAGGGATTTCATCTTTGTCATTAGCAGGTATATCGTTTTGGTATTCCTCAAAGATAAGTTCCGGATCAAGCCCAACTGCTTCAGAGTATTGTCTGATAAACGCACGGGCATAAAATTGACCCGGCATGATGGAATAATTCCCTTCTTCTATTCCAATTAAGTATCTTTTTTGAATTTTTGTAATGGTTTGTAAATCTTCAAGTGACAAGCCTTTTTCTTCTCTTGCCTGTTTCAATCTATTACCTAGTTCTGTCAACAATTACACCTTCCAACATTTTTAGAAATCAAAACCCCCGAAAGGATTCTCATCAAACATATTATTTGGTTGCACCACATCGTAGGTGATTTCTTCATCTTCATTATTTCTAAGTTCAATAATATAATCGAAATCATCTAGTTTATATTCTGTATTTTGCACGAAAATATCAGGATGTTCAACCACTTTTACAGCAGATATTCGCATTATTTCACGAATAAGCTGCCAATGTTTTTCATTTGCCCTTTTGGTTGATACAATACCATCAATAATAAATAGGTTGTCCACATTATATTCATCTTCAATCAATTGACTTCGGATGGTTTGTTTTAGCAACGTACTTGATACAAATAACCATCTTTTGTTAGCACATACACTAGAAGCAACGATTGATTCCGTTTTGCCTACACGCGGCATCCCCCTGATTCCAATTAGCTTGTGACCGTCCTGTTTGAAAAGTTCGGCAAGGAAATCAACCAATAAACCTAATTCATCACGTACAAAGCGGAACGTTTTTTTATCGTCTGCATCCCTCTGTATGTATCTTCCATGTCGCACAGCCAAGCGATCGCGCAATTTAGGCTCACGCAGCTTTGTAACAGTTATATTATCCATTGTATTCAAGATAGATTCAAGACGGACTATTTGCTCATTTGAATCACTGAGCAATAACATTCCCCTTCTTGCATCATCCACACCGTTGATTGTTACGATATTGATGGACAGCATACCTAAAAGGGATGCGATGTCCCCAAGTAGCCCTGGCCTATTGATATGTATTTCATATTCTAAATACCACTCTTTTTTCTCCATCAAACCCCTTCACCCTCTCTAACTATTCGTTCTGCTGTATGTTACTTCTATCATATCCAATATTTCTTTAATAAGAAAGTAATTACTTGTGAATAATCTCGAATTTTGGCAAACAAAAAAAGAGAGGTAGAGGCCTCTCTTAATGCGTTGAGTCGTTTTGAACCAATTTTACCATCATATTGGCAATTGCATGTTGTTCTTCTGGACTTGCAACTTTCCAAAGGTCAGCTAAAACTCTCTCTTGAGGGTTTTTCGCTTCTACTTCTTTTGCAAGATAGTCACCGATTTCATAAGCAAGTTGAGAAATAGCACCATTGTCCATTCCTTCATGCTCTGCATGATTAAGACGGTCACCTAAAAAACCTTTCCATTGATCCCAGTTATCAAGTACTGACATATTAACTCCTCCTTCCACATTTGTTCAAGAGTTAGTATGCGATGCTCCTGCCTGATTTATTCATGGTTTGTTAATTCCATCCGCCATTTACACCCAGTACTTGCCCGGTAATATAAGAGGACCTATCTGAAAGCAAAAAGCTTACAGAATCGGCAATTTCATACGGTTGAGCTAATCTACCCATTGGAATATCCTCACTAATCTCCTGTTTTTCTTCTTCGGATAGATTATTGAGCATTTTTGTTGATACCGCTCCTGGTGCTATTGCATTTACTCTAATGCCATTCAAGGCTACTTCTTTGGCCAACGCCTTTACAAAAGAAATTTGTGCACCTTTTGCCATCGAATAAAGCACTTCACATGAAGCCCCTATCTCCCCCCAGATCGAAGATACCACGACAATATTGCCATTTCTCTTTTTCACCATTTCCGGAAGAAAAGCTTGGATGGTTGAATATAATGATGTTATGTTAAGTTGTATCATTTGTTGCTTTGTTTGTTCATCGATGTCTGTCATCAATCCATAAAAGGTAGTACCTGCATTATAGATAATGGTATCAACAAATGTATAAGTGCTGTTTTTGAGCTTTTGCACTCCATCATCGGTGGTCAAGTCTGATTGTATGGGAATAACCTTTTCATCGCCAAATTCATTCTGCAGCTTATGTATAGATTGTTTATCCCGGTAATAGTGGAGGTAGGTTGTGTAACCTTCCTTCAGTAGAGTTCTTGCTATTTCTCTTCCGATATCTCCACTCGCTCCTATTAATAGTGCTGTTCTGTTCATTTATATCACCCTTTATAAAAAGAAGCCGGTTCGAATAGCCTCGAACCGGACTTCGTTGTATCTTTATTTTGGCACAACTTGGCACGTTGTAAATGCTTCTTCTTTGATAAAGTCCTTAGCAACGGCTTTTAGGTCTTCAAGTGTTATTTTCTCAAGTTGAGGTGTGACCTCAAAAAGGTCCATGTTATTAAAAGCATACCTGGTAAATTGGTTAGCAATAAACTCAGGTGAGTTAAGTGCTCTCAGGAAAGAACCGATTTTTTTCTTTTTAATTCGTTCCAGTTCTTGTTCTTCAATGGAATTCGGATCAAATTGAAGCAGTATTTTTTGTACTCTTTCAGCTAATTTGTCTGGTTCTGCAGTATCTCCGCCAAGCATCGCAAAGCCAAATCCATTTTCTCCAGTATAATCATAAGCAAAAGTTTCATCAATCAGACCGTCATCATAAAGCTTTTGGTAGTGATCGGAACTTTTCCCGAACAGAAGGTCGAGGAGTATGTTCACTGTCAGTTCATGCTTGAGAAGTTCCGGTCCTTGTTTCGTTGGATTAGACTCTTTTATCCCAACCATACACTTAGATGTATGGACATTCATTTTTAATACTTTCTTCTTTTCGTTCACAGATGTTGGTTCTTCATCAAATTGACGTTTTATTTCTTCTTTCTCTTTAAATGTTTTCTTTGCTTGATTATCTTTGATAAATTGCATCATCTCTGAGGTATCCATTGGTCCAACCACGAATAAGAGCATGTTGCTCGGATGGTAAAAGGTCTCATAGCAAGTGTATAAAAGATCTTTTGTAATCTTTGAGATGGAATCAATGGTGCCTGCAATATCTATTTTAACAGGATGAGTATGGAACATGCTTTCAATCAATCCGAAGTAGGCACGCCAATCGGCATTATCCTCATACATCGTTATCTCCTGCCCGATAATTCCTTTTTCTTTCTCCACTGTTTTTTCCGTAAAATACGGAGCTTGAACAAAGTCCATCAAGGTTTCAAGATTTTTTTCTACATTTGATGTACTTGAGAATAGATAGGCCGTTCTAGTAAAAGATGTAAAGGCATTGGCAGAAGCACCCTGTTTACTGAAATCTTGGAAAACGTCCCCATGCTCTTTTTCAAAAAGCTTATGCTCTAAAAAATGAGCGATTCCATCAGGTACTGATACATAATTGTCCTCACCAAGTGGTACGAATTTATTATCTATCGAGCCGTACTTGGTCGTAAAAGTAGCATATGTTTTATGAAAACCAGATTTCGGTAAAAGGTATACTTCTAATCCGTTGTCTAGCGTTTCGTGATATAAGTTTTCTTCCAGTTGTTTAAATTCGATTTTTTCCATCTTTCACGCCTCCTTCCCAGTCAAAAAGTAGGTGGTATCAAGTTCAATCATCTGCGCAACTTCCTGGATTTCCTCTTTTGTAACATTCTCTACACCTTCAAGAAATGCTTCAATTGGTTTATCAGCTTCTGACACTTCATTATTGTACAGGACTTCAATCAATCCTCTTGCTGTATCAATTGTTTCAAGAATTTGATTTTTAATGACGGCTTTCGTCTGGGAAATTTCCCCTTCTGTATATTCCCCTTGCTTCATCGCTTCAATCTGCTGATTAATGATGGTTACCGCTTTTTCGTAATTGGAAAAGTCGATGCCGGACATGACAAGTAACAAACCTTTATGACTTTCCACTCGTGACGCAGCATAATAGGCTAAGCTTTCCTTTTCCCTCACATTAATAAAGAGTTTAGAATGAGAAAAGCCGCCAAAGATGCCATTAAAAACTTGCAAAGCATAGTATAGGTCGTCTTTGAATGTAACATTTGTTCTGTATCCGATATTTAGTTTACCTTGTTTAATATCCTGGCGCTCTATGACTTCGTTCGGTTCTTTCATTTCTTTATTAGGCTGAGTGATGGAAGAGGTTACTTTGTTGTCCTGATCAGGCAATACAAAGTACTTTTTGACATATTCGTCTACTTCTTCCTCTTTTATATCTCCAACGAAATAAAGATGTATATCATTTGTTTTTAACATGTTTTGATAATAACTGTAAAGGGATTCTGAAGTTATGGCATCTACTTTTTCCTTTTCACCATTAGCACTCAGGCGGTAAGGTTCCGCTGCACACATTTCCTCGATAAGACGCTGGCTTGCATAACGCATTTTATCATCGTATACAGATTGAATTCTTTGCTTTAATGCCCTTTTTTCTTTATCCACTGTGGCAGATTTAAAACCATTTCCTTCCGTTACTGGTTTTAATAGCACTTCACTTAACAGTTCAATCCCTTTTTCAAGGAGTGGTGTTGAATCTTTTAGAAACTTTTCATTGGCAATCTCTAATCTTATGGATATGATGTGATCTTCGCCTTTTTTGCTAAGGTCCACAGCAAGGCTGGCACCATATAATTCATCAAGATATGCCCTGAATTGGGAAGGTTGCGGATGGGACTCTGTCGCGTTCTGAAGGACATACGGCAATATAGCACGAACCGTTACATCCTCTTCTGATAACGGAGCCTTTACTTTCAATACAATAGTATTCGTTTTGAATTTATTGGTCGGAATAGTGTGAACGTTGATTCCATTAAGTGTGTACGTTCTTTCATCAACTAGTTTCAAGAAATCTCCTCCTTTACTTTGATGCGGACATAACAAATTTTCATCCTGTTAGTTAATCGTATAAAAATATAGACAGTACTATTCTTTCTATAACGTTCAAAAAATAGTCCTAAACCCAATATAACGTTAAATTAGAAAGATTTACAAGTCAGATAGCCCAGAGAAAGCTCAAAATAAAAACACCACAAATTGTGGTGTTCCGAAATCACTATGGACGCTTTCTTAAAACATGGAAGCTGAATTTGTCTGCTCTAAAGTAGTTGAGTGAGTAGAGAATTGGTTCGTCATTTTGATCATAATGCATCTGTTTTAAAACGAGCAATGCCGTCTCAGGTTCGCATTCAAGAATCGGTGAAATTTTATCATGATAACCGATTGGTTCGATATGTGTCACAGCATAAGAAATATATCTTCCCGCTTCTTTTTCAAGAAGTTTCAAGAGAGACTCGTTCTTATAGGATTGATAGTCTTCTACAATCGTGGTAGGAATTTTATCAATACAGTAAACAACCGGAAGATCATTGGCTGTTCGTACACGCTCAAAGTGAAGGACTTCACTGATTTCTTTATTATTGAATTTAATTAACTCTTCCTCGCTTGGTGCTTCGATGGTGGAAGTTAAAAAGACCGTCCCCGGTTTCATTCCAGCTTGTGAGATCATTTCCGTTACAGAATTTAGCTGTTCGATTCCTGATGAGAATACCGGTTTGGAATTAACAAATGTTCCGACACCGTGTCTTCTGACGACAATATTTTCTTCTTCCAATACACGTAAAGCTTCTCTCAATGTTGCTCTGCTAACCCCTAGACGTCGAGACAATTCGAATTCGGAAGGTAGTTTTTCTTTTTCTTTATACACCTTGTTCTCAATATCTTGCTTTAATTTGTCTACAACTAGTAAATACAAATGTCTGCTGTCTGACCGAATCGTCATAACTGATCCCCCATTAACCGTTTACAAAACACTTTTCATGTTTTCCTATTAATCCAAAATAATATAACACTTTTTGGGGGTAAAATAAATAGAAATTAATGTTTTTTGTCGAAAAAGTAAGCGTTTTATAGATTTTTCCATTAATAAAAATAAAAGACGGCTTTTGATAGCCGCCTTTTTCGATCGCTTATTATGAACCAACATCTTCACTTTGGTTTCCAGATACTAAAACTGTTCGTGGTTTACTGCCCTCATAGGGACCTACTACTCCTCTTACTTCCATGGCGTCGATAAGTCTTGCAGCTCTTGTGTAACCGATGCGGAAGCGACGTTGAAGCATAGATACAGAGGCAGTTTGCATCTCTAATACAAGCTGCACTGCATCATCATAAAGGTCATCATCCACTTCTTCCACTTCTTCATTGATATCTTGAGGAATCATTTCCTCTTGATATTGTGCCTTCTGCTGATCGATGACAAAGTCTACTATCCGCTCGACCTCTTCATCGGATAAGAATGCCCCCTGTACCCTTATAGGTTTGGAAGCTCCAACCGGCAGAAACAGCATGTCCCCTCTACCAAGAAGTTTTTCCGCTCCTCCCATATCCAGAATTGTTCTAGAGTCTGTTTGAGATGAAACGCTAAAGGCTATTCTAGAAGGGATATTCGCCTTGATTACCCCTGTGATAACATCAACAGACGGTCGTTGTGTGGCAATAATCAGATGTATTCCTGCTGCACGAGCCATCTGGGCAAGCCTTGTAATACAGTCTTCCACATCGGAGGAAGCGACCATCATTAAGTCGGCAAGCTCATCCACGATTACGACAATGTATGGTAAGGATGGCTGTTTGGCTTCTTCGTCCTGGTTGTGTCTTTTTATGTAGTCATTATAACCCTCGATATTCCTTGTACCCGTGTGGGAAAACAGCTCATAACGACGTTCCATTTCATTTACAACTTTCTTCAGTGCTTGAGAAGCCTTTTTAGGATCTGTTACAACTGGTGCCAAAAGATGAGGTACCCCGTTATACATGTTCAACTCTACCATTTTCGGGTCAATCATCATCATTTTCACTTCATGTGGCTTTGCACGCACTAAAATACTAGTGATGATTCCGTTAATACAGACACTTTTACCACTTCCTGTTGCTCCGGCCACAAGAAGATGGGGCATTTTATTAAGCTCTGCCACGACGGAATCTCCAGAAATATCACGACCTAAGCCTATTAATAACTTCGCATCCGGCTTTTCGGCCTGTTTGGTATCTAAAACTTCTCTTAAGGATACCATTGCGACTTCATTATTAGGCACTTCAATTCCTATAGCCGACTTACCCGGTATCGGAGCTTCAATTCGGATATCTTTGGCAGCCAGTGCAAGGGCCAAATCATCACTCAAGTTTACAATTTTGCTGACCTTAACACCGACATCAGGATATACTTCATATTTTGTAACTGCCGGGCCGAGATGAACCTTCGTTACTTTTGCTTTTACACCAAAGCTAGCAAACGTCTTTTCTAATTTTCTAGCGTTCTGATAAATATTTTCATGCTCTGTTGTCTGATGATTCGCTATTGGCTTGTTTAAAAGATCAAGCGATGGAAGAACATATTCCTTATTTTCTACTTCCGTAAAGGCCATTGGACCTGCTATGAGTTCTCCGGCTTCTTCCTGGCCAGCGTCTTTGTCACCACTTGTAGATGCTGCGGGTTCCGTCTCCACCTGTTTTACTTCTGACTCTCGGTCGTTAAAAGAAGAAATGATTGGCGGAGAGATGATTTCTTCTGAAGTATCTTCCACAACATGGACTTCTTCTGTTTTTTCTTTTTTCTCTGCTTTTTGCTTTTTCTCTTCTACTTGTTTCTCTTTTTTACGTTTATTGCTATCCTCTTTCCAACCTTTCATATCTTCCATAAATGCAAGCCATTGGTTTTTCGCGAATCCGAATAAGCCTGCAGCAACTTTGATTACCGTGTCATTGAGGGATTTTCCAGTGACTAATATGATACCAATTACGATGAATATCATGGCAATCCACTGTGCACCTCTTGCATCAAATAGCAGATGGAACAGGGCAAATAGTATTGCTCCCATCATTCCGCCGCCAAGGTCTGTTGTGCTTGTTTCTCCGTTGACTTCCAGCCAGAAAAGCTCCCATGTATTGCCGATAACAGAAGGATCAGCAAATGAGCCTCCGCGTGACAACATTCTAAACAGAGTAACATGGCTAAGTAATAAAACAGACATCATAATAACGTACACACCAACCAATTGCCTTGAGAAGAAGGTAGGCAACTCTCTTTTCCAGATGATATATCCTGATAAGAGCAATAGCCCAAGAAGCATGAGCATATACCATTCTCCACTAAAAAAACGAAATAATAGAACAAAGGTTTGTCCTACCATACCAAGTTTGGCAATCGCTATACATGTAATGGCCAACAACAGCAGCCCCATTACTTCGAAGGTGACTGTGCGTTTCCATTCATCCCGGTTTTTGGTTTTTCTTTGTCTCTTTTTTCGTTTTGACATATAATTCTCACCTATCTGACCATAATGAGAAGACGAAAGCAGCCAACATATACTGGCTGCTTTTTCCTCTGATGCTTGTATTATATCATAAGGCCTTACTCTTGAAACGGTGTTAAAGAAAATTAATCGTTTGTCCAGGAGAATACTCGCTATTAAGATAATGTGCGGGATCTGTACTTAAGTTCCGGACAATTTGATAGGCGTTCATGTCTGTTTGCTGAACAACCAAGGAAACGCCGTTGAAATCTATTACACGTTGCTTTTCATATTCTCCATTTTCCACTGGAAAAATTAATTCCTGAGGCATGGTCGTATAGAGAATCATTGCAGCATCTTCCCTTCTTGCGGTTTATCTTGATTATTCGCCTCTACCATCTCGTTCAGCTTGCGGATTGCTTCTCCTACTCCACCTACTTGATCAATCAATCCGTACTCCACTGCATCTGCCCCAACTACATTGGTACCAATATCTCGGGTGAGATTACCTTTGGAGAGCATCAATTCCTTGAACTTCTCTTCAGGAATGCCTGAGTTCTTGGTTACAAAATTAATGACTCTATCTTGCATTTTATCGAGGTACTCAAAGGTTTGGGGTACTCCAATCACCAAACCTGTCAAACGAACAGGGTGAATAGTCATTGTGGCCGTTTCCGCAATAAAGGAATAATCACAAGAAACCGCAATAGGTACACCAATTGAATGTCCGCCACCAAGGACAAGGGAGACAGTTGGCTTTGACAAGGAAGCTAGCATTTCAGAAATAGCCAATCCCGCTTCAACATCTCCACCTACCGTATTTAAAATCACTAACAGGCCTTCGATATTCGGATTTTGCTCAATGGCAACAATTTGAGGAATGACATGTTCATATTTGGTTGTTTTATTTTGAGGAGGTAATTGGACGTGCCCCTCAATTTGACCCACTATGGTAAGACAATGTATTTTGGAGTCAGGTGGCATTTGTGCGACATTTGTTTGACCAAGCTGCTGAATTTTATTTACTAAGGAATCCTTCCCTGCATCCTGCTTGTTAGGCTCTCCTTGTGGTTGATCCGATGACTGGTATGTAAAATCAGACATGCGACAATCTCCTTCCGTCCCTTACTAAATTAGTTTTCTCTAATATAGTATTGACGCGATGCAATTTTTCATTCGCAATCATAAGAAAAACAAAACCCGCAACATGACATTAACTGCCACATTGCGGGTAAGATACGATATTACACTTCCATGATGATAGGAAGAATCATTGGTCGACGTCTAGTCTTTTCATATAAGTGCTGGTTTAGGGATTCTCGTATTTTAAGCTTTAAGCTTGACCACTCGAGAATCTGTTCTTTAACGGCATTATCTAGAATTTCTGTCACGATGGCATTTGCTCTGTCTAAAAGCTCTTCGGACTCCCGCACATAAACAAAACCTCTTGAAAGGATCTCTGGACCTGCAATAATTCTTTTCTGGCTCTTACTGATGGAAACAACCACCACCATAATGCCGTCTTGGGACAATAGCCTGCGGTCTCGTAACACAATATTTCCGATATCCCCAACTCCGAGACCATCGATTAGCACATTTCCGGCATAAACCTTGCCGGCATATTTTCCAGTTCCTTTGTTAAACTCAACTACTTCACCTTTATTTAATAAGAAAATATTATCCTTATCAATTCCGACGCTCTCTGCCACTTTGGAAAGCGCTCTTTGCATTTTGAATTCCCCTTGTATAGGGATAACATACTTTGGCTTAAGTAAGTTCAACATTAACTTAAGTTCTTCCTGACAACCGTGCCCTGAAGAATGAATTTTCTTTTGACCATAAATGACAACAGCTCCGGCCCTGTATAGCTTGTCTATCACTTTAGCTACGGTTAATTCTGTTCCAGGTGAAGGAGAGGCTGCAATCATAACGATGTCTTGTTTTTTGATTTGAGCATGTTTATGAGTACCTTTGGCCATTTTCAATAGGGATGACATAAGTTGAGAGTGCGTCCCAATTGTAAGGACAACTACATTATCATCTTTTAGGTTGCCAAGTTCATTTACAGGTACAAGCAGGTCATCCGGGATTTGTAAATATTCCAATTCTGTAGCAATTGTGAAGTTTCGATCAGTTGGATGAGAAACGACTACAAGCTTTCTGTTGCTATCTACGGCAGCTTGAACGATTTGTTGAATTCGTCCGACATTTGTAGATAGGCACGCAGCAAAAACGCGGCCCTTTGCATTATACGTTACATCTGCAATCTCTTGTCTGACAACAGATTCGGAAATAGTATATCCCGGTTTTTCTGCATTGGTGCTATCTGAAAGGACACATAGTACACCCTTGTTTCCGATTTCTGCAATTTTCCCTATATCGGCATTCTTAGATAACTGGGATTGATCAAATTTGAAGTCACCTGTATGAACGATTGCGCCTTGTGGAGTGTGAAAGCAAATGCCGACTGAATCGGGAATGCTATGGTTTGTTCTAAAAAAGGTAACCGTCGTTTGAGGCAATTCTAGGACAGTGCTATCATCTACCTCCATAAACTCGACCTGTCCTTTAGATCCAAGCCCGTTCACAAGTTCTTTTGCAAGTGCCAAAGTAAACTTCGTACCATATACAGGTGCTTTTAATTTCCTAAGGATGTATGCAAGTCCGCCCATATGCTCTTCATGACCATGTGTGAGGAAAATCCCCTTAATCTTGTCTTTATTATCCTCAAGGTAGGTGGTATCTGGTATTACCATATCTATACCAAGCATCCCGTCTTCTGGGATCATGACACCTGTATCCATGATATAAATGGAATCTTCCATCTCTAATACGTACATATTTTTGCCGATTTCCCCGATCCCCCCGAGGGCAAACACTTTAAGTTTCTCTATCTGTGGTGTATTCACTTTTTTACCTCCTATATATCTGTACAACGAATTATGACGATAATGCACGCTTTGCATCAAGAGATCTATTAAATTTTCAGCTACCTAGTGCCAAATCAATATCCGCTCCATGTCATTTGAAATTATTATAACGTATGAAAGAATTGGAATACAAGAAATATTATAATAACTGGAATTTAATGGGTATATAAAAGAAAAACCTCTTCTTGGACCCTAAGGTGAATGAAGTCAACAGTTTTTATTCTTACTTAAAAATCCCTTGTCTCCAATGGCTTCATATTGGCGATGAGGACTTCTCTCATCCAGATTTCTTGTCACTGAGGTCTTCATAACGGTGATGAGGACCTCTCTCCTCCTGATTCCTCGTCACTGAGGTCTTCATAACGGTGATGAGGACCTTTCTCCTCCTGATTCCTCGTCACTGAGGTCTTCATAACGGTGATGAGGACCTCTCTCCTCCTTTTTCCTCGTCACTGAGGTCTTCATCCCAACGAATCCAGCATTCCATTATTTTATAGTTCCTTAATCAATTAAAAAACCAAAGCTTCCTAACAAGCTTTGGCTCTTTTCGAATATTAAACTGTTTCTATAAGTTGCGTTAACGTATTTCTTTCGTCTTCTGTTAACGGCACCAATGGTAATCTGACACCGCCGACATCCATACCTTTTAATTGCAGGGCTGTCTTGACTGGTGAAGGGCTTGGTGCACTGAATAGTCCCTTCATGACAGGCAGTAACGATTGGTGCTGTTTAGCAGCACTTGCATACTCTCCTGTCTCAAAAGAACGAATCATTTCTTGCATTTGATTTCCTAGAACGTGTGAGGCTACGGAAACCACACCATTTCCTCCTATAGAAAGTACAGGCAAGGTTAACCCGTCATCCCCACTGTATAGGACAAATTCATTCGGTGTATTTGCGATGATTTCCGTCATGGCATCCAGGTTCCCGCTTGCTTCTTTGACTGCAACGATATTATCAATAGCAGAAAGGCGTACAATTGTTTCAACTGACATATTAACAACAGATCTGCCAGGAATATTGTACAGCATAACAGGCAGGGATGTTTCAGATGCGATTGTACTAAAGTGCTGATAAAGTCCTTCTTGACTAGGCTTATTGTAGTACGGTGCCACTAACATGATAGCATCCACACCTGCCGCCTCCGCTTTTTTGGTCAGATCAATAGATGCTCGGGTATTATTGCTACCCGTTCCTGCAATCACAGGAATTCTACCATCAACAACCTTAACTACATGAGAGAACAGGGCAAGCTTTTCTTCTGTTGATAGGGTTGGAGATTCTCCCGTTGTTCCGGCTACAACAACGGAATCCGTACCGTTATTAATAAGATAGTTGATCAATTGTGTTGTTTTTTCGAAGTCTATGTTTCCTTTATTATCAAAAGGTGTCACCATAGCTGTTGATACTTTACCAAAGTTAATCATGAACTGTTTTCTCTCCTTCTTCTGCGGTTGGGTGTATGATTGTTATTTGTTTTCTTGCAAGATTGAAAGCCTTGTGTAAAGCATTCACCGCTTTAATCATATCCTCTTGTTTTACAAGTACCCAGATTGTAGTATGACTATCTGCGGATTGAAGAATTTGTATGCCTAGTTCCGACAGTGCCGTCACTATTTTCGAAGTTACCCCGGGTACGCCTGTCATTCCTGCTCCAACTGTTGCAACTTTTGCACAGTGGCGGTTGACTTTCGGCTCATATCCCAATTTCCGCAATACATTTATCGCTTTTTCACTCATCTCATCTGTGACGGTATAAACCACACTTGTAGGAGAGATATTGAAAAAGTCTACACTTATCTGTTCATTGGCCATCGCTCGAAAGACTTCGGTTTGGATGCCATAATTTCCTTCTTTTGCAAAAACCTTTATTTGTGTGACATTCGGTACATGGGCTATCCCCGTAATCAAGCGGTCCTTTACATCAGCACCCTTTCCCATTCTATCAAGGGAGGTGACTAATGTCCCCGTTGAGTTGGAGTAAGTCGACCTGATACGGATTGGTATCTTTGCCTGCATCGCAACTTCCACGGCCCGTGGATGAATTACTTTTGCACCCTGATATGCCATGTTACATATTTCGTTATAGGTGACAACAGGTAATGGAGAGGCATCTTTGACAATCCGTGGATCAGCAGTCATGACCCCTTCCACATCTGTAAAAATATCAATCCATTCTGCATGAAGGGCTGCACCTAAAGCGGCAGCTGAAGTATCACTTCCTCCACGCCCAATGGTGGAAATATCCCCGTTCTTCGTTTCCCCTTGAAATCCTGCTACAACCACTACTTGATGCAATTCTAGCATTTCAAGAAGTCTTTCACATTTCATTTCAATGATACGGGCATTTGTGTGGTCATTATTGGTTCGAAATCCAGCCTGTGGGCCATTTAATGCTGTTGAGGAAATTCCTTCTTTTTGCAACAGGCTACTGAAAACAATGGAAGAGATAATTTCTCCACAAGATAACAGCATATCTATTTCACGCTTAGATACGTTGTACTTACCTGATTCCACAAGGTTCAATAGGGTGTCTGTTGCGTATGGCTCCCCTTTTCTCCCCATGGCGGATACCACAACGACCACTTTGTATCCATCATTAACGGCCTTTTTTATATGTTTGACTGCAGCATGTCTACTGGTTTCATCCCTTACTGACGTTCCGCCAAACTTTTGAACAATTATTTTCATATATTGACACCTCATCGCGGTTTAGAAACATCCTTAATACATACGAAAGATGTGATGAAAATAGTACCCTTGTAAAAGGGACTCCCTGTTCAAGAATGGCATTGGTATGAAACCGGTCTTTCTTCCGAAAAGAAAAGGTCTTACAAAGACCTTTTCTCTATCTTTTTATCGGTTGATGACACCAAGTTTCACTAAGCTCTCAGCAATTTGCACGGAATTCCAGGCCGCACCTTTTAGCAAGTTGTCAGATACAATCCATAAATGGAAACCTTTCTTGTTATCCAGGTCCTTTCTGATTCTACCGACAAACACGTCGTTAGAGCCCACACAATCAGCTGGCATCGGGTAGACCTGTTCTGCCGGATTGTCTTGCAACACAACGCCAGGAGCTTTTTCAAGCAACGCTTTCATATCTTGAACAGTCACATTTTCGTCTTCTACTTCAATATATACAGACTCGGAATGTCCTGTTACAACCGGAAGGCGTACACATGTCGCAGCAACCTGTAGGGTTTGGTCATGCATGATCTTTTTTGTTTCGTTGATCATTTTTAATTCTTCAAAAGTAAAACCGTTCTCTTCAAACTTATCAATCTGTGGAATGGCATTGAATGCAATTTGATAATGTTTCTTGTCACCTTTAACAGGTAGAATACTTGGTGTGAAGGCTTCTTTGTTTAAAATGGCCTGTGATTGGGACTCAAGCTCATCAATTGCCGCCGCACCTGCTCCTGAAACAGCTTGATAGGTGCTGACTATGACCTTAGTAAGACCATATGATTTACGAATCGGCTCTAATGCTACTACCATTTGAATAGTCGAGCAATTCGGGTTTGCAATGATTCCATTATGGGATTTGATGTCTTCCTCATTAACTTCTGGTACTACAAGTGGCACATTAGGATCCATACGGAAGAAGCTAGTGTTATCCACTACTATTGCTCCTCGCTTTGCCGCTTCAGGCGCTAGCTCCTTGGAAACACTTCCTCCTGCACTGAATAATGCTATATGAACACCTTCAAATTTATCAGGTGTTGCAACTTCAATTGTAACTTCTTCCCCTTTAAATAATACTTTTTTACCTGCAGAGCGCTCCGAAGATAATAGCGTAAGCTTCTTGATAGGAAAATTTCTTTCTTCTAATGTATGAAGCATCTGCTGTCCTACTGCTCCTGTTGCGCCTACTACTGCTACATGTAAACCACTCATCTATTAAGCACCTCTCCATTTTAAAAATAGCTCATTAATGTTTATCTGAGCTTTCAGAATAAATATTCATATATAGTTTTTTATTTTATCATATTACTGAAATAAAGAAGAGAAGAAATTCTTACTTTTCTTCTCTTCTAAGCAAATTTTATTATAAATCGTCTTTATATCTTTCCACGATGACTGGTTGTATTTGCTTATGCTCCAATGCATGCTCCACAGTAGGCATGAGCATACTCATTCTCGCAACCATGGAATTTGGTTTTTTGTCTGGTGCATCTTGCCCGTAAGGAATAAAGTATATATTTTTGGTAGCCATTAATCTCATTAAGTTCAATCCGTTTAATCCAAGGGCATCATTTGTAGATATCCCTAAAACCACCGGGTTATGATTCCGGAGTGTTGCCTTTGCAGCCATTAATACAGGTGAATCTGTAAGCGCATTGGCCAATTTACTCATGGAGTTCCCAGTTAAAGGGGCAATGATCATACAATCCAATGGAATTTTCGGCCCAAGCGGCTCTGCTTTTACAATGGAATCTATCACTTTAAACCCTGTCATATCTTCAATCAGTTTAATCCAATCTTCCCCTTGACCGAATCTGGTATTTGTATGTTGAACGGTCGAAGTAACTACTGGCCTCACTTCTGCACCAGCATCAAGTAGCTTTTGTATTTCAGGAATAACTGCATCATACGTACAATGAGATCCCGTTAAACCAAAACCTAGCCGTTTACCTTTTAATTGCATGGTTAATTCCCCTTTCTCCCTTCCATTTCTTCTTTAAGTAATTGTGCCAAGACATTTGCCACTATCTGCCCCGCAGTTTTTGGAGCAACAATTCCTGGAAGTCCTGGAGCTAATAATGCTTTAATTCCTCTTTTTTCGGCATATCGGAAATCAGTTCCCCCTGGTTTTGATGCCAGATCAATAATGAGAGTATGAGCAGGCATTTTGGAGATTACATCCGATGTTACGATAAGGTGTGGAATAGTATTGATACAGACATCTACGTCTGCAACATTCTCAGCCAATTCGTTTAGATGAAATGGAGTTACGCCCATCTCAAAGATACGGGCAATATGTTCTGATTTTCTGGCGCCTACACGCACATTTGCACCGAGTGCGGCAAAAGTACGTGCTACACTCATACCGACTCTTCCTAAACCTAGAACCGCTACTTTGGAGTTATGGATCGTAATATCTGTATGTTGAATAACCATCATAATGGTACCTTCCACCGTCGGAATTGCATTATAGATGGCAACATCATCACGATCAAACAATTGAACTAACTTCCTGTTTGTACTTGCCACCAATTGATTCAAATAGGGGTTAGTGATACCTGAATAAATGGTACAGTGGTCTGGTGTGTTCTTGACTATTTCCTCTGTTAAGACAATTTTTTCATTTGAGAAAATAGTATCAACCTGCCCCTCTAAATTAGTGCCGGGAACAGGAAGGATAATGGCATTGACAGTCGTAAAATCTACTTCATTCATCTGCTCCTTTGAAGCACCTGTAAAGCCGTGATCTAATTGGTCAAATCCTACAAGCGAAAGCTTCGCGTCTAGCTCAATAAGCTTACGTATCACTTCCAGCTGCCTTGCATCACCGCCAATGACAGCTATGTGCAAACCGGTCAGCATATATCGTTCACCTTCTTCTACTTCGTGAAAGTTTGTAAATCTGGCTCAAGTTTTTCTTACTTCCACATCTTATGTAACCTATGGAAAATCTGTGCTTGAATCAAAGGAGAAAGGGAAGAGTTTGCAAGTGGATGATATTTAAAAGTATTTAGATAGTTTGAATGAAAGGTTTTTGAACTTTTAGCCCGAAGACTGGATGATTTCTATCTTCCGGGCATATAGAAGGCTTCTATACTACCGAAGGTCTTGTGATCTCTGCCGTTCGGGCGTATAGAGCGGTTCTATACTACCGAAGGTTCTGTGATCTCTACAGTTCGGGCATATAGAACGCTTCTATACTACCGAAACCTGAGTGATCCCTTCCGTTCGGGCATATAGAGCGCTTCTATACTACCGAAACCTGAGTGATCCCTTCCGTTCGGGCATATAGAGCGCTTCTATACTACCGAAGGCCGTGTGATCCCTGCCGTTCGGGCATATAGAGCACTTCTATACTACCGAAAGCCATGTAATCCCTTCCGTTCGGGCATATAGAGCCTTATAGACAAAAAAAGACCCAGCTAGCGCTGAGTCATTCTTCCTCTTCCGGTATGTCAATAATAATCATATCTGTTCCAATCTTTTTAATATGATTCCACGGTACACGAATGTCGCTGCCTTCCTTCTTCAACCCAAACCATTTCAAGGAAGGAATGATAAGTGAACGTATCTCACCTGTACTTTCGTTGATTTCAAGATCTGTATGACCAAGTATGCCGAGCCGTTCTGCCCGTTTCACATCAACAATTTCCTTTCCGCTCATTTCACTTAATCTCATAAGAAATCACCTCCTATATTATCTATATTAGAAGGCGTCCAAAAAAAAACCTGCCATTAGAAAATGGCAGGCATGTTATTATTTTTCTTGAATTGATTTAGGCATCTCACCGCTTGGACTGATTAAAGCAACCGAATATTCATCTGTAAAAATCTTGGTTGCCAGGTTATTTACAGATTCCTCTGTGATACTATTGATTCTTTCTAAAATATCATCAAGGGAGCGATGTCTTCCGAGAAGAAGCTCGTTCTTTCCGTTTCTGCTCATACGACTGTTTGTGCTCTCAAGACTCAACATAAGGCTACCCTTTATTTGCTCCTTACTGTTGACAAGCTCTTTTTTAGTTATTCCGTCGCGCTTCAGTGTGTTAAGCGTCTGTTGAATGGTTTCAAACAGAAGATCTAATTGGTTGCTGCCAGTTCCACCATAAATGGTAAGCATACCGTTATCTTGGAAGGTGGAGTGATAGGAATAGACTGAATACGCCAGTCCGCGTTCCTCTCTGACATCCTGGAATAGACGACTGCTCATGCTGCCGCCAAGCACATTATTCAATACAATCAGGTTGTAAATATCTTTGTCGCCGATTTGAAGCCCGTCGTAACCTATGCAGAGATGAGCCTGTTCGGTCGTTTTCTTTTTTGCAATTCGTCCAGTTTCAAAGGAAGGTTTTACATACTCACGCTTTGAGTGACCAGTTTCATAACTTCCAAATAGGTTTTCAATCTCTTTCACAAATGACTCATCAATATTACCAGCTACGGAGATAACCACATTGTCAGGAGTATAAGTTTCCTTCATATATTCACGCAATGTATTACCGTTAAAAGCAGATAAAGTTTCTTCTGTTCCCAGTATCGGATAACCTAAAGGATGGTTACCATAGGATGCTCTTGCCAAAACGTCATGGACGATATCGTCTGGAGCATCTTCATACATTTTGATTTCCTCGTATACAACATTTTTTTCCTTTTTCAATTCTTCTTCATCGAAGATTGAGTGGAAAAACATATCTGCTAATACTCCAAGTGCATAGGAAGAGTGTTCATCCATAACTTTTGCATAATAACAAGTGTATTCCTTAGAAGTGAATGCATTTACCTGCCCTCCGATAGAATCGAAAGCCTCGGCAATTTCACGTGCATTTTTTGTTTCTGTTCCTTTGAAGAACATATGCTCAAGGAAATGAGATACTCCATTATTGAGATTATCTTCATTTCGTGAACCTGTTCCAATCCATACGCCAATCGCAACCGAGCGGACATGTGGAATATTTTCTAATACGATTCTTACTCCGTTTGAACATGTATGTTTAGTAAGCAACGATAATCCTCCTATTCAAGTTTGCCAAATCTAGTTGTGATGAACGATCCTTTCTTCACTTAAAAGAGAAGAAACCGTTCCTAGTTCGAGCCCTTTATCTTTAATGGATGTAATAAGAGTTTCCAAACTGTTAGCTGTTGATGGCGTAGGATGCATAAGAACCATTGCACCAGGATGAATCTTCCCCATTACTCTATTAACAAGAACATCAGGTGACGGCTTCTGCCAATCAATGGTATCAACACTCCACATAATCGTCCCTAATTTCATTTCGTGGGCGATGTTTACGACCTCGTCACGGTAGCTACCGCTTGGAGGGGCAAACCAGGTGACTTTACTGCCGGAGATTGCCTCAATGACTTCATTTGTCTTTAAAAGCTGTTCCCTGACCGCAGTACTTCCCAATGTTTTCATATTAGGGTGTGTGTAAGAATGATTCCCCACTTCATGTCCTGCATCTATTATCATTTTAGCCATCGAAGGGTTTTCTTTAACCCATCTTCCTTCAAGAAAAAAGGTTGCTTGCACTCCATGATTTTTCAATGTTTCTAACATCCCTGGAATATGCTCATTTCCCCATGCCACATTTATCAAAAACGATACCATTGGCTTTTCAGGGTGCCCGCGGTAAATTGGTGAAGGTGGCAAGTCAGAAAGATGAATCTTAGGCGATATTTGCTCCATTACAAGCTTTTTCTCGTCAAATTCACCGCTCTTCTTCATATTTTTATAAGAAGCTTCAAGATCCACTTTCAAACCATTAAGACCCGGCTGAGCCTTCCAGACTTTATCTATCTTCGCGTCTTGAGGTGCCACTTCATAAGCAGTCGCCTTTTGTTCAATCTCCACATAAAGTGCATCCTTTTTCTGGGCCACTTCTGCTATATCTTTAGAAAGTATAGCTGCTATATCTCCCTGAAATGGATGACTCACCGTGTTATATGTAAAAAATGCAATAATAACAAATGCCAACAACTGAAACGTACTTCTTTTCATTCCACCCACTCCTTCCTACTTAAAATTTATGTAGGAAGTGGACAAGGTAGAACAAAGAATAAAGCGGAAAGACACCACCCCACAAGGCCATTTTCTATGGGGAGGTACCGCAAAAAGCCCGGCGGTCAAACCAGGCTCCTATATTAGGACATTTGTTCGTTTTTTTCTTTTTTCTCTTTAAGTAGTACTTTTCTAGAAAGATTCACTCTTCCTTGCTTGTCGATTTCCATTACTTTTACAAGAACTTCTTCTCCAAGTTTCACAACATCTTCCACTTGTTTCACGCGTTCTTCTGCAAGTTCAGAAATATGGACAAGTCCGTCTTTACCACTGAATAGCTCAACAAATGCACCGAACTTTTCAATACGTTTTACTTTACCCATGTAAATTTCGCCCACTTGGACTTCACGTACGATATCTTCGATGATTTTCTTCGCTTTGTCATTCATCTCCATATTAATGGAAGAAATAAATACCGTTCCATCTTGTTCGATGTCAATTTTAACTCCGGTTTCTTCAATAATCTTATTGATTTGTTTACCGCTAGGTCCAATTACATCACGGATCTTATCAGGGTTGATGCTCATCATCAAGATCTTCGGTGCATAAGGAGATAGCTCTTTACGAGACTCATCAATTGTAGCAAGCATAGAATCAAGAATATGCATACGTCCAATTTTAGCCTGTTGAAGTGCTTCTTCTAAGATAGCACGGGAAAGACCTTCAATTTTTATATCCATTTGAAGTGCTGTAACACCTTTGGCTGTACCAGCAACTTTAAAGTCCATATCTCCAAGGTGATCTTCCATTCCTTGGATATCGGAAAGAACTGTATAATGCTCGCCCTTTTTAATTAATCCCATTGCAATACCTGCTACAGGAGCTTTAATAGGTACACCCGCATCCATCATGGCAAGTGTGCTTGCACAGATACTTGCTTGGGAAGTGGAACCGTTGGACTCTAGAACTTCTGATACTAGACGAACTGTGTATGGGAAGTCTTTCTCGGAAGGAATAACCGGATCAAGGGCACGCTCTCCAAGAGCACCATGTCCGATTTCGCGACGTCCAGGACCTCTCATCGGACCAGTTTCCCCAACACTGAATAATGGGAAGTTATAGTGATGCATGAAACGTTTTTCTTCTTCAATACCTAATCCGTCAAGGATCTGTACGTCACCCAGTGCACCTAAAGTACAGATGCTTAATGCTTGAGTTTGTCCACGTGTAAACAGACCGGAACCGTGAGTACGAGGCAATAGGCCGACTTCAGAAGCCAGCGGACGAATCTCGTCACTCTTACGTCCATCAGGGCGTACTTTATCTTCTGTAATGAGGCGTCTTACTTCTTCTTTCACTAGCATGCTTAAAATTTCGTTGACTTGCTTCAACACATCAGCTTCTACTTCTTGCTCTTCATAGCGCGCAAGAACCTCTGTCTTCACTTCTTTGATAGCAGCTTCACGAGCGTGCTTTTCAAAGACTTGAACAGCTTTTGTCATTTTCTCTTCAGCAAGTGCACGGATTTCATGTTCAAGGTTTTTGTCTACTTCATAAAGAGTAACTTCTGTTTTCTCTTTACCTACTGCTTGGACAATTTCTTCTTGGAAAGCAATTAAACGTTTGATTTCGTTATGACCAAACATGATTGCTTCTAACATTATTTCTTCCGGAACTTCATCAGCACCAGCTTCAACCATGTTGATTGCATCCTTTGTTCCAGCTACAACCAAGTTGATATCACTCTTTTCAAGCTGTTCAACATTAGGATTAATAACGAACTCGTCGTTAATTCTTCCTACTGTTACACCTGCGATTGGTCCTTGGAAAGGAATATCGGAAACAGAAAGCGCCAATGAAGAACCGAACATCGCTGCCATCTCAGATGAACAGTTTTGATCCACACTCATCACGATGCTGATAACTTGTACTTCGTTACGGAAACCATCAGCAAATAGTGGACGGATTGGACGGTCAATCAAGCGGCTAGCCAATACAGCCTTCTCACTTGGACGTCCTTCTCTCTTAATGAATCCACCTGGAATTTTACCTACTGCGTATAATCTTTCTTCATAGTTAACTGTTAATGGGAAGAAATCTAATTTCTTCGGTTCTTTTGAAGCGGTTGCAGTGCTGAGCACAGCCGTATCTCCGTAGCGGACCATAACAGCTCCGTTTGCTTGCTTCGCTAATTGTCCTACTTCTACCGTCAGGTTTCTTCCAGCCCAGTCGATAGAAAAGACTTGTTTATCTTGTCCCATGAGTTCGTTTAACCCCTCTCTAGCTTTCATATGTATTGACCTTCTTCTCAATGCCTGCATCCGATCAACGGACTGCAGCTTAATTAGTAGAACAGTCTATGTGAAAATAAGTTTTAGTATTATGTATAGTATGAACGAAATAACTACTACATATCAATAGAATTCCAGCATGTATAGGAAAAAAATCGCTTTTTTGGTGTTCTATAAGCAATTTTTGAAAAATAACTTCTAAAATACTAATAAAAAAGCGGGAATTCTCCCGCTTTTTCTGACAAACTTATCGACGTAAACCTAATTTATTGATTAGTTCACGGTAACGAGTTACATCTTTGTTACGTAGGTAAGTAAGTAAGTTACGACGCTTACCAACCATTTTCAATAGACCACGACGTGAGTGGTGATCTTTCTTGTGAGTACGTAAATGCTCGTTCAGGTTGTTGATCTGTTCTGTTAGGACAGCGATCTGAACTTCTGGAGATCCAGTGTCAGATTCGTGAGTTCTGAACTCGTTGATAAGTTCTTGTTTACGCTCTTGTGTAATAGCCATCCTATTCACCTCCTTAATAGTAAAAACCCCTATTACCGAGCAAGCGTTGGTGATTCGACTTGCCAAGCAATGGTTTTAGTACGTTTAATAGCATACCTCTTTTTACGTCAAAAAGCAAGTATCGTGCAGGTTTTTTTGAAAATAGTCTTCCGCAATTCCCTTGTCTTTTCTAATCTGAGCAACAAGCGCATCAATACCCGAAAACTTCTTTTCTTCCCTTATACAATTATGCCATTCTATTATTACCTCAGCTCCATAGATTTGCTGATCAAAATCCAAAAGGTGTACTTCTATGGACGGTAAGTTTTCTTTATCCTGCTTGTGGAAAGTCGGTTTATAGCCGACATTGCATACTCCATTGATCCATCTGTCATTCACGTGCATACGTACCGTGTAGACACCAGTTTTAGGAATCACATAGTCATCGCCAAGCACCACATTGGCGGTGGGAAATCCGATTGTACGGCCCCTCTTTTCTCCATGCCCGACTTTTCCCCGTATTTGATAATAACGGCCCAAAGTATTCGGCAGTTCGGAAACTTTACCATCTTTCAGCTGCTCTCTAATGAAAGTCGAACTTACTTTAAGATCATTTGTCGTGTATTTCTCCACAACAGTCTGATCAAATTGCTGTCTAGAATGAAATGGCAGTGTCTCCATTGTCCCTTTGCCGAGACTGCCATAGGAATAATCGAATCCAGCTACTACATGTTGGATATTCAGTCCAATGATATATTGATCCACAAAGTCCTGGGGTACAAGCGACGCAAAAGACATGTCAAACTTGACCACATAAAGAATGTCCACCCCTAAAGATGAAAGCAGCCTTATCTTTTCGGAAAGTGGAGTTATGTAGCGGACATGTTGAACAGTCTTTCTCAATACGACGGAAGGATGCGGATCCAATGTCATTACGGCACTTGCCACCCCAAGGTCTTTCGCCTTAGACAGTGCACTTTTAATCACTTTTTGATGCCCCAAATGGATGCCATCGAAAAAACCGAGAGCCACTGCAGCAGGGATACATTCTTCTTTTGTAAGGGAATGCGGATGCTCCAAATACACAACTTTCATCATTTATCACCTAAATCTTAATTAATCATGCAGGTCCTTCACACACCAATTATTCATGAAAAACTTTCTTTGGTTTCATGAGGCCTGGCTTTGATGGATGTTTCATATAGATGGCCAAGCATTTATCATTATGGAATACACTAAAGTATTCAATAGATTCTTCAATATTTTCCGGGTACGGCAAAACCGCACCATTATACACTTTCTCTGCTACTTTATCACTAATCTCCAACTTAGGCAATGAACTTAGTGCTTTTTCCATCGGCAATAGTTTCTCTTCGACCCCGCCTTGTTCTGCAAGCTCACTTAATTGTTCTAAAGTGATTGCTTGATCGATGGTAAAGTCTCCAGAGGAAATTCTGGTCAAATAGGACATGTGGGCAGGATAACCAAGCAATTCGCCTATTTGTACAGCAAGGGTTCTTACATATGTACCTTTACTGCAGTTTACTTGAAAGGAAAATTTGACTTGGCCTTTTTGTTCTTCATATGTAATATCACTTGTTAGGAAAATATCATGGATGGTCACTTTTCTTGAAGGTCTGTCGATTACCTTCCCTTCTCTTGCGTATTCATAAAGCTTTTTCCCTTTAATTTTAACAGCGGAGTACATTGGCGGCGTTTGGTCAATTTCTCCTGTAAGCTCTTGAAGGACGGAAAGTATTTTTTCTTTTGCTATGGGGTTGTCCACCCGTTTTTCTTCTACTACTTCCCCTGTTTGATCTTCTGTCGTGGTTGCGGTGCCGATGGTGACTTCAGCCACGTATGTTTTTTGTTCTGCTGTGAGGAATTCTACGACTTTTGTAGCTCTGCCGATGCAGATAGGAAGGACTCCGGTTACTTCTGGATCTAGTGTCCCGGTGTGGCCGACTTTTTTTGTTTTTAGTATTTTTCTCACTTTAAATACGCAGTCATGTGAAGTGAAGCCTTTTGGTTTGTTTAAAATAAGAATGCCATCCATTTAGGCCACCCCTTTCATTATTAATAAGTATTCCCCTGTAGATTGGAGTGCAAGGTGTGAGACTCCTGCGGGGGGTAACGGTTGGTTGAGACCCCGCAACGAAGTGAGGAGGCTCAAGCATCGTCCCGCGGAAAGCGAACGCCTGGAACGCAAATCAACAGGGAGTTAATGCGAGCAATCATTAGAGTCAACAAAAAGGATAGACAAGTGCTGCCTATCCTTTTCTTTTACTCTTCATCATCAGAATCAGAGTCTTTTTTATTCAATTCATGAATCAGGCTCTCGATGTGATTACCGTAAGCGATGGATTCGTCAAATTCAAAGAAAAGCTCTGGAGTTTTTCTTAAGCGAATTCTTCGTCCAATTTCACTGCGGATGAAGCCTTTAGCTTTTGCCAAACCAATCAAAGTGTCTTGTCTTTTCTCATCGTCTCCAAGCACAGAGATGAAAACCTTGGCTTGTTGAAGATCTCCAGTAACCTGTACATCCGTTACTGTTACAAAGCCTACACGAGGGTCTTTGATTTTACGACCAATGATATCGGAAAGCTCTTTTTTCATTTGCTCTCCAACTCTGTTTGATCTGAGTGTCATACCTTTCACCCCTTTAAAGCCAATCAAGCGAAGTTTCTGCCCGCTCTATCTCTGGAAAGGAATCCAGATAGTCGAGCACTTTTTGCAATTCTTTCTCGGTGATGGATTTGGATGAAGAGATGGATACAATTCCAATCTTCGTCCGTTGCCATACGTCTTGATGATCAATCTCTGAGATGGAAATATTGAACCTCTGTTTCAGCCTTGTAATAACGCGCTGAAGAACTGCCCTTTTTTCCTTCAAAGATTGAGCATCATAGATCATACAGTCACACTCTAAATATCCGATCATTTTCTTTCGATTTCTTGCATTACGTAAGCTTCGATGATGTCGCCTTCTTTAATATCGTTAAAGTTCTTGATTGTTACACCACATTCGTAGTTTGTCGCCACTTCTTTTACATCATCTTTGAAACGCTTGAGTGTATCAAGTTCTCCTTCAAAAATAACGATTCCGTCACGAATTAGACGAATGCTGGAATCACGAGTGATTTTCCCTTCTGTTACGTATGCACCTGCAATGGTACCAACTTTAGAAACTTTGAATGTCTGGCGAACTTCTACTTGACCGATTACTTTTTCTTCAAATTCAGGGTCAAGCATACCTTTCATTGCCGCTTCAATTTCTTCAATCGCTTTATAGATGATACGGTGAAGGCGAATATCAACATTTTCAACATCTGCTGTACGTTTCGCACCAGCATCTGGGCGAACGTTGAAACCAATAACAATCGCATTGGATGCAGAAGCAAGGATAATATCAGATTCTGTGATAGCCCCAACGCCAGTGTGAATGATTTTCACTTTCGCGCCTTCAACATCAATTTTCTGAAGGGAAGCAGCCATCGCTTCTACAGAACCTTGAACGTCTGCTTTCACAATAAGGTTGATTTCTTTCATTTCACCCTGCTTGATTTGTTCGAACAAGTCATCAAGCGTTACACGTGTTTTTTCACTGCGTTGTTCTTGAAGTTGCTTTTGAGCACGGGCTTCTCCGACGTTACGAGCCGTTTTCTCATCAGAGAATACCATGAAGTTGTCTCCAGCTTGTGGCACTTCATTTAGACCAGTTATTTCAACTGGTGTGGATGGACCAGCTTCTTTCACGCGGCGTCCAAGATCGTTGACCATTGCACGAACACGACCGAATGTGTTACCAACTACGATTGGGTCTCCAACACGAAGCGTCCCTTTTTGTACCAGAAGGGTCGCAACGGAACCTCTGCCTTTATCAAGCTGGGCCTCAATAACCGTACCTGATGCCGCACGTTTAGAGTTCGCTTTGTATTCTTCCACTTCAGATACAAGTAGGATCATTTCAAGAAGTGTATCGATGCCTTCTCCATTGATTGCAGAAATTGGTACAAAGATAGTATCTCCACCCCAAGCTTCTGACACTAATCCGTGTTCTGTTAATTCTTGCATAACACGGTCAGGATTGGCACCTTCTTTATCCATTTTGTTTACCGCAACAATGATTGGTACTTCTGCAGCTTTGGCATGGTTGATTGCTTCCACTGTTTGAGGCATAACACCGTCATCTGCTGCAACAACAAGAATGGTAATGTCTGTAACTTGTGCTCCGCGGGAACGCATCGTTGTAAACGCAGCATGTCCAGGAGTATCAAGAAAAGTGATTTTCTTGCCTTGATCCACTTCTACTTGGTACGCACCGATATGCTGTGTGATACCACCAGCTTCACCTGCAGTAACCTTTGTGTTACGGATAGAGTCAAGAAGTGTTGTTTTACCGTGGTCAACGTGACCCATGATTGTAACAACTGGTGGACGCTCTTCCATTACTTCTTCTGTATCTTCGGAATCGTATCCTTCAAAATCGGTTACTTCGAAGATAATTTCCTCTTCCACTTCCACGTTGTACTCGCCAGCGATCAACTCGATGGAATCTTTATCAAGATCCTGGTTGATAGTCGCCATGACACCAAGCATCAAGAGCTTTTTGATGATTTCAGAAGGCTCTTTGTTTAGCTTGTTTGCCAATTCACCAACTGTCAGGGAACCAGTGAATGTGATTTTAGAAGGAGTTTCTTTTTTCTTCACAGGTTGTGGCGGAGCTTGTTGTTGTCCGCGGTTTTGGTTTTGTTTATTGTTTTGTTTCTTTTTCCCTTTAGAGGAATGATTGTTATTGCTGTTGTTATTATTAAATGGCTTTTTAGGTGAAGAAGTGTTTTTACCTTTTCCGCCTTGGCCGCCACCTTGAGATTGATTATTATTTTGTTTCTTAGGTGCAGAAGCAGTGTTTTGTGGCGCTGCTTTCTTTGGTGCTTCTGTTTTATTTGTGCCGTTCAATTTTTGGATCGTGTCGTCGTCTAATGTTGCCATATGGTTTGATACCTCAATATTCATTTCTTTTAGTTTTGTAATGACATCTTTACTTGATACGTTCTTTTGCTTTGCGTATTCGTACACGCGTAATTTCGTCATACATTCACCCCCAAAGATTAATCGAGCATGGTGAGTAGTTTTTTGGCGAACCCTTCATCAAGAATGGCGACCGAAACTCTCGCATCTTTTCCTATCGCTCGACCTAACTCATACCGATCGTCAACCGTTCTGATCGGCACGTTATAGTACGTACATTTATCTTGTAATTTTTTCATCGTGTTAGCAGAAGCGTCGCTTGCCAATAGCACCAACTTCGCCTTTCCTGCTCTCACTTCTTTAATGACAAGTTCTTCCCCTGTTATGGTCTTTCTTGCTCTTGTAGCAAGACCGACAATGGATAGCCATTGATTATTCATGTGTTGAGTTATTCTCCGTTTCTACCAGCTGAAGTAATTCATCATACAATGAATCATCAATCGCTACTTCCAGGTGACGGGCTAAGATGTTTTTCTTTTTTGCAAGGAGGATGCTCTCCTTGTTACTTGCAAGATATGCCCCTCGTCCTGACTTTTTCCCTGTAGGGTCAATCGAAACTTCGCCTTCTTTAGAACGGACGATACGAATCAATTCCTTTTTCGGCTTCAGTTCTTGACTTGCCACACATTTGCGCATTGGGACCTTTTTGCGATTGTTCACCTGATTCACCTTCTTTTAAAAATCAGTCTTCAAAATTGTCGTCATCGTAGAATTCATCATCCAAATCTTCTGTATCGTTTTTGGATAGAGAAAGACTTGGGTAAATCCCTAGTTCTTCTGCTTCAGATTCACTCTTGATGTCAATTTTCCAACCTGTTAACTTAGCAGCTAGTCTCGCATTTTGTCCACGTTTACCAATTGCTAAAGAAAGTTGATAATCAGGTACGATGACTGTTGTTGCCTTTTCTTCTTCATTAACTTGAACTTCCAGTACTTTAGAAGGACTTAATGCATTTGCAACGAACTCAACAGGATCTTTTGACCATCGAACGATGTCAATTTTCTCTCCTTTTAATTCATTAACAATTGCTTGCACCCTTTGGCCTTTTGGTCCAACACAAGCTCCTACCGGATCTACTTCAGGATTGTCACAGTGAACGGAAATCTTTGAACGGTCTCCAGCTTCACGCGCAACGGACTTAATTTCAACGGTGCCATCATAAATTTCTGGAACTTCAAGTTCAAAAAGGCGCTTTAAAAGTCCTGGATGAGAACGCGAAACAAAAATTTGTGGGCCTTTTGTGGTTTTTTCCACTTTTGTAAGGAACACTTTAATTCTATCATGAGGCTTGTAATGTTCATTAGGCATTTGCTCATTAACTGGCAACAATGCCTCAATTTTACCAAGGCTCACATAAATGAATTTAGAGTCTAAACGTTGAACGATCCCTGTCATAATATCTTCTTCACGTTCGATATATTCAGAGTAGATGACTCCTCGTTCTGCTTCTCTTACTCTCTGAGTTACTACTTGTTTTGCTGTTTGCGCTGCAATACGACCGAAGTCCTTTGGTGTGACTTCAATCTCAACCACATCATTTTCTTGATAGTTCGGATCGATTTGACGTGCTTCCTGAATGGAGATTTCCAGACGGGAATCAAATACCTCGTCTACTACGTCTTTTCTTGCAAATACACGCATTGTACCTGTTTCCAGGTTCATATCCACTCGTACATTTTGTGCTTGATTAAAGTTTCTTTTGTAAGCAGATATAAGTGCAGCCTCTATCGCTTCAATAATTACATCTTTGCTAATGCCCTTTTCCTTTTCCATCAGGGTTAAAGCATCAAATAACTCGCTGCTCATACAACCATGTCCCCCTTAAAATACCTATGATTCATAATTTTTTACCAATTACTTAAACAAAGTGTAATTGATTTGTCTGGTTCGTTTTAGAACCTGACAGCCAAACGTGCTTTCGCTACTTTTGGATATGGAATGGAAACTTCCTTTTTACGTGTTTTTATAGTCATGGAGAGTTTGATTGTTTCTCCATCGAAATCCAGAAGATCACCTTCAAAGGACTTCAAGCCGTCGATAGGTTCATACGTTTTAATGTTGACATATTTACCGACCGATTTCTCGATGTCTTCCTTCTTCTTTAGAGGGCGCTCAGCACCAGGAGAGGAAACTTCCAGGAAATAGTTATGAGGAATCGGATCTAGTTCATCAAGCTTTTCACTTAACTTTTCACTTACTGTCCCGCAATCCTCGATGTCGATACCGCCTTCTTTATCGACGAATACACGTAAAAACCAAGAGGACCCTTCTTTTACATATTCAATATCCACTAATTCTACATTCATTTCTTTTACGATTGGAAGAGCTAGTTCTTCCACCGTTTCTGTAACATTTTTGCTCATCATTTTCCTCCTTCGCAAGCGCGAGACGATGTGTTTAAAATCTGAACAAAAGACCCTGCCAATAAGCAGGGAATCATAAACAAGCAAGCTTATGTAAAGCTGATACGAAAATCTAACGTTCCCTTTTTTCTCATTGTCATGAAAAAACAAGGTTGCCAGAAAAAATGGGAATACAATACGAAAGAGTGGGTTTCCCCACTCTCTGCTAATTACCTGTATATAGCATTTCCAATGTAAATATATCATATCCGTATGAAATATGCAAATCTTTCTAGTGTTTTCAGGGGTTCACGGCTTTTTAGATCCAGAAATACTCCCTGTTTCCTTTCGTTGCAGATGTTCGCTTTCCTAGGGGCGGTGCTTGAGCCTCCTCGCTGCGCTGCGGGGTCTCAAGCTACCGCTATCTCCCTCAGGAGTCTCACATCTTCCACTTCAGTCAACAGGGTGGATTGAATAAACCAGTCGTGTCCCATAAACATTAGAATAGTGATAGTTGGTTTTGGTCTGGCAGGCCTGTTAGGCAGCCGTGGTTGTCGAGGTATTCCAAGATTGTTTTGGAGATTCTGCCTCTTTGTTGTAAGTCTTCTTTGGACAAGAACTCTCCATCGGCTCTTGAGTTCACGATGTTGATCGCTGCGTTTGTTCCAAGTCCCGGAATGGAATTGAATGGCGGAATCAGGGAATCGCCTTCGATTAAGAAATCAGTTGCGCTGGATTTGTATAAGTCCACCTTTTTGAAAGAGAACCCTCGTTCACTCATTTCTAATGCAAGTTCCATTACTGTAAGTAAGGATTTTTCTTTTGGTGAGGCTTCCAAGCCTTTTGCATTGATTTCTTCTACAACTTTACGGATGGCTGCAGAACCTTTAACCATTGTATCGATATCAAAGTCATCGGCGCGAACGGTAAAATACGCTGCATAGTACATTAATGGGAAGTGCACTTTGAAATATGCAATACGAACTGCCATAAGCACATATGCTGCTGCATGGGCTTTCGGGAACATGTATTTTATTTTCAAACAGGAGTCGATATACCATGCCGGCACATCGTTTTTGATCATTTCCTCTTTAAACTCATCGGATAGACCTTTTCCTTTACGAACCGATTCCATGATCTTAAAGGCCATGGAAGGGTCAAGTCCTTTATAGATTAGATATACCATGATGTCATCACGGCAACCGATAACTTCACTTAATGTACAAGTCTTATTGTGGATAAGCTCTTGTGCATTGCCAAGCCAAACATCGGTACCATGAGATAATCCGGATATTTGCACTAATTCAGAGAATGTCGACGGTTTTGTATCTTCAAGCATCTGTCTAACAAACCTAGTACCAAACTCAGGAATCCCGAGAGTTCCTGTTTTACACATGATTTGTTCTTCTGTAACGCCAAGCGATTCCGTTCCGCTGAAGATCTTCATCACATACGGATCATCTGTAGGAATGGTCTTTGGGTCAATCCCACTAAGGTCCTGAAGCATCCTGATTACGGTCGGGTCATCGTGTCCAAGGATATCAAGCTTAAGCAAGTTATCGTGAATAGAATGGAAGTCAAAATGTGTCGTTTTCCATTCTGATGACTGATCATCTGCTGGATACTGGATCGGGGAGAAATCAAAAATATCCATATAATCCGGAACAACGATAATTCCGCCTGGATGCTGTCCAGTCGATCTTCTTACCCCTGTACATCCTGCTGAAAGTCTGTCCACTTCAGCTCCACGCAATATTAAATTGCGGTCATTTGCATATCCTTTTACATAACCATAAGCGGTTTTGTCAGCAACTGTACCAATGGTTCCCGCCCTGAATACATAATCTTCTCCAAACAGCACCTTTGTATAGTTGTGGGCTCTCGGCTGATATTCACCTGAGAAGTTCAAATCGATATCTGGTACCTTATCCCCTTTAAAACCAAGGAAAGTTTCGAATGGGATATCATGGCCGTCCTTCGTGAATGCCTCGCCGCAATCCGGGCAATCTTTGTCTGGCAGGTCAAATCCAGAGCCTACTGATCCGTCATCAAAGAACTCTGATTTTTTACAACTTGGGCACACATAGTGAGGAGGCAATGGGTTTACCTCAGTGATTTCTGTCATGGTTGCCACAAAGGACGATCCAACAGAACCACGTGAACCTACGAGGTATCCATCATCCAATGACTTTTTCACAAGCTTTTGGGAAATCAAGTAGATAACTGCAAAGCCGTGACCGATAATACTTTTTAATTCCTTTTCAATCCGCTTCTCAACAATCTCTGGTAGGTCGTCGCCGTAGATGCTTCTTGCCCTGGAATAACTCATCTCCCGGATTTCTTCATCTGCACCTTCGATTTTCGGAGTATAAAGGTCATCTTTGATTGGTTTGATTTCTTCAATCATTCCTGCAACCTTTTGGGTGTTGGATACAACGATTTCTTTTGCTTTTTCTTCTCCAAGGAAAGAGAAGGCCGCAAGCATTTCATCTGTTGTTTTAAAGTGAACATCCGGCAATTGATGCCTGTTCAACGGATTGGCACCTGATTGAGAACGAACCAAAATCTCTCGGTGAATTTTATCAGTTTCTTTTAAATAATGTACATTACCTGTTGCCACCACAGGTTTTTCAAGTTTTTCACCAAGTTTGACAATGTTGGTGATAATCTCTTTTAGCGCTTTTTCATCTCGGACTAATTCCAGCTCCAACAAATGTGCATAGTTGCTTGGTGGCTGAACCTCGATATAGTCATAGAATTCGGCAATCCCTTCCACTTCATCTGGGGATTTTTGCATCATACCCTCAAAAACTTCGCCCTTGTCACAAGCTGTCCCGACAATTATGCCTTCACGCAGCTTTTGCAACTGTGATCTTGGGATACGGGGAACACGGAAGAAGTAATTCATATGTGAAATGGAAACTATTTTAAAGATGTTTTTCAAACCTATTTCATTAACGGCTAGCAGTGTGACATGAGAAGGTCTCGCCCGTTTATAAGCATCCGTTGTACCGGAATGCTCATTTAATTCGTCATGAAATGTTATCCCTTTTTCCAATGCATCTTTTAGCATCTTTACCAGTAAATAACCTGTTGCCTCTGCATCATATATTGCACGGTGATGCTGTGTTAATTCAATATCAAACTTCTTACATAATGTATTTAAACGGTGATTTTTTAACGTTGGAAATAGGAGACGACCCAATTCCAATGTATCAATGACAGGATTCTTTGCCTTTCCTAACCCTATGCGCTGGAAACCGATATTCAAAAAGCCCATATCAAAGCTTGCATTATGTGCTACTAAAATATCATCCTGCATCCAATCGGAAAATCGTTTCAACACATCTCCAACTTCAGGTGCGTCCTGTACCATATCATCGGTAATGCCTGTCAAATTGATAGTAGTAGCAGAGAGTGCGTGGTGCGGATTGGCAAAAGATTCAAATCTATCAATAATCTCGCCGCCCCTCACCTTCACTGCCGCAAGCTCGATTATCGTATCATACATAGCAGACAACCCTGTAGTTTCCACGTCAAACACCACGTAGGTTTCTTCTGCAAGGTTTCGATGTGTAGGGTTATAGGCAATTGGCACACCATCGTCCACAAGGTTGACTTCAAGCCCGTACAAAATTTTCACACCGTTCTTTTTACCTGCTGCATATGCTTCCGGATATGCTTGGGCAACAGCGTGGTCTGTAACTGCGATGGCTTCATGCCCCCATTTTTTCGCTTGCGCCACTAAAGAGGAAATGGAACTTACGGCATCCATCGTACTCATCGGGGTATGCAGGTGTAATTCCACCCTTTTTTCCCCTTCTGGTGCGGTATCCAGCACTTCTTTTCCATGAAATTCATTGATATCATTAGCCATCATGACAAGGTCACGTACAAATGTATCATTCTGGATGCTTCCTCTTACTTTCAGCCACATACCTTTTTTGACTGCTTGTAATAGAGGTACATCTTCTTTATCACGGGAGAACATCTTCACCATGATGGAATTAGTGTAGTCAGTAATTTTAAAAGTCAATAATGTTCTTCCACTGCGCAGCTCTTTTGTCTCCGCATCGAATACATAGCCTTGAACGGCAACACGTCTTTCCTCTTCCACGATTTCCGCCAAGGTTTTAATTTCTGCATCGTCTTTAATGGTATAACCGATCATCACCGGCCCACTTACGGAACCTTCATCTTTAGAGGATTCTTTTTTCTGCATTTCTGTTACAGCAGCCAATGCTTTTTGTTTATCCTCTTGTTGTTTTTGTTCCACAAACTGCTGATATTCTTCCTCAGAATGAGAAAGGGTTGTGTCTAAGATGAAGGTAGGAAAGCCAAAACCTTCATAAATAGAGCAAATGGTTGTACTCAACTTTTTCTTAACAGCAATGGCTTCCGCTTCATTTCTTGCTTTAAGCATAAGCTTATTACCCTGCAGGGAAGGTGTTTGCCCGTTTAGCAGCATCATGAGCGGTGGAGAACCACCTTGTAACTCCTTTAAGCAGATCGGCCAATAGTCGGCAATATAGGAATCTTCAAATGAACGGTTCTGAACCGCTACAGTGAAGGATACATTTGCGATGTGTGCAAAGCTTTTAGTCAGTTTTTCATAAAAGAGCATATACACTTTTGCTGGGAGGATTTTTTCCAAAACAAAATGAAAGTGCCATCGTTTTGTTGTTTTTTCAACTGTGAGTTTTTCAATTCCAGCTTCTGCAAAGTAAGGAAAAATATCATCACTTGTCAATTCAAGCTGTTGAAGCAATAACCGCAATCTATCTTTTTTTTCTTGAGACATCTGGTCAAGCAAAGTTCTGTCCCCTTTCCCTTGCATAGTTGATCATCGATGTTTAATCTATTTTCGACATAATGGAAGGTACCGCCATGATGGGGTACCTTCTTTTAATATGCATTTCTATTGTACTATATTTTAACGGAGTTTTTGTATTAATTCTTCCACAGATATTTCTTCCATGTCACCTGTTTCTCTCCACTTAACTTCAACGATTCTTTCCTCGGCTTTTTTACCAACTGTTACTCGTACAGGAAGTCCAATTAAATCAGCGTCAGCAAATTTTACACCTGGACGTTCATGACGATCATCCATCAGAACAGCCATTCCGGAATTTTTCAGCTCAGCGTAGATTTCTTCTGCCAAGGAGGCTTGTGCTTCATTTTTCATATTTACAGGAATTACGTGAACATCAAAAGGGGTTACCGCTTTTGGCCAGACAATTCCGTTTTCATCATGATATTGTTCCACGATTGCAGCAAGTACACGGGAAACACCAATTCCATAACAACCCATGATCATCGGCTGGTTTCTTCCATTCTCATCAAGGAAGTTTGCTCCCATTGCTTCACTATAACGTGTACCAAGTTTGAAGATATGACCTACCTCAATACCTTTTGCAAACTTAATGACACCTTGTCCATCAGGAGAAAGATCCCCTTCCTCTATGAATCGCAAGTCAGTGTATTGCGCGTTAAAGTCTCGGGATGGATTGACATTGATGTTATGAACGCCTTCCTCATTAGCACCTGTAACAGCATTGACTAAATACTCAACAGCTGTATCTGCAATGATTTCAACAGAATCTGGTACTCCTATTGGACCTAGAGAGCCAACTGAACAGCCCATCACCTTTTGAACTTCTTCAGCTGTTGCAGTCTCAACGACAGAAGCCTGGTAAAAGTTCTTGACTTTTACATCATTTATTTCGTGATCCCCTCTTGCCAAAACAAGTACGTATTTATCATCTACTTTAAAGACGATGGATTTGATCAAGTCGGATTTCTCCATTTGCAAGAAGCTTGCCACTTCATCCATTGTCTTCTGGTCAGGTGTATTAACCTTTTCCTTGTCACGTGCCGCTTCCGCTTTCTTTTCATAATTAGCAACTACCGGTGCCATTTCTATATTCGCTGCAAAGGAAGATTCAGTAGAATAAGCAATGGTGTCTTCACCGATTTCAGATAGAACCATGAACTCATGTGTATCCTTACCGCCCATTGCTCCTGAATCTGCAATTACCGCACGGAAGTTCAGTCCAAGCCTTGTAAAAATGTTGGAATAGGCTGTGAACATCTTTTCGTAGGTCTCATCTAATGATTCTGCATTTGCATGGAACGAATATGCGTCCTTCATAAGGAACTCGCGACCTCTTAATAGACCAAAGCGCGGGCGTTTTTCGTCACGGAATTTAGTTTGAATTTGATAAAGAGATAATGGAAGTTTTTTATAAGACTTTACTTCGTCTCTTACAAGCGTGGTGATTACTTCCTCATGTGTTGCACCTAGTGCGAATTCGCGGTTATGACGGTCTTTCAGTCTCATTAGTTCTGGACCGTAGGAGTACCATCTTCCGGATTCTTGCCATAGTTCGGCAGCCTGCATTGCTGGCATAAGCAGTTCCACTGCACCTGCGTTTTCCATTTCTTCTCTTACAACGTCTTCTACTTTCTTTAACACTTTTTTACCTAGTGGCAGAAAGCTGTAGATGCCGCTTGTGTTTTGGCGGATATATCCTGCTCTTAGCAGTAGTTGGTGGCTTTTGACTTCAGCGTCTGCCGGTACTTCTCTTAGTGTTGGAATTAGCATGTTACTTTGTTTCATTTCTACACCCCATAACCATTTCTATGTATTTACATTAAACTCCCCGTTTCCTTCCGTTCCAGGTGTTCGCTTTCCGCGGGACGATGCTTGAGCCTCCTCACTTCGTTGCGGGGTCTCAACCAACCGTTATCACCCGCAGGAGTCTCTCACCTTGCACTCCAGTCAACAGGGTAAACTCTAATTACATTATTGAGTCACTTAAAAAGAAAGAAAACTTGCACCACATTTCATGATGCAAGTCCATGTGCTTATGTTTCTATTTTACAGGAAGAATTTCTGAATGTCATTCCATGTTACAACAAGCATCAACAGCATTAACAACGCAAAGCCGATAAAGTGGACAAGCCCTTCTTTATGACGGTCAACAGGTTTTCCTCTGACTGCTTCTGCTGCGAAGAACATCAGTCTTCCACCGTCCAGTGCCGGAATTGGCAGAAGGTTGATAATACCTAAGTTGATACTAAGGACCGCAGCCCATCTCATCAATAGGAATACGCCGGATTCAGCGACGACTTCCGTTGATTTATAAATCCCGACAGGACCAGATAGCATGTCTAGAGAGAATTGACCTGTGATCAATTTACCTAACCCTACCACTATCTCTTTTGACCAGTTATAGGTTTCAGAGGCAGCCTTAGGGAAAGAACCCCAGAAGGACTGTTCCATCGGCATGTACACTCCGATAATTCCGCGAGTTTCACCTTCAATGGTTTCTGCTTTAGGCGTAATTGCGATCGTTTCGGATTGCCCGTTTCTTTCAATCAAGAAATCAAGTTCCTCGCCAGGGTTTACCTGAATGATTTTCACTACCTCTTCCCAGGTCGAAACATCTGTATCATTAATTGCTACCACTTTGTCACCTTGTTGCAGACCGGCAGCCTGTGCAGCTCCATCTGGAGTCAATTCACCGATAACAGATTCGTTGATAGGATAACCTTGTACCATCCCAAGGAATGTGAAGATGAAAAAGGCCAGGACAAAGTTCATCATAGGTCCAGCAAATATTGCCATCGTACGTTGACCTAATGTCTTTGATCCAAATTGTCTGTTATAAGGGGCGTTTTGAACTTCCTGCCCATCCATGACAAAATAGGATTCCTCGCTTACCTTATATTCCTTTAAGACTTCCTCTTCATTCAATTCATATCCTCTGATGACAAGTTCCTTCTCAAGGTCTGCATATTCAACCTCGATAACTTTTGCATCAGGGTGTTTGTCTTTATTATTGACTACTACTTTGTTGACTTCTCCTTTAGCGTTGAACAGGAGGCCAATATGATAGCCTGGTTTGATTTCAATGGTTTCAGGATCTTCCCCGGCCATACGTACAAAACCGCCAATAGGAAGAAGCCTTATCGTATAGACTGTTTCATTTTTCTTGAAAGAAAACACTTTCGGACCAAACCCAATTGCAAATTCTCTACAAAGTATACCGGCTCTTTTGGCGAATACTAGATGCCCAAGTTCATGGACAAAAACAAGTACTCCAAAAATGATAATAAACGCGATAACAGTATTCACTAGATTTCCACCTCTAATCTATTAGTGAACGAACATAGTTTCTAGTTTCCAAATCCACTTCCCTGATCGTCTCTAGATCAGGATTTAACTGTATGGAATGCTTGGACATAGCCTTTTCAATAAATGTTTCAATTGCAAGGAATTCTATTTTGCCGTTAAGAAAAGCATCGACAGCAATCTCATTTGCTGCGTTTAACACAGTTGGCATGGTACCTCCTGCTTTTCCTGCATCAAAGGCATACTGTAAACAGCGGAAACGGTCAAAATCCATTTTTTCAAAATGCAGCTTACCCATTTCCATAAAGTTCAATCTTTTACCTGTTGGATGTGGCAATCTATCCGGATAGGTTAGTGCATACTGGATGGGAACCCTCATATCTGGTGTTCCAAGCTGAGCAATGATACTGGTATCATGAAACTCCACCATCGAATGGATGACACTTTCCCTGTGCAAAACCACTTGTATATCTTCATAAGGTATATCAAACAGCCAATGAGCTTCAATTACTTCCAATCCTTTGTTCATCATGGTAGCAGAATCAATGGTTATTTTTGCACCCATGGACCAGTTTGGATGATTGAGTGCATCTTCCCTTGTTACACCTTCTAGCTGTTGTCTCGTACGGTCGCGAAAGCTTCCTCCTGATGCTGTGAGAATGATGGTTTCGATGTTTTTTTCCTTTTCTCCTTGAAGACACTGGTAGATCGCAGAATGCTCACTGTCGACAGGAAGGATAGGCACTTGATGTTTTCTGGCTGCCTCCATCACGATATGACCAGCTGTCACAAGGGTTTCCTTGTTAGCGAGTGCAATCACCTTTTTATGTTCGATGGCATGCAAGGTGGGAACAAGCCCAACGCTTCCCATCACTGCATTAACCAACACATCTGCTTCGTGGAGGGTTGCCACTTCAATCAAGCCTTCTTCTCCATAAACAAAGCGGATATCTGTCGAAGCGAATTGACTCTTCAGCGTTTCACAATCTTCTTTTGTTTGTACGGAAACGACAAGCGGTGAGAATTCTTGAATCAATTCTTGTGCGACTTTGACATTACCGCCTACACTAAAAGCCAGTAACTGAAATTGATCACTATGCTGTCTTATTACTTCTATCGTCTGTATTCCTATTGAGCCTGATGCTCCCAATAAACTTATTTTCCTCACCAACACTCACCTCTCCAAAACCTTCTCCTACTACAATGTGTCAGAAAAGAAAGATATGTATAAAATGCAATAGCGGTAATACAAAAAGAAGGCTGTCAAAGCGATCTAATATCCCACCATGTCCAGGTAAAATTGAACCTGAATCTTTAATTTTGTAATGTCTTTTCAGAGCAGATTCCACCAAATCGCCAATTTGTCCAAAAACGGATAAAAGGCTGGCAATAATAATGGTGATGAAAAGCGAGTGGTCGAAATCAACAACAAAGTGGAAAATTAATGCCACAACAATTGCACAAATAACCCCACCAAGTGATCCTTCCACTGTTTTATTAGGACTGATCTCTGGCCACAATTTGGTTTTGCCCATTGATTTTCCAATAAAATATGCTCCGGAATCTGTCGTCCAAATTACGAATAATGCAAAAAACACGAACGCCAGTGCCAGTTCTCTAATTTCAATGAAATAATAAAAGCCTAATCCAACATAGATGGTTGAAATTAATAAAAATCCGACATCATCGAATGTGAACCTATTCTTAGAAAGAACCGTGTACGATAATAGCAAAAGGGCGATAAGCAGGATGAAATCCATTTTTGAGAGTATCAGCGAATCTGCCTCAAACATGTTTGAAGGTATCATCAAAAACCATAGAAGTAACAATGACAACACCCCAGGTACACTTGCCATAGACATTCGCTTCATTCTCATAGCTTCAAATAGTCCGACTGTTGCCAGAAAATAGATAAAGGCAACAAATGGGAGCTTTCCGTAAATAACGATTGGTAAAAAAACTGCGGCTGCAATAACAGCTGTTATAATTCTTTGTTTCATTGTATGTCCAACACCTTCTTATATACCACCAAATCTTCTCCCGCGCATTTGAAAACTATTGATAGCCTCATATAAATCGTTTTCTTCAAAGTCAGGCCATAGTACATCTGTAAAATAAAATTCTGCATACGCCAATTGCCACAGCATAAAATTGCTTAATCGTATTTCACCGCTTGTACGTATTAAAAGATCTGGATCTGGTAATAAATTGCTGAAAAGATATTCTGAGAACATCTCTTCTGTTAATTGATCGGTTGTAAGTGCGTTTTCCTTGATATCGGCAGCTACATTCTTTACAGCACGGAGGATTTCATCGCGCCCCCCATAATTTAATGCAAAGTTAAGAATAAGTCCAGTGTTATCCTTCGTCTTCTCCATTGCATTGTTAACAGCTCTAAGTGTATGTTCTGGTAGATCAGACTTATTCCCCATAAGGCGAACTTGTACATTCTCTTCCATTAATTCAGGGAGAAATGTACCGAGGAACTCTTCTGGCAATTTCATCAGGAAATCGACTTCCAGTTTCGGTCTTTTCCAATTTTCTGTTGAGAAAGCATACATCGTCAGAACTTTTACTCCCAGGCTATTGGCAGCCTTGGTGATTTTTCTTACCGTTTTCATTCCTTCATGATGTCCGGCTATTCTCGGCATTGCACGCTTTTTGGCCCATCTTCCATTACCATCCATGATGATGGCGATATGCTCTGGGATGGGATGATTCATTATTTCTTCTTTTAAGCTAAGCGATTTAGAGGTTTCTTTGCCTCTCCACTCTTGTATTTTCTTCAGCATAAAAATCCTCCATTAAAAATAAACAGACGTACCTATAGGGGTCTATCCATTTATAGTAACAGTATTAACAAAAAAACCCCCTGTAAACATTAGAGGGTCTTTCCATCTTTCTATTTTACATGTAAATCGCTTATACTTCCATGATTTCTTTTTCTTTTTCTTTTGTAACGGAATCAACCTTCGCGATGAACGAATCAGTCTGCTTCTGAATGTCATCAGTATAGCCGCGCAACTCGTCTTCCGTGATTTCTCCGTTCTTTTCTAGTTTCTTCAAATCATCATTTCCATCACGGCGAATATTGCGGATACCCACTTTCGCTTCTTCAGAAATTTTCTTGATTTGTTTTACTAGATCTTTACGGCGCTCTTCTGTCAATGCAGGGATAGAAATACGGATTACTGTACCATCATTGGATGGGTTTAATCCGAGGTCTGCTTTGATGATCGCTTTTTCAATATCACCTAATGATGTTTTATCATAAGGTTGTACCACAAGAAGTCTTGCTTCAGGTACATTTAAAGAAGCCAATTGATTGACTGGAGTCGGTGCCCCGTAGTAGTCAACTGTTACTTTATCTAGTAATGCCGCACTTGCACGTCCAGCACGAATTGTTGCCAATTCACGGGAGTAAGCTTGTACAGCTTTTTCCATTCTGTCTTTTGTTTGAGTAATAACTTGATTTGCCATAATTATTTCCCCCTCACAATCGTTCCGATATTTTCACCTAATACTACTCGCTTAATGTTCCCTTCTTCCATGATGGAGAAGACGATGATAGGAATATCATTGTCCATACATAATGAAGACGCAGTAGAGTCCATAACAGCTAGTCCTTCACGCAATACATCTAGATAAGATAATGTATCATACTTAGTTGCAGTAGCATCGATAGTTGGATCTGCACTGTAAACTCCATCCACATTGTTCTTTGCCATCAAGATGACGTCTGCTTCGATTTCCGCTGCACGCAATGCTGCAGTAGTATCTGTGGAGAAGTATGGGTTTCCTGTTCCTGCTGCGAAGATGACTACACGTTTTTTCTCTAAGTGGCGAATCGCTTTTCTTCTAATGTAAGGTTCAGCAACCTGACGCATTTCAATAGATGTTTGAACTCGTGTTTGAACACCGGAATTTTCCAAGCTGTCTTGAAGTGCTAAGGAGTTCATGACAGTTGCAAGCATGCCCATGTAATCTGCTGATGCACGGTCCATACCCATTTCACTGCCGACTTTACCTCTCCAGATGTTTCCGCCGCCTACGACAACTGCTACTTCTACGCCTAGTTCGGTTAGTTCTTTTACTTGTTGAGATACGGATTTGATGACAGTTGGGTTGATTCCGAAGCCTTGTTCACCTGCAAGTGCTTCTCCGCTTAGTTTTAGTACGATACGTTGATATTTAGCTTGAGCCATAGTAACCTCCATTAATAAAAGGGTTTGATTGCGAATCTGTTAAACTCCGCTGTTGATTTCCGCAAACGGCTTCGCTTTCCTAGGGGCGTTGCTGGAGCCTCCTCGGCTATGCCTGCGGGGTCTCCACCTAACGCTATCTCCCTCAGGAGTCTTCGCCTTTTGCTCCAATCAACAGCTAGGATATTTAAAAAGATAATACATAAACTTTAACAGAATCATTATAAAATATTTTTCCTAAAAAGAGGAACACAAATTGTGTTCCCCTCTTATATATGTTGTTCCTCTTATTTTTTAACTTGGCTCATTACTTCTTCAGCAAAGTTGTCTTGGCGTTTTTCGATTCCTTCTCCAACTTCGTAACGGATGAAGGATTTTACAGTAGCGCCTTTGCTTTCTACGAATTGACGTACTTTCATGTCAGGGTTCTTAACGAAAGTTTGGTCTAGTAGGCAGATATCTTCAAAGTATTTTCCAAGACGGCCTTCTACCATTTTAGCTACGATGTTTTCTGGCTTGCCTTCGTTTAGAGCTTGTTCAGTAAGTACTTTACGCTCGCGGTCTGCTTCTTCTTGAGAAACTTCGTCACGAGAGATGTATTTAGGGTTGATTGCAGCGATGTGCATAGCAACGTCTTTTGCAGTAGCTTCATCTGTAGTACCTTCAAGAAGAGTTAGTACTCCAATGCGTCCGCCCATGTGCAAGTATGCACCGAATGCGTCTGCGTCAGTTTTAGTAACGATTGTGTAGCGACGAAGAGTCAATTTCTCACCGATTTTAGCAATTGCAGAGTTGATGTGCTCAGAAACTGCAACACCGTTGTCCATTTTTGCTTCAAGAGCAGCTTCTACAGACTCAGGCTTGTTGGAGATAAGGAATTCACCTAATTCGTTTACAAGCGTTTTGAAGCCTTCGTTTTTAGCAACGAAGTCAGTCTCGGAGTTCACTTCAAGGATAACCGCTTCGTTTCCTTTAGTTACGATAGCAGTTAGACCTTCAGCAGCGATACGATCTGTTTTCTTTGCAGCTTTAGCGATCCCTTTTTCACGCAAGAAATCGATTGCTTTTTCCATGTCTCCGTTTGTTTCCGTTAACGCTTTTTTGCAATCCATCATGCCAGCGCCAGTTTTTTCACGTAATTCTTTTACCATTTGAGCAGTTACAGCCATTGTTCATTTCCTCCTTAGGATATGTAAGTATTTTTTATTAAGAATGTCATATTTTCCAAAAAAAAGTGATAAAAGGCTTTCCCCTCTTATCACCTTTTTCTTAAATCAAATTATGCAGTAGTTGTAGCTGTCTCTTCGCCTTGTTTAGCTTCTAAGATAGCGTCTGCCATTTTACCAGTTAATAGTTTAACCGCGCGAATAGCATCATCGTTTGCAGGGATTACAACATCGATTTCGTCTGGATCACAGTTAGTGTCAACGATACCAACGATAGGGATGTTTAATTTTCTTGCTTCTGCGACAGCGATACGCTCTTTGCGTGGGTCGATGATGAACAATGCATCAGGAAGACCTTTCATGTCCTTGATTCCGCCTAAGAATTTCTCAAGACGATCAAGCTCTTTCTTCAACATTACAACTTCTTTCTTAGGAAGTACTTCGAAAGTACCGTCTTCTTGCATTTTTTCAATAGCTTTAAGACGAGTAATACGCTTTTGGATTGTTTCAAAGTTAGTTAAAGTTCCCCCTAACCAACGTTGGTTAACATAGTACATTCCAGAACGTTCTGCTTCTTCCTTCACAGAATCTTGAGCTTGCTTTTTAGTACCAACGAATAATACTGTTCCGCCGTTACCTGCAAGTTCTTTAACGAAGTTGTAAGCTTCTTCAACCTTTTTAACAGTTTTTTGAAGGTCGATGATGTAGATGCCGTTACGCTCAGTGAAGATGTATCTCTTCATTTTTGGGTTCCAGCGACGAGTTTGGTGACCGAAGTGTACACCAGCTTCTAATAATTGTTTCATAGAAATTACTGACATGTTATATTCCTCCTAATGGTTTTTTTTCCTCCGTCAACGTCATTTCCAAGCAAAACTGACGAATCAGCACCAATGCTCAGATCGGCAAACGTGTGAATTTATAACACCGAAAATAAATATATCATAATCACTTTTGACAATCAAGTTTTAAATAGGTTTCATTGTCGAAATTTCAACAGCAATTCTATTTCTGTTTTACCTTTGTTAAGTTTTTTGGCAATTTCAGAAGAAGTAAGCCCCTTTTCACTTAGATGCATTACCTGATCTTTGATATTCCATTCCTCAAATGGTTTCTCTGCAATCACCGTTTCTATGTGATCTTCCCTGACGTTTTCTTGCATTAATAAGTCCTTTAGATCTGCCTCTGTAAGCTCCTCTTCCCTTGTATCAAAGCTTTCTTGTTTGTCTAAATGAGCGATGCCAGGATTTGCATTGGACAGTTTTTGCAAAAAGGAACTGTTTTCTTCTTTTAGTTCCAATACATAGCTTGTGATGGTATCCTCTGCTTCTTGAATCAAAGTACGATATTCTTGTTCCAGTTGTTGAACTTTGGAAAGTTTGATGAAAAGTAAAATAATAAAAAAAATCGCAAGAAGAATGAGTGCGAAATTTATAATAGTAAAAATTATTAACATGTCTTCACAACCCTTTTATCATTTGCCTGCTGTCCAGGTTGGAAAGCAGGCGGCCATACAAGCGTGTTACAGCATAGGATTTAATTGTTTTCTTAGTTTGAAAATAGCTTTGGAATGTATTTGGGAAATGCGGGATGTTGTAAGTCCCAATACTTGCCCAATCTCTGTCAAAGTAAGCTCCTCTTTATAAAACAAGCTGATAACAATTTGTTCGTTTTCCGTCAGATTCTCAATCTGTTCACCTAGAAGTTGAATGAGTTCTGACTTTACTAATTCTTCTTCTGGAGAAATAACCTTTTCATCTTTAAGAACATATGCACCATGCGATTGTTCATCATTTTCTTTTGGCATCTCATCCATGGACAGTATGTTTGAATAAAAGACTTCATGCATGACGGTGGAGACTTCATCCTCCGGCATATCAAGGTGTGCTGCAACTTCCTCCAGGGTAGCATTCCTCATCAGTTTCTGTTCTAATTTTTCTAAAGTGGACTCGATTCTCTTTGCCTTTTCTCTTACACTTCTTGGGAGCCAGTCCTCTTTTCGCAACCCATCTATAATTGACCCTCTTATTCTGAAAGAAGCATATGTATCAAACTTCAAATCCCGTGACGGGTCAAATTTTTCAATTGCATCAAACAGTCCCACAAATGCCAGGCTTTTCAATTCTTCCCTTTTCACACTTTTAGGCAGGCCGGTTGCAATTCGCTGGACATGGTAATGTACTAGAGGCATATATTTTTTTACTAGAAAGTCCCCAGCGTCAGGATCTTTTTTTGTTTTCCAGAGATCCCAATAGGCGGAATCTTTGTTTGAAGTTGAAGTAGTCATGGCTTTCCTCCTTATATACTCCTAAGACCGAAAGCGGTTAAATGTAACATACTCCTTTATTAACGGTTTTTATCATTAATTTCCCGTTTTCAGGATTAAATTCAATGGTTCTTCCATTGTTTCCTCCACAGTCCTCACTGATCAATGGAATATGTAAGGCGGCAAGCTTCTCCTTTACCGCTTCTACATTTCTTGGTCCGATCCTCATCATGTCAGTTCCAGAACTGCTGAACTGAAACATCTGCGCTCCGCCGGCAATTTTGGCTTTCATGCTGTATGACTTGATTCCTTTTAAAAGAAGATTGTCAACTAGATGCAGAATTCCTGTATCTGCATATTTATCTGCATTGACAGGAGCCTGTCTCGTCAGATTCGAATCTGGAAGCATAATATGGACCATTCCGGCAATCTTGGTAGAAGTGTCATAAATAACAACCCCTACACATGAACCAAGCCCGGCAGTTCGAATCAGTTGAGGAGATTTCACTATACCCATTTCCGCAATACCGACTTTAACGACTGATTCTACACTCGTCATTATTTTTCACCCAACGCTGCCAATATTTTTTCAAATGAATCTGGATAGGGGATCAGGAAAAAATGGCCTTTCGTCTTCTCTATCTGGTTATCAGTTGTTTCTGTCAATTCTGTGTCGATGAAAATGGAGTGATCGCTTACTTGGCAGATTTCCAAAAGTCCTGTTACGACTATCGCACCAACCATATCAATGGTGACTTGCGGTACAGAAGGTGTCACCGCAAGTCCTATACATTCAGATAGTGCTGTTAAATAGTGTGCAGAAATTATATTTCCCAGCTCTTGTAAAGCGGAAAGTCCTAGTTCATGTGAAGGAAGTTCCTCTACACTTATTTTCTTATCAGGAATGAGTTGGTTAATCAGCTTCGTTGCATCATCCAGTGATAGGACAAAGAATAAGCTTCCGGATAATTCGCCCTCCATTCTAAGAAAAACAGCTGCGACAGGTCTGTCTGAGCCTCCCATCAAGTCCATCATCTCGTTAAAAGACACAATCTTGGCTAACGGAACATTCATGTGTATCTCTTTATTAAGAAGCTGGGATAATGCGGTTGCTGCATTGCCAGCCCCTATGTTTCCCAACTCTTTTAATAGATCTAACTCGTTTAATTTATCTTCATTATTCATCTGTACGGCCTCAATCTTTGGATTGATCTAGCTGCAGGATTTCATTTAGGTCTAGACATACGAAAAGCCTTTTGTCGATTTTCACTACACCTTGGACATATTTATTCTCTACAGAGCCTACAACTTCCGGAGCAGGTTCTATTTGGTCCTCTGTGATATCGACGACGTCATTGGCAGCATCTACAATAAAACCTACTTCCTGTTCGTCCACTACGGTGATGATGATACGGGAAGCGTCTGTTTTTACTTTTTCTTCAAGGTTGAATCTTGTTCGCAAGTCCACGATTGGAGTGATGACTCCTCTTAGGTTGATGACTCCTTTTATATGGGGAGGGACATTGGGAACACGTGTGATCGGCAGTAGTTTTTCTATGGAACGTACTTGTTGGACTGGTATCGCGTATTCTTCTTTTTGAAGTTCGAATACTATTAGCTTTAATTTCTTTTCTGTTGCCTCCATAAATGTTACCTCCTGTTCATATTTAATAAATGGTATCGTTTGATACCGCTGTTGATTTCCGCAAATAGCTTCGCTTTCCTAGGGGCGCTGCTGGAGCCTCCTCGGCTACGCCTGCGGGGTCTCCACCTAGCGCTATCTCCCTCAGGACAAGGAAGGCTTCGGCAGCGAAACATCGCACGAAGAAAATGCGTAGCATTTTCGAGGAGTCTTCGCCTTTTGCTCCAATCAACAGCTAGGGTCTTTATTTAATTAAAGCGTTACAGTCTACGATTAGGGCTACTTGGCCGTCTCCGAGGATGGTTGCTCCGCTGATTGCAAAGGTAGAGTTCAGGTATTGTCCAAGCCCCTTCAGTACTACTTCTTGTTGTCCTATGAAGGAATCTACCACTAGTGCGGCAATTTTTTCACCTTTTTTCACCAAGACAAGGGAATAAAAGTCTGGCGGTTCTACTTGTTGCTTTTGCACATCGAATACTTTTTCCAAGTAGACTACAGGTACGATTTTCCCCCTGAAATCAATGACTTCCTGGTTATGTGCTGTCAGGATTTCCTCTTTTTTAATAATGGCAGTCTCTATAATAGAAGATAAAGGTATCGCGTATTTTTCGTTCTCTATTTCCGTTAATAAAACGGAGATGATGGAAAGTGTCAACGGTAGCTGGATGGAAAATGTTGTACCTGCTCCTTCTAGAGAATCAATCGTGATTTTTCCGCCCAGTGACTCTATAGTGTTTTTCACCACATCAAGTCCAACGCCGCGGCCGGATATATCAGAAATTACTTCTGCAGTGGAAAAACCGGAAGAAAGGATAAGTTGATACACTTCTTGTTCACTTAATCTTTCCCCTTCTTGTTGAGAAATGACACCCTTACTGATGGCTTTGTTAAGAACCTTTTCTTTCGAGATACCGGCACCATTATCCATGATCTCAATAAAAACATGATTTCCGCTATGATAAGCTTTTAGCGTTATTTTGCCTTCTTCCGGCTTTCCATTACGACTTCTAATCTCTGGGATTTCAATGCCATGGTCTATGGCGTTGCGCAATAAATGAACAAGTGGATCTCCTATTTCATCCATCACGGTTCTATCAAGCTCTGTTTCCGCCCCGATAATTTCAATGTCCACCTTTTTCCCAAGGTCTCTGGCCAATTGCCTTACCATTCTAGGGAAGCGGTTAAAGACTGTTTCAATTGGGACCATACGCATGTTTAAGATTATATTTTGTAAATCATTAGAGATTCGGGACATTCTTTCCACCGTTTCAATTAATTCCGGCTCATTCAAATCCTTAGAGATTTGTTCTAATCTGCCTCTGTCTATTACTAGCTCTTCAAACAAGTTCATTAATCCGTCTAATCGATCAATGCTGACCCGGATCGTTTTATTGGATCCCGGCGTCCCTTTGACCGGAGTTGTTTTCTCTTCGTTTTTTTCCAATACTGCCGTTGTTGGAGCTGCTTCTACTTGTGCTGCAGTTATTTCTTCTACAGCTACCTCTACGGAACTTTCACCCTGAAAATCTGCAAGAAGTTGTGTATCCAGCTTATTAACACTTACCTTTTCAAGCTCAGATACCTTCATTATCTTTTCTTTGATACTACTTACATCTTCTTTTGAAACCATCGTAATTTGGAAACTATTATCAAACTTCTCTTCTTCTAGTAGATCAACAGACGGGTTTGATTTAATTACTTCTCCCATCCCCTCTACCACTTCAAATACCATAAACACTCTTGCTGCTTTTAAAAGACAGTCTTGTCTAAGTGTGATATTTACTTCATACGGTGTATATCCCTGTTCCTCTGATTGTTGCAATATCGTAATCTCATAGGAATCATATGTATGCTCCGGAGATTTTTGTTCCTCAGAGTTTGTGGGCAAGGAATATTCCTCCCCCTTCTCAATTTTAATAAGCAGGGAAACCACTTCTTTGACGTCTTTCTTTCCATCTCCACCTTCTGAAATAGAAAGCACCATTTCTTCCAGGTATTCCACAGAACGAAATACAATATCTAACAGGTTGGTGGTAACATTTAATTTTTCGTTGCGAATAAGATCAAGAACGTTTTCCATCTGATGAGTAAGGCTGGCCAGATCTTCATACCCCATTGTGGCAGACATACCTTTGAGGGTGTGCGCAGACCGGAAAATCTCGTTAACAATCTCAATGTTGGCAGGGTGTTTCTCCAACTCTAATAGCTGATTATTGATCGTTTGCAAATGTTCTTTGCTCTCTTCAAGAAAAATATCTAAATATTGGTTTAAGTCCATTCATTGCACCCCTAAGACAAAATGTATTGGTTAATTCTCTTTGACATATCTTTTAGATGATGTACTTCATCTACCAAACCTGAGTGTATGGCGGCCCTTGGCATGCCATACACGATGCATGATTCTTCTGACTCAGCAAGTGCCACTGTTTTCGTTTTTCCTTTTCCCTTTAAATGCTTTAATCCGTCTGTTCCATCATTCCCCATTCCTGTTAGGATCACAGCGATTTTTTGATAGGTTTCAAGATTCCCAATAGAACGGAATAATGTGTCTACAGAAGGACGGTGGCCTCTTATTGGAGGAGCTTCATGAAGATGGATAAAGAGGCTTCCTGCACGCTTAATCACTTCCATATGAAAATCCCCCGGTGCGATATATGCGGTCCCCTTTTCCACTTTTTGATTATGGACAGCCTCTAGTACTGTTATATCGCAAATGGAGTTAAGTCTATCTGCAAGTGATTTGGTAAAATGTTTTGGCATATGCTGAACAATAAATAGTGGTGCAGGAAAAGATTTAGGAAGCGCCGAAAGGAGTGTTTGCAACGCACGCGGTCCTCCAGTGGATGTTCCGATACAAACCAATGCATCCACATGCTTACCCTGCTTTTCCAATAGGTCTATTTTACTATAAAAAGTCTGAGAGGAAAGTATTTCCTTCTCTTTTTTAATAGGTTGCTTGAAAAGATTGATGTTTGATCTGGATGCAAGCAGAATTTTGGTGATTAGTTCCTCTTTCACCTTATGTATGTCAAGTGAAATGGCACCTGAGGGTTTGGCAACAAAATCTACTGCGCCTTGTTCCATTGCAATGATAGTATTTAAGGAACCCTCTGTTGTTGTACTTGATAGCATAATAGTAGGAACCGGATGTTCCCTCATAATGACCTCTAGTGCCTGCAAGCCATTCATTTGTGGCATCTCTACATCCAAAGTGACAACATCAGGAGAGTATTCTTTTATTTTCTCAATAGCTTCTTTTCCGTTTTTAGCAGTGGCAATTACCTCTATCTCAGGATGTTTTTCCAATAGGTCGGATAACAGCTTTCGCATAAAAATGGAGTCATCCGTAATAAGTACTTTCACTTTGTTCATGGCACAAGCCTTCCTTCCCATAATGCTAACCGAACAGTCGTCGAAGCTTATGTATAAATGAGTTCGTTTTCTTGGTGGCGGTAGTGTCATGTCCAAGTAAATAGTTTGAAGCAATGTCTTGGACAGCACGACTTACATGACTGTTGGGAAACCTTAAAACAAATGGAGTTTGTTCCATTACAGCTAACGTCACATTCTTATCGTCAGGCAACGACCCCAAGTGAGAAAGGCTTCTGTTCAAGAATTTTTGAGAAACAGATTGTAGCCTTACAGCAGTATTCATGGCATGTTTTGCACTTATTGCACGATTGACAACCAATTGAAAAGGTATTTTTTGATCGTGGTTGTGGATAAATTTCATGGCAGAGTAAGCATCTGTCATGGCGGTAGGTTCGCATGTTGAAATCAGGATTATTTCGTTACAGGATAAAATCAATTGTAAACTTTCACTTGTAATGCCTGCTCCCATATCAAAAATAATGTAATCATATTGAATGGACAACCGTTGAAGCTGAGAGAGAAAATGATTTCTTTTTTGTTCATCAAAATGAAAAATATCTTTTAAGCCGGAACCGCCGGCAATATAAGATAATCCTTCTGGACCTTTTTGAACAATCTCTTCTAAAGATAAGTTCCGTTCAAAAAGGTGCAGAATGCTGTATCTTTGAGTAACTCCCAGTAGAATGTCAATATTGGCCATCCCTATATCCATATCAAAAAGTAAAACATTATAGCCTTTTTTTTGCAGGGATAAGGAGAAGTTCAATGAGAAATTCGACTTGCCGACCCCACCTTTTCCGCTCATCACCGCAACGGCCCTTGCTTCTTGTCTTAAAGTGGCGTCTTCTTGCGAACTTTCCTTTGATTTTTTCACTTGTTCCCTTAAAGCTCTTGCCTGATCATTCATTCCCCAATTTCCTCCATGATCGTGCGAACCATCAGTTCTTTCGTGAACGGGATAAGGTCCTCAGGAACATTTTGGCCATCTGTTACAAACGCAGCACCTTTTTGATATGTTCTGGATATCTCATACATCGAACTAATCGAGGTTGTTTCATCTTTTTTAGTAAAAATAAATTGATGGATCCCCACATTCCAAAACTGATCCGCTATTTTCTTCATATCAGACATTTTGGAAGTAAGGGATAAAACCAAGAATGTCGTCATTTCTTCTTTAAAATCCAGTACTTCTTTCAATTCTTCGACAAAACGCTCGTTTAAAAAATTTCTTCCAGCTGTATCGATGAAGACGACATCCAAATGGGATAGCTTGGTTTTAGCTGCTAAAAAGTCCTCGGCAGAATAACACACCTCAATGGGCGCTTCTAGAATGCTAGCGTATGTTTTTAATTGTTCAATTGCTGCGATACGATAAGTATCTGTAGTAATGAAACCGATAGATTTGCCTTTTTTAAGGGAGGCATTGGCAGCAAGCTTGGCCAATGTTGTTGTTTTACCGACTCCTGTTGGGCCTACTAGACAGATAAACTTTTTTTTGTAAGGATCTTGATCAAAAGATACCTCTTCCAAAGACTGAAGCACTTCCGTTTCCAAAAGCTTCAACAAAGATTTATCGGTCATTGTTTTGTTTTCCAACCATTTTTCATAAATGGTTTCCATCAATTCTTCCACATGGAGGGAGCTAATTTCACTTTGTAAGAGCCTTTCTTCCAAATGGAAGAAGAAATCCGGCAGCAATGGGTCCCTCTGCTTTTCTTGCGTTAGGCTTTTCATCATTTTCTTCATTTCTTGTATACTGTCAAAAAGTTTATCTTTCTCTACCCTTGATACTGCTGGAGTAGAGAGTGTTTGCTTGAAATCTTCAATCCCCTCAGGTTGAATAGGGGGATTTTTTGTTTTCAGCGTTTGGTTAGACGGGTCTTCATCCACTGCTGCTATCACTTCCACTCCCTTTTTGGAAAGGAGTCCGAAAAATCTTGATGTTTTAACTGCTTTGGAATTAAGGATGACCGCATCATCTCCCAATTCAAGTCGGACCAGTTGCATAGCCTGTTGCATATTCTCGGCCTTATATTTTTTCACTTTCATCCTTCCACATTCACCACCCCGATACTTTGTACTTCAATGCTTGCTTCCAATTCGTTATAAGAAAGAACAGGTACTTGCGGTAAATATCGATCTAACATTTGTTTCACATACATCCTGACAGCCGGGGAGCATAAAAGGATCGGTGATTGCTCGTAAACAGAAAACTGTTCCATCTGCTCGCCCACTTTTTGGACAATTTCCATCGATACATTTGGATCAAGGGATAAAAAGTTTCCATGTTCTGTTTGTTGAATGTGATCAGCAATCAGTTTTTCCACCCTGCCTGCCAATGTAACGACCTTAAACGTCTCATTTCCAACTGCATATTGATTGGTTATCTGTTTACTTAGTGCTTGTCTTACATACTCTGTCAGAAGGTCGGTGTCTGCTGACATCTTCCCGTAGTCTGCCAATGTTTCAAAAATAATAGGCAGATTCCTAATCGACACGTTTTCTTTTAGAAGTTTGGCAAGGACTTTTTGAACATCCCCAATGGAAAGTGGCGATGGTGTTACCTCTTCCACTAATATCGGCGTGCTTTCTTTCAAATGATCGACAAGCTGTTTTGTTTCTTGCCTACCAAGAAGCTCGTAGGCATGTTGTTTCATTTTTTCTGTAATATGTGTTGACACAACAGAAGGAGGATCTACAACGGTATAGCCATACATTTCTGCTTCATCCTTCATATCCTCGCTTATCCATTTTGCAGGAAGACCAAAGGAAGGTTCTATCGTATCAATACCTTCAATGCTGTCCTCATCCATTCCCGGGCTCATTGCAAGATAATGATCAAGCAACAGCTCGCCTTTTGCGACTTCATTTCCTTTTATTTTCAAACGGTATTCGTTGGGTTGCAGCTGAATATTATCCCTGATGCGAACAACTGGTATGACTAATCCAAGTTCAAGTGCTAGTTGGCGTCTTATCATGACTATCCTATCCAGCAAGTCTCCCCCTTGCTTGGAGTCTGCCAATGGAATCAGTCCATAGCCGAATTCAAATTCAACCGGGTCGACAGATAAAAGGTTGACCACACTGTCTGGACTCCTTAATTCATCTGTCACTACTTCCTCTTCCGTTTCCTCTTCCACGACAATGTCTGCTTTTTGCTTTTTGCTTATCATATATCCACCTACAATGATAAGAGATGCAATTGGTGCCGTTAACAATGGACCAATCGGAGTGGCAATTCCAAGAAGTAGAATGGTAATTCCAGCCACATAAAGCATCTGCGGATAGGCAAACAACTGTCTCGTAATATCTCCACCAAGATTCCCCTCTGATGCCGCCCTTGTAACAACGATACCTGTAGCAGTTGCTATCAGCAGAGCAGGAATCTGCGATACAATTCCATCCCCAACCGTTAGAAGCGTAAACTTCTGAGCAGATTCAGCAAAACTCAATCCCATTTGTGCCATCCCGATAACAATACCGAAGATAACATTGATGAACACGATGATAATCCCTGCTATGGCGTCACCTTTCACAAACTTACTGGCTCCGTCCATCGCTCCGTAAAAGTCCGCTTCTTTTGCTATTTTTTCACGTCTCTCTTTTGCAACCTGTTCAGAAATCATTCCTGCGTTTAAGTCTGCATCAATACTCATTTGTTTCCCTGGCATTGCATCCAATGTAAAACGTGCAGCCACCTCTGAGACACGTTCTGCACCTTTCGTAATAACAACAAACTGTATAACCACCAAAATGATAAATACAACAAGTCCAACGACCACATTGCCACCTACCACAAATGTTCCAAACGTTTCTACAACAGTACCCGCAGTACCTTCACTCAGAATGGATCTTGTCGTAGAAACGTTTAGACCTAACCTGTACAGTGTTAGTAATAAAAGCAAGGACGGAAATATGGAGAATTGCAAAGGCTCTTGTATATTCATGGTTGTTAATAGAACGATCAGAGCAAGGGAGATATTAATAATGATAAAAATACTTAGCATCCATGGGTAAAAAGGAATAATTAACATGGCAATAATCAGAATGACACTAAGTAATACGGATAAATCTCTAGCTGACATAGACTTCTATCTCTCCTTTTCTTTCGACCATCATTTCACTTGATTTTGTAACCGGTAAACATATGCCAGAATCTCCGCAACCGCTTGAAAGAACTCTTCGGGAATGGCATCTCCTATTTCGGCCTGGCTATAAAGAGACCTTGCCAGCGGTTTATTTTCCACTGTAACAATGTTATGCTCTTTTGCTTTCTCTTTAATCTTCTTAGCGACATAATCCACGCCTTTAGCAAGCACGATCGGCGCATCACCTTTTGATTCATCGTATTTCAATGCAATCGCATAATGGGTTGGATTTGTAATGATGACATCTGCCTGAGGAACGTCCTGCATCATCCTCTGCATCGCCATTTCCCTTTGTTTTTGCTTGATTTTTGATTTAATCAGCGGATCACCTTCCGCTTTCTTGTACTCATCCTTTACATCATGCTTGGACATTCGGATGTTTTTTTCATAATCATACTTTTGATATAAATAATCGAAAATGGATAAAAACAGTAATGCTCCTCCTGCAAATAGCCCCATTCTCACTGTCAAGGTCCCTAAGAAGGCAAACGCTTCATGTAAATTCTTTTGCGATAGAATCAGCACTTCCTCTAAACTCATCCACAAAATAGAAAAAGTGATAACCCCTACAAAAACAATTTTAAGCATGGACTTAACAAATTCGACTATGGCTCGAACGGAATAAATCCGTTTGAATCCTTGTATTGGATCTAGCTTATTGAGTTTCATATGTATCGCTTCTGTCGAGAATAATGGACCTACTTGGAGATAATTTGCTATGACTGCTCCAAGGACAGCAGCAAGCATAATTGGTCCGACGATCCAGATCAATTGCATGATCAACTCCAGAAATATCATATGAACTTTTTGGACAGTCACTTCCTCGAGCAGATAAACGCGGAAGGAATGCTCAAACAGCTTTAAGATCTCTACCTTCATCCAAGGGCCGATAGCAAACAGACATAAGAAAACTGCAATTAATACAAAGGAAGTGTTCACATCTGCGCTTTTGGCAACCTGTCCTTTTTTCCTTGTATCCTGCTTCTTTTTCGGTGTAGCTTTCTCCGTCTTTTCACCACTGAAATACTGCAGGTCTAACCTAACCCAATTTGTCATCTAGATACCTCCAAGCAATTCCATTAAGCCTCTCATGGTATAAAGCATGAGTTCAAAGAGTTTATAAAACAGTGTGAAAAGGATGGTGAGAGAAAATATGATCGTAATAAAACTAACCCCTATCTTCAATGGAAGACCAACCACAAAAACATTAAGCTGCGGAACCGTCCTAGCGACGATCCCCAATGCCACATCAACTAAAAATAGTACCCCGACTATCGGGATGGCAAGTTGCAGTGCTATGACAAACATGGTGTTGATTGTCCTTAGCACAAACTCAAATACTTGTGCTTCCCCAAGTGGTATCCAAGCTTGAGTGACCGCTATCAGTTCGTAGCTGTAAAAAATACCATCCATCATTAAGTGGTGCCCGTTAACAGCTAAAAGAAGCAGTAAGGCGAATGTATAGAAGAATTGGCCCATGATGGGACTCTGTATGCCTGTTTGCGGATCAATGACATTGGCAATCGCAAAGCCCATTTGAAAGTCAATGAATCCGCCTGCTATTTGAATGGCAGTTAAAACCATATATGCGACTAGACCTATCAGCAACCCTACCATTAACTCTTTTATGACCAACAAAATATATGTGCCATCAATCCCTATGATCGGGAGGTCCAACGAAAAGGACATAACAAGTGCAAAGAAAAAACCAAGACCCACTTTAAAAGTGGAAGGTACATTCCGATAAGAAAAGAGTGGCAGGGTAACAAAAAATGCAGTCACTCTTGTCAAAACCAATAAAAATGCTGGAAAATAGTTCACCCATTCTAGCATGGGACTAACTCACATACCGGTGAATATTATTGAAGATTTCCAAAGCATAGGAAAGCATGTTGGACAGCATCCACGGACCAAAAACAACCAATCCCACCAATACCGCTACAATTTTCGGTATAAATGCCAGGGTTTGCTCTTGGATCTGGGTGGTTGCTTGAAAGATACTTACAATTAAGCCCACGACCAAAGCCAATATCAGAAGAGGTGCGCTAATTAATAGAATAGTATATACTCCTCGTTCTGCCATAGATATTACAAATTCCGGGCTCATTTTTACACCTCATTCAAAATGTTTGCAATAAAGATTTCACAATTAAATACCAACCATCCACAAGGACGAACAATAAAATCTTGAACGGCAAGGAAATCATAACAGGCGGCAACATCATCATCCCCATACTCATCAAAACACTTGCAACAACCATGTCAATGACAAGGAAGGGAATAAAGATCATAAAACCAATCTGAAAGGCGGTTTTCAATTCACTGATGGCAAACGCCGGGACAAGAACGGTAAGAGGTATATCTTCAATACTTTCAGGTCTTTCCATTCCTGCATAATCGATAAATAAAGCCAGGTCCTTTTGCCTCGTATGTTTGCTCATGAATTCCTTTAAAGGGATGCTCGCTTTTTCATATGCCTCATCAAGGGTAATTTCTTCATTGAAAAGAGGCTGTAATGCCTGATCGTTCACTTGTGAAAATGTTGGTGCCATAATAAAAAAAGTTAAAAACAATGCAAGGCCGATAAGTACTTGGTTTGGCGGCATCGATTGGGTGGCAAGTGATGTCCGGACAAACGATAATACAATAATTATCCTCGTAAAACTTGTCATCAAAATAAGTATCGCCGGTGCTAAAGAGAAAACAGTAAGTAATAATAATAGCTGTACGGATGTGGAGACAGTCGACGCTTCATTTCCACTAAACAGTTCCATGAATTCCGTCATTGCCCATACTCCTTTTTATCATCCATTTCAGTCAACTTCTTTTTCCGATCTTTAGATAATTGACCTAATTGATCTTGTAAAAGAGATGAAAAGCTTGATTTGCTTTTTGTTTTCTTCATTCCTTTGACCTTTTCCACCATACTTGACAGCTTATCGGAATTGATTGTCATATTCTCTGAACGGTCCCTGTAGGACTGAATCAGTTGTTCACGTTCTTGTTCATCTGTTATTTCTTTCAGCAGATTGATGGAGTCTCCCACCCCAACAACCAACACACTGTTTCCAACTTTCACAAGTTGAAGAGATTTGTTGTTTCCGAGGTTCGTCCCACCAATATTTTCAACCGAACGTCCGCTATCAAACTTGTTTCTGCTATTGATTAGTTTTAAGGCTCCATAAAGCAAAGCCAATACAAAGAGCAGGGCGAATATCATCTTAATAAAATCAAATATAGAAACAGATGGCGGCTTTTGCTCCAGCATTTCCTGTTCATCTAAAGAAGGAGCGTTCAAGTCTCCTTCTGATTGATCAGTTTGTGGCTTTTGGTCTTGTATTTGGTTATATACACTGTTTTTCAGACCTTCTTTCTCATTTGCAAAGCCTGTTATCGGCAGCAAAAAAAGAAAAGCCACAACTAGTAAACTACGTAAAATCTTGTTGGCATACAAAACAGACACCTCTATGAAAGAGTTTTGTGGATAGCTTCAATCACTCGATCCGCCTGGAAAGGTTTTACGATGAAGTCTTTCGCACCCGCCTGGATTGCATCAATAACCATTGCTTGCTGCCCCATTGCAGAACACATGATGACTTTTGCATTCGGATTGATCGCTTTGATTTCTTTAAGGGCAGTGATTCCGTCCATTTCAGGCATGGTGATATCCATTGTAACTAGATCTGGGTGGTGTTCTTTGTATTTTTCCACCGCTTGCACGCCATCCGCTGCTTCACCAACAACGTCATAGCCGTTTTTCGTCAGGATATCCTTTATCATCATTCTCATAAATGCCGCGTCATCAACAATTAAAATTCTTTTACTCATGTTATTTCCTCCTAGGATCTATCGAAGTTTTCTGATTCTATCTGTTTGACTTACAATATCTGTTACTCTTACTCCAAAACTCTCATCTATCACTACCACTTCACCTTGAGCGATAAGTTTATTATTGACAAGAATATCCACCGGTTCCCCTGCAAGCTTATCCAGTTCAATAATGGAGCCCGTTGACAATTCAAGGATGTCTTTGACAGAACGCTTCGTTCTTCCTAGTTCCACCGTAACCTGAAGAGGTATATCCAAGAGCATATTTAAGTTATTAGGTTCAGATTCTTCCACCGTTGTTGTCTCAAAACTTGAGAACACTGCAGGTTGCACATTAACTGCTTGCTGCGGTCTTGGTGCAGGATTGCTAGGCCTTTCATGCCCGCCTGCATAAGCATGTTCTCTTATTGGAGTTTCTGTCATCGAACGCTCTTCTTCCCTATGATAATAATCTGCAGTGGAAGCCGTTTGTGCTTGATTCCGTTGTTCATAGGAAGGTTCACTTACTTGACTTGTTGGTGTTTCTGTTTCTTGGATAACTTCTGAAGCTTGACTGGTTTCATCATCGCGGTGCAGAAGCTCCTCCACTAATTTCTTTGCAAAGGGATAGGGAAGTATTTGCATGATGGATGAGTCAATCAATTTTCCGATTTTAATGGAAAATGCCACCTTGATCAGTAGTTCATCTTCCGGCATTTCCACCGTTCCATCTCCTGCTTTAAAATCGATTAACATAACAGAAGGTGGTGAAATATCAATCTTTTTTGCGAACACAGTCGACATCGAGGTAGCGGCAGAACCCATCATCTGATTCATTGCTTCATGGACGGCACTCAGGTGAATTTCATCAAATTCACTTTGAGGGCTTTCCCCTGTTCCTCCAAGCATCAGATTTGCAATGATGGCAGCATCCTTTTGTTCGACTACTAGTATGTTAGAACCAGAAAAACCTTCTGTGTAACTCACTCTTATTGCTACATAAGGATCTGGAAATTCACTTTCCAGCCTGCTTTTCTCTACCAAAGTGACCTTTGGTGTTGTAATTTGAACTTTTTGATTCAATAAAGTGGATAAAGCGGTTGCGGAACTGCCAAACGATATATTGCCAATTTCGCCAAGCGCATCCTGCTCCATTGTAGATAGATATTCTTCAATATTAAGATCAACAAAGAGGGGTTCTTCATTGTTGTTATCTGTACCTCGAAGCAACGCATCTATCTCGTCTTGAGATAACATTCCATCACTCATCATCCTCGTATCCCTCCTTGATTTTTTCTAAAATCTGTACGGCCATATTTTTCTTTACCTGACCGACCTGTCCATAAAAACTAGGTTTATTATCCACTTTGACAATTATGGGCTCATCTATTTTCTGTTGTAATGGAAGGACATCGCCAATCGTTATATTCAACAGATCTGAAAAAGATATTTCTGAGTGCCCCAATTCAGTCGTAACCGTTAATGCAGTTGCCCGGATTGCTTTTTCAAGAGTTGCTATCTCATGATCCTGCCTCACTTTGTTTTTCTCTTCCATCCAATAGTGAGCAGATAATTTTGGAATGACCGGTTCTAAAACCACATGCGGAATACATATATTGATCATCCCTGTTACTTCCCCAATGGTAATATTCATGGAAATGACTATTACTGTTTCATTCGGAGAAACTAATTGAAGAAACTGCGGGTTCACTTCTAAATCTGAAAGAAACGGTTGAATGTCCGCTATCGTATCCCATGCTTCGCCGAAATTCTCAATGGCTCCCTCAAAAAGCGTTGTCATAAGCTTTGTTTCTATTTCTGTTAAGCTGTCCACTTTATTAACGCCCGTTCCCTTGCCTCCAAGTTGCCTGTCAAGCATTGCATACGCAATCGTTGGGTTTATTTCAAGAACTACCCTTCCTTCAAGCGGTGCCACTTCAAATACATTCAGAATGGTCATTTTAGGTATCGAACGAATGAATTCTTCATATGGCAGTTGATCTACAGATGCAACACTGATTTGTATGTAGGTACGCAGTTGAGCAGAAAAATAGGTCGTTAACAATCTAGCAAAGTTTTCATGTATTCTTGTTAAATTTCTGATTTGATCTTTGGAAAACCGAAGCGCCCTTTTAAAGTCATAAACTTTAACTTTTTTCTCCTGATTTTCCTTCTTTAGCTCCTCGGCGTTCATTTCCCCTGTCGATAGGGCAGAAAGAAGCGCATCGATTTCACTTTGTGACATCACTTCTGTCGACATATCCACCACCTCCTAATTTACATGGATCTCTTGGGTGATTAATTTTGAAGAAGAAAGGAGGTTGTATAGACTTTCACGATTTCTCCGTCCTGCATCACTTCATTGATTTTTTGTTGAATTTCCTCTTCAAGTTGCGTCAGACCTTTTCCACCTTCAAAATCAGAAGCAGTCTTGCTGGCAATTTGGTGTATCACGATGTTTTGAACCTGGAAATCTCTTTTCAATAGTTCTTCCGTCGCTTTTTTACTATCTGTTTGGACTTTCATCTTTAAACGTACATAGCCCCCGCTTTGCAGGTTCGTTGTCATTTCATCAAAATCAACGGAGTATTTTATGATTTCATCAATGGTGGGCTCATCAGTTGATTCATCCGCATAGAATTTATCCACAGTAACCAATGCGATTACTCCTATAAGTGATATTCCAAGAAGGATAATGATCATGATATTAAGTAACTTATTGCCAAACATCTTTTTTACCCTCCAAATGTGTTCCATGATGCATATGAGCGAAGAACTCTTTGCAATGCAGGACCACTTCTTCCATTCTTTCTTTGACTAACACCTTTTTACCATTATTTAAGGTAATCATCGTATCAGGTGTTTCCTCTACCTGCTCAATCAACCAAACATTGAGCGCAAAAGGCCTTCCATTGAGCTTTGTTAGCTTTATCATTTCAGTCGGGCTAAGTTATTTCAACTCAGCCCTTCCCCCTTTATCGCTTCAGATTGACAAGCTCTTGAAGAATTTCATCTGATGTCGTGATGATTCTCGTGTTCGCTTGGAACCCTCTTTGAGCCGTGATCATCTCCGTAAATTCCTCAGATAAGTCCACATTGGACATTTCGAGTGTGCCGGAAATAATAGATGCAGCGCCGTCGTCACCAGGTCTGAACATCTCCTCGAGTTGAATACCATCTCCGTTTTTATCCATTGTCCCTGAGTTGTTGGATTGCTGGAATAAATTTTCTCCAATTCTTTCTAGACCAGCATCATTCGGGAACTTTGCTAACATTAACTGCCCAGCAACTTTTAACTCCCCAAATTGATCGATAAAGTTCACTTTACCATCACCTGAGATACTGAAGCTTCTTGCGTTAGGCGGAATCTGAATTAGACCAGGACTGCCGCTTAACGAATCTGTCCATGTAGGTTGTTGGACCATTTCAGCTTTGGCGATGAAGTTTTCGAAAGTTTTAAATGCTGTGTCTAGGCTTGTCTTTACAGATTGAGCATAGCTTACGAGATTTGAAAGGTCGTTGACATTGGCTGTTGCTCCGTTAGGTATCGGGATAGTAGGGGCCTGGACAACAGGGTCAATCATTCTGTAAGCTATTTCACCAGTTTCACCTATAAAACTATCAATGCCGTTGTTCATGTTTTGGGCTGAAGTCGTGAATGCCGTTCTTTGATTCACATAAATATCTGTATTGAAATCATTAAATTGGGTTGCTGCATTATTCCTTGCTGTTTCTGCTGCTGTCGCAGCTGCCGCAAGTTGAGGATCATTTCCGCCTGATTCCAGATTTGCTTTCTCAGCATCCTCAAAAGTCCGTTGAGCCTCCAAGAACTTCATGGCAAGGTCAAGGAATTTGTTGGTGTCATTTCTGAAGTCTCTGTATTCATCGAAGAATATTTCACCAGAATTCAAGGCAGCGTTGGACGCTTCCATGATTTGGTCATTTGGAATTCTCTTTTCCCCTGTTTCTCCAATCATGTACATTCCATTTGAGTTCACGATGTATCCGTTATTATCAAGGTAGAAGTTACCTGATCTTGTGTAGTTCATGGCTACCGCATTATTAATGGCACCACCTAATATCTTGTTATCACCATAGTTGGTGTCACTATCAACATTCACTCTTGTAACATCTGCAATGGAGGCTACTGCGAAGAATCCATCTCCGGATAAGGCTAAATCAAGTGGTCTTGCAGTAGTTTGCAGAGACCCTTGAGTTTGGATGGTATCAATCGAACTAATCATAGATCCTAGACCGATTTGCTTCGCATTAACTCCACCTTTACCTGCTGCTGGTCCGCTTGCACCTGACAGTTGTTGGACCATCATCTCTTGAAAAGTCGCTCTTCCTTTTTTAAAACCATACGTATTGACATTTGCAATATTGTTACCAATCACATCTAATTTAGTTTGAAAGTTTCTTAGTGCTCCGATACTTGAATACATGGAACGTAACATTCTTTTTTCCCCCTTATTTTGCTTTCTGTTCTACCACTATTTATTGTGTAATTTGGCGGATGGCTTCTAACGGTATCTTTTTATCTGACAGGCGTTCATCTGTAACTGTGAGATGAATTTTTCCATCCTTGGTAAGTACGGAGTTAACCAAGACGTTTTCAAAGGATTCTTCCCCTAAAGTGATGGAAACTTTCTTTCCAATAAGGTGACTTGCTGATAGTAGGGAGGCATTTCCACCTTGAGAAATCTCTCCAGACTGATTCACCTTTGTAATTTGCTCTACAGTGATGTCACTTCCATCGTCCATGATAAGTCTCGCCTTTCCATCTTGCATGGAGATACTTGTGACCGTGCCGTTCTTCATTTCGACAAATGGTTCGTCTTCCACCATATACGTGTGTTGCCACGTAAGTTCTGAGCCTAGATACTGTTGCAGGGAGAGTACGTTCATTTTATTCTGGGTGTCTATAAATCCTTCCATGCTCTTATTCAAGTTCGCCATTTGTTCAAGAGAAGAGAAATTTGCCATTTGGGCAATGAATTCTCTGTCTTCCATCGGATTTAATGGATCCTGATTTTGTAATTGGGCAATTAGGAGACGCAGAAAGTCGTCCTTTCCCATCACATTGTTCTGATTAGATGATTCCACCGGACGGTTCTGAATGTAAAGATCAGATGAAATTGTATTTGTCATGTTCTCTCACCTTCAGGGATTATTATTTCTAACTCTTCTAAAAGGACATCTTCAAAAGATTGATCTGAATCGTCTTGTTGCTTGTCCTGCTTAAAGGATTGCTTTGCTTGAGCATTTTCTTCATTTGTTCCTTTATGCTGTTGTGTGAACTTTTGCTCTTGATCTAAAAACACAATTTCAATCTTATCCACATTCGCATTCGCCTGAGCAAGAGTCTGTTTCAAATTGGCAATACCGCTTTCAAGAAGCGATGCAGCGGACTTGGAATGGACAACAAGTTTAGTGACTAAGCCGTTTTGCGTTTCCTGCAATTTTATATGTAATGTTCCAAGATGATCGGGAGCCAACCTGATGGTCATGGACTGATTACCGTTAACTAGCCTTGTAGTTGTTTTAGACAGGATACCTTCAAGCTTTTGCATCAATTGTTCTCGCGCAACCTCATTTGTAGTAGTATCCACTACCCATTGAATCGTCGTTTGTTTTGGTTGTTGCAACAAATTCATCGTAACGGGACCGTTTTGTAGAAACGTTTCATTATTTGGCACAAAAGCGGTTTTTGTTGAAGGCGAATCAGATGTTGATGATTGATTGGGAAGTTGCGTTGCTCTTACTAACTGTTCTACCTTTCCAATCTTGATATCTATAGCCTTTAAAAGATCTTTAATGTTTGACTGTTCTTTTGTCGTTGGTTGTTGCAAATCTACCTTTTCATCCACTGTCGTAATATAACTTTTCATAAACATCATCACTCTTTCTGATAGCTGAGTGAATGGTTGTATCAACTGCTTATCGACCTTCCCTTGCATGTTGCCGTCTAGGTTTGAGAGGAGGGATATCATCGCCATCACATCCTCTAATAAATGGAAGTATTCTTCTGGGAGCTCTTTATTGTCAGATGAATCTGTCTGCATGTTTTGCCATTCTTGAAGTTCATTAAGCATGGTAAGCTGCAATGTCATGATGTCATCGAATTCTTCCATTAATTTCTCCACCGCAACATTTTCTTCTTCTGCCATCTCACTATTAGGCTGAGAAAGTGACAACATGGCAGAAAGGAGACTTTCAGACAAGATAGAACGGAAACTGCCCGACTCATTTTCGGTTAGTTGCTCTGACTTTTTCACTCCGTCTAAAGACATTTTCTTGCTTGTACCGACGGAAGCAGAAGCTTCACCTGTTACAAAAAAGTTCACTTCTTTCATTCCTTTCTAAAAACCTATTCATTATCGGCTAGTAGTTCCGTAAATCTAGCTGCCTGTTCTGGCTCTATCTGTCCTAATATTGAAGCAGTTTTGGAAGTGCTTAATTCATTTAAGATCAGGAGTGCCATCTCTTCATCCAATTCCATCATGATTTGAGCAGCCTTTTTGGTGGACATTCCTTCATATAGCTTGGCCAACTCTTTGGTTGAGGATTTTATTTCTTGTTGTTGTTTCTCTAAATCTTCTATTTTACTATTCGCCTCTTCTAGACTTGCAACAAGCTTAGTGATCTCCCTTTCCTTTTCACTAACTTGCCTTTCTAAAAGAATGATTTCTTGTGAATTTGTACTCTCATTTTGTTTGGAAGATGACGCTTCATCTTCTTCCTCTTTTTTTTCTTCATTTGTAATCATTTCTTCGTTGGCAGGGAGAAAAGATTGGGCAACTTCAAATACATTTTTCCCTTCATACGTCAGATAGCCCAGTACAATGACAAGAGTGAAAAGAAGCGGAATGATAAACAAGTACAAAAGCTTTTGCAAGAATGTATATTTTTCTTCTACTTCTTCTGTTTGTTTTTCTTTTTTCATTTTTTATTCACCTATTCGTGTGTTGCGAATATTGAAGAATGGAGAGTTCGTCTATAAATGTTGCCTCCACTTTAAGATCATTCTGCTTCCAATAAAGTTTTTCTTTGTTATCCAACACTTCATATTTTTTACATTCAACCGATTGTTCTTTTAGTTTTTCTTCTTTCAAATTCATGAACGCTCTCGCATGGCTTACTTTTTTTTGTTGGTGAAGCAAGTTTTTTTCCAAGTTCCCCATGAAAAATTGCTGCTGTTTAAGTGTTTCTATTGGTATTCCATTTTGGAGACTAACTTGCAAAACTTCATCTAATTGCTCTTTCTTCTTTAATAATTCATATAAGGTTTGGCCTTCTGTTTCAAACTGTGAAATTGCCGTTTGATACTCTGAACTTGCCTGATCTTTTTCGGCTTTTTTCACCACCAACAGCTTTTCTAAACGGCCTCTTCTAACAGTCATGCCTACCACCTACTTCATTAAGTTTGTTAGTTCTTTCTTTGTATCAGCAAACTTCCAGCTATCATCTACTTCTTGTTTTAAATAGTTTATGATGGCCGGGTAGGATTGAATGGCATCATCAATTTCTCTGGAGCTTCCGCGCTTATAAGCCCCAATGTTGATAAGGTCTTCTGCTTGGTAATATTTCGAAAGCTTTTCCCTCAAGGATTCCGCAGCTCTTTTATGTTCAGTATCAACGATATGGTTCATGACTCGACTGACACTTTTTAACACGTTAATTGCCGGGTATTGCCCTTTATTTGCAAGATCTCTATCTAAAACAAAATGACCGTCAAGTATCCCGCGAACTGTATCAGCTATTGGCTCATTCATGTCATCCCCATCCACTAGCACTGTATAGAAGGCAGTGATGGACCCATGTTGGTTAGTGCCGGTTCTTTCCAACAACTTAGGGAGCATGGAAAATACGCTAGGAGTATACCCTTTGGTCGTTGGCGGTTCTCCCACTGCCAAGCCAACCTCTCTTTGCGCCATTGCCACCCTTGTCACTGAATCCATCATGAGCATGACATTATAGCCCATATCTCGGAAATACTCCGAAATCGCCGTTGCTGTATATGCCCCTTTTATCCGCATTAGAGCCGGTTGATCGGATGTTGCAACAATAACGATGGATCGTTTTAATCCTTCAGGACCAAGGTCACGTTCCAAGAAATCTCGAACCTCTCTGCCTCGTTCACCTATAAGTGCTATCACATTAATATCTGCATGGGTGTTTCGTGCAATCATCCCAAGAAGTGTACTTTTCCCGACTCCGCTACCTGCAAAGATTCCGACCCTCTGCCCTTTGCCAACTGTAAGCAGGCCGTCAATGACTTTCACTCCCACTTCCAACTCTTCTGCAATAGATGGTCGCGTCATAGGATTTGGTGGTGCTTGGTCTGTAGGGTACTTACCTAAGCCGACAGGTAATTCCTCCTCTTGATCCAGCGGTTTGCCCAATGCATCAAGTACCTTACCCCTTAACTCTTCACCGATTCTAATTTCTAAAGGGTTATTTGTCGCCTCCACCATACAACCTGGTCCAATATCCTGGATATCTGTAAATGGCATTAAGATAACGTGATCATCTCTGAAGCCGACAACCTCTGCTTGTACGATTCTTTTTTTCTTTTTATTAATGATGATATTGCATACATCCCCGATGGAGCTTTCTGGCCCCTTAGACTCAATCATAAGTCCTATAACCCTTTTTACTTTTCCATAGCGTCTGTACGGATTCATTGTGTCAATTTCTTGCAGTAATTGTTCAATTGTCAACATGGTTACAACTCCGCTCTTACAAGTTGTAAAAGATGTTCTTTCATTTCCTTCAATTGAGTATCTATAGAAACATCGATTCTGCCTGCAGTTGAATCAATCCAGCAGCCGTTGTCTTCTAACTCCCCGTCAGGATAGATAATAAGTTCAAACTGGCTATTGATGATATTTTGCAAAACCTGTTTATTCATCATAAGAGTTGGGTATTGATTAGGACTTACATAAATTTTTATTTCTTCTTTTTCTTTTACTTCTTTAAGAGCTGTTTGAACCAACTGCGTAAAAGTAGAAGGATCTGAATCCAAGGAAGACCCAATAATCTTTTCCGCCACTTTTACACTAAGCAGGACGATGGACTCCACTGAACTGTCAAGTTTTTCATTATAATGTAATTTGGCAAGCTCAATCATTTGGTTAGCTTCGTTAAGTTTCTCTTCATATGATGCTTGCGCCTGCTTTTCACCTGCTTGATATCCTTGATGATGACCTTCATCATATGCATTTTTCATCCAAGACTCTTTCTCTGACTCCCAGGCTTTCTTATCTTCCTCAATCGCCTTTGCAGCTTTTTGTCTTTCTAAGGATGCTCGTTCTATAATATCGGCGGCCTCACGATTTGCCTTTTCAATGGCATGATTAATGGATTCTATACTATGACCAAGTACTGTTTCTTTTTTCGCATCCGTTTGTTTCTTGTTGAAAATGGGAGCAACTTTTATAGAAATAGATTCTGAATATCCTTCTTTTAGAGAAAAAGATTTTATTAACTTAGACAATGATGTCATCTCCTCCGCCACGAGCAATGACAATTTCTCCTGCTTCTTCAAGCTTTCTAATGATTCCTACGATTCTAGATTGAGACTCTTCCACATCCTTCAAGCGAACAGGGCCCATGTATTCCATATCGTCTTTCATGGTTTCTACCATTCGTTTAGACATATTCTTAAATACAATCTCTTTGACCTCTTCACTCGCAACCTTCAGTGCAAGCATCATATCTTCATTTTCCACGTCACGAATCACTCGCTGAATTGCCATATTATCGAGCGTCACAATGTCTTCAAATACAAACATGCGTTTCTTGATTTCTTCTGCCAATTCCGGGTCTTGAATTTCCAAGGAGTCAAGGATGGTTCTTTCTGTACTTCTGTCCACCTGATTTAACACTTCGACCACAGAATCTATTCCGCCTGTGTTTGTATAATCCCGAGTAACGGTAGTAGAAAGCTTTCGTTCCAGGATTTGCTCTACCTCATTAATGATCTCAGGTGAGGTACTGTCCATGACTGCAATCCTCTTTGCAATATCCGCCTGTAATTCTTGCGGTAACTCTGATAATATTTGACCGGACTTGGTCGGTTCCAAGTAGGATAAGACAAGTGCAATCGTTTGTGGGTGTTCGTTTTGAATAAAATTTAGAATTTGTGAAGCATCCGCTTTTCTTGCAAAGTCAAATGGCTTAACTTGCAATGAAGAGGTAAGCCTAGTGATTATGGCTGTTGCCTGGTCTTTCCCCAAAGCTTTCTCTAAAACGGTTTTGGCGTATCCAATTCCGCCTTGAGAGATATAATCTTGAGCAAGGGCGATCTGGTGAAACTCCTCCAGAATATCCTCCTTGATATGAGAATCGACTGTACGAACGCCACTGATTTCAAGTGTTAATTTCTCGATTTCTTCTTCTGATAAGTGCTTGTAAACGGAAGCCGAAACATCCGGACCAAGCGAGATCAATAAGATGGCTGCCTTTTGCTTATTTGAAAAGGATTTTGCCTGCGTTGCTTTTGCCATATTCGTCTCCCTTCCCTTCTATTCCGACAACCATGAACGTAAAAGTTTCGCAAATTCGTCCGGCTTTTCTTTTGCCATTTTTTCTAGTTGTTTACGACGAGCTGAACTTTCTGACTCTTTTTCATTGTTTATATCAGGCACTTGGAATTGAACGGTTTCCTCTTCTGTAACCATTACTTCTTCCTCTTCCTCTTTTCCACTACGTTTGAATAGTAGGAACAATAACAAGAGGATGACAGCTAAAAGGATTCCAGCAGCGATATATACCCATGTTGGAATAGCAGATTCAGTTGATTCTTCCATTTCCACTTTTCCATTGAACTCTTGAACGGAAACAACGATTTTCTCATCAATGTTAGCTAGTTCAGGGTCTTCCCCTAACATATTTTTATCAATGGTTGTACGGACAATCGTACTTAATATTTGTCTAATATCATCAATCGTATTTTCCTGCATTGATAACGGATCATCAGCGACAGGTGGCTCGACCATAACTTGGATGCCTAAATCTCTTACTTTATAAGGACTTTCTACAATTTCAGATCTGATTCTATTAACTTCATTATTAATTCTTTCTTCCATTCTTTCATAGTCACCACTGCCAGTTCCTCCTCCGGCTACATAAGCGGGAATATCTGCTTCTCCAGTCCCCGGAACTCCACCTGCAACATCTTCACTACCTGTATAACTCTCAGTAATTCGTTCAACGCTTACTGCGATCCCTTCCATATTTTCAGGATCAACTGGTGTTACGGTATTCTCTTCTCTTGCTTCCTGAGTGAAATCAATGTCAGTGGTTACGGAAACTATTACTTTGTTGTAGCCCATCATCATTCCTAACATCTGCTGGACTTGTCTTTGGATGTCTCTTTCAATTTCCTTCTTCAGCTCTAGTTGCGTGGTTGCATTAAAGGTATTTCCGGAATTTTGGTTATTTTTCAAATCAAAATACTCAAAGTTTTGGTTCATTATGACGATATTATCTGTAGCTAAGTTAGGAATACTCTTTGATACAAGATGATACAACGCATTAACATGATTCTGGTCAAACTGATACCCAGGATCGTTTTCTATGACGATGGAAGCTGATGCCTCTTGTGTCGATTCTCTTACAAACACCCCTTCTTCAGGAAGACTGAGCATGACCTGAGCATCTTTCACACCTTCAATACTTTTAACCAGATTTGCAAGTTCTGTTTGCATGGCATCCAGTTTCATTATTCGGAACTCATTATCTGTCATTCCAAATCCTGATCTTTCTCCAAAAAAACCATAATCGATGCTTCCACTTTTCGGAAGGCCCTCTGCAGCCAATTCCACTTTCAATGAATCTACCGATTGTTGAGGAACCAAGATAGCGGTACCGTTATTTGTAATCTGTGATTGGATCCCTCTTCCATCTAACACTTCCTTAATTTGACCTGTTTCTTGTACGGTCAAATCTTTGTATAGAGGAGCCATGTCTGTCTTGGTTAGAAAGTACACCATCGCAGCTATTGCAAAAATAGATACGATCACTGTACTGAGCATTGCTGTCTTTTGAGCTTTCGTTCTATTAGTCCAAAAGGAAAAAGTTTTTGTCTTTATGTCTTGTAATCTCTCTTTCATTACGTCAATTCCCCCGGTTATTATCTTGCAGCAAAGTTATGCAGTAAATAACCGCATTTTTTCTATCTGTAAGATCACAGTCACGCTTGAGTGACAAAAGTTATTTATGTATCAAGTGGAGCGGATTTACTTAACCCTTTACCTATTAGGCTAGACTTGCATTCTCATAATTTCCTGATATGCTTCGACGCCTTTGTTTCTCACTTCCATCGTAAGCGACATGGCTACACTTGCTTTTTGCTGAGCAATCAGTACGTCATGAAGCTCTACTCCCTCATTATTGACTAACTTAGTAGTAATTTGATTTGATGCAACTTGTGCATTGTTCACTTCGTTCAGAGCATCTTTTAAATAGGTGGAAAATTGTTGATGCACATCCCCACTTGTTTTCTGAACACTATTTAGATTCTGAAACATCTGATTAGAATTAGCTATTTTAGTAATCATCTATATGACCTCCACTTATTTACCAAGCTCTAGCGTTTTCATCATAATACCTTTTGAAGCATTAAATACTGTCACATTCGCTTCATACGACCTAGATGCACTCATAAGGTCGACCATTTCTTTTAAAGGATCGACATTCGGCAGCTGAACATATCCATCTTCATTTGCGTCCGGGTGCTCTGGGTCGAACATTAACCGGAAAGGAGCATCATCTTCTTTGATCCTTGTTACCTTCACTCCACTTCCAAAACCATTTCCAGAGGCTTTTTGTAAATAGGATTGGAAACTGTTTTCCTTTGGAGCGGTTTCTACCAGCTTCCTTCTGTACGGTTCCCACTGCCCGTTACGGTATTCCCCGCGGGTTGAGTCGACGTTTGCCATATTTGATGATATAACATCCATTCTGAGCCTCTGTGCGGTAAGGGCTGAGCTCGAGATGTTCATGCTTTTAAACATGGACATTATGCTCTCCCTCCTTTAATGACGTTTTGAAGGGATTGGAACTTCCCGCTCATTTGATCAATCAATGTGTAATAATATATTTGATTTTCAGCCAAATCTGACATTTCTTTATCTATGTCGACATTATTGCCATTATGTGAGTAGGAATAAGATGTGTTATCCATTTTAAAAGCTTTATTCGAGCTTCCGGAAAATTCTCTATGTCTGTTATCTGTTTTATTGGCTTCAAGTGCCCTTTGGTAAGTCTCACCAAATGTTGGCTTTATTTCTTTTCGTTTAAAGTTTGGTGTATCAACGTTTGCGATATTATGCGAAATTGCTTTATGTTTTGCACCTGAATACTGTATACCTTTTTCCAATGCTTGGATTGATGTCGAAAAAATCTTCATTAGTACCCCCATAAATATATCTTTTGTTACGAATTATATATTTTTGTCGAAATATGTATGCTTTTATTGTAAATTAAGGTAACCGATATGTCTATGTGTCAATTGTTAAAAAAAATCGTCAATTTGACTCATTTTCTTGTTTGGGCACAAAGACCTATTACTATTTTAGGATAAGAAAGTCTCTAACAACATAAATAAAAAGGGTCTGACTCTTCTGCGTTTTGCAGATAAGAGTCAGACCCATTTTTATATTTATCATTAATGTGATTTTAGTTTAGAAAGCTCCATTAGGAACTTGTCGTTAAGCACTTTAATGTAAGTACCTTTCATACCCAGGGAACGGGATTCGATAACACCGGCACTTTCTAATTTTCTTAGTGCGTTAACAATTACAGAACGAGTGATTCCCACTCTGTCGGCAATTTTACTTGCAACAAGAAGACCTTCTTTTCCATCAAGCTCTTCGAAGATATGCTCGATCGCTTCAAGCTCACTGTAAGAAAGGGAGCTGATTGCCATTTGAACAACAGCCTTGCTTCTTGCTTCTTCTTCAATTTCTTCTGCTTTTTCACGAAGAATCTCCATACCTACAACTGTCGCACCGTACTCAGCCAAGATTAAATCATCATCAGAGAATGGCTCTTGAAGACGAGCAAGAATCAGTGTTCCAAGACGCTCTCCCCCACCGATAATAGGAACGATTGTCGTTAAACCTGATTTGAACAATTCCTTGTTCTCAACAGGGAAAGCTGTATATTCACTATCCACATCCAGGTTAGAGGATGTTTCAGAGATATTGAACAGGTTCTTTGTATATTCTTCAGGGAATTGACGATCTTCAAGCATTTTGATCATACGCTCGTTTTCAATCTGTTGGTTGATGGAATAGCCTAACAGCTTTCCACGGCGGGATAATACGAAAACATTTGCTTCAATAACATTGCAAAGTGTTTCCGACATTTCCTTAAAGTTAACTGGTTTTCCTGCTGCTCTTTGCAGCATGGCATTGATTGTTCTTGTTTTTTGTAATAATGGCATTTTTATTTCCTCCTAAAAATCTACTTCTATAAGATAAATTGGCTTAAATCTTTATTTTTTACGATATTACCTAGTTTTTCGTCCACATATTTTGGTGTGATGACGATTTTCTCTAAATTGATATCAGGTGCTTCAAATGACAGGTCCTCCAACAGCTTTTCTAGAATAGTGTGAAGACGTCGAGCACCGATATTATCGGTATCCTGGTTCACCTGAAACGCTACTTCAGCTAGTTTACGAATAGCATCGTCAGAAAATTCGACTTTTATACCTTCCGTTTCCAATAATGCCGTATATTGTTTAAGTAATGCATTATCTGGTTCCACTAAAATTCTTACAAAGTCATCTATTGAAAGTTTGGTCAATTCCACACGAATCGGAAAACGACCTTGCAATTCCGGTATGAGATCAGACGGCTTGGCGATATGGAAGGCACCTGCCGAAATGAATAGAACGTGATCTGTCTTTACTTGGCCGTATTTTGTTACGACCGTTGATCCTTCCACGATAGGGAGTATATCACGCTGAACTCCTTCACGGGATACATCTGCAGAAGAACCGCTGTTCTTTTTAGCGATTTTATCGATTTCATCTATGAAGATGATTCCATTTTGTTCTGCCCGATTTACAGCTTCTTGTGTCACTTCATCCATATCAATCAGTTTTTGCGCTTCTTCATGTGCAAGTACTGGTCTTGCCTCACGGACAGTCAGCTTTCTTTTCTTTTTTTTCTTTGGCATAAGATTGCTTAGGGCATCTTGCATGTTCATGCCCATTTGTTCCATACCCGAGCCTTGCAACATGTCAAACATGGACCCTTGCTGTTCTTCCACTTCCACCGTTACATAACGGTCTTCGAGTTCTCCCAAGGCAAGTTGATGGGCCATTCTTCTTCTTTGTTCTTTGATAGATACTTCTTCTTGCTTTTCCTGCTCATCCGTGTCATTGGAGTTAGCATTTCCTCCAAAAAACATTTCAAGCGGATTTTTATAGGACGCGTTTTTTTGCTTGCCGGGAACAAGAAGTTCCACCAAGCGTTTGTTTGCATTTTCCAAGGCTTTTTCTTTCACACTCGCCATCTTTTCTTCTTTTACAAGACGGACGGATGTTTCCACCAAATCACGTACCATCGATTCAACATCACGGCCTACATAGCCAACTTCTGTAAACTTCGTTGCTTCTACTTTGATAAATGGTGCACCTACAAGTTTGGCAATTCTGCGGGCTATTTCAGTTTTTCCGACACCAGTCGGACCGATCATCAGGATGTTTTTAGGGACTACTTCATCACGAAGACTGCCTTTGAGGAGACTTCTTCTATATCTGTTTCTCAGTGCAACCGCAACAGCCTTTTTCGCATTTGTTTGACCTACAATATATTGATCGAGCATATCTACTATTTGCCTAGGGGTCAATTTTGTACTCATGTCCACAACCGCCTTTTCTATAGTTCTTCTACAATGATATTGTCATTAGTGTACACGCAAATTTCTCCTGCAGTTTCCAAGGAGGCCTTTGCTATCTCACGTGCTGTCATATGCTCACCGGCATATCGTTTTAAAGCACGGCCTGCAGAAAGTGCATAGTTCCCGCCTGAACCAATCGCAAGTATTCCGTCATCAGGTTCAATGACTTCACCCGTTCCGGAAACTAACAACATGCTCGACTCATCCATTACAATCAACATGGCTTCCAACTTTCTCAACACTTTATCGCTACGCCATTCTTTGGCAAGCTCAACTGCTGAGCGTTGGATATTGCCGTTATATTCCTCAAGCTTTGCCTCAAACATCTCGAACAAGGTAAATGCATCTGCCACAGATCCGGCAAAACCTGCAAGGATCCTTCCGTTAAAAAGCTTGCGCACTTTTCGTGCTGTATGCTTCATGACAACTGCGTTTCCAAAGGTAACCTGACCGTCACCAGACATTGCGCATTGTCCTTTATGTTGGACTGCAAATATCGTGGTAGCATGAAATGATGACATGAAAAGATCCTCCATTCGTTCCTCATGCACGAGGATGAAATTGATTATACGTCTTTTGTAAATGTTCTTTTGTCACATGTGTATAGATTTGGGTGGATGATAAACTGGCATGTCCGAGCAATTCTTGCACAACACGAAGGTCTGCTCCTTCATTTAACATATGCGTGGCAAAAGTATGCCTGAGCATATGTGGACTAATATGTAAGGTTGAACATGCCTGTTGTACCATGTCATTAAGTATTAGCCTTACACCGCGTGGGGTTAGAGCACCTCCACGGAAATTAAGAAAAAGATGCTTGGTGGAATTAGGTGTTTTTTGCTTTTCAAGCAGTGACTTGCGGCCGTCTTCCAAATAGGTCTTTATTGCATCTTGTGCAAAACTTCCAAACGGGATATAACGCTGTTTATTCCCTTTTCCAGTGACAAGGATGGTACCGACTTGAAAGTCAATATCTTGTATTTGAATGTGACAACATTCACTAATTCGGATGCCAGTTGCATAGAGCAATTCCAAAATGGCTTGATTCCTCTGACCTAATGGTGTTTCCAGATCTGATACAGCAAACAACTTATCAAGCTCTTCACTGTAGAGGAACTGTGGAAGTCGCTTTTCCTGTTTTGGCAAGGAAACACTGGTAAAAGGGTTTTGCTCCACTTTTTCCTCCCGCAGTAGAAACTTATAGAAGCTGCGTAAGCTTGATGTTTTTCTTGCAACCGATTTTCGTGCGTATTTCTTTTGATGCAGCCTGGTTAAATACATACGTGCTTCTGTATGAGTGACTTCATTAATGCTTGAAATGGCTTCCTCTTTCATAAAATCAAAAAAATCTTCAATATCCTTCTGATAAAATACAATAGTATATTTTGAGTAATTTTTTTCAATTTGTAAATATTCTAGAAAAGAAATTAATGGAACGTTAACATTTTGCATATTTATCACCTCACAAGGGCTACTAAATATTATCACAATTTAGTAGCCCTTGCAATTAATTTGATTAATTTTTTACAAAATTCTGAATTGTTTCCAGCGCTCTCCTAGCATGCGCTTCATTACGCTCTTGTTTATTTTTAATCTTTTTCGGAAGCTCTGGGAATAGCCCAAAGTTTGCATTCATCGGTTGGAAGTTTTTCGCGTTTGTAGAAGTAATATAATGTGCCATACTTCCAATCGCGGTTTCTTTAGGGAACACCAACGGTTCCTCTCCAAGAACGAGGCGTGCTGCATTCATCCCGGCTATTAGCCCTGACGCTGCAGATTCCACATAACCTTCCACCCCTGTCATTTGACCGGCAAAGAAAAGATCATCTCTTTCTTTGAATTGATAGGTTGGTTTCAACAGGTTAGGAGAATTGATAAAGGTATTGCGGTGCATGACACCATATCGTACGATCTCTGCATTTTCCAAACCAGGAATTAGTCGGATCACTTCTTTTTGCGGGCCCCATTTTAAATGTGTCTGAAAACCAACAATATTATACAAAGTGCCTGCCGCATCATCCTGACGAAGTTGCACGACTGCATAAGGGCGTTTGTCTGTTTTAGGATCCTCTAAGCCAACCGGCTTTAAAGGTCCAAAAAGCATCGTTTTCTTACCGCGGTTTGCCATGACTTCGATCGGCATACACCCTTCAAAGAAAATCTCCTTTTCAAATTCCTTTAATGGAACGGTTTCCGCTTCCACCAAAGCATCATAGAAACGGTTGAACTGCTCTTCAGTCATCGGGCAATTCAAGTAGGCGGCTTCCCCTTTATCATAACGCGATTTTAGATAAACAATATCCATGTTGATGCTGTCTTTTTCAATGATTGGAGCTGCAGCATCGTAGAAGTATAGATACTCTTCGCCTGTTAAGGAGCGAAGCTGGTCTGAAAGGGCTTTGGACGTTAGCGGTCCAGTTGAAATGATAGTCGGTCCTTCCGGGATCTGTTCCATTTCTTCATTAAATACGGTCACATTAGGATGTTCTTTTACTCTTTCCGTAACTTTAGCCGCAAATTCATGTCTGTCCACTGCAAGAGCACCACCCGCAGGAACCGCACAGTCATCTGCTGAACGGATAATGACGGAGTCAAGCATTCTCATCTCTTCTTTTAGCACTCCAACTGCATTTGTCAAGTTGTTCGCGCGTAAGGAATTGGAGCAAACAAGCTCTGCGAATTTATCTGTATGATGGGCAGGAGTTTGTTTGACTGGGCGCATTTCATATAGATGCACTTGAATCCCTCTATTTGCAAGCTGCCATGCTGCTTCACTGCCGGCAAGGCCCGCTCCAATTACATTAACTACCGTGTTTATCATAACTGATACCTCCAAAAACGTTGTAAAATTATTGCTGCATTCACTATTTTTTTTACAAAGGAAAAAGGGCTGACCCAACCACTCAAGTGTCAGTCCCCTCTTTACTTTAAGCTTATCCTTGTGGTTCTTCTTTATAATCGCACTCTACGCACTGAACCTGTACACCTTTTTTAAGCTTTTTCTCGACCAGTAAAGATTCACACTTTGGACATTTTCTGGCAATAGGCTTATCCCATGATAGGAATTCACAGGTAGGGTATTGGTCACAGCCATAGAAAATTCGTTTCTTTTTACTTTTTCTTTCCACAATATTCCCTTTTTCACATTTAGGACATGGGACCCCGATATCTTTTACGATAGGTTTTGTATTGCGGCAGTCAGGGAAATTGGAGCACGCCATGAACTTTCCGTATCTTCCCATCTTAAAGACCATTTCGTGACCACAAAGTTCACAATCCTCACCTGCGGGCTCATCTTTAATTTCAATTTCTTGCATTTCCGCTTCCGCTTTTTCTAAACGCTTGGCAAATTCATGATAAAAACCGTCAATGATATTGACCCAATTTACTTTTCCATCTTCCACATTATCCAAGTTCGTTTCAAGATCCGCAGTAAACTCGACATTAATGATCTCCGGGAAGAATTCCAGTATCAATTGGATGACAATCTGTCCAAGCTCAGTAGGAACAAAACGTTTATTATCAAGCGCTACATACCCCCTTTTCTGGATAGTATCCAATGTAGGTGCATATGTTGACGGTCTACCTATTCCCAACTCTTCAAGGGTACGTACCAGTCTTGCCTCTGTGTACCTTGGTGGAGGTTGTGTGAAATGTTGCTTTTGATCGATATCTTTGGAGAAGACGGTATCACCTTTCTCTAAAGGAGGCAACAGGTTCTCTTTTTCTTCCTGTTGATCGTCATTACCTTCCACATATACTTTCATGAAGCCTGCGAACTTGACTGTGGATCCTGTCGCACGGAATTGAACATCATTTTGCGTTAAGTCCACACTGACCGTATCCAAAATGGCAGGTGCCATTTGACTTGCAACAAAACGCTCCCAAATCAATTTATACAAACGGAATTGATCTCGTGATAAATACTCTTTAATCGACTGAGGGTCCTTCATGGTAGAAGTTGGACGAATCGCTTCATGGGCATCCTGTGCATTGCTCTTTTTTGTTTCTTTTCTTTCTTCAGTAGAAACAAATTGTTTGCCATATGTCTTTTCAATATATTCCACCGCTTCTTTTTTTGCGGTTTCTGAAATACGGGTTGAATCCGTACGCATATAGGTGATAAGACCGACCGTACCTTCTTTTCCAAGCTCAATGCCCTCATAGAGCTGCTGTGCCATCATCATCGTTTTCTTTGCACGGAAGTTAAGTTTACGCGCAGCTTCCTGTTGCAAGGAAGATGTGATGAAAGGAAGGGCTGGATTACGTTTACGTTCCTTTTTGGTTACACTCTTAATTTCAAAAGAGTTGCCCTCAAGTCTTCCAAGAACCTCATTGACATCCGCTTCAGATTTAAGCTCTGTCTTCTTTCCGTCTACGCCATAGAAGCTTGCTTCAAATTCTTTTGATTTACTTGTCAGGAAGCTGCTTTTTATGGACCAGTACTCTTCCGGTTCAAAAGCATTTATCTCTTGCTCTCGTTCAATGACTAACCGTACAGCAACAGATTGAACGCGACCTGCACTTAATCCCTTTTTCACTTTCTTCCATAATAAAGGGCTAATATTGTAGCCCACAAGTCGATCTAAGATCCTTCTTGCCTGTTGAGCGTCCACTACATCAAGGTTGATAGGTCTTGGATGTTTGAATGATTCCTTAATTGCATCTTTTGTTATTTCATTAAAAACAACCCGACAATCAGATGTGATATCAATATCGAGACTGTGAGCAAGATGCCATGCGATCGCTTCCCCTTCGCGATCCGGGTCAGCCGCGAGAAAAATTTTCTTCGCTTTTTTAGCAGCTGTTTTTAATTCCTTCAGGACGGGACCTTTCCCTCTGATAGTAATATATTTAGGCTCAAATTCATGGTCGACATTAACACCCATTTGACTTTTAGGTAAGTCTCTAACATGCCCCATGGAGGCTTTCACTTTATATTTTTTTCCTAAATATCGTTCAATTGTCTTCGCTTTTGCTGGTGATTCCACAATCACTAAATAATCTGCCATTCAATAATCCTCCTCAAGAGGGTAAATTCTCAGAAAAAACATTAAGATGATGAGTTTTCTCAAAGTTTTTAGCTTCTATTTTCATTTTTGTTTTGTCTATTATTATAAATCTTCACCATTATCAAATATTATGTAACCGTTTGTCAAACAGGGCTTTTCAATAATTTATGTAATTTCCTAGTTTTACCTTCATTAAACATCCCGGTTATCCTTATGTATTATATGTAGACACAGAATCTTCTTTATATACTTGCCTCTGCAAACTTTTCTCATTAGAATAGTCTATCTTATAAAGGGAAAAGGGTACAATTTTTAATATCATTGTACCCTATAATAATATAGACATATATTGATTTGTAAAGTGAAAAACGAAAATTCTCTCAAAAATAGTTAATTTTTTGTCACTTAATTGTAATCTCTTTTACTATTTTTTTATTTTTACCATTTCACGGCTACTCAATTCTTCTAATATATCATGATGACTGCTCACAAGTTTTGCTCCCTGTTGGATAAGCGCATTTGTTCCTTTAGAGGTTTCAGAAAGTATGGAACCTGGAACAGCAAACACCTCTCTTCCTTGATCCATCGCTTGATCTGCAGTAATGAGGGACCCGCTTTTCTCTTTCGCTTCAATAATGATTACTCCTTCACTTAAACCGCTGATAATACGATTTCTCTGTGGGAAACTCCATCTTGTTGGGGGTGTGTAAGGAGGATATTCTGAGAGGAGAAGATGGTGAGAGGCAATTTCCTCGGCAAAAGATTGGTGTTCTTTTGGATAGATATGAAATAAACCACTTCCTAAAACAGCGATAGTGTTTCCTCCCCTTTCCATTGCTAATTGATGAGCAGAAATGTCCACCCCTTTTGCCAATCCGCTAACAATTGTAAATTCTTCTTTTAGTAGCGGAGGAATCAACTTATTTAAAGCGTGATTACCATAAGAAGACATCAATCTGGCACCGACTATTCCAAGCATCCTGGTATTGAACAGTTCCCGATTCCCTTTTGCATATAGGACAACTGGGGGGTCGTATATTTCTTTTAGTAAGGCAGGATAACCTTTATCCCAAATGGTTAATGGTTCTATGCTTTGCTCTTTATAAATAGAGAGAAGCTGGGAGACATTATTGTGGCGGATATGGTGATAAATGGACTGTGCTTGCTTTTGAGTAGTGGTGAAATAGGAAGCAATATCAGAAGGGTTCATGGTGTATAGACGTTCAAGCGTGGGATCTTTCATTAGTAGGTTTTGGAGTGTCTTTAAGGTGAGACCTGGACAATGATGCAGTGTTATCAATCTTCTTTTTTCCATTTGCATATACGCAATACACCTCTTTCATTAGAAACGGAAACGGGGATAGCCTGACTCGACTATCCCTTTTCCGATATTAATATTAGTGAGTTTTACATTTATCGTAAATGCCTTGCTCTTTAATAACTTTGATAAGCGTTTCACCCATAACAGATGGAGTATCAGCAACTTCAATGCCACACTCATTCATCACACGGATCTTCTCATCTGCAGTACCTTTACCGCCGGAGATGATTGCTCCTGCGTGACCCATACGCTTACCAGGAGGTGCAGTACGGCCGCCGATGAAGCCGACAACAGGTTTAGTCATGTTCTCTTTTACCCAAAGAGCAGCTTCTTCTTCAGCTGTTCCGCCGATTTCACCGATCATGATAACTGCATACGTATCTTCATCTTCATTGAATGCTTTTAATACATCAATGAAATCAGTTCCGTTAACCGGGTCTCCACCGATACCTACTGCTGTAGATTGACCGATGCCTTCTTGAGATAATTGGTGAACCGCTTCGTACGTTAATGTACCAGAACGGGAAACAACTCCAACATGGCCTTTTGTGTGGATATAGCCAGGCATGATTCCGATCTTGCACTCACCAGGAGTGATAACGCCAGGGCAGTTAGGACCAACAAGACGAGTCTTTTTCCCTTCCATATAACGCTTCACTTTTACCATATCAAGTACAGGAATATGCTCTGTAATACAAATAGCCAAGTCAAGCTCTGCATCTACCGCTTCCATGATTGCATCTGCAGCAAATGGAGCCGGTACATAGATGACAGATGCATTTGCACCAGTAGCCTTGACAGCTTCTTCTACTGTATTGAATACAGGTACACCTTCAACTTCAGTGCCGCCTTTACCTGGTGTAACACCACCAACGATTTGTGTGCCATACTCAAGCATTTGCTTTGTATGGAACAACGCTGTGGAACCAGTAATACCTTGTACGATTACTTTTGTATCTTTATTAATAAATACACTCATGAATGTCCCCTGCCTTTCTTATCCTACTTGCGCTACGATTTTTTGTGCACCATCAGCCATGGATTCTGCTGCTACGATGTTTAAGCCAGATTCACGTAAGATTTGTTTACCTAAGTCTACGTTTGTACCTTCCAAACGCACTACTAGAGGAACTTCAAGTCCTACTTGTTTCGCTGCTTCCACAACACCTGTAGCGATGATGTCACACTTCATGATTCCACCGAAAATGTTAACGAAAATTCCTTTTACATTATCATCAGAAAGGATAATCTTGAAAGCTTCAGTTACTTTCTCAGCAGTTGCTCCGCCCCCAACGTCCAGGAAGTTAGCAGGGTCTCCACCATAATGTTTGATAATATCCATAGTCGCCATAGCAAGGCCGGCACCATTTACCATACATCCGATATTTCCATCAAGTGAAATGTAGCTTAGATCGTATTTGGAAGCTTCGATTTCTTTTGCATCTTCTTCTTCCAAATCACGGTATTCTAAAATGTCCTTGTGGCGGTATAGTGCATTGGAGTCGAAGTTAAGCTTTGCATCCAATGCCATAACCTTCGCGTCACCCGTCACCACAAGTGGATTGATTTCTGCGATGGAGCAGTCTTTCTCCACGAAAGCTGTATAAAGGCTCATCATGAATTTAACCGCTTGTCCAACCAACTCTTTTGGAATGTTGATGTTGAATGCAATGCGACGAGCTTGGAAACCTGTTAATCCTACAACAGGATCAACCACTTCTTTGAAGATTTTTTCTGGCGTTTGCTCTGCCACTTCTTCAATTTCTGTTCCGCCTTCTTCAGATGCCATTAGTACAACTCGGGAAGTTGCACGGTCTAATACAAGTCCGATATAGTACTCTTTCTTGATGTCGCATCCCTCTTCGATAAGTAAGCGTTTTACTTCCTTACCTTCTGGACCTGTTTGATGAGTTATTAACGTTTTGCCTAGGATTTCACCCGCATATTCACGAACTTCATCCAAGTTTTTGGCAACTTTCACTCCGCCCGCTTTACCGCGGCCACCAGCGTGAATTTGCGCCTTCACTACACAAACTTCTGTTCCCAGTTCTTTTGCAGCTTCTACTGCTTCTTCAACAGTGAACGCTACACGGCCATTTGGAACAGCCACCCCGTATTTTCTGAGGATCTCTTTTCCTTGATATTCATGGATATTCATTTCCCATCCTCCAATCTTATGTATAACAGAACATTATTTAAAAATAGACTGCGCTTTCATTTTATTAAATGCGCCATCAAATGTCTACCTTTCTGCAAAAATATTATACTATTTTCAAAAAATTAATAGATTGACATCCTATTTTGTCGATAAAAAGAAGCCAATTCGCAATAAGGTGTGTAATTTGACAGATTATTCAATCTATTTTCATTATGTTAAAAAACCTTCACGTGGTGTTTTTCACATTCTTTTTCTCTTCTTTATGAAGGTTGTACACATAGGCCAAGACTTCGGCTACCACTTCATATAACTCTTCAGGTATTGTTTCATTTAATTCTAATTCCATCAGGATTTCCAATAATGCCTGATCCTCCTGTATGGGGATATTATGCTTTTTGGCTTCCTCAAGAATGTTTTCAGCGATGAGTCCAGTACCCTTTGCCTGTACAACAGGTGCAACACTTTTATTTTGTTCATACTTTATGGCAACTGCTTTTTTTCTTTTTATGATGTCTTTAGTCATATTCGGATGTCCACCCCTTCCTGTGGCGGCGCCAATATGGCCTTTAGATAATCCAAAGGCATCCCAGGAGTTGTTTTTAGTTCCTTGCATTCTGTTTTCACATTGCTTAATGTATAGCCTGTATCAGCAAGCTTCCGCTTAAGAAGAAGTGCGCTTTTTTGCACCCGTGATTCTAGTGCAGGATAAGAATGTTGGAAGGAAATGCTGATCACTTTCTTTTGAACGAGTACGTCCACCATTACGGAAGAAAATAAAGGTAGATCTAGCAATAGAACGACACGGCAATATTCGGGATCAAGTTCCTCGTTCTTTTTTTTGGAGCTTATATGCACATACCATTCTTTTGATTCATTCTCCATGTTAACAGGAATCGGTAAAAAAACATGATGCAGGTTGCCTTCTTCTCTTGTTAATAGTTGAAAACTCGTTAATTTGGAAATGAGCTGACCGATGGAAGCTTTCTCTTCAGGAGTTGTTGCCTGGTTCATATAATTCAAGAGTAATGGCTTCAGCTGTTCTAACTTGGCCTCTGATAAAGGCTGGCCCTGTCGAATAAAGTTGCTTAGGTCATGTTCGAAATTCAATCCAAGTAAGGGAAGTATTTGTTTAATAAAATGCAATGCCTCTGTTTTGGTGTTAAGAGTTTGTGGAAGTTGCATGTTTCGAATGACATCTATGAGTTTTTCCTGAACTGGTGTTGGAAGATTTGCTTTCTCAAGATAAGTTTCCACTTTGGCAAGATTTTGTAGAGTCGTTTCCTTATCCGAAAAACTGGTGACCATCATTTGAAGCTTCTCAGGTAGGTTAGAAAGTCCATTTCGCTGCACTAATACTTTAACCAGTTCCATAGCTTTATCTTTTTGTAATGGGGAAAGGCTGTCTATTGCCTCTGTTACTTCTTTTAAAGAGGTTGAAGGCACCTTACCCCCTATTTGGGTTACAAGTGCCTGAGTGCTTTCCTGCGCTGTTTGTGAAGCGGCAGGAAAAGGTGTCGTTTGGTTTTGGGCTTTTCCGATTCCAGCACCTAACTGTGAAATGTTCATAGCTAACTCCTTTTAGTCAACCATTTCCTTTACTGGTGAGAATGATCGACGATGTTCTCGGGTCACCCCTACTTCTTCTAAAGCGATTAGATGCTCTCGGGTTCCATATCCCATATTTTTGTCAAAGCCGTACTGTGGAAATTCACCAGCAAGGTTCTTCATATATGCATCCCTTGTCTCTTTAGCCAACACGGATGCTGCTGCGATGGAAATACTAGTGGCATCCCCCTTTATGATGGATGTTTGTGCTATATCTACATCTAGTTTCATCGCATCAATCAGGAGATGATCAGGTGTGAGGGAAAGGTTTTTCACAGCTTCCATCATGGCAAGCTTGGTTGCTTCGTATATATTTACCTTATCTATATCGCTCGGCATGACTATTCCTATTCCGTAACTAAGGGCATTCTTTTTTATATAATCATAAAAGAGCTCACGTTTTTGCGGGCTGAGTTTTTTTGAGTCTGTAAGTCCGTACAACTGAAAATCTTCGGGCAAAATCACCGCAGCTGCAACGACCGGTCCGGCCAAAGGACCCCGACCAACTTCATCTATTCCGGCAATATACCGGGACCCCTTCTCCCAATGAGCACGTTCATATTTTTGCATTTCTATAAACTGATCTATAAGCTTCTGTTTCTCCTGTTGCCGCTTTTCCCATCTACTTAAAAGCACCTGTACACCTTTCCGTTCATCACTCTTTATAGACAGGAGGAAAGGATCTTGCTCATTTTCTGTTTCGGCTAATATTTGTTCTATTTCTTTTATCGACAACTTTGCCACATTTTCCACTCCATTTTTCCAAAAGAAAAAGGCTGCACGGATGACAGCCTTTTTCTAGAGTTTTTCTGGTCTTTCTAAACTGATTTTCCCAAGCTTCTCTGATCGTATTTCACGAATAACCAATTCCGCAGTCTTATCATAATCGATATGTCCACCGCTCATTTTACAGCCGCGTTTAGAGCCTATTGCATCAAAAAGTTCGACAATATCCTCTGGTATTTCCTCAAGACCGTAACGCTCCTTCAATCTTTCAGGGTAAGCGTCGGTTAAAAATCTTAAAGCAAATACTGCAATATCCTGCAGATTGATAATGGTATCTTTAATAGCACCAGTGGTAGCTAAGCGGTAGCCGACCTCCTGATCCTCAAATTTCGGCCAGAGAATTCCAGGCGTATCAAGCAGTTCTAATTCTTTGCCGACTTTTACCCATTGCTGAGCCTTTGTAACACCAGGCCTGTCTCCTGTTTGAGCGATATTCTTCTTCGCCAGCCTGTTAATCAGCGTTGATTTTCCAACATTGGGAATACCAACAATCAACGCTCTGATTGCTCTTGGTCTGATTCCGCGGGATTGCATTTTATCAAACTTCTCTTTTAACAGCTCTTTTGATAATGTTGCAATCTGTTGAATTCCTTTGCCAGTTTGAGAGTCGATGGCAATGGCTTTTGTCGATGAACCTGGAAGATTGAAATAGTCGAGCCATTCACGTGTTATCTTGGCATCTGCCATATCTGCTTTGTTAAGCAGGATGATTCTTGGCTTATTGGAAATGATTTCGTCGATCATTGGGTTTCGTGATGAAACGGGGATTCGCGCATCTACCAATTCATAGACGATATCAATCAATTTAAGTTTTTCTGTTACTTGTCTGCGGGCTTTCGCCATATGCCCGGGAAACCACTGTATTGTCATGAGAATTGCCTCCTGAAGTCCTTGCAAAAAACTATTTTATTTTACCATCCTTAAGTCTGATAGCGGCCAGTAGACGATATTGGTTTTGCCTAATACTTCTTCTTGCGGCACTGTTCCGATATGACGGCCATCCTTACTGAATCTGCGGTTATCTCCCATTACAAATAGATGACCTTTTGGCACTTTTTTAAGGCCTGTCTTTTCTTCCAATGTGAAATCTTCCGTTAATGGTCCATCAGGATACTGAGCCTTATAGCTGTCCAAATACGGCTCTTCATATGCTACTCCGTTGATATACAGGACATCATCCCGATATTCCACTTCGTCGCCAGGCAAGCCGATGACACGCTTGATATAGTCCTTGTCTTCTGTTGCATGAAACACCACGATGTCAAATCGTTCCGGTTCCCCAATTTGATATCCAATCTTGTTGACAATCATCCTATCCTGATTATGCAGAGTGGGCATCATGGAATCACCATCTACCACAATCGGTGCAAAAAAGAAATAACGTATTGCTGCTGCAAGAATTACTGCGATAGCTAAGGCCTTTACCCATTCCCAAAGCTCATTTTTAGAACGTGCCATATCTGTTCCTCCGCCGTTTTCATTATGTTCTCTTATATAAATGAGAATTTATATGTAATTCTACTTCAATTATATACCTTGTTTTTGTTTATACAAAACTATAGATATTGCGCAGCCATTTTTTTAGTAAAAAAAGAGAGCTTGTCTCCAAGCTCCCCCTTTGATTATCGAATCTCTTTGATACGCGCTTTTTTACCACGTAATGCACGTAGGTAGTAAAGTTTCGCACGACGTACTTTACCACGACGAACTACATCAATTCCCTCAATTTTAGGGGAGTGTAGTGGGAATGCACGCTCAACTCCAACACCGTAAGAGATCTTACGAACTGTGAAAGTTTCGCTGATTCCGCCGCCACGACGTTTGATTACTACTCCTTCATACACCTGAATACGCTCACGCGTTCCCTCTACAACCTTAACGTTAACACGTACAGTGTCACCAGGACGGAAAGAAGGAAGATCAGTTTTCAACTGCTCTTGAGTAATATCTTGGATTAATTTTTGCATAGTTTTCTGCTCCTTTTCCACAGATGCTCATACCATACTTATTTGATGCAGCGGAACATCGTTTTTAGACATAGCGATAGCTAAGTCACAAAGAGTATAATAGCATATTAGAAAAATAAAATCAATACGCCTTATCCTCTTTTTTAATTTCATTAAGCCATACTTGCTGCTGATCTGTTAATGGATAGTCATCAAACAAGTCAGGTCTTCTGTTCCAAGTTCTTCTGATAGACTCTTTTGTCCGCCATTCTTCAATATGTGCATGATTTCCTGAGAGAAGTACATCCGGCACTTTCATACCGCGGAAATCAGCCGGCCTTGTATAATGGGGGTGTTCAAGCATCCCGGTACTGAAACTGTCCTGTTCATGGGAAGCAGCTTTTCCTAATACATCCGGAAGTAACCGGACCACACTGTCTACAATGACCATTGAAGCAAGTTCCCCGCCAGTAAGAACATAGTCGCCAATGGAAATCTCATCTGTAACAACATGTTCTCTAATTCGTTCGTCATAACCTTCATAATGACCGCAAATGAAGATCAGGTGCTCTTCTTGCGCCAGTTCTTCTGCTTTTTTTTGCGTGTACCGCTCTCCTTGTGGACACATCAGAATAACTCTCGGCTTTTTGACAGTTTGGTTAGCCTCTGCAAGAGATGATACGGCATCAAAGATCGGCTGGGCCTTGAGCACCATTCCAGCTCCGCCTCCATAAGGATAGTCATCGACTGTCTTATGTTTGTTGTCCGCAAATTCTCTGAAATCGGTCACACTGTATTGAACGGCACCTTTCTCCGCAGCTTTGTTCAGTATGGAAGCTCCGAGGACACCTGTAAACATTTCAGGAAAAATGGAAAGAATGTCAATCTTCATATTAAAACAGCCCTTCTAATGGCTCTATGATGATTGTCTTCTCTTTCACATCCACTTTCTTTACTACTTGATCAATATAAGGGATTAAGATGTCCTTCCCTTTCTTTGCCTTAATCACCCAAACATCGTTTGCTCCCGGTGTCAGTACTTCCTTAACCGTACCTATCTCCTCCATCGTTTCCTGGAGGATGACCTTGCAGCCAACGATTTCGTGGAAGTAATATTCCCCTTCTTCCAGTTCGCCTAGTTGATCTTCAGGAACCTTAACAATCGCACCTTTGAACTTTTCCACTTCGTTTACATTATGGAACCCTTCAAATGTGAGAAGGTCGAAGGATTTATGTACCCTTCTGGATGCTACCTTAACTTCTACAGGTTCCTTTTCGTTTGGCAAGAATAAGTAGAGTAGATTTCCCTTTTTATAACGCTCATCAGGAAAATCCGTCCTGGAAACAACACGCACCTCACCTTTTATCCCGTGGGTATTAACAAGTTTCCCTACGTTGAACCATTTTGACATTTCATGCACCTCCACGCGCAGCACTTAACTGTTTTATGTATCATAGCGTACCCTTTAAAGGGAACACTTAAATCTTTTTGTTAATTGTTATTATCATTCTTCAACCATAAGAAAAGGGGAAGCCCTAAAGCCTCCCCCTACTCCATAATCTCTAATTGCACTCGTTTATTCTCGTGAGAAGCAGCAGCGAACAAAACTGTTCGGATTGCTTTTGCAATTCTCCCCTGCTTGCCAATCACTTTCCCTAAATCATCTTGATGTACAGTAAGTTGATACGTAAGAACATTACCTGTTTCTTTTTCCGTAACCACTACATTTTCTGGATGATCTACCAACGACGTCACAATTGTTTGGATTAGTTTTGTCATTTTGCCTCTTACTTACCTAATTTGGCATTGTGGAATTTTTCCATAATACCTTCGTTAGAGAAAAGGTTACGAACTGTATCAGAAGGCTTCGCGCCATCTTGTAACCATTTAAGAGCTAGTTCTTCATTGATTTTTACTTCAGCTGGTTGAATTACAGGGTTGTAAGTTCCAACTGTTTCAATGAAACGTCCATCACGAGGAGAACGAGAATCTGCTACTACAATACGATAGAATGGGGATTTTTTAGAACCCATACGTTTTAAACGAATTTTTACTGCCATTTAATATAGCACCTCCGAAAATATTTCACACAAGATAGTATGATAACAAGTAGTTACTTGTTTGTAAAGTGTTTTTTCTTGTCACTTTATTTATTAAGAGAAAAAATGCTGTGGATGCTTACATGAAAGGAAATTTGAAGCCGCCTTTTTTGCCTTTTCCTTTTTGCATGCTTGTCATCTGTTTCATCATTTTCTTCATCTCTTCAAATTGTTTAAGTAGACGGTTTACTTCCTGAATAGGTCGTCCGCTACCTTTTGCTATCCGCTTTTTGCGGCTTGCATTGATCAGATCTGGATTATCTTTCTCCGCTTTGGTCATGGATTGAATGATTGCCTCAACGTGACCAATCTGCTTTTCATCCACCTGGACATTTTTTAAGCCTTTCATCTTGTTGGCTCCAGGTATCATTCCCAGGATTTCATCAAGAGGACCCATGTTTCTCACTTGGCCAAGCTGTTCCAGGAAATCATCAAACGTAAAGTTCATCGTACGCAGCTTCTGTTCAAGCTCCTTGGCTTTCTCTTCGTCCACATTCGACTGTGCTTTCTCAATAAGTGTCAGCACATCTCCCATACCTAAAATACGAGAGGCCATACGTTCAGGGTGAAAAGGCTCGATGGCATCCAATTTTTCTCCCATACCAATATACTTGATCGGGGTATTGGTTACCGCCTTTACGGATAATGCAGCTCCACCTCGAGTATCTCCATCAAGTTTTGTTAAGACAACGCCAGTCAAGCCAAGCTGTTCATTGAAGCTTTGCGCTACATTTACAGCGTCTTGTCCTGTCATTGCATCCACAACAAGGAAGATCTCATCCGGATTGGAAATTTCTTTAACCTGCTTTAATTCGTCCATTAATGTTTCATCCACATGCAGACGTCCTGCGGTATCGATCAGCACATAATCATGGTGCTCATCTTTCGCCTTTTGGATGGCCTGCTTTGCGATTTCAACGGGACTTACCTGATCTCCTAATGAGAAAACAGGCATGCTGAGTTGTTTTCCAAGTGTTTCAAGCTGTTTAATAGCTGCCGGTCGGTAAATATCCGCTGCAACTAGAAGCGGCTTTCTATTGTGCTTTTTGCGCAATAGGTTTGCAAGCTTTCCGGTTGTCGTCGTTTTACCAGCACCTTGTAGCCCTACCATCATGATGACGGTCGGCGGTCGGCTGCTCACAGCGATTTTACTTTGCTCTCCGCCCATAAGTGCGGTGAGTTCTTCTTTTACCACTTTAATTACTTGCTGACCGGGTGTAAGACTTTTCATGACTTCTTGTCCAACTGCACGTTCATTCACGCGTTTTACAAAGTCTTTCACTACTTTGAAGTTAACATCCGCTTCCAGTAGAGCCAGTCGAACTTCACGCATCATTTCTTTAACGTCTTGTTCGCTTACTTTTCCTTTTCCACGGATCTTCTGTATCGTATTTTGCAAACGGTCGGCTAAACCTTCAAATGCCATGTATGCCGCCCCCTAATCTAATTTCTCAAGCGACTCGATCAGCGCTAAAAGAGACTTGCCGTTTAACGGAGCTTCCGCTTTTTCGACTTCATCCTTCATCTGCTGCAAAAGCGACTGCCGCTCTTGAAACTTTTGAAATAACAAAAGCTTTTCTTCATATTGCTCAAGCATCTGTTCTGTACGTTTTATGTTATCATACACTGCTTGACGACTTATGTTATATTCCTCTGCTATCTCACCAAGGGAGTGATCATCTAAGTAATACAAAGACATATAGCTTCGTTGCTTTGGTGTTAACAACGACTGATAGAAATCATAAAGATAGTTCATTCTCGTTGTTTTTTCAAGCATCCTCTTCACTCTCCCTTGTTAAGTGAAATGCCTTTACAATAGCTTAGTTTACAGGTTGAGATGTGGAATGTCAAGTTTTTTTCTTGACCTGATAAAAAAGCGAGGATATGAAAAATAAGGTAAAAAACCTTAGGTTCTTTTATACTTTTAAACTTCAGTTGGTTGGTTGACCTCCGCTGTTCCTTTCCGCAAATGGCTTCGCTTTCCGCGGGACGGTGCTGGAGCCTCCTCACTTCGTAGTGGGGTCTCAAGCTACCGTTACTCCCCCGCTGGAGTCTCCGCCATTTGCTCCAATCCACAGCTAGAAATTAAGTTAAGAAACATTGATGCTCTTTCTGATAACTCTATTAGATAGTTTTTCATTAACCTTAGTTAAGCGAAGTCTCTTGTTGATTGGAGTGGAAGGCGCGCAGACGCCCGCAGGAGGAAGGGACAGGTGAGACCCCGGAAGGCGAAGCATGAGGAGGCTCACGGACACGCACCGCCCGCAGGCAAGCGAAGCGCCTGGAACGGAAATCAACAGTTTCACATACTTTCTTAACTATTAAAAAAAGCCGCCCTTTAAGATAGAGGGGCGACCAAAGGTAATATCGTTTTTTAGCTTTCTTGTGCTTCTTCTTTTTCCATCATATCTGCAAATAATCCGTACACATATTGCTCGGCATTAAATTCCTGTAAGTCTTCTGCTTTTTCTCCTAAACCAACAAACTTGACCGGAATCTTCATTTCATTTCGGATAGCCAAAACGATTCCGCCTTTTGCGGTGCCGTCAAGCTTTGTCAAAACGATTCCCGTGACATTCGTTGCTTCAGAAAAGATCTTCGCCTGGCTTAATGCATTCTGGCCAGTCGTTGCATCTAATACAAGCAGGACTTCATGCGGTGCACCTGGAACCTCACGCTCAATGACACGCTTCACCTTTTCAAGTTCCTTCATTAAATTAACCTTGTTTTGAAGTCGACCAGCTGTATCACAAAGAAGTACGTCAACTTTACGAGCTTTAGCTGATTGAAGGGCATCATACATAACAGCTGCAGGATCTGAACCCGCTGATTGCTTGATCACATCCACTCCTACACGCTCGCCCCATACTTCAAGCTGCTCGATAGCACCGGCACGGAATGTATCTCCTGCTGCAAGAAGAACACTCTTCCCCTCTTGCTTCAATTTCTTAGCTATTTTTCCTATAGAAGTTGTTTTCCCTACTCCGTTTACACCCACAACCAGAACAACCGTTAAGCCGTCTTGTTGAAAATTGATGGTCGGGGACACGTCATCTCCGGATTGATAGATCTCCACTAACTTTTCAGAAATGACACTTTGAACCTCGCGCGGATCTTGGATGTTGCGTCGTTTTACTTCCATTCTAAGCTCGTCAATCAATTCCATCACGGTGTTAACGCCAACATCCGCCCCGATTAAGATTTCCTCCAATTCTTCGAAGAAATCTTCATCGACTTTGCGATAGCGAGCGACAAGATCATTAACTTTGCCAGAGAAGGAATCACGAGTTTTCGTTAATCCTTCTCTGAATTTTTCCGTTACGGAATCTGTTTGGGTGGTAAGCTTTTCTTTTAATTTTTTAAAGAAACTCATTTTCTCATTCTCTTCCTCTCTATTTAACAAGTTCTTTGGATTCTTCTAACCGGACAGAGACCAATTTAGAGACGCCGGATTCTTGCATCGTAACCCCGTAGAGGACATCACTGAATTCCATCGTTCCCTTACGGTGGGTGATGACAATGAATTGGGTTTCTTCACTGAACTGTTTTAAATATTGGGCAAAACGGTGGACGTTTGCTTCATCAAGCGCCGCTTCTACTTCATCGAGGATGCAGAACGGAACAGGTCTTACCTTAAGTATGGAGAACAGCAGGGCTATTGCCGTTAACGCTCTTTCTCCTCCTGATAAAAGGCCGAGATTCTGCAGTTTTTTACCAGGCGGTTGTGCCACAATATCTACGCCCGTATTCAGCATGTCTGACGGATCTGTTAACACAAGATCTGCCCTTCCCCCTCCAAATAAAGAGCGGAACACATCGTGAAAATGTGCACGGATATTCGTGAAGGTTGTTTCAAAGCGCTTTTTCATTTCCTCATCCATCTCACCGATAACTTGGAACAAGGTGTCTTTTGCTTCTTGAAGATCGTCCTTTTGTTCCTTCAGGAATGTGTATCGCTCGCTTACACGATCATATTCCTCAATTGCAGCGATATTGACTGTGCCAAGTTCCTCGATGGCAAGCTTGATCAGCTTCAACTTCTTACGCGCTTCTTCTATCTCCATCTCAAGTGGATAATCTGCTTTTGCCGCTTCAAAGGACAGCATATACTCTTCCCTTAAATGGTGAAGTCTATTATCTAATTCCACATCCAGACGGTTCATTTTCACTTCTTCCGCCTTCAGAACTTCAGTAAGTTGTTTATACTGTCTTTTTAGGTCTTTCAGTTCAAGCTCTTCTTGTTCCACCTTTTCGTGGTAAGAAAGCCTTTCTGCACGACGTTCTGCTATTAGCTTCATAGTGGTATTTTTATCTTGCAACTTTTCAGCCGCAGCCACTTCCAATTTTTGTTCGCCTGAAGAATTATCATTCATTTCACTTTGTAAAAGAGATAGGTCTTCTTTAATGTCGGTCAATCTTTCGGTGGCTTGTTCAAGGTCTGTTTCAATAGTATCCACTTTTTCTGATTGATTAGTAAGCTTTTCTTTTTTACTCGCATAATCAACTTTAAGTTGTGTCAGTTCATTCTGTACGGTCTCTTTGTTTGCATGTTGCTCCAACCTTAAGGAATTGAGCTCCGCAATCTCTTTGTCTAAAGCGGCAACCTGCATTCCCACCGTCTTCAGCTCAGCATCCAGCTTTGCTTTTTTGTTGACAGCATCCTGCATGGAAATGGTGAGCTGTTGCTTTTCATAGTCATATAAACTCAAATGTTCATTGACATTTTTCTCTTCAAGTTCCACTTCCCGAAGAAGGCTTGCAACCTGCTGTTCCTTATACCTTAGTTCCTCACCGGTTCCCTTTAATTCTATAACTTGAGACTCTTTCTCTTCTATTTTCTTCTTAAGTGTCTTGACCTGGTCTTCAAGCAGGGCCGTCTTATTTTCCATCTCTTCTAGTTTAGCTGAAATAGAATCAAGTTCACGCCCTCGACTTAAGAGAGAATTAGATTTTTGTTTAACGGCTCCGCCTGTCATGGAACCACCGGGGTTTACTACATCCCCTTCTAATGTCACGATGCGGTAACGGTGCTGAAGGATTCCTGCCAAAGCATTGGCTCCTTTTAGGTCTTTTGCAATGACAATTGTGCCCAAAAGGTTATTGACGATATTTTCATAAGCTTGGTCGTATTCCACAAGAGAAGCGGCAATTCCTACAAAAGCTTCATGTTGACTGATCTGATTCACTTGATAGTCTGATAATGTCCTAGGTTTCATGACCGTCATTGGCAGGAACGTCGCGCGGCCAAACCCGTTCTTTTTCAGATATTGGATGGAGTTTCTCGCATTTTGCTCATTATCCACAACAATATGCTGGGTCGCACTTCCTAGGGCAATCTCGATTGCCGTCTCCACATCCTGATTTACTTGGATGAGTTCTGCAACAGCCCCTTTAATTCCAGTAAGCCTATTTTCATCCCTGGCTTTCAGAATTTCTTTAACACCTTGAAAGAATCCTGTAAAATCCCCCTGCATGGTTTCAAGCATTTCTTTTCGCGCACGTGTTTGCTGTAAGAATTGGTATGCTTGATACAAGGTTGTTTCTTTTTTCTGGTAGGACTGTTTAAATTGTTCCAGATTAGTTTGCTCTGCTCTGTAGTGGTCAACAGTTTGATTCAACTCTTCCTGTACCTGTTTATGGTCAGTTAGAACTTTTTCTTTCTTTTGATGCGTATTAGCCCTAAGATCGACATATTTCCTGTTCCCCTCATCCAGACGGGTTACTTTCATGCCTTCTTGCTTTTCTTGTTGCTCCAGATAAGAAATTTCGTTGCGAATGGATGCCTGTTTGTTTAGAAGTTCAATATAGTCACTTTTTAAGGCATCAATTTTACCTTCGATATTTTGGTCAAACTGTTCATTTATCACCTGTTTTTCCTTGAGTTGCTGCTCTGTTAATACCAATTCTTGACGAAGGGTATCCAAAAGGTGTTTTTCGCTTTCCAATCTTTTCTTTTGAACATCAATAAATTCAGCAAGCTCCACCGAGGAACTTTCTAATTGGGCACGGTTTGTCGTAGCGTTCTTTTTACGTTCCTTCAGAACTTCTTTTCTACCTTCAAGTTTCTCCAGTTCTGAACTCGCCACTAAAAGGGCTTGTTGCAAGGAATCAATGGATTCATCCAAAGCAGCCACTTGGTCCTTATACTTTTCAAGTGTCGCTTCTTTTTGGCTCAATTCAGATGATAGGACAAGCTCTTTTTCGGTGCTGTTTTTTACTTCCAGAGAATTTTGTTCCCATTTTTGATGAAGCTCTTCTATTTCGTGCACCGTCACGCCTACTTCTATTTGTTCAAGCTCTTCTTTTTTCTCCAGATAATCTTTGGCAATGGATGCTTGTATTTTTAACGGCTCCACTTGCCCTTCCAGCTCGTGTAAAATATCTGATACCCGGTTAAGATTCTCTTGGGTATCCATAAGTTTACTTTCCGCTTTCTTTTTTCTGGATTTGTATTTAAGCACGCCAGCCGCTTCTTCAAATATACTTCGACGCTCTTCTGATTTACTGCTCAGTATTTCTTCCACTTTTCCTTGACTGATGATGGAAAAGGCTTCCTTTCCAAGACCGGAATCCATGAAAAGGTCTACAATGTCTTTTAATCTGCAAGTTTGTTTATTTATCAGGAATTCACTGTCACCGGATCTTAGCGCCCTTCTTGTAACGCTCACTTCCATATAATCAATCGGCAAGATGCGATTACTGTTATCAAGGGTAAGTGTAACCTCTGCCATATTTAATGCTCTTCTGCTATCACTGCCGGCAAAAATGATATCTTCCATTTTGGAACCGCGTAGGGATTTGGCTGATTGTTCCCCCAGCACCCATCTGATGGCATCGATAATATTACTTTTTCCGCTTCCATTCGGACCTACAACGGCTGTTACACCTGGTACGAAATCAACGGATATTTTTTCAGCAAACGACTTAAATCCTACTACTTCCAATCGTTTGAGGTACATATTCCTCACCTCGTTTAGTTTCTTAACATTAGGGCCTTATGTAACAGAAAAGTAAGCGATCCTTCAAGGTATATTGAGACACCAGAGAATCGCCTACCTTCATTTTCTGACTTTTTTTAGTTTCTGGAGAGCAAACTGAGCGGCATGTTGTTCTGCTTCTTTTTTGGAACGGCCGACTCCAATCCCCATCTCTTCTTTATTCAAAGAGACCTTAGACACAAACTCACGGTTGTGGGCCGGTCCTTTTTCTTCTAGCACTTCATACTCAATTACTCCTAGTGCGTTTCGTTGTATCATCTCTTGCAGCTGACTTTTGAAATCCATCACATGAGAAAAAGCACCTTCATTAATTTTTGGATACACATACTTTTCAAGGAACTCGAAAACAGTCTCCAGGCCAAGGTCCAGATACAATGCGCCGATAAATGCCTCAAAAACATCGGCAAGCAATGCTGGTCTTGCTCTTCCGCCTGTTATTTCTTCTCCTTTACCAAGCAGTACATATTGTCCGAACGAAAGATCATTGGCGAATGAAACCAAAGAAGGTTCACATACAATAGACGCTCTTAGTTTTGTTAATTGACCTTCACTCATCATTGGATATTTTTTATATAAAAATTGAGAAATGGTCAACTCTAAAACAGCGTCACCCAAAAATTCCAAACGCTCATTGTCCTCGTAAGGCTTTCTGCGATGCTCATTCACATAGGATGAATGGGTGAAAGCTTGATATAAAAGTTTCTCATTATGAAACTTAACTCCTAGTTTTTCTTGAAGCATAACAAAGTTCTTTTTTGTCGCTTCGTTTTTCATTTCATTTATTCTACTTCTGTTTCTGGTCATGTAAAGGAGCCTCCAACATACAATCTTCTTTCACTAAGATGGCAACGTTCTTCTTTTTTGATGATGAAAGTTGTATAACATTACTATTTTAACAAATTATTTAGAGGATACAAATAGCAACTTGCTTGAAATTATGTATATTCCGGAATCTTTTATCGCTAAAAGGTATTTTTATCCTGAATTTCAAGGTTTATTATGCCCATAAAAACAAAAAGTCCCACCTTAGTGGGACAATCAAGAAAGATTAAGCGTTTGCTTTTATGTAGTTTACCGCATCGGCAACTGTTGTAATGTTTTCTGCTTCGTCGTCTGAAATTTCCATATCAAACTCGTCTTCAAGTTCCATTACTAGTTCAACTACATCAAGAGAGTCAGCACCCAAATCGTCTTTGAATTTGGAGTCAAGGTTCACCTCGGACTCGTCTACACCTAAACGATCAACAATGATCTTTGTTACACGCTCTAATACATCTGCCATAACTTTCACCTCCCCTCAAGTATTATAGTGAATTTAACTTTAAAAAACTAGTGTTTATTGCATACACACTCCTGATGACTTCCGTTCCAGGTGTTCGCTTTCCGCGGGACGGTGCTTGAGCCTCCTCGGCTTCGCCTGCGGGGTCTCAACCAACCGTTACTCCCCCGCTGGAGTCTCACACCTTGCACTCCAGTCATCAGGGTAAATCCTTGTTACGTTACATCACCATTCCGCCGTCTACGTGGAGGGTTTGGCCGGTGATGTAGGCACTTTTTTCGGATGCTAGGAAAGATACTACAGAAGCAATGTCTTTTGCTTCTCCAAATCTTGCTAGAGGGATCTGCTTGAGCATTTCCGTTTTAACATCTTCTGTTAGTTTATCCGTCATATCCGTTGTGATGAATCCTGGGGCAATTGCATTGACTGTGATATGGCGGGAAGCTAATTCGCGTGCCGTTGATTTTGTAAGGCCAATGACACCTGCTTTTGCCGCTACATAGTTTGCTTGTCCTGCATTTCCCATCACACCGACGATGGACGCAATGTTTATGATTCTTCCGGATCGTTGTTTCATCATTTGACGTGTAACTGCTTTTGTCGCATTAAATACACCTTTAAGGTTGATGTTGATTACATCATCCCACTCATCTTCCTTCATTCGCATTAGAAGGTTATCGCGGGTGATACCGGCGTTATTGACAAGAATATCAATGGTACCGAACTGAGTGAGCGCTTCTTTCATCATAGCTTGTACGTCTTCCATGTTCCCGACATTACAACGTACAGCGATAGCCTCGCTCCCCATTTCTTTAATAGCTTCCACTACTTCATAAGCTTTTGCTTCGCTTCCTGAATAGTTAACCACTACATTTGCACCTTGTTCTGCTAGTTCAAGTGCAACGGCACGTCCAATTCCGCGGGACGCCCCTGTTACAACGGCTGTTTTACCTTTAAGCATTTGTAGATTCCTCCCCTTTAAAGTGATCTATCGCTTTTTGCAGCGTTTCCTTATCGTATACTGGAATGGTAGTTGCTCTGCGATTCACTTTTTTGATAAGCCCTGATAATACTTTACCCGGCCCAACTTCAATAAACGTATCGACCCCAAGGTCTATCAACTTCTCTACTGATTGTTCCCAACGAACAGGAGAATATAGCTGCTCCACTAGCTTCACAGGGATTTCAGAAGCGCTTTTCATTTCATTCGCATCCACATTTGCTATGACAGGGACAGTTGAATCATTGATGGAAATGGATGCTAATGTATCTTCAAGCTTGGATGCTGCCGGTTTCATCAAACTGGAATGGAATGGCCCGCTAACTACGAGAGGGATCACTCTTTTAGCACCTTTTTCCTTCGCCTTTTCAGATGCCAGCGACACACCTTGTGCCGATCCTGATATGACAATCTGACCGGGACAATTCAAGTTTGCAAGTTGCACAGATCCGGCTTCCACCGATGCCTCTTCACAAGCTTCTTTTAATAAACCTTCTTCAAGGCCAAGCACTGCCGCCATGGAACCAACTCCAGCTGGAACTGCTTCTTCCATGTATTTTCCGCGCATATGGACAGTATAGACAGCATCTTCAAAGCTGATGGCGTCTGTCGCTACAAGAGCAGAATATTCGCCAAGGCTATGTCCAGCCGTATAATCCGCAGTAATGCCTGCTTGTTTAAGCAGTTGCAATATAGCAATACTTGAAGTCAGGAGCGCAGGTTGGGCATTGTATGTCAGTGTAAGTTCTTCTTGAGGCCCTTCAAACATCAAGGAAGAAAGTTTATAGCCTAATTTCTCGTCTGCTTGATCAATCACCGCTTGAACTTCTTTATATTCACTGGCTAATTCGTGAGCCATCCCAACTATTTGCGAACCTTGTCCTGGAAAAACAAATGCAACCTTCCCCATTATTCTCCCCCGTTCTCTTGTGTAGTCACAAACTCCATTTTCTCAATGGTGCGAGCAATGGTACCAACCATATCTTTTTCAAGCATTTCACGTGTTTGACGGATTGCATTGAACACAGCATTGTCATCAGAAGACCCATGAGCCTTGACGACTGGTGCCTTCAGGCCAAATAAAGCCGCCCCGCCGTATTCAGAGTAATCCATTTTGTTTTTGATTGTTTTTAGTTTTGGTTTCAACACGGCAGCTGCAAGCTTACTTTTCAAGTCACTTGTCAGCGCCTCTTTTAACATATCAAAAACAGAAAGAGCTGTTCCTTCAATTGCTTTTAGCGTGATGTTTCCGGTAAACCCGTCTGTCACCACAACATCTGCTACTCCATTTAAAAGGTCCCTTGCCTCTACATTTCCGATGAAATGGACCGCATTGGATTCTTTGATGTATTCAAAAGCAGCTTTGGTCAGTTCGTTTCCTTTTTTATCTTCTGTTCCTACATTCAGTAAACCTACCCGAGGAGCTTCTACACCACGAACCTTTTCTGCATAGATGGACCCCATGAGAGCATATTGAAATAGATGTTCTGGTTTCGCATCTGCATTTGCACCTACATCCATCATGACGAATCCTTTACCGTCACCGGTTGGTAATGTCGGTGATAGCGCAGGTCGTTCAATTCCTTTAATGCGGCCTACAATCAATAGCCCTGCTGTCATCAATGCACCAGTGTTACCTGCTGAAATGCAGGCATCTGCTCGTCCCTCTTTCACTTCTTTGGCCATCAGGACCATGGAGGCGTTCTTTTTACGGCGTACTGCCCGAACCGGTTCCTCATCTCCTGATATAACCTCTTCTGTATGTAAAATCGTTATTTGTTTTTCATCTGTTAAGTATGATCGTATTTTATTTTCATCCCCAACAAGGGTAAAAGTAACATCATTATATTTCTCAACAGCTTTCATGACACCTTCTACAATAGACTTTGGTGCATGATCGCCACCCATTGCATCAATGGCAATTCTCATCATCATAACCTGCCTTTAATCAAGAACTTGTAGAGCGGAACATTTCAAACTCACCATGGAAAACTTTCTCACTTCCGACGGAGCTTTTCACTTCTACAGTTGTTCTACCTTTTTCTTTATCCACTTTACTAACGAAGGCTTTTGCCACAATTCTTTCGCCCAATTTTACAGGTCGTGTAAATCGAATGGTAGCTTTTGCAGTTAACGCCAGTTCATCATTGATGACGGCAACTGCCAAAGAATTTGCTTGTGCAAACAAGTGATGCCCCCGTGTAATTTGATTCCGTTTAAAAACATGCTCACTTTGAACATCAAAGATGGAAATCGCACTCTCATCTAATTGAAGATCGATAATTTCACCGATAACTTCATCAAGAGGCAGGGATTTCACTTCTTTCTCAAGCGTCCTTGCAGCAACATTCTTAATTCTCTCCCTTAATTCAGGGATATTTAATTCCAGACGATCCAAGCGGACTGTTTGGATGCTGACTTGAAAAAAATCTGCAAGTTCTTCATCTGTTATAAAAGGGTTTTCCTGTATCTTATCCTTTAAAGATAACTGGCGCTCCTTTTTGTTTCGTCTCATATATTACACACCATCCGAACTATTATGACTAGGTACTAATAGTAGTATATATACATAAAAAGCATATTGCAAGACAAAATTTGCTGATATGGTTAGAAAAACCGGCAAAAACAGCCCGGTCCTTTTTTTGTTGCTTAATTATGCACCGCTGTTCCTTTCCGCAAATGGCTTCGCTTTCCGCGGGACGGTGCTTGAGCCTCCTCACTTCGTTGCGGGGTCTCAAGCTACCGTTACTCCCCCGCTGGAGTCTTCGCCATTTGCTCCAATCCACAGCTGGAACTTACGTGAACGAAAGGTTAGTGCTTTTACAATTAACTCAGTTAGATGACTTTCATTAACCCTTAAATGAATGAAGCCTTCTTGTTGATTGGAGTGGAAGGCGCGCAGACGCCCGCGGGAGGAAGGGACAGGGGAGACCCCGCAGGCGAAGCCGAGGAGGCTCCCGGACCGCCCGCAGGCAAGCGAAGCGCCTGGAACGGAAATCAACCGATTTTTATAATTTCTTATCTTTGTACAAAAAGGCAGAGAAAGCCAGCTAAACGGCTTCACACTGCCTCTACTAATCTAACTTGTCACCGTCTAAAATCCCTGAGTTTTCGATCATTTCTCTTAACCCTTTATATTCCTCGTCCACCCAAAAACTATCTGAATAGAGAAGATCATGAGCATCCTGCCTCGCTACCTCGAGGGCTCTGTAATCATGGACCATGTCAGCAACTTTAAATTCCGGTACACCGCTTTGTTTTCTGCCAAAGAAATCACCAGGGCCCCGCAGTTCCAGGTCCTTTTCTGAAAGCACAAAACCGTCGTTCGTTTCTGTCATGATTTTCATCCGCTCATTTCCGACTTCCGATTTGGGATCTGCAAGTAGTATACAGTAGGATTGTTCACTCCCACGTCCCACACGGCCTCGAAGTTGATGGAGTTGCGAAAGGCCAAAGCGCTCTGCGTCATAGATCACCATCATGGTTGCATTTGGGACATTCACCCCGACTTCTACAACGGTTGTGGAAACAAGGAGCTGCACTTCATTTTCGCTGAACGCTTCCATGACTTTTTCTTTTTCATCCGAACTCAATCTGCCATGCATTAACCCAATTTTCCAATTCCCGCGGTAGTAATGCGTAAGCATATCATGTACATCTATCGCATTTTGCACGTCTAGCTTTTCCGATTCTTCTATAAGCGGGCAGATAACATATGCTTGCCTGCCTTTTTGAAGTTCCTTTTCGACAAACCCCAATACCCTGTCAATCATTTGATGTTTGGCCCAATAGGTCTCTATTGCTTTTCGACCGGCTGGCATTTCATCGATAACGGAAACATCCATCTCCCCAAAAGCTGTAATGGCTAGCGTCCTCGGAATTGGCGTCGCCGTCATAAACAGTACATCTGGATTTGATCCTTTTTCACGGAGGACCCTTCGTTGTTCGACTCCAAAACGATGCTGCTCATCTGTTATGACAAGGCCGAGTCTTTTGAAGTTCACTTCTTCTTGTATTAAAGCATGTGTACCGACAAGAATATCGATTTCACCATTAACCAATCTTTCCAAGAGCTCCCTGCGTCGCTTGCCTTTTACCGAACTTGTTAACAATTCAATGTTGACCGACGTTTCACTAAACAGGCTTGTTAACGATTGGGCATGTTGTTCAGCAAGTATTTCTGTTGGCACCATTAATGCTCCCTGGTAGCCAGAAAGATGTGCACCATATAAAGATATTGCCGCCACCACCGTTTTACCTGAACCTACATCCCCTTGCAACAAGCGATTCATCCGGTATGGTGATGTCATATCACCTAAGATTTCTCCCAACACCCTGTTTTGTGCACCTGTCAGTGGAAATGGAAGTGTGGAGATGAATTGTTCCAGCTTACTTTTAGAAAATTCATGCACGATTCCTTCTGTTTGCTCACGCTTATATTTTCTTAAAGCCTGGATCTTTAGCTGAAAAAGTAAAAATTCCTCGTACACAAAATAGCGCCTAGCATGTTTCAACGTTTCTTGATTGACTGGGTTATGTAGCGCTCTTACTGAATCACCTTTTGAAGGCAGCTTGTATTTTTGTAAAAGAGAGACAGGAAGTGCACTTTCCAACTCGGTTCCATATGTTTGCAGCGCGTTTCCAATAAACTTACGCATCTGCTTAACGGTGATATTCCCCTTAACCGAATATACAGGTTCCACTTCACTTTCTTTCATGAATGGACCAAAGTGAATCTCCATGACAGTGATCGTTTGACGATGCTGATCCCATTTTCCAGTAATGGTGATGGTATCGTTGATGGAAAGTTTGTTTTTGTAATATGGCCGGTTGAAACAAACGGCCTTGACTAAAAACCGTCCAACAAAAAAACGGAAAGTAAGTCTTGATTTCTTTTTGCCAAAATACATAAGAGAAGGCTCTCCATGAACCTTCCCTTCTACCGTTATTTTCTCTTCATGTTTTACTTCTGATATATCTCTAAGCCGATAATCTTCATATCTGTACGGGAAATGCATCAGCAGATCTTCTACTGAGAAAATTCCCATTGCATGAAGGGAGTTTGCGGTTTCTTCCCCAATGCCCTTTAAGGTTGTTACTGTGGTTTCAGATAAATTAGTCACCTTTTTGTAAGGGAACACCAAATATTTTCGCTTCTAATTCACGACCAGTTGGTGTTGCCGCCAACCCTCCTTGTGCAGTTTCTTTAAGTGCAGTAGGCATCGTCTGTCCAATCTTGTACATTGCGTCAATTACTTCATCACACGGGATCGTGCTAGTAATCCCTGCAAGTGCCATGTCTGCTGCGACCATTGCATTTGCTGCACCCATTGCATTACGCTTCACGCATGGTACTTCCACAAGTCCTGCAACAGGGTCACATACTAATCCTAACATGTTTTTAAGCGTAATGGCCATTGCTTGTGCACATTGATCTGGAGTTCCGCCAGCCATTTCCACAATAGCAGCTGCTGCCATCCCGGAAGCAGAACCAACCTCAGCCTGACATCCACCAGCAGCACCGGAGATAGAGGCATTATTGGCAACAACAAACCCGAAAGCACCTGACGTGAATAAAAAGTTGATCATTTCTTCTCTCGTTGGGTTAAGCACATTTTTTACGGCAAAAAGCGTTCCTGGAACTACCCCGGCAGAACCAGCTGTCGGAGTGGCGCAAATTGTACCCATGGCAGCATTTACTTCATTTGTCGCAACCGCTTTACTTACTGCATCTAAAATATTCTTACCTGTAAGGAAGTTCCCTTTTTCAATATACTTTTGAAGAAGCACCGCATCGCCGCCCGTCAACCCAGAAACAGATCTTACACCTTCAAGCCCTCTCTCTACAGCCTGTTCCATGATGGTAAGGTTTTTGTCCATCTGTTCGAAAATTTCCTCACGGGTCCTGCCCGTAAATTCCATTTCCTGTTCAATCATTATCTCTGAAATTTTCTTGTTACTGCTTTGTGCTATCTCAATCAGTTCTGCAACATTACGAAACATGATTTTTCCCCCTTAAGAGCTATACATCAGATGAAAGCGCTATCATTATTATTCCAAAAGTTAGTCCACAATTTTTGTAACTTGCGTGATGTTAGGCAGTGCTGTTAGTTCCTGAATCACCGCATCATCGATATTCTGATCTACTTCAATGGTCATTAAGGCTTTTTGTCCTTTTTCCTTGCGGGAAACTTCCATATGGCCGATGTTTATGGCAAACTTCGCTAATACATTAGCAACTCCCGCTATCGCACCGTAACGGTCATCATGCACGACAAGCAATGCCGGATGATTTCCTGAAAGTTTTAAAACAAACCCATTCAGTTCAGTAATTTCAATTTTTCCTCCGCCTATCGAAATGCCGACAAGCTCTAATTCACCATCGTCATCACCGATCACCACTTTTGCGGTATTCGGGTGGTCTGTTATGGCATCTTCTTCATGAAATGAAATGGCAACTCCTAAAGAATCTGCAATTTGAAGGGAGGTTTTGATTCTTTCATCATAAGTATCAAAATCTAGTAACCCCCCGACAACCGCTACATCTGTACCGTGTCCTTTATATGTTTTAGCAAAAGAACCGTAAAACGAAATGTTCGCCCACTTTGGCTGCCTGCCGAATAGGCTTCTTGCCACACGCCCAATTCTAGCGGCTCCAGCTGTATGGGAACTTGATGGTCCTATCATGATGGGGCCAATAATATCAAATACACTTTTATATTTCATGCCTGCCCACTCCCCTGTGTCGGTTTACTGTTACATACCCCAGAAACTTTTTCTTATTTGTTCACATACAAAAGAAGGGTGTTACCCCTTCTTTTGTTTTCAAATATTATATTAGCCTACTCGATCGAAAAGATAAAGGAATATAGTGGCTGTTTTCCGTTATGGACCTCTACTTCCACGTCAGGATAGGATTCTTCTAAATCGCTGACAAGTTCCTCTACATCTTCTTCTGATACATCTTCACCGTAGATGACAGTAAGGATTTCGGAGTCTTCGTCCATCATGGATGTAAGAAGTTCCTTTGCAGCTGATTTTTTGTCTTTGTTAGTAAGGACGATTTTACCGTCAGCTATTCCCATGAAATCATCTTTTTGGATTTCCACTCCATCGATGTTTGTATCTCTGACAGCAAATGTGATTTGTCCTGTTTTCACAGAACCTAGAGCTTCTTTCATTGTCGCTTCGTTGTCAGCAAGCTCTCCTGTCGGGTTGAAGGCAAGAATTGCTGCCATCCCTTGAGGAACTGTTTTACTTTCAACAACCGCTACATTTTGCTCCGCAACTTCTGCAGCCTGTTTAGCAGCCATGATAATGTTGCTGTTATTTGGCAAGATGATTACGTTGTCAGCGTTCACTTCATCGATTGCTTTTAGGATATCCTCTGTACTCGGGTTCATCGTCTGACCGCCTTCAATGACAGCTTTTGCACCGATACTCTTGAATAGCTCGGCAATCCCTTCACCCATTGCTACAGTGATGATCCCAAATTTCTCGCGCTTTTTATTCACTTCAGGTTTTGGCGCAGGATAAGCATCTTCTTCAAAAAGAAGGTTACTGTGCTGTTCTCTCATATTTTCAATCTTCATGTTAATCAGGCTTCCGTATTTTTGAGCATAAGTCAACACATCGCCAGGTTGTTCAGCATGAATATGAACTTTAACGAGTTCCTCATCAGCAATAACTAAAAGAGAATCCCCATATTCGGACAGGTCGTTACGGAAGTTTTCTTCTGTAAAAGGACTAGTTTTTACTTTTTCCTCTTCAAACTTAACCATGAACTCTGTACAGTAGCCAAACTCGATATCTTCTGTATTTATTGCAGAGTGAACACTTTTATGGTGTTCTGCGTTTACAAGTTCGTTCATGGTTGTAGTAGGAACGATGTCCTCAATTCTTTGCCCTTTAAGCTCTGCAAGGAATCCTTCATAAATATAAACTAAACCTTGTCCGCCGCTGTCCACTACTCCTACTTCTTTTAACACAGGAAGAAGGTCCGGTGTGCGTTTAAGGGAAGCATTTGCTTCTTTTAACGTTTCTTCCATCAATACAATGATGTCTTCTTCGTTTTTCGCAACAGCAACAGCCTTCTTAGCAGCATCTTTCGCTACAGTAAGAATGGTTCCTTCCACAGGTTTCATAACAGCCTTGTAAGCTGTTTGAACTCCTGCTTCCAAAGCTTGTGCAAAGTCTTTGCTTGTAATTGTTTCTTTAGCTTCAATATGCTTAGAGAATCCTCGGAATAATTGGGATAAAATAACCCCTGAGTTACCTCTTGCACCCATAAGTAGGCCTTTAGCCAGAGCAGAACCAACCTTTCCGATATGCTCAGAAACATTACCTTTTACTTCTTTTGCTCCTGAGGTAATGGAAAGATTCATATTTGTTCCCGTATCTCCATCCGGAACCGGAAAAACGTTCAACGCATCTACTGTTTTGGCGTTGTTTGATAAATGATTTGCACCTTGGATAACCATTTGTGCAAAACGTTTCCCATTTAGAACTTTTACTGACACTAAAATTTCCTCCTTATTACGGGTTCGTAACTCGAACTCCCTGTACATAAATATTTAAAGAATCAACGGAAAGACCGAGCATTTGATTCAAGGTATATTTCACTTTCGTTTGTACGTTGTGAGCCACTTCGGAAATCTTTGTCCCGTAGCTTACGATGATGTACATATCGATATGTAACTGATCTTCTTCTTGGCGCACGATGACACCTTTTGTGAAATTCTCTTTTCTAAGTATTTCGGATAACCCATCTTTCAATTGGCTTTTAGAGGCCATGCCTACTATTCCGTAACAATCAACTGCAGCTCCACCAGCGATAGTAGCAACTACATCGTTAGAAATATCTATTTGACCATAGGATGTTTTTAGTTCGATGGACATAAAGGTTCCCCCTTCAATTGGATTTTTCACCTTGTCTACACGCTATTTTACTATAAAAACGTTCAATTTAAAAGCAGGCGGGTACTATTCTAATAATACTATTATTATACTGAATGCTAAAAACATGTATGTCAAGGTTTTTTTCTTGAAAGCTTTCCTTAGAACTATTGCAAAGTGTGGGGTAGTATGTTAAATTATATAAGTATTTTCAAGAGATTATTTTGGTAAAGAAAAACGATGCAGAAGGGTACTTCTTTGGACGTAGACCTTATGTATGGTTCTTCTCGCAATAATAAGAAGGTACTTTCTTATTACTAATGAAAATATTGAATGATGTTTCTTTGTAGTTAGGAGGGAATTGAACATGGCACGTAAATGTGTAATTACAGGCAAAAAGACTGGTTCTGGAAACGCACGTTCTCACGCAATGAACTCTACTCGTCGTACTTGGGGTGCAAACCTTCAAAAAGTTCGCATCTTAGTAGATGGTAAGCCAAAGCGTGTATACGTTTCTGCAAGAGCTTTAAAATCAGGTAAAGTTGAGCGCGTTTAATTAATTAATTTTGCGCACATAAAGAAGCGACAGGGAGAAGATCCCTGTCGCTTTTTACTTTGGTTATATATAATGGTTTACATAATGATGTTATTGTATATTATTTTGCATTTATAAAAAAAGCACCCTTTCGAGGTGCCTTACTCCTTTTTAAACGACCCAAGCATAGCCCGGATTATTCCCCCCAAGAACCTAGGTAGTTTGATTGTATAAAATTTCATTACATTCCCTCCTCCGAACTTTTACCTTTTTATTAAATCAGGTTGCAAATTAGCGGATCGCTGGGACCGTCTTAAGATAATGGATGATAATCACGGCTCCTTATCACCATTAATATGCCTTCATCAAATGAAAAAGTACCACTTTCCACTTCAAGTTCATTACTAATACATAGTGTGTCTCCGAAGCGAATATGCTTTTTTTCTAAAGGATATTTAAATCCCTTAAGCGTGATGCCTTTTACATCAGGCGTGATGGGCATAAATGAGATAAATGGCAAAGCCTCATCTTTATTGATAGAGTATGTACCTTCCCTATGGGCCAAAAGTTGATTTTGAATATCGTGTATCTCAATTAATGCCCCTTTTTCAAGCCCTTTTAAAAGAAGCTGTATATTCCCTAAAAAGTGATCCAGCCTTCCACCCGTTCCTCCAAAAATTCTGATGAGTGCTGGATTTTGTTCAAGCGCCCAGTTTACTGCGAGTTCTGTATCTGTCTCGTCTTTTTCGCTGGGAAAGACTTCTGCATGAGGAAGTTGTGCTTTTATGTCATGAAGCTCTTGGTTTGTAATGGAATCAAAGTCCCCGAATGCTTTAAATGGTTTTATATTTTGTTGTAATAGGTAAGCAACCCCTCTATCCACACCCACCCAAATCACATCTTCTGCTTGCCAATCATGCAGATTGGGGATACGCTCTGTCGGTCCACCTGCAACAATATGTATAATCAATTTACCTCTCCCCTTAATCTTTTTTAACGTAAAAAAGCCTTCTGTACGAAGACTTTTTACGTGCTGGAGGAGTCGTCATAGTCAAAACGGAATCCGTCCAGTAGTTTATTTTCCACTTCCACTGCAGAAAATTTCTTTAGCAGCTGTTCATACATGTCAATTTCGCTATAGTCGGTGCTGTTGGCCAATGCGGAATGCAACGCTTGTTCAAGTATTGCCTGGTCATCCTTTGAAATATTCATCTCAGAAATCCCTCCCTCACCATTTACCAATAGCTTTCCGCACAAAAGCAAAATTATGACAAGTTGCTTCTGATGGAGGAGATTGCCTGTTTGCGATCTTCTTTGTTGTAGATGGCAGATCCGGCAACCAATACGTTTGCACCTGCTTCTACACATAGTTTAGCTGTCTCAGGATTCACTCCACCATCCACCTCAATATCAATGGACAATCCTCTTTCTTTCACCAAGGAAGCCAACTGCTTGATTTTCGGCAATACATCTTGGATGAATGCCTGTCCTCCAAATCCAGGGTTGACTGTCATCAACAGCACCAAGTCCACATCATTCAAAATAGGGATGATGCTCTCAACAGGTGTTGCAGGATTGATAACTACCCCAGCTTTTACACCTTGCGATTTAATATGCTGGATGGTGCGGTGAAGATGACGACATGCTTCCACGTGAACAGAAATGATATCGGCACCCGCTTTTGCAAAATCCGCAATATAGGCATCAGGGTTTTCAATCATCAAATGCACATCTAAGGGCAATTTTGTGATGGGGCGAACCGCTTCCACGATTAATGGTCCAATGGTGATGTTGGGCACAAAATGTCCATCCATGACATCAATATGAATATAGTCTGCTCCTCCTTGTTCCACATCTAGAATGTCTTTTCCTAAGTTAGCAAAATCCGCACTTAGAATGGAAGGGGCGATTTTTATCATATTTTAGTACCTCGGCTTTCTGTCTTTTATTTCTTCTACAAAAGAAACATAGTGTTTATAACGGTAGGAAGCAATTTCTTCGTTTTCAACTGCTTCTTTTACCGCACATTTTGGTTCTTTCAAGTGAGTACATCCACGATACTTACAGTCATGGCTTTTTTCTACGAATTCAGGAAAACATTCTTTTACGTCTTCCGCTTCCATTTCAAGGAACTCTAATGAACTAAAACCTGGTGTGTCCGCAACAAAACCGTGGTTGATTTCCATTAACTCCACATGCCTTGTTGTGTGCTTTCCTCGTCCTAAATGGGAGGAAATGTTATCTGTTTTCAGTTCTAATTCAGGGCGTAACACGTTTAAAAGAGATGATTTTCCAACTCCTGATTGTCCCGCAATTACCGATGTCTTATCCTTCAAGTATGGCAGTATTTCTTTAAGCTGCTCCGGTTCCATCGTGGAAGTCAGCAGCACTTCGTACCCTATTGAACGATAATAATCGGCAAACTTGATCAGTTTTGCGTCTTCATCAAGAAGGTCCATCTTAGAGATACATATCAATGGACTAACTCCTTTGGATTCAATCAGGACAAGGAACCGATCCAAAAGGACAGTACTGAATTCAGGCTCCATCGCAGAAAACACAAGTATTGCTTGATCAATGTTAGCTATTGGCGGCCTTACAAGCTCGTTTTTGCGAGGAAATACCTCCATAATGTAACCTTCTTGGTCGTTTTCCGCTTGAAATACAACGGAGTCCCCAACAAGAGGTGTTATCTTATTTTTACGGAAAACCCCTCTTCCTCTGCATTGGGTAATTTCGCCATCCGCTGTCAAAACATAGTAAAAGCCACTCAATGCTTTGACAATCTTGCCTTCTGGCATACACTCACTCCTTAATAATTACTCGATATCATCATAGTTGATGGTTTTAGTTTCTACTTCTTTCCCATCTACAACAATTTTGTATTTGGCCTGTTGCTTATAAGCGATTGTTACCGTGAAACTGGTGATTAAGTCCTCTGTAATAATGAAGGTTTCCTTTGGTTCACCTTCCATGGTGTTATTAAGGTCTTCTAAATATAATTCAACTGTCTGCTCTGCGCCTTCTTCTTCAGGATCATATTTTACTTCTAATGGAATATCCACTGTCTTATCTCCGGGCTGTGGCCCATCTGAAACGATAAGTTGAATGGTATCACCTTTTTTCACTTGAGAATCCGGTGCAGGCTCCTGTTTAATAATATTCCCCTCAGAAACAGAATCATTATACTCTCTCGTAACTTCTGGTTCTAATCCTAAGTTAGCAAGATTTCGTTGAGCAAACTCAATGGATGATCCTTGATAATCATCCAGTACAATAGGACTTGGACCCAAAGATACAATAAGTTTTACTACTGTTTCTTCCGGAACAACACTTTCCCCAGGTTCAGGTTCTTGTCTTATGACCTCACCTTCCGGGACATCATCAGAGTGAATTTCTTCAATATCATGGTCGTCATAGTTGGCTGCTTGTATCCTATTAATTGCTTCATTGACAGGAAGTCCTGAGTAATCAGATATTTCGACTTTTTCTTTGCCTAAGCTCTGGAAAATGGTAATTGCTTTGCCTTCTTTTACTACTTCTCCTGCTTCAGGGAAAGTTCTCGTCACTCTTCCCTCTTCTATCTCATCACTAGGTTCCTCTTTTGGTTCTTCCAATACAAAACCTAAATCTATCAGTTCTTTGACTGCGTCGTCATATTCCTTACCGGTTACATCCGGAACCGTTACATCCTTAGGAAGAAGCATGGATGGTAAAATTGTAAAAGCAGCTACGCCTCCTCCAACAAGCAGGAACAATAGGATTAACAACGCGACAACCCACTTTTTCTTTTTCTTCTTTTTAGGTGGAGGTGCTTGCTCTACCTTTTCACTGACAGGTTTATTTTCTGGCGGGCGAATTCTAGTCTCATCTTCATTGGTAAGATTGTTTAAGCTGCCCTTTATAATTGGAATTGCCTTTGTTGCCTCTTCATCGTCATCAGGTATATAAAATTTAGGTTCATTCATACGGCTTGGTTCAAGCGCCGTCATGACATCTGTCTGCATTTCATCTACAGAGGCATACCGGTGTAACGGATCCTTTGCCATCGCTTTTAAAACAACATTCTCCATACTTTGAGGTAAAGTAGGATTCCAACGCTTTGGAGATGGCGTTTGTGATTGTAAATGCTTTAAAGCAATGGAAACAGCAGACTCCCCTGAAAACGGCAATCTCCCGGTTAACAATTCAAACATAACAATACCAAGTGCATAGACATCTGATTTCTTCGTGGCCAAACTTCCTCTGGCCTGTTCAGGCGATAAATAATGAACAGAACCTAAAAGGGAATTGGTTTGAGTGATCGTTGTAGAACTCAAGGCCATGGCAATGCCGAAATCCGTCACTTTCACGGTACCGTAATCATCAATCAATATATTTTGCGGTTTTATATCCCGGTGGATTATACCGTTTTCATGGGCATGAGAAATAGCTGATGTCAGCTGGTTCATGATCTCCACTGCATTGTATTGTTCCACAGGTGCATATTGTTGAATGTACTGTTTTAATGTTTTTCCTGATACATGCTCCATCACGATATAATAAATATCATCTTCTTCCCCGATATCATAAATGCTTACTATATTCGGATGGTCCAAGCTTGTTGCAGATTGCGCCTCTCTTCTAAAGCGGCGAATAAATTCTTCATCATTTGCAAAATCTAACCGTAATACTTTTACTGCTACATCACGATCCAAAATCATGTCATGGGCAAGGTAAACATTCGCCATTCCACCGCCACCAATGACTTCCATAATTTTGTAGCGATCATTTAATCTTTTACCTATTAACACCTATTTCACCCACTCCCAGCTTCGGAGACAGATAATTCCAAGATGGCAACCGTGATATTATCTTCCCCACCGTAATGGTTGGCGCGTCTTATTAATTCCTCTGCTTTTTCAGACAAAGCATGGTTCCCGTTGTTTAAAACCTCAACTAGCTCCCGGTCTTTCACTTTATCACTCAAGCCGTCTGAACAAAGGAGAATATATCCTGGGTCATCATATGTAATGGTTTTTATATCTATTTTCACTGTTTTTTCTGTCCCTAAAGCCTGTAGTATAACATTTTTTCTAGGATGATGCTCTGCATCTTCCTTTGATATCTGCCCAGTTTTAACAAGTTCATTAACAAATGTATGATCTTCTGTTAATTGCTTGGCACTTTCCTCTGAAACAAGATAAATCCTGCTGTCACCAACATGTGCAACGGTTACAAAACTATCGCCAATAATGGCAGCAACTATCGTAGTACCCATCCCATTGCATTCCTCATGAGAATTTGCATGGTCAAAAAGTGTTTGATTTGCTTGAAGAATGAACGTCTTCAACCAGATTTCAGCAGGTTCAGGGGAAGAGATGCTGGTTGTCTCTTCCCACACTTCCTTTATGTGGCTTACTGCTCTTTCGCTTGCCACTTCACCTGCTTGATGGCCCCCCATTCCGTCACAAACCACTGCAAGCTTTGTGCCGTCTTTATTAACAAAAATTCCCCCATTGTCTTCATTATGTGAACGAACTCTCCCTCTATCTGTTAAAAAGACCATTAACCATTGTCACCTCGTCTCTTCTTTCCGCTCCTTCGCACGCAGCTGTCCGCATGCAGCATCGATGTCGTGGCCTTGCTCACGACGAACTGTTACATTGACACCAAGATTTTTCAACGTTTTTTCAAACAAATTAATTTGTTCTTTTGGCGTTCTTACATAGTCACGCTCTGGGACGTAATTGACCGGAATTAAATTCACGTGACATTTCATGCCTTTAAGCAGCTGTGCCAATTCCTCAGCATGTTCTACCTGGTCATTAACCCCACCGAACAAGCCATACTCAAAACTCACTCGACGTCCCGTTTTATTAATGTAATAACGGATCGATTCCATTAGTTCAGGAAGTTTATATGCTCTATTAATAGGCATCAGTCTTGAACGAATTTCTGTGTTTGGTGCATGCAGGGAAACGGCAAAGTTAATTTGCAGATTTTCATCTGCAAATTTATAAATCTTAGGGATGATTCCACTTGTAGAAACAGTGATATGACGTGCACCGATATTCAGCGCTTTGTCATGGTTGATAATTTTCAAGAAGTCGAGCATTTCATCGAAGTTATCGAATGGTTCCCCAATCCCCATGATAACCACGTGGCTGACACGTTCATCCATTTCATCAAGAGCCTGTTGAACCTTCACCACTTGGGCAACTATTTCTCCTGCTTCGAGGTTACGTTTTAACCCTCCAAGAGTAGAAGCACAGAATGTACAACCGATTCGGCACCCTACTTGTGTTGTTACACAAACAGAATTTCCATATTCATGCTTCATTAGAACCGTCTCAATGGAATATCCATCATGCAGTTCAAAGAGGAATTTCATCGTTCCATCAGAAGATGTTTGTTGAACAATTGTCTTTAATGTCGTAAGTGCATATGTTTCTTCTAGCTTATCTCTTAAGCTTTTAGAGAGATTGGACATTTCTTCAAAGGATGTCACACGCTTTTGATAGAGCCATTCAAAGATCTGTGTCGTTCTGAATTTTTTCTCTCCGATACTTAGTAACCATTCTTCCAATTCATGCAATTGTAGAGAATAGATGGACGGTTTACGCGTTGCTTCTTCTTGTTTGAGTTGTTCTTTTGTATTATGTTCCATCTTTTACACCTGCCTTTTTAGTCTAACAATAAAAAATCCATCCGTACCAAAATAGTGAGGCAATAGTTGGAGCATACCTTCTTTAACATAGCTGTTTACCTTTTCTGGCAGTAATTCTTTAATGTTGAAATCTATTTCGAACTCTTTGTTTGCTTCTAGAAATGCTTGTACTACATCAGCATTTTCTTCTTTATCAATTGTACATGTACTATATACCAAAGTTCCACCTTTTTTTACAAGAGGTGCCACTTCCTTTAGTATAGCCAATTGAATGGAAGCTAATTGCTTGATGTCCTGCATGGACTTCGTATATTTCAGATCTGGCTTCCTGCGGATAACGCCAAAACCTGAGCATGGTGCGTCTACCAGGATTTTATCAAATTGTTCCTGCTTGAAAATTTCTTGCGCCTTTCTGCTGTCGAGTGCCTGTGCTTCAATGTTGGAAAGCTGAAGGCGCTCTGCTTGATCTTTAATGAGTTTTACCTTGTGCTCGTGGAGGTCTGTTGAAATGACTTTACCACTTCCCTTTAATAATTCGGCAATATGTGTTGTTTTCCCTCCAGGAGCTGCACAACAATCGTAGACGTAGTCGTCTTTCTCTACCCCAAGTGTTCGCGCTACAAGCATGGAACTCTCGTCCTGTATAGTCATATAGCCATTTTTATATGCATTGGAGTAGGCCATATTTCCTTTTAAAGAGACAATGCTTTCTTCTGCAAGATCCCCTTTTTCCACACTAAACCCTTGTGTGGTGAGCATTTGCAAGACTTCTTCCACTTCCGCCTTGGCTGTATTTGCTCTGGCTGATTGATGTGGAGGAACAAGGTTCATTTCACACATTCTTTCCGTATCATGCACGCCGTATTGTTCGATCCATTTTTCCACCAACCACTTTGGATGGCTAGTAGAAATGGAAATGCGCTCGACATCATTCTCCATCTTTTCAAGGTCAGGCACACCATTACGCTGTATGGACCTTAACACGCCATTGACAACAGATGCAACACCTTTGTGCCCTCTTTTCTTGGCAATTTCTACCGCTTCAAAAATAGCTGCACGTGCAGGAACCTTGTCTAAATACAACATTTGATACAAAGTCATCTTTAACAAGACTTTTACCCAATCCTGCAGCTTTTTTTGTTTTTCTATATAAGAAGCCAAGTAATAGTCCAGGGTGATGGTTCGTTGTATGGTACCGTAAACGATTTCTGTAAATAGTCCGGCATCTTTTTTGGATAACTTACCTGAATCCAGGTAGTTGTTTAACAATAAGTTACTGTAGGCTTGCTTTTTTTCCACATTTAACAATGCCTCTAAAGCAAGTTCTCTTACATTTTTCATTTTAGTCTCCTAGCTTTGTGCCTTCTGATAAAGAAGCTCCTGCGCCGTTTAAATATTGCGTTCCAGTCATTCTCTTCTTACCAGCCAGCTGCAAATCTGTTATTTTAATCCCTGTTGAATTGCCTGTTTTGACGATGAAGCCATCATCCGCCATCCCAATGATGGTCCCAGGTACAGCATCTTTATCAGTTTGGGTTTTCTCTCCCCACCAAACTTTCATCACTTGCCCTTCCATGGTTGTATATGCAACAGGCCATGGATGCAAACCGCGAATATGGTTATAGATTTGCTCTCCATCCATCGTCCAGTCAATCTTCTCCTGTTCGCGCTTGATGTTGGATGCAAATGTTGCTTCTTCATGGTTTTGGACTTCTGCTTGCAGCTTTTCATCAAAAAGTTGCGGAAGGGTTTCAGAGAGCAGCTTAGATCCGGCAACACTTAATTTATCATGCAAGGTACCGACATGGTCACACTCTTCAATTTTCACTTCTACCTGTGTTAACATATCACCGGCATCCAATTTTTCTACCATATACATAATGGTTACACCGGTTTTCTCATGCCCCTGTATGATGGAGTAGTGAATTGGTGCGCCGCCTCGCAACTTTGGAAGCAAGGAAGCATGGACATTGATACAGCCGAATTTCGGTGCATCAAGCAATGGTTTAGGTAAAATTTGCCCAAATGCTGCAGTTACGATCAAATCCGGCTTTAACGAAATAATTTTCTCATACTCTGCCGCTTCTTTAATCTTTTCCGGTTGGTAAACAGGGATTTGGTGTTTTTCCGCCTCTACTTTAACAGGTGGCGGGGTTAACACTTTTTTTCTGCCTTTTGGACGGTCAGGCTGGGTTACCACTGCGATTACTTCATATCCATCTTGGATAATTTGTTGCAAAACAGGTACAGCAAAATCCGGTGTCCCCATAAATACAATTTTCTTCTTCATCTCTATCACCCTTCTACTTCCAACTCGTCTGGTTCAAAATATCTTAACACTTTAGATGTGAACAATACACCGTTTAAATGGTCGATCTCATGTTGGATAGCACGGGCAAGAAATCCTCGCGCCTCCAGCTCATACCATTTCCCTTTACGGTTTTGAGCGCGTACCTTCACATAATCGGAGCGCTTTACTTCTCCATACAAGTCAGGAAAGCTTAAACAGCCTTCAGGTCCGACCTGCTCTCCTTCTTCTTCCACAATTTCAGGGTTGATCAGTTCTATCTTTCCGTGTTTATCATCAATATCTACAATAGCGATTCTTTTTGCTATTCCAACCTGCGGTGCTGCAAGTCCGACCCCGTCTGCTTCGAGCATCGTATCATACATATTGTTCAGGAGTCGAACTAGCCTTTTATCAAAAAGGGTAACCGCCTCGCAGTTTTGCTCCAGCACCGGGGCTGGGTACTTCACTATATCTAAAATAGTCAATCTTAATTCCTCCATCAATTACATAAGCATATAAGGATTTAGATCAATATGAACAGCTAATTTCTCTTGATCCATTTGTGTTTGGTATTTTTCTATTACGGTTTTCAGTGCTGCGTGCAAGTTTGGTTCTCGTTTATATTTAATGATGCATTGATATCTGTAGCGGTCTTTTATTCTCGCTATAGGAGAAGCAACCGGTCCAAGTATAACAGCCTCATCTGATAATTGCATGTTTAAGAAATGGGTAATTTTTTCTGTGACGGTGACCACTTTGGTTAATTCCTGATGTGTCACGGTAACAAGCGCCAGAAAGTAAAATGGCGGATATTGATGCAGCTTTCTTATTTGCATTTCTTTTTGGTAGAATTCCAGGTAATTATGCGTCCCGGCAAGCTCCACACTGTAATGTTCCGGGCTGTATGTCTGAACCACCACTTCACCGGCTAATTCATGCCTGCCTGCCCTTCCACTTACTTGTGTGAGTAGCTGGAAGGTCTTTTCGGAAGAGCGGAAATCTGGAACATTAAGCATCGTATCCGCCGTCAATACCCCGACAAGCGTCACATACGGAAAATCAAGGCCCTTGGCAATCATCTGCGTGCCAAGCAGAATATCTGCTTTCCTGTCCCCAAATTGTTGCAGAAGTTTCTCATGGGACCCCTTCCTGCTCGTCGTATCAACATCCATCCTTATGACCCTTGCGTGTGGAAGTAGCTTTGTCAATTCTTCCTCGACCTTTTGGGTGCCTGTGCCAAAGAAACGAAAATGTTCACTTTCACAGGATGGACAAGTTGAGCGGACAGGTTCCTCGTATCCGCAATAATGACATTTCATTTGGTTGCTGCTTCGATGGTAGGTTAATGAAATGTCACAGTGAGGACATTCCACCACATATCCACAGTCTCGACACATTACAAAAGAAGAATAACCCCTTTTATTCAAAAATAAAACAGATTGTTCGCCTCTTTCCAGTCTGTCTTGGAGCTTTTCAAGAAGACTTCTCGAAAACATGGACCTGTTGCCTTCTCGCAATTCTTCTCTCATGTCGACAATTTCCACTGCCGGCATTCCTTGTTCACTCATTCTTTTGTCCATCGTCAGTAGCTTATACACCCCTTTGGATGCTCGGGCGAAGGTTTCAAGTGTGGGGGTGGCACTGCCAAGAACAACAGGGCATTGGTGATATCTGCCCCTTTCTAAAGCAATATCGCGGGCATGATAACGCGGGGTGTCCTCTTGTTTATAGCTTGTTTCATGTTCCTCATCAATGATGATAATACCTACGTTCTCAAAAGGAGCAAAGATAGCGGATCTGGCGCCTACTACAACCTTGACTTCTTTTCGGTGTATCTTTCTCCATTCATCGTATTTCTCTCCCATTCCAAGACCGCTATGCATAACAGCCACATCTGAACCAAACCTAGACTTAAAGCGGTTGACCATTTGTGGAGTCAAGGCAATCTCCGGAACAAGGACAATCGCTTCTTTTCCTTGCTTTAGAACTGCATCTACTGCCTGCATATACACTTCCGTCTTCCCGCTACCTGTTACCCCGAACATTACATACGCTTCATGCGTATGTTGTTCAATCGAATTTAGAATGGGAATGATGGCTTCTTGTTGCTGGTAGGTTAATGAAAGAGCTTGAGACTTTTCAAATTCCCTGTTTTCATATGGATCCCGATATATTTCTTCATCACTTTCTTTTAAGATCCCCAGTTTGACTAAAGCCCCAATTGCGCTAGTCCCAATCTGCAATTCTTCTAACAATGTTTTTTTATCCATCTTTTCATTATTGGTTTCCAAAAAAAAGTCCAACAGTTTATGTTGTGCAGCAGCACGAGCAGAAATTTTCTCTTTTGCTTCTAATAGGGCCTCTTTAGACCCCTGTAACTCAATTACTTTTCTCGTTTTCTTGGAAAGTTTATCTTTTACTTCATAATAAACTTCCAGTACGTCCTCTTCTATTAGATGTTTGATTGTTTTAAAGTGACTTGTCCCTGCCATCTCTTCAAACTTGACGCGGTTTGATGCATGAAAGAAAGGTTGTAGTTCTAAAGGGACCCCCACAAAGTCTCTGGCAATTAGCCATTTTTCATATTTCGCCTTTAAAGCAGCCGGTAACATTGCTTGGTAGGCAGAAATGGTAAAACACAGCGTATGATCTCTAAGCCAATCTGCCAGTTGCATAAGCTCTTGTGTAAGGATTGGCTGGATATCAATCAGTGAAGTAATAGGACGTGTCTTTGGTACGGTGGTATTGTCTTTCACATCCACTACAAACCCTTGAATCTGCCTAGGGCCAAAAGGTACATTCACCCTCATACCGGGTTGTATGAATCCATGCCATTTTGCCGGAATCTCATAATCAAAAGCTCTGTCCGTTTGTTTGGCTGGAACATCAACGATCACACTAGCATAATAGGTCATTGTTTTCCCTCAAGAGCTGTTGCGACTTCCTCTAGAAGTGCATTGGCCACATCTTGTTTTGACATCATCGGAAGAGAAATGCTTGTACCATCTTTTTTATAGATGGTTACCAGGTTCGTATCCGTGCCAAATCCCGCTCCCGAAACTGTCACGTTGTTTGCAACAACGTAATCTAGATTTTTCTTTGTCAGCTTACCTTTGGCGTATTCTTCCACATTATTCGTTTCGGCTGCAAATCCAACGAGCACCTGATGCTCTTTTCTTTCTCCTAGAGTCTCAAGGATGTCCTTTGTCCGCTCTAGCTCCAAAACACTGTCTCCGTCCTGCTTTTTCATCTTCATATCTGACACAAATTTAGGACGGTAGTCGGCAACGGCAGCTGATTTAATGACAACATCTGTTTTTTCATAGTGTTTAATAACTGCATGAAACATTTCTTCAGCAGATTCCACTCGAATTGTTTGTACTTTCGGTGGATCAGGAAGATTTGTCGGGCCTGATACCAAAATAACATCCGCACCTAAGTTAGCGGCCGCTTCAGCAATGGCATACCCCATCTTGCCTGTTGAACGGTTGGTGAAAAAACGTACCGGATCCACTTTTTCAACAGTAGGTCCTGCGGTTACAAGTACCGATTTCCCCTTTAGCGTCGTCTCATCTTGCTTCTGGAAAAATCGTCTGAGTCCTTCCACGATCGTTTCAGGTTCTTCTAATCTACCTTTTCCTACATAGCCACATGCCAAAAAACCTTCTCCAGGTTCGATGAAACGATATCCGTAAGAAACAAGCCTCTCCATATTTTGTTTTACCGCAGGATGGTCATACATATGTACATTCATAGCAGGTGCGATCCATACCGGGGCCGTACTTGCCAATAAAGTTGTCGTGATCATATCATCCGCCAACCCGTTCGCAAGCTTTCCAATTACATTTGCGGTTGCCGGTGCAACCAGCACCACATCTGCCCAGTCTGCAAGATCAATATGAGAAATAACGGCAGGGTTCTTTTCTTCGAATGTATCAGTAAACACTTCATTTCTTGATAAAGCTTGAAAAGACAATGGTGTAACAAATTTGCAGGCAGACTGGCTCATGATTACCTTCACTTCGGCACCTTGCTGGATTAGCTTACTTGTTAAAGCGACCGCTTTATATACAGCTATTCCGCCTGTGACACATAATAGGATTTTTTTATTTTTCATTTCACAACCCCCGTCATGTACTTGAAAATCCACTTTACCCCGTTAATTCTCCCTAACCTTGAGGCACTTGCCTCATTAAAAAAATAACAACCTATTTCTAGGTTGTTATCTTTACTTGTGATTTAGGATGCCTTCGCTTCTTTCAGCAGTTTTGATTGTCTTGGCAGATAATAAGCCTGCATCAATCTCTTCAAGGGCTTTTCCAACAAATTTGTAGGAAACCGTTTTTTCGATCATTTGGTCGTTTACTTGTTGTAGTTCACGAGCGCGTCGTGCAGACACGGTTACAAGTGTATATTTTGAATCCAATTTTTGCATTAGTGAATCGATAGATGGGTATAGCATATTATTCAGCCTCCAGCATTTGCTTATATTTTTCACGCAATCTTGTACGTTTACAATGTTCCGCCTGTACAATCGCTTTAATTCTGTCGCAAGCAAGGTCCACTTGATCATTTTCCACCACATAATCATAAGCGTCCATCATTTCGATTTCTTCTTTGGCAACTGTCATGCGGTTGTTGATTAAGTCTTCCGTCTCTGTTCCTCTTGTTGTGATTCGGTTCTTAAGTTCAGAAAGGCTTGGCGGCATCAAGAAGATGAACACACCTTCAGGGAATTTGCTTTTAACTTGAATGGCACCTTGTACTTCAATTTCAAGGAAGACATCTTTTCCTTCTGATAAACATTGTTCTACATAGTCAACAGGAGTACCGTAGTAATTCCCAACATACTCTGCCCATTCGATAAATTTATCTTCTTCAATTAACTGTTCAAATACTTCTCTGGACTTGAAGAAGTAATCCGTTCCGTCCACTTCCCCCTCACGCGGGTTACGTGTCGTCATGGAAATGGAATAATGCAAACTGACATCTTCTTTTGAAAATAACGCTTTTCTTACTGTCCCTTTTCCAACACCAGAAGGCCCGGAAAGGACAATCAATAATCCTCTATCTCTCATTATATTTAAAAATACCTACCCTTCATCAGACATATCATCTTTATTTACCAAGCGCTGTGCCACTGTTTCAGGTTGCACCGCCGATAAGATAACATGATCGCTATCCATTATTAGTACTGCTCTTGTACGTCTTCCATAAGTTGCATCTATTAACATACCCTGATCCCTTGCATCTTGGATGATCCGTTTGATCGGAGCAGATTCAGGACTAACAATAGATATGATACGATTTGCTGATACGATATTACCAAAACCAATATTAATCAACTTTATGCTCATGGTTCCCACCTCTAGTTACAAACTCTATTCTAACCGTGTTCACAGGTTAGTAATCAACGATTATTCAATGTTTTGCACCTGTTCTTTAATTTTTTCCAGGCAAGCTTTCATCTCTACTACCAGATTTGCGATATTTGCGTCGTTAGCCTTGGATCCGATGGTATTCACTTCCCTGTTCAATTCCTGAACGAGAAAATCAAGCTTCCTGCCTACAGGATCTGTAGATTGCAAGGATTGGTTGAATTGACCAAGGTGGCTGTTAATTCTTTTTAACTCTTCATTAATGTCAGCCTTATCAGCAAAAATAGCGGCTTCTGCCAGTATACGTTGTTCATCAATCTGGGAACCTAAATATTCCTTCAGTTTTTTCTCCAAACGCAACCTATACGCTTCCACAACGGTCGGACCGAGTTTTGAAAGTTGCTCCGACATAGTTTCGATAAAGGTTAGATGGGTGATAATATCCTTTTTCAGCTGATCGCCTTCAGCCGTTCGCATGGCAACCAATTGCTTAGACGCTGAATGGACTTGTTCTAGCAACAATTCTTCTATTGCTTCCATCCCTGTTTGTGTTTCCGTGATTGTAAACACATTTTCTAGTTTAAGTATATCATTAATCTCAATGGAACCGGAAATTTGGTATCTATCTTTCACCTTATGTATAGAATCTATGTATGCCGAAAGAAGCTCCCAATCCACATTCAAATGCTTATCATGTATGTCTTGGCCCTCAATCGTAATGAACATTTCTATTCTTCCTCTTTGCAAAAAAGAGTTAACGACTTTTTTCATTTTCTCTTCCATTGCTAGGAACTGCTTAGGCATCCGGATATTAATCTCACAAAAGCGATGGTTGACAGATTTCATCTCGACAAGAATCTGATAGGAACCTTGTTTTGCTTCTGCCCGGCCAAAGCCTGTCATACTTTTCACCATATTATACTCACTTCCGTTCTTAAGTATAGAAAAAAGAGCCGGAAAACTGGCCATTCTTGATGCTAAGCAACCACTATATTAGCATTGTTTCCCCTAATTTGAAAGCTATTTTTACAGAAATTTAAGAGGCAGCTTCATTGATGGCAGGAAAAGAAGAAAAGGCAATAGAGTACACCTCTACTACCTTTAATAAATTATACCATATTCTTTTTTGCTTTTCCCGTGAAAAGGGTACCCACCAACAAAAAGGTTGGTAAAGATGCCATTCCCATAATCAATAACCACTCTTTCGGTGCAAGTGCCACTGTATGGAAAATTCCTTGTAATGGTGGATAATAGATTACAATCAGCATCAAAATGATACTTGAGATAACTGCTCCGACAAGGTACATGTTTTGAAACGGATTACGATGGAAAATCGATCGGTCACTTCGGCAATCAAACACATGTATAAGCTGAGCCATGACAAGTGTTGCAAATGCTACTGTTTGCGCATAAATAAGATTGTCCGGGTGTTGTTTGTATACAATGATGAATGCAAGCAAGGTGGCAATTCCAATGAGGAAACCGCGAGAGACAATTTTCCACCAAAGTCCTCTAGCAAACACGCCTTCCTTTGGATGCCTCGGCTTACGCTTCATGACATCCCCTTCCGCCTGATCAAGACCAAGCGCCATAGCAGGCAAACCGTCTGTTACTAGGTTTACCCACAAGATCTGGATCGGGACAAGCGGCAGCGGCAAGGCTAATAACATCGCGAACAGCATCACAAGGATTTCTCCCACATTTGAAGCCAATAGATATCGGATGAATTTCCTTATGTTCTCGTATATATTCCGGCCTTCTTTAATGGCAGATTTAATGGTGGCGAAATTGTCGTCCAATAGAACAAGTGAACTTGCTTCCTTCGCAACATCTGTTCCGGTAATACCCATCGCAATACCGATGTCAGAAGCTTTAATCGCAGGGGCATCATTCACTCCGTCTCCTGTCATGGCGACAATATGGCCTTTTTTCTGCAGTGCTTTTACAATGGAAAGTTTGTGCTGCGGAGATACTCTTGCAAACACATACACGTCATCCACCATGTCTTCTAGATCTTCCTGGCTCATCTTTTGAAGCGTTTTTCCTTCAAGCACCTTTCCTCCCATTGGAAGGATGCCGATTTCCGCTGCTATCGCTTTGGCCGTGACAATGTGATCCCCTGTGATCATCACTGTCCTGATCCCTGCTTCTTTACATTCACGGACCGCCTGTTTTACTTCCGGTCTTGGCGGATCAATCATCCCTTGAATTCCGATAAAGACAAGTTCTTTTTCTATCTCATTCTCCTGCATGCCATCATGAAAATTCGAGATCGGTTTAAAAGCCACCGCGATATTCCTTAAAGCCTGCGATGCCAGTTTATGGACCATGCCTGCTACAATCTCTTCATATTTGGAAGAAAACAGCTCCCGCTTTCCTTCCCATAATAAAGAGTCACTCACATTCGTGATGACATCCGGAGCACCTTTCGTGATGACAAAAAGCTTTCCTTGCTTATCTTTCACTACCACACTCATCATCTTTCTCTCCGAGTCAAACGGATACTCTTTTACAATTTGAAACTCATTCAGTAAACCTTCACGAGTAAATCCCGCCTTCATGGCTGCAACAGCCAGTGCCCCTTCTGTCGGATCCCCATCAAGGATGTATTGGTTTTTTTTCTGGATGATGTTGGCGTGGTTACATAGAAGACCAAATGTCAGCAGTTGGTGAAGTGGTTTATTCTTACTTGCGCTATTTGCTCCATCTGTCAGAAATTCCCCTTTAGGTTCATAGCCATTACCGGTTACATTCCAGGTGGAACCTCCAGACCAAACATGTGTAACGGTCATTTTGTTTTGTGTCAGCGTCCCCGTCTTGTCGGAACAAATAACAGAAGCACACCCTAGCGTTTCTACTGCAGGAAGCTTTCTGACAATGGATTTCTTTTTGATCATTCGCTGAACTCCAAGCGAAAGTGCAACGGTCACAATAGCCGGCAAACCTTCTGGAATGGCTGCAACAGCCAAAGACACACCCGCTAAAAACATTTCATAAAGACTGTGGCCTTGCAGGACTCCAACCAAGACCACTAGCATTGTCAGTATCAAAGCAACGGTAATCAGAATCTTCCCAAGCTGCTCCAATTTTCTCTGCAGCGGGGTGATGGTTGTCTCTGCAGTCTGTAGCAGGTCGGCAATTTGTCCCATTGCGGTATTCATACCAGTTGCAACTACGACACCCACTCCTGTACCACGAGTCACAAGCGTCCCCATAAAGGCCATGTTTTCCTGATCACCAATGGAAATATCCGAGCCATGAACAGGTCTATCACTTTTCACAGCTGGAACGGATTCCCCTGTCAAAGCAGACTCTTCTATTTCTAGTGAACTGGCCTGTACAATTCGAAGATCCGCCCCGATACGGTCTCCACTGCCAAATTTGATAATATCCCCTACTACGATTTCCTTAGAGGCCACTTTCCGCCATTCTTTTTCTCTAAGCACCGTTACTTGTGGTGCCGAGAGTTCTTTTAATGCCTGTAAGGACTTTTCTGCTTTTCGCTCCTGAAAAAAACCTAAAAATGCATTGATGATCACAATGGCAATAATGGCAACAGCATCGATGTATTCCCCAAGCAAACCGGATATCAATGTTGCAGCAAGCAACACCACCACCATAAAATCTTTGAACTGCTCTAAAAACACTAAAAAGGCGTTCGGTCTCTCCGCCTCCTGAAGTTCATTCGTCCCGTACTGCAACAGACGATTTTTTGCTTCTGTTTCACTCAAACCCGCTTCAAAATCAGAATTGATCTGTTCTTCGACTTCTTCTGCTCTCATTTCATGCCATTTCATCTGTTCCACCTCACAACCTTTGCACAAAATCTATCTAAGAAAGTCTATTCGGACTCGTCCAAAAAAATGATATACTTTTTGGGTGTTATCGAGATTGTTAAGATATAATGATGAAAGAGAAATATTTAGTTTTGGAACAAGAAGGGAAGTTTACATATATGAGTTTTGACGGTATTTTTACATACGCAATGACAGCAGAGTTGAAGGATAAGCTAGAAAGCGGGAGAATCACAAAGATTTATCAGCCTTATAAAAACGAGCTTATTCTAACCATCCGTTCAGGAAGAACCAACCATAAACTCCTGATCAGTGCGCATCCAAGCTATGCAAGAATGCACCTGACAGAGGAATCCTATGAAAACCCATCGGAGCCGCCGATGTTTTGCATGCTTCTTAGAAAGCATTTAGAGGGCAGTATCATTACACAGATCCACCAAATTGATATGGACCGAATCATCGTTTTTGATGTGAAAGCACGGAATGAAATCGGGGATGTTTCCTATAAGCAGCTTATAGTAGAAATTATGGGACGCCACTCCAATATCATCTTTGTGGATAAAGAAAAACAGATGATTCTTGATAGCATCAAACATGTCCCGATGGCTCAAAACCGACATCGCAGCCTGACACCGGGACAGACTTATGTGCTTCCTCCCGCACAGGATAAACTTAATCCACTAGAAGCTACCGAAGAAACGGTACAAAGGAAACTCGATTATATCGGTGGAAGACTTGATAAACAGTTAGTAAATACTTTTGCAGGTATTTCCCCCTTATTTGCAAAAGAAGCTGTTCATCGTGCCGGCCTTGCCAATAGGGACAGCCTGCCAAAAAGCTTCATAGACTTAGTTGAAAAAATAAAAGCCGGAGATCTCTCCCCCCAAATCATTACGGATGGAAACAAAGAGGTCTTCTACTTACTTGATTTGCAACACATTAATGGAGAAAGCAAATCTTTCTCCACACTGAGCGAAACCCTTGATCGCTTCTACTTCGGTAAAGCATCAAGAGACAGAGTCAAACAGCAAGCAAATGACCTGGAGCGATTTATCACTAATGAAATACAAAAAAATGAAAAGAAGATTATAAAACTAGAAAAAACTTTAGATGATGCACGAGACGCAGAAAAATTCCAATTATACGGCGAACTTCTGACCGCCAACCTCTATCAGATATCAAGAGGAGACACAGAAGTAACCGTGGTGAATTATTACGATGAGAACGCCGGAACCATCACTATCGCACTTGATCCGCAGCGTTCTCCATCTAGTAATGCACAGCGTTACTTTAACAAATATCAAAAAGCTAAAAACTCGCTGGCTATCGTTCAGGAACAAATTGAAAAAGCAAAAGCGGAAATTCAATATTTTGAGATGCTGAACCAACAGGTAGAAACCGCTTCTCCAAAAGATATCCAAGAAATCCGAGAGGAACTGATGGAAGAAGGCTATTTGCGGATGAAGCAAAAGCGTAAAAAAGTGAAACCTCAAAAGCCTGTTCTTGAAACCTACCAAGCAAGTGACGGCACCGAGATTCTAGTCGGAAAAAACAACAAACAAAATGATCACCTGACCAACCGTGTTGCACGCAGGGACGACGTATGGCTTCATACAAAAGACATCCCAGGTTCTCATGTTGTCATTAGAAGTGTTGAGCCATCTGAAGAGACAATCAAAGAAGCAGCTACCATTGCGGCCTATTTCAGTAAAGCTCGCCATTCAGGTTCCGTACCGGTTGACTTCACCAAAGTAAGACATGTAAAAAAACCATCCGGCTCCAAACCAGGTTTTGTCATTTACGAACAACAACAGACCGTTTATGTGACACCTGATGAGGAACTGATTATTGGCTTGAGGAAATAAACGAAAGCACCTGCTTGGTTAGCGGGTGCTTTTATATCGAATTGTTTAAATATAATCACAATTTAGGTTTATTTTTACAAAAACAAGGGTAATTATTTGCTTCCTCATAAAAACCATGTTTAAATGGAAAAATAGTTTTAAATGTTTTTTTCAAATGGAGGGTAACAACATGAAAAAGAAATTGACGATTTTTCTAGTAGCAATGTTAACAGCTGTTCTATTAGCTGCCTGCGGTTCTGATGAAAACAATGCTTCTAAAGAAGGTAATGAAAACAAAGAAGCTCAAGAAGGACAAGAACAGCAAACCCCTGAAGTCGAAGAAGTCGATCCTGAAAAAGTTGTGGCAAAAGTCAACGGACAGGAAATTAAAGGCCAGGAATATAATGAGATGCTTCAACAAACTCAAATGATGATGATGCAGTTCGGTCAAGGCGGCGACGCTGAGGCAATGAAAGACCAAACTTTAAACGCATTGATCGATCAAAAAATCCTTTCTCAAGAAGTAGAAAGCAAAGGCTATAAAACAAGCGAAAAAGAGATTGAGGATTACATCAAGGACATTAAAGCAAATTACGAAAGCGAAGAAAAATTCGAAGAGGCACTTGAAGCAAGCCCATTAACAATGGAAACTCTAAAGGCGCAAATCTCTGAAGAATTGGCACTTCAAAAATACATGGAAAAAGAATTCCCTGAAACAAAAGTAACGGACGAGCAGATAAAAGAATACTACAACCAAGCAAAAGAACAAAATGAAGCTCAACAGGCAGAAGCTCCTGAAGGCGAAGAAGCTCCTGAAAACCAATTCCCAGAACTTGCGGAAGTGGAAGACCAAATTCGCGGTCAACTTGAACAAGAAGAATCACAAAAGAAACTACAAACTCTTGTAGAAGATCTTAAAAAAGACAGCGAAATCGAAAAACTAATCTAATAGTATGAAGTTCACAAACGCACCCTCATCTCGGGGTGCGTTTTGTTGATTTAGGAGGCTTTTTAGGCAGTATCTTGAATTGTAAGTTGTTCCGAGTCGTTTTAGAGATAACTCTTTCATCATTCTTCTTGCACTACGTACATTATTTATATGTAAGATCCTGCATACTTCTCGGATTGTAATGGATGTGCCAAACAAAAAAGAATAATCAATCAGGGTTTGAATGTGAGCATCCTTTGAATGTTGTTTACAATAAAGGCAGCTCCATTTTCTTAGGTGTTTTTCCATTGCCAATTTGTTGCAATCAGGGCAAGCAACTCCTGTCAATATCTCTGACGACTCTATATTAAAATCATTTAGGATATTTACGTTTATTGGAGCATGGTAGTTGGTTATCATTAAGGATATTTCTTGTGGGGAATGAATGGTGGAGCAGGTATGCTGCTGTTTGGCTAGAATGTCGTTGATTTTAAATGTCAGGGCAGGGCTTCTAACTACGAATTCTTGTACTAGGGTAGGGTTGGAAAGAGCTTTTACAATAGCGTTTTGGTTTGTCACACCAACAAAACAATAACCTGGGTACCCTTCTATATCGTGGTTGGCTAACCACCGCTTCAATTGATTATGTTGCATTTTTACTTGGAGGATTGGATCTTGCCTAGAAATTTCATGGTTTATATCTTCCTTCTTAATCTGAATGAGTTGTTGGTAATCAGGATCAAAAAGAAGTGTTCCTGTTAAGTGTTTGGTTTCTAGGAGAATGAAAAATGAAGGGAACAGTAGAAGAGTATCCATTTGGAAGTGATGCTTATTGAGAAGTAGTCTCGCCCCTTTTACTACTATACAATCTTGAATTCCACTTAATTGCGACAAATAATAATCTATGGAGTTTTCTCCAAAATCCCCAGAACGTCTTTTGCCTAATTCACTTTCAATCTGAGGGTATTTTTCATGTTGAGGTGACAGCCTTCTATGTAAGCCATCAAGCTTACACTGCATTATTGAACGACGATATCCTTGTTTAACCAATTTTCCACACCTTTCTATTTTTAGTTTGGTAACATATTTCGACATTTATTGGTGAGGTTCCTTCTATAATGAGGAATTTTGTTGTATTTTTTTGGGGGATGTTTTTTAATCATATGATTGGAGTTCTATGTGGGGTTCTACCATTAAATCAGAACCTTCTACCACTTTTAGTGCGACCTTCTACATTTCCCGGATCCGCTTGTACATTTCCCAACCGTCCTTCTACAACTAAACTCTCATATTCTACATTTTTGCTCTTTTTCAGCTACCTAATTTTAAAAGTAGGTAATCTTTCACCCTATCGGTGACTCCACTCAGCCTCTGGTAACGAAGCAGGACCTCACGTTAGGGACAACTGGGATTTCCATTATCACCAAGTCAAACCTCCCCCTACAATCCACCTTCTACTGTTAAACCTTAACCTTCTACCACTTTCCATGCGACCTTCTACATTTCCCGGATTCGCTTGTACATTTCCCAACCTTCCTTCTACCACTAAACTCTCATATTCTACATTTTGGCTCATCCTCAGCTACCTAATTTTTAAAATAGGTAATTTACTAGTCCACTAATCTACACCCAACACAAAAAACCCCCCAGACCACCACAGGTCCAAGGGATTCTCCCAAAAAAATCCTTAAAACTCCATCCAAGTCTCGCTTGTCGGGTTCTCCACCCACTTTGAAAGCTTCTTACGGTCACCTTCTCCAATGTAGTCCTTCTCGATTGCCACATCCATTAAAGTCTGATAATCACATAATGCATGAGCTTCGATCTCGTAATTAGATAAATTATCATCTGCAACTTCCAGACCGTATGTAAAGATCGCGACCACACCAAGCACTTCGCATCCAGCTTCTCTTAGTGCGTCAACTGCTGCGATGGCGCTTCCGCCTGTCGAAATCAAATCCTCCACGACAACTACCTTCTGGCCAGATTCCACTCTTCCTTCAATCTGATTGCCTTTTCCATGCGCTTTTGCTTTGCTTCGAACGTAGCACATCGGCAAGTTCAGTTCGTTGCTCACCAATGCGGCGTGAGGGATGCCGGCAGTTGCGGTACCTGCTACCACCTGCACATCCGGGAATTTTGAAACGATTAATCGGGACAAAGATTCAGAGATGTTCTTCCTGACACGAGGATAAGAAATAGTTAAGCGGTTGTCACAATAAATGGGTGATTTTATTCCTGATGACCACGTAAATGGATCGTTCGGTTGAAAAAACACTGCTTTGATTTCTAGTAAATCTTCTGCTACTGTTCTATTCATAATATTGTTCATCCTATTTCCACTCCCTGCCATTGTTGTAAAATTGCTTCATAAGCCTTGCGTGGGTCAGCAGCACGTGTGATACTGCGTCCTACGACGATTTCTGTTGCGCCAAACTTACGTGCCTCCAATGGAGTTACCACGCGTTTTTGGTCATCCACACTGTCCTCTTTCAAACGGATCCCAGGCGTAACTTTTTTGAATTCTGCTCCCAACGCATCCCGCAACATAGTTGCCTCTAATGAGGAACACACAACACCATCCAAGCCACTCTCATACGCATTTCGTGCATAGTGCAGAACTACTTCATTAAGCGGAGCACTAATCATGAGATCGTCTTGCATACGTTCTTCCGTCATACTAGTAAGCTGGGTGACAGCAATTAAGTTTGGGCGTCGTCCACCCGCGCCTTCCATCAACCCTTCCAATCCTGTCTTCATCATTTCTTTCCCGCCGGCAGCATGTAGGTTTGTCATCGAGACACCAAGCTTGCCAAGCCCCTTCATGGCCTGATAAACGGTATGTGGAATATCGTGAAGCTTTAAATCAAGAAATACATCATGTCCCTCGGCAACCAAATACTCTACAATCCGTGGCCCTTCCTGGTAAAACAGCTCCATCCCGACTTTCACATACAACTTTTCATCTCCAAAATTAGAAAGAAACCCCAAAACTTCCTCTCTACCAGGAAAATCAAGCGCGACTATAAGCGATTTTTGCATGCTGCTTCCAGCTCCTTCCGATACACTCTGAAATATCCTCAAATCCTAATTCGTGCATTTTATAAGGAAGTTCTTCAATGATGGTCGGACATACAAAAGGATCCACAAAATTTGCGGTTCCGACTGCTACGGCACTTGCCCCTGCAAAAATGTACTCTAAGACGTCTTCAGCAGACTGAACTCCACCCATGCCGATGATGGGGATGGATACCTTTTGGCTAACTTCATGAATCATACGGATGGCTACCGGCTTGATTGCCGGACCGGATAATCCACCTGTACCATTCGCCAATATTGGACGTCCAGTTTTCAGATCAATTCTCATACCAAGCAGTGTATTGATCATCGTCAGTCCATCTGCTCCAGCCTTTTCAATTGCCACAGCAATCTCTGAAATGTTTGCAACATTTGGGGATAATTTTACATATACGGGAACTTCGGAAACTTCCTTTACCGCCTTCGTGACTTCAAATGCTACCGCCGGGTCTGTTCCAAAAGCGATTCCCCCCGTTTTTACGTTGGGACAGGAAATGTTCAACTCCAAAGCGTGAACATTCGGAGCCGCAGAGATTTCTTTTGCAACCTTTACATAGTCCTCAATCAAAGATCCTGCAACATTTGCGATGATAGGAACATTGTAATCTGCTAAAAATGGCAGTTCTTCCGACATGACTTTTTCCAACCCGGGGTTTTGCAGCCCGATTGCATTCAGCATGCCGGCGTTTGTTTCCGCAACCCTTGGAGTTGGGTTTCCGAACCTAGGCTCTGCGGTCGTGGCTTTAATCATGATTGCTCCTAAAACATTTAGGTCATAAAGCTTGGCAAATTCTCTTCCGAAGCCAAAGCACCCAGATGCCGGCATGATTGGATTCTTTAAGTCTAGTCCTGGCAATTTAATAGATATGCAACTCATAGTACGACCTCCCCTGCTCGGAATACCGGGCCATCTGTACAAACTTTTTTGTATGAATATCCTTCTGGATCGTTTTGAAGATGGCAGACACATGCGAAGCAAGCACCGATTCCACACCCCATCCGTTCTTCAAGAGAAAGGTAGACGTTTTTATCGGGAAATAAGTTTTCAAGTGCGCCAAGCATCGGTGTTGGTCCGCATGCAAAAAGTGTCATGAAAGGAGGTTGAATCTCCTCCAACACATTTGTAACGAAGCCTTCTGTACCATAAGTCCCATCAACCGTTGCCACATAGGTGTCACCAAAGTAAGCAAAATCATTTTTGTAAAAGACGTCTTCTTTTGATTGAAAGCCAAGTACGTGGGTGGTACTTACTCCTCTGCGGTTTAATTGTTTGGTTAACTCTAGCAGTGGAGGGACACCGATTCCTCCCCCTACAATCAATGCATGATCGCCTCTTTGTAATTCTTCCACTGTAAAACCGTTCCCGAGCGGCCCTAATACGTCCAGCTTGTCACCTGGCTGTTTCATGGCTAAAAGCATCGTTCCTTTTCCCTCAGCTCTGTATGTGATCTTACATTGTCTATTTTCTTTATCTATGCAAGAGATACTGATTGGGCGCCTTAAAAGGGTGTCGAGCCCTTCTGTCACACGGATATGAACGAACTGACCAGGGGAACTCATCAGATCGACGAGTTCTCCTTCTAAGGTCATTTCATAGATATTACGCGCAATGTTAGTTTGGGAGATGATGGTCATCCAGGCTTTTTTCATTAGCTGTACACCGCCTCTTTTTCTGTGCTTTCCAAGGTTTCAATCGATTCGATAGAGAATGTCATCGATTCTAGTACTCTCAGGATTGCTTTTGCTGTATCAAGTGAAGTCAGGCAAGGGATCCCATTTTCCACTGATTCGCGGCGGATTCTGAATCCGTCACGTGCAGGCTGTTTGCCTTTAGTCAGTGTGTTGATTACAAATTGTGCTTGCCCTTTTCTGATGACATCAATAAGGTTCGGTGACTCTCCACCGATTTTATTAACAACCGTTACCGGAATGTCTGACTCGCCAAAGAACTCGGCAGTTCCTGCTGTTGCCAAAAGTTTATATCCGATACGGTGGAACCTTTTCGCGAGTTGAAGTGCTTCTTCTTTATCCTTGTCGGCAATGGTGAACAACACAGAGCCGTAAGTTTTTATGGAAATCCCAGAAGCAACCAGGCCTTTATATAGTGCTTTTTCCAGGGTGATATCTTTCCCCATCACTTCCCCGGTAGACTTCATCTCTGGACCAAGCGTGATATCGACATTCCGCAGTTTTGCAAAAGAGAATACCGGTACCTTCACAAAGACTCCTTTTGTTTCCGGCTGAAGTCCTGAACCATATCCTTGTGATGCCAGTGTTTCACCTAAGATGATCTTGGTTGCTACCTTGGCCATCGGCACATGGGTTATTTTGCTTAAGAATGGGACAGTACGGCTTGATCTTGGGTTTACTTCGATTACATAAACTTCCTCTTTGTAGATGACAAATTGAATGTTCAGTAGTCCAATAATGTTCAAGCCTTGCGCCAACCTTGTTGTGTAGTCGATGATTTGCTCTTTGATGGCCGCACTCAATGTTTGCGGAGGATAAACCGCGATCGAGTCACCTGAGTGAACACCTGCGCGTTCGATATGCTCCATGATCCCAGGGATGAATACATCTTTTCCATCTGAGATCGCATCCACTTCAATTTCTTTACCTGTCATGTATTTATCAATCAGTACAGGATGTTCAGGGTTGATTTTCACCGCATTTTTCATGTAGTGTAAAAGTTCGTCAGACTTATAGACGATTTCCATCGCACGACCGCCCAGGACATAGGATGGACGTACAAGCACCGGGTAGCCAATTCCTTCGGCAATTTCGATAGCCTCAGAGATAGAGATGGCTGTTTTCCCTTTAGGTTGTGGAATTTCAAGGGTGTTCAATGTTTGTTCGAATTTATCGCGGTTTTCCGCACGATCTAAATCTTCTAAGGTAGTACCAAGAATCTTGACTCCTCTTGCTTCTAATTCCGCTGCCAGGTTGATTGCCGTTTGTCCGCCAAATTGCACGACAACTCCTTTTGGTTTTTCCAGATTGATGATATTCATGACGTCTTCAATCGTTAATGGTTCAAAATAAAGCTTGTCAGAAATACTAAAGTCCGTTGATACTGTTTCTGGATTGTTGTTGATGATAATTGCTTCATAACCCGCTTCCTTTATTGCCCAAACGGAATGGACCGTTGCATAGTCGAACTCAACACCTTGGCCGATTCGGATCGGACCAGAACCCAGTACGACGATGCTTTCTTTTTCCGTAACTTCTGATTCGTTCTCATCCTCATACGTTCCATAGTAGTAGGGGGTGCTGGATTCAAACTCAGCTGCGCAAGTATCTACCATTTTATAGACAGGTGCTATTGTTTCTTGAAGACGCAGTTCATAGATGTCTCTTTCGGTTGTAGACCATAATTTGGCGATTGTTTCGTCACTGAAGCCCATTTCTTTCGCTTCTATCAGCGTGGAGAGGCAACCATTGTTGCTTGTGATGAACTCTTCCATCGCCAAAATTTTATGCAGTTTTTGAAGGAAAAACAGATCAATCTCGCACCAGTCATGGATGGTCTGAATGGTGACTCCTCTTCTAATCGCTTCAGCGATATAGAACAACCTCTCATCTCCAGCTTTTCTGATACGTTTTTCCACTAGTTCATCTGAGAACCCTTCGCTTCCTTCAAGCTCGAGGTAGGAGATATTGGATTCCAAGGAACGGACCGCTTTAAGAAGTGATTCCTCAAACGTTCTTCCGATTGCCATTACTTCCCCGGTTGCTTTCATTTGAGTGCCAAGTCGGCGGTTGGCGGATTCGAACTTATCAAATGGGAACCTAGGGATTTTTGTTACGATATAGTCAAGTGCCGGCTCAAAGCATGCATACGTTTTTCCTGTAACAGGGTTCATCATTTCATCTAAGGTCAAGCCTACCGCGATTTTCGCTGCAAGCTTCGCGATTGGATAACCTGTTGCCTTAGAAGCAAGTGCAGATGATCGGCTTACCCTTGGGTTTACTTCAATAATGTAGTAGTTGAAACTGTGTGGATCAAGCGCAAGCTGTACGTTACATCCACCCTCAATCTCTAAGGCACGGATGATTTTCAGGGATACATTACGCAACAATTGGTATTCCCTGTCGCTCAGTGTTTGACTTGGTGCCACTACGATGGAGTCTCCTGTATGTACTCCCACCGGGTCTATGTTTTCCATGTTGCAGACCACAATTGCATTGTCATTGCTGTCACGCATCACTTCGTATTCAATTTCCTTGAACCCGGCGATACTTTTTTCTAGTAAGCATTGTGTTACCGGGCTATTTTTCAAACCGCTAGTAACAATTTCGATCAATTCTTCTTCGTCGGAACAAATTCCTCCACCTGTACCGCCAAGCGTATAAGCAGGTCTAACGATTACCGGGTAACCTACTTCATTTACAAATTCATAAGCTTCTTCAAGATTTGTGATGATTTCACTTTGCGGTACCGGCTCTCCCAATTCATTCATTAAGGTCCGGAACAGGTCGCGGTCCTCTGCTTTTTGAATGGCAGAAAGCTTAGTACCAAGGATCTGAACGTTACACTCTTCCAGAACGCCTGCTTCCGCCAATTCCACAGCAAGATTCAATCCTGTCTGCCCGCCTAGGGTAGGAAGGATGGCATCAGGTCGTTCTTTGCGAATGATTCTGCTCACAAATTCTACCGTTAATGGCTCCATGTATACTTTGTCCGCCATCTCTTGATCTGTCATGATGGTTGCAGGATTGGAGTTTACTAGAATGACGCGGTATCCTTCTTCGCGAAGGGCAATACACGCTTGCGTACCTGCATAATCAAATTCTGCTGCCTGGCCGATCACGATTGGACCGGACCCGATTACTAAGATGGATTGGATGTCTAGACGTTTTGGCATACAAGCTCCTCCTTTTTTGCTTCCTTGATAAGTTCCATGAATTGATCGAATAAATAGTTCGCATCTTCTGGTCCTGGACTTGCTTCTGGGTGATATTGGACCGTGAATACCGGATAATCTTTATGTTTGACACCTTCGACCGTACCGTCGTTCAAGGCGATATGCGTTACTTCTAAACTTGTATTCCCTAATGACTCTTCCGTTACGGTGTAGCCATGGTTCTGGGATGTTAATGCCACTTTTCCAGTTTTCAAATCTTTTACCGGGTGATTGGAACCCCGATGGCCGAATTTCATTTTCTCGGTGTCCGCTCCGCATGCAAGGGCGAATAGCTGGTGTCCTAGGCAGATGCCGAATACCGGTACTTTTCCGAGCAGACCTTGAATCATCGTGATGGCTTCTGGAACGTCTTTTGGATCTCCAGGGCCATTCGACAGCATCACACCGTCCGGGCTAAGCTGCATGATTTCTTCTGCAGTGATGTTGTAAGGAACCACTACCACATCACATCCGCGTTTGTTCAATTCTCGTAAAATACCATGCTTCATTCCAAAGTCCACAAGAACTACTCGGTAACCGCGACCCGGACTAGGGTAGGCTGTCTTCGTGGACACTTGATGTACCTGGTTGGTTGCAAGCGTCGTCGTTTTCAATTGTTGAATCACTTCTTCGCGATCTACATCAAGTCCGCATAGAGCTCCTTTTAATGTCCCATGCTGACGAATGATTCTTGTCAGTTTTCTCGTATCAATACCTGCTATTCCCGGAATGTCTTTCGCTTTGAAAAACTCATCCAGCGTCCATTGATTTCGAAAGTTTGAAGGATAATCACTGACCTCTTTTACAATAAAACCGTGGATGGCAGGATGTATGGATTCAAAGTCATCTCTGTTCACTCCGTAATTTCCAACTAGAGGGTAAGTCAGAGTAACTAGCTGACCGCAGTAGGATGGATCTGATAAAATTTCTTGATAACCTGTCATTCCTGTATTAAAAACCACTTCACCAATAGAGTCCTTTAAGCTGCCAAACGCCTTTCCTACAAAGAAAGTGCCGTCTTCTAAAATTAGTTGTCGATTCATACTTGAACACTACCTTTCTGCCAAACTAGTTTTCTTTCTACTATTGTCATTACTGGCCATCCTTTGCATTCCCATCCTGTGAAAGGAGTGTTTTTACCTTTAGATAGGAAACTCTCCGGATTGACCGTTGATAAGCTATTCAAATCGATGATGGTAAGGTCTGCAATAGCTCCTTCTTTTAGTTTTCCACTTTCCAGTTTAAAGACTTCTGCTGGCTTAACAGTCAGCCAATCTAATAATTGTTTAAGTGTGAATTTCTCTGTTTCTACAAAGTTTGTATAGAGTAATGGGAAGGCAGTTTCCAGGCCTACTATTCCAAATGGTGCTTTTTCCATGCCTTCCGCTTTTTCCTCTGCTGTATGCGGAGCATGATCTGTCGCGATGAAATCAATGGTTCCGTCTAGCAAACCCTCTATTAATGCTTCTTGGTCTGCTTTTCCTCTTAATGGCGGGTTCATTTTGAAATTCGGATCAAGTCCCGGGATATCATCTTCACATAACAAAAGATGATGTGGGCTGACTTCGGCTGTCACCTTAACTCCAGCTCGCTTTGCATCTCTTACCACCCTGACGGATTCTTTTGTACTGATATGGCAGACATGGTAGTGGCAGCCTGCAGCCTCCGCAAGCAAAATGTCACGTGCGATATGAACAGATTCACATACAGATGGAATTCCATTTAAACCATGTTCCTTGGAAAACGTCCCTTCATGGACAGCTCCTTTGTTTATCAGTGTATTTTCTTCACAGTGAGCAACAATCGCCATATCAAGCGCCGCCGCTTGTTTCATTGCTTCAAGCATTTTGGAGGCATCCTGCACGCCAACCCCGTCGTCTGTAAACGCGAATGCACCCGCTTTTTTTAACTCGGCAAAATTGGTAAGCTCCTGACCTAGCTGCCTTGTTGTGATGCAAGCATATGGAAGGACACGAACACTTGCTGTTTCTTCGATTCTAGTAGTCAGCCAATCTAGCTGTTCTTTCGTATCAGGTGTCGGCCTTGTATTAGGCATGGCGCAGATGGTGGTGAATCCTCCCTTTGCTGCAGCCATCGTTCCTGTTTCAATCGTTTCTTTCTTTTCCCCGCCAGGTTCCCTTAGGTGTACATGTACATCGATGAATCCTGCGGATACAAGATTCCCTTCAAGATCGATTACTTCCTCTATTCCTTTATCATCAATGTTGGAGGCGATTCTTTTGATGTTCTTACCCTCAATCAGGATATCCACCTTTTCCATTTCACCTTCAGAATTAAGCCATTTCCCATTCTTTAATAATGTTGTCATGCTCTTTTCCTCCTTCATTGTTTGTTAGTGCTCTTTTCAGTACAGCCATTCTCATGTATAAGCCGTTTTCCATCTGTTTGAAAATTCTTGAGCGCTCGCATTCCACAAGCTCTGAAGCGATTTCCACCCCACGGTTGATCGGTGCCGGGTGCATGATGATACTGTTCGGCTTCATTTCTTTTTCTCGTTGGATTGTCATACCGTACTCTTGGTGGTAGGCATCCAATCCTGTCTTGCCGCTGTGATGCCTTTCATGCTGAATTCTCAGAAGCATCACTACATCACTTGTTTGTATCGCGTCTTCCATCGTGATGTAAGCCTCTTTTGGGTAACTGTTATCCTTCCATTCATCAGGTGCGACAAATCTTACCTTTGCACCCAGTCGCTCCAGTACTTCTGCGTTAGACCTTGCCACCCGGCTATGTCGGATATCGCCAATTATGGTTATCTTTAATTTTCCAAAGTGCTCAAACTCTTGGAAAATTGTCATCAGGTCCAATAACGATTGGGTTGGATGATTGCCACAACCATCGCCTCCGTTGATGATCGCTGCCCCGATTGTATGTAACTGGTTGAAATATTCCTCTTCAGGATGTCGGATGACAAGTGCACTTACACCGAGGGACTCTAGAGTTTTAGCTGTATCGTACAAGCTTTCACCTTTGTTGACGCTTGATGTGCTGACTTCAAATGGCAGTACTTGAAGACCTAGCCTTCTTTCTGCCACTTCAAAGCTGCATTTTGTTCTTGTACTTGATTCGTAGAAGAGGTTGGCAACAAAAGTCTGTTTTTCTGGTGTCCATTGTTTTCCTTGTTGAAATTCTATTGCTTCTTCAATCAGTGCCATAATCTCCTCGTTTGCCAAGTCACTCATCGTTCGTAAGTGTCTCATTTCCATCCCTCCCATTTCATAAAAAAACACCCTATCCATTTTGCCGGAAGGGTGTTTTGCTCATACTTAGGTAAACAAGAGGATACTACTGCAGAATCTTCCTTGTTCACTAAGTGTTCGCCTTGCACCCTTCTCAGCCTCTCTGGACTTCTCTTAAAAGGTTAAGCTACTGTATTTTGTTTTTCTTCGTATTTTTTTTGTTCTGTTTTTTCTTGTTCATCCTGCGGCAAGACAAGGTTTAAGACGACTCCGATAATAGCGGCCATTGCCATCGCAGGGATTTGGAAACTGTCAACCTTGATGAACGCTCCACCGATTCCGATGACCGTAATAACAGCTGCGATGATCAAGTTTCTTTTGATATTAAAGTCTACTTTGTTATCAATCAGCATTCTTAATCCGCTTGATGCAATGATTCCGAAAAGCAGGATGCTTACTCCCCCCATGACGGCACTTGGTACCGTGCTAATCAATGCAGCGATTTTACCGACGAATCCGAATGTGATGGCGATCACTGCCGCACCTCCGATTACAAACACACTGAACACTCTTGTTATCGCAAGTACGCCGATGTTTTCCCCGTATGTTGTATTTGGAGGTCCTCCTAGTAGTGATGCAAGCATCGTAGCTACTCCGTCACCAAGGATGGAGCGGTGAAGTCCCGGTTTTTGGATAAAAGGTCTTCCTACAACTTTACTTAGCACCATCTGATGTCCGATATGCTCTGACAAGGTTACGATAGCCACCGGCACCATGATGAAGAAGATGGATGCATTAAAGCTTGGTGTGTAGCTGACAAATGGAATGATGAAATCTGGTACTTGAATCCAGCTTGCTTCCTTGACAGGGGTTAAGTCTACCAGGCCTGTAAAATAGGCAATCAAGTATCCGGAAACTATTCCGATCAGGATCGGGATCAGGCTGAAGACCCCTTTTAAAAAGATGATTGCTCCGATGGTGATGGCTAAAGTGGCCATCGCAACCAGGAAGTGCTTCACACTGTATATTAATTCCGCTTCCGGTGCTCCCGGGTTTTCGTACATGGCCATATCCACTGCAACTCCAGCCAACCCTAAACCGATAACGATGATGATTGGTCCTACAACCACAGGCGGCAAGAGTTTCATGATCCATTGATGGCCAAGTTGTTTGATTAACAATGCAACGATTCCGTATGCTAGTCCTGCCATAAAACTTCCGATCATCGCAGCCCCAGGCCCCCCTATTTCAGTAGCCAAAACGATTGGTACGATGAAGGCAAAGGATGATCCAAGGTATGCTGGTATTTGACCTTTGGTAATGAGCAGGTATGCGAGTGTCCCGAGTCCGCTTGATACTAATGCTACTGCTGGACTTAATCCTACCAATAGCGGAACGAGGATGGTTGCGCCGAACATGGCGAATAAGTGTTGCAGGCTCAAAATCAACCACTTTGGTTTACTTGGTACTTCGTGTATGTCTAAAACTGGTTTCTCTCTCATAAAGTTTACCTCCCGTTTTTCCCCATAAAAAAACTCTTTGTGCAGCGTGATGGCACAAAGAGGTAGAGAGGTTCCAGGAAGATCCGCCAGCAGCGGATTCTAAAACCACCTTACCCCTTTGCCAGCCTCACGGGACTGCAATTAAAAGGGTCTATTTATTTATCATGTATGCTTACTTGATCGTTATTATCAATTTCAGATAGTTCCACAACTATTTTTTCGTTGCTTGCTGTCGGGATGTTTTTTCCTACAAAATCCGCTCTTATTGGTAATTCTCTATGACCTCTGTCTACTAGGACTGCAAGCTGGATTTGTGAAGGTCTGCCGAAATCCATCAGTGCGTCCATTCCCGCCCGTACAGTTCTCCCTGTGAACAAGACATCATCTACGAGGATGACTTTTTTATTATTGATGTCCACCGGTATGTCAGATCCTTTTACAAGTGGTTCATTATCAGACGTTTTGGTTGTCAGGTCATCTCTGTAAAGTGTGATATCCAATTCTCCTACCGCAATATCTTTTTCTTCTATTTGATTGATGCGCTCGGCCAATCTTTTAGCCAAGTGAATTCCTCTTGTTTTAATTCCTACAAGAACGGAGTCTTCCACACCCTTATTGCGTTCAATAATTTCATGAGCAATGCGTGTTAACGCTCTTCTTATTGCCTGCTCGTCTAAAATCAATGCTTTTTCTGCCATTTATTTTCACCCTTTCCTGCCCTTACTTGTAACGAGAAACAAAAAACCTCTCACCGTATGATGAGAGGTTTTTGTACACGAAAATAGAGGGATGGCTATAGTTATAGCTTCTCCATTCGCATATGCCGTTACCTTCTCAGCCTCACGGGACTGTCGTTTAAAGGTCTTATTCAACTGAGATGATTATCTCAAAATAATATTAATCTGTCAATGGTTTTTTAAATGTTTTAAAACGCGCTCGAATTCTGGCGGATTAGGCGCCTCAAATTCCATGTATTCTTCTGTACGGGGGTGAATAAATCCAAGGATACCCGCATGTAGTGCCTGTCCCTCTATATCAAGTGATTTCTTAGGACCGTATTTCGGGTCACCTGCCAAAGGATAACCGATATATTTCATGTGCACACGGATTTGGTGCGTGCGTCCTGTTTCAAGCTGGCACTCAATGTGTGTAAAATCTTTAAATCGTTCAATTACGCGGAAGTGAGTCACAGCGTTTCTGCTGTTTTCATTTGTCACGGTCATGGCTTGGCGATCTTTTTTGTCACGGCCGATTGGCGCGTCTACCGTCCCTACATCATGGGAAATAACTCCGTGAACGATTGCTTGATACTTTCTTGTAACCGTCTTGGCCACTAGTTGATTAACAAGCTTTTCATGTGCAAAATCATTTTTTGCGACCATTAATAACCCTGAAGTGTCCTTGTCAATGCGGTGGACAATTCCCGGTCTTAATACACCATTGATACCTGATAGATCTTTGCAATGTGCCATTAGGCCATTCACAAGCGTACCGGATGCATGGCCAACAGCAGGGTGAACAACCATTCCGCGAGGTTTGTTGACCACAATAACGTCCGCATCTTCATAGTAAATATCAAGATCCATTTCTTCCGGCATGACATCTAATGCCTCCGGTTCCGGGATTGTAACCGTAATATCGTCACCAACACTACATTTATAATTTGGCTTCGTTTTCTCGCCGTTAACAAGTATTTGTCCGTCTTTAATCCATTGTTGGACCTGTGAACGGGACCACTCTTCATTTTGAGTGGAAAGTACCTTGTCGATACGGTCATTTTTCTGTGATTCATCAATCTGAATCGTCATTGTTTCTGTCATTTTTTTGATAACTCCTTCTCTTTCTTGCCCTCAAGTATCGTTAAGATTAATATAATCCCAACGCCTATTACTAATGCAGAATCGGCCACATTAAAAATAGGGAAATCGTAGGTGAAGATGAATGTGTTAATAAAGTCAATTACTTCTTGGTGCAATACACGATCGATAAAGTTCCCTATGGCGCCACCAAGCATCAGGCTTAGTGCAAGTTTCATCCATGGCTGATCTTTTGGCAGCTTTTGCAGGTATACGATAAGTCCAATAACAACACCAACTGTAATAATGTAAAAAAAGTACATCTGGCCTTCAAGTATCCCCCATGCAGCACCGCTGTTGCGGTGGGAAGATAAGTACAAAAAGTTATGTATGATCGGAATGTTTTCTCCAATTTCCATATATCTTACTACCAACCATTTTGTTAGTTGATCGACAATGATAATTACAAGTGCAATAAGATAATACATCTTAACACGTACCCCCAGGTTTTTATATGTACTTTAGAATTATAGCAAATAGAGGGTGGTAAATAAAGCTGAAGTATTGACAGATTGGTTCCAACTATTAAAACGGGCAAGACACCCACCCTTTTTAATATAAACCATTGGTTAGTGGTAAAGCGTTGCTGTTCCTTTTCGCAAATGGCTTCGCTTTCCGCGGGACGGCGCTTGAGCCTCCTCAATTCGTTGCGGGGTCTCAACCTGCCGTTACTCCCCCGCTGGAGTCTACGCCATTTGCTCCAATCCACAGCCAGAAACTAAGAGAACAAAATGTTTGTACTTTTCCAGTCCTCTCCAATAGATCAATCCTCTCAAGTCCTTAAGTAAATGAAGTCACCTTGTTGATTGGAGTGGAAGGCGCGCAGACGCCCGCAGGCAAGCGAAGCGCCTGTAACGGAAATCTACAGAAATTTATACTTTCTAATTTCAGAACAAAATAGCCAACCTGACCTAAAACCACGTTCCAAATATGATTTAAATCTCTTGGGACGCTTCTTGCCTTTCGCATAGCTTTGGTATATAGGCCTTGGTCGGATCTTGCCTTTTCGCTTCATCTATGACCATTTAAATTAAATTTCATTTTCAACAAGGTCTTATTATTGGTGATGAGGACCTCTCTCTTCCTTTTTCTTCGTCACTGAGGTCTTCATAACGGGGATGAGGACCTCTCTACTCCTTTTTCTTCGTCACTGAGGTCTTCATCCCAACGTATAAGACTCTGAAGACTATTCCAGCATTTGATTATTTTATGATTTCCTAACCAATCAAAAAACCGCCGACAAAAAGTCGACGGTTTTTCGTTCTTCAAGCGTATATTATGCCGTGTAATTTTCTTTAACAACAGATGCACAGCGAACGCAAAGTGTTGGGTGATCTTCATCTTCTCCAACTGTCGGTGTGACAACCCAGCAGCGGTCACATGTTTCGCCTTCAGCAGGTGTTACAGCGATAGCTACTCCTTCAAATACGTGAGCATTATCTGGAGCATCTTCTTTCACACCAGCAACTTCCAAGCCGGAAACGATAAACAGTTGCTGAACATTTTCTTTGATGGAATCAAGCAATGCCTTCGTTTCTGCATTCGGATATAGAGTGATTTTTGCAGCAAGGGATTTACCGATAACTTTTTCGTTACGGGCAACCTCCAGCGCTTTTAACACATCGTCACGAAGTGCCATGAACTTATCCCATTTTTCTTCAATCGCATCTGCACCATCAACAGTCAATACATCCGGCATATCAACCAGTTGTACACTTTCTTCTTTTACAAACTCAATGTGTGACCATACTTCGTCAGCTGTATGAGGAAGAATTGGTGTCACAAGTTTTGTAAGTGCAAGCAATGTCTCATAAAGAACTGTCTGGATTGCTCTGCGGTCATGTTGATCTTTTCCTTCGATATAAAGAATATCTTTAGCAAAGTCAAGATAGAATGAACTCAATTCAATTGTGCAGAAGTTGTGAACAGCATGATAGATGCCAGCAAACTCGTAATCTTCATAGGATTTTTTCACTTTCGTGATCAAGTTGTTCAGTTTGACCATCATGTAGCGGTCTACTTCGCGAAGATCCTTCACGTCTACAGCATTTACGGTTGGATCAAAGTCAGCAAGGTTACCAAGCAGGAAGCGGAATGTGTTACGGATTTTACGGTACACTTCAGCTACTTGCTTTAAGATGTTATCAGACACTCTCACGTCAGATTGATAATCAACAGAAGCTACCCATAAACGAAGAATATCTGCACCAAGTTGGTTCATTACTTTAGATGGAAGAACTACGTTACCTAGTGATTTACTCATCTTGCGCCCTTCGCCATCAAGTGCGAAACCGTGACTCAAGATTCCTTTATAAGGAGCCTTTCCTGTTACAGCTACACTTGTCGTCAAGGAAGAGTTGAACCATCCGCGATATTGGTCAGAACCTTCAAGGTAAAGGTCAGCAGGACGTTGCAGGTCGTCTCTTTCCTCTAGAACGGATTGATGGGAAGAACCGGAATCAAACCATACATCCATGATGTCCATCTCTTTGAAGAAAGTACCATTAGGACTGCCTTCATGTGTGAATCCTTCTGGAAGCAAGTCTTTTGCTTCTTTTTCAAACCAGATGTTAGATCCATGCTCTCTGAACAGGGCAGATACATGATCGATCGTTTCGTCTGTGATGATTTCCTGGCCGTTTTCTGCATAGAACACAGGAATTGGTACTCCCCATGCACGTTGACGAGAAATACACCAGTCTCCACGGTCACGTACCATGTTATAAAGACGAGTTTCTCCCCATGCTGGAACCCACTTTGTTTCAGCTACTGCCTCAAGCAATTGGTCCCTGATTTTATCGATGGAAGCAAACCATTGTGCTGTTGCACGGAAAATCGTCGGCTTTTTTGTACGCCAGTCATGCGGATAGGAGTGTGTGATAAAGTTTAATTTTAACAGTGCGCCAGCTTCTTGAAGTTTTTCTGTGATTGGCTTGTTTGCCTCGTCATAGAACAGTCCTTCAAACCCTGGTGCTTCTTCTGTCATATTTCCTTTTGCATCCACCGGGCACAATACGTCAAGACCATATTTCTTTCCGATGATAAAGTCGTCTTCCCCGTGACCTGGTGCAGTATGAACACAGCCCGTTCCTGCGTCAGTCGTTACATGATCACCAAGCATTACTAAAGAAGTGCGGTCATATAAAGGATGTTTCGCAACTACATGCTCTAGTTCTGCCCCTTTAAGTGTTTTCACAACTTTTGCATCTTCCCACTCAAGTGTCTTAGATACAGTTTCAAAAAGTTCTGCAGCAATGATGAACTTGCTGCCATTTACTTCGACAACACTGTAATCTAAATCTGCATGCACGGCAATTCCAAGGTTAGCAGGAATTGTCCAAGGAGTAGTCGTCCAGATGATGAAGCTTTCAGAACCATCTAACACTCCTTTTCCGTCTTCAACCTTAAAGGCTACATAGATAGAAGGAGAGCGCTTATCTTGATATTCGATTTCCGCTTCTGCAAGTGCAGATTCACTTGAAGGAGACCAATAAACCGGCTTCAAGCCTTTATAGATTAATCCGTTTTTCGCCATTTCACCAAAAACTTTGATCTGTTGTGCTTCATATTCAGGTTTTAGTGTGATATATGGATTGAACCAGTCACCGCGTACACCAAGGCGCATAAATTGTTCACGTTGGCGATCAACTTGGTCATATGCATATTCTTCACATAATTTACGGAAGTCTGCTACGGACATTTCTTTGCGTTTTACTTTTTTGTTCTTTGTTAGTGCTGTTTCGATTGGCAGACCGTGTGTATCCCAACCAGGAACATATGGCGCATGGTAGCCGCTCATGGATTTGTAGCGGACGATGAAATCTTTTAGTACTTTGTTGAGTGCGTGACCCATATGGATGTCTCCGTTTGCGTATGGAGGTCCGTCATGTAAGACGTACATCGGGCGATCTTTAGTGCGTTCTTGCACTTTTTTGTAGATGTCCATTTCGTCCCATTTTTGTTGTAGTTGTGGTTCGCGGTTTGGTAGGTTTCCGCGCATTGGGAATTCGGTTTTAGGCATTAATAACGTATCTTTGTATTCCATGGTCTTTCCTCCAACTTTCACATTTTTGTTTTTTCATAAAATAAAGGTACTGATATACACCGCTGTTGATTTCCGCACTGGGCTTCGCTTTCCTAGGGGCGCTGCTGGAGCCTCCTCGGCAAGCCTGCGGGGTCTCCACCTAGCGCTATCTCCCTCAGGAGTCTTCGCCCTGTGCTCCAATCAACAGCTAGAAAATCTTTAAAACTTAGAAACAAATAAAAAAATCCCCTCATCCCATGAAAGGGACGAGAGGATCTCCCGTGGTACCACCCTAAATTGACGTAGCTGCTTGATGGCAGTTTCAGTCCGCTTTAGCATTCGTAACGTGAATGTGACGACAAGACTTACAGGCAATCTGCGTTCAGTCCTGTGCTCTAGGGTGATTTTCACTTCTCTTCTTATACCGGGCTTTCACCGACCCCGGTTCGCTATAATAAGTGGTAAGAGAAACTACTGTCCCTATCGACGCTTTAATATGTTTATAAAAAATAAGTGCATTTGTTTATTGTATGAAAAAACTTTGATTTGTTTCGTTATTATACTGAATATAACCTTATATCGTCAAGGTTATACTCCACTTTCTTCTAATTCTTTATCTTTTTCTTCATATTCCATTAAGTGTTCCCAGTCATCGTTGTCGATTAGCTCCAACTGCGCTTCAACAAGCATCTTGAAGCGGTTGCGGAAGATTTTTGATTGCTTCTTCAATTCATCTATTTCCACTTGCAGCTTTCTTGATTTTAATAAAGATTCATTGATGATACGGTCTGCATTTTTTTCCGCTTCCTTGATAATCAGTTTTGCTTCTTTCTGGGCATTTCTTCTGACATCCTCTGCGGATTCTTGTGCCACCAGAATGGACTTATTTAATGTTTCTTCAATCGTGTTAAAGTGAGACAAACGGTCATTCAATTCTTTGGCCTTTTCCTCATGCTCTTTCTTTTCACGCAGAATCATTTCATAGTCCTTGATTACCTGGTCAAGAAATTCATTTACTTCATCTTCATCGTAGCCGCGAAAAGCCTTGTTAAACTCTTTATTGTGAATATCAAGTGGTGTTAAGGGCATTGATGCCACCTCCATTAAAATCTCTACTGTTACTTAACATTATTCGACATGCTCTCTTGTTTTCCTGCCGAACAAAAAATTATTTTTGTTTTCCTACAATAATTCTCCATTTGTCTTTCTTGGTTTTCCCATCTACAGTAACAAGTTTACTTCTACCAAATCCCCTTACAGAAAGGATGTCCCCTTCCTGACATTCAAAGGCTGTCTGTTCAACAAGCTTCCAATTAATCTTCACCTTCTTGGCACCAATCAATAATTGCGCCTTTTGTCTGGAAAGATTGTAGATGGACGCAATCATAACATCCAATCGTAGGGATGCAGCAGTCGTAGAAGCTTCCTCCCAGCTTGTTTCGGTAGACTTTAAACCCTCAAGAGGCATCTCATTCAAGGACACTTTCACTTTCCCTACTTCTTGTAATTGCATCTCAACAAAAGCACTGACTTCAGCGCTCAGTACCATTTGGATAGTCGCATCATGAAAATAAATATCACCAAATTTGCTTCTTTTTAGACCGATTCCCATCAAGGATCCAAGCACTTGGCGGTGTTCAATTTTCACAAACTTTTCGGGGTAGGAAAGTTCATAAGCTTTTAATTGGAAATCTTCTACAGTGGGTTCGAGGTAGGGAGGATACAAGAGGGCGCGCTTTCTTTCGGCACCATTCGCTCCACCATGGAAAGCAAGTTTTACATCCTCATTATTGCCAACAACACTCTTTACAATTTCCTGCTCACGGGGGTCAAGGAAGTCCGTAAGTTTGGAAGCATACTGTTCCATAACGGTATCCTTCCATTCCAATACTTGATCAATAAAATCATGCTCTTCTTGTCGAAAATGTTGATAAATACTCATCATATCACTCTACTCTTACAAAAAGTTAAGAAGGGAAACCCGTTAAAGTCGAGATTCCCTGCTTTAGTATTAATATAAGCCCAGCATTCTAAATAATGCTGCAAGTCCTAATACCGCATATCGCAAAACGAAAATAGCGACAATTGGAGAAATGTCAATCATTCCAAGCGGCGGAATGATACGGCGGAACATGTCTAGGTAGGGCTCGCATATTCTGCCTAAAATTCTCCCAAAGGATGATTCCCTGGCTCCAGGAAACCAAGACATAAAAATATAGATTATTAAAGCTATCGTATAAATAGTAACTAATTGGTTGAGTAAATTAAAAAATACCACCATGTACCTCTACCACCTCTTGTCTGTATATTCTTCCTGTTCTTGCTGCATAATTTCTGAAATAGACCCAGATACATCCACATTATCGGGAGTGCATAGGAAAATATTCTGTCCGATGCGCTGGATATCTCCACCAATGGCGTATACGGTGCCACTTAGGAAATCTACGATCCTTTTTGCTTGATCCATATCAATTCGCTGCAAGTTGACGATGATTGCGCGTCGGTTCTTTAAATGGTCGGCAACATCTTGTGCTTCGGAATAGGATCTAGGTTCATAGAGAACCACTTTGGATGTCTTCTGTACACTTTGCAGACTGACAACGTTTTGTCTAGAAGCTGGTTGTGTGGTGCCGGACCTTGTTCTTCTCGGCTCCTCTACCATTTCCTCTTCTTCTTCGTATACTTCCGATTCTTTGTACTCATATTCTTCATCATCTAAGGCAAAAAAACTTTTGAATTTTGATTTTATCGTCATACCTCACACCTCCAAATTATTGTTCGTTTCCTACAAGCGCACTTCCGATTCGGACGAATGTTGCACCTTCTTCGATGGCAATCTTGTAGTCATTGGACATCCCCATGGACAGTTCTGTACATGGCGCAAACGGAAGGTTCATCGATTGAATTTCTTGTTGCAGAGACTTCAATCCGCGGAAGCAGTTTCGTAACATTTCTTCTTCCTCATTAAAAGGAGCCATTGTCATTAATCCGACGATTTGAATGTTATGGAAGTCTGAGAGCGTTTTTACAAATCCCGGAACTTCTTCCGGCTTCAGCCCATGCTTGGAATCTTCCCCTGACACGTTTACTTGAATAAAGCATTTAACGATTTTTTCTGCCCTTTTATGTATTTCTTCTGCTAGGGACTTGCGGTCCAAGGAGTGAATATAATCCACTTTATCAATGATATTTTTCACTTTTTTAGATTGTAAAGTGCCGATGAAATGCCACGTTGCGTTATTGGAAATCGCATCCCATTTCTTTAAAAACCCATCATCCCGATTTTCGCCAAGATGTTTTACACCTGAGTTAATGGCCTCTTGAGCGCGCTCTGTTGATACATATTTTGTTACGGCAATAATTTTGACCTCTTCTACTGAACGATTGGCACGGCCACAGGCATTTTTTATATTTTGCTGAATTTCAGAAAGATTCCATTCAACTGATTGTTGGTTCATGAAAAATCTGCTCCTTTCAAACCGATAAAACTCATCATCCTTCCTGTTTTCCCTTTATCCCGACGATGGGAAAAGAATAAGGATTCATCAGAGCTTGTACAAAAAGAGCTGCAAAGAATGTTTTTCTCATTCACACCAGCTTGCAAAAGAAGTTCGCAATTTACTTTTTTAAGGTCAAGAGCATACTGCCCGCTTGAAACTTCTTTCATGTATTTATCCTTTTCTACACCAGGAAGTGCATCCTCTACTCTATTGACAACATAATCATCCACAATATATTCTTTTTCCGATATTGCAGGTCCAATGGCTACATGAATAGTTTCAATGTTAACGCCATCCTCCACCCATCGTTTGATCATGTGACCGCCAATATTTTTCACGGTGCCTTTCCAGCCGGCATGAGCAATTCCAACAAGAGAATGCTCCTTGGAATAAAAGTACAATGGCACACAATCAGCAAAACAAAGTGTTAATAAAATATCTTCACAATTTGTATAAATGCCGTCTGTTCCTGCCAAAGCAGTACTGTAAGAATATACACCTTTACCTTTATCATCCTTGTTTACTTTTAAGATTTTCTCTTCATGTGTTTGGTCGCATCCTACCCAATTCTCTGTAGGCATATTCAAAAGACTTGCCAAAACTTCTTTATTTTGACAAACAGCCTCATCTGAATCATTGACATGCAACCCCATATTCAATGTACTGAATTGTCCTTCACTGACTCCTCCATTTTTCGTCGTAAATCCGACAATTAGGTTGGAAGCTTTCTCTTTCCAAGCAGGGAGGGACAGTGCTTGTTCTTGTTCCAGAACAAATGGCTCCGTCATTTATGACACCTTCTTTATTGTTACACTCATATTCTTTCATATTGTACCACATTTTTCTACTAACTTTGAATTATATTGTCCCTTTCGACAGTAATTTTCGCGCATCATTCCTCATATGCGGTCTCTACCTTTGTTTGATAGCGCACAAGAATGACATCTGCACCAATTTTGACGATGTTACGCCATGGGATAACGACTTCCTCATCTTTTCCGAAAAAACCAAGCATTTTTCCGCCACCGGTAATAATGATCGCCTCAATTTTCCCATTTGTTAAATTTATATCTATATCACCAATATTGCCTAGTTTTTTTCCATCCGAAACACTAACAACATCTTTCGTTTGAAAATCAGATATTTTCACCATTTTCATTCCCCCATTTTGTCTATCATACTTAACTATATGATATGTGTACCGGTCTTCATGAAGGAAAAGAAAAAAGTTTTATATAATGTTAAATACTTGTCCAAAAAAAAGAACCAGTAATCCGTTTTGATTTGGACACTGGAACTTTTAATTTTATATTTTACTGCCTTAGCTTTGAATATTTTTATTCATCTGCTTGATTGCCGCCTTTTCCAGGCGAGATACTTGAGCTTGCGAAATTCCGATTTCATCAGCAACTTCCATCTGTGTTTTTCCTTGAAAGAAACGTTTTCTCAAGATAAGTTTTTCCCTGTCATTCAGGCGTCTCATTCCCTCTTTAAGCGCAATCTCTTCTATCCATTGAATATCTTTGTTTTTTTCATCACTGATCTGATCTAAAACATAGATAGGGTCTCCTCCATCATTGTAGATTGGCTCAAACAATGATACAGGATCTTGGATTGCATCAAGGGCAAAAACAATTTCTTCATGAGGTACTTCCAAAACTTTTGAAATCTCTTCTGCTGTTGGCTCTCTGGATGTTTCACTCATCAATCTTTCTCTCACTTGCAGTGCTTTATAGGCGATATCACGTAACGACCTCGAAACTCTAATTGGGTTATTGTCACGAAGATAACGTCTGATTTCCCCGATGATCATCGGTACTGCATATGTAGAAAATTTAACATTCTGGCCTAAATCAAAGTTATCAATGGATTTCATCAATCCTATACATCCAACTTGAAATAAGTCATCGACAAATTCTCCACGGTTGTTAAACCGTTGAATAACACTTAATACAAGCCTTAAATTTCCATTCACAAGCTTTTCACGAGCAGAAAGCTCACCACTTTGCATTTCGCGAAACAACTTCCGCATTTCTTCATTTTTCAAAACGGGAAGTTTAGAGGTGTCTACTCCACAAATCTCTACCTTATTACGTGTCATTCTTTCCCCTCCTAACAGGAGTTGCTGTTCAGAGTTAAGTATCTCCTCAGGAGGGAAAAATATGCATATGCAGTAATCTATCTATTCTGACAAATAATGTCAATCCTTATCACTGCTGGCATTATTTATTAAAAAAATATTTTTACACCATTTTATTAAATTCTTTTCTTAGTCTTTTAATAATACGTTTTTCTAAACGGGATATATATGATTGCGAAATTCCTAGCATATCTGCTACATCTTTTTGCGTTTTTTCTTCGCCGCCGATAAGGCCGAAGCGTAGTTCCATAATTTGTTTTTCTCTATCATTTAGCTGCTCCAGGGCTTTAAGCAGAAGTTTTCGATCTACGTTTGCTTCCAAATCTTTTGTAATGATATCTTCTTCGGTGCCAAGCACATCTGAAAGCAACAATTCATTGCCATCCCAGTCAATATTCAATGGTTCATCAAACGACACTTCAGATCGCACCTTATTGTTTCTGCGAAGATACATTAAAATTTCATTCTCGATACAGCGGGAAGCATACGTTGCAAGCTTAATTTTTTTCTCAGGATTAAATGTATTTACAGCTTTAATAAGACCAATGGTTCCAATACTGATTAAGTCTTCAATATTTATGCCCGTGTTTTCGAACTTTCTTGCGATGTACACAACAAGTCTCAAGTTTCGTTCTATTAATATGGATCTTGCAGCTTGATCGCCATTAGGCAGTTTGATGAGAAGGTGAGCTTCTTCTTCTTTCGATAATGGCGGCGGGAGCGCTTCACTTCCACCAATATAATAAATTTCATCTGTCTTCAATCCGAGTTTAATTAATAATTTATACCATAAATAAGTGACCTTAATCTTCAGTTTCCCCAAAGTAATTCCTCCCTTTTCTAATTCTTTTTTAGATTCTTGGCATAGCACTATGAAACCTGCTCAACCACTTCCCCCTGAAGCATTTTCGGATGGAGGATACATACATAATCACCTTCGGAAGAGAGTTTTGTTTTTGTTAGCCCCAGCAGAAATTTACTTGTTTCATACTGTTTGCCATCGTGATGAATGACGGCTTTATCCGGCTTTATTGCGAGCATCAAGCTGGTACTTTTTCCAACTGCACGATATGGGATGATCCTTATTCGCTCCACCCACTTCGTTTCCTCTGAGAATGTAGGCCAACCTTGTGTTTGTTCAATTGAATCCATAGCTTGTATTATTTCTTGAGGGATAAATGCATGAAGAGAGTCCACCTCTACAATCATGACCGGGGTTTTGGTAATAGGATCTAATAGCTGGTTTCCACTGTCTAAGAGACCTGGTAACGAAATCACTTCCTTTTCAACGGTAATAGAGATGGTGGCCAATTGATCATATTTAAATTTTCTTGTTTCTACTGCATGGAATTGTTTCTTTGATAAGTATAAAAGGGCCGGAAAACCGATGAGGACGAACATCCATGAAATAGGATCTCCAAGTCCTGTGGTCAAGCTTTGTACAGTCTCATTGGCAAACCGCTGATCAACTTGCAACGCGTAATGAACGGCCAGCATCCCACCACCTACTGAAAAGGTAGTAACATAGAAGACAATTAGGTTTTCTATAAAAACCCTGAGTCTTTGGAACCCGAATGCAGCGAGTATAATCGTGAGGGAGAAAAGCATTTTGACGAATGGATTTGCAACAATTGACTGTAGTGGGGTAAACATGAGTACTACAATTAAAGAACCCAAAAATGCCCCAAGCAATAGTCTCCAAGACACCATTTTCCGTTTCAGGATGATACCGGTAATCTTTAAAAGCAGGAAATCAAACCCGAAATTCAATAGCCAGATCGCATCTAAATATACGGTCAAGTTTAGTCCCTCATTTATACCTTTTTATGTTTGAAACTAGTATAAATCACTACTATTAGAAAGTCTGTCAGTTCCTGCCGATGGTAGAATACAATTTTTGAAGGTTTTTTTGCTTATTTGTCGGAGGGGATACTTAGAGGTAGGAAAGATGGTAAAGAGTTTAGTTGTTTGGTAAATCCAACGCTGTTCCTTTCCGCAAATGAGGACCTCTCTTCCCCTGCTTTATCGTCACTGAGGGCTTCATGACGGCGATGAGGACTTCTCTTCTCCTTTTTCCTCATTACTGAGGTCTTCATAGCGGCGATGAGGACCTCTCTTCTCCTTTTCACTCGTCACTGAGGGCTTCATAGCGTTGATGAAGACCTCCCTTCTCCTTTTTCCTCGTTACTGATGTCTTCATGACGACCATGAGGACCTTCCTTCTCCATTTCCCTCGTCCCTCACGTCTTCATCCAGACATTTAAGAAATACTTTGACGACTATGCCAACATTTTCCTAAACAACAAAAATGCACCAAACCATTTTTTGAAGGTTTTTTTGCTTATTTGTCGGAGGGGATATCTTAGATAGAAAAAAAGCACCAAACCATTTTCACTTGCAATGGTTTGGTGCTTTTGGTTTAAGCCGGGAGCTAATTAGATTAGCGGCGGCGATTTCTGTTACGTAAGAATGTTGGGATATCCAACGTTTCTTCTTGTTGCTGTGGTTGTTGCTGACGACGTGGCTCTTGTTGTTCTTGTTGCTGATGAACTGGCTCTTCACGTCTTGCTTCGCGTTGCGGTTGTTGCGGCTTTTGTGCTGGAGCTTTTTGAGCGCCGAACACTGGACGTGCACCTTGTTTTGTATGGTTAATTTCTGCTTCGCTGAAACCTGTCGCGATAACCGTTACAACGATTTCGTCTTTAAGGTTTTCATTGATTACAGAACCAAAAATCATGTTCACTTCTTGATCAGAAGCAGATGCTACGATGTCTGCAGCTTCTTGTACTTCATACAAGCTTAGGTTAGTGCCACCTGTAATGTTCATTAATACACCTTGAGCTCCGTCGATAGACGTTTCAAGTAGAGGAGAAGATACAGCTTTTTTCGCTGCTTCTGCTGCACGGTTTTCACCTGTAGCAACACCAATCCCCATCAATGCAGAACCTTTGTTGGACATGATTGTTTTCACGTCAGCAAAGTCAAGGTTGATTAATCCTGGAGTAGCAATCAAATCAGAGATACCTTGTACACCTTGGCGAAGTACGTTATCTGCTTCACGGAACGCTTCTAACATTGGTGTGTTTTTGTCAACGATCTCAAGAAGACGATCATTTGGGATGACGATTAACGTATCTACTCCTTCTTTCATGGAAGCGATACCGCCAGCTGCTTGAGTAGCACGCTTACGACCTTCGAAAGTAAACGGTCTTGTTACAACACCGACAGTCAATGCGCCAAGATCACGCGCAATTTGTGCGATTACAGGAGCTGCACCAGTACCGGTACCTCCGCCCATACCAGCTGTGACGAATACCATGTCTGCGCCTTTAAGGACTTCTTCTAATTGCTCTTTGCTCTCTTCGGCAGCTTTTTTCCCTACTTCAGGATTTGCACCTGCTCCAAGTCCACGAGTAAGTTTGCCTCCGATTTGCATTTTTACTTCTGCTTTTGATAGGTTAAGAGCTTGAGCATCCGTGTTAACGGCGATGAACTCTACTCCTTGAACACCATGCTCTATCATACGGTTTACAGCGTTGTTTCCGCCTCCACCAACTCCGATTACTTTTATGGTAGCTAATTGATCGATACTGTTATCAAAATCTAACATGACTGTTCCTCCTATTTCTCGAAAGTACTTGCAAGCTAAAGCTTTTTTGTCTTAAACACCGCTGTTGATTTCCGCACTGGGCTTCGCTTTCCTAGGGGCGCTGCTGGAGCCTCCTCGGCTTCGCCTGCGGGGTCTCCACCTAGCGCTATCTCCCTCAGGAGTCTTCGCCCTGTGCTCCAATCAACAGCTATGTTATCCATAACTACATTTCTTTGACTTTAAACCTTATTCAAAGAATAGTCCGAAGAATTTTTTTACTTTGTTGCCTACTTTTTCTTCTTCGTTTACTGGTTGCTTTGCCTGCTTTACTTTTTGTTGAGTTTGTTTTCCACTACGTTTTTCCGGGTATTCGCTAGGTGCTGATGTAGTTTCAATTTTTCTGCCTTGCAGTTTTGCATTTTTGTATGCAAATTGGATAAGACCTACTCCTGTAGTATATTGAGGCTCTCTTACGCCTATATAGTCCGGAACAGCTTTCCTAACATTATTGTTCAGTATCAACTGTGCCAATTCCAGGACACCTGGCATGGCTACTACACCGCCAGTTAATACGTAGCCCCCAGGAATCTCCCGGACACCTAATCTTTTAATCTCGTGTTGTACTAGCTCAAATATCTCTTCCATTCTTGCTTCAATAATATCAGAGATTTCAAGTTGACTGAATTGTTGATGCTGATCACTTCCGATAATCGGTACACTGAATACTTCTTCATCGGATGCATGGTCGTAAAAGGCATGTCCATGTTTTTGTTTGATTTTTTCTGCGTCTTCTGTGGAAGTACGTAAACCTATGGAAATGTCTTTAGTGATGTACTCTCCGCCAACAGGTAGGACACTTGTTGCCTTTAGGAATCCATCTTCAAATACGGCAATGGTAGTTGAACCTCCACCAATGTCTACAAGTGCCACACCAAGATTGCGTTCATCCTTAGACAATGCAATCGAACCAGAAGCAAGTGGCTGCAAGCAGATATCCGTTATTTCCAATCCAGCTTTCTCTACACAACGCAGTAAGTTATGTAAGACTGTTTTTGACCCGGTAATAAGGGTACCTTCCATCTCTAAGCGAACACCAAGCATTCCACGTGGATCATTAATTTCATCCAATCCATCAACGATGAATTGTTTTGGAATACAATCAATGATTTCTCTCTCTGGAGGGATGGAAAAGACTTGAGCGGCATCTATAACCCTGGCGATGTCTTCGTCCCCTATTTCCCTGTTTTCACTTGAAACTGCTACCACTCCATGGCAGTCCTGAAGCTGTACATGGTTTCCGGTGACACCAACGACCACTCTATTAATTGGCATACCTACCATTCTCTCAGCCTGCTCAACCGCCTTATTGATGGAATGAACAGTTTCATCTATGTCTACTATAGATCCTTTTCTTAAACCTGTTGATTTTACATTACCGACTCCAATAATATTTAAAGTATCATTCACCATTTCTCCAATGATTACTTTAACACTGGATGTACCGATGTCCAAACTGACGTATATTTCATTGCTGTTCATTCTATGGCACCTCCTTCTACTCCTAAAAAAACCAATTAGTTAAGAACAACACCTGAAAAACATATTATATTAGAAAGTATTCCACAAATATGATGTTTTCCCTTTTTTAAAATCATTTTTTTTCGTTTTTTTCTTTAGAAAGCGACCATTTTGACAATAATATTCTTCTTATCACTGCTATGTTCTGAAATAGCCTTACTCCAAAAGCAAAAACTGCAGCTAAATATAAGTCTACACCAAGATGTACGCCTAGAAAAGCTAAACTTGCAGCAAGCAGGATATTAAAGAAAAAACCGGATACAAATACTTTATCATCATAATTGTTTTGTAGATGGGCACGAATTCCACCGAACAATGTATCAAGTGCAGCAAGAACTGCAATTGATAAGTAATTGGAATATTCATCAGGAACCCGTATCTCAGAATAGAGGCCCAATACGATTCCCACAATCAAGCCCAGAAGAGGAAGCCACATGATCAGTTCCCCTCCTTCCCGGTTTTCACCGGTTCCATATGCTTAACGCGTATCTGCTCGTCATAAGCCGGAACGGTTACTTCATTAATGGGTGTGGAAACTTCTAGCAATAGGTTTTCTATCGCAAATTCATCCATTGCCCGGGATATTTGCAGGCGATTATAAAGCTTAGTCGGGTCACTTGTGATAACGATGATTTCAAAGTTTGCATTAGGTATCCACGCATTGTTTACCTTCGTCCTGCCATTTATTTCTCTTATTATCGTATTGCTAACAATACGCTGATTGGCAATACTTATTTCTTCCACTCCATAGGAATTCAATTCATTAACAAACCTCCTGAGGAGATCTGCAGATATGTTTTCCTGTATATTACCTAGGACATCCTCGTCAAACAATGGTTTGACTGTCATCTTTATGCCCGGTCCCTTCATTTCTGTCAGCCCTGCTTCGACTTTTAGCTCTTCCAACGTTTCCCGAACGATAGCCTCTTTAGATTCATCACGTTCTTTGGAATAGTCTTGAAGAATTTTGTCATACTTTCTTATTTCTTGGATAATTTGTGATTGTATTTCTTGCTCCCGATTCAAATCGCTTCTAAGTTGCCATGTATCACGCGTATCACGAATAATGGGCTGCTGTACGGTTTGAAATTGAATGGCAATCATCAATCCTACGATAATTGTAATAATGGTAAAACTAAATTTACGTTTGTCCATCTTGAACACCTTACCTCACCACAAAGCATGCATTCAGCCTTATTGAATAACAGGGTCAAGAACTACTTGATCTTTTTTTTGCATCTTCACTGTAATATTATCAGCAACCAGTTGATCTTTCACCCCGCCAAGGATACTGAGTGCAGGTATGAGCACATCTGAGTCTCCAATGGCAGTTATGACGAACGGCGCAGGATATTGATTTCCATCAATGGTTATAACAGGACCATTGCAAATGATATAGGAGTCTTTAGTAATTCTTTGTCCGTTTATTGCTATCGCTGCAGCACCTGATATAAACAGCTCATTCATTACCTTAAACACATGACTTTCATGAACAATATAATTATTGATATTCTCCTCGGAAGGAACATAAGAGGCATCTGCTAACGTCACTTCCACCCCTTCTCCCTGGACTTTAACATTTCCATTGAACATGCGGAGCTTTTCCACATCTTCCACCAAGTTGAATAAAAGCTGTTCTCCTTCTGCAAGCTCTTCTTCTATGAATTGAATCGCTTCTTGTTTTTCTTGTAATTCATTTTGCAATTCCAGGTTTCTTTCTTCTGTCCTGATTAAGGTTTCCCTAATTGCCCTATCACGTTGCCATTGTCTGTCTGTACCTACGACCTCTTCCTCGTTTGTAAGTTGAAACGAGTAAGAGACGATAAAACCAAGGACTAGACAAACAAAGGACAAGACAACATGTTTACCTGTCACTTTCATCTGTTTCTTCCTCTTCCTCTCCACCTGTTTCGTACGGCTTGAAGAATGTACCTACTTCCAAGTTAATGACACCTTTAACTTCTGGATCCAACTGTTCCACAATGGAAGGATAGGCGGCCATCTTGTCCGAGAAATCTCTGATCGTTGCACTTACTTCATAACCGTCATTCATAAACATGGTTATATGGTAAGGATCGATATCGGTTGGTGTATGATGTATTTCTGAGATGGAATAGATAATGGATTCAGGTAATTTTATTAACTCGACTATAAAATTCTCCACCATTTCACCATTCTTCCAATTCAGCATGAGTGGTGCATCATCAGGCAAAGAATCCTCATCATCCAAAACAGAGAGCATTTTGCCATTTTCCATGACAGGGTAATAGTTTCCAGTTTCATATATATATGCTATCCGCTTAAATTCATCAATAGTGATCTCCACACTGTTTGGAAAGATCCTCTGAACTTCCACTGATGCAATTTCTTTGTGTTGCTGAATTAGTTCAGCTGCTTTTTCTTCATTCACACGCCAGATACTTGTCTCTTTGGTCACACCACTTAATGTTATGACTTCCTCATCTGTTACATGTAAATTACCGCTTACAGTTAAGCCAGAAACCTTACTAAGTGGAGATTGCGAGTAAATGATCAAAAACAACAAAATGAAGAATAATGAAAGATATATGATTAATCTTCTGTTAGCCTTTTGCTTTCTCTGTTGTTTGATTTTAGGTACACGGTCTTCTAGCGTCACTACTTTCCCTTTTTCCATTAAAAACAATTTCACCCCACCGCGCGCCATGAAGCTACGCATGTAATTTACAATGATTTTCTAGCATAATTATATCATATGTGGGGTGAAAAAACGGAAAAAAACTACTATTTTCTTCCTATAATTTCAACTTCAGTTTCTAATTGGACATTGTATTTCTCAAGGATCGTTTTCTTGATGTATTCAATTAGATCCAATACATCCTGAGCTTTTGCGCCATCGTCGTTTACGATAAAGTTTGCATGCATATCAGAAACTTTCGCGCCGCCAATTTTATGTCCTTTTAGCCCGGCTTTTTCAATCAGCTGTCCAGCATAATCCGGAAGTGGATTCCGGAAGATACTACCGGCACATGGGTAAGAAAACGGCTGAGTATCACGACGATAATCTTTATTTTTTTGAAGCTGTGCGACTACTTCTTCGCGATTACCCTGTTCTACATTTAAAACTGCCTCTAAGCAAATTCCCGGGCGCTCTTTTTGAAGAATCGATGTTCGATAGGAGAAGTTCAGTTCATCTGCAGTCAACCACTCCATCTTTCCATCTTCAAACAAGATATGGGCCTTTTTTAATACTTTAGACATGTCAGAACCATGAGCGCCTGCATTCATATAAACTGCGCCGCCTACTGAACCAGGTATGCCTCCAGCAAACTCAAGACCTGTCAAACCTTTTTTACTGATGATGGTAACTAGCTTGATTAAGGAGTACCCTCCTCCAACATGCACTTCATCACCTTCCAATTCAAGGTGATCCATTCCGTTCCCAAGTTTTATCACGACCCCTTCAATACCAAGGTCTGATACCAATAGATTGGAACCGCGGCCGATTGCCGTCCATTTTACCTTGTATTTATTGATGGTCACCATTGTTTCTTGAAGTTTTTCTAAACTTTTCGGCTCCACCAGTACATCTGCTGGACCGCCAATCTTCATGGTCGTATGATTTGCAAGTGGTTCATTAGGGAGTACCTTGCCCACTTCTTTGTCTTGTAGTTCCTTTACTAACGCATCCATATAAAATCCTCCTAAATCCACGTTCATATAACATTTTTCATAACCTTTTAAAGTAGAAAGATAATCCTTCGTTAAAATCGTGATGTAGGCCCAAAGTTAATTATTAATATACTATGCATTTCGGTTTATATCGGTACACCGGCCCATCACATCGAAGGTTTAAAGTTTGGTTCATGACAATTATGTAATTCATTTAAAAATGGACTATGTTTACATACCCTAATGTTATTAGATTATAAACCTGTTATTATTTGTCATCTACATATTTTTCTTTGGTGAAAGTATTTGTTATGAAATGTAGTTGTGCAAACATTGTTGCACAATACTTTAATAGTATATCCCTTGTTAAAGATGTGCAACGAATATTAGTTATTGTAATCAAATTTTTATTTTTTGTCATATTATGTCCTGATATGTAACACAAAAGCCGAAACCAGTGGAATGCTGGCTTCGGCTTTTTTTAGTATTTCGCGTATCTGCTTATGTTCAGAAGGATACCGACGGCGAGCAACATCAAGGTCAGTGAGGAGCCTCCATAACTTAGGAACGGGAGGGTGATCCCGGTTACAGGCATTAGTCCTGTTACTACTCCTACGTTTATGATGACCTGGATAGCAATCATAGCAATAATCCCTACTGCCAAGAAGCTGCCGTACAAATCAGGGGCACCTAGCGCAATCCTAATTCCCCTCCATAATAGCAATGCAAAAAGTAGAACGACAAATGTACCTCCGATAAACCCGAGTTCCTCCGCCAAAATAGCAAAAATGAAATCTGTCTGTGGTTCAGGCAGATAAAAAAACTTCTGCCTGCTTTGACCAAGTCCGAGTCCAAGCAATCCTCCTGGCCCAATTGCGTATAAGGACTGAATGATCTGGAAGCCGCTTCCTAACGGATCTTCCCATGGATTTAAAAAGGAAGTGATTCGTTTTATCCGATAAGGTGCTGAAAGAATCAGTACAACAAACCCTGCTACACCCACAAGGCCTAAACCAACAAAGTGACTGATTCTGGCACCTGCAACGTAGATCATGACAATACACGTACCAACCATTACAGTTCCTGTTCCAAGATCAGGCTGTAACATAATCATTCCAAAGGCCAAGAATACGAGAGAAAGACTCGGAATCAGACCTTTTTTGAAGGAGGTAATCTTTTTTTGATTTTCACTTAAGTATTTTGCTAGAAATGCAATCATGGCTATTTTCATAAACTCTGATGGTTGAACCGAGAACGCTCCAACTCCAATCCAGCTTCTAGATCCGTTCCGTTCCATCCCTATTCCAGGAATCAAAACGATGACAAGTAAGAAAAAACACACCAGAATAATTAATTTCGCCCAAGTTCTCCATGTCCAATAGTCGACATTCATGATAAAAAACATCGCAACTACACCCAGTCCGGCAAATAGCAGCTGCCTTTTGGCGAAGAAGAATGTATCTTGAAATTTGTAATCAGCCCATACCGCACTTGCACTGTAAACCATGATGAGACCTACTGCAAGCAGTGTCAGTGTGGTTAAGATTAATATTATGTCCGGAGTTGATCGCTTATTTGCCAACGTGAAAACACCTCTACTACAAAAATTAGGGCAGATGGAGGCTTAACGTTAACGAAACGTTCATGCCAATAGCCAGAAAAAGGCTCTGTCCATATGCTTCCCAACAACTAAGGGGGAAGCTATCAGAACAAAGCCTCTTGAACATGTGGCCAAGCCCTTATTTAAGCTTATGCACGGCGTCTATAAAAATGTCTCCTCGTTGCTCAAATGTTTTATATTGATCCCAGCTTGCACAAGCAGGGGACAATAAAATGACATCTCCGCTCTCAGACATTTCATATGCCACCGGTACGGCTTTTTCCACATTATCGACATGTTTTATTTGTTTTATTCCAGCTTCAGAAGCTGTTCGCATTAATTTTTCCGCTGTCTCACCAAAAGTTACTAACACTTTGACATTACTCATGTACGGGAGGAGATCATCAAACTCGTTTCCGCGATCAAGCCCTCCTGCGAGCAAAACTACATTGTTTTCAAATGCGGAAAGGGCTTTTTGAGTAGCTAAAATATTGGTTGCTTTTGAATCATTATAAAACCTTCTGCCATCGAGCTCACCAATGAACTGCAAACGATGTTTTACACCTGAAAAGCTTGTAAGCACCTTTATAATCGCTTCATTACTGACTCCAGAAAGTTTTACAGCTGCCACAGCTGCCAGTATGTTCTCCAAATTGTGTTTTCCAGGCAACACAATTTGGTCTATAGAGATAATCTTCTCTTCTTTAAAGCATACATAATTATCTTTTAAGTAAGCACCATCAACTGTTTCGTTTGTGGAGAATGGAACAATGATCGACTGAATTCCTTCAGCAAGTTTCATCACTTGGGCATCATCAGCATTGACTACTGCATAATCTTCTTTTGTTTGGTTGGAGAAGATTTTCGCTTTTGCTTTCCCATACTCATCCAAGGTTCCGTGATAATCCAGATGGGCTTCAAAAAGATTCAGAAATACTGAGATTTTCGGTCTGAATAACTCAGTACCCATCAATTGAAACGATGACAATTCCGTAACCATGATATCTTTCTCAGTCGCTTGCTGAGCCACTTCTACCGATACATTTCCGATGTTACCAGCTATTAGGGGGGATTTATCATCCGCAGCCAGCATTTCGTCAATTAGCGTAGTGGTAGTGGTTTTCCCATTAGATCCTGTAATACCGATAATCGGTGCTTCACTGATTTGATAAGCAAGTTCTACTTCGGTAAGAACGGGAATTCCTTTTTCAGTCGCAAGTTGTACCAAAGGGTTATGATAGGGAATGCCCGGGTTTTTGAAAACAACATCAATTTTTTGATCAAAGATACTTGTGGGATGTCCACCACAAACAACTTCCATTCCTTTAGAAAGCAGATATTCAGCTTGTTCGTTCCCCTCTAAAGGACTTCTGTCATTGACAATCACCTTTGCCCCTAACTTATGTAACAAATCTGCAGTTGCAGTACCACTCTTGGCTAAACCTAGTACAAGAACCCTTTTTCCTTCATATTGGTTGATTTTCTTCATATTAGATCCACACCTCTAAATAAATTCCAAGCAGCGCACACAACAGCCCGACTGTCCAGAACGTGACAACTACGCGCCATTCTGACCAACCGACAAGCTCATAGTGATGATGAAGAGGACTCATTTTAAAGACCCTTCTTCCTGTCGCTTTGAAAGAGATGACTTGGATAATAACGGAGAGTGTTTCCATAACGAAAACTCCACCGATGATAATAAGCAGAATTTCTAATTTCAATAATACCGCTACAGTGGCAATAGCACCACCAAGCGCTAAAGAACCTGTATCTCCCATGAACACTTTGGCAGGATGAGCGTTAAATACCAGAAAGCCTAGTAACGCACCTACAACCGCAACAGCGAAAATGGACACTTCAAATTGTGACTGATACCAAGCAAGAATAGCAAATGCTCCAAATGCGACAGCTGCAGTTCCTGATACAAGACCATCCAGCCCATCAGTCAGATTGACAGCGTTGGAAAATCCAACTAGCCAAAAAATCAGAAAGAGAACATAAAAGAATCCTAATTCAATAGAAATACTTGTTCCCGGTATGCTGACCGCAGTGGAAAATTCAAATTGTACAAAAACAAAATAGAAGATAACTGCAATTAAAATCTGTCCAATTAACTTCTGTAAGGAAGTCAACCCTAGGTTTCTTTTGAGAACTACTTTGATAAAGTCATCCAGGAAACCTAACAGTCCATACCCTACCATCACAAAAAGCAACAAATATGTTTCAACGGAAGTTTCTGCAAATTGGCCTGTGATGACTAGAGTTGTTACCGCAACGGACAGGAGTATCATAATTCCTCCCATTGTCGGGGTACCTGTTTTCTTTTGGTGGGATTGCGGCCCTTCTTCTCTTATACTTTGACCGAATTTCAGTCTACGCAGGAAGGGAATAAATATTGGTGATACTAATACAGTAATTAAAAAAGACATAACGATAGCAAATAAAATAACCTGTTGTTCCATCGTTATTCCCTCCTCTCTTGAATCTCATGATTAGAGGTATCATCCACCTATGATAACCGGCAGATAATACCCGTTTTTTAGTTTAAATTTCTAAAAAGATGAATCTTATACCAAAAGTAAATTTTATCGGTTTTTGGTTGATATGAAAATACTTTTTTTCATCTTTTTAATATTTCTTGTTAAAACAACACTTTTTGATTATCCTCTGTTCAATTTCTGGGATATTGTAAGCCTTAGGCAATGGTCTAATTGTTGCATAAAATCATACACACCTTAACAGTCTATGAGCTTTGCTTTGACTGTATGGCTTCCAATGCAATTTTTCTATCATCAAATTCAAGCACTTTATCACCTATGACCTGATAGGTTTCATGACCTTTGCCTGCAATAAGGACCACATCACCGGATTTGGCTTGATCTATTGCTTTAAAAATGGCTGCTCGCCTATCTTCCACAATTTCATATTGCCGCTCCTTTACACCCGTTTCCATATCTTTAAAGATTTGAAGCGGATTCTCCGAGCGGGGATTATCGGATGTAAAAATCGCTTTGCTCGCATAATTCACTGCGACTGCAGCCATCAAGGGACGCTTTGAACGATCTCTATCCCCTCCGCATCCTACAATACAATAGATGTTGTTTTGAGAAAGTTGTTTGGTCGTTTTTAACACATTTTCCAAGCTGTCAGGAGTATGTGCGTAATCGACAATCACTGTAAAGTCCTGCCCTGCTTCGATCGCTTCAAAACGTCCAGGCACCCCGCTCATATTTTCAACCACTGGAATGATGGTTTCCATGGGGATATTGGACACATAACTTGCGCTTATTGCAGCAAGAACATTGTACACACTGAATTGTCCGACCAATTTCAAATTGATAGGAACGGTTTTATTATCATACACGAGGTCGAAAGTGGTGCCTTTAGCGGATGTCTTCACATTTTTCGCTCTGATGTCGCTGGTTTCGTTTATTCCATAAGTGATAACTTGAGCAGCTGTTGCTCTTTTATAAATATCACTTGCAGGGTCATCGGCATTCAAGACAGCATATTTCGGCTTTGCAAGATTATAGGAATTTCCTAAAGAAGAGAATAACAATGACTTGGCATATCGATATTCTTCCATCGTTTTATGATAATCGAGATGATCTTGTGTTAGATTGGTAAACACCGCCACATCAAAGTCACATCCATACACCCTTCCCATATGGAGTGCATGGGAGGAAACCTCCATCACCACAGTGTCTACTTTCTTTTCAACCATTTGGTGAAATGACTCTTGTAATGTTAATGCATCTGGAGTGGTGTTTTTTACAGGATAAGTTTTGTTTCCTATTTTCATATAAATGGTGCCGATCATTCCAGTCTTACGCTGATGATGTTGGAAAATGGATTCGATAATATGAGTGGTAGTCGTTTTTCCATTTGTACCGGTAACACCTATCAAGTGAAGTTTATGTGTAGGTTGTTGGAAGAATACATCCGCTAAGATAGCCATTGCCCTCATCGTGTCAGGAACAACGATGACCGGGACAGGAACATCCAATGGCTTTTCTGAGATGATAGCGACAGCCCCTTTATTCACTGCCTCTTGAGCAAATTGATGCCCATCTACCGTGTACCCTTTGATACAAAAAAATAAACTCCCTTCATTGACTTTACGGGAATCCATGACAATGGAAGATATCTCAGGGTTATACTTTGAGGATACTTCATATCTGTGAAGATATTGAATTAATTGTTGAAGTTTCATACGAATCAAACCCCTTTGGCTTACTTAAAGACCTAAATGCCGAATGAAAGACTATAAGGATAGATGGTGAAAGATAACGTCAATTTGCTTCTAAATTATCATATTCACCATTCTATCCTATTTAGGGAAATTAAACCAATCCGCTACATTTTATTCTTCATCAGATTTGCTTTTCCCGGACATGAAGACCCTAACGGTCGACCCTTCTTCCACTTTTGTACCAGGAGCCGGCGCCTGCTGAACTACTGTATCCCCATCCCCGCTAATATCAAGTTTGAGAGTAACTAGTTGTTGGAGAAGCTCTTTTCTTGTCATGCCTTTTAGATCAGGAACTTCCACAAGAGGCACATCCGGCCATTGCAATTCTTTTTCGATTTGTCCTTTTCTCTTTTCCACTCCCAAAGCATTTAGGCTATCCTCCATTATATTCCCAACTATCGGGGCTGCTACTACACCACCAAACTGTACGGTACCTTTCGGATTATCGACTGCAAGATACACAACAAGTTGAGGATCATCCGCAGGTGCAACACCTATAAAAGATACAATATGATTATTTTCCATGTAACGACCATCTTTAACTTTTTGGGCTGTTCCCGTTTTCCCGCCAACTCGATAGCCCTCTACAAAAGCATTACGACCAGTCCCTTGGGCAACTACACTTTCTAGTGCGTAACGGACCTGGGAAGATGTTTCCTCAGAAATGACCCTTCTCTTCTCCACCGGTGTCTTTCTCGAAACTATCTCTCCGGATATAGGGTCTACAAACTCTTTCGCAATAAATGGAGTGTACAGTATCCCGCCGTTCACTGCTGCTGAAACGGCCGCAACCTGCTGAATAGGCGTAACCGATACTCCTTGTCCGAAGGCAGTAGTGGCAAGCTCTACCGGACCTACCCTTTCAGGTTTAAATAGAATCCCCTTTCCTTCTCCAGCCAAGTCGATTCCTGTCTTCTCACCAAAGCCAAAAGACTTTATATAATTAAATAATGTTTCGGTTCCTAAACGTTGGCCTAGCTCAACAAAACCTGGGTTACATGAATTTTGAACCACTTCAAGGAATGTCTGGTGGCCATGTCCTCCTTTTTTCCAACAACGAAGCCGTGCTCCATCTACCATAGCTGCCCCGCTGTCATTAAACGTATCATTTTTTAAGTTGACTTTATTTTCTTCCAAGGCGGCTGCCAGTGTGATAATTTTAAACGTTGATCCCGGCTCATACGTGCTCCATACAGGCAGGTTCCGGTTATAAATCTCAGGCGCAACATTTTGAAATTCAGCAGGATCAAAATCCGGCCTGCTTGACATTGCTAAGATTTCTCCTGTATTCGGGTCCATTGCTATTGCAATGATTCCATCAGGGTTATACAATTCCTGTGCAAGATCCAACTCTCTTTCCATGATTGTCTGAACCTTTGAATCAATCGTCAACCTCAAATCTAATCCGTCCTGGGGAGCTTCATAGTCATCTGGTATATCTGGCATTCTTCGTCCCTTTGCATCCGAATAAAATTGTACGTATCCTTTTTCTCCTTTTAATTGTTCATCGTAGTATAGTTCCAACCCCATCAAGCCCTGGTTATCAATTCCTGCAAAACCTAATACATGGGAAAGATAACTACCGAAAGGATAATGACGTTTTGAGTCCTCTGCAATGTATACCCCTTTTAACCCTAGCGCTCTTATCTCTTTCGCTTTCTCATGAGAGATTTTTCTTCCTTCTGGATTGATCCTTTCCATAGATGAGCTTTTCGTTACCAGCTTGTACACCTTTTCTTTGGACATATTTAAGACAGCTGCAAGTTTTTCAGCCGTATCATTTGGATCTTTAATTTGCCTCGGTACAACCAAAACTGTCGGTGCACTCATATTCGTTGCCAATGGAACCCCGTTTCGATCAAGGATCTCTCCTCGTTCTGGTTCAAAGGGAATATTCCTGCTCCAAGAATCTTTTGCACGGTCTGTCAGCATATTCCCCAATGCGAATTGAACATATCCTAGGCGTAAATCAATAATACTGAAAAGTAGAATTCCTACAAGAAGCACAATGGTCAACCTTCTCCGAACCGTCACATGAGATACCCGCATATCCTATGAACCCCCTTTAATATTCGTAGTAATATATGCTTGTACGAACGAGGATAGAACATGCTAATGGACGGAATCCCAAGAGAAGCTCTTAATAAATGACCCTGAGATTGTTATAAAACCGAGAATATTTCTTTAATTTTAGTTATTTCGTTAATCGCCGCTGTTCCTTTCCGCAAATGGCTTCGCTTTCCTAGGGGCGGTGCTTGAGCCTCCTCGCAACGCTTGAGGGGTCTCAAGCTAACGCTATCTCCCTCAGGAGTCTTCGCCATTTGCTCCAATCCACAGCTAGAAATATAGAAGACGAAACGTTAATGCTTATTCAGTTAACTCGGTTAGATGACTTTTTATATACCTTCGATGAATGAAGTTATCTTGTTGATTGGAGTGGAAGGCGCGCAGACGCCCGCGGGAGGAAGGGACAGGTGAGACCCCGGAGGCGCAAGCCGAGGAGGCTCACGGACCGCCCGCAGGCAAGCGAAGCGCCTGGAACGGAAATCAACAGTACTTTATTATTTTTACATAAAAAAGCACTGACAAAGGTCTTTGCCTTTAACAGTGCTCTTAAATTAACTATCCTCAGAATCTTCCTCAGAACCTGATTCTTCCGTTTCTTCTTCTTCCTGCTCATCCGTTTGCGGTAAAGGTCTGTTTGAACCCAATTCCACAACTAGATTGTTCCCCTGTTCCACCGGGGTTCCAGGAATGATATTTTGTTTTTGTACATATCCATTTCCAATAATCTCGGTTTCAAGCTTGAGTATATTGGATATCTTTCGAACATCACGCAGGCTCCATCCAGTCATATCCGGGAGTGCCGGGGATTTTTCCGTTAACAGAATAACTCTTTCGCCTTCAATGACTTCACGGCCTGGTTGAGGGGTTTGTTTCAATACCTTTGATCCCTCACCCACAATCACATATTCAGGGCCGTTAGAGCCAGCAGATACATCCTTAATATTTTCACCGACAAGATTTGGAACTTTCATCCCGACACTTTTCTTCTTCGGAGTGTTTTGTTGATTTTCATCAGGTTGGATGCTCAAATATTGCAAACTGCGACGCATCACTGAATTAAATACTCCCGATACTGGGCCTGCTCCGTTTTCATGTTGAGCAATCTTTGGCTTTTCTACTGCAACATACATCAATAACTCAGGATCATCGGCAGGAGCCATTCCTGTAATGGAATAGATGTATTCGCCATGACCAGATAAGTAGCCCCCTGGTCCAGGGATTTGTGCGGTTCCTGTTTTTGCCGCCACTTTATACCCTTCTATACTGTATGGACGTCCTGTGCCGTTTTCAGAGCTTACCACTGATTCTAGTACTTCTAGTACTTTGTCAGCGGTTTTTTCAGAAATAGGCGTGCCTTTTTGTTTCGGCTTATTTTCTAACACAACCTCATTTGTGTTAGGATCAACAATCTTGTCCACCACATATGGCTGCATCATTTTCCCGCCATTTGCAATGGCGGTTGCAGCTTGGATCTGTTGAATTGGGGTAAATGCCGAACCTTGACCAAATGCCGTAGAGATACGGTCTCTGTAATAATCATAGTTGATGTTACTTGTCGTCTCATCTGGGAGGTCTATGCCTGTTGGTTCATTCATCCCAAATGCATGGATGTATTCCAACAGCGTATCCGTACCCATTTTATCTGCAAGCAATGCAAAAGCTACGTTGGATGAACGCTGTACTCCTTCATCAAAGGATATAGTTCCCCACCCTGATCTGTTATGGTCGTATACAGGAACAGGATCTTTTGGAAGACTATAAGAACCAGATTGATAGAGTTCAGATCCATTGTAAACCCCTTCTTCAATGGCTGCGGCCAAAGAGAAGATTTTCATAGTGGAACCTGGCTCGTAACGATAAGAAATCGCATCGTTATTCCAATTATCCGTCAAGCCTTCTCTCGTGTTTAAATCGAAGGTAGGTCGGGATCCCATTGCAAGTATTTCCCCTGTCTTCGGATCCGCTACAATTGCAATAATACGTTCTGGTTCGTATTCCTCCACTACATTGTTCATTGCTTCTTCTAAAAATGTCTGTATTGTCTTATCTAATGTCAGATGCACATTTTTCCCGTTGATTGCAGGAACATAGGATACATCTGAGTCCATAGAGAGCTTGATCCCTTTATTGTCTGTTTTTACCGCCAATGAACCATTTTGCTCTTTAAGTTCATCTTCCAACATTTTTTCAAGACCTGTTACACCAGTAACAACACCTTTATCATTTGCTCTTGCAAAACCTACCACGTGACTGGAGAATTTGCCGTTGAAATAGTAGCGTTTAGACCCTTCTACAAATCCAATCCCTGGCAGTTTCATTTTTTCAATTTCTTGTTTGACTGATAAAGGAAGATCTCTCCCCAATGCTCCAAATTCAACTTGTTTACGATCCAGTTGTAATTTTTCTAATATGTCACTCTGATCTACTTCCAAGACAGATGCCAATTTTGCAGCTGTTTCTTCTGGATCAACAACATGACGAGGTTTCTTTTCATCTGTTGTCAATGAATCGTCTAACACCGCAACGAGGTTGAAGGAAGGAGTGTCTTCTGCAATCGGGTCGCCACTTCTATCAAAAATGGACCCCCTTGTTGCATCTATTGTCTTGTTTACGTTATACCTTTCGCTAGCCTCTGCTGATAAATTATGCCCATGTGCTTCTCCGGTTGCTTGAAGGTAAAAAAATCGCCCAATCAATAGAAAAAAGAGCAACGCAAATAATCCGAGTAGAATTGCTGCTCCTAAGTGAATTCTTTTTTTATGAACGATGTTATGGGTACTCATTTAGTTCCCTACGTTCTTCACATTGTTTTCGTTTAATGTCAGACCAAGGTTTTTGGCTTTCTCAAGAATGACTTCATAGCTGCTTTCTTCCGCTACGCGAAGTTCAAGTTCACGGTTTTCCTTTAATTGTGATTCAATGGACCCTTCAAGCGTTTGAATTTCGCTATTCACATGATAGATATTCACATGGTTTGTAATAACGTGAACTGCACCGAATGCCAGCATACCGATAAACATATAGGCAAGTATTTTTTCCCCAAGAGTGATTTTTGAACGTTTCTTTACGACCAATTGCCTTTTTGGCGACTGTTGTATACGTTCTTCATGCTGCCTCTGGATTTTGTGAGCTAAGTTACTCATTCTCTTTCCCCCTAGTCTACAATTTTTTTATATTTAGTCTTTAGCTTTTTCTGCAATTCTTAGTTTTGCCGATCTTGCACGATTATTCGCTTCTAGTTCCTCTTCACTAGGTAGTATCGGCTTTCTTGTGATGAGTTTAAGTACCGGCTGAAATTCTTCTGGAATAATTGGAAGTCCAGGCGGCAGTTGTGGCAGCTGACTTTTTTCTTTAAATGCTACTTTACACATTCTGTCTTCAAGTGAATGGAAGGTAATAACAGAAACTCTACCCCCGACTTTCAAGACATCAATTGCTTGATGAATAGCATCTTCAAAAACACCCAACTCGTCATTTACTGCAATTCTTATTGCTTGGAACACCCTTTTAGCCGGATGCCCGCCAGTTCTCCTAGCAGGAGCTGGTATGCCATCTTTAATAATTTCCACCAATTCCAGTGTCGTTTCAATCGGCTTTGACTTTCGGTATTCCTCAATTTTTCTAGCTATTTGTTTGGAAAACTTCTCTTCTCCATATTGAAAGAATATCCTTACAAGCTTCTCATATGGCCACTCATTGACCACATCATAGGCACTAAGCGGACTGTTCATGTCCATTCGCATATCCAAAGGTGCTTCGTGATGGTAACTAAAACCTCTTTCAGGAGTGTCCAATTGAGGAGATGAAACGCCAAGGTCGAACAACACTCCATCCACTTTGGTGATTCCCTGCTCAAATAGTTTTTCTTTTAAGTGCTTGAAATTGCTTTTGATGAAAATGACCCTGTCCAGATAGTTATGTAACACATTTTTCGCATGTTCTAGAGCATGGTCATCTTGGTCAAATGCGATCAGTCTTCCTTTGTCTGATAACCTTTTTACAATTTCGGAACTGTGTCCTGCACCTCCTAATGTGCAATCAACATACGTTCCATCCTCTTTAATGTTAAGACCTTCTACTGCTTCGTTGAGTAGTACTGTTACGTGGTGAAACATTTTCCACCGCCTTTCTAGCTCTAAGCTGTTTTCCTCTTAGGTGCTGCAATTTCTTTTCTATCGGTATTTTCTCACCGACCATCTTGTTTTATCCAGGCTGTTCTTAGTATTCGATGTAATGAAATCCCTTTTATAAGTCAAAATCCACGAGGTTTTCTGCAATCTCTGCGAAGGAGTCTTCCGAGTCTTCCACAAATGAGTTCCAGTTGTCCTTGCTCCAGATTTCTATTCGATTAGACACTCCGATCACAACGCATTCCTTTTCCAGCTGTGCATACTGAACAAGTGGGGTGGCAATGTTCACTCGACCTTGCTTGTCCAATTCACACTCAGAAGCACCAGAAAAGAAGAAACGTGTAAATGCACGGGCATCCTTTTTAGTAAGTGGCAATTGTTTCAGTTTATCTTCAACTGTTTTCCATTCAGAGAGCGGATAGCCAAATAGGCATTTATCGAGGCCTCTGGTAAGAACAAAGGTTTCACCTAAATGATCACGGAATTTCGCAGGCACAATCATACGCCCTTTTGCATCAATTGTATGATTATATTCCCCCATGAACATTTGGCTCTCCCACCTTTCTTCTACTTTCCCCCACAATCCCCCACTTCTCTCCACTTACTTTATTGTACTATTCTCTTCCCTAAAAGAAAATCCTTTAAGCCTACTTTTTTTTCGTTTTTCATCTTTTTACAACATTTTTTGACAAAAGGACGAATTTAGGTCAAACTTGGCTTTTTTTGACTCCGTACAAACACAATAAGCTACCATTCTTCAGTATATGTTCGTTTACGACTCCCTTCTATATTTGTGATTGTCAGAAAAAGAATATAAAAAAACAGCAGGATTTTTCCCGCTGTTTTCTTAAAGTTTTATTATTTTATGCTTTCCGTTATGCTCCAATGGCAATTCACATAGCCTTTGGACGAAATCGAGACCATACTTATTAAGGAAATAGTAGATGTTCCATACTCTCTCTTGCGGCATTCCTTTAGGCAAGACCGCGAGTTCGGCTCGTTCATATTTGTTCATCATATTTTCATGTTTTTCATATGCTGAACGCTCTATTAAGCGATGGATATAGGTGAATTGTTTATCAATCAGATTCCAATTCTTCTCGAATGTCTTTCGATGATGCGGCAAGGTAGTATTACCCACTTGTCGGAATTGATCATGAACATTTGCATATTGTTCACGATAAGACGTTAAGGTAGCTTCTATTGTTTCAAGTTCTTCCTTATACAACCAAGCTTTCCGTTTTTCCTCTAGTCCCTTTTCCACCACTTCTTCAATGTTTTCACCCAGTTCAAGTAACGTTCGATCAATGTGCCGTTCCAATAATGTCAAAGATATTCTTGGTACAACAGGCGGCATTTCAAGGTCCACTGAATGGAAACATCGACCGAGCTCAGCCCAGTAACTGATTTCTCCAGGACCTCCTATAAAAGCAAGGGTAGGGAACAGAAACTCCTGCATCAGCGGTCTAGTGACAACATTATTGGAGAAGTTTTCAGGTTGTTCCTCCATCAACTTATTTAACTGTTCTAATGTAAACTGACGGTTTGAATCCTTTATATAAGCAATCTGTTTTGCTTTATCCCAACATAACAGCTCGCGTTCACCGTTTTGGTGAAAGAATATATTCATGGATTCTGAGTCAATTTCCAGCATCGGAGCAAACCCTTGCTCCTCGAGTTCTTTTTGTGAATGAAGCATTCCATTGCGAATTTGACCTTGCTTCATTAATATTTGTTGCATATAAGGGGTTTCAAGTTTACGCAAGGAAGGGTCTGCTGCATTAACTAATACAAGTCCAGTACCTTTAAAGAGTTTTGAAATCAAACTTGCAAACATATCCACAAATGTAGTAGATACCTCAATTGCATGCTCTAATTCTTCCTTTAAATTCTTTGTATAAGGACTTTCTCCATAGGAATTAATTATCTCAAGTAACCATGCGTGTAACTTTTCTTTATCATATTGAAGCTCTGATACCATTTTTTTGCCGGCTTCTTTCATATGAAAAGCATGTTTTTCAATTTCGTTATCTTTCGGTAGATTCACATGATTGATTTCTTGATAATCATGATCTTCTCCTGCTATCCAAAAAATAGGAACCACCGGTATACCAAGCTTTTGTTCCTGTTCTTGGGCAAGTTTAATTGTACTGACTATTTTAGAGATAGTATAAATTGGGCCAGTCATTAATCCTGCTTGTTGTCCACTGATAACAACAACCGACTGGCTATCATTTAATTTTTCAATGCTATGTAAGGTTTGGGCATCTGCATGATACCTTTGATTAAATTCAAGAAGATGTGCAGCAAGCTCTCTTCTCCTGAAGCTTCTATTTTTTAAATGATCGTTTCTCTGTGTATATGTGTCTACAGAAAATGGATTGTATGTAAAAAAGGGAAGGATGCTCTCCTTTTGTGATAAATAAGCGGAGGAAAACTTATTAATAGTAGGGAGCGTTAATTCTACTACATTCATAAAGTACGTCCTTTCTGAATCGTTCATATATGTTGATGTCTCCATGAGTATAGCATTGATTTCCAATGTTTCAAAAAATATTGCTTAAGCAAATGTATCAAAAACCCGTTTAATAATCCCAAATGTCACAAGACAAAAATAGGCTAGAAAAAACAGCAGGAAATTTAAGCGCCAAAACCCTTTGAACACTCTTTTGAATTGAATTTCCTCTTTAATCTTATAATGTGTCAAAACCATCACTGTCGCAATTATCAGTAATACAGTTAAAATGACCGAAAAAAGCGATGTTTCCCAGATGATGATAATGATATAGTGTACGGCCAGGATAAAGAAAAGCGTAGATGCATCAATCGCCAAATGAAAGGACTTTTTATTATTTCTTGTTACTGCCTTAGCAATATTATAAAACACAATCAGCGCAAAAATAGGAAGCGTAACGATTGTAGCGAAAGTTCCTGCTAAAAATCCCGACATTTTCAACATACCTCATTTCACTTACTCGATTATTTTTTGTATTTTACAAGCAGGGTGAAATTGCATAAGAGGTATTAACAGCTTGCGTCGTTTTGAAGCCCTTTGACTGCTTTATAAATAAATTCTGTTAACGGTACTGATTTTCCTTGTTTTTCAGCCAAGTTCATTAGATAACCCAATATGGCATCGACTTCGGTTTCTCTACCTTCATTTAAATCACGCCTCATAGAAGAGGTGTTTTTTGCTGTTTTCTCGCAAATGGAGCAGATATGTTCCCACATTTGCTTCCTCTTCTCCACATGGACCAAAAAATTCATTTCATTATATAACTGCTTCATGCAGTTTTGATAATAAGGGTTTGTTAACAGCTCCCCATTGCGAACATCAAATATAGACGTCAAAGGATTAATGATGGCATTGACAAGCAATTTTTCAATCATCATTCCATAATAGTCTGAGCACACTTCAAGTGGAAAATCCATCCCGAATGAATTCATCCACTTATTCATGAAGACAGATGCGTGTCGATCATTCTTAGTTGCAGGATAACCTGCCAGTTTCGTACGACCTTTTCCTGTCCACATTACGGTGCAATCATTATGTTTCTTCACACCATGCTCCACGATCCCCAATAAAATTTGTGGATTAGAGATTTGTTCTAGCATGTCAATATGTGACATCCCATTTTGGAGAAAAAGGATGGATTGGTCTTTTGTACACAATTTCAGCACAGGAAGGATAGCTGATAGTCCATATTGCTTTGTCGCCACTATGATTAAGTCGTCCCTTAAAGGGACATTGCTCTCCCACTTCATGACTTCGACTTTTCTTGTTTCCTGCTTATGTTCGTTATACAAAATTGTTATGCCTTGACTCTTTAGAGCTTGTAATGCTTCATCCCGTTTTACATAAAGAGTGACTGTAAATATTTTCGATAGCTGAAAGGCATATAAGAGACCTACAGCGCCGCCGCCAACAATTCCAATTCTCATCGATTCCCCTTCTTTAGTCCTGTTTTTTCTTATTGTACCAATTTATCGTTTGGGATTGTACTGTTCTTTTCCTTCTGAAGTACTATGCCCATAAAAATATCCAGTGCCTCAAACGGGCACTGGACAATCTTTGTTTTCTACACCGGATATACCGGGTGTTTACGATGACTAAATGTCATTTGCTTACTTGAATAGTAATGGAAGCGACTAATCAATACACTTCGCAAATCTTTTGCAGGTACAATATCATCTACAATCATTTCGGAAGCTAATTTATAAATATCGATATGTTCTTTATATTCTTGGTGCTTTTCTTGTACAAAAGCAATTCTTTCTTTTGGATCTTCAATTTCATTAATTTTGTTGGAGTATACAGCATTAACAGCCGCTTCCGGCCCCATCACTGCTATTTGTGCTGTTGGAAGTGCAATGCAGCAATCCGGTTCAAATGCCGGGCCTGCCATTGCATAAAGTCCGGCACCATAAGCCTTCCTTACCACAACAGAGATTTTCGGCACAGTTGCAGAACTCATGGCTGCAATGAGTTTAGCTCCGTGGCGGATAATGCCTGCACGTTCCACTTTTGTCCCAATCATGAAACCTGGAACATCAGCAAGGAAGAGTAATGGAATATGGTATGCATCACAAAGCTGAATGAACTTGGCACCTTTGTCCGCTGAATCTACAAATAAGACGCCGCCCTTCACTTTTGGCTGGTTAGCGATAATTCCGACTACCTTTCCATCCATACGGGCAAAACCGGTTATCAACTCTGGCGCAAATAATTTCTTGATTTCAAAGAAACTGTTGGCATCAATTAGTTGATCTATAGCTTCATACATATCAAATGGTGCATTTTGATTTACAGGGATGATATCAGTTAGGTCCCTACCTTCTTTAGGGCTTACTGGATCCATTTCTTTTGTCTTCTCCTGGTAGCTGCCAGGAAAATATCCTAGGTACTTACGGGCTTGCTGAATTGCTTCTTCTTCCGTAGCGGCGAGAACATCTCCACAACCACTCACAGAGCAGTGCATTCTTGCTCCACCCATTTCTTCAAGTGTTACCTTCTCCCCAATTACCTTCTCTGCCATACGAGGAGAGCCCAAGTACATGGATGCATTGCCATCTACCATAACCACAATGTCACAGAAAGCCGGTATATAAGCACCTCCAGCAGCGGATGGACCGAATAATAGACAAATTTGCGGAACCATTCCAGAAAGCTTCACTTGGTTATAAAAGATTTTTCCAGCGCCACGTCTGTTCGGGAACATATCTAGTTGGTCTGTAATTCTCGCACCTGCAGAGTCAACGAGATATAGAATAGGAACCATTAGTTTTTCTGCTGTTTCTTGAATTCTAATAATTTTTTCTACCGTTCTTGCTCCCCATGAACCTGCTTTTACAGTAGAATCATTTGCCATTACACACACTGTTTGACCATTTATTTTCCCTATTGCCGTAACAACGCCATCAGCCGGAAGACCTTTTGCTTTATTATTAGCAAAAAGTCCATCCTCTTCGTATTGTCCGTTATCAAATAAAAGAGCAAGGCGGTCACGAACAAATAGTTTGTTTTGTTCCTTTAATTTCTCATGATATTTTTCACTTCCGCCGCTCTTAATTGTTTCAACCGTTTCTTGAAACTCTTGTTCTAAATCATTGGTAGTTTTTATCATCATAATCCCCCGCTTTCTTCTCAACGTTGTAAAAGTCTATTCCAGTTCCAGCAGCACATCTCCGTCATTTACAAATTCCCCTTCTGCAGTAGAGATGGACGCTACCTTCCCGTCCATCATCACTTCCACAGGAATCTCCATTTTCATAGATTCTAAAATGATAACAGTTTGACCAGCTGTTACTTCATCGCCCACTTCCACTAACACTTTCCAAACCGTACCTGCCATTGCTGCTTCTACTTTTTTCATCATAATTTCCTCCTGATCTCTTGTTGTAATATATTTAGGTTGTAATTGGGTTCATCGACTGAATGAAACCAGTATGATAATGTCCCGAAACAAATTGTTCGGTCTCAAGGGCACGAATTAAAAACGGAAGATTCGTCTTAATCCCTTCTACCGAAGCTGCAGTTAAATACTTTTTAGCCCTATTTATTGCCGCTTCTCTCGTTTCACCTGAAACGATTATTTTAGCGATCATAGGGTCATAAAATGGTGTTACCTTTAAATCTGGGCCATAGCCGCTGTCCACTCTGACTCCTTCAACACTTGGAAGGTGCCATTTAGTAATAAGTCCGGGTGAAGGAAAGAATTTGACTGGATCTTCTGCATATAAGCGAAATTCTATAGCATGTCCAGCACTTGTGATTTCCTCTTGCTGCAACGGAAGCCTTTCTCCAGCTGCCACATGAAGTTGCCACTCTACAAGATCAAGCCCAGTGATGCACTCCGTTATCGGATGTTCAACCTGCAATCTTGTATTCATTTCAAGGAAATAGAAGTTTTCCTCTTCATCCATAATAAATTCAACCGTTCCGGCATTCTTATAACCTACTTCTTTGGCAGCCAAAACAGCAGCTTCACAAATCTTTATTCGAGTCTCTTCGCTCATAGCCGGACTTTGGGCTTCTTCAATAACCTTTTGATTCCGTCTTTGAACAGAACAGTTCCTTTCAAACATATGTACGACATTTCCATGAGCATCTCCGAAGATTTGCACCTCTATATGCTTGGCATTCCCAACGTATTTTTCAATAAACATATCTTCATTTTTGAAATAAGCTTTCGCTCGTTTCTTGGTCTGTTCGTAAGTATTCTCGATATCCTGTTTGTTTTCACAGCGGTGCATACCAATCCCACCGCCTCCTCCACTAGCTTTTAACATAACAGGGAAACCGATTTCCTCTGCAAGTAACAACGCTTCCTCCAATGATTCAACAGGCTGCTCAGAACCAGGTACAACTGGCACACCGGCTTTAATCATCGCTCTGCGGGATGATAATTTATCCCCCATTAATTTAATGACGTCTACACTTGGACCAATAAATGTCAGTCCTGCATCCTGAAGCGCTTGTGCAAACTCCCCATTCTCCGATAAGAAACCGTACCCCGGGTGGACTCCATCCACGTTTTCTTCCTTCGCAATTTCCAAGATTCGTTCTACGTTTAAATAAGATTTTTGAGGCGGGGCCTCACCTACATGTCTTGCTACTGTCGCTTGCTGAACATAAGGCAAATCTTTATCAGCGTCAGAATATATAGCAACTGTTTCTACCCCTAATCGTTGACATGTTCGTATGATTCGTTCTGCAATTTCTCCTCGATTAGCAATCAGTATTTTTTGCATGGAGTTATCCCCTTTCTAAAGAACTTGCAATTTAAATCCCTAACAAACTACTATTTCTACATAATTCCTCGATTTCCTCCTTTAATTGCAAGCGCTTTCTAAAATTATTGCAGAATTTTTTGTTTTTTTGTTATATAATTAATATTAAAATAAACCATTCTGCTTAATAAGTATAGTGGTAAGCGCTTCAATTAGTGATATTCAAGGGGGAATTGTACATGACTGTTAAAAAACTATCAATTAACTATAAAACACTGGAAGAATTCAAACAGTTCCGGGAATACGGCATACAAGAACTATCCATGTTGGAAGATCTCCAAGATAACATTATCGAAAATGACAGTGAATCACCATTCTACGGTATTTATTATGGCGAAAAACTTGTGGCAAGGATGAGCCTGTACCGAGTTTCTAAAGAGCTTGATAAATATTTTGAACCTCGACAAGATTATTTAGAGTTATGGAAATTAGAAGTATTGTCTAACTACCAGCGTAAAGGCTTTGGAAAAGAACTGGTCGATTTCGCAAAAGGATTCGGACTTCCAATCAAAACGAACCCGCGAATCAAATCAGCCGATTTCTGGAACCGCATGGGATTCACCTCTGTGCAATATGATGTGGAAAGGGATCTAGGGGAAAACCCGCTTGTGTGGTACCCAGAAGGCGTCAAGGCTCAAGAAAGACTCTCCACTAAAGAGGATTCAACCGATTAATTTAAAAAAGGTAATTGCTGCAATGCAGGCAATTACCTTTTCTTTTCTTAAACTAATTTCTTCCCATTTGCACCTGTTTTTTCAGGCTTTCCAGTTCTTCCAGTAGCCTAACCACAAGTTCATCACTTTTTCTCAATTCCTCATTCAATAGCACAATCGTTTCATTTTCCCATTGAAAAGGATCTACATTTTCAGGTGTCCGAGGTAGATTTTCATACACATCACCATCGACGAATTCATTTGCTTTAAAATAGATTACCACTTCACAGCCAAGATCACCCACGGCTATTCGTTTTTTTAAGTCAACTTTCCCGTACCCAAACTTTCGTGAGGCAATTCCTCCAAACACACTAGAAGTCATATTACAAAGATGTGGAGCATCCCTTACCATTTCACCGAAAGGGCAGCGGTTCGCTTTTACAATGACATACTCTGGAGTAATTGATGAGATATAGAAGTCCCCACCAATGGAATTTTTTAAGTCTACAATCACTTCTGCATATTTGCTTACAGACCAATCATCTTCTCTGTTACCGTAAAAATCCTCAATCCATTCCCCTGTTCTCAATCCGATTTGACGAATATATTCCCCGGCTGTTTTCCCCACTGTCTTTTCATGGATAAATGCATATTGCGTAATTAGTTTCGAAAGAAATATCGAGCCAGTCAATCGTGTTTTAGTGCTCATTACTCTCTTCCTCTCCTATAGAAATCTTTTTTTCATTTCTGAATTGGGCAACATACATTGGTCTTTCTTTCCGAACCATCTATATCGATTTTTCGCAACAAAGGAATAAACTAAATCTCTTAAAGGTTTAGGTATAATTATCAATGGATAGAAAAGCTTCCAAGCACCATCTAATTCTTTTGCCACTTTTAAGGCTGCTGTCGACTTTGTAAATAAATTCTTGCCTTCTACATAATAGAAGCTATCAAACTGGTCCGGCGGGAGAGAATGCTCCTTTAAAATGGTTTGTCCCACTTCAGACTGAAGGGAAGCAAATTTAAAGGTCGCTTTTTGATCACGTTTTATCACAAAAGTCACCATGGAATTACACAAATTACATACACCATCAAAAAGAAGGACAGGGTGCTCAGTATGAATTTCAGGCATTAAATCTCTCCTTTCAGGAACCATCCAGATCATTCCATTACTTCTTCATTATACAACTAATACTTCAATATGTATCCTTTTAACTATAATTATTATTAACTAACTGAAAAAACCACCCTAGAAAAGGATGGTCTTGATTTAAAGATGCTATTTTTCCACTCTTTCCAAATTTCCGTTTCGATCCATTTGGAATTTCACTTTTTTGTTTTTTTCATCATCCTGCAGAACGACCATTTTCCGGGCACGTTCCATAATTTCGATTAAAGCGCGGTAATCCTCTTCTACCAAATTCATGGACGATTCCAGTTCAAGCTTAGCCTCTGCTAAATGTTTAAGATCACCTTCTAATTGTTCCACTTTCTTTTTCAGACTATGATTCTCTTCTTTAATTTTGGTGTATTCATTCTCTAATTGCTCTAGATGGTTCAAATAACTGATCACTGCCGAAATTGTCAGGTTATCTCCTGCATACAATTTATTATTAATGGCACTATAAGTATTTTCAAAGGCAACCTGCTGAGGGGCAGCTTGCTCTTTCTTTAGCTCTTTTCTCTGTTTCTTCGCTAATTCTATTCCGGTAGCATACTGTTTTCTCACATAAGAATTCCACCTAAAACCGCATGCAGCTGAAGTTCGAGAAAGCTTTTTTCCCACTTCCTCAAATGCAGTCAATTGGGTTCCACCTTCTCTTATATATCGTAAAACCACTTCCGCCAACAATAAATCTTCATCTTGAGTCCAAGCATCTTGACGAACAGTAGACATATTGCTATCCCCCTTACACACTTTTTTACCCTATACATATGCGTGTAATAGAAAAGATAGACTAAGCGTTGAGTAAAATGCCCTATATTCTCTTATTTTTTCTTACTTTCTAGAAAGGCTTTTACGGCATCGTGATGTTCATCTTGTTCCCAAAGGATGGAACATTGCTCTATTTCAGCTAGCATTCTTTCTTTTAAAGCTGTCTGTTCCCACTTGGAGATGAAACTCTTTTTATAACTTCTTAACACTGCGGAAGAGGCTGCAATCTCTTCTTGTAATGACTGAGAATCGAAGAATGGGACCACTTTTTGGATAAACCCTAATTCCAGTGCTTCACTTGCCGTATAAGTACTAGCTGAAGACAGCATTTTGATGGCACTCGCATGCGGGATTTTTTCCATCAACATGCTCGCTCCTCCCCAACCTGTTGTTATGCCCAGTCTTCCCTGAACAAATCCGAGTTTTGCATGGGTAACAGCCCATCGGTGATCGCAGGCGGCCGCAATTTCACAGCCTCCCCCTATTGCTGTACCATTTATCAAAGCAACGGTAGGCACCGGCAACGTCATGAGGTCATATAATATTTCCCCCATTTTAGAAAGCATGCTATAGGCTTCCTCTTTAGTATGTAATGCATGGAATACGGACAAATCTCCACCGGAGCAGAAGGATTGATTTCCACTTCCAGTGATGATGAATGCTCGAATGTCATGGTTCTCTCTTACTTGCTTTAGTGTAGACTTTAATTCGTTCATTACATCATAATCGATGGCATTTCGTTTGTCGGGACGGTTGATTGTAAACCAGTAGAATTGGTCATCATCTATGTATGTGTGGACTTTTGATTCTGTCATTATTATGCGGACCACCTTTTTTTGGAGTATTGTGTTTATTTTAACTTATATTTGGTGGGAGTGGGGAATATTTGAGGACACTTAAAAACCGAGACAAATAAAAAAAGCACAAGGCACCTGGCCTCATGCTTTTTTTATTATTTATTTACTACTTCTTTCCCTTTGTAAGTACCGCATGCCGGGCATACACGGTGTGATAATTTCTGTTCACCGCAGCTTGGGCATTCTACCATACCAGGAACTTGTAGTTTAAAGTGTGTACGACGCTTTCTTTTTACAGTTTTAGACGTTCTTCTGAAAGGTACAGCCATTCTTCCCACCTCCTTAAAAAATGAGCATCTACTACATCATGTAATGTCTACTCTTTGTCTTTCTCAAAAAACTTAGCCAGTCCTGCAAGTCTTGGATCCACTTTTTCCTGTGTTTCCTTTTCTGAAATGACGCCCCAGTCTTTACCGGATTGGGGAGCTGCCTCTTCCTTATTGGGAGAGTCACTGAACACTTGCATCGGCACTTCTAAGATAATCGCTTCTCGAATAATTGGAATTAAATCGATAACGTCTCCTTCGACCGTATGCAACTCTTCTTCGTCCGTTTCATACTCGTCAGGCTGAAAAAGATAAGTTTCAGTTGTTTTTATCGTAAAAGGATAGTCCACATCAACCAACGTACGTGAACATGGTAAAACCATACTACCTTCCACAGTTAGATGAAACGTAGCTTTTTTTGAACTTAAATCAGCTCTTCCAGTTACGTGAACTGGTTTGACAGATCGAATTTCACTATGTGCCGTAATTTCACTTACATCAACTGTTTCATCGATTTCTAAACCTTTATGTTGTAACTGATTTAACTGGAATAATGTCCATTTCAACAAGATATTCACCTCAAGGCAACAAAAGTAATTATAGCTTTCGCAAGTTTATTTGTCAATATTTTTTCTTTACACTATAATTATAGACATAATAACGTAAATTGAACAAGTATCCAAGAAAATAAATGATGGAAGAAATATTGATGGAGTGGGTGTGAGATGAAATCCTTAGGTGTAATTGTGGAGTACAACCCTTTTCATAATGGGCATCTTTTTCATTTAACAGAATCAAAAAGACTAACAGGTGCAGAAGTTGTTATTGCTGTAATGAGCGGACAATTCCTTCAACGCGGAGAACCAGCACTGGTTTCCAAGTGGACCCGCACAAAAATGGCGCTTTCTAACGGCATTGACATTGTAGTGGAGTTGCCGTACGCATTTGCTACGCAGAAAGCAGAAGTTTTTGCTAGTGGTTCGATCTCTATTTTGTCTGGATTAAAATGCGATAATGTCTGTTTTGGAAGCGAACAGGGAAACATTCAGGACTTTGAACGTACGATTCGATTAATGAACGAACATCAAGATACTTATGATTTGTATGTTCAGGAATTTATCGGACAAGGATACAGCTTTCCGAAAGCTTCTTCGTTGGCTTTTTTAAGATTGACTGAAAAGACGGAAAAAGTTTTGGATTTGACCAAACCGAATAACATTCTTGGATTTCATTATGTGAAAGCGATCCAAGAACAAAATAGTTCGATTCAACCTTGCACTATTGAACGAACGGGTGCAGGTTATCATGATCCTGAATTCAATGATTCACCCATTGCGAGTGCAACAAGCATCAGAAAACATCTTTTTGATCATAGCGGAAATATTGAAAAGGTTCAAAGGTTTGTACCAAGGCCTACATATGATCTGTTAGGCCACTATAAAGAGCATGTAGGCAGCTTTCATCAATGGGAGGATTATTTCACCCTCCTTAAATATCGCATTCTCTGCAGCACCCCCTCAGAGCTTTCAGAGATATACGAAGTCGAGGAAGGACTCGAACACAGGTTAATTCAAACCATGAAAGAAAGTTCCTCCTTCCATGAATTTATGACCAAGTTAAAAACAAAAAGATATACGTGGACAAGGCTGCAACGGATGTGTACACATCTTCTAACCAACACGAAGAAGGATACCATGCTGGATGTTTCCGCTTCTAAGCAAAGTGAGTATATTCGTTTGTTAGGTATGTCAAAGCGTGGACAGGCTTATTTGAAGCAAATTAAGAAAGAAACAGAAATCCCTATACTTTCTAAAGTCTCTGGTGTGGAGAATGCGATGCTCGATATGGATATTCGTGCAACCAACACATATGCCATGAAGTTTGGCGAGCCCGCACGGAGTGATTGGATGTTGCAGGAGTTCTCCAAACCGCCTATACGTTACGATGAACTGGAATATAGGTTCATTTGATGAAAAAACAAAACACCTTCTGATGATGAAAGTTATATGATGAAAAAGTTTTAACTCCTTCATGATTATTTATGATCTGGGGAGTTTTTTTGTTGGGAAAGTTTATATTTTGGTAGTTTTCATGAAGTTTATAAATGTTTTTCGCTTGTTCTTCTTCCTCAGGTACCTTAAATATCTGGATTGTGATTTTTCAGGAGATGATTGTAACTATTTTCGTAGTTATTGTGACTTTTTCGACTGTTATTGTGACATTTTTACGGGTTATTGTGACATTTCGTAATCCAAAGAAGTTTTACTACTTCGTCCTTACCTTAATTTCCTCCTGATAATAAAACGCCTCACCACTACTGGTAAGGCGTTTTTCCTTTATTCACTTTTAGTTTCCAACTGCTCCAAATACTCAATGGCATCTTCAAATGTATCTACAGGTACAATCTTCATGGACGTTTTAATATCTTCAGCCGCTACAAGGGCTTCTTGATAATTGGAGCCTTCTGCACCTTTTTCATTTGGTGCAAAGAAAATATCAACGCCTGAGTTATCGGCGGCAACAATTTTTTGGGAGATTCCGCCAATTCGGAGGACTTCTCCTTTTTCATTGATTGCTCCTGTGCCTGCGATATCATAGCCCTTGGAAATGTCTTCGTCTAAAAGCTGGTTATATATTTCCAAGGAGAACATCAAACCTGCTGATGGCCCTCCAATTTGTGCAGAATTTATAGTAATGGGTGGATCCATCGTAATTTCGTAATCAGTCAATAAACTGATTCCTAGCCCCGCCCGGTTTGGATCTTCAGGATGCTCTCCTAATGTAATAGAAGTTGTTTTTTCTTCCTCGTCGCGATCAAAAGTAAGCTCTATTGTGTCCCCGATGGATTTTTCACCGACCACTTCCATCAGTTCCTCTGCGGTCGCTGTTTCTTTCCCATCAATATGTGTAATACGGTCCCCAATATCCAGCTTGCCTTCAGCTGCTAGTCCTTTTTTTACACTAAAAACATATACTCCTTTGGAGATCAATTCGACCTCTTTACCAGCCTTCTCATAAGCGATTTTAATAGCTGTTTCTTTGGAACTTTCCATCATATGTAACTGACGATAGTTATACTCTTCATCCGTCTCATCCTCAGCACGGATCTGGTTGATAGGGAAGATATTTTGGTATTCACTTACTTTTGCAAAAGCATACGTAAAAATGTTGGCCTTCCCCATTTTAACGGTGGTCAGCATAAAGCTTCCTTCGTCTTCATCCCCGCCTTCTACCGATACAAGTGGTCTTAATTCCTGTGCATCACCAGGACGTGTTACATAATAAGGCAATGTCACAAAATTCAAGACCACTGCTAGCACTATCCCAATTAACAGGGACCTCATAAAATATTTACTTTTCATGTTGCTGTTTCTCCTTCCACTCCTCTATCGTCTTCTTAATATAGGGAATTTGCAGTCTGGTCGCTTCTTCACCGATTCGGATAATTTCCTCAATGTTGGTAAATGCCCGTGAACTGTAATGAGCAACAGCAGGCCTAATCATGACATCAGCCTCTGTTTCACTTCGTTTGACCAACTCATTTTGCATTATATCAATTGTTTGCAAAATGACATCGAAAATCGAATCAACCGGTTCATTCGTTTTGACTTGCGAAACGTCTATTGCTATAACGATATCCGCACCCATTTCCTTTGCTACGCTGGCAGGAACACGGTCTACCACTCCTCCATCGACAAGCAAACGACCATTTACCTTTTCGGGTACAAAAATTCCAGGAATGGAAATACTTGCCCTCACGGCATCCGATATAGGTCCGCTCGTTAAAACTACTTTCTCCGCCTTTTCCAGATCTGTCGTAACGATGGAAAGGGGGATGTCTAATTCCTCAATGTTTTTGTTTTGAGTGAACATCCGGATAAGTTCCTTCACCCGGTTTCCACTTACAAATCCCATTTTCGGAACAGTAAAGTCCAAGTAATACTTTCGTTTGAATGCAGTGGCAATTTTATAAAGGCGATCCATATCATGTCCCATTGCATAGAAGCTTCCTACAAGTGCCCCCATACTGCTTCCGGCAATAAGATCCACCCTTATATTCTCTTCTTGCAATACTTTAAGGGCGCCAAGATGGGCAAAGCCGCGTGCTCCACCAGATCCCAATGCAATTCCTACTATAGGTTCCTTCAAGTTATCACCTCAAGCTGTGTACAGCCACCTAAAGCTTTACAGCAACCAAATTATCAAGTCCTATACCATTATCCTTTGATTCCTCTAATTTATCATACGCTATTCCTTTTTCTTGGTGAACAAACTGTGAAGACTTGGGTCAATTTAGGTTCTATTCCACTGTCCCTTTTACGTATATTGAAAGGTAAGGTGACGGGACAAACCTGGTTGCCAATCTAGGGGTAATTATTATTATTCTAACAAAAACCCATTCATTCTTGTACAAAAAAGAAATGAAGAGCTAATTCATTATTTGCTTTTGTGAATATATTACTTGTTTTTATACTTATGAAGGGGGTTAATCGGTTGGACTATTCGAAAGTCAAGACAGTTATTTTTGCTATTATTATTTCCCTGCTTACACTATCTCTTATTCTTAACCCTCAAGCGTCTTTTCAAGCAAGTGTAAGAGGACTTAATATGTGGTGGGATATTGTATTCCCTTCTCTTTTGCCTTTTTTGATAATCAGTGAGCTGCTGATCGGGTTTGGGGTAGTGGCTTTTATCGGCGTTATTTTAGAGCCATTTATGCGACCACTCTTCAGGGTACCTGGAGTCGGAGGTTTTGTATGGGCAATGGGAATGGCATCGGGTTATCCTTCTGGAGCAAAATTAACAGTGAGACTGCGTCAGGAAAAACAGATTACGCAAATTGAGGGCGAACGCCTTGTCTCCTTCACCAATTCTTCAAATCCACTTTTCATTTTTGGCGCTATAGCTGTTGGTTTTTTTCACAATCCTAAAGTCGGGATTATACTTGCTGCGGCCCATTATTTAGGGAATATATGTGTTGGTTTGATTATGCGGTTTTATGGACCTTACTATGTGTCCAAGCGTCAAGAAGACCTTTCAAGAACTCCTCAAAAAGTATCTATCAGGAGAGCCTTTTCCGAGTTGCACAGAACACGCCTAAAAAACAATAAGCCTATTGGCAAACTGCTTGGGGATGCAGTTTTGTCCTCAGTTCAGACACTTTTAATGGTCGGCGGATTCTTAATCCTTTTTTCGGTATTAAACAGCATGTTGTCCTTATTTTCTGTTACAGCAATACTTGCAGCCCTTATCAGTGTTTTACTTGGAATATTCGATATTTCAAAAGATCTTAGTTATCCCCTCATATCAGGTCTGTTTGAAATCACGCTTGGCGGAAAACTGACAAGTGAGGTAACAGGGGTCAGTCTAATGGAACAGATTATCGTGACAAGCTTTTTCCTCGCTTTCAGTGGATTTTCCGTTCAAGCACAGGTTGCAAGCATTCTGGCGGAGTCTGATATCCGCTTTAAACCTTTTTTTCTAGCTCGTATCCTGCATGGTATCTTTGCAGCAGTCATTACTTTTATTCTATGGCAGCCGTTGGATCAAAAGTTAAAAGGATTTGAAACAGCTAATGGAGATCTTCCCGTTTTCTCACCTTTTCTGCCTGAAGGTTTTTGGGAAACCGCCTTTGGTTTATTTCAGACATATGGCCCGATATTTACGATTGCAATGTTATGGATATACCTACTACTCCTCATAAAAAGAAGTGTTAAAAATGAACATGCATAAGTTATTTCATACCAAAAAAGCTGTCATGAAAATTAAATCTAATTTTCATGACAGCTTTCACTTTAATCTTTATTATTAAACTTCTTTTTCAGTTCCTCTTCCACTGTCGGCGGAACCAATTCTGAAACGGATCCATTGTATTTCGCAACTTCTTTCACAATGCTTGAGCTTAGGAATGAGTATTGGTTATTGGTCATCATGAACAATGTTTCAATACTTTCATCTAATACCCTGTTCATGGAGGTGATTTGCATTTCATATTCAAAATCAGAAACTGCACGCAATCCTCTGACTATGGAACTGGCATTTTTGCTGTGTGCATAGTCAATAAGCAAGCCATGGAATTCTTCTACTTCTACATTCCCAAACTCTTTCGTCACCTGCTTGATCATATCAACCCGCTCATCAACGGTAAATAAAGGTTTCTTAGATGAGTTGTTCAATACACAAACATACACCTTATCAAATACTTTAGAAGCTCTTTTGATGATATCTAGATGCCCAAAAGTGACCGGATCAAAACTTCCCGGACAAACTGCTACACTTGCCACGTCATTCTCCCCCTTTTTCTCCACTGCTATGGTGGTAAACGGAGATGACCGTCAAACCATAGACTTCCTTCCTTGTTCTTTGAAAGGTACCCATTATTTCAGGCAGTTCCACTTCATTGCTATGTTCGGCCATGATCAGCCCGCTTGTTTCCAAAAGTTCAAATTCACTTATTTTATGTATTAATTCTTCTAAATGATGCTTTTTATAAGGGGGATCTAATAAGATTAAGTCAAATTTGATTTCACGTTTTTTTAAAGCGTTTAATGCTCTGACTGCATCGTTTCGATAAACTTCAACCTGTTCCCCTAATTGAAAGGTTTCTATATTCTGCTTGATTGTCTGGATGGCTTTTCCATCCTTGTCGACAAAAATCACCTTGTCCACTCCGCGGCTTAAAGCCTCTATACCGAGAGATCCGCTCCCGCCAAACAGGTCAAGTGCCAAACCTCCGTCAAAATATGGCCCGATCATATTAAACACGGACTCTTTCACTTTATCTGTCGTCGGTCTCGTATTCATTCCCGGAACCGCTTTCAATTGTCTACCTTTCCATTTCCCTGAAACTACTCTCATCTTCTCACCATACTTTGTTTCGAAATTACCAATCAACAATATCCTATCATATTCGACATGAATTTCAAAAGTATTTCTCAGGCGCAATTTTAGTTTTATCAATTGTGTATAGCATTACACCTTTTGGTTCATACTTAGTGTTAACAACATCCTTTCGTGTGATGTTGTTGCCAACCGCGGAGAAGACTTACGTTTCCCCATAAGTTCTTCCTCCGGTTTCTCCTCTCCCTTTGCCTTCTTAACCTTGATTAGTTTCAAGGGATGGAAGGACCCTGCCCGGACATCCGAGCAGGGTTTTTTTGTTTGATAATTATGTTGGCATGTCGAGATCAAGCACATTCTCATGTGTCTCACAATGGTATAAACATAGTTCTCCCCATTCGTCCTGGTTCAAGATGCCCTTCTCTGAAACATAACCTTCTATTTCCTCAAGACTGCTTCCTACTAATTCTTTTTCTTCTTCCTTGGTTAAGAGACCTTCTTGAACAAGATAGTATAAAATCCCAGTTACCAGTATCCCTTTGATAGGCAGACCCTTATTGGACGGGGAAACATTCTTCCCGTAAAAATGGTCATGAATATACAAAATGATCAAACTTGATATAAGAATCAAGGTGAACCAAAGCATCGGCATACCTCCTTCAAGCATTATATTCTCTTCAATTTTCAAATGGAACATGGTAAAGTATGTTTGAGTAAAGCAGTTTGAGAGGAGAAAAAAATGATACAACGATTCATAGAACTCGGAGAAGGCTATTCTGATATATATGAACTTATGGAGCTGGCAAGAAGTAATAAAAATAGATTGCAGCATCTCATCATGCTCCATACAGTGAAAAACGAACGAAAATTATCCTCTTTTGTTGTTGTAATGAAGCCAACAAATCCTGGTGATTTCCAAGCTCTTTACATCAGTTTGGAAGGGATTCCAAACCACCAGTTCCAACCAAATAAACGCGCGGATCTTTTTCAGGAGCTTGCAAAAGAATTGGATAAGGAAATCATTCAATTCGAAGTAAAACCTACTGAAGTTTTTGCAGAGAAAGAGCTTTATTTTCAATATTTAATCGGGATATTGCGGTTAAATCATTATATTCCCGCTTTAAGGTAATCATGAAACATATCAGTGTCGGACATTTTGGATAATAAAAAAAGCAGTACGAAACCTAATTACTTAAGTTTGTACTGCATTTTTTATAAGCCCATCTTATAGTCATATTCTTTTGCTTTGTCCGGCCTGGAGTTTTCATAATGAGTTTTTATGGAAGGTTTATGTGAAACCTCCACCTTTTTAACATAAGATTGTCTATTAAGCTTTTCCACTAATACTTCCGTATCCTCACTGTTACAGTAGAACAGGACATATTTTAATTTTTTTGATATATAGATGACATTTCCATAGCGCCTCAGCAATTTGGCCTGCTTTAATGAATGGAGCCACACTACAATGCCTTGTCTTTGTGATAGCATATAATTTACCCCTTTAAGAAGATTGATCCACGTTTTTATTATAGTTTAGCATGAATGGAAATATTATGACATACTTTAAGCACACCAATTGGGGAATATTCGATCATTAAATAGAAAGAAAGGACGTTTTCCATGGAGCTGGAACAGATTTGGAATGTATTTTTAGAAGAAGTAGATAAAAATGATTTAGTCATTTGCTGTTTCAGAAAACATGTAGCTGGTATTCCTTTTCTATATGTAGAGGTTGATCCTGAACATATTTCTGGTTGGGAAGAAAAGGGCAGATCCTTTATTGGAGTTTGTTCGAAGGTAGCGATGCATAAGAAAAAAGTGACGGTGGAAACGCATTTTGTGCGAAGGCAAGACTGTCTTTTTGTTTATAGACACCGCTTCTATGTTCCTCAGGAAAAAATGTTCTGTTGTGGCAACCTGTGTGATGATTGTATTCGGTTAAGAGTTAAATAATTTGGTTTTTTTAAAGCCGCTGTTGATTTCCGCAAAATGGCTTCGCTTTCCTAGGGGCTGACGAGAGCCTCCTCGGCAAGCTTGCGGGGTCTCCACCTAGCGCTATCTCCCTCAGGAGTCTACGCCATTTGCTCCAATCAACAGCTATGTATCTGTAACTCCAAGCGTTACCTTTTAATCATTAAAAAAGAAGCTGCGGTTTTTGCAGCTTCTTTTTGGGGGGTTAGCTTGCTTTACATCCACAGCCGCCGCCTGAGCCGCAACCGCCGCCGCAGCTTGACATGGAATCGAAGAATGGGTTTCCTGTTGGAACCTTTACATTTGTCGATACAGCCTGCCCTATCATGACACTTATTTCATCAAGTGTTTTTTGTATGGCATCTTCAGCTTCTTTAAAAGCGTGAATGGTTTCGTGAAGATCCACTTTACGTTTCAACTCACGAGTTTCGAGGGTTACTTTACGGTAATCCGGGTGATACTTCCCGAATCGTTGAACTTCCTCATATTTTTCTTTTATAGAATCGAATGCACGGATAAGCTCCTGTGCTTCTTCGTCATGTTGTAGATTATATAAACAGCGATGATAATCTTCAGCAAGTTCGGACTGCCAGATCATTTTCGCTAATTCTTCCGCTTTTTCAACCATTTGAACATGCTCAAAAGTAGCAATCATCATCGAATACACCTCCAAATCCATCATACCATGTTTTTCTAGAGATGTATAATACCCAAAAGGGTGATTATATTTCTACTTGGATTGTCTGTTCTATTCCGTATTCGGTCCAGTCATTATGTAACAATTTGACCGTCAAGTCATGTTTACCTTTTGGTACGGATTTAAGAATGAATGCACCTTTTGCGAAGCTGTCCCACTTTTTATTGTCTAAGTACACCACAACCTGCCCTTCACCTTGTTTTTTAGTGTCTCTGTTCTCTTTAAATTTAAAATTTGGTGTAATAATACATTCTAGATAGATATCCTGACCTTTCACAGAATGATGGATCGTCATAGAAATGTCTTTTTTATCGGACGTTGTATTTGTGGTAAGTACCTCCACTACCTCTTCTCCTGATACATCTTCACTTTTGGGCTTTTGTTGATCTTCTTTACATCCTCCAAGCGCAAGTGTTATAAGGCATATCATTATCATCATTGATTTCTTCATTTTTTTTGCTCCTTTCTGGCATAGCTTTTTCTATAGTGTGAGAAAGGAGTATCTATTCTATTCGAATAAGAAAAAAACGCACGCTGAAAAAGCGGTGCGCTTGATGTGGAGTTTAATCCATATTCTTCATCGTCTGAAACATATGAACCATCATAGAAGCCATTTGGACAGAGTTTTGGAATTTCTCCACTTTGTGGGGGATAGTCTGCTTATAATAGTGCATGGAAGATAACTCAAAGTCGTTAAGTTTTTCCGGGTTTCTAGTCAAAGTTCGATACCATATTGGCTGTTCTCTTAAGTAGCTTTTTAACGTTTTCTTTTTTTGGATATATTCATAGATGTCTTTTCTCATAATTCTCATCCATTCCTAGTCTTTTCGAAACGAAAAAGGATTTTTCACACCCTGAGTCGGGGAACTGCCTTTGGTTGAATTCGGAATGAACTGTGAAATTAACTGCTGAATATTCCCTATAGCAGAATTGACATTTGTCAGATGGTATTGCATCTGGTTCATATCCATCTTCTTTATAGATTGCAACAGTTGAGGAATAACATCAGTGGATTTGGTTGTTTTTTCTGTTGAATCTTCTTGTGTCTCTTCATCGCGGTAACTTTTCCAACTTTCGTCCTCTTCCCCTAACAAATACCATTCCTCAAATAATTCCTGCCAGGTCTTTTTCTTAGCTTTCACTTCTTGAGAAAGCTTTGGATGTCTTTTTACAAAGTCTTTGAACTTTTCAATGCTAGGATGTTTTTGATTAGTTGCCATTCTCTCACCCCTCTCCTCGTTAATATGCCTAGTTTATTTTATTTGGAAAAAGTAAAAGCGTTCGCCTATTTTTCTTTTCTTCCTTGCCTAGCCTTGTTAAGATGTAGGTAGACTTTTCGAGAAAGAAGGACAGAGTAATGGATATCAAGCAACAATGGAGTGACTTTTTAACAAATGCTACTGAGGAGGAACAACAGGTCGCTTCCTTATATTTAAAAAGCCTAGAACGCAAAAGAAATGGTTCGAACGGCACACATATCGGAGCACTTATGGAAATCAACAGTGAATTTCAAGAGCCTGATACGTTAACCATGACAATACCAAATACAGAGTTGCTGCAGAACTCCTTAGATATTTTACATGGTGGTTTAACTGCCACATTGCTGGATTCTGCAATGGGAACGCTTGCTTTCAAATTAATTCCTGATGACAAAGCAGCAGTTACGACTGAAATGAAGGTAAACTACGTTGCAAAAGGCGTAGGAGATCATTTTACTTGTGTGGCTTCTGTGATTCATAAAGGATCGAAGTTATTGGTTATGGAAGGCAAAGTCTATCGTAGTGACGGTGTCCTGATTGCCCATGCTACAGGCAGTTTCTTTGTAATTCCTAAAAGGATCTAGAAAGGAAGGATAGAATGGTTACTGCCATCGTTATTCCTATTCTGATTGGTTATTTTTATTGGATTACCATAAAAGAGGCAAAAAAACAGAAAGAACGTTGGAAGAACGTTTCCATGGTACCCTCTGAAGCTAGAGTGGAAGGGACTATTCTTTCCTTACATACAGAAAAAAAACGGTTTTATCACCAATTGTATATTCTAGAATCCACTTTTTACATACAAAGTTATAAGGAAATAACAACAGTAGTGTATAAGCAACCATTTACTCCTGCAAGTACCCCTCCTTCATATAGTAAAGGTGACATATTACAGGTTGTTGGAAGCTGGGATGGGGAACTATTTCTCGCAGGGGAAATCAATGCAATGAATATAAAAAGACAGCCATGAAGTCTATGACTGTCTTTTTGCATTTCTACCAGGTTTCAATAAAATTCTGCGTGTAATATTTTTCTTTCACTCCTACACCAAGGTGGGTAAATCTTGGATTTAATAACGTATTCCGGTGTCCTTCGCTATTTAACCAGCCTTCAACCGCAGCAACTCCGTCCACATATTTTGCCGCAATATTTTCACCGGCTAAACGAAATGGAACTTCCCCAACTGTTAATCTATCCGTCAAAGTACCTTTTGTGGGCGATGTATGAGAAAAATAGTCTTCCTCTCTCATATCCTTACTATGTAAGTATGCAACGCCTGCTGTATCTTCGTCCCATTCTACTGGTGAAAGGTCAAAACGGTGTCTAATAATATTGGTAAAATCGATGATCTGTTTTGCATCCCCTTCTTCGACCTTTGCCCATTCTTCCTCACTCAGTTCCTTCGGCTCCACTAAAGGACCTCTATAAACAAGTTCATAAGGTCGTTGCTTAATCAGTGTCGAGCTGTCCATGTAACGAATACTTGAAAGTGTTTGTTCAAAATCATCGAAATATAACTGCACATAGAAATCTTCCACTTTCATAAGGGGTCTTGTTTCTAACTCTTCTTGCTTTAACTGAAAACGATAAGAGCCTTCTTCATGTGAAACTGTTAAACTATCCGTAAACTTAAATTTATTATTCAGAGCTTCGTAAGACTGCCCTATTTCAAACAGTTCGTTTTTACTTTGACTGCCTGTACTAAAGATAGTGACGACCTTTCCCTTATTCACTCCAAACTGCATATAATTTTCTAAATTCTCATTATAAATCCACCATTCATAATCATAGGAAGACAAATCCTTTCTCGCTGGTTCTCCTAACTTGTCCAGTAAGGTTTGTGATTCTTTCCCCATGAAAGATGCTAGTCCCTCAATATCTTCATTCATTTGTATTTCAGATTGCACAAAGGCCTTTTCTTCTGATTGTCTCTGCTCAGGAGCAATTTGGCCCGTGAGTGGTGGCTCTTTAATGAGCTGTTCCAATTCATGTGGTTCAACATTTACAAATAAATATAGACAAAATGCAATAAATAGCAAGAAGAATAAACCCCTCATTCTCTTTTCCCCTCCCTTTTCTATCATTATATTTACTAGATTCACTTTCATTCACATTTTTATGTTTTAGTAGACATTGGTAGATTTATTCTATCTATACCCTATAAAAGAAGAATGAATACTTTTGTTTTCACATTTAAAAAGACCGGTCGAAATTCACCCGGTCATCTTGAGAACTTTAGTTGTCGGTAAATCGCCGCTGTTCCTTTCCGCCAATGGCTCGCTTTCCGCGGGACGGTGCTTGAGCCTCCTCACTTCGTTGCGGGGTCTCAAGCTACCGTTACTCCCCCGCTGGAGTCTTCACCATTGGCTCCAATCCACAGCTAGAAACTACTAGGAAGAAACCTTAATGCTTTTTCAGATAACTTGGTTAGATGCATTTTATAAACCCTTAGTTGAATGCAGTCAACTTGTTGATTGGAGTGGAAGGCGCGCAGACGCCCGCGGGAGGAAGGGAGAGGGAAGACCCACAGGGCGAATGCCCGAGGAGGCTTCCGGACCGCCCGCAGGCAAGCGAAGCGCCTGGAACGGAAATCAACAGTATGTTATGCTTTCTAATTATTTTTCTGAAATATCACTTAGCGCATCGCCAGCTTGATCATCAGAGAAATCCCTCACTGCCAAATCACCCAGGGATACTATCCCAATCAGATGTCCGTTTTCCACTACAGGCAATCTTCGGATTTGATGTTCTGCCATAAGATGAGAAGCCTCTGCTATAGAAGTATCTGGACCAATAGTAATTAAATGATCGCTCATTACATTCGTAACTGAATTAGAACCTGGATGTTTTTCTGCGATCCCTCTAACAACTAAATCCCTATCTGTAATCATTCCTAAAAGCTCCCCGTCTTCCACAATAGGAATAGCTCCTACATCTAGGTCTTTCATTTTGGTTGCCACCTCAAAAACATTATCCAATGGCGTGCAAAAGTCTACATTCGTTGTCATAACATCTCTCACTGTTTGCATATTTCTACCTCCGTTATATTTCATACATAGCAGTCAACTATTTTGAAGAGGATAAAGGTATCATCTTCTACATCTTTAGGTTCACCATTTTCTACAAAATCATGAATTTTTCTAAAAAACTTAACTGGACTATGGCTAGATTGAGAACCTTTTATTGAAAGTTGTCCGCTTTCGTACTATTATAAACAGGGAGCATACTTTATTTGGTTTCACAGAGATAGAAAAAGGAGTGTACATACATGAAAATTGAAAATACAGGTTTTGAAAATGAAAGAGTGGAATTATCCCGTTTGACAGACATTATGGAAGATTTAGGTTTTGACCTTGCTGGTCAGTGGGATTATGAGCGAGTAACCTATGACCGTAAATTTGAAACAAAAGAAGGAATTTTCTACCTTCGTGTACAAGGTTATGCTGTAGAAGGTGATGTTGGCGGGTCTCATGCTATCATTAACTTAATGACACCGCTATTAGGGAAGCATTACTATCCACATGGCGTGGAGTATGGAGAAGGCGAAACATTTCCATCAAATATCGTATCCACTTCGACATCTTTATTAAAACAAGCTAAAGAACGTATGGATGCTATAAAATAATGCAACATTCTAGAAGGTGAATCGCTGGCATTTAGGCCTAGCTTCACCTTTTTCTTATGATTTTTACTTTTTCCAAATTGCGTCCACATAAATGTGAACTGCCGATACCGTTTGTCCGGTAATGATTTCAATTTCTTTTTTTATTAATTGTTGAAGTTCCTTGCATTTTTGTGGAATACATTTGTTGTATACGATGGCAACAAAAAGGTCGATGCTAAGATTTTTTTCATCATGATAGTGAATCAGTGCCCGATTTATTTCGTCTCTATTTAAAATGGAATACAATCTTCCCACCGACCTTGGTGGAAGAAGTTTAATATCACCAATATCTGATATGCAGATGGCTATAACCGTTTGCAGGAGCATATTACTCATCTCTTCCTGTCCTTTCTTCAGTACCAACATCATGTATACCTCCTTTTCTCCTGAGGGGTTTTATTATTTTATGCCATTATGCCAAAAGCTGTGCTTGTTTAACGTTTGTTTACTTTTTCCCTTCTGCGATGTAAAGAATGTATAAAAAGAAACAGTTCACATATTTATTTTCTTACATACTGTTATTTCAATAAAATCCATACTATAATTAATGTAGGAGTATGGTATTAGAAAGGAGACATCCATTGTCAACGCTGTTTAGTATTCGAACACTTTTTATACTAATCATTATTGCTGTAATAGCAGTAATTGCATTTTTTATATTGCCGGTATCGATTCCCATCATCATCGCTTTGATTACTGCATTGTTTCTTGAACCTTTGGTTAGGCTTTTACAAGCGAGAGCAAAGTTGAAACGAAACCTTTCTGTTTTCATTGTATTTCTTTTATTCCTGACAAGTATCGGGATTTTAGGATACTTCCTAACAACGAAAGTGATTACAGAAGGCATCAACTTGGTCGAAAATGCCCCTTCTTACATAAATGAAGTCAATAGGGTATGGCGTGATTTCCAATCAGATATGAATAATGCTTCTGAGGACCTTCCACCAGAGTTTGTGACTGAAATCAGCTTGCAAGTAGACAAATTTCTATATGATCTGAGAATATATTTAACCGACCTGTTTAATATACAAAATGTAAAAAATATCTTCACAAATATCCCAAATTATTTGGTGAGTTTTATTGTCTACCTGATTGCCCTATTCTTGTTTTTAATTGATATGCCTCGTCTAAAAGCAGGTCTATATTCACACTTAAAAGAAGAAACGGCAGCCAAGGTCAAATTCATGAGCTCAAGATTATCTTATGTAATATTCGGTTTCTTTAAAGCACAATTCCTGGTCAGCGTCATTATATTTTTCGTCAGCTTGATTGGGTTGTTATTTATTGCACCAGATGTGGCTTTAATTATGGCTTTTATAATATGGGTCATCGATTTCATTCCAATTATAGGATCTATTGTTATCTTAGGCCCATGGGCAATATTTCACTTTATCACGGGTGATATAGGACTTGGAACTCAATTGTCCATTTTGGCGATCGTGCTTCTCGTCATTAGAAGGACTGTCGAACCGAAAGTAATGGGTAGTCATATCGGACTTTCTCCACTAGCAACCTTGATTGCCATGTATTTAGGTTTAAAGCTCCTTGGTATACTAGGATTCATCGTAGGACCTTTATTATTGATTGCATTTAATTCTGCACGTGAAGCAGGAATTATTAAAATGAACTTTAAAATTTAGCACGAAAAAAGGTGATTGGACAATAGTCCAACCACCTTTTTTGTTTTTTATAAACCTAATATTGCTTTGAAAACAGAAGTAGTTTCGCCGCCTTGATAAATTACATATAAAAGCAAATAAACTGCAACGCCTGTAATGGCGGTAGAAAACCAGATGATGCTTGTAATCGGGCCAAGCTTTCTATGCTTATCCAGCTTATTTTTGTAGCCTGTCCATAGGGTGATGATTCCCATAACAGCCCCAACTGTCGCAAGGGTGATGTGGAAGAGTAAAAAGATTGTATAATAAACTTTTATATCATCAGGTCCTCCGAAGCTCGTATTGCCAACAAAAATAGTTCTTGAAGCATAGATAACGAAGAAAATAATGGCGAAGATAGCTGCAAAAAACATGGCTTTTTTATGTGCTTCAATTTTCCGTTTACTTATTAAGTACCAGCCTATCGCGACAAATATTGCGCTCAGTACAATAAAAAATGTACTTATTGTAGGCATTATTGGGATTGAGTGATCCATTTTGTTCTCCTCTCGTACTTCTATTCAATCTTTATTTTAGAAAACATTTAACGTTCAATCAACATGATTATAAAACGTTCATTATATTGTAAATAATGCTACATAGAAAAACAGCAACAATAAAGTGTTGCTGTTTTTCCTTTACTCCACCATTTTTGGATGCATGGCTTTGTTTAGGTCGATTTCGTCCTTTTCTCTTTCGCGTTTTGCCCAACCAAAGAAAACATAAGCTAAAATACTGCCGTACATAATTTCTTGGATAATCTTCATGATGACTCCGCCGAGTTGTTGATCTTCTACTAATGGCAAAGCATTGAACAACTCTGGTCCACCAAGATCAAGACCGCTTAATGTTCCAGCCGGTACACACAAAGCAAGTGCTGCCATCCATGCCGTCAACTCCGAATAGGTAGAGTAAAGTGGCTGATCAGCGAAAATAATCAAAGCACAAGCAGGTGTCAATAACATTCCGTCTGCCATGATGTAGCCAATCTTCTTGATACCTGATAGTCGTTGTTCTTCAGGAAGTGGATTAACAAGCGGCCACCACATGATAAACGCACCTAAGAACATAACAGCTGTATAAGTGGTATGATACACCATATCAACCTTTATCGTATCAAATACGACTGGAATATGGTAAAGGGAGAACAGTACGTTAAAAACGAATAATGCAATAAGTGGTTTTGAGAAGAACCGGAACACCGGCTTTACCACTGGAAGATTAATAATTTTTCTAAGAACCCAAGCAGGCATTCCCATAAGTAAAATAGGCGGAATTACCAAGTATAATATCGCCATTTGAGTCATATGCGCACTTAACATCAAATGTGATAACAAATCAACTGGTGATCCTTTTACAAGGTAAAACAGTATCATACTGATAAGGAAGAGAGTTCGCTGCTTATTCGATATTTCCTCAGAGTCTTTGAAACGGTGTCTCCCTTTTCCGGTTATATACAAATATAATACTATGGTAATAATAGTGAAAATCAATAAAAATGGACTCCACAAAGCTTGGAATCCGAACATATCCAAGTTGCCGATCATTATGCTGTCACCTCAATTTTATCGAGACTCTAATCAGTCTCACTTTGCATAACCATATTATACTATACAAGCACAAGCTCATTCAATGTGATACAAATAGGATAGTCCACATTAGCAGAAAGTGTCATGAATTAGACAATGTTCCTTCCCTGGGCAACAAAAAAGACAGCCTCTATGGGCTGCCTTTTTGTTTGGTTTTTACCACCAGATGATAGTAGTAAATGCCAAGATTGTAATTAATCCAACTGCCAATCCAGAATATAAGAATAAAGCTGGAGTTTCATGCCCTTTATGGTTCATATGCATGAAATAGTATAGTTGGAAGATACACTGTACAATAGCAAGCAAAATGATGAAAGGTACGATAAAGTACTTGGACATCTCAGCTCCTACTGCAAGGAATGCAAGAAGAGTAAGGAAAATCATCAATACGAAGGATACAACCTGGTATTTCATCTCTTCCTTATTCTTTTTACGACGGAATTCTAAGTCTACTTTTGGGTTACCTGTATTTGATTGAGTATTTGCCATCAGTCATCACACCAATCCCATTAAATATACAACAGTAAAGATGAATAACCATACAACGTCGATAAAGTGCCAGTATAGTGAAGCTACATAGAACTTTGGAGCATTGTATAGATCCAAACCACGTCTCATGTTACGGATTAAAAGAGTTCCAATCCAAAGTAAACCGAAGAATACGTGGGCACCGTGAGTACCAACTAATACGTAGAATGCAGAACCAAATGCACTACTAGTAATTGTATGGCCTAAATGGATATAATGATTGAACTCATAGATCTCTAAGATTAAGAAAGATAATCCTAGAAGCCATGTGATACCCATCCACAATTGCATCTTTTTGAAGTTAAAGTTTTTCATGTGGTACATTGCGTACACACTTGTTAAAGAACTCGTTAAAAGAATCATTGTTGCAGCAAAAACTAGTGCTAAATCAAATAATTCTTTTTGGTTTGGACCGGAAACAATGGAATCAGGTCCACTTAGAGCTAAATATGTTGCAAACAATGAAGCAAAAAGTACAGTCTCTCCACCTAGGAAAAGCCAGAAGCCTAAAAACTTGTTTTTGCCTTCAAGGGTCGCCTTTTCAGGCGAAGCTGGGAAAGTTTCTGCTGTGAATTTTTCTTCTGTATGCATTATAGCTTCGCCCCCTTGTCATCATCTTCAGCAAGAAGATCTTCTTTATGAATATGATATCCATGATCGTCGATTATAGAACGGAAGAACATGGCACCAAATGTTACTAATAGACCAATGATCATCACTGGAAGACCCCATGTGTAATCTGCTCTATACATAACACCAAATGCTGCAATGAATAGACCTAATGAAATGATGAACGGAAGAATGGAACCGTTTGGCATATGAATGTCTCCGATTGGTTCTGCAGGCGTCATGCCTTTTTTACCTTCCATCTTCTCAACCCATAGAGGATCAAGTCCACGAACAAGTGGTGTTTGCGTAAAGTTGTGTTCTGGTGGTGGAGAAGGAATGGACCATTCTAATGTACGGCCATAGCCCCAAGCATCGCCAGCAACAGTCTGCTTGCTTAAAGCAGTCTTTATGATATTGATGAACAATACAACAGTTGCAAGTGCCATGAAAATAGCACCGATGGAACTGATTAAGTTCCCAAGTTCCCATCCTAAATCCTTACCGAATGTGAATACACGACGTGGCATCCCCATAAGTCCAAGGAAATGTTGGATAAAGAACGTTAAATGGAAACCAATGAAGAATAACCAGAAAGTTATCTTTCCTAAAGTCTCATCTAAAATCTTACCAAAAATCTTCGGCCACCAGTAGTGAAGTCCAGCGAATAGACCAAACACTACTCCACCAACGATTACATAGTGGAAGTGGGCTACTACGAAATAAGAATCATGGTATTGATAGTCAGCCGCAGCAGAAGCTAACATTACCCCTGTTACCCCACCAAGTACGAAACTTGGAATAAAAGCAATAGACCAAAGCATTGCAGTATTGATTTGTAACTGTCCGCCCCACATCGTGAACATCCAGTTAAAGATTTTAATACCAGTTGGTACGGCAATTGCCATTGTTGCAACCGCAAAGATTGCGTTCGCGATCGGTCCAAGACCTGTTGTGAACATATGGTGAGCCCATACCATGAATCCTAAGAATCCGATTAAAACAGTTGCAAATACCATGGAAGAGTATCCGAACAAGCGTTTCTTAGAGAAAGTTGAGAATACATCAGAGAAAATACCGAATGCCGGTAAGATTAAGATGTAAACTTCAGGATGTCCGAAAATCCAGAATAAATGCTCCCAGATTACCGTGTTACCCCCGAGGTTCGGATCAAAGAATGCTGTTCCGAAAAGGCGGTCGAACATCATTAACGCCAACCCTACAGTTAATGGAGGGAAAGCAAAAAGGATTAATGCGGATGCTACAAACGTAGACCATGTGAATAATGGCATACGCATATATGTCATACCAGGTGCACGCATGTTGATGATCGTAACTAGGAAGTTAATACCACCAATTAGTGTACCAATACCCGATATTTGAAGCCCTAACGCATAAAAGTCAATACCATGACCTTCAGATGCTAGTGAAAGCGATGCATAAGAAGTCCATCCAGCATCAGGTGCCCCACCTAAGAACCAACTCATGTTCAGGAATACTCCTCCGAAGAAGAACAACCAAAAACCTAGTGCGTTGATAAATGGGAATGCAACATCACGTGCACCGATTTGTAATGGAACAGCTGCGTTCATAAACGCAAACAATAATGGCATGGCTGCCAGGAAAATCATTGTTGTTCCGTGCATAGTAAGTATTTCATTATAAAGGCCTGCAGCTAAAAAATCATTATTAGGCAAAGCCAGCTGGATACGAATGAACATCGCTTCCAAGCCACCGACGATAAAGAAGAAACCGCCGGCAATAAGGTAAAGGATGGCAATTTTCTTATGGTCTACTGTTGTCAGATAGTCCCATACAGTTGCGCCAAAGCCTTTTTTCTGTGCTAACGTACTCACAATGTAACCTCCCTTTCTGTGAAATCTATTCTTCGTCCACTTTTAATGACATTAAGTATTCAACAAGAGCGTCAACCTCTTCTTGTTCCAAGTTACCGTAAGTATCTGTCATCAAGTTAGCTGGTTTAACTTTTTCAGGATCTTTCAACCATTTTTCCAGATTTTCTGGAGTATGATCTAATATACCAGCAATTTTAGTGCGGTCCCCGAAGTTTGTTAAGTTAGGTGCAACCCCAGCGTCAGCTTGTGCATCTGCTCCAACAGCGTGACATGTGATACAGCTTTGGTTGAAGATTTCTTCACCAGCTTGCGCAAGATCAGTATCTGCTGCATGCTCTTTGCCTTGCATGTTTTCAATCCATTGATCAAAATCTTCACGAGGCATGGTTTTCACTTTGAAATCCATCAGTGCATGTGAAGGTCCGCATAACTCGGCACATTTACCGTGGAATAAGTTTTCTGCTTGGCCAACACGCTCTGAATCAAAGTTCAACCAGAAACGGTTTACGTTGTCCGTATTTGTATCCATTTTTCCTCCCGCAGAAGGAATCCAGAATGAGTGTTTTACTTGACTTGCTTCCAAGTTGAAGTAAACATTTTCATCTGTAGGTACATATAAGTCTTGACTTGTTACAACACCATACTCTGGGTATTCGAACTCCCACCAGTACAAATGTGCAGTAACGTTTACTACTAGTGCATCAGACTCTTCCTTATCCATTTCGCGGACATCCGCAAGGTTGAAAGTGTAAGATACAGTTGGAACTGCTAAGATTAAAAGTAATAAAATCGGAATAACAGTCCAGGTGATTTCAAGCTTGTGGCTTCCTTCCACTTGCTTTGGAATAATTTCTTTATCGCCCTTACGCTGGCGGAATTTCACCACAACGTAAATGAAGATAATAGAAACCACAACTACTACAAGAATCATAATTGCTGAGCTTAACAAAATCAGTGATTTTTGCATATCTGCCACTTCACCTACTGGCTGAAGTGTAGATAAGAACGGTTTACCACAGCCTGCTAAGAATAGCGCCATTACACTGAAAAGTGATACTATACGCCAATTAGGTAGCCATTTCTTCATAGCCTAATCAAACCCCTCTTTCATATTTAGTGAGTGAAGTAGAATGTATTGATAAATTCCTTCAAAGCTTAGAGAAAGAATCTAATCACAAAGATTTAGAGCCAACTGGTTTTCACCATATCAGCTATACACTTTTTACCTCAAAAGGACAATTTTCGCACCCATTGTTTACTATACCACAGGTTATGTAATTTCACCCTTAAAATTTGAGGTGTTTCGCGTGAAAACAGACAGCTACCCTTTATAAGCAATAGCTGTCATGCTCTCTTATATATTCCTTGATCTTAAAAGATAGTAACGATGATCATGGAAACAAATAAGATAGTTAGATAATTTAATGAGTAAACAAACATCAATGTTGCCCACTTCATTCCATCCTTCATCCTGAAACCTGCAATACTAAGAGCAAGCCAGCCTAAATTCAACAGTGTCGCCAATATGATTAATCCCGCTCCGAGGTCAAATAACCAAAAAGGAAGCGGCAATAAACAGGCAACCCATACAAGCATTTGTCTTCTTGTTATGTCAAAACCATGAACAACAGGAAGCATTGGTATGCCTGCATTTCGGTATTCCTCGCATCTTCGGATGGCGATGGCAAGGAAATGTGGTATTTGCCATACAAACATGATGAAAAATAATATCCAGGCAATCAAAGAAAGTCCTGGGTCAACTGCAGCCCATCCGATAAGCGGCGGCACCGCACCTGACACACTTCCTATTACAGTGTTGAGCGTATTTTTCCTTTTTGACCACATTGTATATAAAACCACATAGGTGAAAGCCCCGATAAGTCCGATTACAGCTGCTGTAATCGTTGTAAAAGCTAGGATAATGGTTCCTACTGCTGTAAGGAACAAACCAAGATAAAGCGCTCCTTTTGGATCCATTCTTCCGGTTACAGTAGGACGGTTCTTCGTTCTAGACATGAGATGATCAATATCTCTGTCAATATAGTTGTTTAAACTACAGGAACCCGCAACTACCAGTGAAGATCCTATCATAGTTAAAAGGACAATATCCAAATTAGCGATAAAACCATCTGTCTGGGTAAAATATATAGCTAACCAGAGACCGGTAAACGTTGTGATGAAATTGGAGTTCACTATTCCAATTTTAATTAGCGCTAAGAAGTCTTTCCATTTTGAAGGAGCAACTTCCATATCTTGAGGACGTTCATCTGATAATGAAGCAGGCGCTTGGTCCAAAGTCCTCAAATTTGCCATTTATATTCCTCCTTTGAACCTTAATGCAATCATTTGCAAAACAAATGAGCATGTGAATGCGTTTTCACTACCGCACTTTAATGCGGGTTATGCACGTAAAGAGCAACAAGTGCTTGGCAACATTCTCTCTGTATATTAAATCATATTTGCTAAATACTTTGTGAATTATATTTGAAGAAAATATGACTAATTTGTGTCACCTAGAGAGATTGCAACCCGTGCGTAATAAAACGGTATATAATAGGATTTGTTGAAGCTTTTCACAAGTGTGAAACAGCTAATTACAAACTTCCCTTATATATTACTAGCAAACTCCACCCCATTATTCAACCTTTTTCACGATAATAATTTCCTCAACGAGAACTATATGAGGATATTGTCAATTACCGTAAGATTGTGTAGTATTGGGAGGACGTTTATTATTTTACCATTTCTGTTTCTTTTTTAATATAAGGGAGATACAAATTCTTTCTGAGAAGGTGAATCTAGTGTATAAATTGTTAAAATGGTTCGCCGTTTGCACGTCTATTGTCATGCTATTTGTTTTGATTGGGGGAGCACTTGTTACAAAAACCGGTTCCGGTATGGGGTGCGGAAGATCTTGGCCTCTCTGTCATGGTGAACTTATTCCAAGTAATATCGACTTCGCTCTTATTGTTGAGTTAAGTCACCGTATAGTTTCAGGATTAGCAGCTCTTATGGTTCTGACTCTTGCAGTATGGGCTTGGAGAGTAATTGGCCATAAACGAGAGACAAAATTTTTGGCACTGTTATCCTTTCTGGTATTAATCTTACAAGCTCTAATTGGAGCTGCTGCTGTTATGTGGGGACAATCTTCTGCAGTTCTGGCACTTCACTTTGGGATTTCACTCATTTCATTTGCCTCCGTCTTCCTTCTTACACTACTCATTTTTGAAGTAGATAAGAAGTTTGATGCTGAAACATTGATAGTAGACCGACGTATGTCGTTCCATATTATCGGTATTATTGTTTACTGCTATCTGGTGGTATATAGTGGAGCATTAGTAAGACATGTTGGCGCAAGCTTAGCATGCCCAAGTTGGCCAAGCTGTACACGGAACGGACTGGGGATTCCCACCCAAATGCATGAATGGATTCAAATGGGACACCGAGCTGCGGCAGGACTAATTGTCGTCTGGATTGTTTATGTCACAATCCTTGCCATCAAGAAATACAAACACCAGCCTGTAATAAAAATCGGCTGGGTCATTTGCTCCATTCTTGTACTTTCTCAAGCTACAACCGGAGCATTAGTTGTGCTGACCAACTTAAATATCTTTGTAGCACTTTTACACGCTTTAATTATCTCTTGTTTATTCGGAGTATTGAGCTACTTCTTAATGCTAGTAACCCGGAATAAAACCAATCAAGTGAAACTAAACAACCAAACAACGAAATCTATATAAAAACGAGTGGGCTCACAACGCCCACTCGTTTTTTATATAAAGTCACTATAATTCCTTAAACATTTGAATTGCCTTTTTCCTTTGTACCGCATGGTCTACCACAGGTCGAGGATAATCTTTGTCTATCACACATCCTGCTTCCTCTTGTTCATATTCATCCATTTTCCAAGGCTCATGAATGTACTTTTCGGAAACTCCACTTAGCTCTGGAAGGTACTTTTTAATATACTCCCCTTTAGGATCAAACCGGATTGATTGTGTAATAGGATTAAAGACACGGAAATACGGCACTGCGTCCGTCCCAACAGATGCTGCCCACTGCCAGCCTCCGATATTGGATGCCTCATCATAATCGTGTAACATCTGTTCAAAGTACCTCTCTCCCAGCCTCCAATCCATCATAAAGTCTTTCGTGAGGAAGGAAGCGTTAATCATCCTTACACGGTTATGCAACCATCCTTCTTCGGCCAGTTGCCTCATTCCCGCATCTACAATTGGAAATCCTGTACTTCCTTTTTTCCATAACTCTAAAAGGTTGTGATCGTCATTCCATTTGAGCTCCTGATACTTATCATCTATTTCCATTGTTTTGCTATCAGGGTAGTGATGATAAATCATATTGTAGAAGTCCCGCCATGCCAGTTCTTTTAAAAATGTATCCATCCCTGTGCTATAGGAAGTTTGTTGCTTTTCTTGAATATAATACAAAACTGTCCTAGCGGATATAGTTCCTGTTCTTAAATGGACGGATAACCTTGAAGTCGCATCAGCAGAGGGGATGTCCCTAAAACGATCATACTCATCAATTTTCATTTTTAAGAATGAGTTTAATACTTTCCATGCAGCTTCTTCATCCGGAATTAAATGTTGATCTGATACCTTTATCAGATTTGTTAAAGCATTTTTCCCCTTAGAATACAATGCATCATTTTTGATACTGTTTATAGTTAGGTCTTCTTTAGTTAAGATATACGGATCTCTTTTAGGCTGAGCAATCCACTTCTTAAAATAGGGAGTAAAAACTTTGTAAATGGAATTGTCCGGCTTTTTCACTTCATTAGCACCGTGGATGGTGTAGTCGATATGGGAAGAAACCCGAATTCCTCTTTCAAGAACGAACTTGTCTACAGCTTCATCTCGCTTTTGCCCAGCTCCGACTTCATCTTGGTTATAGTATAATGATGTCACTTCAGGGAAGTGTTCTAAAATTTGAGAGAATGCTTCTTGCCAAGTCCCCTCCACTAAATGAATATATATCCCCTGCTTTTCACACCGTTTAACAAACCTGTCCAACGCAGCAAAGAAAAAGCGGTGATTAGGGGTATCATTTGTGGTGAAAACCGGATCTAGATGGTATACAAACAGTAAAGGCTCTTTTCTATGTTGTGTTTCCTTTACCGCGTGGTATAAGGCAGTGTTGTCCTGTAAGCGAAAATCTCTGCGAAACCACATGATTGATAAAGTCATAAGTTAGTCACCTCAGACACCATTATAGGTACATAACTAAACGAAAGAAAGTTTGGATGGGTTAAATAAAAAAGAACCTGAGAAGGATGGTCCATCACTCTCAGGTTCTTTTAATTGTAAATGTTAATTAAACTTTATCTACTTCAATCAATAAGTCTCCAGTTGCAATGCCTTCTCCAGCTGCCACATGTATTTGTTTAACGGTACCACTGAATGGAGCTTGTACGGTCGTCTCCATCTTCATCGCTTCTGTGATCATCAAGTGATCTCCTTTGGAAACTTTCTCCCCTTTTTCCACCAATACCTTGATAACTGTTCCTGGCATCGTTGCACCGATATGTGTAGGGTTTGTCGCATCCATTTTAGGTTTTGTCACTACATCTGATTTGACACTTTCATCTTTTATGTTCACTTCACGAGGTTGTCCGTTCAATTCAAAGTACACAACTCTCGTACCATCTTTTTGCGGCTCTCCGATGGAAACAAGCTTAACCATCAATGTTTTTCCTTGCTCGATTTCCACTTGGATTTCTTCTCCAAGTCTCATACCAAAGAAGAACGTCGGTGTATCCAAGACAGATACATTACCATATTGTTCATATTTCTTTTGATAATCCAAGAACACTTTTGGATATAGAGCATAAGCAATCATCTCATGGCTTGTTACTTGACGATTCAATGTTTCAAACAATTTCTTACGAATCTCTTCAAAGTCTACATCATCCAATAGCTCGCCCGGACGAACCGTAATTGGTGATTTCCCTTTTAGAATGACTCTTTGCAGATCTTCAGGGAACCCTCCATGAGGTTGTCCCAAATACCCTTCGAACAATTCAATAACAGAATCCGGAAAATCTATCGTTTCTCCTTTTTCCAGCACATCTTGTTCAGATAAGTTGTTTTGAACCATGAATAATGCCATATCACCGACTACCTTAGAGGATGGTGTTACTTTGACAATATCACCAAACATATCGTTTACACGACGGTACATTTGTTTCACTTCTTCCCAACGCGCGCCAAGTCCTACCGCTTTCGCTTGTTGTTGAAGATTACTATATTGCCCCCCAGGCATTTCGTGCATATAAACCTCGGAGTGAGGGCTGTTCATGCCACTTTCAAAATCACTGTAGTATTTACGTACATCCTCCCAGTAATGAGAAAGCTGTTCGAGAGCTTTTACCGATACATCCGGTTTGCGGTCTGTTTCTTCAAGTGCATAATACAGGGAATTGGCACTTGGCTGAGAAGTCAGCCCCGCCATGGAGCTAATGGCCACGTCCACAATATCAACGCCTGCTTCAATTGCTTTTGCATACATATAGATTCCATTTCCACTAGTATCATGTGTATGAAGATGAATTGGAATGTCCACCGTTTCTTTCAAAGTTGAAATTAAACGATAAGCTGATTGTGGCTTTAAAAGCCCCGCCATATCCTTGATAGCAAGAATGTGAGCACCGCTTCTTTCCAATTCTTTTGCCATATCACAATAATATTGCAGATCATATTTCGTTCTGCTTGGGTCATTGATATCTCCTGTGTAGCAGATTGCTGCCTCTGCCAGTTTTCCGGAGTCTCGAACCGCATCAATTGCTAAGGTCATCCCTTTGACCCAGTTCAAGCTGTCAAAAATACGGAAGACATCAATTCCTGCATAAGCAGACTTTTCGACGAATTCTTTTATCAGGTTGTCTGGGTAGTTCTTGTAACCAACTGCGTTAGAAGCTCTTAGTAACATTTGAAAAAGAACATTCGGTGCGTTTTCGCGCAATGTCAATAGACGATCCCAAGGATTTTCACTTAAGAATCTGTATGCAACATCAAATGTTGCTCCCCCCCACATCTCCATGGAGAAAAGATTTGGCAGCAACTTAGCTGTTGGTTCCGCAATCTGTTTTAAATCATTCGTACGAAGACGTGTAGCCAATAAAGACTGATGGGCATCTCTAAAGGTCGTGTCTGTTAATAAGACTTCCTTCTGATCTGTCACCCACTTGACTAATCCATCTGCTCCACGCTCGTCCAATATTTGCTTGGTACCGCTTGGAACTTCCTCGATGCGGCTGACTTCCGGCATTCTAGGATTCGTGAAGATAGGTTTCTTCCTTTTTTCCACACCTGGGAATCCGTTAACCGTTACATTCCCAATATACGTAAGCATTTTCGTTCCACGGTCTTTTCGTTTAGGAAAGACAAAAAGTTCAGGCGTAGTATCAATAAAGGAAGTATTATATTCCCCGTTCATGAAATTCGGGTGCTTTACTACGTTTTCTAGGAACGGGATATTGGTTTTGATACCACGAATACGGAATTCCTTAAGATTTCGCTCCATTTTGGATGCAGCCTGTTCGAATGTTAATGCCCATGTGGAGAGTTTAACAAGCAATGAGTCATAATAAGGCGTGATGATTGCTCCCTGATAACCGTTTCCTGCATCCAAGCGGACACCGAATCCTCCACCGGAACGGTATGCCATGATCTTTCCAGTATCCGGCATGAAGCCATTTAACGGATCTTCCGTTGTTACACGGGACTGAATCGCAAACCCGTGAACCCTAATGTCTTCTTGCTTCGGAATACCAAGTTTGCTGCTATGTAAGGCATGTCCTTCTGCAATCATGATTTGGGATTGCACAATGTCCACACCGGTTACCATTTCTGTAATGGTGTGTTCTACTTGCACGCGAGGGTTTACTTCTATGAAATAAAACTCGTCTCCTGCAACCAGGAATTCAACTGTACCTGCATTAATGTAATCCACATTTTCCATCAACTCTACTGCAGCGTTACAAATTCGTTCACGCAGATCATCAGTAAGAGAAACACTCGGGGCAATTTCCACCACTTTCTGATGACGTCTTTGAATGGAACAATCGCGTTCAAACAAGTGAATGATTTCACCATGTTGGTCTCCAAGTATTTGAACTTCAATATGCTTTGGATTTTCGATTAGTTTTTCTACATACACATCATCGTTACCAAATGCTGCTTTCGCTTCTGATTTTGCACGGTCAAATGACTCACGCAGTTCAGATTTGCTACGGACGATACGCATTCCTCGACCGCCGCCACCTAATGCAGCTTTGATCATCAATGGATAGCCGTAAGTTGCAGCAAAGTCCATCACTTCATCCAAAGAGTGAACCGGACCATCTGTACCCGGTATAACAGGTATATTGGCTAGCTGAGCTTGCGTTCTTGCTTTTACCTTGTCTCCGAACATATCCAAATGTTTGGATGTTGGCCCTATAAAGATAATGCCTTCTTCTTCACATTTTCTGGCAAAATGTATGTTCTCAGATAAAAAACCATAACCAGGATGAATCGCATCTACGTCATTTGCTTTTGCAATCTCAATGATTCCATCGATATCAAGATATGCATCAATTGGTTTTTTGCCTTCCCCTACAAGATATGCTTCATCTGCTTTATAGCGATGGAATGAGCCGATATCCTCATTTGAGTAAATAGCAACTGTTCGAATGTTCAGTTCTGTACAAGCTCGAAAAACACGAATTGCAATCTCGCCGCGGTTCGCAACAAGAACCTTGTTTATTTTTCTCGTCATATTGTCTCCCCCTAGTAGCTACTTCTCGCGCGGAAAAGTTTAGAATATTTTATCAATTATAAAAGTCATTATACATTATTTTTCGATAACTTTCCTCTTTTTCGATACAATCCTTACTAATTATGTAGAAAAAATGAGATTAATGTTGATTTACAACTGTTCTATGTGAAATTTAATAAAAACGCTCAATCAGCAACTATCGCATGATTGAGCGTTATTAGTATTAATTTCTTTCCCATGCTTCGTAGAGTGCGGAAAGTTCTTTTTCCAATTTAGAAAGGATGTCTTTCCCTTCTTTTTCGGAAATTAAGCCAAGGCGAACCGCAAAATCCATTTCTCGAGAAAGTCCGAACATCTGGGTGTCCAACACTTCTTCATATAATGGACATTGAGGCATGGTCAAGTTGTCCATTTGGACTTGAATCAGCTTTAAAATTTTATCTGAATCAGCTTTTAAAAGCGTAATAGCTTTATCACGATGATCGACCACGATATCTGATGCCAATATCGATCCCTCCGTTTACGTACAATTGCCTATCTTATCTATAAATTTTATCGTTATTTTTAAAAAATTGCAAGGAGGATAAGCGTATTTACTATAACCGAATATTAAAACATGCTTAAATCATATTTTTCCTGTAGTAATTCTAGTAATTTTAGACCTGTATGGCTGTTCCCCACTTCATTTAATGGAGGTCCGAATATACCTATTCCCATCCGTCCCGGAACAGAACCCATAATCCCCCCTGATACGCCACTTTTTGCCGGTATGCCAATTTTTATGGCGAATTCACCAGATGCATTGTACATACCGCAAGTAACCATGAATGTTTTACAGATTCGCGCAACTTCCTTTGGCATCACCCGTTCGTTCGTCAACGGATTAATTCCATCCATTGCAAAAACAGCACCCATCCGTGCCAATTGAAGACAATTCATTCTTATGGCGCAATGTTTCGTATATACTTCCATAATTTCTTCTACATTCCCATGTATTACTCCGTCACCCTTCATATAAAAACAGAGAGACCTGTTTAGAAAAGATGTAGTAAATTCTGAGATAGCGACTTCTTCACAAAAATCAATTTCAGGTTCATTTGTTAGCTTCCTGACAAAATCCAATATATATTCTACTTTGTCCTCGGCATTACTGCCTTTCATCATGGAAGTGACGGCGAGGGCACCCGCATTTATCATTGGGTTGAGTGGCTTGGCTTTTGAAGAGGTTTCTAATTTGATAATCGAGTTGAAAGGATCACCTGTTGGCTCCATCCCTACTCTATGGAAAACATGTTCAGGCCCATAATCCATTAGGACAAGTGCTAGTGTTATGATTTTTGAAATGCTTTGCAGCGTAAATCGCTTCTTAATATCCCCTGCAGATACACAGTTACCATCTGGATAAACAATGGCACATGACAAATGCTCAGGGTTTTCCTTTTGTAATGCAGGTATGTAATTTGCCACCTTCCCTTCAAATGCTACCTTCTTTGCTTCTTCCACTAATGACTGTAAAATATCCTCACTTCTACATGCCAATCGCGACACCCCTTAATATCCGACGTTAATCTACCAATAGATTCCCCGATTACATGACAAAAAAACATTCAAGTTATATAATAATGAAAAGGATTACAATTGAGGGGGACAACATGGAAAATATCATCAGAATAGAAGGCAAAGTCAATTTCTCGATTACACTCGATCCGGGTGTCTGGATATTCGACGATCGCAGAATTGATTTAGATACATATTTCACAGAACAAAAACGAGAGAAAACAGATGAGCTAGAAGAATATACAAAAGCAGTTTCGAAACATTGGGAGCGTGAAATCAGGGAAGGTGCCATTCAACCGCCGACATTGAAATCAGAACGTAAATTTGAAAAAGAAAAACTGTTGAACGGTACATTTGGTATAAAATTCGGTCCATTTTTGCACAATGCAGAACCACAACCTGATTCTACGAAAGTTGTATTTGTTGGAGAGGATAAGGAACTCGAAGTAGACATCCCAACTGCACAAGAAATCATTCTTGCCTTTTCGAAAAAAGGCAAACCGCTAAAAGAAAACGGACCTGTCCACATTTACTTCGAGGACGGCTCCAATCATTCTGAACCGCTAACAGGAGTACATAAAATCATTGTAAAATAAAATGGGACTCCCCAAAAGTGCCGCCGTGACAAAGTTACGGCGGCACTTTTCTTTTGCGGAAATCAACAGCGGTGTTTAACAAACCCCTATCTTCTATAAAAGATCAGCGGCAAGCTTTGCAAGCATGGAACGTTCCCCTTTTACAAGCTTCACATGCCCAGCCAACTTCTGGTCCTTAAACCGCTCCACCACATAAGTCAAACCATTGTTATACTCATCCAAATAAGGATGGTCAATCTGCTCCGGATCACCCATCAAAACAATTTTGCTCCGCTCCCCTACCCTCGTCAAAATGGTTTTCACCTCATGCTTCGTAAGGTTCTGGGCCTCATCAATAATAATAAATTGCTCGGGAATACTTCTACCCCTAATATAGGTCAATGCTTCCACTTCAATGGATCCCATACCAGCAAGGATAGCGTCAAGCTCTCCCGGTTTTTTTGTATTAAATAAATATTCCAAGTTGTCATAGATCGGTTGCATCCACGGTCTTAACTTCTCCTCTTTTTCGCCAGGAAGGAAGCCGATATCTTTACCAACCGGCACAATAGGCCGTGCCACTAGCAGTTTTTTATAACGATTCAAATCCTCCGTTTGCATAAGCCCTGCAGCTAACGCCAAAAGAGTTTTCCCCGTTCCTGCCTTACCCGTCAATGTAACAAGTGGTATATCTGACCGTAAAAGCATTTCGAACGCCATCGTTTGTTGAACATTACGAGGTCTAATTCCCCAAATATGATCTTGATCAAAAACTAGTTTTTTTACTTTCTTCCCAGTGGAGTCAATAATACCAACTGCTGAAGCCGAACCGCCCAATGCATCCTTCATGATTACGAATTGATTGGCATAAAACGGGTGATTGGCTAATTCAGCCGCACTAATTTCCCCTTTTACATAAAAAGTGTTAAGGGTATCTGTCGGCACATAAATCTCGAGGAACCCTTTGTAAATATGATCCACTTCCACTACACGGTCATTTAAAAAATCCTCAGAAATCAACCCGATTGCATCTGCCTTTACGCGCACTAAGGCATCCTTACTCACCAATATGACGGTGCGCCCATCCTCTTTTGTCTGCTCTTCCAATGAAAGATTTTTCGCGACTGCGAGAATCCTATTATCATTTGTCTTCTCCACGAAAATTTCCTGCAACTGATGGAAACTCCTATGGTTCAACTCAATCCGAAGCGCTCCCCCATTGTGCAAGGGTATTTTCTCATGAAGCTTTCCTGTAGCTCTTAAGGAATCAATTATTTTGGAAACTTGTCTGGCGTTTCTTCCTATTTCATCCATATATCTTTTTTTCGAATCCACTTCTTCCAAAACCACCGCAGGAATAACTACCTCATTATCCCCAAAGGAATAGATTGCATATGGATCCTGTAACAATACATTTGTATCCAACACATAAATTTTACCCAACCTGCCGCCTCCTACTCTCAGCCCTTCTTTTGTCTTTCTGGAGTGAATCAAGGCATCCTCCCTTTCATTATATGGCCCCAATACAATTAGTGTGTTACTACTTGACCATAAAAGAGGGACGGACCGTTGTTAAAATATATGTCGGAATGAATAAAGATAGAAGAACAAATAAACAATAAAATCAAGACAGATGAAAATGGAATCATCCTAAAGAAGGAGTGAAATAGGTGAAAAGATATTTATTAGTGACTGCAATCGTTACATTGTCTCTTACAGGTTGTATGAACAATCAACCAAAAAATATTTCAAGTGAAGATGAAAACTCTCGAATCATTCATGTCAAAGATTCTGCAGATGTCCAGGTGGATAGAAAAACAGGACAGGAAGTGTCCGCTCATCTGGTGGAACTTGCTACAAGAGTTCCCAATGTAAATGATGCAACCGCTGTTGTGCTTGGTCCATATGCAGTGGTTGGGATTGACGTAAACTCCGATCTAGACCGTGAAAGAGTCAGCACCATTAAATATTCGGTGGCAGAGAGCCTTAAGAACGACCCATATGGGGCTACGGCTATCATCCTTGCAGATGCAGACTCCTTTGTTCGTCTGCAAGAAATGGGACGAGACATTCAAAACGGCCGGCCTGTAACAGGCGTGATGGAAGAATTGGCAGAGATTGTTGGAAGGGTTATGCCGGAAATTCCGATTGACCTGAAAGAACCAGTAGCTCCAAACCCTACGGAGCAAAATAATTCCAAACTTCCAGAGGATCAAGAAAAACAGTTGGAACAGAAACAACAGAATCAGTCCAATAACCTAAAGGACGAAGAACGATATAAGGAAGTTAAGCAGGACTAAACAGGTTGTTTGCTGCCCCGAAGTGGAGTTTAATCCACTTCGGGGCAGTTTTTTATGCAGTGCTGGTACTGTGTAGGATGGGATATCAAGAAAAAAATCAATATATCAATAAATTTCCTGATATATCAATAATTCTGGAGATATATCAATAAATTTTTGGATATATCAAGAAAAAACAGATTATATCAAGAAATCGACATAACACAGCAATATTCTTCTCTCTCTCAAAGAAAACGTGCAAAAAGCACCAGGTCCACCTTTAGCATAATCATAAGTTATTGGTTAATCGACGCTGTTCCTTTCCGCAAATGGCTCGCTTTCCGCGGGACGGTGCTTGAGCCTCCTCCCAACGCTTCAGGGGTCTCAATCTACCGTTATTCCCCCGCTGGAGTCTTCGCCATTTGCTCCAATCCACAGCTGGAAATTAGGTAAACGATACGTAAATGCTTATTCAGTTAACTCGTTTAAGTGCTGTTTCATAAACCCTCTGATGAATGAAGCCACCTTGTTGATTGGAGTGGAAGGCGCGCAGACGCCCGCGGGAGGAAGGAACAGGTAGACCCCGGAAGGCGAAGCCTGAGGAGGCTCACGGACCGCCCGCAGGCAAGCGAAGCGCCTGGAACGGAAATCAACCGGATTTTATATCTCCTTACCTTTCAACAAAAAAACCAGGCATACACCTGGTTCCAGAATCACCTGCGCTTAGCTATACCTTTGAATCGCTGTCATCACCTGATGATCCAATTTCTTAGCAGCTTCCACATCATATGTCTTCTCGAATTTCGGCTCCACGCTAATCTTCGCTCCGTAAAACATGACATCCCTCACTTCTTTTACATCTAGATGCAATAATGCCAATTTCAGTGGAACATCTTCCATTCTCTCCACTTTGACAGTTGCTTTGGTGTGAATGGAATAAACGGAATCATTGGCCATCAGATTTACCACTAGCTCGCTTTTATGTAGGACATTTTTAACGATGCGTGATTCCGCATTGACGGCAAGTAAAATGGTTTTCTCATCTGGCGCATACAGCCAGGAAATTGCACTCACATTTGGACCACCTGTCTCATGATCTACAGTACTTATTGTCACTAGGGTTTCTTTTTGCAGTGCTCCTATGAGTGGTTCTACCAGAACATTTTCTACAAGGTTAGGCATTGGTCCATCCCCCCTCTTTATTTTTATTAATAGTACCATATCAACATTTCTATAGGAAGAAACAGAAGGTTACGATGTACATTAAACCGCTCTTGTTCGCAATTAATTCTTAATTTTCACCCTTTATGCTATACTGTTAAATAAGATTGAATAAAGAGGTGGACCATGAGAGTCAAGTGTGTAATTTGTGATAAAATTGAAAGCATCGATGACGAAACGTTAGTTGCGAAAAGGCTTCGCAACCGACCAATCCATACATATATGTGCGACGAATGCAGTGAAAGAATTGAAAAAAGAACCAACGAGAGAAAAGCTACAGGGAATTTTAAGCTATATGAACAAAAACAAAATCAGGATGAGTGGTAGACCTTGATACTAAGAGGCGCTTTTACAGGTTTGATAAGCGGTATCTTGATGGGTGTGTTCATTAAAGCCCTTGAAGTCCTTTCGGGAAAAAAGATATATGTACTTTTACTGAATGTAGATTTTATCCCAGGCTTCAAAAATGCAAACCTTTCGGAACTGACAGAATTCTCCCTTCATCTGATTGTTGCTGTGCTGATTGGGATTATGTTTGCTTTTATAGTGGAACACTTCCAATTGTTTGATAAAAGAAGGCAATACCTGCTCGCTATAGGTATCACTTTCCCTACTATTCTTCTGTATTTTCCCTTAACGATACTGGCTATAAAAGAGACCCCGGCACCAACAGATGCAATTGCGTTACTATTATGGTCGATCGGGCATCTGGCGTTTGCAGTATTTCTTCCTATATTTTATAAAAAGAAGCAAAAAGGATAGATCCCTCGCAAGTGACAATCACTCGAGAAGGAGCTATCCTTTTTCTAATTTATTCATAATTATGGTACTTATCAGGTTCATTCTGAATTTGTTCGAGCATCACGTCGATTAATTCGATTGGAAATCTTACTTTATGCCGTTCTGCATCCTTATCATATTCCACGTAATACATTGGTTCCTCTTTAGAGACTACGATGTTTGAGAGCTTATGATCTTCTAAAAGGATTCCTTCAAACAACTTCATGGTATCATGCGCGGATTTATCATCCGGTCTTGCTTCTGCTACCACCTTGATGGTCAGCCAATTATAAAGTGTGTCTTGTAAAGACCTCATATACTGACCCCCTATGATTCTGTGCTTTCCGCTTGCTTAGAACGATGAAGTCGAATCTTATAGATAATCAATATTAAAGCCGCCACTACCAAGCCTTCTCCAACAGGAAGAAAGATTCCAAGAAACGTAAGTACTGTACTTCCTAAAGCAAGGAAAGTATAAATAATCACTGACTTTAATACAGGCAGTTTCAAGGCGAATCCAAGTTTATAAACTAAAATGGACAGTCCTAAAATAGTAAAATACAACAGCCACATGCCTGAATCCGGGTTTTCATCGACACGGAATAGACTAGCAAAAAAGGATAATCTTTGTGTTACATCCATTGCCTTTTCCCCATTTCTAACAGTTTTAGACAGTTATTTAGAAAAAGGGATGACAAAGGTCCTCTTTTAAGCACCCTTGCATCCCAGCTTCTACTTTTTATGCTTCAGCGTACTTTTTCTTTTTCGCTGCTCTTTCACGTTCGTTCTTATCAAGAATTTTTTTACGCAAACGGATGGATTGTGGAGTAATTTCACAGTACTCATCATCGTTCAAGTATTCCAAAGACTCCTCTAATGTCATAAGACGAGGCTTTTTCATACTTACCGTTTGATCTTTCGTTGCAGAACGTACGTTAGTCGCTTGCTTCATCTTACAAACGTTAACGACAAGGTCATTTTCACGGTTATGCTCTCCCACGATCATTCCTTCGTAAACCTCAGTTCCAGGCTCAACAAAGATAACTCCGCGGTCTTCAATACCCATGATACCATAAGTAGATGCTTTACCTGATTCCATAGAAACAAGAACACCTTGGCGACGTCCACCTACTTGACCTGCTGCCATAGGCTGGTAGCTGTCAAATGTGTGGTTGATGATTCCGTAACCGCGAGTAAGGGAAAGGAATTCAGTCGTATAACCAATAAGTCCACGAGAAGGTACCATAAAGATTAGACGAACTTGACCGTTACCATTGTTGATCATGTCTACCATTTCACCTTTACGTGCACCGATAGATTCCATGATGGAACCAGTGTAATCTTCCGGTACATCGATTTGAACTCGCTCAACCGGCTCAGATTTAACACCATCAACATTTTTAATGATTACTTCAGGTTTTGACACTTGAAGCTCAAAGCCTTCACGACGCATGTTCTCAATCAGGATGGAAAGGTGAAGCTCTCCACGTCCTGAAACAACCCAAGCATCCGGAGAATCAGTAGGGTCTACACGTAAACTTACATCTGTCTCCAACTGAGCTTCTAAACGCTCTTCAATTTTACGAGAAGTAACAAATTTACCTTCTTTACCAGCAAACGGACTGTTGTTTACCAAGAAAGTCATTTGAAGAGTCGGCTCGTCAATACGAAGAACAGGAAGTGCATCTTGGTGGTCAACCGGGCAAACCGTTTCCCCTACGTTGATGTCTTCCATTCCGGAAACGGCAACAAGATCGCCAGCTTTTGCTTCTTCGATCTCCACACGTTTAAGACCGATGAAACCAAATAGCTTGGTTACACGGAATTGTTTTACTGAACCATCAAGCTTCATTAGAGCAACTTGTTGGCCAACTTTCATGGTTCCACGGAAGATACGTCCAACCCCGATACGGCCCACATAGTCATTGTAGTCAAGAAGCGCTACTTGGAATTGAAGCGGCTCGGCACTGTTATCAACTGGAGCTGGGATATGTTCAACAATGGACTCATAGATTGCTTCCATGTTTTCATCTTGCTTTTCAGGATTTGTACTAGCAGTACCGTTGATCGCGGATGCATAAACAACTGGGAATTCTAGTTGTTCTTCGTTTGCACCTAACTCGATGAACAAGTCAATTACTTCGTCAACAACTTCAGTTGGACGAGCAAAGTCACGGTCAATTTTGTTTACAACTACGATTGGTGTCAGGTTCTGCTCTAACGCTTTTTTCAATACAAAGCGCGTTTGAGGCATACAGCCTTCATAAGCATCTACTACTAAAAGAACTCCATCAACCATCTTCATAATACGTTCCACTTCTCCACCAAAGTCGGCATGTCCAGGTGTGTCCATGATGTTAATGCGCGTATCTTTATAGTTAATTGCCGTGTTTTTAGCTAATATTGTAATCCCACGTTCTCTTTCTAAATCATTAGAGTCCATGGCACGTTCTGCTACCTGCTCGTTCGTTCTAAACGTACCAGCCTGATGTAGCAATTTGTCCACTAACGTTGTTTTACCATGGTCTACGTGAGCGATAATTGCGATGTTTCTGATATCATTGCGGATGTTCACTATTTCATCTCCCTAATTTTACAACTTAATAACTTTAGTATTATACCACAAACATGGTAGAAAAGAGAAAGAGACTTATGTAAAATATAAGTTATATGAAATTAGGGTTATCCAAAGGAGTTGATTTTATGAAGGATATTAAGTGGATTTTCATGCTTTATGCTGTTTTGGCAGCGGTTTCTTTAGGCATGGTCGGAATCGCAATTGGAGAAAGAAACACGCTTGGAATCGTTGGAGCGTTTGTATTATTCGGTGTGGTCATGGGACTTGGTTTCAAGACAAAAAGAAAAATGCGCGAAAACGGACAATTATAAACACTTACAATATGTTCCTGCAATAACATATAAAAACAATGAAAACCCACTTCCTCATTTACGGCCGTGGGTTTCATTTATTACTTTAATTTATACAAGTAATCCTTGCTGATCACTTCATGCAAACCCGGCTTACATACAAAGACACTGTTTTGTCCAAGCAAGTTAAGAGGTTCACCATGGAGTGTGGTAACTTTACCACCGAGCTCGTTTACAAGTATTAGTCCCGCTGCAAAATCCCAAGGGGAAAGTCTCAACGTAATATATGCATCAATGCGCCCTGTTGCTACATACGCCATTTCAAGAGCTGCAGATCCATAAGATCTTGTGCCTCTTACTTTCTTCACAAGCGGAGCCAGAATAGTGGGGTCGATCCGCTTATTTTCCGTAATCCATGTTGCATTCAAGCCGATAACAGCTTTCTCTACTGCCACCTCTTCTAGCTGTGGGAGTTTTGTATCGTTCAGATAAGCTCCTTCCCCTGCTTTTGCATGATACAGCTCGTCATGAACCACATCATAAATTAGCCCGATCTTCCCGATACCATCTTCATATACTGCAACGGAGATGGCAAAATTACGTTGTTGATGGACAAAGTTCATCGTTCCATCAATGGGGTCAATGATCCAAACCGTTCCATCAAGTTTATCCAATTCATCACCAAATCCTTCTTCTCCGAGAATTTGGTGGTCTGGATAGGTTTTTCTAATGTGTTCTATAAAAAATTGTTCCGTTTCCCGGTCAATATTAGTCACCAGATCATCAGGAGAGGATTTTGTATGTATCATCAATTCCTTGCTGAAAGAAGTTCGAATACGTTCTCCCGCTTCTCTCGTCCACTTTTTTGCATTCTCATCAATTTCAGTCCAATTCATGTATTCTCCTGCCCTTCTGTTAGCCTTGTCATTGCAGCTATTCTATTACGATTAAACAAATTATGTATGTTTTAGCTTACTGAAACAAAGGGGCAAAATCAAGTAATAGGTCACACAGAAAAACGAACCTCATACAGGTTCGTCTAAGTAGCACATGCCACTAAACCTCTAGACTTAGCATTTCTTTTCTTAATTGCTCTAATTTAGATATCGTTTTCTTCTTTTTTTCCTTATCACTCTCTTGTATTGCCTCATACAAAACTGCCAATTCATAATCTATTTCCATTCGTAAGACCGCGCGCTGATTATCCTCTTTTTTCTTCTTCCAAGGTGTCGCCACTTGTTTCACAACAATTCCCTCCTTCATAAAAGTTTCTCGGTTCCTAAGGATTCATTTTCTAATGGTTGCTATATCATATGAAAGGAATGAAAGATGGTAACTAAAATGTGCAGTTACCTAAAAAGAAAGTAAGAGGTTGTAAAATCTAATCTTTTGGCAGGGAAAATGGGCTATGCTAAAATAAGTAATATAAAAAAAAGCAGTATTTAGAAACGGGGCGACTACATGACAAACAAAAGTTTCGATGGATTTAAAAAAGAAGATTTTGAAGTATTTACAATAGATGGTCTTGAAGAAAGAATGGAAGTTTTAAAATCTCAAATACAGCCAAAGTTTGAGCAGCTTGGCCAATATTTCTCTCCCTCACTAACTGCTATGACTGGTGATGAAATGCACTATCATGTAGCCAAGCATGCAAGAAGAACCAAGAATCCTCCAAAAGATTCCTGGGTTGCCTTTGCAAACAACGCACGCGGATACAAGATGTTACCACATTTCCAGATCGGCTTGTGGGAAACCCATGTATTTGTCTGGTTTGCTGTTATCTATGAAGCACCGATGAAAGAAGCATTTGGCGAAATTTTGCTTAAAAATGTAACATCCATTCAAGAGCAGATCCCTTCCGACTTTGTCTGGTCCAAGGATCACACAAAGCCAGAAGTTATCCGCCAATCTGATTTGACTGAAGACGCCCACAAAGAGCTTTTCGAACGTTTGATCAATGTAAAGAAAGCGGAAATACTTTGCGGCATCCAAATACCAAAAGAAGAGGCAATCAAGCTTTCTGGAGATGAAACGATCGCGCGCATCGAGGAAGCTATCCAAACAGTCCGAGGACTTTATCAGATGACCAAACAGACGGTGGAAGCTTAATACAGTAAAAAATCTCAGAACCATCATGGTTCTGAGATTTTCATTTTCTTATCACTTCGACATCTTCACCTGTTCGCCTGGATTCATGTCTTTTGCTTTTTTTATCGTACGATAGACAGAGAAACCACTAAGTTCCTCATACTCATTTGCAAGGTTTCGTTCTTCTGCCTTGCCTGGCACTATTTCTTTGAACCGGCGATATAAGGATAAAAGCTGATCACGCTCCACGCCTTTGCTATAAGTGAGCTCGACCGCTTCATATAGTGCAATAACATCTACGATTTCATCTGTAGACCAGTCATAGGAAATGGGATAAGAGAAATCCATAACTTCACCTCATTATATGTATAGTGGAAAAGTAAAGTATATCATTTTCCTTCTCTAGTTTGTCCACTTCTCTCTAATATTTTCCGCTTCCTTTACCATTCTAGACAAAAGCTGTTCCACACTTGGCACATCCTCGATCAATCCCATTACCTGACCTGCCCATGCATAACCATAATCGGTTTCGCCATCATAGATATACCGTTTGTTCGCAGTGCCACTAATAAAGTCTTTCAATCCTTCATACCCTTTTGCTTCCTGTTCTATCTTCAATATTTGTTCCGTCCAAGTATTTTGAATGGCTCTTGCAGGTGCACCCAGACTTCTTTTAATGACCACCGTATCATTCTCGGTTCCGTCTACCAGCCTTTCTTTATAAACGGGATGAGCATGCATGCACTCCTTTGTTGCGATAAACCTTGTACCCATTTCTATTCCTTCCGCACCAAGTGCCAATGCAGCCATCAACCCTCGTCCATCACCAATGCCTCCTGAAGCGATGACAGGTATCTTTAAGGCGTCTACTACTTTAGGGACTAATACCATGGTACCTAAGTCGTTTTTGCCTAAATGACCTCCTCCTTCCTGTCCTACGACCATGACGGCATCAGCGCCAAGTTCTTCCGCTTTTTCTGCTTGTCTGCGAGCAGCAACAAGAACTAACTTTTTGCATTCTGAGCCCTCCAGCCTTTTGAAGATCGGTGAAGGGTTTCCTCCTGTCATGGAGATGACAGGGACCTCTTCTTCCAAAGCAATATCCAACATATGCTCAAAAGGTCTCCCATGTTGGCCAATTGCATAGTTCACACCAAATGGTTTATCTGTCATCCTTCTAACCTTTCGAATCTCTTCTCTTAGTAATTCAGGACTTTCCAAACTCATGGCCGTTATTTGCCCGAGACCTCCTGCATTTGAAACGGCGGCAGCCAGGTCCGCGTACGCTAAATAAGCAAGTCCACCTTGGATAATTGGATATTTTATATCTAAAAGTTTAGTTACTCTTGTCTCCCATTTCATGATTATCTTCTCCTTTCTATCTCTCTTTATATGTTTCTTTTTAATATGACAAATTCCTGCTATGCAATGAAGGGGATAAATGCTATAATTTCATTTGTTTTATGTGAATGTTTGTTCTGCGTAATTAGATGCGTTAAGATAAACGAAACCGATACTAAGCTAAATTAAAGAGGTGCATAAGTAAGTTGACATATTCTCAAAACGACACGCCATTATTTACTGGACTTTTAAATCATGCCAAAGGGAACCCGGTTCAATTCCATATTCCCGGACATAAAAAAGGAGCAGGCATTGACCCTGAATTCCGAGAATTTATCGGTGAAAATGCTCTTTCCATAGATCTAATTAACATTGGGCCACTTGATGATCTTCATCAGCCAAAGGGAATGATAAAAGAAGCTCAAGACCTTGCAGCAAAAGCTTTTGGAGCTGACCATACATTTTTCTCCGTACAAGGTACAAGTGGAGCCATCATGACAATGGTAATGGCTGTTTGCGGGCCTGGAGAGAAAATTATCGTGCCTAGGAATGTTCATAAATCTGTCATGTCAGCCATTGTTTTTTCAGGAGCAGTACCAATCTTTATTCACCCAGAAGTGGACAAAGACTTAGGGATCTCCCATGGCATCACGACAGACTCTGTAGAAAAGGCGCTTCAGCAACATCCTGATGCAAAAGGTGTACTTGTCATTAACCCTACTTATTTTGGTGTTTCAGCCGATTTAAGTCAGATTGTTGAAATTGCCCATTCTTTTAATGTGCCTGTTCTTGTGGATGAAGCCCATGGTGTTCATATCCATTTCCATGAGGAGCTTCCTTTATCGGCTATGCAAGCCGGAGCTGACATGGCTGCGACAAGTGTCCATAAGCTTGGGGGCTCTATGACACAAAGTTCTATCTTGAATGTGCGAGAAGGATTAGTGAATGTAAATCGCATTCAAAGCATTTTAAGTATGTTAACGACTACATCCACCTCATACCTTCTATTGGCTTCATTGGATGTTGCAAGAAAACGCCTTGCCACCGAAGGACACTTGCTTATAGAAAAAACCATCCAACTTGCCAATAAAACAAGGGATGCTATCAATGAGATTGAACACTTACATTGTATAGGTCCTGAAATTTTAGGCAGAAAAGCAACCTTTGACTATGACCCGACTAAACTGATTATTTCTGTAAAGAATTTAAACCTGACAGGATATGATGTTGAGAAGTGGCTTCGTCAAAAATACAATATTGAAGTGGAACTTTCCGATCTCTATAACATCCTTTGTATTATCACACCTGGAGACTCTGAAGTTGAGACAGGAACATTGTTAGAAGCCCTTAAAGTCTTATCAGAAGAGTTTCATCACCAGGCTGGAGATTCCGGCGAAAAAGTAAAGGTTCTTCTTCCCGACATTCCGGTGTTAGCTATCGCCCCACGCGATGCATTCTACTCTGAGACGGAAGTTGTTCCATTCGAAAAATCTGCCGGCCGTATTATCGCAGAATTTATCATGGTATATCCTCCGGGCATTCCTATTTTTACTCCTGGGGAGATCATAACAGAAGATAACTTGTCCTACATTACAAGAACTTTAGAGGTAGGACTCCCAGTACAAGGTCCCGAAGATCACGAATTGAAGACCTTAAGAGTAATTAAAGAACACAAAGCAATTCGATAAAATGAACAAAGAGCAGGTCCCCTCATACCCCGGGGACCTGCTCTTTCTATTAATATATGATTCTAGGCTAAATCTTCGCTTTTTTCAGAGCACTGACAATCTGCACATTTTGCATAATAAGTCGTAACTTTTTCATCCTCAAAGTGATCCACTGCGCTGTTACAAGTTTGACAAATGATTGTACCCATACCCTTCAACCTCTTTCCTAAAAGAAATTTTTTTTGCAAAGCCGCCTTTAATTGAAAGCGCTTTATGTTGTTACTTACATCATAAAGCCTCAAATGTGTTATGTCAATGATTAAATTGTATAACACATTTAAAAATTGAGTTTATGGGTTGTTCCATTTATTTCCTTCTATTGGACAGTTCACGCGGATTTCTCCACCGTTCGGGCGTATAGAACCCTTCTATTTGACCGTTTTGATCAATTCGCTACCTGTTCGGGCTTATAGGTTCCACTTTTTTGTCAATTCAATAGGCCAATGCCCTAAAAACAGGACATTGGCCTCGAAGGAGATTAACTGTTATTCATATTGTTCTTGAAAAGGACTTGCCGGTATAGCCTCAGTAAAAAACTCTGCAAGGTCTTCTGCTTGCTCTTGTGAATCAATTCGGAATACATGCTGAAGGTGGTTAAGGTCAGTAATGTCTTTAGGGTCGAGGAGGGTAGAACGGCCGGTTTGCATACAGATGACAAGGGGCTTACCAAAAAACATATTCGTGTACACGATACCAAAATCATATCTAACATCTTTAGTCGTAAAACCAACAAAGCGAACTGGAACATTCTCATTGTTATCATAAAGCTTGTCAAATAAGTTCATAAGGTACCTCCTTTTTATTTTTTGGTTATTCAGAATATTATTATAACTTATAAAATGCTTGATTTGCAAGAATTTTCACTTAGTGATTGTCAGCTGATTTCCTATAATGCTAGAATATATATAATGGAATAGTTATCTTAGGAGTGAATTCGATGGCCAGTAGCGCTTACATTAATTTAGTTCCCAAATCAAAAGAGAAAACGCTTACCGTTGAACATGTAAAAGAGTTATTAAACTACTATAAAGACATAACATCTAAAACTGGAAAACAATTAGGATGGGAATACAGCCAGGCAGCTTTCCCCTACGAAGTAAAAGAAAAGCCTGAAGGCAAAGGTCAGTGGTTTTATTTAAAAGGTACGGAGGATCGGTACAAGATGATCCTTATTGGAGTAGGCACACAGACAGCCACCTCCGACGAGACTGAGCCCCTCTCCTACATACAAGTTACTTTGCACGACCAAAGCACGCACGGCGATAAAGCGAAGGCTAATGAGCTTTGCAAGTTTCTTGCCAAGAAGCTAGAGGCTGAGCTTAAACTATTTACCGGCAGCATTATGTACTACTATAAACGTTGAATAAAGAAGGCCCGCTCTCACAGTTGAGCGGGCCTTCTTTATTTATTCCGTTTCTACGCTTGCATCTTCAGTTCCTATTAGGTCTGGGTCAAGTATTTCGTATCCTTTGTCTTGAAGCCCTTTTACTATATCCGCTAACGCATCTTTGGTCCATTCGCGGTCATGCATTAACAAATTGGCTCCGCTGTTCAGAAATTCGGTATTAACCATAATATCTGCAAGTGAATCAGCATCCATGTATTCTGTTTCCCAATCATAACCATAGGTCCAATTCATAAGAATCATTCCTTCTTGCTTAACAAGTTCTATGGCATAATCTGTATTAGTGCCAAATGGAGCACGGAAGAAGCGAGGGCGTTCCCCCGTGATTTCTTCTACTCGATCACTAAGCAATACAATTTCTTCATGCTGTTCTTCTTCTGTAAGCTGCCTTAAGGACTTATGAGTCATGGTATGATTTCCAATTGGAAAACCCATCTCATAAATGGTTTTTAGTACCTTCTGCTCTTCTTCCGTTTCAAGGAAGTGTCCATTTACAAAGAAGATAGCTTTTACTCCCAGTTCTTTCAAAATCGTAGCCATTTCTAATGCATACCAATCAGGAGCGTCATCTATTGTTAATAGAACCACCTCTGAGTTTGCATCACCCATTGGTTCTATAGCAGAAGTGGTAGGATTTACGACATATTGGGGTTCTTGAGGGGAAGTTTCTTGTACTTGGTCCTCGTTACCTGAGTCTTTTTCTTGTTCTTCTTCATTCGAATCTTCCTCGGAGTCCACTACTTCTTCTTCCTCCGGTTCTTTCTTTGGGTCTTCTGTTTTTGACACAGGGACATCTTTTTCTTCCTCTTCCACTACAGAATCATTTCCTTCCGTCTGATTTTCTGAAGAGGAATTTTGTTCATTTTCAACTTGTCCATTTTGCCCGCAAGCTACAAGGAGGAGCAATAATGATGCTGATAGTATCCATTTTTTCATATTCTTTCCTCCATACGTAAGTTTCACCTTTAATCATACTAGCATTTACTATATGAAGGCAATCTTTTTCCAGTTATAAAATCTTAGTAAGATAAATCAACCACCAAAAACAAAATAGTAAAATAGGCTCTGAAAACTAAAATAGAAAATAAAACTGATGGCAGTTGTCAACGCCGCATGCTTCTTTTTATGAATTATTGACATGGCGAGGGTATAACAGAGATAGATAAATATACCTAACAAAATAATTTTGGCCTGCATTTTATCTCGAACCGAAAACCATTCTATCAGACTATAGGTTCCCCAAAAAATATTTTGTATTAAAAACACCACATAATTTTTCATAAAAGCAGCTCCTTACTGCATATTTCTATTTATGTAACCGATTTTTCATGAATGAAAACCTTTATAATTAATATGCCGGAAAGGAGCTATCTATTTTTCAATTATGTAACATTTACGTGACAAGGCCTGTTTACATAAAATTTAATGGTAGAATAGCACCAAATAGCGGAACAAAAAGTAACTATTCATTTTAATATATGTTGTTAATAGAAAGTGAGGATTGCCATGATTAGAGGCGCTGTTATCTTTTTCACGTTGTCTTTTTTCATTTTATCTTCCTGTCAAGAAAATCAATCGATAACTCACATTCAATTTCCTGATGATTCTCGGACACTCGTTTTCTTTACGGACGAATCTAATTTACAGGATGAGAGTACATATTATGATGCGATCATTGATTTGAAAAATTCATTTCCAGATGAAGTTGCAAATTTAAAAGTAGTTCATTCTGAAAATGAAAAACTCTTATATAAGCAGTTCAATGTAAAGGCAACTCCATCTTTAATTGTGGTTCATGATAATGAAGTAGTAACACAAATCGAAGGTTCAAAGCCTAAAAAAGATATCGTTGTTTCCATTGAACAAGCTTTAAATCAAGCTGGGAATTCCACCTATTAGCCGGAGGAATTCCTTTTTTGTGGTTTAAAGCATAAATAAGAGCCTCCACATTTGCGGAGGCTCTTTAGTTTGTTCCATTACTTAACGATATGAATAGGGCTTCCCATTGCTACTTCTGCAGCTTCCATTGTGATTTCTCCCAATGTTGGGTGCGCGTGGATAGTCATGGCGATATCTTCCGCTGTCATACCAGCTTCAATAGCAAGACCAAGTTCAGCGATCATGTCAGATGCACTAGAACCGGCAATTTGAGCACCAATGATTAATCCATCTTCTTTACGAGTTACAAGCTTTAAGAATCCGTCTGTTGCGTTCAATGCCAATGCACGGCCGTTCGCAGCAAATGGGAACTTAGCAGCTGTTACTTCGATACCTTCTTCTTTCGCTTGCGCTTCTGTGTAACCTACAGATGCAAGTTCTGGCTCAGAGAATACTACTGCAGGAATACCTAAGTAGTCAATCTCAGCAGGCTCACCAGCAATTGCTTCTGCAGCAATCTTACCTTCGTAAGAAGCTTTATGTGCAAGTGGTGGTCCATCTACAATGTCACCAATAGCATAGATGTTAGAAACGCTAGTGCGGCACTGCTTGTCAATTTTGACAACGCCACGATCTGTCATTTCCACACCAACTTGTTCAAGACCAAGCTCATCTGTGTTAGGACGGCGACCAACAGTAACTAATACATAATCAGCGTCGATTGTTTGCTCTTCGCCTTTTACTTCAATTGTTACTTTCACACCATCTTCTGTTTCTTCTACACCTTTAGCCATCGCTTTTGTGAAGATTTCTACGTTACCTTTTTTCTTTAGGTTACGTTTTACAAGTGAGCTCATTTGCTTTTCAAATCCAGCTAAGATCTCATCTGCTGCTTCAACAATAACAACTTCTGTTCCAAAGTTAGCATAAGCTGTACCTAGTTCAGTACCGATGTAACCTCCACCGATAACAACTAGTTTCTTTGGAATTTCTTTAAGTGCCAATGCACCTGTAGAATCAAGAACACGTTTGGAGTACTTGAAAGTTGGAATTTCAATTGGGCGTGAACCTGTTGCAATGATACAGTTATTGAACTTGTATGTTTGCGCAGAGTTTTCGTCCATGATACGAACTGTGTTACCGTCTACGAAGTATGCTTCTCCAGAAACGATGTCTACTTTATTCCCCTTAAGTAGACCTTCTACTCCGCCAGTCAATTTCTTAACAACTCCAGCTTTCCATTCTTGAACTTTTGAGAAATCAACTGTTACGTTCTCAGCTTTAATTCCCATGTCTTCAGAATGTTGAGCTGTTTCAAAGCGGTGACCTGCAGAAATTAACGCTTTGGAAGGGATACATCCAACGTTTAGACATACTCCACCAAGTGTGTTTTTTTCTACGATTGTTACCTTTTGTCCCAGTTGAGCCGCGCGGATTGCAGCAACATATCCGCCAGGGCCCGAACCGATGACAAGCGTATCTACATCAATTGCGAAATCTCCTACTACCATTTATTAACCCTCCATTAACAATAATTGTGGATCGTTCAATAGACGCTTGATATGGTTAAGCGCATTTTGAGCAGTAGCGCCATCAATCATACGATGGTCAAAGCTTAGTGATAATGCAAGAACTGGAGCCACTACAATTTCTCCGTCTTTCACTACAGGTTTTTCTGCGATACGGCCGATACCTAGAATCGCAACCTCTGGATGGTTAATAACCGGTGTGAACCATTGTCCACCAGCAGAACCGATGTTTGTGATTGTGCAAGATGCACCTTTCATTTCATCGGATGCCAATTTACCGTCACGCGCTTTTCCAGCAAGTTCGTTGATTTCGTTGGAGATAGAGAAGATAGACTTTCTGTCTGCATCTTTCACAACAGGAACTAGTAAGCCTTTTTCTGTATCAGCAGCGATACCGATGTTGTAATAGTGCTTGTGAACAATTTCATCTGTTGCATCATCAAGAGATGTGTTAAGTACAGGATACTCACGTAACGCAGATGTAAGTGCTTTAACTACGTATGGTAAGAATGTTAACTTAATACCTTTGTCTGCTGCAACTGATTTGAATTTCTTACGGTGTGCAACAAGCTCTGTCACATCGATCTCGTCCATCAATGTTACGTGTGGCGCAGTGTGCTTGGAGTTAACCATCGCTTTTGCGATTGCACGGCGCATACCACTCATTTTCTCACGAGTCTCTGGGTATTGACCAGCAGGAATTGCTTGTTTTTCTTGTTTTGCTTCCGCTTTTGTTTCTTCTTTAGCTGCAGGAGCCGCTTCAGTAGCAGTAGTTTCTTGTGCTTTTGCACTGTCTCCGCTTAAGAATGCATCGATATCGCTCTTAAGAACACGGCCATTGTCTCCAGATCCGGCAACTTGACGGATTTCAACGCCTTTTTCACGAGCATATTTGCGTACGGAAGGCATAGCGATTACGCGTCTGTTTGGATCTACTTCTGCTTGCTCTTGAGCGCCAGCGCCAGTTTCAGCTTTTGGCTCTTCTTTAGGAGCTTCTTCTTTTTTCACATCTTGACCAGCTTCAGCTGTTGCTTGAACTTGACCTTCTGTTTTTTCTTCTGCTTTTTCGTCGTCGCTTCCGTGGTCGTCACCTTTAAATTTAAGGTCTTCATAACCTGGAGCGTCTAGTGTGATGATGGTTTGTCCAACAGTACAGACAGTACCTTCTTCCACTTTTAATTCCGTTACTTTCCCTTTAACAGGAGATGGAATTTCTACGACTGCTTTATCGTTTTGTACTTCACAAAGTACGTCATCTTCTTCGATTTCGTCACCTGGTTTAACGAACCACTTTACGATTTCACCTTCATGGATACCTTCACCGATATCTGGCAGTTTAAATTCGAATGCCACAGTATTCAACCTCCTATGATAGATAGCCTGATTTTCTTTTTGCTTATAAAATGGAGAGCCCACTCTTGGCTAGGCGAAGAATGGACTTCCGTATGGTAGTTCTGTTGGGGAACTATTATATATTAGAAGTTCAGAACTTTTTTCGCTGTTTCTAGAACATCTTTATGATTTGGCAACCAAACGCTCTCTGCTTGAGAGAATGGGAATACCGTATCAGGTGCAGCTACACGTAAAACCGGTGCCTCTAGGCTAAGAATAGCACGGTCGTTGATTTCTGCTACGATGTTAGCGCCGATACCAGCTTGTTTTTGTGCTTCTTGGACAACAATCGCACGGCCTGTTTTCTCAACAGATGCAATGATTGTTTCGATATCCAATGGGCTGATTGTACGCAAGTCGATTACTTCAGCAGATACTCCGTCTTTTTCAAGTTGGTCAGCTGCTTTTAAGCACTCATGTACCATTGCTCCGTAAGTAACCATCGTGATATCAGAACCTTCACGTTTAACGTCAGCTTTACCGATTTCAATGGTGTACTCTTCTTCTGGTACTTCTTGACGGAAAGAGCGGTATAATTTCATGTGCTCCAAGAAGATAACCGGATCGTTATCACGGATTGCAGAAATTAAAAGTCCTTTTGCATCATATGGAGTTGCAGGAATTACCACTTTAAGACCCGGCTGTTGTGCCATAAGTCCTTCTAAGCTGTCTGCATGAAGTTCAGGTGTGTGAACTCCTCCACCGAATGGAGAACGGATCGTAACTGGTGCAGACCAACGTCCACCAGTACGGTAACGCATACGAGCAAGTTGTCCACTAACAGAGTCCATTACTTCGTATACGAAACCGAAGAATTGGATTTCCATTACAGGACGGAAGCCGGTTACACCGAAGCCAACAGCAAGTCCACCGATTCCTGATTCTGCAAGTGGTGTATCAAACACGCGGTCTTCCCCGAACTCAGCTTGAAGGCCTTCAGTTGCACGGAAAACCCCACCGTTTTGACCAACGTCTTCACCGAAAAGTAAGACGTTTTCGTCATTTTTCAATTCTGTGCGTAACGCATCAGTGATCGCTTGAATCATTGTCATTTGCGCCATGGCTTACTTCGACTCCTTCTCTTTGTAGATTTCGTTTTGCTCTTTAAGGTTGTTAGGAAGCTCTTCGTACATGAAAGAGATTAAGTCTGTGACTTTCTGTTTAGGTTGATCATCTGCTTTTTTGATAGCAACCTTGATATCTTCTTTCGCTTCTTCAATTACCTTGTTCTCTTGGTCTTCGCTCCAGATTCCTTTGTTTTCAAGGAATTTGCGGAAACGCACTAATGGATCTTTCTTTTCCCACTCATCATCAAGCTCAGAAGTACGGTAACGAGTTGGATCATCTCCAGCCATTGTATGTGGACCATAACGATAAGTTAATGTCTCAATTAAAGTAGGACCTTCACCATTCACTGCACGCTCACGAGCATCACGAGTTGCCGCGTAAACTGCTAGTGCGTCCATTCCGTCTACCTGGATTCCAGGAATACCTGCTGCTACTGCTTTTTGAGCAATTGTACCTGCTGCAGATTGCTTTTCCACAGGCGTAGAAATAGCAAAACGGTTGTTTTGTACAACAAAGATTGCTGGTGCTTGGTAAGCCCCTGCGAAGTTAATACCCTCGTAGAAGTCACCTTGAGAAGCTCCACCGTCTCCAGTGTATGTAATTGCTACCGTCTTTTTCCCTTTTTTCTTCAGTCCAAGTGCAACACCTGCAGTTTGGATGATTTGTGCACCAATGATGATTTGAGGCGGCAATAAGTTAACACCCTCTGGCATCTGGTTGCCGTGGAAGTGACCACGAGAGAATAAGAATGCTTGATATAAAGGAAGACCATGCCAGATCATCTGTGGCACATCACGGTATCCTGGTAAAATGAAATCATCTGCTTCCAGTGCAAACTGAGAAGCTAATTGGGAAGCTTCCTGACCAGCTGTTGGAGCATAGAAACCTAGGCGTCCTTGTCTGTTCAAGCTGATGGAACGTTGATCAAGTACGCGAGTATATACCATACGGCGCATTAATTCTTTTAATTGGTCATCGCTAAGCTCAGGCATTGCAGCTTCGTTTACTACTTCGCCTTCTTCATTTAAGATTTGGAACGTTTGGAATTGTTCTTCCACTTTCGCTTTCTGCTGCTTTGGATCAAATTTAGCATTTTTAGTTTTTGCAGCCATCTACGTCACCTCTTCCTTTCTATTAAGAGAACTATTTAATACATCATTACATACAAAAATAGGTTACCCAAAAACGTGTTTTAAAAGACATTTTTCTGTTTGTGATGCAAAAACGTATCTTTCCTCTTTTCGTGTCTACAGCAATACGCATGATAAACACTCAAATTTATACTGTATTAATCTTTCCGAAGAAAATATTAATACAACTTTTCACCAAGGTCAAGTTTACAACACACTTCGCAATCCCGTCAATCTCTTTGCTTGCTTTGCTTTTTAAAACCAAAAAAAGTAAAAAGTTTATTCTGAACCCTTAACTGTACTAATACAACTTTTAAAACTGTATTACAATGCAGAACAGGTCCAATTCATGTTATGTCATAATAATAAAAAGCGCTATAATTTCCATTCCCGATATAACTCAATCTTAACCATTAGCTAAACATTGATTATTTTGAGATAAGATAAATACATATTTCCACAACAAAAAAGACCCGGGGAGGCTAGCTCCAACGTGTCTTTTTCCACTTAATTATCATAGCTGACGTTAAGTCCGGCTTTTTTATAGAACTCCAATTTTGCTTTATTATACTGATCAGTATATTCATTGAAAGATTGGTTTGCTTCATTAATTTTTTCATACTTCTCATTTAAATCATTTATCTGCACTTGGAGTTGCTCCAATGTCAAATCTTCCGTTTGAAATAGCTCGTACATTTCTTTTTCGACTTCCATTGACTTCATATAATGATTCGATAAAGTCATATAGGCTTCATAACGTTGCTCCATTAGTTGGTATAACGCTTGTGCCTCTTTTTTAAGTTCTTCGTCTTCCAATGATTCAATAGAAGTTTTAACTTCTTCAAATTGCTTACGCGCTGCTTCTATGCTCTCTTTTTCACTTTTCATGGCAGCTTCTTTTTGTTCCACCAAAGCAAGCCCTTCTTGAGAAAGTTTAACAATCTGATCAAACTCTTTCATCCCAAGGGTAAGAATTTCATCATAAATAGCAGATTCTTCTTTTTCTAATTCCAATAAAGGTCCTTGTTGCTCTTCAAAGCTTGCTTCAAGTTCTACAACTTCCTCTAATGTTTGAAATATCTCTTGTTCAGCTGATTCTCCATTTACACAACCTGTCAGTAATAGGGAAAAAGCCAGAGTACCCGTATATACAGTCCTTTTCCAAAAACGCAATTTAAATCCCCCTAACATATCTTCTCTTTAACTATAAATTTTATTGCTAATTTTTACAATATTAAATTCATATGTTAAGCATAAAATTAAATAAGGCAAAACGAATTGTTTCAAGTAACATCCGGCTTTTGGTAATATATAATGAGATAGTTTGGAGCTACCATTTATAAGCTAAATTGGAGTATAGTATAAAAGTATATTAGATAGGAGTGAAATCATGCTTACAGCGAAAGACATCATAAAAGAAGGGCATCCCACATTACGTGCAGTGGCAAGTGACGTATCCCTTCCCCCATCTCAGGAAGATTCCACTACTCTGCAAAAGATGATGGAATACCTTCAGAACAGTCAAAATCCTGATATTTCTCAACAATACAATTTACGTCCTGGAGTCGGGCTTGCAGCTCCCCAAATTAATGTTCCTAAAAAGATGATTGCCGTTCATATCAGAGATGAAAACGGGACACTACATAGCTACGCACTTTTCAATCCGAGGATTGTTAGCCATTCTGTTGAAAAAAGCTTTCTAACATCTGGTGAAGGTTGTCTATCTGTAGAAAGGGACGTACCAGGTCTTGTACCGCGATATGCTCGCGTAACAGTCAAAGCTACCACCTTGCAAGGCGAAGAAGTTAAACTGCGGTTAAAAGGATTAGTGGCCATCGTATTTCAACATGAAATTGACCATTTAAATGGCGTAATGTTCTATGATCACATAAACCAAGAGAATCCGTTCCAACCTCCAGATGGAGCGATACCGATAGAGAGATGATTTTTTACTTTAAAAACCATTATTAAATGAAGTCATCTTGTTGATTGGAGTGGAAGGCGCGCAGACGCCCGCGGGAGGAAGGGACAGGTGAGACCCCGCAACGAAGTGAGGAGGCTCACGGACCGCCCGCAGGCAAGCGAAGCGCCTGGAACGCAAATCAACCGGATCTAATAATATTTATATATAAAGAAAGCCTGATCGAATGAGTGTCGATCAGGCTTTCTTTTATTCCCTTAACGAATTTTCTGTTTTAGTAACCCAACTTGCTCGAGCCCATGAAGAATTCCATCTTCCCCCACATCTTTAGTAACATGGTTGGCTACTTTTAGTAATTCAGGATGTGCATTTCCCATCGCAACCCCTGTTCCAACAAAGTCAATCATTTCTATATCATTTAATCCGTCTCCAAAAGCGAATACATTCTCTTTCTTAAATGGCAATCTTTCCAGCATCCTTTGAATCCCGATTGCTTTAGAGCCGCCTTTTGGAAGGATATCTGTAGAGTATTGATGCCAGCGGATGAAATCAAAATCCTTATAAGTTTCCACATAACTTTGTTGATCTGTGTCTTCTATAAACAATAATGCCTGATAGATTTCCGTTTCATCTAGAAAGCTTGGACCATAAGCCGGATGGACAAACTTCAGGCTTCCCATACTTTCATTAATGAACGGATGATTTTCCACATTTGCCTTCATTGTTTCATGGTTTAAATAAACAAGTGGATGTGACACCTTTTCGGAAGCTTCACGAAGCAAATGCAACTTTTCAGCATTTAAAGGATTTTTATAAATAACTTCCCCTTCAAAAACTACATATTGCCCGTTAAAGCTCACAAAGGTATCTATCTCCAATTCCTTGCGTAAATCTTCAAACATGAATGGAGCCCTTCCTGTTGCAATCGCTACATAAACTCCTTGTTCCTGCAGTTCTTTTACCGCCTTTTTGGTAGAGGCAGGCAGTTCCTTTTGATGATTCAGCAACGTTCCGTCTATATCAAAAAACACTATTTTCTTTTCCATTTTTAATCACCTTACTTCTTTAGACTGTGACATTTTTTATCACTTTTTGTTTTTTCGCCTTAGTTTTATACGAAGATAAATATACACCACTAAAGATAAGAATCAAACCGAAAAGCATGTGAGGAGTTATTTTTTCACCCAACAATAGGCTTCCCCATAACATGGCTGTTATCGGCACGAGATACGTGACAAGGGAAGCGAATTCCGCACTCCCTTCCTTTACCATATAATAATAAAGGAGATACGCAACACCCGATCCAAAGACCCCTAAACCAATCAAAGATACCACAACGGAAACACTTCCTACCGCTAAAAACCCAGAAGGTTGCACAAACGCCATCATAATCCCTGACAAAATCCCAGCGACTGCTAACGTACTAAAAGAAATAACCGTGATCGGGATGTTTTGTAAATGTCTTTTACTAAGGTGGGCACCGAAACCATAGCAAATGGTAGCCCCCAACATCGTTCCCACTCCGAGAAGATTATCTTGAAACAATTGAAGGATATTTAGTTCCAGTAATACAATAATCCCCAGAAAACCGACACTTACACCAATCCATTGCATTTTTTCCATTTTGCTTGAAAAGATGGAAAAGCCGATCAAAATTGTCCAAATTGGTGTCGTAGCATTCACAACCGAGGCAAGACTACTGCTGATCGATGTTTCACTAACTGCAATTAGCGCCCATGGAAGAGCATTATTTAATACCGCTATCAAAACAATAGGCAGTAATGGGAGGTTCCGGAGTAACTTTAGTTTATTCTGAATCAGAAGCAAGATTAAAAGCGTGCCTGCCCCAAACATACATCTCCAAAAAACAACTCCCCAAACACCTAAATCCACTACAAGCAACTTTATAAATAGAAAGGACATGCCCCAAATCAAACTTAATGTAATTAATGCTGCATAGAGTCGCTTCATTCAACTTACCACCTTAACTTTTAGGGTAACGAAATAAATATTTATTTTAACCTACACGAAGAAAACGTTTGCTGTCAATGAAATTTTAATCTTCCATTCAGATGTGAGAAAAGTCAACCAAAGGCCTTATTCCCAATAGACCATTTATATGTTACTCTGATGATAACCATACTAAATTCTACGTATATTGTTCAGAAGTGAAAGCCATTTCCTCATGTACTGAAATTTCGTATATTTACCAGCAACTATTTACTCTGTTTGAAGCATATTAACTACTAACAAACAGAACGTACCTTAAGTACAAGGAGTGAAACGCTTATGCTAAGAAGGCTAAGAAAAAAAATACTGCGTAGAATGAACAATATTCTTAAACGAAAAACAATTGCCTAGTCCTTGCTATTAATGAGTCCTTCATTTCTGGAGGACTCTTACATATTAATTAACCATGAATTTATTCCCCTCTGTTTTTAATCCTTTTCTATTGGAGAAAATAGAAAAGAACTTCTTTTAGGGAAAAACATGAAATTTCATGATGTATCGTATATAATATAGGGTAATAATGGCTTTTTGGCCAATGACCGGTTATGCTATATGGATATTACTAGGAAGCATTATTAAAATTCGCGTTGTCTTTTTGTAAGGAAAAAAGCATTGTAGCTTGACGCAAGATAGTGGGTCGACGGACACTTCCGCATTTTTCCCTTACATAAAATAACTATATATACTGGTTCCTTCCCTTACTGCCTAAGGAGAGGTGAAGGGCTAGACAGATTTTTTTAAGGAGAGATAGCAATGTTATTTAAAGTGTATTATCAAGAAGATGTAGCTGAAGCACCTGTAAGAGAAAAGACGGAATCTCTTTTTGTGGAAGCATCTGCAGTGTTTGAAGTCCGCAGAAAATTAAAGGACAAGCCATATAACATAGAATTTATCCAGCCTGTATCAGGGGATTTCTATGAGTATGAGAAGCAATCCGAAAACTTTAAAGTATTGGAGATATGATAGACAATGAAATTTGTAAAAAACAATCAAGCAGCGGTTTTCGCTTTAGGCGGGCTAGGTGAGATCGGGAAAAACACCTATGCAGTCCAATTTCAAGATGAAATCATCTTAATTGATGCCGGTATTAAATTTCCTGAAGACGAATTACTAGGAATCGATTATGTTATTCCAGATTACACGTATTTAGTAAAGAACCAAGAGAAAATTAAAGGCCTTTTCGTCACTCACGGTCACGAAGACCACATCGGTGGAATCCCTTACCTGCTTCGTGAAGTAGATATTCCTGTATACGGCGGCAAGCTTGCACTTGGCCTAATCAAAAACAAACTAGAAGAGCATGGTCTTCTTCGCAAAGCAAAACTAATTGAAATCCAAGAAGATGATATCATCAAGTTCCGTAAAACTTCGGTAACATTCTTCCGCACCACTCACAGTATCCCAGACTCATACGGAGTTGTTGTAAAAACACCTCAAGGGAATATTGTTCACACTGGTGACTTCAAGTTTGACTTCACTCCAGTTGGAGAGCCTGCAAACTTAACGAAAATGGCCGAGATCGGAAAAGAAGGCGTCCTTTGCCTATTATCTGACAGCACAAACAGCGAAATCCCTGACTTCACGATGTCAGAGCGCCGCGTTGGAGAGAGCATTCAGGACATCTTCCGTAAAGTAGATGGTCGTGTAATTTTCGCTACATTCGCTTCTAACATCCACCGTCTGCAACAAGTAGTGGAAGCTGCAGTAGCTCACGGCAGAAAAGTCGCTGTCTTCGGTCGCAGCATGGAAGCAGCAATCAATATCGGTCAGGATCTTGGTTATATCCAAGCGCCTAAAGATACATTTATCGAAACGAACCAAATTAACCGCATGCCGGCAAACAAAGTCACTATCCTTTGTACCGGAAGCCAAGGTGAACCAATGGCCGCTCTTTCCAGAATCGCCAACGGTACTCACCGCCAGATTCAAATCATTCCTGGAGACACGGTTGTATTCTCATCTTCCCCTATCCCAGGAAACACGTTAAGTGTAAACCGTACAATCAACATGTTGTTCCGTGCAGGAGCTGACGTTATCCACGGTTCATTAAGCGACATCCATACTTCCGGTCATGGTGGACAGCAAGAACAAAAGCTTATGCTTCGCTTAATCAAACCAAAATACTTCATGCCTATTCACGGTGAATACCGCATGCAGATCACGCACAAACAGCTTGCGATTGATTGTGGAGTACCTGAAGAAAACTGCTTTATCATGGACAACGGTGAAGTTCTAGCACTTAGCGAAGATGAGGTTTCTGTAGCTGGTAAGATCCCATCCGGTAATGTTTACATTGACGGAAATGGTATCGGCGATATCGGAAACATCGTCCTACGTGACCGCCGCATCCTTTCAGAAGAAGGTCTAGTGGTTGTCGTAGTAAGCATTAACATGAAAGACTTCCGCATTGCTTCCGGCCCAGACATCATCTCACGCGGTTTCGTTTATATGAGAGAATCAGGTGACTTAATCAATGACGCACAGTCCTTGATTTCCAAGCACTTGAATAAAATCATGGAACGCCGCACAACACAATGGTCTGAAATTAAGAATGAAATTACGGACACACTTGCTCCGTTCTTATACGAAAAAACAAAACGCCGTCCAATGATTCTTCCTATCATCATGGAAGTTTGATTTTAAGGTGAAATGTGAAATAGTATGGACTCCCCCTGACTTTGTGGTTTGGGGGAGTTTTTTTTGTTGGATATCGGTATTCAGGGTCGGCATAGGGCTAACTTTGTGGATTTTTTTAATCTGATGGTGCGCTTTTCTGGAAAATTTGAGGTGATTGTAACTTTTCAGAGGTTCATTGTGACTTTTCACGTGTTTATTCTGACTTTTTTGAACGTTATTGTGACTTTTTAAAGGGTTATTGTAACATTTCAGAAATCGAAATACATTCTCTAAAATCAAACCATAAAAAAACCAGCAAGGTCTCTCCTCCTCACTGGTCCCCACTACTCTTATTCTTCCACCACATTCTTCTCAAAACGCGTAATATCAGTATCCGCTCCAATAACAATCAGGATATCACCTTGCCTGATGGCATCAGTTGCCTGAGGAGAGACAATGATATCTCTTCCACGCTTGATCGCAACTATGTTAATACCGTACTTGGCACGAATGTCCAAATCAATCAATGTGTTCCCATCAAGACGCCTGCTCGCTACAATCTCCACAATACTATGCTCATCCGAAAGCTCCAGATAATCTAGAACGTTATTGGATACAATATTATGGGCAATACGTCTTCCCATATCCCTCTCTGGATGCACTACCTGATCGGCGCCAATACGACTCAATACCTTTTCATGATAATCATTGGTCGCCTTGACCGTTATATGTTTCACACCCAGTTCCTTCAGAATCAAGGTTGTTAAAATACTTGCCTGAATATTATCACCGATGGCAACGATTACATGATCGAAATTACGGATCCCGATACTTTTGAGAACAGCCTCATCCGTCGTATCGCCAACAACAGCATGTGAAGCTATATTAGCGAACTGGTTCACCTTCTCTTCATCATTATCAATAGCGAGAACCTCTACTCCCTCATCGCTTAATGCCTGAACCATGCTTCCCCCAAAACGTCCTAATCCGATAACGGCAAACTCTTTTTTCTTCAACGCTGCTTCCCCCATTTACTCTGTTATGTATAGATACTATTGTACCATAATCCCATCTTTTCTTGAGGTGAATATGATTTCCCTCTGAAAAAGTTTTCAGAAAATTATTGAACTCTCCGCTAATAAAGTGTAAAATTACACATATGATATAAAAAGGAGCATTCAGCACCCTATGATGAATCAAAACGAAGCTATCAATCTAATTTCAAATAAACTCAAACTCATCCGAACGGAACATAACTACACACAAGACAGAATGGCGGAAGTTCTGGGTATTTCCAAAAAGACACTAGTGCAAATTGAAAAAGGCCGCACTACAGCCGGCTGGACTGTCTGCGCTGCAACATGTGCGTTGTTCCGTGAAAGCCAAGTATTATCCTCTGTGCTTGGTGCTGACCCTCTAGAGGTTATGGAAACAATTGCACACGAGAAGATTGATGCACCTAAGGATAAGACTATGGGTGGAAAAGTCTGGTGGAAAGAGATAAAAATGAAAGGCACATTCCGCCTGCAGCAAAATGTCATCAGTCAACATTATCGAATCCTTGATGAAATGGACTTCCGCTGGTACAGCTCTTTTGAAAAAGAAGATGCGTTAGCTAGATTGAACGAGTTATCAGCACAACAGAAAGGAGAATGAGTAAATGGATGTTAATATTGTCTTCCTGATTGCTGTCCTTGCCCCTATTTTTCTGGCTGCTTGCTATATTACGGAAAAGATTGAGTATCATTGATCAAAATATCTATCGCGACGACTCTGGTAATTGCATTAATCTCATTAAAAAGCCATTTTTATTACATATACTTCCAGAAACAAGAGGGTTATTGTGGAAATATATGGATTCTCGATAATTTGAAGTGATTTATTGTATAATTGGAGAGCTTTTTTGCATACTTTGACCTCTTTATTGACTAATTCACCCCGTTTATTGACTAATTCCTATTTTGAGCATTTTGGCGTCCACTATTAATCAATTTCGTACATTACTTAAAACACAAAAAGACACCGGTCCCAAGAACCGATGTCTTTTCTTATTCTCAGCTTACATCCTGCATCGTAAACTGCGCTTTCACCAAGTGATAATAAATACCGCCGTGTTCCATCAGCTTGTCATGATTGCCTTGCTCCATGATATTCCCATGATCAAGGACTATGATGTTATCTGCTTCCCGAATAGTAGATAGTCGGTGAGCGATTATAATCGCTGTACGGCCTTTTAACAGCTGTTTAAGAGCAGTCTGGATCTTCACTTCCGTTTCAGTATCAATGCTGGCAGTCGCTTCATCTAGAATGATGATGCTAGGGTCTGCTAACAAAGCGCGGGCAAAGGAAATCAATTGTCTTTCCCCGACAGAAAGGACATTACCTCTCTCCTCTACTTCTGTTTCATATCCATTTTTCAGACGTTCGATAAACTCATTCGCACCGACTGCCTCAGCAGCGGCTCTTACTTCTTCATCAGTGGCAGTAGGTCTGCCGAAACGGATGTTATCATTGATTGTTCCAGAGAAAATAAAGGTATCCTGCAATACAACACTGATTTGAGAACGAAGACTTTGAAGAGAGATGTCACGGATATTATGTCCGTCAATCTTCACTTCTCCTCCTGTAGCATCATAGAAACGTGAAATCAAGTTGGCTATCGTCGTTTTCCCAGATCCGGTATGACCAACCAATGCCACTGTCTGACCTGCCTCCATTTTCAATGAAATTCGGTTCAGTGCGGTACGTTTACTGTCATAGGAGAACTCGACATCCTTAAACTCGATTTCCCCGCGAATGGTATCCAATTGGATGGCATTGTCCTTCTCATCCACAATTGGCTTTTCATCCAAAAATTCAAAGATACGTTCAGAAGAAGCCATCCCAACAAGCAGCATATTATATAACTGACCTAGTCTTGAAATCGGTTCCCAGAACATCCCTAAGTAAAATGCAAAGGAAATGAACACACCGACAGTTAATGTACTCGTGCCACCTGTAAGAGACTGTTGAATAAGGTAGGCTCCATACCAGATAAGAATGGCGGTACCAACAGCATTTGTCATCTCAACAAATGGACGGAAAATGGCATTCTGTCTGGTCGCATTTTTCCATGACTCAAAGTTTTCGGTATTGATGCGGTCGAAGAATCCCATGTTTTCTCTTTCTTGCGTAAAGGATTGTGTTACACGAACACCTTGGATACTTTCATTTAAGTGAGAGTTTAGCATGGATTGCTTGATACGTACATCCTGCCATGCTCTTCTTATTTTCCTGCGCAAGCTAGTGGAAATGAAGAACATGATCGGCAAGATAATTAAAATGGCAGTAGCCAATTCAGGACTTAATGTAAATAAGATCACTACGATACCGATTAAAAGGATAAAGTCCATTAGCAAGTTGATAACACCGTTTGTGAACAATTCTTGCAAGGAGTTAATATCATTCATAATTCGGACAAGGATGGACCCGGCCGAACGTTGATCGAAAAAGCGATGGGACAGTCCTTGTACATGTGTGAAAAGATGCTTCCTTAAATCATAAATGACGTTCTGCCCTAGCATGTTCATCCATCGTATCCTCAAGGCATTCGCCACATAAGACACCAGATATAAAACAGATACAATCACCGCCAGTTGTACTAGCATATCCATGTCTTTTTGCTTAATGGCAACATCATATAAGTATTTACCTATGATGATTGGAATTGCTAACCTTACCGCTGTTGCTATTAACATGGTTATAATAGCTAATGGCAGCAATGTTTTTGAATAAGGTTTCATATAAGAGAAAAGCCGCCACATCTGTTGCCAGTTAAAGGGCTTTTCAATTGCATTATCAGTAGAATAATAGAATCTCTTCTTCACATTATCGTTCAATTCAATTTTCTGTTTTTTGCGCATTCTGTTTCACCTGCCTTCAGTTAGTCTGAGCTTCCAAAACCGTTTTTTGGTCCTTGTACTGGATATCATAAATTCTTCGATATGCCCCGTTCTTTTGGACAAGCTCGTCATGTGTACCGCGCTCCACTACTTTTCCTTCTTCTAACACGATGATTTCATCGGCATGTTTAAGTGAGGAAATACGGTGCGCAATGATAAATGTTGTTCTGCCAGCCAATGCAGCCTTTAATTCTCTTTGTATATTAAACTCGGTTTGCATATCCACTGCACTTGTTGCATCATCCAACACTAAGATACTTGGATCAAGAATCAACGCACGAGCGATCGCAATACGTTGTTTCTGACCGCCAGAAAGCCCCATTCCACGTTCACCAAGCATCGTGTCATAGCCGTCAGGAAGTTCCATGATAAATTCATGCGCCTGCGCCATTTTTGCAGCTCGAACGATATCGTCCATGGAAGCATTCGGTCGGCCGTATGCAATATTAGATTTAATAGTGGAAGAAAATAAGAAGGATTCCTGAAGCACAAATCCGATTTGATTTCGAAGTGAGTACAACGAGTATTTATTTACTTCTTCCCCATCAATTAAAATGCGGCCGGACTGCGGCTCATAAAATCTTGTGATAAGCTGAGTGATACTTGTTTTCCCGGACCCTGTTGCACCGATTAACCCGATCTGCTTTCCTGGAGTCGCGTCAAACGATACATTTTCAAGCGCGGTTTTATCCTCATTTGGATAACTGAATGTAACATCCTCAAACGTTACATGCCCCTTTAAGTTCGGTACATCTTTTGCATCTGGTGCATCTTGAATGTCCTCTTCTGCTTCTAAAATCTCCAATAAACGTTCTCCGGAAGCTTTTGCTTGTGAGAACTGATTGATGACAAATCCTAAGTTTGCAATCGGCCAAACAATATACCAGACCAAGCTGAAAAACGCTACGAGAGCCCCCTCTGATAATTGACCAGTAATTACTAAGTAACCTCCAAACCCAAGAAGCCCCACCACACAGGCATTTCCAATGAACTCCATCAGCGGGAAGAACTTTGCCCAAACATTCGAAGTGGAAATATATTTATCTTTGTAGTCCACATTGGAATCATTGAACTTATTAATTTGATAATCTTCACGAGATAAAGATTTGACCGTATTGATTCCGCTGATATTCTCTTGTACATTCGTGTTCAGTTTACCGAATGACTTACGAATCCCACGGAATGCCGGGTGAACCCTTTTATCGAAACGGTACGTGACAAATGCCAGAAAAGGCATAGCCAGTAATGTGACAAAAGTTAAAGCTACTGAATAATAGAACATTAAGCCCAAACTAATGGTTACTAACAACACGAATCGGATCAATTCGGCAAATCCAAATGATAAGAAAAACCTGAATCCTTCAACATCCGCTGTCAGTCTTGACATCAAGTCCCCAGTCTTCGCATTATCATAATAGCGAAACGGCAGGAATTGCAGTTTTTCGTACAGTTCATTTCTTAAGCGGTATACCGATCGGATTCCGAACAGGTCACCTAAAAACTGATTGAAATACGTAAATAACCCCTTTAATGCCATGATTCCAATGAATCCAAGTGCAATATATGGTACGTATTGGAATTGTTGTTTTTCAATAACTTCATCAATGGTCACCTGTAAAATAACAGGATAGATGACAGTGATGACCGTTACTAAAAGCAAAAATATCAATGATATATAGAAATTTTTGCGATAAGGCCAGTAAAACTCTTTAAGCTTCTTAAAAGTCTCCACATGTATTCCCTCCCTTTGTTAACTCATGCTGGAAAATATAAGATAGTATCTAATATATCGAGTTTCGAAATATTTATCCAGTCTTTTTTGGAAAAATTTAAATTATTTATACTATTATTTTATTAGGTTACGTAAGACATGGTAAGTGACAGGAAGACGGATGTTTTCTACATCTTTAGTCGGAGATAAGTGAACAACTTTAGAGTATATGAAAGAGGAAATGCGAATAGAATCTGCGCACAAAAAGAAAAGGGTCGCCCATCAAGGCAACCCTTTGTCATGTTTTCTTATTTTTCCATTTCACCTAATACACGGTTTACACGTTTTTCTAGCATCTTCATTCCGCTGCCTCCAGCTTGGAAGTGACGAAGATTACCTTCTGCATCAAATACATAGTATGCCGGAACATACTGATTTTCAAATACATCTGTCAATTTATGTTCGCTGTCCACGAAAATGGGCTGTGTGATATCATGTTCACTAGCCGTTTTCTTAATAGAGTCAAGATTCAAATCGTCCTCAGAGCGTGGCATATGAACAGCTATTACATTCAATTTATCTTTGTAGTTGTCGCGGAACTCATTCACTTGCGGCATCGCTTCTTTACATAAATGGCAGCTAACAGACCAGAAATGGATTAGAGTTGGCTTATCTCCAATTAGGTCTTCTCTTGTCACCTGTCCGTTCAACCATTCAGTTGCGCCTGTCAATTCAGGCATTGGGGAGCGTAATTTCATCCTAATAACCTCCTATTAATATCTATGTAGTGCAAAGAAAAGGCCTAACGAAAACGTTAGACCTTATTCTAGGTTGCATCAAATTATAATGTAGCTTGTCCAGGCTTCCAGTTAGCTGGGCAAAGTCCGCCAGTTTGTAATGCTTGAAGTACACGAAGTGTTTCTTCTACATCACGGCCGATGTTGTTGTGGAATACTGTTTGGTATTGTAGTTCGCCTTCTGGGCTGATGATGTATAATCCACGTAGCGCGATACCTTCGTCTTCAATAAGAACACCGTAGTCGCGAGATACAACATGGTTAGTGTCAGCAGCTAAAGGATATCTTAATTCGCCAAGACCGTTGTCTTTGCGATCTGTATTGATCCATGCTAAGTGAGTGTGGATAGTATCAGTAGATACTCCAATGATTTCTGCATCTAAGTCTTCGAACTCTTCGTAACGATCAGACATTGCAGTGATTTCAGTCGGGCAAACGAACGTGAAATCCATTGGATAGAAGAAAAGTACTGTCCACTTATCGTTTTTCATATTTTCTTCTAAGCTTACTTTTCCAAATTCTTTGTTTGGTAATACAGCGTCCATTTCAAAACGTGGAGCTTGTTTACCTACCATGCGTTCTGCCATTTGTAAATCCCTCCAAGTTGTAATTTCAAATGAGAATATTAATAATTAATTCTCATTTAGTTTTTTAATCAACATCAACTATTATAAACCACTCTTTATTTTTAGTCAATGTTAAATGATAATTAATTTAATTAAGGAATTAGATAAAAATGTTCTTTTATCCAATTTCACCTTGTTGGTATTCCCTTTATAAAGAGTGATGATAAATGGGAATTTTTTCTCACTTCTAATACTACCATTCTTTCCTTGGAGAACAAAATAATAAGCTTAATCATCCGTTTTCCTTAAATCATTTGGTTTTCGTAAACGAATCCTTTATAATGCCTTATTAGAGCACACATAATTTAATTGGAAGGGAGTAATATTTAAATGGTATTTGACTTATCAGATATTGATTTCTATGCAATATTAACAGCATTAGGTATTCTTTTTCTGAAGCTTATTGTGATCCTCATCGTTTATGCGATTGTAAAATCCATTGGAACCAAAATTATTACGCGTGCATTTGCTAGAGCGACTCAAAAACAGGGGATTTCGCCTGGCAGGGCAAAAACATTGGAGAAGCTGACTGTTAATATTTTTACATATGCTTTAATCTTTTTCCTTGTCATTATGGTACTTGAAAATGTATTTGCCGTTGAAACAACTGCTATTCTAGCAGGTGCAGGGGTTGTAGGTCTTGCCATTGGATTCGGTGCCCAGGGAATTGTCAGCGATGTTGTTACTGGCTTCTTTCTTCTATTAGAAAAACAAGTCGATGTAGATGATTATGTGACAACTGCCGGTTTTTCAGGAATTGTAGAAGAAGTTGGGCTCCGCACAACTAAAATCAGGGATTTCGATGGTTCCTTGCATTATGTGCCAAACCGCGAAATTTCCAATCTGACCAACCACTCAAGAGGCAACATGAGAGCATTGGTTGATATCGGCATCTCCTATGATGATAATATCGACCAAGCAATCGAAGTGATGCAGCACGTCTGTGAACAGGTTGCAGCAGAAGACGAAACAATTATTGAAGGTCCAAATGTAGTAGGTGTTCAAGGTCTTGGCGCTTCTGATGTGGTCATTCGAATCATCGCGAAAACGGAGAACATGCAACAGTGGGCGGTAGAGCGTAAGTTACGAAAAACCCTTAAAGAAGCACTTGATGCAAATGGCATTGAAATCCCGTTTCCTCATCAAGTGTATATTGAGAAAAAGGATTAAACTACTTAAAGGAAATCAACAGTTTCTCCATCAAAAAAAGAGCCATCTCGGCTCTTTTTTTAATGGTTGATTCTGCTTTCCACCTGTTGGCAAATCTGATCAGCTGTCATTCCGCTAGCTTCAATTACAGAACCAGCAGTGACACTATTGGAGATACCCATTACATTATTGTCGATTCCCGTCACAACGCAGCAGTCACAGCCCTTTGCGTCGTTTTCATTCGTTAATTGAACAACATCGTAACCTTTTTGTTGCAACGCTTGTTGAACATCTGTTAAGGATTGTTCTACACCGATTTTTGGCATATGTAATCCACCTCCTCTTTGTTAATTTGGCTTCTAAGCGCCAAATTATACAAGGGAGGAAAATAAATATGTCAGTTGGCTTTAAAATTGAAGTAAGAAATGATGATACTGATAGCCACACCGATAGCATCTTCGTTCGGATTCAATTTTGAATGATGCAGTCCATATGGGGATTCTGCGCCAAGCCAGAACATAAACCCTGGGATGTTCTCAATCATGTATCCATAATCTTCACCTGTCATTGCCTCTTTACATTCCACTACACGAACATTGGTGTTCTCCGATACATATTGCATGAACTCTTCGGTAAGTGCCGGATCATTATCCACCTGATGATACATACTGCCGTAATCAATGGTTGTTTGGCAGTTATACCCGACTTCCACACCATGGACAAGCGCTTCAATGCGTTCTTTGACCTTTTTCATACTTTCAACTGAAAGCGTACGGATAGTTCCTTCTAATCTGGCGCGCTCCGCAATGATGTTTTGAACGGTTCCTCCTGTTATTTTTCCAACTGTAATAACAGCACTGTCCAGTGGATCTACATTCCGGGCGATGACTGTCTGCAATTGGGTTACGAGTGAACACGCGGCAACCACCATATCATTTGTTTGGTGGGGATATGCAGCATGCCCGCCCCTGCCTTTTAAGTCGATAAAGAGTTCTGATGTATTTGCAAATAGAAGTCCCTGCTTGGTAGCAATCGTACCGACTGGATATTCAGGAGCGATGTGGAGAGCCACGATCATATCCGGTTTCCAGGCTTTAAAAATATCAGATTGAATCATTGGCAATGCACCACCTGGACCCTCTTCAGCTGGTTGAAACATGAATAGTATGTTATCTGTTGCAGGATATTGAGAAAAGTGCGTAAGGATCCCGAGAGCGATACTCATATGCATATCATGACCGCATGCATGCATCATTCCTTCATGTAAAGAAGGGAAAGGTAAACCCGTTTCCTCTTGGATTGGCAAGCCATCAATGTCTGCTCTGTAACCAATCGTTTTAGTGGGATTGGTCCCCTGGACTTTTACAAAAATCCCAGTTTCCCATGTTTTAATTTCTATATGATCCTGAGGAAGGTTCTGAATATAACTCAGCAAATATCCTTGTGTTTTTGTTTCTTGAAATCCCTTTTCCGGAATTTGATGTAGGTCTCTTCTTATCTGTATAAAGGGATTGATTAGATTTGACACGACAATTCCTCTCTTTCTAAGAAAAAGACGTGGAGTTAAGCACCCACGCCTTTTTCTTTTCTTCTTTATTATAACTGACGAAGTTCTTGTTTAATTTCCGTTTTGGACTTCGTTTTTTCATCAATGTCTTTAATTTTTCTTGCAGGCGTTCCAGCAACCACCGTGTATGGTGCCACATCATCAATAACGATGGCTCCAGCAGCTACAACTGCACCTTTTCCAACGGTTACGCCTTCTAATACTACTGCATTAGCGCCAATTACTACATCGTCTTCGATGACAACAGGCTTAGCGGAAGGTGGCTCGATTACACCAGCAAGAACTGTACCCGCACCGATGTGACAGTTTTTCCCGACAGTAGCGCGTCCACCAAGTACCACATTCATATCAATCATCGTACCTTCTCCAACTACGGATCCGATATTGATGGAAGCACCCATCATGATGACAGCATTGTCTCCGATTTCCACTTGGTCACGGATAATTGCGCCTGGCTCAATACGAGCTTTTACACCCTTCATATCAAGAAGAGGAATGGCAGAGTTGCGACGGTCGTTCTCCACCACATAGTCTTCAATTTTCGCTTCATTCTCTTTAAGAGCCACTTCGATTTCAGCCCACTCGCCGAATACAACTCCGCTATTGCCATTTAAGAAAGTTTTTGAAGAAGCACCAAAGTTGATCCCTTCAACGTCACCTTTCACATAAACCTTTACAGGTGTAGATTTAGTACTGTTTTGAATAAAAGAAATAATCTCGTTTGCATCCATCATTTTCATTATGTAGTTCCTCCTAAAACAATAAGTCTTTATCCCTTTACTCTATCAAACAACGAAAAGTGTGACAAGTAAAAAAATTATACAATTTTTCGCAAAAAGAAAGAGAGACTTATTCCGTCTCTCTTTTGGCAACCATTTTTTCGTTTGTGCGTGCGATAAATTGAACCACTATCAACCCAATGATGAAGGTAATGATGCTAATTACATTTGCAAGCATGCTTTGGGAGAAGCCTGGGAAAACGATTAGCGTCGAACCCATCACAAGTCCAATGATAGCTGCAAAAGTTATTTTTGGAAAATGCTCTAGAACATATTTAATCAGTTTACTTGAAATGATAAATCCAACAGCAACTCCCGCACCGATAGTAAGAATGATAGGGATATTGATATCTTTCAGTGCCGCGATCGCTGTGGTGTAGAAACCAAGAATCAATAATACCATCGACCCGCTGATACCAGGTAAAAGCATCGTCATACTGGCAATCCAGCCGGCAAAAAATAGACTGATTGCAGATCCAACAGTTAACGTTTCGATAACCGGTCTTGTGGATTCCTGCAAAAATGCCATAGATCCTACCAAAACGAGGGAGAGTAAAAGTGCAAAATAATGTTGTGCTTTAAATGTCTGTAACATATTAGATTCTTTAGCTAGTAAAGGTAAAACTCCAATAATTAATCCTAAAAACAAGAACATGGTCGGTTGTGGATAGGTATGTAACAAGTAATCGAGTAGATGACTGAAAATTAACAATGCACCTACAATACCAATACCTAAAGGAATTAGGAACTTTAGATGTTTTAACCAATCTCTGCTGAAAATCCCGCTTATCGCCTCGATAAGGCGGTCGTAAATCCCTAGGATAAATGCAATCGTTCCTCCACTTACACCAGGTATCACATCACTGATACCCATCAACATGCCGCGAAAAATATTTTTCCATTCCATATAAATTCGTTCCACCTTAAAGTTCAGTCTAGTATCTCAAAGTTTTATATTACTATTTCTTATAAAGATAATCCAATATTATCTCAATCGTTTTATTAAATTCCTCCATGATGATATTCTTCTAGTACTTCTAGAAATGCCTCTACTTGTTTTAGATTGAAGGAAGACTCATATCCTATTAACCAAGTATCCCTGTGCAAGTTGGACACTTCATCTTCTTCAAGCGGAATTTTTTTGATGTTATCATAATCATCCTGCAAGGTAATGGACGGCAAGATTGCATAGCCGATTCCATTCAACGCCATCTGTTTGCATGTCTCAATTTGATCTACTACAATTGTGCGCTTTGGAGGTGCCTGAAATTTCTTATGCCACCATACTTGGATTTCTTGATAATAGGTCGAATCACTCTTGAATTGGATAAACGGGCGCTCTGTAAGTTCAAGTTCAGAAAGCTCTTTTATTTCCGTATCTACGAGGTAAAGTTTATCTCTGAGCAGATGTTTCTTTACCCCTTTCCATTCAGGATTTCCGCGGATAATCCCCAGGTGAACTTCATCTTCATATAAACTTTTGACAATATCACTACTCCAACCTGTAACGAGAGAGACTTTCGCATTTGGATATTTTTGAATAAATCTCTTCAATACTTTAGGCAGCCAATATTGCCCTATGATGGTGGCCACTGCAATTTTCAGGGTCCCGTAAATTTCTTTATCCAAAGAAGTAATATCTTCTCTTACCTTCGCTTCTTTTGTCAGTACCTCTTCGGCAAATTCCACAATTTTTTCTCCAGCTGGTGTAATTAGTAATCCTTTTTGCGTTCTGATAAATATTTTCGTATTCCAATTTTTTTCAATGGATTGCAGTCTTTGTGATAAAGCAGGTTGGGAAACAAATAAGCGTTCAGATGCTTTTCTCATATTTTTTTCTTTTGCCAATACCGATAAAATTTGAAATTCTGATGTGTTCATAAACTACCCTCAATATAAGTTTTTCTTATAGTATATCTTAATTTTAATGTCATTTCATTATGACTTTTAAAAGCATACAATGAAGTAGCAACATAAAGTAATGTTGAAAGAAGGCGACATCAATGGAAACACCATACTACTACCTTACATTGATTGGTTTTATCGCAACATTCGTGGGTACCCTTGGAGGAGGCGGCGGCCTTATTAATTTGCCTTCTATGCTACTTTTGGGAGTACCTATTCACACCGCGATTGCCGCAAACAAGTTTTCAAATTCTTTTAGTTCATTTACTAGCTTTTACACGATATGGAAAAAGCAACAAGTTCAATTGAAGCTTGGTTTATCCATTGTGCCTTTTACTATCATTGGAGGCATCAGTGGTGCATTGCTGGCCTCCTTTCTTACAGAGGAAGTTTTGCTGAAAGTTGCTTTGGTGTTGTTGATCATTGCCACCATTCTAAATATCGTAAAATCGAATTTAAGAAAAACAGAAAAAACAGGAACTCCTACCCCGCTTTTTTATCCAACTTATATAGGTATTGGCGCCTTTGATGGTTTATTCGGTCCGGGGCAAGCCACTCTGCTTATGCATTCCTTTTTAAATGCTGGACATTCTTTTCTTACCAGCATTGGACTCACAAGGCTCCAAACTTTTGCAAGCTGCACGGTCTCATTTTGGGTTTACTTCTCCATGGGGTATTTCGATTGGAGGGTCGGAGTGGCCTTGGGGTTAGGCTCTTTTGTAGGTGCTCAAACTGCAATTAAACTGGCTAACAGGCTGGCTATTCTTCCTTGGCAGAAGATACTTAGTGCATTTTCTATTTTTCTCATAGTCTATTTGTCTATAAAAATTATTCTGTAATAAAAGAAAAAACGGCAACTCTTAAGTTATTATCCTTAAGAGTTGCCGCTTTCTTCATTTTTCTTAGGCAAGAGCAAAATTAATAAAAAGCTGATGACCGCAAATCCTGCAACTACTAGGTAAACTGTCTGAAGTGCGGATGTTAATCCATCCTGAAGCAATACCCTCATGGATTCTGAAAGTTGATTGCGCTGCTCCTCATTAAGAAGGAGCGTCGTTGAATCTAAAGAAAATTGATCTAAAGCACCATTTTCCCGCAAATGCTCCTGGATTCTCGAGTTCAAAATTCCACCTAACAGTGCTGCTCCAATGGTGCTTCCCAGTGTTCGCATAAACATATTGGATGCTGTTGCGACTCCTCGTTTTTGCCAAGGAACGGTACTTTGTATAGAGACGATGAAGGCAGTTGTTGAAAAACCCATTCCGACTCCAATCATGAACGAGCCAAATGCTGCCCAGACTGGACCATCATCAGGGCTTAACGTCATGAAAATGATGCTTCCAAGTATCAGTGCAACTCCCCCAATAATGGAAGTCGTCCTGAAACCTATTTTTAACAAAAGCCTTCCTGCTATCATTGCAGCGATCGGCCACCCAATGGACATGGTAGTCAAGGTGAAACCCGCAACAATGGGAGGCCTCTCCATGACACCTTGTACAAATGCCGGTAAGAAACTAGAAATACCTATTAACATGACACCCGTTGTCAATGATGTGGTATTGGCAATTAGGATAGACCGTTCCTGCCAAATATCAAACGGCATCATCGGATCTTTCGCTCTCTTTTCTTGCAGAATAAAGAATATAAAAGTTATAACGGCTAAGGCAATAAGGTTAAATACAGGAGCTGAAATCCACTCCCACCTTACACCGCCTTCCACCATGACAAGCATGAATGAACTTACAGATACAAATAACAAGCCTGCTCCTGCATAGTCGATGGAGTGTTTCTTCTTTTCCACTCCCTCATGCAGAAAGAGATACAGACCGATAATGGCTAATATGCCTAAAGGGATATTTACCCAGAATACAAATCTCCAGCTTACATACTGAACAAGCAATCCGCCTATAGCAGGTCCCAAGATTGCAGAAATTCCCCATACACTCGATAAATACCCTTGTATTTTTGCACGTTCCTCTTTTGTGTACATATCTCCCACTATAGTGGAGGCAATCGGCATAACAGCTCCTGCACCGAAACCTTGAATAAATCGAAACACGATTAACATTTCAATGGAAGTAGCCATTCCGCATAATAAAGATCCAATTAAAAAGACAATGATTCCAAATGTAAGGATAGGTTTTCTACCAAACAGGTCCGACAGTTTGCCATATATCAAAACCGTCACAGCATTCATCAATAAATAGGAAGAAAATACCCAACTGTATAAAGAGAATCCCCCAAGATCTGCAGCAATCGCCGGCATGGCTGTGGATACAATCGTCGCTTCTATAGCCGCCATGAACATTGCAAGCATGATTGCAGCTAACACCAATGGCTTCTTCGTTTTGTTTTGTGAGGCTTGTTTCACTTCTTGCCTCTCGAGCGTAGCAGTTCCCATATCTTTCCCTTCTCTCTCTATTGTTTAACTGTAAAAATTCTTGGTGTGCTTGCTTATATTTCGTGACTCTATGTAAATTGTACCTTTTAACGGAATTAATGCAACCTTCAACTTTTTATTGAGCTACTTTGGCATCGTTCTCCTCGTTCGATGACAAAACTCTATTTTATTGAGCTACTTTGGCATCGTTCTCCTCGTTTGATGACAAAACTCGATTTTATTGAGCTACTTTGGCATCGTTCTCCTCGTTCGATGACAAAACTCTATTTTATCGAGCTACTTTGGCATCGTTCTCCTCGTTCGATGACAAAACTCTATTTTATCGAGCTACTTTGGCATCGTTCTCTTCGTTCGAAGACAAAAAAACTCCTGTAACAAAAAAAGACCCTATGCTTCCGGGTCTTTTTTCGTTTCATTCGTTTGAAAATGTGTATTCAATCTATCTAAGATTGTACGACGGGTCAGTATACCTTCAAATACATCGTTTTCATCTTGAACACAGACAAAAGGATGGTCTACTAAAAGTTCCAATCCCTTTTCCACTGTAGCTGTTACATTTAAACAAGGAAGTTCTTTATTCATCACATCTTCGACAATCATATGCTCAAGTTTATCAAATTCAATTCGCTCTAATCCAAGTATAGAATCCATAATGTGGGTAGTGCTGACAAGACCATGTAACCTATATTTAGGATCTAGAACAGGAACAGCTGTATATCCTGTTTTAGTAAGAACCAGTAAGGCGTGTTCCAAATTATTCTTTACTTGTACATGTGCCACCCGTTCGGCTGGAATAATTAAATCTTTAATGGTTGCTCCTAATACTTTACTACTTTGGAGGCTGATCATAAATGTTCTTCCTCTCTTTATTTACTCTCTAATACTATATGCCGCTTTGTGTAATTGACCAATATCATTGTAGCACAAATATGACTTGGACTCGAATTTTAACCGATAGAAAATATTCGCCTTTCTTCGACACTGCTAATTTAGGCATATACAAGTATAGATAGTTTTTGGGGTTCGCGTTGCATATTGGACGAGACACAGCGATGAAGACCTCTCTCTACCTGATTTCTACCCGCTAAGGTCCTCATAACGGTTATGAAGACTTCTCTCTACCTATTTTCTCCCCACTAAGGTCTTCATAACGGTTATGAAGACTTCTCTCTACCTAAATTTAACCCACTGAGGTCCTCATAACAGCGATGAAGACTTCTCTCTACCTAAATTTTACCCACTGAGGTCCTCATAACAGCGATGAAGACTTCTCTCTACCTTATTCCTCCCCACTAAGATCCTCATAACAGCGATGAAGATCTTCCTCTGATTACCGAAAACTAAACAACAAAAAAACTGCCCTTCATAAGGCAGCTACAGGAAGATATCCCGCTAAGAGATTTTATCATACAATTCAATCAGTTTTTGATAGGTTCTAGTCTCAAGTTCCTTTTCCCCTACCTCTATATCATTTATTTCACTGATTACCAATTCTTTGGCCACGTCAGTTGATATCAATAAGGTTACCAGCAGATCCTTTTCCTCTTGAGTTAAAGTCACCATTGCACCATTTTCACTCCTTTACATGATTGGTTTTACTTTGTATAGCGGTTTGCATAACAAAAGGCTGTATATGCATCCGGCTTTATCTTGGCATCCAAGCCCATGGCCGTAATCCGACCTGTCATTTCCTGTATGAAATCTTTTGTAGCACCTTTTTGCCCAATATCGAGATGAATTTCAAAATGGAAATCCGCACCATGCTCCAAATGCGGCAGTAATAGATCTTGTATCTTTTCCAATTTTTCCATTGTAAATAACATCGCGATTTCTTGACTTAAAGCAGTCTCAAGCGAAATTTTTTCATGTAGGCTTCTAATGGCTCTATTTACGATGTATGGCCTTACACAACCCCAAGCACCCTTACCAACACGATGCAGATGCACTGCAGTCATGAATTTGGTTTCCTGTTGATGTACATGTGAATCTGTACCGATAGATAGTAAGTATGGGGCCCTCACGTCTTTTTGGATAAACAAAAGGAGCTTTTCATAAGCTTGTTCAAAAGTAAGGTAGCCGTGGGTAATATTAATAAACTTGCTGGGGTTATCCATTTATCCACTTCCTTTTCCGTACTTTCCCTTATACTTATATGTTCCTTTCTCCCAAAAAAGTAGTGTTTTCTTCGTTCAAGCTGTTTGGATGACAAATATATCTACATTATTGTCGCGATAATCAAAAATTTATACGTAACTTCCAATGATTTTTCAGGTCCTTTTTAATCTAAAATCATTCATTAGGTGATTGATTAATCCGCTGTTCCTTTCCGCAAATGGCTGCGCTTTCCGCGGGGCGACCTTGAGCCTCCTCGCATTCGCTGCGGGGTCTCAACATTGCCGCTACTCCCCCGCAGGAGTCTTCGCCATTTGCTCCATTCCACAGCTAGGAATTACATGAGCAAAAGGTTAAGCTTTTACGTTATTTAGATTAGACTGCTTTCTAAACTTACGGTGAATGGATTAACCTTGTTGATTGGAGTGGAAGGCGCGCAGACGCCCGCGGGAGGAAGGGACAGTTGAGACCCCGCAACGGAGTGAGGAGGCTCACGGACCGCCCGCAGGCAAGCGAAGCGCCTGGAACGGAAATCAATGGTATACTTTCTTATCCTTTTAAAGACATAAAAAAACCAGGCTGCGGAGACCCAGCCTGGTTAACCTTTACTCGTTTGGATTTGTGACTTCGAATACGCACAATGTGGGCATCGATACATGACATTTTGATTTGAATGGGCAGTAAGTACTTTATCCATTTCTTCTTCGCGATTGCACTTTGGACAGTGAACCGTTGGCATCATGTAAACCACTCCTACTATAAATGTCGTTGAAACTCTTCCTTTGTAACAAAGATATCTTCTTTATCAATTGCTGTAGGACTAGAAAGGACTAGCCCAATATTGGTAGAGGACGCTTTATCGTCGACAATGGTAAAGGGGATATTGTTTTCATTAGCAATACGAATATATTTGGAAAGATGCATATAATCCAAATCCCCATCAAGATACAGCTTGGAAGAAGGGTATCTTTTCATTAACTCTGCAATGGGCTTATAAGGTTTTTGCTGGATCACTTGGCCGTTTGTCAACGCAAGAATAATTCGCTCACGAAGCTGTGAAAGATATTCTCTTCTCTCACTAGGCTTTGTTTCCGGTGTTCCTTTTAGCCCTCTATCTATATAATCATCAATGTTTTTACCCATGTAACTTCCCTCCATTTTGAAATACCGGGTTTCCCTGGAATTCTTAGTGGATCAGGTCGAATATTTCAATGGCAATCATATCAATATTGTCAAATTGATATGTTTTAGGGTTTTCCCCTTTTAGAAATACTTCCAATTCATATGTATTGGTCTTGTCGAAGAATTTCACGCTGCACACTTTTTCTCCATTTACTTCAAAAAAGCGCTGTGCCGGTTCATTTCCTGCTTCTGATGTTTCCTTTAAATCATTCAATCTTTTTACAATCCCTACTAATAGTGACATGTAACAACTCTCCTTCTATTCCTTCCTACCTATATCATTCACCTTGTTTTGTAAGGCCATTCGTTTTTTTGTACAAAACCTTTCAATATCCGGTAAAATAAAAGTTAGGAATACAAATTTATAATAGTGTTCGAACATAACTTCCCTTTTATTGTAGTCTAAAATGACGAATAAAACATGCGAAGTTGTGAATTTTTTCTTACGAGGAGCTGTATTCATGAATATAACCGTCTATACTCAACCTGATTGTCCCCCGTGTCAGGTGGTAAAACAATTCTTAACACACCATAATATCTCCTATAAGGTGATTGACATCTCTGAGAACCTAGAAGCTAGAGATTATTTAGTACATGAATTACAGTCTTATTCCACTCCTACTGTAACAGTCGATGAGCAGGTTGTAAAAGGATTTGACCTGTCAAAACTGCAAAATTTATTAGGCATAGAGGAATAAGTAATTGTTCTAATTTCGCAAGAGAATACATCATACCACTAATAGGATGGTAGAAGAAAGCATTTTATTAATTCCCACTAAAAAAAAGAGCACCTCTTTCACGCTCTTTTTTTAGTGGTATTATCTTGTCACAAGAAAGCTCTTCTGATTAAAATCTTGAAGTAAATGAGAAGCCATCATCGGGATTGTTACTGGTAAGGAATGAAAAAAGGGATATGCAAACATTCCAAATGGATAAATTCTATTTAAACTAACATCTGTCTTGGAGAATGTGTTGACTATAGAGACTTCTCGTTCATTTTCATTGCTTTTCACAAAATCAGGCATTTCATATTCAAACCCATAGTCTTTCACGATCCAGCCTGTGGATGTTTCTTGTAGCTTTACATACTCATAGTGGTCATCATAAAGACTAGGCATATCCTCATCGGAAGCGAAGAATTCATAAACAATTATCTCACCATCTTTGCCTTTCACCACTTTCGTTTCTTCATCATAGCTAAAGAATGGAATGTAATATGCGGGAAAGTCGGTTCCGTAGGTTATATAGCCTGCTTCTTCTTTAAATAGATGTTCTTTCTGGAAAGATTGTTGATACTCTTTTGTAAAATACGGATCTAATATCTGATCAATTTCCTCTAACGAATGATGTTTTTCTCCCAGGGAAAGCTGTGATTGAAACGCATCTTTCAAAAAGGAATATACTTCTTGGTCTCCAGGGGATTGTTCAGCACTGGCATAACTTGATCCGAAAAATATAATGGTTATAATGGCAATAATTCCTGACATATTTTTAAGCAATCCATTCTCCTCCTCAGATGATGTGTTCTAATTGTATCAAGAACAGAGCGGACAAGGGTTCGAAACCGTTCGTAAAATTACGTTGAAAACTGACAAATTATTCACTCTCTTTACCACTACCCTTCTGACTCAACTCCAAACACAAAAACCCCTTACAATTTCTGCAAGGGGCTTACTTTATTATACTCAGTTAGTACGTAAAGCAGCATAGACGATATACATCAATATTAATACAGCTGCTACTAAATAGGCCAAAAAAACCGGATTCCTAAGCACATGATGATCTTGAACTTTTTCACTAATGGAAGAATCTTGGGTTGTTGCCTGTGTATCTGCTTGACGTCCAATTTTATACGTATAGACCATCGCACCAGCAACAATAATTAATGCTAGAATTGCCAGAATAAAATCAAAAGATCCCATTTCAATCACCTCACCGAGCATACTATACTCTTAAGGTAAACAAACGGATAAATTCTATTCATTGCTTATAAAAGATCCTGGTTTTCATATAAATACTCATAAGAAATATCCACATAGAGGAACCGATTTTGTGTAATAAGACAAGAATAGGTGCGAACACTTTCACCTGACTCAATATCACTGTACAAGTCCGATAATATTCCTTTTTTCTCCATGCTCATTTTCATGACATGTTCAAGAAAATAAGGTCTCCAACTCCAGTTTTTCCCTTTATAAGTCCTGTTTGCTTTCCACTTTCCATTATCTTTCAAGAGATTGGAGGAGAGTTGGAATCCATTTTCATCACAAACATACATACGAAAGCTAATGTTTGTAAGTTCGTCTGCGATAGATTGCAACCATTCATCATATTCTTCTAGGTTATGCCCTTTCAAAATAAGTGGCTGAAGTCTAGTTTGAAGCATTCCGGTAAATTGGTGTATGGCATGTAATTTCCTTTTTTCATATCGAATAAACTGCTGGAACTTTTCTACAAGAACTTCCTTTGCATGGTTAATGTCAATAAAGAACGGTCCAGGTTTATGCAAATAGTAACCCTGATAGTACCTTCCACCATTTCTCCAAGCATACTGTAATTGAAACGATGCTTCCATATTCTCATACATCAACGCAGCTCCTATTTTTCTAGATAGGATGGACAATGAATGCAAGATATCTTGATGAGCTGCAACTTCATATGATTGACGCAGGATTTCTAAGTTAACCTTTAGTATGTTAGGGTTCAAGCGTCCAATTCGATCCATATTTGCACCGTCATCCCCGATGTTTGCTACAGAAAGTTGGATACCGTAAGTCCTATAGTAATTGAAAAGATGCTGAAGAAATTCTTCCCCTTCCTTAGAAGAACGTTCATCTACTTCAATTACAATATTCTCAAGCTTTAACCCTTTTGGAACATATGTCAAAAGGAGTTCAAGCAAGGATTCACCCTGATCCTCCAAAAGAAGTTCTGCATTTTGATTAAAAAATAACTTTAACGTGCAATCTTGCTCGGTATAATAGGTTAAAGCTTTATTTATGATAACTTTATCCACTTCGAGCTGGTATTCCCCAGGCACTGAATTGTCGCGAAAAAATGCCCCTAAACTTTTCACATCACCGTTCTCCATCTCAAATCTTCCAAGCACTTCATACCCAATTATTTCTTGGGCATCGGCACTGAAAATTGCTTGATAATAAGGGGTGACCTTTTCGATATTTGTCATAATATCAAGTGGATCCATCTCGTTCTCCCCTTTGTCTTGTTTGGAACGATTATATCATGATACAGCGCAATTTATGACGCGAAAATAAAAAGGTGACGCTATTTTATTTCAACCTTTTTGGGATCTTTAGTTCTTGTCCGATTTTCAAGCAGTCCGTTTCCAATTTGTTTAATTGCCTAATTGAATCACGTGAAATGTCATATCTTTGGGCAATTTTCAGCAAACTATCTGAAGTTACCACTGTGTGGAGATAGCACGGTACCTTAAGATTCATACCTATAAATAAAGAGTCATCTTCCATATTATTTACTTGTCTTAAGGTTTTTTCGTCCATTGAAAATTTTGCCGCTATGTCTCTTAACGTGTCATTTTGTTTCACTTTGTAATTACCGCAAGCCGGACCTTCCAAAAATTCTCTTGTGGCTCCATTCTTTTCATCCAGTACAGCGATCAGAAATTGTTGAAATTTCACTCGATAGCTATTGACAACCGTCCCTTTGGGCAACACTTCTGATGCCAATTTTCTTGCTGAATCCAGTAGATTTTTTCTTTTTGATAGTTTTTCATGGTTGCTGGCGTATTCGACGGAAAACTCATAGAATGCTTCTGTTGGGTTTATATAGACGGTCAGTTCTTTATTTTCTTCATCCCAATCATATTTGTAATAGATGCTCATTGTGTTTCCTCCTTGTTGCTTTTGCTTAGTATGAGCAAAACCGGTATACAAGTATGAAAAAAAGCCCGGTAAAGCAATATAAAAAATTGCTTTACTCGAGCTATTACCTTTCTTACAACCGCTGTTAATTTCCGCAAATGGCTTCGCTTTCCGCGGGGCGACCTTGAGCCTCCTCACAACGCTTCAGGGGTCTCAACATTGCCGCTACTCCCCCGCAGGAGTCTTCGCCTTTTGCTCCAATTAACAGCTATAAATCACTATGACTTAAAACGGAAATGGTTGTAGCCATTGTCCGCCGTCCATGGTTACGCATTCTCCATTTATGTAGGCGGCTTTTTCGGAGCTAAGGAAGAATGCTAATTCTGCGATTTCTTCAGGTGTTCCAAAACGTTTCAACGGGACACTTTCCGCAACTTTTTTAGCCTCTTCCTCCGATTGCATCAATTTGTCTGCCCCGCCAGTTCTTTCGATTGGTCCTGGAGCAATTGCGTTCACTCGGATTCCGTATTTGGTTCCCCACTCAACCGCAAGGGTTCTTGTAAGGGAAAGGACTCCTGCTTTGGCTGCAGCAGAATGCACCACACCTGCTCCTGCATTCCAGGCATAAGTGGCTACCATGTTAATCATGCTGCCTTTAACATTCCGTTGCATCCAATAATTACCCACTGCAGAGCTACAATAAAACGTTCCATTCAAGACGATGTCAATGACAGATTTCCACCCATTAACAGATAATTTTTCGGCCGGGCAGATAAAGTTTCCAGCTGCATTGTTGACAAGCACATCGATTCTACCAAATGCTTCGTCCGTCAACTTAACCATTCTCTCCACATGCTCAGGCTCCCTTACATCCATCTGAACGGTCAAGACTTCGCCATCATGTCCCTCAATCTCCGCTTTGGCTTGCGCAAGTCGATCAAGATCACGACCGGTAATCACCACATTGTAACCTTCTTGAGCGAACTTCAAAGCCATATATTTCCCCATACCGCTAGAGCCACCAGTAACGATGACAACTTTCTTTTCTCCCATAAAATCTCCCCCAATCCTATGTCTCTATACTATTCTAACCTAATATTCAAAATAATTAAAATGTTTTATAAAATTTATACAAAAAGTTTCCATATAAAAGTAGAAAGATAGAAAGAGAAATTCACCTCTAAAAGGTGCTATAATGGTTGATATTATGATAGGTAAGGTTGGTATATATATGAGTAAAATAACGAGACGAGGCTTTTTTAAACGAATCTTTACAATAGTATTCACCGTTTTACTGACAACTGGTGCAGGCTATTTTTATGCTAGATATATAGAACCAAAGCAAATGAACAAATTAAAACATACGATTAAGCACCCTAATATCCCTAAAAGTTTTTCCGGAATAAAGATTGCTCAATTTTCTGATACGCATGTTGGCCATCATTTCGGGCAAGCAGAGTTAGAAAAAGTAGTACGTCTGATTAATGAAGAGGAACCGGATATTGTCTTTTTTACAGGAGATTTAATGGACAACCCGTTAGAGTACGATGGCTCCTACAACCTTATAAATATTTTGAAACAAATCAAGGCTCCACTTGGAAAATTTGCGATTTATGGAAACCACGATCATGGAGGATATGGAACAGAGACGTATGAGGAAATAATGGAGACTTCCGGTTTCACCGTGTTAAAAAACGAGAATACGACAATAGAATTAATAGACAAAAGCATAATATACATTGCTGGTGTGGATGATTTGATGCTAGGGAGACCTGATTTCAATGAAACTCTGCGTGCTATTCCTGAAGACGCTTATACAATATTATTGGCTCATGAAGGGGATGCAGCTGACTCAATAGCAGAGCAGTTTCATGTAAATCTGCAACTTTCTGGTCACTCCCATGGAGGACAAGTGCAGATTCCGTTTTTCGGTCCGCTCATTACTCCTCCTTTAGGATCCAAGTTTTATGAAGGTTTTTATCATTTGGATGATTTAACCTTATATGTGAATAAAGGTCTGGGTACTACTAGAGAACCTTATCGCTTTTTGGCCCCGCCTGAAATTGCATTTTTTACTTTAGAACGCCGATAAATGGGCTACTCGGTACAAGCGCAACCCATTTAACATTGCCATACCTTATAGAGACCCTATAAAGGAGGCATATGTCTATGTATCGAAACTACCCGAATAACAGATTTATTGGAGGATTAGGTTTCGGGTTTCCTTTTTTTCCGTTTTTAGGGGGATTGGCAGTAGGTTCTCTTTTAGCTCCTAGACCTTTTTACCCACCATACCCTTATTATGGACCATATCCAGGACCGTACCCAAGACCGTATCCACCTTATCCTTATTATAGATAATGGATTGATTGTAACTTAAAGCCGCTGCTCACTATGCATCGGCTTTTTTAAGATAACTGTTACACACCGCTGTTGATTTCCGCAAACGGCTTCGCTTTCCACGGGGCGACCTTGAGCCTCCTCGGGCTGCGCCCTGCGGGGTCTCAACATTGTCGCTACTCCCCCGCTGGAGTCTTCGCCTTTTGCTCCAATCAACAGCTATAAAACTCTAAAATGCTTGTTAACATATTTATTATGAAAGAGGTGAGTGTGGTGGCTGTACATGTTGTGAGGCGTGGGGAAACGCTTAGTTCTATTTCGTTGGATTATCGGCGGCCATTAGCGGAGATTTTGGCGGTAAATTCCATATCAAACCCTAATGTAATATATCCTGGTCAGCAAATCATCATTCCCGGTCTGCCTGATGCAAATACCATCCCCTATTCCATCGAAATATCCATTGCAAACAGAAAGTTGGTCCTAAAGGAAAACGGGACCATCATTAAAACATATCCCATCGCAGTAGGCAGGATGCTCTTTGAGACACCTGTAGGAAATTATATTATCGTAAACCGACAACCTAACCCTGGTGGTCCATTTGGCGCAATGTGGCTCTCCCTCTCTAAATTATCTTATGGAATTCACGGAACGAATGATCCAAGCTCTATTGGAAATGCTGTCTCTCGCGGATGTGTCCGTATGTATAACCAAGATGTCCTTCAACTTGCATCAATAGTACCTAATGGGACTCGTGTTCAAATTCGCCCTCAATAACATTTACTTTCCATATCCAACAAATTTACTAGAACATACCGTTAAGATTGATTATAATTGTACTAGAAATATTTAGTGATAAAGGAAGGGATTTCTTGCACCAGCAAACATATAGTCGTTTTGTGAAACAGCTTGTTATAAATTATATACTTGGTTCTTCCATAGCAGTTCTCGGGGTAGGCGGCATCCTTATCTTCTCTACTTTGAACCTATCCCTTTCTGAAATAAATGTAATGATCAGCATTTTACTAACCTCTGCTTTTATCATGGTACTTTGTGAATTCTATGCTTTCCACAAACAACTGCAACCGATCAAAGCGATACTTACAAAAACAGAGAATACATATGCTGACTATCAGAAAGCTTTTTTACATATTCAACGTTTTCCCGTTTTAACAGTGAAAAGAATAATAGGTCCCCACCTGCTTGGGCTCTCTGTTCCCGCCATCATCCTCGCGATCATCTGCATACGACTCGGGCTTTTAAACATGCCATTTCGATATGTATTTCTTGCATCTCTTGGTGCTCTGCTAATTGCGGGAATGCATGCGTTCATCGAGTACTTCCTTACAGTCAAAGCAATAAGGCCTGTTTTGGATTGTCTACAGGAAGCTGCACAGAACATCTATCGCTTATCTTTGTCTATACATGGCGATATTATCGTGTCTTTACGCACTAAGTTTCTAGTAAGCGCGTTGTTCATCGGAATTTTCCCCGTTCTTTTATTCAGCCTGGCAACCGAAGTTCGCTTTGAAACGATTTCTCTGGAAGTGGATTTCTGGAATTGGGGAGTATTGATTCTATTCATTGCTGCCGCGTTTTCTTCTTTTGGGGCATTTTTGTTATTTAAAGACATCATCCAACCCATCACGCAATTGTTAAAAGGGATGCACAATGTAGAAAATAACAAACTATCACCCGCTAAAGAATTGTATTCTGATGAATTTTCTCAAGTAATTCAAGGGTTTAACTCCATGGTGCAAGGACTTGAGGAGAGAAATGAAACCAATAGGCTGTTGATGGAAAGTTTTTATCAAACCCTCTCCACCACCCTTGATGCGCGTGACCCATATACAGCAGGACATTCATTAAGGGTGAGCAGGTACTCCGTATTAATTGGCCAAAAAGCTGGACTGCCCCCTCATCAGCTTGAGCTGCTAAAGAACTCCGCCCTTCTTCATGACATCGGCAAAATTGGAGTGAAGGATGAGGTTTTATTAAAGGACGGTAAGCTTTCAGAGTTAGAGTTTGAAGAAATAAAACGACACCCAATGCTTGGCGCCACTATTTTAGATCAAGTACAGCCGAAAGAAGCAATGTCTCCATTAATACCTGGTGTCAGAAACCATCATGAACGCTTTGATGGAAAAGGATACCCTGATAGATTAATTGGTCATGAGATTCCTCTTTTCGGCAGAATCATCGCTGTTGCGGATGCCTATGACGCCATGACATCTGATCGTCCATATCGGTTAGGGATGAAAAAGGAAAAGGCACTGGCTATTCTGCAAAGCGGAAGCGGCACCCAATGGGACCCCGAGTATGTTGATATTTTCATCTCACTTATGGAAAAGAACACGGAACATGCTCTAGCTTCAGCCCAATAATGGATGAAGTTGGAGCCACCCTTCCATTTTCAGTGAAGGCACAGTATAATAAGGGAAAGGAAAGGAGCCTATTATGCATAATAAAAGTTATTCAAACCAAAGAAAAACCGATTCCCCTATTGAATCTTCTATTGAAAACCTCTCTCGTGCCATCTTTACTGTAAATCGGCATGCAAAAACCGCGCCGGATCCAAAGTTTCTCTATACGTTAAAAAGAAAAGCCTTAGAGAAACTTATCACCGAAGGCAAAGCTACAAAAAAAGGATTGCATTTTTCAAGAAACCCCAAGAACAGCCGTCAACAGTCTGACGTTCTTGTATTGGCAGGGGATTATTACTTTCACCTCCCACCTACAAAAGAAGACTTTACAGAATTGCCGCATCTTGGAGAGCTAAATGATCATTACCGCAATCCAAAAGCTAATATGTCTTTATCTGTAGCGAAAAGTTTACTTCAACGGTACACAAATTTCCAACCGACAGATGGGCAAAAAACCCATCCAAAAAGACAATATCAAAAGCCTGTATTTAAAAAACTCGGTGAGAGCTATTTATGATTTATGAGCACGATATGACGAAAGCCCAATCTAGTAAAAGATTGGGCTTTCGTCGTTCTTTATGAATGTCAATGAATACCTAGTTGCTCATCTAATAATTCAACTAATTTTGTCAATTGTGGTTTGCTGATTTGAGCATTCGCTCCTACTTGATCCCCTTTATGTCTAAGATGATCGGTTATCAGAGAAGAGAATATGATAACAGGTATCTTTGATAGAAAGCTATCTTCCTTGATCTTCTTTGTGAGATGATGCCCATCCATTTGGGGCATCTCGATATCCGTAATTAACAAATCTACATTTTGCTTTCCGTTTTTCACTGCGGTCTCCATGAACTCCCATGCACTTTTCCCATTTTCAAAGAACTGAATATGTTCAAATCCTGCTCCGAGCAACGTCTCTTCTAGAAGTTTTCTTAGCATTGGGGAATCTTCTGCAATCATAATCCGTTTTTCACTCCGGGCAGGATTTAGGTTTTCATTGAGACGGGACGCTTCTTTGTCAAGGTTAGGGTATATATCAAACATAATCTTCTCTACGTCCAATAGAAGAATCATCTGGGAAGGTTGTTTGATGATTCCCGTTATATGATCTTCAAATCCATGCTGCAAGGAAGCTGGTTTTTCCATCTCAGCCCATGATAGACGATGAATCTGCGTTACATGATCTACTCGTAAAATGACCTTCATGCCATTGAATTCCGTAACAATGAATTTTTCTTCCAAAAACTCGTTTTTCTCTTCTATATTTAATGCCTTTCTGAGGTTAATGATTGGCAGGACTTCTCCCCTTAGTTCCATGATTCCTTCCACATTTTTGTGGGAATGTGGGATTTTGGTGACTGCGACAGGCTTGATGATTTCTCTTACTTTTAAGACATTTATGCCAAAGCTGGTACTTCCTATTAGAAACTCAAGAAATTCCACTTCATTTGTACCGGAGTCTAGTAGTATTCCACTTGTCTTTTCCATACTTAATACGCCCTTCCGTTCTTGACTATTTGGTTCTCTCCTTTTTTTATCGGGTTTAAAACGGGAATGTTGATAGACTACGCTGTTTCATTTCGCAAAAGACTAAAAACACCTTATCTGTGTTCAGATAAGGTGTTGGGGTGGTTTAGGAAAAGCTTTTTTCTAGCTCGTCTATTAATGAGCCGACATAAGCGACAGCTGTTTTAATTGGTTGAGGTGTTGTCATATCAACTCCACCCAATTGCATCAGTTCCAACGGTTTCAATGTGCCTCCTGCTTTTAATGCGGATAGCCAACGATCCACAGCCGGCTGGCCTTCTTCTTGGATCTGTTTAGCTGCAGCTGTAGAAGCAGTAAGTCCGGCAGAGTAGGTGTATGGATAAAGTCCCATATAATAGTGAGGCTGACGCATCCAGGTTAATCCCGCTCCTTCATCCATTTCCACTGCATCTCCCCAGAATTCAGAAAGCAATGCTGTCTTTTGTTCACATAGGACATTGGCGGTAATAGGAGTCCCTTTATCCGCTAGGTTGTAAACGCGACGTTGAAGCTCCCCTTCAAGAATATGTGTAACAAAGTTATGATAATACGTCCCTAATGATTGTAAGATTACCCATCTGCGCATTCTTTCATCATTTGGCTGTGATAGAATGTGCTGACTCAAGAGCATTTCATTCATCGTGGATGGAGCTTCTACAAAATACCTAGATGGACGTGTGTTAGAAAGCTTCTGGTATCTGCCTGCTAAGCGGAAGTGTCCTGCATGACCTAATTCATGGGCCAGTGTATAGGCATTCCTCATGGAGTCACTCCAAGTCATCAGGATGTAGGGATGGACACCATAAGGACTGGAACAGAAAGCACCTGAACCCTTCCCTACGTTATCAGCCAGATCAACCCATCGATTGTTCAGCCCTTCTTCCATTATTTCCATATATTCAGGTCCCATCACTTCTAATGACTCTAAAATTAATTTAGATGCTTCCTCATAGGTAATCTCCGGGTTGAAATCTGGATCTAGTGGAGCTTTTAAGTCACTAAAATGCATCGTCTCTAAACCTAGCACACGCTTTTTCAATTTTGCATATCTACGCATATGTGGTGCCAACTCATTTAAGATCGTATCCAATTGATTATGGTACATCACTTTCGTTACTTGTTGGTCGTGAAGAAGCATATCCGTTACAGAATCATAGTTTCGCAGACGTGCTTCTACCACCTGCTTTTTTACTTCTGTTGCATAAGTTGCCGCATACGTATGCTTGTATTGTTTTAGTGTATCAATATATGTTTGGTAGGCTTTTCTACGTAATTCTGTATTAGAAGACCCTTCGTAATTAGAAAAAGAGTTAAAAGATAGCGGATGCTCCTGTCCATCATCAGTAAAGAATGACGGAAATCTCATATCTGATATTAAACTCCTTTGATAGATGGTATATGGTGCATTATGCACTTCTCCAAAAGCAGAAAGTACTTCTTCAGCTTCAGGAGAAAGTTTATGTGGCTTTGTTTCCAAAACATCCATCAAGGATTTCTTATATTCTCCCAACTCCGGTTCTTCTGCTATGTATGCATTCAAAGTTTCCTCATCTAATTGCAGGATTTCAGATTGAACAAATGAAATACTGGCGCTGAAATTGGAAAGCATGCCGCCTACACGAGTCGAATTAGCTTGATTTTCAGGATTCGTTCCATCTTCGGATTGTTTCAGGGAAGCAAAAGTCATCACTCTCACTACTCTCTCTGTCAATGAATCCTTGTCCTTCAAACACATAAGTAGTGTTTTCGCATCTTTCACAACTTTCCCCTTGTAACGAGTGACAGTCGATAGTTCCGCTTGGACCGCTTGCAACTCCTTCTCCCACTCTTCTGTGGAAACAAACAAATCCTCAAGGTTCCAAGTTTGCTCTAACGGGACTTCCTCTCTTTTTAATGCTTTATTTAATACTTGCGCCATTTACTTCCCCTCCATTTATTTCGATAATCGAATCTTTAATATAACTATTATATAAGAAGATAAGGGTAATTTAAATGATATATTTGAAAATTAAAATATTTATAGAAAAAACAAAATCGCTAATGCAGCATAAACCAGAGGCCCAAATGAGGTACAAATTTCTTTGAACGCAGCTTACCGCTTATGGAATATATCGGATAACCTTAGCCCAATCTTGCCTTTGCGCTTCAACTTTGAGCATTCCTATGAATTTTCATTGTCACCCTGGTCGTCATACGGGCGATGAGGACCTCTCTCCTCCTTTTTTCTTGTTACTGAGGTCTTCATTCGGGCGGTGAGGACCTCTCTCCTCCTTTTTTCTTGTCACTGAGGTCTTCATAACGGTGATGAGGACCTCTCTCCTCCTTTTTTCTTGTCATTGAGGTCTTCATAACGATGATGAGGACCTCTCTCCTCCTTTTTTCTTGTCATTGAGGTCTTCATAACGATGATGAGGACCTCTCTCCTCCTTTTTCTTCGTCACTGAGGTCTTCATAACGGTGATGAGGACCTCTCTCCTCCTTATTTCTTGTCACTGAGGTCTTCATAAGGATGATGAGGACGCTAAGAAATAATAAAGACACTCCCATTAACGAGAGTGCCTTTCCTCACACTTATTTCATTCTTCTTGCAAAATCAACAAATCGGAATTTGTCCAAACGGTGGCGCGATTCCGTAAATTGAAAGGGACTTGCATCGTCAAGATGGACAATGCTTTTTACCACCACAACATGAGTTAAACCATTTAAGTCCAACAGCTGCCTGTCCTCATCCGTTGCTTCCTCTACTGTCACCTCTTTATCGGCAAAGGCTATTTGCATTCCTTTTTCCGATTCCAAGTAATCATAGATGGAGTTTGTGCAAATTTCTGTGTCTAAATAAGGCACTTGGCTTTTGATGAAGTAATCTTTATCCAAGATAATACTTTCATCATCCACTCTGCGAGAACGGACTACCTTCCACAGCTCTTTTTCTCCTAATTTAGCTTGTAAATCCGGAGATCCTACAACTGTTTCAAGTTCGTGTACAATTGTCTTCCATGGTTTCCCCATTTTCACTGCTAGTTCCTTAAAGCTGACCAAGCCAGAAATGGGAAAATCAAATTTATCACGTGCCAGCACAATCGATCCTTTTCCTCGTACTTTTTGGATATAACCGTTCTGAGCAAGTTGATTTAGTGCTTTTCTTACCGTTTCTCTAGATGTATTGAAAAGCTCCATCAGTTCATGCTCGGACGGAAGCTTATTTCCAGCCAAGAAGTCTTGTCTTTCTATTTTCATAACCAACTGCTGATAAATTGCCTGATATTTATTATTTTTCATTTTCTACCACCTACAGCTATTGTAGCATTACTTTTTCAGGTGATAAACGATGGATTCGTATGGACGCAAAGTCAATTCACTATACTGACTGCTAGAATCCTCATAGTTGCTTAATAGCACCTCTGACTTGTACCCATCCACATCTACATCCTCTGGTAGGACAAAGGAACTTTCCTTGCCATAATAATTGCTTACTACAAGTAGTTTTTCATTTTCACAATTACGTATATAGGCAAATATTTGTGGATCATCTCCTGAAATCAATTGGAAATCTCCATGTGTGATAACATCATAGTTCTTGCGTAATTCAATTAACTTTTTATAATGATAGAAAACGGAATTTTCGTCATTCAATGCTGTCTCTGCGTTTATTTCTTTGTAGTTATTTGCGACTCCAATCCAAGGTGTGCCATTCGTGAAACCTGCATTTTCTTCACGATTCCACTGAACCGGCGTTCTAGAATTATCACGGGATTTATGGCGGAGAATCTCTAGTATTTCCTCCTCGCTCATTCCAGCTTCCTTCTTTAAGTTGAAAATATTTAAAGATTCCACATCACGGTAGTCACTTATTTTTACAAATCCCGGGTTGGTCATTCCGAACTCTTCCCCTTGATAAATGTAAGGAGTACCTCTCATCATATGCATACTTGTAGCAAGCATTTTTGCTGATTTATTGTGATATTTGCCATCATCTCCATATCGGGATACGACACGTGGTTGATCATGGTTGCACCAGAACAATGCATTCCAACCGCCGCCTTTTTCCATCTCAATCTGCCATGTAGATAAAATATCCTTTAATTGTTGGAAATCAAAATCTGCAACAGACCATTTTTCTCCATTCGGATAATCCACTTTTAAATGATGGAAGTTAAATGTCATGCTGAGCTCGTTTCGATCTGGTCGAGTGTATTTAATACAATGATCAATTGTCGTTGAGGACATTTCCCCTACCGTCATGCTGTCATATTTAGAAAATACTTTTTCGTACATTTCATTCATGTATTCGTGAACTCGAGGTCCGTCTGTGTAAAATTTACGGCCATCGCCTGGAGGCACCGATCCATCATCATCCGGGAAACTCTGGTCTTTTGAAATAAGGTTTATTACATCTAACCTAAAACCATCCACTCCCTTTTCAAACCAAAAAGTCATCATATCATAGACTTGTTTGCGAACTTCTTCATTCTCCCAATTCAAGTCTGCTTGCGTCACATCAAATAGATGCAAATACCATTGACCGGTTTGTTCATCATGTTGCCAAGCGTTCCCGCCAAATTTAGATTCCCAGTTTGTCGGTTCGCTGCCATCTTCTTTGCTGTCCTTCCAAATATAAAAGTCGCGGTATGGGTTATTATCTTTCTGCTCTTTTGATTTCTGAAACCATTCATGTTCGGTCGATGTATGGTTCACGACAATATCCATGATAACTTTAATTCCTCTATCATGCGCTTCAGATAAAAGCTGATCGAAGTCTTCCATCGTTCCATATTCTTCGTGAATGGAAAAATAGTCACTGATATCGTAGCCATTATCTTTTTGCGGTGATTTGTAAATAGGAGTCAACCAAATAACATCCACTCCAAGTTCTTTTAAGTAATCAAGTTTCTCAATAATACCTTGAATGTCACCTACGCCGTTTCCGGTAGTATCATTGAAGCTTTTTGGGTAGATCTGATAAACAACAGACCTCTTCCACCACGGTTCTTGTTCTATTTTACTCATTTCAAGCACCTCTTTTTCTATTCTTTAGATAGTAGATGTTAATTCAATAAATATACTCGTGCTTCATATGGCTGCAAGGTAAACTCAGCAATATTACTTTGTTCTTCTACCGTATAGTTGCTTAATAATAGTTGTTTAGTCATAAAATTAATATCTTTAGGTAGTTTGAATGTAGGCTCCTTGTCATAAAAGTTACAAATCACAAGCAGCTTTTTGTCTTGATAGCTTCTAACATAGGAGAAAATCTCCGGATCATGTTCAAGGATCAATTGATAATCCCCATAAATGATCAGGTCATTCTGTTTTCTCAATTGAATCAATCGTTTGTAATATTGAAAAATAGAATGTTCATTATTTCTTTCCGCTTCTACGTTGATAGATTTGTAATTCGGGTTTATGGCCAGCCAAGGTTCCCCTGTAGAAAAACCACCGTGCTCCTCATCGCTCCACTGCATTGGAGTTCTGGCATTGTCCCTGCTTTTCTGGAAGAGGCTTTCCATTACTTTCTGCTCACTCCACCCCTGCTCTTTTAAGTCGGAATAAGCTTGAAGTGTTTCAATATCTTTGTAGGATTCAATAGAATCAAACCGAACATTTGTCATTCCTATTTCTTCTCCCTGGTAAACATATGGAGTACCTTTCATCATATGAAGAAGCGTAGCCAGCATTTTAGCGGATTCCACTCGGTATTTTCCGTCGTTTCCGAATCTAGAGACGGACCTTGGTTGATCATGGTTGTTAAAATAGAGACTGTTCCAGCCACTTTCTGCTAGAGCATACTGCCACCTCGATAAACTTTGTTTGAGATCAAGTAAATCCAGTTCCTGCAAGTCCCATTTACCATTCATTCCATTATCCAATCCCATATGTTCAAATTGGAAAACCATGTTCAGTTCATTTCTCTCTTCACCTGTATAGTCCTTTGCTTGATCAGGAGTAACCCCAGGCATCTCTCCTACTGTCATGACATCATATTGCGATAATACCTTCTCATTCATTTCTTTCAAGTAATCATGGATCTTTGGTCCGTTACGGTAGAACTTGCTTCCCGAAGCATATTTTTTCCCAGGCTTAATTTCTCCGTCAGGCAAATTATCGATTTTAGAAATGAAGTTGATGACATCCATCCTAAAACCGTCAACACCTTTATCCAACCACCATTTCATCATTTGATATACTTCTTCACGCAGCTTTTCGTTTTCCCAGTTTAGGTCTGGCTGCTTTTTGGAGAATAAGTGCAAGTAATAATCTTTTGTTTCTTCATTGTATTCCCAAGCAGATCCTCCAAAATTGGATGCCCAGTTGTTCGGCTCCTTGCCGTCTTCTTTTGGGTCCCTCCAAATATAATAGTCCCTATATGGATTTTCCCTGGATGTTTTCGCCTGCACAAACCACTCGTGCTCATCAGAAGTATGATTGACCACAAGGTCCATGATCAATTTCATATCTCTCATATGTATCTGCTGTAACAGCTCTTCCCAATCTTCCATTGATCCGAACTCATCCATTATTTCCATATAGTTACTAATGTCGTACCCATTATCATCATTTGGCGATTCGTATACTGGTGATAGCCATATGGTATCGATACCAAGTTCCTTTAGATAATCCAGCTTCATAATAATCCCTTGAATATCACCAATCCCATCGCCGTTGGAATCCATAAAACTACGAGGATAAATTTGATATACGACACTTTCCTTCCACCAAGAATGCTTCATCTATCAACCTCTCCCTTCATAATTGAAAAAATTGCAAAAAGGGGTCACCCCCTTTTTACAATCTTTACGCTTCTTTTCTCATTTTCACTTTTGCTATTAAGAAAGTAATGACAAATGGTACGACAAGTACAATCCCCATTCCAAGGAAGAAAATCGGCCAGTATTCCGCCATAATGGAGAAGAATGCAGGTATTCCACCCACCCCGATAGACGGAGCCTTAACACCAGCAATGGTTATGATAATTCCTGCAATGGCAGATCCAATCATTGCTGCAAAGAATGGATAGCGAAAACGTAAGTTAACACCAAACATTGCTGGTTCTGTAATCCCCAACCAAGCTGAAATGGAAGATGTTAATGCCAAACCTTTCAACTTCTCATCTTTCGTCGCAAGCATCATGGCAAATGCAGCTGACCCTTGTGCGATGTTAGACAGGGCAACCATCGGCCATAAGAATGTTCCACCAATTGTCGCAATAAGCTGAAAATCTACTGCAAGGAAAGTATGATGCATCCCTGTAATTACTAACGGTGCATACAGACCACCATAAATAAGTCCGCCAAGTGCAGGAACAGCATCGAAAATTCCTACAAATCCGTTCGTCAGGAAATTACCAATAGCGAATGTAACAGGTCCGATTGCTACAAACGTTACAAATCCTGTCAATAATAAAGTGATTGGCGGGACGATAAGCATATGAAACGCATCACTTATACGTTTGGATAAAAATTGCTCCACTTTAGCCAGTACAAATGCCGCAACAAGAACAGGTAATACTTGTCCTTGATAACCTACCTTTTCAATCTCTAAACCGAAGAATTTCCAAGTTTCAACCGCTCCGTCTTCTTGTGCTTCTGCATATCCCCATGCATTAAGTAAATCTGGATGAACAAGCATAAGTCCAAGCACAATCCCTAACAGTTCACTACCGCCAAAGCGTTTCGCTGCGGACCAACCAATAAGACCCGGTAAAAAGACAAAGGCTGTATTGGCTATCAGGTTAATGATACTTGCAATATCTGCCCATTCAGTATGAACATCAATAACAGATTGCTCATCGTAAAAGATACCCGGCCCTGTTAACAAATTGTTTATCCCCATTAATAGACCTGCTGTAACAATGGCTGGCAGTATCGGAATAAAAATATCCGCTAATGTTTTTATCGCACGCTGCAGTGGATTCAAATTGGATTCGGCAGCCTTTTTCACTTCATCTTTTGAGGCTTCTCCTACACCGGTAATATCAACAAACTCTTTGTAAACCTTATTAACAGTTCCTTGTCCGATTACAACTTGGAATTGACCATTAGTGGAGAAAGAACCCTTCACCACATCAATGCTTTCTAACGCTTTTTGGTCTACCTTACTTTCATCATGCAAAGCCAAACGGAGACGAGTCACACAATGTGTGGCTGCGCTGACGTTTTCTTTTCCCCCTAAGGCTTGGACAATTTCTTCCGTCTGTTTTCTTATGTCCATTTCTGTTTCCTCCTGTATGCCTTCTCTATTCGTTTACAATTCTTATATTGGAATCAACTTAATTTTTCATTTTAAGCTGAAACAATTCCGTTTGGCCTTTTACAGCATCAGCCATGGATTTCTTATCGAGGCTTTCGACATTTTCCCCATTTGTAATAACGATTGGAGTGATAATATCAGCTGCCTTCTCTTTGATAAGATCGATATTAAAAGTAATCAATTTGTCTCCAGCTTTTACTTTATCGCCTTCTTTTACATGTCCTTCAAAGCCTTCCCCGTTCATGGACACCGTCTCAAGTCCGACATGGATAAGTATTTCCGCTCCTGAGAGTGAACGAATGCCAATTGCATGTTTTGTATGGAAGAACTGCACGATTTCTCCATCAACAGGTGAAACGACTTCCCCTTCAGTTGGAACGATTGCCAACCCATCTCCCATCATTTTCTGTGAAAATGTCGGATCTGGAACCTCGCTCAGCTCTGCCACTCTTCCGCTTAAAGGTGCAAGGACGGTTTCCTCCGTAGGTGTTTGGGTGGTTTCTTTCATTCCGAAAAGTTTTTTGAACATGATAATCCCTCCAAAATAGTAAATATATTTTTTCTTTATAAGATAATACAAATTCACTCAAAAAACGCTTACATTTGTACGACAACTTGTATATACATGTCGGTGTAAACTAGTCTAACTTGTATATACATGTTAGTCAACTAAAAAGTAGCCTGCTTCTTTTTTATAAAAAAGAAGAGAGTTCTCGTGGCAATTGCCAAAAAGAGAAAAGAGAAAAATGATTTCGTGTGGGACCATTCTTTCAAATCCAGCATATCAAGCATCAGAAAAAGTGGTTCAAATATAAATGATAGTAGCGCTGCAGATATTACACTGCCTATGACAAATGATTTCCAAGTAGACGTATACTGATAAAGGAGCATATACATGACAGGAATAACCGCTGTATCTGCTGGAAGCAGCGTTTGAATGTCATTGTTTAATTTAATGGGGTAGCTCCACTTCCCATATTCTGTCCCCAGTAAATCAAGCCAGGTTGCCATTGCAGCCCAAAAGAGACCAAAGGCCAGAATCTCGAACATCCTGGATTTTTCTACTACCCACCACCATAACAACCAAGGCCAAAATATGGATGCAAATAGCAGCCACCAGCGGGGATCGGCAATTGAGCTTAGAACTATCCAGTTGTATAGGTAGTTATAATTGACAATCTCCATTATGTACATTCCCTCTCTTTATCACCTTAAACACCTTTATTAACGCTCATAAGTTGTTTTATTTTCCCCTAATGCAGTTAAATTACTCTTTTGTCTGATAGGCCAATAAGAAAAAAACTGGCCAAAATGCCCCTTAATAGCCGCTGTTGATTTCCGCAAATGGCTTCGCTTTCCTAGGGGCCCTGCTGGAGCCTCCTCGGCTACGCCTGTGGGGTCTCCACCTAGCGCTATCTCCCTCAGGAGTCTTCGGCTTTTGCTCCAATCAACAGCTGAAAATTATGAAAAAGGGATGTTATTGCTTATTCAGTTAACTCAGTTAGATGCATTTTCATAATTCATAAGGTGAATGAAGTCACCTTGTTGATTGGAGTGGAAGGCGCGCAGACGCCCGCGGGAGGAAGGGACAGGTGAGACCCCGCAAGCTCACGGACCGCCCGCAGGCAAGCGAAGCGCCTGGAACGGAAATCAACTGCCTTATAAATACAAAAAACACTGCAGGTTATGCAGTGTTTAGAGTGATATTGTTGTTGTTATTGGGAGGAAGGAGAATATTTTAAAGGTGATTTTGACTTTTTCTGCAGCTTCTACACTTCCATCCCTTTTTTGGTCTGTAATGTAGATGCTGTAGATTTCTTCTTTTTTGGAAGTGACACTCGGAATCGTAACCTCCTTTAATTCCTCAAACTCCTCTGTTTGGGTAGACATGAATGACTCATCTAGACTTGAGTCACCACCAGTATACACCCCGTTGAGTTTAACACTGTAAGCGGTGATGGGTAGCTCATTTTCTTTCCCGTCAATCATGGCAGCTCTGTAAACTTTGATTGGCATGACGTATGGATTTTGCAGACTTAATGATACGCCGTTTTGATTTGATTCCTTTATTGCTGATGCAATAACCTCTTCCTTGGTGGTATGGATGTACAACATGAATAAGAAAAGACTTATGATAAGTGCTAGTGTCAGACGAACTGGTTTTTTTAGTTTTCTCAATTTTTCAAGGCTCCTCGCGTTGGCTTTTAGATAAAGGTTCTTATCTACTTACATAACACCATTCGAGAGATTTAAAACCTATTCGTCCTTCGCACTTGCTTCATATTCATCCACTAAATCTCCTTGATCGTCATAAAGCTGGGCTTTATCTCCATTATTATTCCATAAATGATCACTGAGCCAATGGATATATTTTTTGAAATGTTGCTTATGTGCGCCTGAAGCAATGTAAATAGATTCGCCTGGTTGGAGCTTATAATTTTCAGGGAAATCAAATGTTTGATATCCTTTTTTACTTACCAGCTTCCAATAGGACATATCAACTGTTTCAGCGCTTTTATTTTCTAATGTCACCATTTCTTCTTTTACATCCAAACCAGTGATGACAACCGACTTCTTCGTTTCCTGCTTTTGCTGACTAGCATAAAGCCAGGGACGATTGTTGACAAATAACAGCTTCCCATCTGTTGAAAAAACAATGCTCCCGGACTCCGCAGTATTATAAATATCTGCACCGCTCTCAATCAATCTGTTTAAAACAGGCAAATGCGGGTGATGGAAGTCATTATCTTTCCCGGCGGATATTACTGCGATTTTAGGCTGAACATCCTTTAAAAACGAAGCGGTGGAGGAACTGTTCGAACCATGATGCGCGACTTTCAAGATGGTCGATTCCAGGTTATATTTCCTGCTCATTCTCTTTTCTTCTTGTTCTTCTGTATCACCCATTAATAGAAATTTCATTTCACCATATGTAATATGGAGGACAATAGATGCATTGTTTGTTTCTTTTTCTTCGGAACCGCTGTTTAACACCTTGATTTTCAACTTCGGATCAATGTCCAACTTCATTTTTTCTTTTGCATATTGAACAGGGACGATATTGTTCCATACGTATTGTTTGTATTGAATAAATGTTAAGGTTGTATGGGCCTTGCCGCTGTCTAATATTTTCTTTACAGGTAACTTTTCCAGTAAGAATGGAATTCCACCAATATGATCAAAATCGGGGTGAGTGATGACCAATAAATCTATGGATGACACGTTTACCTTCTTTAAATAAGCAAGCAGCTTTTTGGACGAATCTTTTGGTCCGGTATCTACAAGTACGTTGGAACCATTGGGGGTTTGCAAGAGGATTGCGTCCCCTTGTCCCACATCAATAAAATGAACAAGTAAAGGCAGGGAAACGATGTTGCTGTCTTTTGGCTTTTCTATTTCATAAAGAAAGGAGGCCGCATCCGTTTGATTAATGGACAGTGGTGTCAGAGTACTTGACTCAGAAGCATTCAGAGGCTGAAGAAGAATGGAGAGAAGCAGCAGTATGATGATTTTTTTCATGTTCAACCTACTCTCCCCCTTGTGTGATGATTCTATCTTTACTATGAGGGAGAGTGGGTGTTTTTATTCATTGATTAGTTGTTAAAGCCGATGTTATCTAAGAAAATCAAACCGCTATCGGTCTGGTTGAATTCAAAGGTAACCTCTTCTATCTGAGTATAATCTATGTCAGGAAAGTCCTCTTTTAAATACTTCAAAGGTATACCGTATGTTTGAAGCATATGTTCATATTGATTGCCGTAACGCTCGTTCCACCAATCAAAACGGTATAATGTTGTCGTATAAGTAGGTTCGATGTAAATGGTTTTTCTTACTCTGCCATCAAAATCCGCTATCCCCTTTGCTTTAACACTCACTGATATTGGAATTGCTTTATCTTCATACCCTTCAGGTGGTTCGATAGAATAAAAATCATACCTTGTTGGATGGGCCTGGACTGCATCAAACCTCAATACAGTTTCTTCTGAGAAGTTTTTGGCAGTACCTTCAGGCAATGTAATGGTATATCGACTATTTTTATTCGTCCAACCCAATTTTACTACCTGATTATTTTGCTGTTCTTTATTTCTTTGAAGTAAATTAATTTCTTTCCAGACACGGAGGTTATATCCTTGTAATCGGCCGCCTTCCTGGGTAGTTTGGGTTACATCCGCATCTTCCTCAAATGAAGCGATAGATTGAAAATCTCGATCCTCATAGCGCACTCTTAGCGGATCTGTTGGAATCCACGACGAAGCAATTTCCTTATCATTAAAAACGTCGCGGTATTCACGTTTCCCTTTTAAAGTGGCGTCTAGAAAGGCAGAAACATACAGCTTGGTGATTTCTCTTTGCATTTCCGGATCCATTATTTCTTTCCGATTCATAAACCACCAATATGGGCTCGGCTGATCCACTTCCCAATCAGAATTGAATTGGGCATGGTTGGCGCCATTGATATAAATACTGCTTTTGAACCCGTCAAAACTATCTGAAAAAGAAACACGCTGAAATTGTCTCATACCAAGGTAATTCGTATGGTCGGTATCATTCCCACCTTGAAGGGTAAGGTAGTTAACGTCTTGGAGATTTACTGACTGATCTCCCGGTTTAAATCGACCATCACCAGGCGATAACCCCACCAATGACTTTATTGAAAAATCAAAGTTCAAACTTACTTTTGCGTTATTTGGAAACCGGTCAAGGTCATTGAATAGCTTAGCAATGCTGACAGCTTCTCCCCCCCTTGAATGTCCGATGAGAGCAATATTATCCATGTCCACTTTATTGAACAGCGCATGTGTTTTGTCTTCGTTCCATGACTGCCACAACTCCAAATGTTTTAGCAACAACCATGCCCTCCCGGCGTTATCCCAACCGATATGACCTGTTTTACCGGAGTTAATGAAGTTCTGGTCCACAGACGCAACGACATACCCTTTACTTGCAAGCATCTCACCAAGATATGCATATCCACCATCCGAAAAATCGGCCATATTATGATTGCCATGTACGATTAATACGAGAGGATACCCTCCTTCCGCTTCTTCTTCAGGCATCCAAACTCGACCATTCAACGGGGCATTGTATAAATTAAAGCCCCAAAACCATTCTCGATACCATTTATTCAACCCTTTAGGCTGGGCAACAAACGACGACATATTGACAGTAGGGGATTCAAATTTTACATCTCTATATTCTTCCCTGCGCTCATCCTTGCCACTTCCATATGTAAAATATTGAACTTTGGAGTTTCCATTGTCAGCCGGATTTGATATTGCCGGCTTGTTACCGTCTACTTCAAGTGACCAAGGGCCTTCTTTGCCATCTGTAACAGCTAGATAGACAGCTGCTATGTGCAAGCCAACCGTAATGAAACCAAAAAAGAGAAAAAGTACTTTTTTCTTGTTACGATATAGAAAAACGGTAATTCCTAAAAATATAGCCAGCACGAGGATGGTAAAACCCATTAATCGGAAAAATGGACCCATAAATGCGCCAACACTATATATTACAACGATACAAGCAACGATGACAGCCACCAGAAACTTTGGTAATCCCTCTAATACTTTCAAGAGGAGCAACGTAATACCTAGCCCTAAAACTAAAGCCAATGCACCAGTTCCAACAATCAAAAGCATATCAAACCACTTTCCTGCACCCGTAAAGAAGAAATAACTTAACACGATAACAAAAACGGATATATAAAAGAGAAGACTTATCACAAGATGCCTTTTGCTTTCCCTCATAAAGCTACTCGCTTTTTCTCTACTATTATCATAAAGCTGTTTTAGCTTGTTCATCATAAACTCCTACTCTTTTAATTAAAGTAAATACTTGTTTATTATTTCTTGGTGTTCCTGCCTCTTTCGATTTCTGCCTACAATGCTACCTAAAACATATGATAGGAGAGAAAGCATCACTGGCATTACGACACTATGCATTCCAAATGCATCAGGATAATATACCGTTATTCCTATATAGGTAAGTACCCCTACAAAAATGGAAGCTAAAGCCCCCATTGCATTGCCACCTTTCCAATAAAGACCCAAAACAACCGGCCAGATAAAGGCCGCTTCCAATCCACCAAAGGCAAATAGGTTTAAGGTAATAAGGAATGCTGGCGGGTCAATGGCCATAAAAAACACAAGTACACCGACTACTGCTGTTACTCCAATGCTTATCCTTTTGATATTCTTTTCCGGTGCGTCAGGACGAATATAATTTAAATAAACGTCTTTTACAATGGAGGAACTCACGATTAGCAAAAGGGAGTCAACCGTGGACATAATGGCAGCCATCGGTGCTGCCAAGACAATCCCTGCCAACCAACCTGGCAAAACATGCAAGGCCAATAGTGGCATGACTGTATCTGGTGTATCTAAGCCAGGTAATACCGCTCTTCCGAATACACCCGCCAAGTGCATGCCTAGCATGATGAAACCAACGACGATGGTACCGATAATCAACGCTGCATGCATAGCTTTTGAGTTTTTATACGACATAGCCCTGACAGCTACTTGAGGAAGGCCAACCACTCCTACCCCCACTAGGATCCAAAAAGAAGAAACATATAAGGGCGTCAAAGATCCATCAGCACCAAAAGGGGTGATGAGATTAGGATTTTCCGCCATTAAATCACTCATAATTGCAGGAATGCCACCTCCGGCAATGATGGTTCCTGCTAATATAACAACGGTCCCCACTACCATGATAATTCCCTGCATTCCATCTGTTATGGCGACCGCACGGAATCCGCCGATGATCACATAGACCAATACGGAAGCAGCAAATATAAATAATGCAGAAGTATAAGAAAGACCAGTTATCGACTCAATCAGCCTTGCCCCGCCTATCCATTGCGCTGCCATCGCGGAAAAAAGGAAAAGAATGATGCTGCTTGCAGATAATAATACAACCCACTTACTCTGATATCTTTCTTTTAAAAAATCAATCAGGGTGATGGCTTTCATTTTTCGTGCCATAATGGCGAATTTCTTCCCTAAAATCGTTAAAACAAAATACCCTGTCACCACTTGTATCATGGCCAGAAGCACCCAACCAAGTCCTGTCTGGTAAGCAATTCCCGGTCCGCCAATGAAGCTTGACGCACTTCCATACGTCGCGACCATTGTCATTGCCAGCAATAGTCCTCCAAGCTCTCTTCCTCCAAGGAAATAATCCTGTACAAATGAAGATGAGTTAGCTAATTTTTTGGAGGCAAAAACTCCAATAAGAAAAATAATAATGAGAAATATCAACAAAGGAATGATCACTTGAAAGTTCATGGGCGATCTCCTTCTTCATCTGATTCTAAAGGAAGATCTTTAAACAAGAATCGAACAACTAGAATGACGAGTATAATGATGATGATAAAGCCCAGTATACAACTATAAAAAAACCATGCGGGAAAACCTAAAATATATGTATATGATTCGACCGGCTTTGATCCAAAGCCATAAGCAAAACCGTACCACCAAGCAAAATGGAACATAACAAGCGCAATCCCAATCCATGCTTCTTTATGTGCAATGGGATAGCGCCAGTCTCCTTTTCCTTTGTTAAAATTTTCGTGCATAACATCACTCTCTTTTTATCTCAGTCTGTACTTCTAAAAAAACCATTTATTTATAAAAAAACTTCAGTTACTGGATTGCCCCGCTGTTCCTTTACGCAAATGGCTTCGCTTTCCGCGGGACGGTGCCTTGAGCCTCCTCACAACGCTTCAGGGGTCTCAACCTACCGTTACTCCCCCGCTGGAGTCTTCGCCATTTGCTCCAATCCACAGCTAAAAATTACATAAACGATACGTTAATGCTTATTCACGTAACTCGGTTAGGTGCTGTACTAAAACCCTTCATGTAGCCACTTTGGTGATTGCAGTGAAAGGCGCGTAGACGCCCGCGGGAGGAAGGGACAGGTGAGACCCCGGAAGGCGAAGCCTGAGGAGGCTCACTGACCGCCCGCAGCAAGCGAAGCGCCTGGAACGGAAATCAACGGATTTACATTTTCTTAACTTTCTTTTAAAAAAGCCTGCTTAGCAAGCAACTCCAGCGTGATTTCATCGGCCGGGGGATTGTGAAGACCTGCCCGGACATCACGATAATGGCGTTGTAGAGGATGTTCTGCATGCAGGCTTTGAGCGCCGACGATCCGCATCGCTTCATCAACAATGGAGATGGCGCTGTTTGTTGCAACCAACTTAGCTGTGGCAAGCTCACCAACAAGTTCATTGCGCTTATCAGGCTCTTCATCCCATAGTCTCGCCACGCTGTACAATAAATGCCGGGCTGCAGTCAATTCCACATCCATCTTTGCTACCCGTTCTCTTACTTTAGGTACTTCTCTAATAGGATGAGGCAGGCTGTTTGGATGATAAGAATCAGCAAATGAGACGGCTTCATTTCTTGCTGCAATGGCTATGCCTAAGTAACAAGCGGGTATATGTAGTAGCCACCCTTGTGGTTTCGGTGCTTTTTTCTTTTTTATGTATAGAAGTGCTTCTTTATTTGCTATTACATCCGTTAGCACCAAATCGTCACTTCTGGTGGCTCTCATGCTCATAGTGTTCCACGTTTCTTCTATAGAGATTCCCTTCAGTTCGCGCGGAAGCAAAAACTCTCCTACATCTTCCGTCCCTTCAATGCTCGCTGATATGATGAAGTAATCCAAGACTGGGGCAAGGGAAGTGAAATTTTTTCTCCCGTTAATTTGCCAACCGCCTCCGGTAAGCTTCTTTGCAACGGTTTCAGGTTTCCCCCCTCTTGCAGGGCTGCCTGTCTTTCTTTCGCTATGTGCACTGTTAATCAATTTGTTGTGTTGAACAATCTCCCGGCAAACCTTTTCGTATATATCCTCAGACCATGATCTATTAATTCCTTCATTCATCATAATACCTAAATGCCAACCAAGACTCAGCGCAGTAGGGCCATCACCTTGAGCAATGGTTTCCTGCAGTAAAACAAAATCATAAAGCCCTGCTCCTTTTCCACCATATTCCTTTGGGATGGTAAGATCCATAACACCTGCATTCTTAAGAGCCTCGAAATTCTCAAAAGGAAATGCAGCATTTTGATCATAATGAGCAGCGCGGGTATAAAAATCCGAAGCCAAAGAAGATGCTTTAGTGACTAAATGTTTTTGCTCTTCTGTTCTTGCAAAACTTCTGATTTCATTCATCTGACATATACCACCTTTGTACTGTGTGAATTACCAATCATTTTACCACAAGGTGATGTTGTATCCATTATTTAAACTTGATATTTGGATTTTCCAAGTACTCTTTTTCTTCTTCTTCCGTCATTACGCCCGTTGCTTTTCCAACAGTCCCATTAAGTAAAGACCACACTCTATTATGATCAAGGTGCGCCGTTGCAAAGTCACCTTTCTGCCACTTTGTCAGAATTTCCACATACACTTCCTCATGTTTATAATCGGCTTCTTGCACTTTCTCCAGTAGCCAATCAATTCTTTCCGGCGTCATCTCATAGTGTGTCCACTTGTTTTCTGCTTTAACTTTTTGATGGGACATCCAATGAATGTAATTAACAACATGAACTTCATTCAATTTGTTTTTATGATCGAACGGATTATCTTTTTCAACTGGAATATTTCTAGTTGTTGATAATGTACTAGAAGAAGCATGATCCCCTTGTCCACTTGTCAAACTTGTTCCCTGAAATGGTGACGTGTACAAATAATAAGTAATAAGTGCTTCTGCCAAAAGAAAAACAGCCACAAAGGGAAGGAGTTTTCGCTTGTTCGATTTAAACCAACTTTTCATAGAAACCCCTTTCATTTAGAAAAATTTAGTATTCTATTATTATATATGGAAATGTATGACTTTTCCATGTTTCTATTAAAATGAAGCGATTATTCAAGACAAATAAAAAAGGCTGCCCTTATTATTTGGACAGCCCCGTTCAGCATTAAATCAGCCTTTCAATAGCGCATAAACTTCTTCATCTAATTTTTTGGCAAGTTCTTCGTCATATGTCTTCACATAATCAGGTTCCTGCGTTATTTTCCCGCCATAGAAAATAACATCTTCCACAGACTCAACCTCAACGGTTACTACACGGTACTTCATTGTTTTATCAATGACTTCGGATACGGAACCTTTACCATTTATGGAATAACAGCTTCCGGCTCCCACAACTCCTAAAATCAAATCAGGGTTTTCTTGAATATTAAACGCACTCTCAGCTTTATGACCTAAAGCAAACTTAATGGTTTTACCATCTTCATGTGCAACCAACCATGAAACGATGCTTAAATTCGGTTTTTTCGAGTCTTTGTCTGTTGTGATCAGGGATACGATTTTCTCCCCTTGCAATAAATCAACCAGCTGTTCATTTAGTGAACTCTCTTTTCTCGGCATATTCCTACCTCCTATTATCTACATATCTCCATTATATACAATCTTTGGACAACTCGCCAAACCCTTATTCATAACCTACCCCACTATTTAAATACAAAACAGCGGAACATCCTGATATTCTCATAGGATGCTCCGCTGTTATTTCTACCTATAATAGCTGCTTCTTCTAGAATAAACGAGAGAGTCTGAGTACCGTTGTTGCATTTTCTTTCTCCTTCTTCTTCTCTGCAGCACATTCATCACAAAAAAGAAGATTAATAGTGAGATGAAAATAAAAATGGTAGGCACCAAACTGCTCTTCGTTCCACTATCTCCGTTTACTCCTGATGGATTTGCCGAGTCTGATGAAGATGCAGTAGGAGCAGGTGTCAATTCATTCCGCTCTTGCTCTACCAACACGTTTTCTTCGACATGTTCCCGATTCCCAATTTTCACAACCAAATCCTTGTCCTTGTTTACACGCAGGTTAACAATTTCCTTTTCCTGCTTTGCCACATGCACGTTTTTCGCAAGCATGTACTCTCTACCTGTTGCATCTGTGACCATTTCACCTTTTGGTATTTCATCTGTAATGAAATTCGCAAATCCATAATCTAAAAGGGACATCGTGTCTTTATAGATGTAATACTTAGAAGCTGCCTTCATGGTTACTACAATAAGGTCCATTCTATCCCTTTTCGCAGAAGTGACAAGCGTGTGACCTGATTCCGGAACATACCCGTTTTTCACTCCAGTTGTCCCTTCATAGTCCCATAACAAGCGGTGATGGTTAAACAATGTGGTCTCCCACCCTTCACCTATCCACTCCATTTCCTTTGTTCCGACAATCTCCCTAAATGTTTCATTTTTCATTGCATACTGGGCAATTTTCGCCATGTCCTGTGCAGTTGTGACATGGTCAGGATGATATAGTCCATGCGGGTTGGTGAAATTAGTATTCTTCACCCCAACCTTTTCTTCCACAAACGCATTCATTCTCTTGGCAAATGCTTTTTCACTGCCGTCGAAATGTTCTGCAATGGCAGTACCTGCATCATTACCGGAGTTAATCATCAAGCCTTGGACCAACTTCTTAAGTGTTACTTTTTCCCCTTCAAGTAAATACACTCTTGAACCGTCTTGATCTCTTGCATTTTTACTAACTGTTACGATATCTTGCAGGTCGCCCTCTTCAATCGCAATGATCGCTGTCACAATTTTAGTGATGCTAGCAGGATACATCACACGCGTACTATCTTTTTCATAAAGAGTATTACCTGATTTTGCATCTATTAAAATAACGGACTCACTAAATAAATCCCCTGGCGCTTCTGCTTGTACTGCTATTGAATTCCCAAAAACCATAATTAGTAGTGGGATGATTACACAAAGTTGTAATTTTTTTATCATAAAAGAAGACATACCTTTCTACTATATCTATTGTCAGTGTAGTGTTCTGTCATAAAAACTCGAAAAATCTCACTATCAACTATTTTATATTATTATTCTTGTATTTTCATGCAAAATTAAGGATTTGTTAGAAAAGTCATAAAAACTTAACAAAAAAAGGGTAAATAGAGGAAATCTCTACTCACCCGATACTACTATCAGTTATTCACTTTTTGGTAGTCGCAATAGGCTTTTATAAAGTGGTCTGGGTTTAGTGGCTCTCCTGTCACTTTTTCAATTTTTTTATTCCAATGATAAGTTGCGCCAGGTGCCAAGAATTCATCGCGAATAAATGCCCCTACCTTAAGGGAGAAGAACTCATCAGAAACGTTGTTTACAATATGCTGATAGAGTTGTGCAGCCGTCAATTCACCCAACAAGTAGTTCTGATAATAAACCGGAGCAAGAGTGAAATGAATTTTTGCCGCCCAATCCGGATTGTTTCGGTCTTCTGGAGGATGAAGCAATTGAATCTTTTCCACCGTTTCCCACCAAAGAGCGTTAAGGTCCTGATCAGGATTTTCGTATAGCTTTCTTTCAAAGAAAACAAATGTAATAATCCACCTTGCTGAAATCAGCATTTTCAATTGTTCATGCTTTTCAAGAGACGGCATTAATGTATCAAGCTTTTCATCGTCTAATTTCAAGAACTTAGAAAGCCATTCTCTATTTTCTGTCATTTTCCCGAATAACATCGCAATGGACTCTGTTGTTAAGATATGCGCGAAGCTTCTTAATAAATATGGAAGATCACGGTTTACATATTTGTTGTATGCTGCATGGCCAAACTCATGTAGCATCGTTCCCATCCAATATGTATTATCTACGTTGTTGCATAGTACACGGATATCTCCCTCACGGTTCATATCCATGCAAAACGCAGTAGGGTTCTTTCCTTCACGCGGATTTAAATCGGAAGAAGCATACAACCCTTCGATAGGCATATCCATGGAATCAAACGTTTCTGCCGTCAACTTTTCAAGATCTTGCCCTTTGAAATATTGATCAAGATTCGTTTTTTCGTTTGCCGGCGCTTCCTGGAAGAAAGGATCTACGTAATGCCAAGGTCGTAATTCTTCCACTTTTATTCCAAACTTCTTGGCTAGTTCGTTATCTAATTCACCTTTTAACATACGATAAGTGGTGTCTGATTGGTCAACAAGATCTTCAAACATAGAAAAAACTTCTTCTAAATCTAGTTCTTGATTCGCAAACGACATTTCATAATAGTTTCGATAGCCTAATTTTCGTGCCGCTTCATTTCTTTTTTTCACTAGCGTCAATAGCTTTTCCGACACTACCTGCCCCACTTCTTTGCTTGCCTTCCAAGCTTCTTCCCTTTCTTTGCTGTCTGTACTATTCAACAGTATATTTCTGATATCATTCGCGGAAAGTTTTTTCCCATTCACTTCAGGTAAGTACGTATTGAAAAGATAATTCAGCTCAGAGGACATAGAAGACATTTCTTCGATAGTTTCTTTATCCAATTGATTTTCTTTCATTCCAGATTCGAGGATTTCTAACTGTCTTTTTTGTTCCATCTTAAGTTCGGGGTCTTGCAAGTAGGACTTGACCTGGTTGTAACGATCTTGATTGGCATAGAAGAGGCTGAATTCACTAGAAGCTTTACCGGCTTCCTCTGCCCATTTCTTTTCTCCAGTTGTTTGTGCCATCCAGCCAGCGTGGGTGGATTTTTTTAATAGTTTCTGAAACTGTTCATTTTGTTCTTCTAAAAACTTTTCAACTATCATGGCGATCCCTCCAAAAATTAAAAGCAGTATATGTAATTCGACTCTAGTTTTTTATCTTTTGTGCCCGATATCCACACCTGCTGCTATAGCCTTCTTCATCCAAACTTGTTCCACCTTCATCGAAAAACCTTTTTCGGTAAGAAAGTCATAGACCATTTTATTGGATGTTTGAAAAAACGCTACCGTACATTGGTAAGGCGCTACAGTCGGCGGGAAAAGTTGAAAGAATAAGGCTTCCAATACTTTTTCCGGGTCATTTTGTTTTTCATTTATAAAGCAGTGGGTGACTACAATAGCCTTCAAGGTGCCATCAGGGCTATATTGTCTTTTAAACATGGCATAAGCAGCAGTTTCACCGTCAGTGCCCATCAATTGCAACGTTAATCCATCTTTCATACACCACCATTGACTTTGCCATGGCGTGTCATGATGATAGCCCGATAAATACTGAGCATCATGAGCCGATGTGTATATAGGGTAATATTCCAATGAATCATTAAAATCCACGGAGGTTTCAAGGGAAAGGTGTATCACATGATCCACAACCTTGTATCCTTTAGATTCATATAAGGCAATTGCTTGGTCGTTTTTAGAAATAGCTTCCAGAGTAGAGGTATGAATCCCTTTTTCTTCATAAAGCTCACACGCTTTATCCACCAACAGCTTCCCAATTCCTTTTCTGCGGTGAGTGGCAGCTACCCCTGTGCCTCCATTCCATGCAACGAGATTTTCCCCTATCTTTTTAAATCCACTTAATAGGAGCCCTATAGGAGTTTCACCGTCAAATGCAATGATGGATAAGGAAGCTGATATATTCTCCTGCCCCAATCTAGCGGCAAACCGGTCCACATCCATGGTTGCATCAAAAAAATACCCCTCAAAACCCTTGTTCCATGCTTCCAGCGCTTGATCTAATGTACACTCACTCAAACGTTTTATTTGATACATGCCCATGCCCCCTTATCTCCCTTGTTCCTATTGCATAACCACTTTATTACTATCTTATAATAATAACAGAAAAACTTACAGTATATTCTAACAAATAGATTTTTCTGAAATAAAATTCTAGTTAATTGGTTAATCGCCGCTGTTCCTTTCCGCAAATGGCTTCGCTTTCCGCGGGACGGTGCTTGAGCCTCCTCACTTCGTTGCGGGGTCTCAACCAACCGTTACTCCCCCGCTGGAGTCTTTGCCATTTGCTCCAATTCACAGCTAGAAATCACGTTAAAGGAATGTTAGTGGTTTTCCGATAACTCGATAGCTTTATTGTCCTTAAGTTGAATGAAGTCACCTTGTTGATTGGAGTGGAAGGCGCGCAGACGTCCGCGGGAGGAAGGGACAGGTGAGACCCCGGAAGGCGAAGCCGGAGGAGGCTCACGGACCGCCCGCAGGCAAGCGAAGCGCCTGGAACGGAAATCAACGGATTAACAAGCTTTCTAAATCTTTTCAAAAAAAATACAGGCTGGAAAGTGTTTTTCCGACCTGTATTTCTATAACCTTATTTATTGATGTCTTCTCTAAGTATAGAAAAGACATTCGCGTCATGAAATTTTCCACCTTGATATAAGTATCCTCTTAAAAGACCCTCATGGGTAAATCCCACTTTTTCCAGAACCTTTCTCGATCCAACATTTTCAGGATAAACATTTGCTCCAATACGGTGGAAATTCATCCCTTCAAACCCGAACTGAACCAGTGCCTCTATCGCCTCTGTTGCATATCCTTTTCCCCAATAAGGAATATCTATTTCATACCCGATTTCTGCACGCTGATGCTTTTCCGATATTGCATGAAAACCACAAGTACCTATCAGCCTGTGGGTTTCCTTCTCCACGATTCCCCATCTATACAGGGAATTATAGTCATCCATAAAGTCTTTTATGAATTTATCCGCCTCTATTTTCGTTTGAAAAGGTTCCATACCATAGAATTTTGTCATCTCCGGTTGTGAAAAGTAAGAAAATATAGCATCTGAATCTCTTAATGTTAAACTCCTTAACTGAAGTCTTTCTGTTCTAAGCATTGGTACCGGCTTTAGCATGTTCACCCTACCCCTCTGTCATCTCTGCAACAATATATTGGTTTGTCCACATTTTCATCATAATGACAAGGCTCTCATCCCCTTTGGAAAAGAGAAAGGTAGAACCAAGTTGTTCTTCAAATACCCAGCCATTTTCTTCAACATGGGAAAATACATCCTGTAGTCCTGCACCTTCGTCCATTTTCGCCATGACTGTTGTGGATTCTTCTTCTGAGGAAAGTGTAACAACAGATGACCCTGTCAAGGCCAACCTTGCCGCTCCCCTTACCTCTTCATTAAATGCAAGTAGTGTTCCTGTTACTAGTAGTATGCCTGTGAAAATGACGAGCCCCCATTTCCATTTCATTCTACTTCCTCCTACTCTGCTATTCTTCTCCCCATAATCACCAAATCCCTTTTTACAGAATCAAGTTCCGCGACACCAGGGAGGTATCCCCACTTTTCAAATCCGTATTTTTCAAACAAACGTATACTTGGGACATTATGTGCAAAAATGAATGCCAATAGATTTTCTATCTGAAGAGCTGGACATTCTGCAATTGCTTTTTCTAAAATTTTTGCCCCTAGTCCTTTTCCTCTAATTTCTTCGCTAAGATAAATGCTTACCTCTGCTGTTGCCTGATAGGCCGGTCGCCCGTAGAAATTTTGAAAACTGATCCAGGCACAAATCTGATTATTAAGTTCCACTACCTTTAATGGTCTTTTTTTATTATGTTTATCAAACCATTCCTTTCTACTTTCCACCGTGACTGGAGAAGTATCAGCAGTCACCATCCTGCTTTCTATTGTGGAATTATAGATGGAAACTATTACGGGAAGATCTTCTATTGCAGCATCTCTTATATGAATGGATAAGTTATTCATGATGATTCACCTTTCTAGTATTCTATGCTTTTATTCTGTTAATAGTATATTATTTCATAAGAAAATTGGATAGATTAATTTTGGAATTTGCGTGATGATAGTTGTATATACCAATATTCAAATTGGTATATACAACTAGACATATTTTTGCTAAACTATACATATAATAAATAGGAAAAGGTGACTTTTACATGGCTTCTCAATCAAATTGTTATTCCCTCCTCTCCATGAACGTTGTTACGGAGGAGGAAGTAATTGAAAATGGATTTTTGATTATCAAAGAGGGGAAAATTGCTGAATTTGGTCCCTTAGAAAATTACATTAAAGATGAAAATTTGCCGGAAATCCATTTATCGGAAGACTTATTTGCTTCACCCGGCTTTATCGATATACACATCCACGGATTAAATGGGGCCGATGTTATGGATGCAAACAAGGATTGTATGAAGACCATGGCAACGACTCTACCAAAAGAAGGAACCACTAGTTTTTTAGCGACCACCATTACACAAGAAAAATCCGAACTAGAAAGAGCATTACAAAATGTGAATACCTTTGTTTCTAGTCAACATCAGAATCCTATTGGTAGCGAAGTATTAGGAGTGCATCTTGAAGGACCTTTTATCAATGAAAAACGTGCCGGTGCTCAGCCGCCTGCCTTTATTTTAGAGCCTTCAGTAGAAACTTTCCGTCATATGCAGTCAGTGTCTGGCAATCACATTAAATTGGTTACTCTGGCTCCTGAAGGGAAAAATGGTTTGGAACTGGTCAAGCACCTATCTGATACTGGAGTCATCGCCTCCATTGGGCATTCCGACGCTTTATATACTGAGGTTGTGGAAGCAATGGAAGCCGGTGCAGAGCATATTACTCATTTCTTTAATGGAATGCGCGGCAGTCATCACCGTGAACCAGGTGTTGCAGGTGCCGGCTTGGCACATCCTGAACTTTTTTTGGAAATGATTGCAGATGGCATCCATGTTCACCCTGCCATGGTAAAAGCAACATTTCTTGCTAAAGGAGTGGATAACATCCTATTGATAACCGATTCAATGAGAGCAAAATGGTTGGAAGATGGAGAGTATGAGCTTGGAGGCCAAAAAGTGACGGTAGAGAATCATACGGCGCTTCTTGAAGATGGAACCCTGGCTGGAAGTGTACTGAAAATGAAAGACGCCGTTAGGAACATGAGAAAATTCACTGATTGCACGATACAGGAAGCGATCCAAATGGCATCAGCCAATCCAGCCAAACGACTTCGTGTGTGGGATCGAAAAGGTAGCATCTCGATTGGCAAAGATGCAGATATTGTTATTTTGGATGAAGAAATGCAAGTGAAAATGACCTTCTGTAATGGGATTCTGTCGTATAAAGGAGAGTAAACGTATGGACATCATCACTACCCCTTCTTATGAAGCTTTAAGTAAAGAAGCAGCCTCTTATGTTTCAAGGAAAGTCCAAAAAAATCCTCACATTGTTCTCGGGCTCGCCACGGGAAGCACTCCTACTGGCATGTATGAACAATTAATAAAAGATCATATAACAAGCGGCACAAGCTACCAAAATGTAACCACCTTTAATCTGGATGAGTATGTGAGAATGAACAAAAAAAATCCAAACAGCTATTATGCATTCATGGAAAAACATCTTTTTCAGCACATAGATATTCAAAATGAATTAACGTTTATACCGGATGGAATGAGCACGGACCCACAAATGGAATGTAGCATATACGAGGAGAAATTAAGGAAGCATGGACCAATTGATCTTCAAATATTGGGCCTTGGAGCTAACGGACATATAGGGTTTAACGAGCCTGGCACTTCTTTTTCCAGCAGGACTCATATTGTGGAGTTGACGGATTCGACCAGAAAGGCTAATTCACGATTCTTCAAAGACATAGATGATGTTCCCACACATGCCATCACAATGGGAATCGCTTCTATTATGGAGGCAAAGGAAATTCTACTGCTCGTAGCCGGAGCCAACAAGAAAAAGGCATATGAGCAACTGTTGTATGGCGAGGTTTCCGAGGACTTTCCCGCTTCTATTTTAAAGAAGCATCCATGTGTGAAAATCTTGGCAGACCAATCTGTACTCGACACTTCCAGCATTATTGCTTGAAAGGAGCGAAATAGCCTAAATGATTGATAAAACTTCTCCTATTCCGATTTACTATCAATTGGAATCTTATATAAAAAACCAAATCGAAGCAGGATTCATCTTGCCAGGTAAAAACATCCCATCAGAACGAGAATATGCCGAGAGCTATGGAATCAGCCGGATGACAGTAAGGCAGGCTATCAATTCCCTTGTTAATGAAGGGCTTTTATACAGAAAAAAAGGAAGTGGCACGTTTGTCTCTGAAAAAAAGATCGAGCAGCCCCTTCAAGGTTTGACAAGCTTTACAGAAGATATGAAAAAACGCGGCATGACACCAACAAGTAAATTGATCCACTTTGAAGTCATTCCGGCAAACAGTTTTATCGCAAATGAACTGAAGATCAGTGAATATGCCCCTGTGTATGAAATAAAGAGGATCCGCCTTGCTGATGGCGAACCGATGGCCCTTGAAACAAACTACCTTTCTGCGAACTTGGTAAAAGGCCTCACAGAAGAAGAGGTCAAGGCCTCTATTTATTCCTATGTAGAAGAAAAGCTTGGTTTACGTATCACCCATGCGGAACAATTGATAGAATCAGTAAGAGCTTCAGAGGAACACGAAAAACTATTATTTATCGAGAAAGACCATCCCATGCTATATATTCAACGCAACACTTTTCTTCATGATGGAACACCCCTTGAACTAGTTAAATCCGTTTATAGAGGGGACCGTTATAAGTTTCAGATTAAAATGGAGAGAAATTAAAAACGAACATAGGAAAAGGCGGCACCCTCTCGGTGAGGTACCGCCTTTCGTTTATCTGGAGATGAACATTTGCGTCCAGTAATGACCATATTGGCCACCTTTCGCATAGCCCACTCCAATTTCCGTATATTGGCTGGATAAGATATTCTTTCTATGACCATCACTGTTCATCCAAGCATTCATGACCTCTTGTGGTGTTTGTTGCCCAGCAGCAATGTTTTCACCTGCTGATCGGTAAGAAATACCAAAGTTACGAATCATATCGAATGGAGATCCATATGTTGGTGACGTGTGGCTGAAATATCTTTTATCAATCATATCCTGAGATTTATATCTTGCAACTCTGGATAACTCCCAGTTTAGCTTCAAAGGCTTTAAACCATACTTAGCACGTTCCTGATTTACTAACTTAGCAACCTGCTCTTCTTGTGTTTGCCCCTCCCCTTTTTCTGGAATAGTAATTCTTTGACCTGGATAGATTAGGTCAGGGTTCTTGAGTGTGGAATTTGCTGTGATCAGTTCGGATACTCCAACCTGATATTTCACCGCGATCTTCCACATCGTATCACCGGATTGAACCGTGTGAGTAGTAGCTGCCAGAGCAGCTGTATTTCCACCTAAGACTAGTGCGACAACCGACAAAGTTATGAGGACTTTCTGTAAAGTTTTCATACTATTAATCTAATATGAATTCCGCTCATTGAAAACAAGTAATTATTGTAAAATAACGAAATATACTGTTAATTGCCCGTCATAACTGTAATGAGAAATATATTCCAACGCTTTGACGGGTGTAGTGGTTGTCAGGTCAGAGGAAAACAACCGCCACACCCGCTCCAATGGCAAAAGCTGTAAACAGCGCCTCCGCTCCTTTAGATAAACCAGAAACAAAATGCCCCACCATCAAGTCTCGGACAGCATTGGTGATAAGCAGGCCAGGAACCAATGGCATAACAGACCCAATGATTATTTTGTCTAGTTCCAACCCAAAACCAAAGGTAACCATCGCCAGTGAGACAAGACCTATTATCAAAGAAGCGAAAAACTCTGCAAAGAACTTAACCCTCGTGTAATGTTGTATCAGTAATAGACCGGAATACCCCAGCCCACCGGCTATCATCGCAGGAAGGAAATCCGTCCAAACTCCCTTGAACATAATCAGAAAAGAGCCACTTACAAAAGCCGCAGCGAGAATCTGATAGCTTATTGGAAAAAGGAGATGCGATTCTTCTAATTTGATTAATGATTGGTGAGCCGCTTGCACATTCAATTGCCCAGCAGCTATTTTACGAGAGATCTGATTGACTTGTGCCACCTTTTCTAAATCAGTGGTTCTAGAATTGATTCTTACTAGCCGTGTAGGATTGTCTCCTTGAAGCGAAACAATGATTCCCGTAGGAGTAACGAAACTGTGCGTTTCTGTGATACCGTACGATGCAGCAATCCTTGTCATCGTATCCTCCACCCGGTACGTTTCCGCTCCCCCTTCCATCATAATTCTTCCGGCAAGCAGGCAGACCTCCAGAATTTTCTCCGTTTCCCGTTCTGTCATTTCCTTTGTCACCTAACTCACCTCACGCTTAACATTATTAGTCGCCCGCTTTATGATATTCATGACTACCTGCATAATTACCTCAGCAAACACAAGCCCCATCGCAATGGCACCTGATATCATAAATGCCTTTGCCGCCAAGGGAATGGCAGCAAGATAATCATTTTCCGCAATTTGCCGCATCGTATTATATGCCAACCCACCAGGTACAAGCGGAATAATCCCTGCAACACTGAATATAATCATCGGCATCCTGAACCGCTTCGCCATAATATGACCCACAAGCGCCACCATAAATGCCCCAACAAACGAAGCCACCACCGGATCCACACCGGCATCAGCCAAAACTATGTAAAATATCCAGCCTATCATACCAACCGTACCGCAATGAATCAAAGCCCTTCTCGGTGCATTAAAAAGGACCCCGAACCCAGCAGCCGCTATGAAGCTGAACCCCAACTGTGAAAGAATATATAGCATGCTGTCACCTCTTATTTCTAGTACTGCTTATTATATAGGAAAGTGGAGATAGAAAAAACCTCCTTTTTGGGAGGAGGTTTTGGGGGTGGTGGTTGTGGTGGATGCAAGGATTCATTTGGGTCTATGACACGCGTTTTTTTGAAATAGGGCATTTTGTGTTTCATTAGGGCTCTATGACACGTATTTTCTTTGGATCTTTAGGATTTCGCGTTTCATTTGGACTCTATAGAACGCGTTTTCTCGGGACTTTATTGATTTTGCGTTCCATTGCTTATAACCATGCCTACTACTTATCTACCAACCAAGTCTTTGCCACAGCAAAATACTCCCGTGACCATAACTTGAAGATGGCTATTGTTGGAGTCTTCCCGGCAAGAGTATGTACTTCGGCAAAATCCAGTCTCTTCCCAATCACAGAAGCCCGGTACATGTGAAAATCATTGCTCACAATGGCAACGGAGGCACCGTCTTCCATTAGAGCTTTTGAAAAGGAGAGATTTTCGAAAGTGGTAGTCGATCGGTCTTCCAAAATGATTCTGTCCTCATCAATGCCATGTTCTACAAAGTATCTTCTCATTGCCTCAGCTTCCGTAATATCTTCTCCTGGCCCCTGCCCGCCTGATGCGATGACTTTAGTATTTGGATTCTCCTTAAGGTACTCAAGCGCGGCTTCCACCCTGAATAACAGTGCCTTCGTCATCACTTCCCCCTTCACCCGTGCTCCAAGGACTATCAGGTAATCCACATTTTTGGGAGGTTCCTGTTTGGCAGTCTGATAGATGAGAGAGTGTACGATGATGAGGTAGATTAGCAGCGGAACAATCGCGATTTTCGTCAACGTTTTTACTCGCTTTTTAGATATCATTTTTATTTTTCCTTATCTAGTATTGTTTGTCTATTACTATAACGGAATGGGAGGTGGTTTAGTTTCAAGAATATTTATTTTTGGTGATAAAAATGCAGAACAGATGATGTAAACAGTCGAAGTGGGCTTGGGAAATGTAGAAGGTCCTCCTTGAACGGTAGAAGGTGGATACTAAAGTGCAGAACCTAAAATTAAAAGGGAAAGTAGAATAGAAAGTTTAGCCAATATGGAGGATTTTTTCAAACTGCTCATATATTTCTGTAACGGAAAATAAAATCTGCATTTTGGAAAATAAATTAAAAAAACTGCCTCATCTACTGAGACAGTCTCGACTTTCCTAAATTAAATCTTACTCACAGCATCCTCTACACTATCTTCACCAGCCACAACATCAAATGCAGCGCCATACGTATTTTTAGCTCCTACTACTGCCATCAATACTTTCGCTACATCTTCCCTTGCGATAGACCCAGGTTCAATGTTGTCCCCGATTTTCACCTTGCCGGTACCTGATTCATTTACTAAGCCACCTGGTCGCACTATCGTGTAATTCAAGCCGCTAGCCATTAATACCTTATCCGCATAATGTTTCGCTACATAGTACGGACGAAGGTCGTCATTCCAATTTTCGCGATTGTCCGCTTGAAACGCGCTTACCATCACATAACGGGAAACGCCGGCTTTTTCAGCAGCTTCCACTGTTTTCGCCGCTCCATCCAAATCAATCAATAGCGTCATGTCTGATCCTGTACTTCCTCCAGAACCGGCTGTGAATACCACTGCATCGCTGCCTCTAAAAGCATTCGCTAAATCATCTACAGAACCTTCCAAATCAGCCAAGATCGATTCAATTCCATCTTTTGCAAAACTATCTGCTTGCTCTTCTTTACGCACCATTGCGATAGGAGTGTAGCCTTCCTCTTCTTTTAAGAAATGCACTAGCTGTTTCCCAATTTGGCCGTTCGCTCCAACAACTGTTACTTTCATTGATAACACTCTCCCTTTTCTTTTGTGTGCATTATGACAAATGCCTGAAATGATAGCAAATGAACTGCTCACGGATACTATTCCCTAAAAAATATGAAAAGCAACATGCTTTAGCACATGCTGCTTTTTATTTATAGAACGATATCTATTATTTCATTTATCCAAGCTTTATTAACGGGTACTCCTATTCTCTCAGCAAGAACACGGTGGACCCGGATAAACTCTTCTACCTGACTCCTCGCAATATGAAACAACATTTCTTCATCACGCTTTCCAATATCCCAGGAAACTAATTGATTCAACTGCTTCTCACTTAACGGACTCCTCGTCCCTTCAACCTTAGACCAATCCCCAAATGAATTAGGGACTTCCCCCATTTCCATATACCAACCAATAACAATGGAATAGCTTAGAGAATGGACCATTTGAAAGGCATAATTATACTCCCCGCGTTGAACACGGCGGTATACTTCATGCAGATATGCAAAGAACTTGCCTCGCCACACTTCAAATTCCTGCTCGGAAAAAAGATAAGTAAGTGACTGTGACTCGTCCCTTAACTTATGCACAAATCCAGATGGGTCATGCTCAATTAAGAGATGTTTTAAATAGACAGAAGGCTGCAAATCTGATTTACGATAATAAAAAGTATCCACTTTTATAAAAGAACGATAGTGAGCAATGGAGTAGGAGGCACCTGGAAAATCTTCAAAATATAAAACATCTCCCCAGTTTGTTGCTCGTTCTTTTTTCTTAGAACGATATGTCTCGTAAGCTTCATCTTTCACTACAACACGAAGGTCTAAATCAGAATAGTGATCCTCATTTCCTTTAGCAAGAGATCCTCCATAGAAGAAAGCTAGAATGTTAGAGTCTTGGATTAAGTCTTTGTAGATCGCCTCTCTTAACTTCTGCCTTTCTGTTGGTAAACAAGCATCTCTTAGTTCATGTTTAGTTAAAAATCCCACACATTATAAACCATCTCCTCATTAGTTGTAGGTTTCTTACTTCTACGAAAATATGTAAATTCCTTTAAAAGAGTGGGAGAATTGGCATAAATGTAGAACATTTAATTCAAAAAGTCGAACCTCGGCTGGGAAATGTAGAAGCTAGTCCGGGAAATGTAGAAGGTCAAAAATTAAATGTAGAAGGTCGTGATTAAATTGTAGAAGCTACCAGATTAACGTTAACCCTCCTTACAATTATCCTAAATTCTAAAAAAAGAGCAGAATAATTTCCCGCCCCTTCATTTCGCCATATAAAAATCCTCAAACAAAGAAATAGAAATTACAATTACACCTGCCAGAAATGAAGCCAAGGTAGCAATCCAGTGAAAATAATTAAACGAAATGACAATCGCTACAAACATAACCACTAACCAAAAAAATGCATATTTTATCCCACTCACTCCTTTATCAGAACTCTCCTGCTTCCCTTTCTTCCCAAACAATTTCACTATAGATATCTGCAAATGCCTTTATGGAATTACGCGCCTCTTCCAAGTTATTGTCCACCCCTCCAACTTCTAAAAGAATCGCACGGTTGGAAAGATCCTGATTATATAAGCCGTTGCCAGTAGACTTTCCTTTAGGAATGACTCCTCTGCTTAGACCCGGATACTTTTTCTCAATAGCATTATGAATTCGTTCTGCAAATTCTAGATTCTTTTCATATCCTTTATGAGCTGTCCCCACTACAAACAAGAGTCTCGCATAGCTTTTTCCATCAATCACTTCGGTTGTCTTTTCTTTTCGTAAAGCGTCACGATGAATGTCGATTAAATATTCCACTTCACTGTTAAAAGTCATGGCAGCTTCCACTGTTTCTCTAGAATATTGATAGGAGTGGTTGTAATTCCACCCTCTTGCAGCAAGGTCCTTCGGTACATTTCTTGTATCATGATTCGCTTTTATTCCTTTATCAGCAAGTTCTTTCTTAAGCATTTTCCCAACAGCTATAACATTAGCCTCAGGGTTATTACTCGTCGCATCATCCGGTTCACTGACTCCCCTTAAAAGCGGAAGGTAAGATTCCCAACTATGAGATTGATAGATATGCACAATTGTCTCATCCATAGATTTTTCTGGGGCAGGGGTCGGCTCCTCCTCTTTCTCATCGGCCAAAAGCATTTCCTCTGCAATCTCCCTCTCTTTCAAAAGCACTTCCATTGGGGCCACCGATTCAAATGGGATATCCGTATAGTCGGTTCCTTTCCCCGCAACATAAAACTGTGTATCATATGCAAAGAAGCCAGGAATTTCATTTCCCAAAAAACTTCTTATATCATAAGGTTTTAAATTGGTTGCCAGTTCAAATGTTAACTCCATGATTGGGAGCTTTGGAACTTCGACATCCTTTCCAGTCATATAGTGGTTTTGTGACTGAATAATGTTCAAATACAGTTCAGTTGACTGCACCTTCCTTAATATGTTCCCAACATACTCAGAGGAGAGCTTAGTAGATAAGACGCTAGTAATGGTGGAAATGACGATAAATAAGATCACCATGAATATTACGGTGTTATTAATGAATAGAAAAAAACCTGTTCGTTTTGTAGACTCTATCTTTCCCCCCTCCTTTCTATCTAATTTGTATGCTTTCTTGATAGAAATTAGAAGGTGAAAATAAAAAAGATGAACCCACATACTGGCTCATCCCCCTCACTTATCCCCTACTCTTGCAACCATCGCAGAAATTAGAAGCACTATTAAAATATTCCCTGCCACATGACACACACATGGATGGGCGAACGAATTTGCTGCCATAGATTTCATGGTGCTTTTTTAATGATAGATTCAAAAAATAGAAGAAAACAGCGACAAGTAAAGTAAAGCTTATAAAAAATACCCAAATCATCCCTAACACAACCTTTTAATTCTTTTTCTATATTCTACCATATCAAAATTCTAAGAACCATAAATTCTCTTTACATCACAACGATACTAAGATAGTATATAAATCGTAATGATTACTATTTATAAATTAAAGGAGATTTCCAAAAATGACGATAAGAAAAATACCTGTTACTGTTCTAAGCGGATATTTAGGAGCCGGTAAAACGACTCTTTTAAATCATGGACTACATAATAGAGATGGATTGAAAGTAGCGGTCATTGTGAATGACATGAGCGAAGTTAATATCGATGCTGGCTTGGTACGTCAAAGTGGGAGCCTGTCCCGCACTGATGAAAAGCTTGTGGAGATGTCAAACGGTTGTATATGTTGTACGCTTCGTGAAGATTTACTTGTAGAAGTGGAAAAACTGGCTACTGCAGGTGATATTGATTATATTTTGATAGAATCAACAGGGATAAGTGAACCGGTTCCGGTTGCTCAAACTTTTTCCTATATAGATGAAGAGCTTGGCATTGATTTAACCAAGTTTTGCAGACTGGATACGATGGTGACTGTTGTGGATGCGTATCGTTTCTGGCATGACTTTGAATCTGGAGACAGCCTTTTAGACAGAAAAGAGGCAATGAGTGAGGAAGATACAAGGGAAATAGCTGATTTATTAATTGATCAGATTGAGTTTTGTGATGTCCTTATTTTAAACAAATGCGATCTTGTATCAGAAGAAGAGCTTGAAAAGTTGGAGAAAGTTTTAAAAACACTCCAACCTGAGGCAACTATCATTAGAACTACCAATTCTAATGTTTCTTCTTCCTACATTTTGAACACAGGAAAATTTGATTTCGACAAAGCGAGTGCATCTGCAGGCTGGCTGAAAGAGCTTCAAGCAGGTCATCAACAACACACTCCGGAGACAGAAGAGTATGGTATTTCCTCGTTTGTTTATCATCGCAGACTGCCTTTTCATTCCGAGAGATTCAGTGAATGGTATGCGGCTCTTCCTGAAGAGGTGGTTCGGGCAAAAGGGATTGTCTGGTGTGCGACGAGAAATAATGTGGCACTGATGTTTTCCCAAGCTGGTCCATCGGTTCAGTTGCAGCCGGTATCCTATTGGGTTGCATCGCTTCCTAAACTGGAGCAAGAGGCGGTGATAAAGGAAAATCCACACTTGTTAGAAGAATGGGATCCTGAATTTGGCGATAGGATGACTAAACTTGTGCTAATTGGAGTGGAGATGGACCGCGGGGAGCTGACCAGAGAGCTGGACAGCTGTCTATTGACTCCTGAAGAATTCGATCAAGATTGGTCTGTTCTTCCTGATCCTTTTCCATGGACAGTTAACAAGCAAACGGTATAAGTTCAGAGAGCACCTCTTCAGGTGCTTTTTCTATTACCCTTCTGGTAAAATACAATAATCAACTACTGGAGGGTCCATGATGCTCTATTTAGCTTTATTTACCTTTCTTTTCTGGTTTGCTGTTTGGCTGGATGCGAAGATTGGTATGAAGAAGATTGCAAAACTAGAACTTGTAAAAGAAGATGAAAGTTTATATAGTAGAGGTCCCCTTCTTTCCATCATCGTTGCGGCCAAAGATGAGGAGAAGCATATTGAAGCAAGTCTTCAATCTCAATTTCAGCAAACCTATTCCAATATTGAATGGATTGTTGTGAACGACCGATCCACTGACCGGACTGGCACCATTATTGATCAATTGGCAAAAACTGAACCAAGGATGAAAAGTATTCATATTAAAGAACTTGAAAATGGTTGGCTTGGGAAGAATCATGCCTTGTATAAAGGCTACCTTCAAAGCAAAGGCGAGTATATCCTTTTTACCGACGCAGACATCATATTCCAAAAGGATACCGTCATAAAAGCAATGACCTACTTTCAGAATAAGAAACTCGACCATTTAACACTTGCGCCCAACCTAAAAGGAAGCAGTTTCTGGACGAATGCATTCGTCTCTTTCTTTCTGTTTGGTTTTGGTTACTTTAAAAGGCCCTGGAAATCAAATGATCCTAAAAGTAAATCTGCCATTGGGATTGGCGCTTTTAATCTTCTTTCAAGAAATGCCTACGAGGAAATCGGCACACATAGAAATATAAAAATGCGGCCAGATGATGACTTGATGCTGGGCAAACAGATCAAAGAAGCCGGAAAGAAGCAACACTTGGCGCTCGCGCTCACCCATTTGCAAGTAGAATGGTATCCTGACCTGCGTTCGGCTCTTATCGGCTTGGAAAAAAACACATTTGCAGGACTCTTTTACAGTTACTTCATGGTTTTGTTTGCTATATCTGGTTTATTTCTATCTCAACTCTTTCCTTTTATCGCTTTGTTTGTGACGACTGGAATCACTCAACTAATTTTCTTATTAAGCATCTTGATGCTATTTCTTGCCTACAACGTAACCGCAAACAAGATGGCGAAAGGAGCAAATATTTACCTAACCGTTTTTCCTATAACTGTTTTACTTTTCATCTACAGTATCGCCCGAGCAACCATCCTAACCCTCCACAGAGGCGGCATCATCTGGAGAGGAACCTTCTACTCCATCAAACAATTAAAAAAGTGACGGAATCCCCGTCACTTAATAATGCCTTACAAGTAAAATTAATTTCAGCAATGGATATACTACAATCGCCATCGACAACTGTACATATAAAACCATCTCCACGGAAATTCGCTCCATAATCAAAAGCAACACCGAACATACTACACTTGTAGCCATAAGGATGTAAGCAACATGTCCACTTTTCTGGTTAATTTCAGCACGCTTTCTCTTTGTCGGACGATAATGCCGTCTCATGACAGCTCGGATGATTTCCGATAAACCAAGCAGAATGAAAACAACTGGGATGTATTTCAGTTTTCCTGAATTGTGTGCTTCTACGAGCAAAAACACTCCAAACAGCATAATAAATATCGGCAAGCCAAAGGCTATTATTGGTTGATCAAATAAAGAATGCTCTTCTTTTTCCAAAACCGTCCCTCCCACCAAATACACTAGTATGTACAGTTCCGCAACTAAATTGGAAACAATGATTCATATGTAAAAAACAAAAGAAGAATCGTTACATTATATGCAACGATTACTAGAAAAAATGATAGATTCTTTATTTTACTTCGATTTCTTTTATAACCCGCGCAGGATTTCCTCCAACCACTACATTCGGAGGAACGTCTTTTGTCACAACAGCACCGGATGCAACAACCACGTTATCACCGATTGTCACTCCTGGATTAATAACGGCACTGCCGCCGATCCAGACGTTATCACCGATTTTTACCGGAATCCCGTATTCAGGACCCTTGTTTCTTTCCACAGGATCAATAGGGTGTGTTGCTGTGTAGATATGTACACCAGGTGCTAGCATACAGTTATCTCCAAACTCTACTTTACATACATCAAGTATGCAACAGTCGAAGTTTGCGAAGAAGTTTTCTCCTACATGAATATTGTATCCATAGTCACAACGGAAGTTTGGTTCAAGATAAACGTTTTCCCCTGTAGATCCGAAAAGTTCCTTAAGAAGTTCCACTCTTCGGTCCCCTTCTGTTTCGGTGGTTTCGTTGATTAGTCGACTTAGCCTTCTTGCGTTAACCCTCTCCTCCATTAACTCTGGGTCCCAAGGTTTATACAACTCTCCAGCGAGCATTTTTTCTTTTTCGGTAGCCACTTTTTTTCCTCCTTCATTTGACGAACCTTATCTTATTATAAAGGTCTTGTTAATACTTGAAAAACTTCTTGCAAAAAGTGCTCGTAATCGAAGCCTAAAGCGATGTGATGTTTACTCTCATCATCCGAGTCCATATGACGGAAGTCTGCAAACGATTTGCCCCTTGTCTTCCCTTCTACCACGACATGCACTTTTTTAGCCAAGTACTGCATTCTTTGTGGATGGGCGACAGAATAGATTGTTAATAAGTCATGAAAAGGGGCGCCCTCCATTCCAGGTACCAGTTTTGAATAGGCCTTCGCATAAAATTTTATTATCGGAATGTATATACCTTTAAATGTATTTTTACTATAGTACTCAAGGGCTTCCCCATAATCATTTGTGATGATTGCCTTTTGAGTGACATTTAGAGGCGTTAGGAAAACTTTTTTACCGTGAGCTAATAATAGATTGGCTGAGGTAGGGTCTCCGAAGAAATTCGCTTCCGCTACAGGGGTAACATTCCCCGGTACCATGAAAGCTCCTCCCATAATATGCAGTTCTTTTACCTTACCCATCACTTCCCTGTTTAATAAAAAACATGCAGCCAAAGTGGTTGATCTGCCTAAGTCGGCAATGACTACATCTTTATTTCGGTTAATAATATCAAATACCTCACCAAGGTTATGAATTTTAAACTGGTTGGCCCCCTTTTTTACTTTAATAGGACCGATACCATCTTCTCCATGTATCTCTGGATAATAGTTGGCAAGTTCTCCGGAAACCGGCATCTCTGCACCATTAAATATCGGGATATCTATCCTGCCGGCTAATTGCAATATATGTGCCGCATTATTAGCAGCAGTAATCTTATCCACATTTCCGTAACTGCACACAAGACCAAGAACTTCTATCTCAGGATGAAGCAGCGCATAAATTAAAGCCATTGCATCATCTATTCCCGGATCACAAAAAATCAGCAGCTTCATACATCATTCCTCCTAATAACCTGTTATTGTAAATTATTAGGAATGGTGTAAAAATATGTGATTCGAAAGATGTATTTGTTTTACCTTACATGAAATCAAAGTAATAACGGATAACGTGAAAGAAAATCGGGGCAGAATATGCAAGGCTGTCCACTCTTGTCAAATAGCTTTTCTTCAGCACAGAGGCCTTTTCGTCATCACCTACTAGAAGATCTCGTTTCAACACAGATACAGCCAAACTTCCTCCAAAACAAGCAACGCTTATAATGAGACCCGATAGTAAACCGAACAATTCATTTAATGGAGTTAAGTAGGCAAATAGATTATAAGAGACTCCTGTTGTTACGAACGTGGAGATGAGAAACCCCTCCCACGTGATGTTCGGGTTGGATGATGGGATGACCTTCTTTTTTCCTATATACAGTGAAATCAAATATTGAATCACATCATGCAATTGTGTCAGGACAACCAAATATAACACAAGGTTTGCACCATATTCTGGAGTTGCTACTTGATAGAATGCCAGATGACTAAGCCCGAAAACCATCAACATCAGTCCCCATTGCGTGGAGCTGACGGAGCGAAGAAATCCGACCGTCCCTTTCCCAAGTATCCTCGGCAAAGGCAAGAATAAAAATACGTAAACCGGGATAAATACGATGAACATGCCATACCACCCGATATAGATCCAATAAAACTGAATCGGAATGGAGAGGTACGCCCACAAAAATAATTGTCTGTCGACCTTACGGGTACGTAATATCGAGAAATACTCTTTTAAAGAAAAAAAACATAAACACATAAGAGCAAATAACGATACAAGCGGATGAAACAACGTCGCAATACTAAATACTGCTAGCATCCCCCACCACGTTTTCACCCGCACCGATAAATCCGAGAAATCCTTAGACGTAGTATTTCTCTTCACTATGTAAAAAATGACACTAAATACACTTAACCCAAAAGCAATAACTAATAATGTTATGACTGCCTCTTTCTCGAAAATAAACATAAAAATCCCCCTATCTACCTATTATTATGAAATTAATGGTTAATTTTGGTCAAGAGAAATTATATAATATAATAGTAGAAATTAATTTTTAAAAAGGTGTTGGGGAAGATGGAAGATACATATGTTTACATATTACTTACTGATACAGGTACCTTATTTACCAAATCCATAAAAAAATACACGAAAGCCCCATATAATCATGTATCTCTTTCCTTTGACAGTGAGTTAAAGGAGTTATACAGTTTTGGCAGGAAACGTCCAAGCAATCCTTTTAATGGCGGCTTTGTCCGCGAGGATGTAGAGAATGGAACATATAGAAAATATCCAGGCACGACTTGTGTGTTATATAGGATGGCCGTTTCCAAACGGGAAGTAGAAAAAATGAGGAGAATCATTGGAGTTTTTCAAAAAAAAGAAACCAAATGGTTCTATAATTTGCTCGGGGTGATCGGGGTTTCCATAAATGAACCTGTAGAAATTGATTCCAGTTATTTCTGCTCCCAGTTTGTTTCAGATGTTCTTCACCGCTCCGGTATCAAGTTATGGGATAAACTTCCCTCCCTTGTCACACCTGATGATTTCAGGCAAAGCGACCGGTTGGAATGGGTATATGAAGGAAAACTGTATGACTATCAGCCTGTAAGATTACGAATGACGTAAAAGGAAGGGAGGAACCTACAAAATGGCTCCTCCCCTTTTATTAGTAGCTGCCTTGCTGTTCCATTTGTTCAAGATCTTCTTCGGAAATTTCCTGCGCACTGTCAATAACTTCTTGAGGGACAGTAATTTCCCCTACTTCATCAAAGTTTGTCAATGTTGAATCCATCACCTGAATGCTTGACACCTTTTCTCCATCAACATCCATTTCCATATCCATATTTAATAGAACCTTCGTTTGATAGAAGCTTTCTTTATCGATATGAACCAAATAGTTTAATTGATTGACTGTCATCATAGAGAGCATTTCTTGCATCATTTCTCCCATGTCGTCTCCCATCATACCGCCAATCATCCCTGCCATTTCATTGAATTGTTCACCAGATCCTTCAAAGTTCAACACATAGTGTCCTTCTTCTTCTGTCATTGTGATCTCATCAGTGTAGTCTTTTAGCATCTCTAACTGTTCTGCTGGATTTGTTTGCATTTCAGACATTGCGTTTAACTGTGCTGTAAATTCTTCCGGCATTTTAAACCATTGCCCAGCCATCGAATCGTATATGAAGAAACCGTCCTCAGAAAAATACGATTCATTTTCCATGCCCTCCATCATTCCATCGGCATCTTCAATTGAAGTTACCTGATACATCGCCATTGGATTTAGTGACATATCTGTTGTGGTGGTGGTAACCATTTTAATGGTATCTTCCCCTGCCATGGAAATCTCCTGATCAGAGATCATTTCCATGGAATAACTTGAAAGTCCAGCCATTGCTTCTGTAGATTTCTGTAGCACTTCATCTGCAGTCATTTCTTCTTGTTCTTCTGTATCTGTTTCTTCTGAAGCATCAACTTCCTCTACCTCAGTAGTGGCATTCGTTGTTTCCTCGTTCGTTGACTCTTCTGCTTCTGCATTCCCCTCTGTATTGCCACTCGCCCCATTGGAGGAGTTTCCACAAGCTGTAAGTAACATGACAGCCAGGATACCCACCAACATCATTTTCAAAGATTTCACATAATCCTCTCCTGTTCTCACTTGTTTTATAGACTATTTTCTTTTACCCTTATAAAGGATAAAAATAACAATATTAACAAAAAGTTCATAAGTAAATTTTTTCTAGTAAACTCATTGTTTCTCATCTTTAGATACGAGGAGGATTAAGAGTTGGTTTCAAAATTAGGAGTAATTAGTAAAATATACCTAGCAGGAATGCTTCTATTAGACATTTCTACCTCTTCGGACGAAGCTTAGGGCGTTTAGAACGCTTCTATTAGACATTTCCTCCTCTTCAGACAGAGCTTCGGGCGTTTAGAACGCTTTTATTAGACATTTTCTCCTTTTCAGACAGAGCTTCGGGCATTTAGAACGCTTTTATTAGACATTTTCTCCTTTTCAGACGAAGCTTCGGGTGTTTAGATTCGCCCAGTCTTATAAAACTTGGTTAATCCTCGCTGTTGCTTTCCGCTAATGGCTTCGCTTTCCACGGGGCGACCTTGAGCCTCCTCGCGTTCGCTGCGGGGTCTCAACATTGCCGCTACTCCCCCGTGGGAGTCTACGCCATTAGCTCCAATACACAGCTGAAAATTACGAGAACGAAATGTTAGTGCTTTTTCAGTCAACTCAGTTTGATACCTTTTCACAAACCCTTAATTAAATGAAGTTACCTTGTTGATTGAAGTGGAAGGCGCGCAGACGCCCGCGGGAGGAAGGGACAGGTGAGACCCCGCAGAGGAGGCTCACGGACCGCCCGCAGGCAAGCGAAGCGCCTGGAACGGAAATCAACTGAATTATATACTTTCTTATCTTTCAACAAAAAACCACCGCCTTTACTCAAAAGGCGATGGTCTTCACAAATCTAGTAAACTCTTCTTGTTTGCTCATATTCATAAATCTCTTCCGTATACATTTCGGTCAGGCCGATATCATCCAGTCCTTTCAACAGCATCTGTTTCCGATATTCATCCGCTTCAAAATGATACTTCAAGTCATCTCCAACACAAACCTCCTGGTACTCAAGATCCACCTCAAGTTCAATTAGCTCATTAGAGGTTTTTTGAAAAAGCTCCTCCACCTCTTCCTCTTTTAAAACAACTGGTAAAATTCCGTTTTTAAAGCAGTTGTTATAAAAGATATCTGCAAAGGATGGTGCAATGACCACTTTGATTCCATAATCCTTTAGCGCCCATGGTGCGTGTTCTCTAGAGGATCCACAACCGAAATTCTTTCGTGCCAAGAGAATAGATGCACCTTCGAATTTAGGGTCATTCATGATGAATGTATTATTCTCTTCTCCATTCGCTTCAAAACGCCAATCATAAAAGAGAAATTGACCAAATCCTGTTCGTTCGATTCTTTTCAAAAATTGCTTTGGAATAATTTGATCTGTATCGACGTTGGCCTTATCTAAGGGGATTACATTTCCGATATGATTGATGAGTGCTTCCATTAGACGACCTCCTCTTTTTCATATCGCCATTCATTGACATTGACAAACCGTCCGCTAATCGCAGCAGCGGCGGCCATTGCCGGACTGACCAGATGTGTTCTGGCCCCTCTGCCTTGTCTGCCTTCAAAGTTTCGGTTGGAGGTGGAGGCACATCTTTTCCCTGCTGGGACAACATCCGGGTTCATGCTGAGACACATGCTGCATCCGGCCTCTCTCCATTCAAATCCCGCCTCTAAAAACACTTCATGAAGGCCTTCTTCTTCCGCCTGTTTTTTCACCTGTTTGGAACCTGGTACGACAAGCGCCGTAACTTGTGGTGAAACGGACCTTCCTTTTACCACTTCTGCTGCTTTACGTAAATCCTCAATACGTGAATTTGTACAGGATCCGATAAACACATAATCAATGGCAATATCAGATATTTTCATACCAGGGGTCAGACCCATATAGTCGATTGCTTGAGCAACAGATTTCCTTTCCCCTTCATTTTCAATGGTTGCAGGGTCTGGCACCCTGCCGCTGATACTTGTTCCCATCGAGGGATTTGTTCCCCATGTTACTTGCGGTTCAAGATTGGTAATGTCGAATTGGATTTCTTTATCATACACCGCACCCTCATCTGAACGAAGCGCGTACCAATCCACTTCCGCCTTATTACGTTCCTCTCCGACAGGGGCATATTTTCTTCCTTTTAAATAGGAGAAAGTCGTTTCATCCGGCGCCACAAGTCCAGCACGGGCACCACCTTCAATGGCCATATTACAGATGGTCATGCGTTCTTCCATGGACATCTCTTCAATCACCTTACCGGTAAATTCAAGCACATACCCTGTTCCAAAATCTGTCCCGTATTTGGCAATCACAGCCAAGATGAGATCTTTGGCAGATACACCTAATGGTCTCAGTCCTGTGAAATCTACTTTTAACGTCTTTGGCTTTGACTGCCACAAGCATTGGGTCGCAAGGACATGCTCCACTTCACTTGTTCCAATACCGAAAGCCAATGCACCAAATGCACCGTGTGTGGATGTATGGCTGTCACCGCAAACGATGGTTTTGCCTGGTAGAGTCAACCCGAGTTCAGGACCGATTACATGGACAATTCCTTGTTCTGTACTGTGAAGGTCTGCAAGTCTGATTCCAAATTCTTTGCAGTTTGCTTCCAGGGTGGTCATTTGTTTGGAGGCGATTTCGTCTGTAACATGGAACGGGTTGATGGTTGGGACATTGTGGTCCATGGTTGCAAATGTCAGGTCTGGTTGTCGTACTTTTCTTCCTGAAAGGCGTAGGCCTTCGAATGCTTGAGGAGAGGTGACTTCGTGCACCAAGTGGAGGTCGATGTACAACAGGCTTGGTTTGTTCTCCTCTTTTACTACTGTATGACGATCCCAGATTTTCTCGAATAGTGTTCTTGGCTGCATGTCACTCACCTTCCGTTTTTTCATAATTATCTCTGTTTAACTCCTTTCGATTTCCGTTCCAGGTGTTCGCTTTCCGCGGGACGACGCTTGAGCCTCCTCACTTCGTTGCGGGGTCTCAACCAACCGTTATCCCCCGCAGGAGTCTCACACCTTGCACTTCAATCTACAGGTAAATTCTTTTACTTTGAAGACTTACTAATTCTTTATTGGCGCTCTTAGGTAGCTTCTTACTGTTTCTCCCATTTGGGCGGAGCCGAGGAGGCGTTCCCATTCTGAGCCGATGTCTTGGGTGCGGTAGCCTTCTTCTAGTGCTAGGTCTACTGCTTTTTCAACAGAGGCTGCTTCTTCCTCTAAACCGAGGGAGTGTCTTAAAAGCATTGCGGCTGAAAGAATAGTAGCCAATGGGTTGGCAATATTTTTTCCAGCTATGTCCGGTGCGGAACCATGAATGGGTTCATACAGTCCAGGGCCATCTACTCCAAGACTTGCGGAAGGCAACATCCCAAGAGAGCCAGTGAGCATGGAAGCTTCGTCGCTTAAAATGTCTCCAAACATGTTTTCTGTCACGATGACGTCAAACTGTCGCGGGTTTCTGACCAATTGCATGGCAGCATTATCTACTAGCATGTGATCTAATTGGACATCAGGATATTCCTTTGCGATCCGGTTGGCGGTTTCCCTCCAAAGCCTGCTGCTTTCCAACACATTTGCTTTATCAACAGATGTAAGTTTTTTCTTTCTTCCTTGCGCAACTTCAAATCCTTTTCGGAGGATTCGTTCCATCTCTTTTTCCGTATAGTGAAGCGTATCTATTACCTCTAGACCATCCTTTCCCTGTCTTCTTTCACGGGGAGACCCAAAATAAATGCCGCCTGTCAGTTCCCTGACTATTACAATATCTGTATCTAGAACCACTTCTCTTTTTAATGGAGAAGCATGGATAAGAGATTCAAACAGGGTGACAGGACGGAGGTTGGCATAAAGTTTCAACGCTTTACGGATTCCCAGCAATCCTGCTTCCGGCCTTCTCTCAGACGTTTCCTCATCCCATTTTGGACCGCCAACTGCTCCTAAAAGGACCGCGTGGCTGTTCTTACATATTTCCACTGTCTCTTGTGGAAGAGGAGTTCCTGTCTCATCGACAGCAACTCCCCCGATCTTGCCGTAGTTAAAAGTGAATGTATGTTGAAAATTCTTGGCCACCTGCTCTAGTACAAGTATCGCTTCCCTTACCACTTCTGGGCCGATGCCGTCACCAGGCAGGACGCTGATGGTAAACTGACTCATCCTACCTCCACCCCTTTTGTTGAGTATCTTGCAAATTTTTCTTTTATGGATAAACGATTAACTGCATCCAGATAAGCTTTTGCTGAAGCTTCTAGTACATCATGCTCTATTCCTCTTCCGCTTGAAACTTCGCCTTCACAACTTATTTTCACATACACCTCGGCAAGCGCGTCACTTCCGTTTGTGGTAGATTGAATGCGATAGTCAAGCAGCGATATTTCTTTTTGAAGAATTCTGGAGATGGTATTGTATACAGATTCTACACTGCCTTTTCCTGTAGCGGACTCTTGGAGCACTTCTCCGTCCTCTGTTTTAATAGCAATGGTTGTCGTTGGAATAATATTGGATCCATAAGAGATTTGTAAGGTTTCCATTCGGTAATGAGGGAATAGTCCCTTCACGGATGAATCCATCATCAATGCAAAAATATCATCCTCGGTTACTTCCTTCTTTTTCACCGTAAGATCTTTGAACGCTTTAAACAGTTTTTTCCCTTCTTCTTCATTTAAAAATAGTCCCAGTTCCTCGCATCGTTGTTTGAAGGCATGGCTGCCGGAGTGCTTGCCAAGAACCATTTTATTCGAATGAAGACCGACCATCTCTGGGTTGATAACTTCATAGGTGCTCTTGTTTTTCAATACTCCATCCTGGTGGATACCTGATTCATGGGCAAAAGCATTTGCTCCTACAACTGCTTTGTTTTGCGGGACTATCATACCGGTCAGTTTGCTGACAAGATTGCTGGTTCTGACCGTTTGCTTAAGATCAATATTGGTTTCCACCTCGTATACGTCTTTTCTTATTTGAAGGGCTACGATGATTTCTTCCAATGATGCATTCCCTGCACGTTCTCCGATTCCATTGATGGTCCCTTCGATCTGATCGACACCGCTTTGGATGGCTGAGAGTGAATTAGAAACGGCCATTCCAAGGTCGTCGTGGCAATGGGCAGAGAGTTTGACTTTATGGATATTGGGAACATGTTCGCGAATATATGTGATTAATTGAGCATATTCCAGTGGAGTTGTATAGCCTACCGTATCAGGAAGGTTGATGACATTTGCCCCTGCATCAATAACCTTTTCAATGATATGAGCTAAAAATGGCCATTCACTTCTTGTTGCGTCTTCAGCAGACCATTGCACATGGTCGAAATATTGTTTTGCATATTCGACTGCCTGAACGGCTGCCTCTACTACTTCTTTCGGCTTTTTCTTTAACTTATACTCCATATGAATGGGGGAGGTTGCCAAGAATACATGAACGCCGTTCTTTTCAGCATCCTTCACTGCTTCATAAACAGCATCGATATCTGATTTGACGGACCGTGCAAGGCCAACCACTCTTGACTTTTTGATGGTCTTGGCAATTTGCTGGACTGCTTGAAAGTCCCCGTAGGAGGAAGCAGGAAACCCTGCCTCCATGACATCCACTCCGTATTTTTCTAACTGAATCGCTATTTCTAATTTTTCATGCGGATGAAGATTCACTCCGGCTGACTGTTCACCATCTCGTAGGGTAGTATCAAATATGTCAACCTTTCGCACTGCCAACGACTCCTTTCTTCTTCGATTGGATGAATGGCATTTTCGCGCGGAGCTCCCTTCCTACCACTTCGAGTGGGTGATGTTTTTCTTGCTCATTGATAGAGTGGAACATTGGACGGTTTGCTTGGTTTTCAAGCACCCAGCCTTTTGCAAATTGTCCAGATTGGATTTCTGAAAGGATTTTTCTCATTTCATGCTTTGTTCCGTCATTGACTACTCGAGGTCCGGCTGTAAAGTCGCCCCACTGTGCTGTATCAGAGATAGAATATCGCATTCCTTCTAATCCGTTTTCATATAAAAGATCTACGATTAGTTTTAGTTCATGTAAACACTCAAAGTAGGCAACTTCCGGTTGGTAGCCTGCTTCCACCAGCGTTTCGAATCCAGCTTTCACTAGGGCCGTCGTTCCGCCGCACAGTACTGCTTGTTCTCCGAATAGATCTGTTTCTGTTTCTTCTTTAAAAGTTGTTTCCATTACAGCTGCTCTTCCGGCACCAACCGCTTTACTGTAGGCCAATGCGACCTCTTTTGCTTCCCCTGAAGCATTTTGATGGACTGCGAAAAGCGCAGGTACACCGCCGCCTTCTTCATATACACGTCTTACTAAATGGCCAGGTCCTTTAGGAGCGACCAGGAATACATCCACGTCTTTCGGAGGAACCACCTGATGGAAATGGACATTGAAGCCATGGGCAAATGCCAATGCTTTTCCTTGTGTGAGATGTGGTTCAATTTCCTGTTTGTACACTTCTGGTTGCCTTTCGTCAGGAAGTAATACCATTACCACGTCTGCCTGGGCTACTGCTTCTCCCACGGAGTATACTTGGAATCCGTCTTCTTTTGCTTTTTCCCATGAGCCTCCGGGTCGAACGCCTACTACTACTTCTACGCCGCTGTCACGTAAGTTTTGTGCATGTGCATGGCCTTGGGATCCATATCCTACTACTGCTACCTTTTTCCCGTTTAATGCTGCTTGCGAGATGTCGTCGTTATAATACATATGTGCTGTCATTTGAAATTCCTCCTTATTTATACGAATATTCCGTTAATTTGTTAGAGCAATCTGCTCAGATATGTCTGTGATTTGGATAACGTCGATTTGTTTGTCTAATTGGAGCTTTATTTTCTCCACTTCTTGTTCCTCGACCACGTTAACGACAATGGTCATGAGGGAAATAGAAGATTCATTGACAGGCGCTACTGCCAGGCTTTCAATGTTTAATCCCTTTCGCAAGAACAGATTAGTCAATCGGTTCAAAACTCCAAGCTGGTTGTTTACTAGGAGCGACAATGTTCGCTTCATGGCTTCACACCTTCCATTTGTTGAATTCCTTTTCCAGGAGCAATCATCGGATACACATTTTCCTTTTGAGTCACTCGGCAATCTAATAGATAGGGCTCATCTGTTGCAAGGGCTGCGGCAAATGCCGTGCGGAACTCTGCTTCATTTTCAACAACCGCTGCCTTGATCCCGAATGCGTCGGACAGTTTGACATAGTCTGGCTGGTTCGGAAGTAAGGACTCAGAGTATCTTTCCTTATAAAAGAGCTGCTGCCATTGTCGTACCATTCCCATAGATTGATTGTTTACGAGCACTACTTTTACAGGAAGTTTATATTCTTTCAGGACAGCCAGTTCCTGCAGTGTCATTTGGAAACCAGCATCGCCAAGGACTGCTACAACAGTAGATGGCGGTTCTGCCACCTGCGCGCCAATTGCTGCAGGTAACCCAAAGCCCATTGTACCGAGGCCTCCTGACGTGACCCAGCGATCAGGCTTTTGAAATCCGTGGAATTGCGCTGCCCACATTTGATGCTGCCCTACGTCTGTTGTGACAATGGCTTCCCCTTTGGTTAGTTCATGAACAAGCTCTACTAGCTTTTGAGGCTTGAATGTTTCTCCATCTTCTACATACCATAGGGGATAATCTTCTTTAGATTGTAAGAGTTGTTCGAGCCAACTACTTGTATCCGCCGTTTCTGGTAACTCTTTTAATAGTAATTGAAGGGACTTTGCTGCATCCCCGATTACTGGATAATCTGTTGGAACATTTTTGCCGATTTCGGAAGGATCGATATCAAAATGAACCACCTTGGCGAATTTCGCAAACTCCTCAAGGTTACCTGTAAGTCTGTCATCAAATCTTGCGCCGATATTGATGATCAGGTCTGCTTGATATAAGGCCATGTTGGCTGTATACGTTCCATGCATGCCGGCCATCCCGAGAAAAAGAGGGTGGTCTGCCGGAAAGCTGCCAAGGCCAAGTAATGTATTTGCTACTGGAATCGTTGTTTTGGCAACCAGTTCTTTTAATTCATTGGTCGCTTTACTGTGGAGAACGCCTGCGCCAGCTAAAATGACGGGCTTTTCCGCTTTTTTCAAGGCCTGCGCTACTTTTTTAACTGCCTGTGGATCCGGTTCAGTCTGTAACTTGTAACCAGGCAGGTGCACATCTTTAGAATAGTCGTAAATGCCAGAGGTGGCCGTGATGTCTTTAGGTATGTCAATCAATACCGGCCCTGGTCTCCCTGTGGATGCAATATGGAAGGCTTCTTTAAAGATTCTTGGGAGTTCTTTTACATCCTGGACTTGAAAATTATGCTTGGTAATCGGCATTGAAATTCCTAAAATCGGTGCTTCTTGAAAGGCGTCTGATCCAAGCACTTGTGAGTTGACCTGCCCGGTAATGACAACAAGTGGCAGTGAGTCAATCATTGCATCCGCAAGACCTGTGACGATGTTGGTGGCACCAGGACCCGAAGTGGCAATAACCACTCCCGGTCTACCGGTAACCCTTGCGTACCCTTCCGCTGCATGGATGGCACCTTGTTCATGTCTTGTCAAAAGATGTGGGATTCCACCGTCATATAGTGCGTCATAAATGTTTAGTACAGCGCCACCGGGATAGCCGAATATCACTTCCACTTTCTCTTCTTTTAACGCTTCGACAATCATCCGTGAACCTGTCAGCAACTTTTGTGCCACCTTTGTTCCGCTCTCTTCCACTGTACTCATTCGTTCTCCACCTCCTTAGTTTTTAACTTATACTTTTAAGATTCCACCTGTATTGGCTGAAGTCACCAGTGCTGCATATCTTGCAAGGTAACCGCTTTTCACTTTTGATTCTGGTTGTTTCCAGTTCTGTTTTCTTGCTTCCAATACTTCGCTTTCCACTAGGAGATGGATAGAGCGTTTTTCCAGGTCAATTTGGATGATATCTCGGTTTTCCACGAATGCAATTGGTCCACCTTCTGCTGCCTCAGGGGAAATATGTCCAATGGAGATACCCCTTGATGCGCCAGAAAATCTTCCATCTGTGATAAGTGCTACTTTCGTGGATAATCCCCTTCCTGCGATGGAGGAAGTCGGTGCAAGCATCTCCGGCATTCCTGGTCCGCCTTTTGGACCCTCGTACCTGATAACCACTACGTGTCCTTCACGAACTTGACCACTATTAATGCCTTCCTGGGCCTCATCTTGTGATTCAAAAATGATGGCTTCTCCTGTAAACGTTTTGATAGATGGATCTACAGCCCCGACTTTGATAACTCCTCCGTTTGGAGCAAGGTTACCAAACAGGATACTTAGCCCACCTACGGGACTGTATGGATTATCTTTACGTCGGATAACTTGATCGTTCACGATTTGTGCGTGATCTACCACTTCCTTGATGGTTTGACCGGAAATGGTGATTCTATCTGGGTGAATGGCGCCTTCCATTTGACATAATTCCTTGATGATGGCACTTACCCCACCTGCCTCATGAACATCTTCCATGGAGTAGTCTGATGCGGGACTTACTTTGCATAAATAAGGGACCCTTTCTGCAATTTTATTAATGTCTTCTAATTTGTACTCGATTCCAGCTTCATGTGCGATGGCAAGTGTATGTAGGACGGTATTGGTCGATCCGCCCATTGCCATATCCAGCGCAAAAGCGTCGTCGATTGCTTCTTTTGTGATGATATCTCTTGGTCTTACATCTTCTTCGATTTGTCTCATAAGATGCTTGGCTGCATCTTTGATCAGTTGGTGGCGTTCATTCGATGTTGCCACCATGGTACCGTTACCAGGCAGTGCCACTCCTAGCATTTCCATCAAGGTGTTCATCGAGTTTGCCGTGAACATCCCGGAGCAGGATCCGCATGTTGGACAAGCACTCGATTCAATCTCAAGCAGCTCTTCACGGGACATTTTTCCGGAAAGGACACTTCCTACTCCTTCAAAAACGGATACAAGTGATAATGGCCTGCCATCCTTTGTTCGACCGGCTTCCATTGGCCCTCCGGACACGAATACTGCTGGTACATTGGTTCTGGCCGCCGCCATCAGCATCCCTGGTGTGATCTTGTCACAGTTCGGGATGTAAAACACGCCGTCAAACCAGTGTGCATTGATAACCGTTTCTGCTGAGTCTGCAATCAGCTCCCGACTTGGAAGGGAATAGCGCATTCCGATGTGTCCCATCGCAATTCCGTCATCTACTCCAATTGTATTAAATTCGAAAGGCACTCCTCCCGCTTCCCTAATTGCTTCCTTTACTACTTCCGCGAATTTATTTAAATGCATATGCCCAGGGATAATATCTACATAAGAGTTACAAACACCGATAAACGGCTTATCCATATCCTCTTCCTTTACCCCAGCTGCCCGCAACAAACTTCTATGTGGTGCTCTATCAATACCTCTCTTGATCGTATTACTTCTCATCGGTTGCTTCACTCCTTAGAGAGGGGTCAGACCCCTCTTTATTGCTTTAGTGTAGTGAGGGTCAGACCCCTCTTTATTGCTTTAGTGTAGTGAGGGTCAGACCCCTCTTTAGCTCTTTACTTCTTTAACTCATTAATGATTCAACGCTTCGCCCAGCAACACTCCGCCGTTGATTTCCCAGCCTACTTGGGTTTCTTCTGGGTAGACTTTGTGGCCGTCTTCTACGACTAGTTGGCGGAAGCGGTTTAGGATTTTGTGGGTTTCTTTGCCTGGTTTTCCGTCCGCGATTTTTCTGCCGTCCAGGCTGATAACCGGGATTACTTCTGCGGCGGTACCTGTTAAGAATACTTCGTCGGCTACATACACATCGTGCCTTGTAAAAGGTTCTTCTCGAACGTCATAACCCATTTCGTTTGCCAGGTCGATGATGGCATTTCGCGTAATGCCTTCAAGTGCTCCAACGTAGCTTGGCGGCGTTAATAGTTTGTTGCCCTTCAGGATAAAGATGTTCTGACCTGATCCTTCTGCAACATAACCTTCTGTGTTAAGCGTAAGTGCCTCATTGGCACCTGCCATATTTGCTTCTGCTTTTACCATGATGTTGTTTAAATAGTTCAGTGATTTTACTTTCGGACTTAAAATATCCGGACGGTTTCTTCGAGTAGGAACGGTTACCATCGTAATCCCTACGTCGTAAAGTTCTTTAGGGAATAGTGCCAGTTGCTCAGCAATGACAATAAGGTTTGGAGTTTTGCATTTTGTGGGATCTAAACCGAGATCGCCGACTCCTCTTGACAGGACCAGTCGAATATAGGCCGTATCATGCAATTTGTTCTTTCTGAGAGTCTCGACGATAATATCCTCTAGTTCAGACATCGTATAGGGGACGTCCAATAATACAGACCTTGCAGAATCATATAATCTTTCAAGATGTTCGCGAAGACGGAATACATTTCCGTTATACATTCGGATTCCTTCAAAAACGCCATCGCCATATAGGAATCCATGATCATATACAGATACAACTGCCTTCTCTTTTTCTACTAGCTGCCCATTCATATAGATGTATCTACACATAACTAATCTCCTCTTTCTACTTTTTATTGTTTGAATATTCTGACATATAACAGTTTAAAAGTTGCCCCTTGGTCAGGTTGAATAAACGTCAAGCGTTCATCAGAACCTATCCGTAGAGGCTTTTTTCCCCGCGGTGTACACCATCTGTCAAGATCGTGCTGGTATCGCTCGGACCAGACATGATGGGAAAATGGGATGATACTGCAAAGATTTTTCTTTCTTGCACTACCACTTTACTTTCCTGAAATCATCGGAACCCTAGACACCCTTCTGATATGAGAAATGTTATTTCATTTATCAATGTTTCTTTGAGTTGATGTTATTTTAATACCGTCTATACAGGCAGTCAACACCTAATTTCAGATAATTCTAATTTTACAGATAATATAAAAACGCTTTCATTTTTGTTGTAATAACAAAGAAAACGCTTACAAATGTTTGTTAAATTTTTTTACATACCCTTCTTTTTTTCTCTCAAAACATAAAAAAAGAACGGGTTACCCCGTTCTTTTTCTAGACAAACTATAATTATATTAATAAATTAAACAACTGCTTATCTTTGTTAATCTCAATATACGTAAAGCCTTTCTTTTCCATTCGTTCAATAATGGCAAAATAATCGTCAGGCTTTCGTAATTCGACGCCAACCAACACCGGACCTTTGTCTCGGTTATTTTTCTTCGTGTACTCAAAACGCGTGATATCATCTGTCTCTCCCAGTACGTCCTCCATAAATTCCCGCAATGCTCCGGCACGCTGTGGGAAGTTGACAATAAAATAATGCTTAAGCCCTTCATAGATCAAGGACCTTTCTTTCATTTCCTGCATGCGGTCTAAATCATTATTGCCACCACTCACAATACAGACTACCGTCTTCCCGGCAATCTCATCTTTGTAAAAATCCAGTGCAGCAATGGACAACGCTCCTGCCGGCTCGGCAATAATGGCGTTTTCGTTGTACAAATTCAGGATGGTGGTACAGACTTTTCCTTCTGGAACCAATACCACATCATCTGCGAGGTCTTTTGTCAGTTCAAACGGCAGTTGTCCCACCTGTTTAACAGCCGCTCCATCTACAAAGCTATCAATCTCATTCAATCGCACCACTTCATTTTGAGCCAATGATTGCTTCATACCTGGAGCACCGAACGGTTCCACACCAATCAATTTAGTATCTGGACGCTTATTTTTCAAATAGGATCCCACACCTGAGATCAGTCCTCCACCGCCAATACTCATGAACACATGTGAACATTCCTCTTGCAATTGCTCAGAAATTTCTAAACCTACTGTTGCCTGGCCGGTGATTGTCAACCGATCGTCAAAGGGGTGAATAAACTTCATTCCTTCCTTTTCACAAACTTCCATTGCCTGCTGATAGGAATCATCGTATGTGTCACCAGTAAGCACGACTTCTGTAAACTCGCCGCCAAAAAACTCTACACGTGACACCTTTTGTCGTGGGGTAGTCGTCGGCATAAAGATCTTCCCTTTTATTCCAAGCTTTTTGCACGCATAGGCAACTCCTTGTGCATGGTTGCCTGCACTGGCACACACCACGCCATTTGCCCGTTGTTCCTCTGTTAAACTATGGACCGAATAGTACGCTCCTCTAATTTTAAACGATCTTACCATCTGCTGATCTTCCCGTTTCAAGTACACTTTACAGTTATATCGTTCTGAGAGAATGGTATCCAACTGAAGCGGGGTTCTGACCACCACATTCTTCAGTACCTCATAGGCATGCTCCACTTCTTCCGTTGTCACTCTTGATTGTAATGCTTTTGCCACTTTTACCGCTCCTTCCCTTTCATGAAAAATGAATATTGTGAATTATTGTACAACAGGTTGTTTTAAAAAGTCACGATGAAATTTCCACGTGAACACTTAAAAAAAGCATTCGACACCTTTAACTCATTGTCGAATGCTCTGCTAAAACCTTATTAAATTTTTCTAGTCGCTCTGATTTTTTCATTCTCGGACAGGTAAAACATAAGTGTCCTCCTTCTGTTTGATAGGCAAGACAACATGAAGGTTTTAAAGGCATCGGGTCATTTAAATCCCATGGATTATCAATAAATATTAATTTTTTTGCATAGGGGTGTTTTTCGGTCATCACTCCCATGCAAGAAGATGGAGTTACTTCTTTAAACATTTCCAGAGTTTTTTCGTATTGCCATACATACCTTTCAGAAAGACATGAATGCTTCATACGATCTGAGATCCAATAGAGACTATGTGTCGCCTGATACCACATTTGTAGAAGAGTGTTGTTAGTTGAGGTGGCTTGCATCTGCAAAAATGTGGGCTTCATCATTTTTTCATAAAACTCCTCCACCCACTTTCTGTCCCCTTTTTCAACTAAATTTTCCGAATCAACGACAAATGAAATCAATTTCGTTCCACGCTGATTTTTATATAGTTGAAGTTTAATATTTTCAGCGGTGGCCTCCCATCCATCGGAAGATAAGAAATGCATACCTCCACATAAATATCCAAACCAGCCTGCAAGATACATGACCGTTACATCCTTTGTTGTTGCCTTAATTCCCTCTCCATAAAGGTCTAGTAGATTTTGTAGAATATTTGGTTGTGCCAGCTCCCTTATCCGACATTCCCAGACAACATCCGCTTTCTCTTGGTTCGTCATATAAAAGAAACTCTCCATCTGTTCCCACGTCCAAGCCCGTCCTTGAAGCTCCATCTTCTCCCTCCTTCTATAAAAAGAAGGCTGACAGCAGATGCCAACCTTCTTTATTTTCAAATTACATTTCTTCCATATACTTTACGATATCTTCTAATAGAAGATTTGCCGCCTTAATTCCACCAGACAGGTTCCAAATGATTTCATCTACTTTGTATGCAGAATCCGTTTGAGCAACATTCAGTTTTTCATAAAGAGGATGCTGCATCCATGCTTCTTGCATTTTTGTTCCGCCTTTTTCCTCATCATAATCGGCATTGAAGTAGAACATAACGTCTCCATCCATGCCGCTCATCTGTTCTTCTGTAATGACTTCCATGAAATTATCTTTATCTTGTGCTTCTGGACGTGCAAATCCTAAGTCAGAAAGGATCGTTCCTGCAAATGTATCTTTTTGATAAATGCGAACCGTTGTTGGCAAGAAACGGACAACGGAAACTTCCATATCCAATTTATCGCCTAATTTTCCTTTTACTTCTTCCACATGCTTATCATAGTTTGCCATTGCTTCTTTGCCTTCTGCCTCTTTGTTCAATGCTTTTGCGTATAGTTCAAAGTTTTGTTTCCAATCTCCCGCTAAGTCCTCCGAGAATACAGTTGGAGCAATCGCTTCTAATTGTTCATAGATTTCTTCATGACGGATCTTGTTTCCAATGATCAAGTCAGGTTGCAGGCTTGCAATCGTTTCAAGGTTTGGTGCTGTTTCTTCCCCTAGCTCTGTTACCCCTTCCATTTCATCTTTGATATGAGCATACCACTCTGTCCCTACACCAGGACTAGCAGCACCAACCGGAGTTACTCCAAGTTCCAATACTGCTTCTGTTCCTTCGTTTGTCAGAACCACCACTTTTTTCGGCGTTTCTTCAATCGTTGTTTCCCCCATCGCATGTTGAACCGTGTATTCCGTGGACTCTTCTGTTTTTGTTGCTTCATTGTCTTTAGAACTGTTCTCACCTGAATTGCTTCCTGCATTGTTTGCCCCGCATCCAGCTAAAATTAATGCCAATATACTGAAAGTAAGCAGTAATTGAATAAACCCTTTATTCTTTCTCATTTATATCTCCCTTTCTTCGGACTGTAAATCAGTCTATGTAATTGATAATGATTTTCATTATTATTATAGGTCGCGAAGACTAGGAAAGCTATGCACTTTTTGAACATTTTGCATGGACTTTTTGTCACACACATATTTTCAGGCACCGTTTCGGACAAAGGTTGTAGTCGTTTGTTACAATATGCTTTATGAAAAGAATGGAACTTTTAAAGATATGAAAAGAGGGATAGACGTTGTTGAACAGTGGATTAGTACTTGAAGGCGGAGGTATGCGCGGAGTATATACTGCCGGAATTTTAGAATATTTTATGGAAAAGGACTTATACTTTCCATATGTGATTGGTGTTTCTGCCGGAGCTTGCATGGCGGCTTCCTATCTATCCAGACAGCCGGGTAGGAACAAAAAGGTCAATATCGACTTTGTTGGAGACCCTAGATATCTTTCCTATCGTAACTTTTGGAAAAAACGGCAGATGTTTGACATGGACTTCTTATTTGATGAAATACCGAATAAACTTGTTCCTTATGACTATGAAACATTTTTGAACAGAACGGAGCAGTTTGTGGTCGTGACGACGGATTGTCTGACAGGCGAACCTATCTATTACAACATGGATCATCACGGGGAAGATATGCTTCAACTGATACGTGCATCAAGTTCCCTTCCCTTTGTGGCACCAAGCGTTGCTTATCACGACCGAATGCTTTTAGACGGGGGAATCATTGATCCCATTCCCTTAAAAAAAGCTCAAAAAGATGGTTTTGAGAAAAATGTCGTGATTTTGACAAAGCCTGTTGGCTACAAAAAGAAAGCAAGCCGATTTTCTTCCCTTTTCAAATACAAGCAATATCCAATTATTTCAGATCGCCTTCAGACACGTTACAAGCTCTATAATGAGACATTGGACTATGTTGCTGCGGAGAAGGAATCTGGTTCCACTTTTGTATTCCAGCCAAGCAAGCCTTTACCTGTAGGCAGAATGGAACGGAAAAAAGATCGTCTTCAAGCCCTTTATGAACTGGGATATGAGGATGCGAAAAACAACTACAAGGCACTACAAGAATTTTTACAAAACTAAGATAGAAACTGGTGAGACACATGGCATCACATGCTGCCGATTATAAAGAACTAGAACAACCCGTTATCCAAGAAAACAAAATCATCCTTATATGGAGCGCCACCGTTTGGCTTGTTGTCATGAATACGACTATGTTCAACGTTGCCTTGCCAAGTGTATTGAGCGAGCTGAGCCTATCCTCTTCCACCGCATCTTGGATTGTATCTGGCTATTCTATCGTTTTTGCCATTTCAACCTTGACCTATAGCAGATTGTCGGATTTTTTACCGATTAGAAAATTGCTGAGCATAGGTCTTGGCTTATTGGCCATTTCCTCGATTATCGGTTTCTTTTCGCAAGATTTTATCTGGCTATTGGCCGCGAGATTATTGCAAGCTGCAGGGGCCGGGGCTGTCCCGGGGCTTGCCATGGTGTTGGCGGGACGATATATCCCTATTTCCAGAAGAGGAAAAGCGATGGCCTTTATCTCTTCTGCCGCCTCCCTTGGGTTTGGACTTGGCCCAGTAATCGGGGGACTGATCACCCAATACTTGGGTTGGCATTACCTTTTCGTCGTAACAGGATTCGTCTTACTGCTCTTGCCCTTGTTTCGAAAACTCTTACCTCATGAAGAAACACAGAAGATTAAATTTGACTACCTTGGTGGTTTGTTAATTGGTATTGGTGTTACAGGACTTTTACTTTATCTTTCCACTTTTAAGGTACCAATTTTACTGGTTAGTATTGCAGCACTCTTATGGCTATGGCGTCATATACACAGAGTTTCTACTCCTTTTATTCAACCTGCTCTGTTGAAAAACAAACAGTTTGTAAAGTTGTTGGGTATTGGATTTGGTGCATTTGTTTCGCATTTCTCGGCGTTGTTTTTAATGCCTATTATGCTGGCGGTTATTTTTAACAAAGAACCTGCAACCATTGGCTTGCTTATCTTTCCAGGGGCCATCCTTTCTGCCATCGCTGCTCAATTTATCGGCAGATTCATCGACCGCTTTGGCAATATGCCACTGATTTTGTTCGGTCAGGTGTTTTTAATCATTTCCACATTATCATTCGGACTGCTCGGGAATCTTTCCCCATATGTGATTTTGGTTACCTATATGTTTATGAGCACAGGATTTTCAGCACTCACTTCAAGCATTTCCAATGAGATTTCAAGGATCCTGGATAAGTCGGAGCTTGGTGCCGGCATGGGGATCGCCCAGCTTGTCCAGTTCTTCGGCGGTGCGTTTGGAGTGGCGTTGACTGGGTTGTTGATTGTATGGCAAGGAGACTTGCCAGTAGAAGAGATATACCGCAATATTTTCTTGGGAGTAACAGGGCTGTTGTTACTGACCTCAATTGTGTTTTATCAGTATAAGAGAAGTAAAGGGAGACAGTCTTGATCAAAGAGTCCTGCTAACTCACGCACAGTTAACCCCTTTGGAACGCGAAGAAGAACTCTTGCTTTAGATTTAGATTTTCATATTAGAGAAGTCTTCATGACTCGAATGAGGACCTCTCTCTTCCCATTTTCACGCTAGAGAGGTTTTCATTACGAGGATGAAGACCTCTCCCCTTCTTTTTTCAGTCTAGAGAGGTCTTCATACCTCCTATCAAGACCTCTCTAACATCGATTTTCACCAACAGAGGTCTTCATAAGCCCGATGAAGACTTTACCTCTTCTTTTTTCACGCTAGAGAGGTCTTCATAAGTAGGATAAAACCGACAGTCCACTCACGACTGTCTTTTTTATTGCCTCCATTACATTTTCTCAGTAAAATAAATAGTGTTAAGAAATAACTACCAAAAATGGAAGAAGGACTTTCATGCAAAAAACACCTTACTTAATTCACTTCAATGAAAAAGACCGCGCAGAGATCGGGAGCTATTATGATTTCGGCTATGTGGTCAGCAAACTAAAAAATGCCTTACACCACAAATATGGGACTGACTTTCATCTGTACGCGGATGATGAAACATCCAATGAGATTTGGGAAGTACTTGAAGAGGACTTAGAGTTACATCCTGAAAAAGTAGAACCTGTTACCCATGTATTTGATGGATTAGAAACAAGAACAATCTCCTCTAATCACAACCATGATCAGCTCGAGTTTATAATCAAACCGCGTCTTTCCAACACTCTATATTACTATAAAGAGTATGAAGTAGCTGTGGTCAGATGCCCTATTTTTCAAACTCATACAGAGAGCATCCATGATTTTATTATGGCCAAAAATAATGAAGGCCTCTTAACCTTTTTAAACTATGTAATTAAAAGAAAGCGGGACTACACGAAGAACTATGTCACCGTATTTACCGATACGGAAAACGGTATTGAAAGCACAAAAGAGAAAATCACCACCTTTGTTACTCGTGATGATGTTTTCTTAGAAGAATCTCTTAAAAAGGAAATCTATCGTTCTATCGACGAGTTTTTTACAGATAGCGGCTCCTTCTTTAAAAGATATGACATTCCTTATAAAAGAGGAATCTTACTTTACGGAAAGCCGGGTAATGGAAAAACCACGTTGGTGAAGTCCATTGCCAACAGCATTACTGCTCCTGTTGCATACTGGCAGATAACGGAGCATACTTCAAGCTACTCCGTCCATGAAGTATTTTCCACCGTAAACAGGATGACACCGATGGCTTTGGTGATTGAAGATATTGATTCGATGCCGATTGAAGTCAGATCCGTCTTTTTAAACACATTGGATGGTGCAACTTCTAAGGAAGGCATTTTCCTCATCGGCACCACCAACTATCCAGAGAAAATTGACCCTGCTCTCATCAACCGTTCCGGACGCTTTGACAGAGCATACGAAATTAAACTTCCTACTCTGGAATTAAGAATGGGCTATTTGAAAAAGAAGAATATGCTTCAATTCATTTCGGAGGAAGAGTTAATGAAAATCAATCAGCTGACGGATGGATTCTCTTATGCACAACTGAATGAATTGTACACTTCTGTCGCCTTGCAGTGGCATTATGAAAAGGCAGTGGACGTGGAAAAGATTTGTGCGGACTTACAGGCAGATAATAAGAAGAAGAAAAACTTTAAATGGGATACGGATGCTGAACAAGTTGGCTTTATTAGATAATAAAAAGCAGGAGACCTATGCTGATTAGCGCAGGTCTCTTGCTTTTTATCGGGACTAGTCCCAGTAATTAAATAGAAAATCCCCAAGTGTTGCCGGTTTCCAATGTTTGATACTATAAATTTCCCAATCAGTTAACGTGCGATTTATCTGTTCTTTATGGAAAGGCTTGTTAAGTTCCTCCACCGTGTAGACTTTATAGGGGGGAGGAAAGTAGGATGCTAACTTGTGATGATCAATAAATTTCTTTGGGTAGCTATCCACTTCATGGGTGAAGGCTACATGATAATCATTACATAGAATAAATATTGGTCCATCCTTTAACTCAAACTTTACAGCATGATAGCTGCACACACCAAGTTCTTCGTGAACATGAGGCTTCACATGAAAAACGCCTGCTATTTGTTTACATAAATCATGAAAATAAACAAAATCAAATGTACTAAACTCCTCAGCAGGAAATGTAGTTAGAGTGCACCTTCCTATAACTCCAAGCTTTCGTTCAACTTGAATTGTATGCTGGCTTACTTCAGGGCTAGCGAATAACTTCCGGAAATCATTTGGGGAAAGCAGGCCGGGTCTTTCATAACCTGATTGATCATAAGCATAGATATGCCCCCAGGCAGTTTCTCCTTCAATTAACGAATAGCTGAAATTAAGAATTTCGTCATTTAAATTGATGGTGACATGAACGTCATAACTATTAATAAAAGTACCATCCGTGCAAGGCACTTGGTGATTGTACATTAGACTCGTGCTTGTGATTTTCATATTCGCATACCTCTTTTTTGATTTTCTAACTATATATTAGATAAAGGGAGGCATTTATCCTGCCATATAAAAATAAAGCCACCGGATTACCGGTGGCTCTTTAATCAATATCATTCACCTTTATCAAACTTCTCCTGCGCTTGCGCAGTCCGCTTTGCATAAGGCAAGGCTTCAAGCCGCTCGTAAGGAATCTCTTCCCCTGTATCGACACATGTACCATACGTTCCTTCTTCTATTCTAGCTAAAGCTTCTTCAATCTCACCTAGCAATTTTTCATCAATCTGTTCAAAAGTCTGTTCCTGTTCTCGTTCCACTCTCTCAGCGTTACCTTCTGCCAAGTGGTTGCCAATCCCAGTAGTAATTTCTCCTGTAGATTCGCGCAAGGACTCGTCCAATATACTGCTTTCCTGCTTCTTCTCTATGCTTTCTTTCATCTTTTTCAGTTTGGTTTGAAGTGTTTTCTGCTTGTCTTTGGTTAATGTCATTTCTATCTACTCCCTTCATCTAGTGAAGGTATACCCTTTGAAACACGGAATAAAACAAACCGAGATTCTAGTATAAAATCTCTGCTAATGCTTCATCTATCTTGGGATACTTAAATTGATAGCCCTCTTTCTGCAACCTTTCAGGAATGACCCATCTGCTTTTTAAGATTAACTCTGTTTCCGTCCTGATTACTACAGCGCCAATTTCGAGCATCCACCTTGGTGATGGCAACCCTATCTTTCTATTCATCTTCTCTCTCATCTCAGCCATGAATTGCTTGTTTGAGATTGGATTGGGTGCAGAGCAATTGAGCACTCCCTGCAAGTCTTTTCTATCTCTAATGAAAAGCATGATTCTATAAACATCCTCTATATGTACCCAGCTGAACATTTGCGTTCCTGGCCCCTGTATTCCACCCAGGCCGAATGTGACCAGGTTTTTAAATGGAGTCATAACACCACCATCTTTTCCAAGGACAATGGCAATTCGCAATGCAGCCTGTCTTGTTTGTGGCAAGTTAAAATCAAAGAATGATTTCTCCCAAGCTTTTGCCACTTCGACGGAAAATCCCTCTCCTATTTCACCAGTTGTTTCCGTCATTGGTCTGTCCTCCGCATGGCGGTAAATCGTTGCTGTACTGGAGTTGATCCATAGTTCAGGAGGATTAGAAGCAGATTCGATTGCTTCTCCGAGAATTCTTGTCGTCTCCGTCCTAGAATCAAAAATTTCTTTTTTATTTTTCTCATTATAGCGGCAATCGACCGACTTTCCAGCCAAATTGATGACTAATTCCGCATTGTCGACCGCGGCTTTAATTCCTTTCGTATCTGTCCAGGCTATATGTTGAGGCTGCCTTGAAATAATGATAACTTCATAGTTCAGTTGAATAAACTGCTTTTCTAGGTATCTCCCAATAAACCCGGTTCCACCTGCAAGCACAACTTTTTTCATCGGTTATGGTACCTCTTTTCTAGAATTTTAAACTTACTGTATTTCTTATTCCCATTCTTCCTCCAAGATCGAGTAATAATATTCATCCCACCAATCCTCGCCGTGGGGGATGCATTTCTTGAAAAATCCTTCTCTCCTCATTCCTGCTTTCTCCATAACGCGATAGGATGAGATGTTCTCAGGCTGACACGTTGCAATGATTCTATGTAGGCCAAGTTCATTAAAACCATATTCCAAAACACCTCTAGCCGCTTCAGTCGCATAACCCTTTCCTTGATAGGAGGGATTAAATACCCAACCAATTTCATATGTGTGATCGCCAAAATATTTATGAAAAACCATATGTCCAATCAAGGTATTACTCTCTTTTACTATAACTGGGAAGTTCTCCGCATTGGTCCCTCTATTCTTGGTTACAAATTGTTTCGCTTTTTCCTCGGTATGGATTCCCTCAGGAATATACTTCATCACTTCTTCTTTTGATGTATAATCATAGACGGCTTTGCAATCTTCGACTTCAAACTCACGGATTAGTAATCTATTAGTACTTATATTCATCAATTTTCTCCTTAAATGCTTTATACCAATTATTTCAAAACCAAGAGATAAACTCAATCTTTTGATTCACTCCAATTAAAAAATCACGTTCCGATTTGAACGTGATTTTTTAATTAGGACTTACTCTCTTTCTAAAATTAAACTTTCTTCATATTCCTCCCATTTCCCAAAAATGAAGATTACTTCTTTTTTCTTATCTAAATATGTACATCCCGAGCATTCCGTTCTCCCACTCTGAAACACAGTTGATTTCTCCAGTGAAAACGTTCCACCCAATCCCGGATTCCCCACTTTATCAGTGATGAAATAGTGCAAATAAGGAAGATTATCTATTTTCTCTTTGTTACCTTTATATCTAATTTTTGTGTCATACTCTATTTCTGTACCAACTAAATACATGTTATGAACCACATACCAATTTTCATTTTCACCTTTAAACGTTATTGATTTTGGTCTCCCAAACAAATTTGTATTCTCTGCACTTGCATAGGTGGTCCCTGAAATTAAGACTAATATAACTAAAGATAACAATTTTAATTTCATCTTCATTTGCTCCTAGTTTTTAGTTTAATATTTAGTTTCAGGTATAAAAATATTCATGCTTTTTTTATTTGGTTCATTTTACAATTTATAATTTATAACTTCATATAGTGGCTTGATTTTGGAAAACAACTGTCCTTTGAGAATCCTAAAGAAGTATAAAAATCGTTACCTTGTTCCGTGTCAGTATGAAGCACTAAAATTTTATAATGTTTCTTTGCTTCGGCTATTAACTTTTGAGCCAAGAGGCTACCCACTCCATGTCTTCTATACTCTTTACTAACATAAAACCTTCTCATCCTACCAATGCATTGGTCTATAGTATATGGGTCATTATTTAAACCACCAATGGCAATTAGCACGCCTTCATCATTGAACACGCCAAATAAATATTCTCCTGATTGATTAAATGTATTAGTTCCACTTTTGTAATCCGTCATTAATCTTTCAACAAACCGAAATCCATCTTCTTTGCTTTGTTCTACTAATTTATTCAAATCAAAATTCAACACGTTATGAATTTGATGCACTTCGTATTTTTCCAAATGTATCCCCCTATTTAAATGTTCCGGTCCTATACTTATCTAAAATTGTGGATTAATAAGCAATACCTACTCGCGATCTTATATAATCGCTACTTCTTATCTGATTAAATGCAAATTCAGCTGTATCCGGCACAGATATTTCAACTCCACCCTCAGGGAGAAAATTTTGTTCTACCCGATATTTACCTATCCTCTCTCCATCAGGCAAGTACGTTGGACAGACAATAGTCCATTTGAGTGTTGTTTGTTTGAGCATTTCAAAAACCTTATGGTGTTCTTTTGCTGCACGGGTTGACTTACGCTTTGATTCACTTGATTGATAACGCAATAAATTTGGGGTAATTCTACTTTGGAGGATGCCTGCAGTTCCTATAGTGATAATCCTTTGTATGCCCTCATTTTCCATTGCCTTGATGATAAGTGGCATACTCTCTGATAAAGTGGTTGTTCCATCAGTATTTAGTGCACTAATCACTAGGTTATTTCCAGGCATTACACGTGCGATATCATCTTTATTTAGAACATCACCTTGGATAATAGTTAGATTTGCATGATTAATTTGAATCTTATCTGGATTACGAACTAATACAGTGACATGATGATTGTCGGTAATGGCATGTGAAAGTATTTGATTTCCAACTCGTCCAGTCGCACCTAAAATTAAAATGTTCATGAATTGAGAACCTCCTTTGTAAATACAAGTAATCCGCTATACTATTAATGTTATTATATCTTTTTTCCAATGAATAAGGTTACTTTAAGCATTTGGATGTCGTCATTCCCTTTACAATTAAGTCCAAGAACAATCTAAAACCATTCCACGTCCAAAGGAAGGTTCTAATCTTGCTTTGGACGTTTCCCGCTTTTCACAGAGCTTTAAAATAGTGGCCTTGGCCGGATCGTACTTTTCGCCTCATCTATGACATTTCAATGAAATTTTATTGTCACCAAGGTCTTGATATTTGCGATGAAGACATCTTTCCTCCTTTTTTGTCGTCACTAAGGTCTTCACGACCGCGATGAAGACACTTCTCCACCTTTTTTCTCGTCACCAAGGTCTTCATAACCGCGATGAAGACACCTCTAATCCTTTTTTCTCGTCACTGAGGTCTTCATAACCGCGATGAAGACACCTCTAATCCTTTTTTCTCGTCACTAAGGTCTTCATAACCGCGATAAAGACACTTCTCCACAATTTGATAATCTTATAATCTTCTAACCATAAAAAAACAGGCCCACGCAATACGTCAGGCCTGCTCCAATCTCAATATCCTTTACTCCACCGTACTTTTCATCTCTTTCTCCACAATATCCCTTAAAGCCCTTTTCAAGAATTTCCCTACCGATGTCTTCGGGATTTCTTCCATAAAAATCACTTCGTCCGGCAGCCACCATTTGGCGAACTGAGGTGTGATGAAATCAAGGATCTCTTGCTTAGAAACTTTGCCTACATAGGCTTCTTTCAGTACGACACATGCAACTGGTCTTTCCTGCCACTCGTCATGCGGGATGGCCACTACGCTTGCTTCGAAAACTGCCTCATGTGCCATGATCGCATTTTCCAGGTCAACAGAGGATATCCATTCACCACCGCTTTTTATTAAATCTTTTGTACGGTCAACGATTTTGACGACACCTTCTTCATCCACTGTAACCACATCACCTGTGTGAAGCCAGCCATCGATGAAGGCATCTGCGGAACGCTCGTCCTTGAAATACTCGTCTGCAATCCAAGGGCCGCGCAAGCATAACTCTCCCATTTCAACGCCGTTCCAAGCAACTTCCCCTTCTGCACCCACAATTTTCATCTCAAGGCCTGGAACCAACAATCCTTGCATCGAACGGATATCCAGCATTTTTTCTTCATCTAAATCTGTTTGATGACTTTTCAACCTGGAAACTGTGGCAAGTGGCGTTGTTTCCGTCATGCCGTACGCATGTAAGAAAGGTATGCCGTACTTTGTTTCAAAGGCCTTGATCATCCCACGAGGTGCAGCGGATCCACCACACAATATTGCCCGGAGGCTTGAAGTGTCATATGATCCTTTTTCCAATTCATTTAACAAACCAAGCCAGATGGTCGGAACCCCGGCAGTCAATGTAATGTTCTCGCTCTCTATCAATTCTGCCAAAAGTTGCGGAGTGAACTGAGGTCCAGGCAACACCTGTGTGGTACCGAACCAGGTTGCAGCAAATGGCAATCCCCAGGCATTTGCATGAAACATCGGCACTACCGGCATGCATGTATCATATTCCGATAACCCTGCCGTATCCGCCAAGCCTAGCGCATAGCTATGAAGCACCAATGAACGGTGAGAGTAGACGACACCTTTCGGATTACCCGTTGTAGCAGAAGTGTAACAAATTCCGGCCGCGTCGTTTTCATCGATATCTTTTACAAAAGAGAAGTTTGGGTCCCCTTCTTCAAGTAAGTCTTCATAGGAGAATACAGGATGTAAGGTAGTCGACGGGAGCTCTTCTTTATCTGTCATGATGATGAATGCTTTCACTGTTCCCAATTGGTCCTTTACCCGTTCCACTAAAGGCAGCAGGTCTTCATCCACAAAAAGCACCACATCTTCAGCATGATTAACAATATAAGTTACATGCTCGGGAGCAAGCCTGATATTAATCGTATGAAGCACTGCACCCATTCCTGGAATTCCAAAATAGGTTTCTAAATGGCGGTGATGATTCCATGCGAACGTTCCAACTCTATCCCCTTTTTGTACCCCCAGCTTTTCTAGTGCACTTGATAAACGTCGTGTCCGCTCTCCAATTTTTCGATAGGACAAACGCTGCACGCCTGATAGCGTTCTTGACACAACCTCTTTATTCGGGAAAAATCTTTCCGCTCTTTCCAGCATGGAACTGACGGTCATTGGTACATTCATCATCTGACATTACCCCTCTCGATTAAATGAATTTAGCTAACATTAAAGCTTGTCCAGCAATCTCACTGTATGTTCCCCCACAGATGGTGCAGGCTTAAACTCGTTGTTACTCCCACTGTGCATGGCAACCTTCACATTTCCTTTATCATCATGAAAAATACTATTAATCTCTTGAAAATATGGATATCTCGAAAGTTCCCCTACTTCCAACACCGGTGTTAAGCAGCAATCGATCTCTTGGCTAAAGGTTGTCCACTCTTCAAAAGTCCGACCCGTAAACAACTTTTCTATCTCCATTGAAACAGGATTACTGTCTCTTCTAACGGAAAAGTGTGCTCCAAGCCATTCTTCCCGGTCCACCGCTTCACAGAAATTCTGCCAAAACTTATATTCCAGTGCCCCTAGCGCCATAAAACGCCCATCCTTCGTTTCATAGATTCCATAGCTGATAAGTTCCCCATTCAGTAACGTGATGCCTTGCTCCTCCCCACTTTCTTGATGAATCATGAGATGTGTCCCCATAAAAGAAGCTGCAACGTCAGTCAGACTGATAGAATGGTAGCCTCCAAGACCTGACCGCTCCTTTTTCAATAAAAGTGCAAGCACCATTTCACAAGCAGCCATACTGCCAAAGTAGTCGGCTATGGTGATGGAAGGGTGAATGGGTCGGCCGGAGGTATCCTTTAATTGTGCCAACATCCCACTCAACGCCATATAGTTGATGTCATGGCTTCCAAGCTTACTCCATCTGCCATTGTTTCCGTACCCTGTAATGGAACAATAGATGATGTCTGGTTTATAGAGTTTAACAGTTTCATAATCAAGGGCGAACTTAGACATGACACCTGGTCTGAAGCTTTCGATAATTACATCGCAACCTTCAACCAAACGCATGACTTTATCCCTGTCACCCTCATTTTTCAAATCGAGGGATACACTCATCTTCCCATGATTATTTGCGAGATACACCACACCCGTACCATCACGTTTCACCCCAGTGTGACGGGCGGGATCTCCTGCCAATGGTTCCACTTTAATAATCTCTGCTCCAAGATCCGCGAGCCGTTGCGTGGCATATGGACCTGGTAGGTAGTTAGTGAAATCAAGAATTCTGATGCCTTCTAACAGTTTTTCCATCATCGGGATGGTGTTTCCCCTGTCACCAGCTCTTCCATCTGCTTCCTCAAGACAAACTTTTGAATTTTCCCGCTCGCATTTCGAGGCAGAGCATCCACAAACATGTACTTTCTAGGGCGTTTATAGCGAGCAAGCTCAGAACTGTTCAAACAGAAAGCATCCAGTTCTTCCTCTGTCAAACTATCATTCTTTTTCACCACAAACGCTGTTACCGTCTCTCCCCAGCGGTCATCAGGCAGACCGACAATGGCTACATCCAACACAGCAGGGTGTTCATAAAGAACATCCTCGACTTCCCGTGGATAAATGTTCTCTCCGCCGCTGATGATCATGTCATCCACCCGGTCTTTAACATATAAAAAGCCTTCTTCATCCAGATAACCAATGTCCCCTGAATGGTACCAGCCTTTATACATCGCTGCCGCCGTCGCTTCTTCCCTGTTAAAATAAGCGCTCATGATACATGGGCCTTGGACGAGTATTTCTCCCGCTTCTCCTGCAGGCAATATATCATCCGGATCACTTGGTCCATCTTCGTTCGGACGCACAATCCGAATCTCATGATTCAAGCAGGCCTGTCCCGCAGAACCAGCTTTCCTGAGCTGCTCTTTTTCAGATAGAAAGGTGATCGCTGGTCCCATTTCGGTCATACCATATGCTTGGACAAGAGAAATTCCTAACATGTCATGACACGCCCTGACAAGTGCCGGTGCCATTGGGGCAGCTCCGTATAACCCAAGATTCAGGCTGCTCAAGTCATACTCATTAAAGTTTTCTTGCAAGAGCATATTCCACATGGTTGGTGCGGCAAAAAACTTTGTCACCTTTTCCTCTTGGATCAGCTGAAGTACCTTTTTTGGTTCAAAGTGATGAAGGATGACATTTTTCCCACCAATATGAATCCTAGGGATGACAGCACAGTGCAGTTCCGCGCAATGAAACATTGGGGCCGTTACGAGTCCAATATCCTCCTCTTCAAGCTTCGTGGCGGAAATAACGATTAAACTCTGCTCAGCCATGTCTCTATGGCGATGAACGACTCCTTTTGGCCTTCCTGTCGTTCCGCTTGTGTACATAATGGCATATGTGTCGTTTTCCAGGACATTAATGGATGCTTCACCTGTTGAAGCAGACTTCAATTTTTCATGATAGGAAGAAGAATAATTAGTTTCTTCCCCATCTATAATCCAGAATCCTGTTTCTTCAAAGCGCGCCGCAATGGAACCAACTACAGGCTCCAATGCTTTTTCATACATCACGACTTTCGGCTTTGCGTCGTTTAGAATGAACGCCACTTCTTCAGGCTGCAGGCGGAAATTGATTGGATTGAAGACGGCTCCGATTTTTGCACAAGCAAGCATTGTCGTTGCAAGTTCCTCTGTGTTAAAAAGTAGCGTGGAGACCCTGTCCCCTTTCTTTACTCCTTCTTTCATAAGGGCATTGGCTAACCGGTTCACTTCCACATTCCATTCTTTGTAGGTATACCGTACATTTTTCTTCACATCATAAAGCGCTTCTTTATCCGGAAACTTTTGTACTGTAAGATCAAAGATTTTTCCAATTGTTATTGACATCTTCATCCTCCTACTAATGTTTAAGTATCAGTCAAGCCTTTCAATGATGGTCGCGTTCGCCATTCCATGACCCTCACACATCGTTTGGAGGCCGTATCTTCCTCCAGTACGTTCGAGTTCATGCATCATACTGATCATTAATCTAGCTCCACTTGCCCCTAGTGGATGGCCTAACGCAATTGCTCCTCCGTTCGGATTGAGTTTTGCCGGATCAGCCCCTGTTTCCTTCAACCATGCCATCGGAACCGAAGCAAAGGCTTCATTGACTTCAAACACATCGATGTCATCAATGGAGAGGCCTGATTTTTGCAGCACTTTTTCCGTGGCCGGAATCGGTCCTGTCAGCATCAAGGTTGGATCGGACCCTACCACCACTCTTGTATGAACTTTGAAACGGGGCTTTAATCCAAGCTCCAACGCCTTTTCCTTCGTCATTAAAAGAAGTGCCGCAGCTCCATCACTGATCTGGCTTGCATTTCCTGCGTGGATGAAGCCATCTTCTTTGAACACGGTTTTTAATCCACCAAGCGCCTCCACCGACGTTTCCTTGCGAGGACCGGAATCTTCCTTCATCAAAAATGTTGAGCCATCTTCCAATGTCACTTCAATGGGCATGATTTCTTTTGTAAAATAACCCTCGGCTTGCGCTCTTAATGCTTTTTGATGGCTTTCATAAGAGAAGGTGTCTAACTCCTCGCGTGTAAATCCAAACTTTTCCGCAATTCTTTCCGCGGAAAGCCCCTGATTGATGATTTCATGTTTTTCTTGCAGCCTGTCACTGAATGGCGCCTTTTGATAGTTGGATCCCATTGGTACTCTCGTCATATTCTCTACTCCGCCGGCAATGACAACATCCATGTCACCTGAAAGGATAGCCTGCGCCGCAAAATGGACAGCCTGTTGACTGGAGCCGCATTGACGGTCAAGGGTAGTACCTGGCACTTCTATCGGAAAACCTGCAATCAAAGCAGCCACCCTTGCAATGTCCCCTGCCTGTTCTCCTGACTGTGTCACACAACCAAGGATGACGTCTTCCACAAGTCCCGCCTCAATCCCGGCACGCTTTACAAGCTCCTTCAATACTTCCCCGGCCAAATCATCCGGTCTGTAATCCTTCAGTAACCCTTTTCTTCTCCCGACAGGAGTTCGTACTCCTTCAACAATGACGACTTCTCTCATGGTGAAAAATCTCCCTTCCTACAATCCTAAATTTTTGGCAATGATCGTTTTCATAATGTCATTCGTTCCTGCATAGATACTAGCTACTGGAATGTCACGATATCTTCTTGCAATCTTGTATTCTTCCATATAACCGTAACCGCCATGAAGCTGCATGCACTGAGTCGCAATGTTTCTTGCAATCTCCGTTAGCTTCCATTTTGCCATCGATACCTTTGTCACGACATCTTCTCCGGCAATATGATCGGCGATCAGTTGGTCAAGAAAAGCTCTTCCCATCTCTACTTCTGTTGCCATTTCCGCTATCTTAAACTGAGTATTCTGAAATTGACTAATAGGCCTTCCGAACGCTTCCCTGCTTTTCACATAGTCAATCGTGGATTGCAGCATTTCTTCTGAGGCAATTTGCGCTCCTATTCCAACCAACAGCCTTTCCTGCTGCAGTTTATCCATTAAGTATAAGAACCCGCTACCTTCTTCACCCAGTAGGTTTTCCTTAGGAACCCTACAATCCTCAAAAAATAACTCGGCAGTATCTTGTGAGTGTAACCCCACTTTGTCCAGTTTACGTCCTCTAGAAAAGCCTTGATGTCCACGTTCAATAACAAGCAGGCTGACTCCTTTATGCTGAGGACGAATTTCAGTATCTGTCTTTACTGCCACGATCACTAAATCTGCGTGGATTCCATTCGTAATGAACGTTTTTGCTCCATTAACAATGTAATGGTCCCCTTCAAGTCTTGCAGTTGTTTTGATATTCGCAAGATCCGAACCTGTCCCAGGTTCCGTCATCGCAATGGCAGTAATCGTTCTACCAGTCACACAAGCAGGCAGCCATCTTTGCTTTTGCTCCTCTGTCCCGAAGCTTGTAATATATGGAACGACTATATCATTGTGAAGGGCAACGCCAATCATGCCTGTTCCGACACGCTCGAGTTCTTCGTTAATGACGACGGAATAACCCCAATCCGTTTCACTTCCACCGTATTTTTCATCAATATCGGGACATAGATAGCCCTGTTCTCCCATCTTCGTCCAAAACGAACGAGGAATGATGCGATCACTTTCCCACTCATCATAATATGGAACTGCTTCCCTTTCCAAAAACTTGCGCAAAGACTTCCTGAATTGTTGATGGTCCTCTGTTAAGTATGGATGTTTTCTTGGTTCTCTTTTTGTTGAAAGCGATTTCAAATCATTCCACCCCTATGCTTTTACTTGATTTAATTGCTGTCTCAGTTGATATTTTAGTATTTTTCCGGATGCATTTCTCGGCAGCATCTCTTCCACAAAAATTCTTCGTGGAACCTTGTAGCCTGCAAGCTTTTGACGGCAGAACTGTTTTAGTTCCTCTTCATTGACCACCTGATCTTTGTGAGGAACAACCACTGCACATACCGCTTCTCCCCATACCTCATCTGGCAGTCCGATAATAGCTGCCTCGAGAACTTGATGGTGCTCGTACAACACTTCCTCTACCTCAATGGAATAGACATTTTCTCCTCCTGAGATAATCATATCTTTTTTGCGGTCCACCAAGGTGATATTACCTTCTTCGTCAACGGTGGCCAAATCTCCTGTATATAACCAGCCATTTTTTAAAGCAGCTTTTGTTTCTTCAGGCTTTTTATAATATTCTTTCATGATGGATTCACCTTTTAAGACAAATTCCCCCACCGCGCCGACTTCAATATCCTGACCTGTTTCATCGACCACTCTTGCTTCCGTTAAAAACGAAGGCTTCCCATTTTTTCCGAGGTGTTTTTTGTGTCCTTCAGGGTCTAATAAAATCCCGTTCGGACCAGCCTCTGTTAAACCGCATAGATTGAAAAATTGGTCGTTTTTAAATAAGTTCATGCTCTTTTTGACAAGCTCTGGTGCCATTGGTGCTGCACCGTAACCACAGCGCTTAATGGAGGATAGATCGTAGCTATCTGCATTCGGTACCTGTAAAAGGAAATTGAACATAGCGGGCACTCCGAAGAAATGAGTAATCTTATGTTCCTGTATCGCTTGAAGTGTATGAACTGGATGAAAATCACGATGAATGAAATGTGTCGCTCCAAGTACCGTCCCTGATACAAGGAATAAGTTCAGCTGTGCAGAATGGAACAACGGTGCGATATGTAGGAAGCGCTCTTGCTGATTGATTCCCATACTGATCATCATGGAAAGGCCGACATTGAAGATTCGTTTGTGATCGAACAAAGCACCTTTCGGACGACCGGTCGTTCCGGAAGTGTATAAGATCTCCAAATCGTCGGTTTCGAAGACTTCCACGTTTGGATCCTCTTCGTTAGATGATAGTACTTCCTGGTATGATCTGTTTTCTGCAATGGTTGGCGTTCCAACCACTATCACTTTTTCTACATCGCTGCCTGGGGTTGCCTTAGCAATAGTTCCTTCAAATTCTTCGTCACAGATGATTACTTTCGCTTCTGACTGCTCTAAAATATACTGAATTTCAGTGGAGGTTAAACGGAAGTTCATCGGTACGATAACAGCACCAATCTTCGCACCTGCAAAATAAGAGAAAACAAAGCTATCCGAGTTTTTCATCATGAAAGCCACTTTATCACCCTTCGAGACACCTAAGTCTAACAAGCCGTGAGCAAGTTTATTTACTTCCCTGTTGAACTGGTCGTAATTATACTGTCTCCCTTCACAATCGATGGCAAGCTTTTCCGGCACCTTTCTGGCATTTTGCGACAGATACATTCCAATGTTCATACACTTTCCTCCCTTTTATTTGATTCATCCATATTTATGCAAGAACTGTGCCAAGACTACATAAACAACCTATATAGGGCTATCTTTTAAAAGTTCAAAAAAAGCGTCCAATATTCGGACACTTCTATGTATACACTGTATATAGTAGGTAGGATTGCACAAACTAAATTCATGTCGACCTAGAAGGTGATTATTGTGTTCGTACAACTTGTAATGTGGTCCTTTTTATTACTTCCCTGGCTCTTGCTGATTCCTCTGGATAAGCCAAAAGTTAAACGTTATTTTCCGGCAGGCTTATTTGGGGCTTTAGTGTTAACCTTTGTCTTTCAAATGGCAGAAAAATTTGACTGGTGGGAGATAAAACAAAATATCGTTCTTTTAGATAACATTACACCATTTGTCTATGGTGTCTTTTTGGTGGGTACCGTCATCATCCTCTACTTTACATATGAGCGATTCATTGTATATTTTGTAACAAACTTAATCGTGGATAGTTTTCTTTCCTTTGGATTAAGCAAATGGTATGAATACCTTGGCATTTATGAACTTATAAATATGAATGAATTTGGGGTACTACTTCTCACTACCGTCATTGCTCTCCTCATTTACCTTTATCAAAAATGGCAGGATGGCGCGATGATCAAAGAGGAATTTTCTTGATAATTAATGATAAAGGCGAATTCTTCAAAGAATTCGCCTTTTACCATTCACTCCTAATTCAACTGGTATTTCCTCAATTTATCATAAAGACTCGACCTGCTTATTCCCAGCATCTTCGCAGCCTTTGCTTTATTGCCTTTTGTTCTCGTTAAAGCTGCCTCAATCGCATGACGCTCTGCACTCTCGACCATCGACTCCTCTTGCGTTACCGCCGTTTCCTCCACTAACACGTGAGCGCTTCCAAGCATATAGTCCGGCAGATCCTCCACTTTAATTTTCCCGTGTTCTGCAAAAGTCATCGCCCGCTCCATCACATTTCGTAATTCACGGACATTTCCTGGCCAATGATAGGTCATAAGTATTTGTTTTGCCCTTGGCTCGAAGCCGGTAATGCTTGTTCCAATAACGCGGTTAAGCTCGCTCATTATTTTTTCGGAAAGGATTTGTATGTCCATCATTCTTTCACGAAGAGGCGGTATGAATAAAGAAATGACATTCAACCGGTAGTAAAGGTCTTCACGGAATGTCCCTTCCTTCACCATTTCTTCCAAGTTGCGATTGGTAGCTGCGATTATCCTTACGTCCACATGAATTCTTTTCGTGCCGCCCACACGATAGAATTCTCTCTCTTGCAACACCCTTAATAGCTTGGCCTGAAGGTTCAATGACATGTCCCCTATTTCATCTAAAAATAAGGATCCTCCATTTGCTAGGTCGAACTTTCCGATTTTCCCTCGTGATCTGGCACCTGTAAAAGCACCATCCTCATATCCGAAAAACTCTGATTCTAACAGGTCTTCTGGTATCGCCGCACAATTTACTACAACGAACTTCCCATCTTTCCTAGCCGAGCTGTTATGAGCGGCATGTGCAAACAGTTCCTTGCCAGTCCCGCTCTCCCCTCGGATTAATATGGTAGAACGTCCTTTTGCCGCTTTCGCAGCACTCTTTTTTATTTTTTCCATCACTGGATGTTCGGTTATGATATGATCCCAAGTAAATCTTGCATTTTCGGATTTTTTCAGTTCTGTATGATAAAAACTTGCTTTATTTTCTGCCTTCTGCAGTCTTTTGAAAAGTTCATTGACTTCATTCAACTGCCTGTACATTATTTTCACAATCGCTCCGACCACCCGACCTTCTTGTATGACCGGGATTCGGTGAATGATATACTTGATTCCATTTATTTCATGGAAATCACTAATATCCGCCTCTTCGGATTCATAAATCTTTGCTATTTGAAAATGCGGAAATACCTGATTCGTTTTTTTATGTAGAACATCTTGATAATCCATGTTAAACAATTCCAATAAGGAGGGGCTAACCATTTGAATCGTTTGTGTTTCATCTGCCAACAAAATCCCATCATAAGCATGATCCATTGCGGTCTGCAGCGATTGCTTCAGATTTAATGTTTTCGTTACATTCAGTAGACCCATCACCATATCCGCTTTCGTAAACAAACCAATTACTCTGTTTTCAGCGTCAACAACGACACCCGTCCCTACTGAACTGTTTCGAACAATTTCCTGCAATTCTTTAAATGGAGTGTCTTCCTTTAAGGAATACACCTCTTTTTTGACAAACTCCTTAATGGGAGTGGTAAGTGACCTTTCCTGTTTAACCATTTGGAATAGTTTGCTTCGCGTAAATACACCCATTAATTTCAGATTTTCATCCACTACAGGCAAAAGACCATATTTTTCTTCTTTCATGATATTTAATGCTTCTATGAGAGTTGTATCTTCTTTTATTTGATATGGAATTGGCGTTATCATTTCTTTTAATGAAATCACGGACTTTCCACCTTCTTGTCACAATGTATCTCTATTGTAGCTTAGTTTTCTATTTTTTAGAATGTTTTATCTATTTAAAATGAAATAACCCCCTCTCATTTAGGAGAGGGGGTCAAGTTATGCTTTTCCTTTTGCCATTCTTGGTAGGATGATTGCCAGTAATAGTATTAATGCTATGGCTAGGAATCCGTATAGAAGAATGGTGATGCTATTAGTTTTGGACGAGCTTTCGGAGGCAGCCACCGCTTGGTACCTTAAGTTGTCTTGTTCGGTGAACAGTTTCAACTCTTGAGAGGTAGCTTGGATGGTGGTGGCTTTTTTTTCACCGGTCATAAATAAAGTTCCGATGAAGTCCTCTTCCGCTTTCTTTTCTCGTTCCTTGAAAGTTAGTAGTTTTTGTTCTTCAGGAACAGATTCCCTGCGCTCATTAAGGTTATTTTCACGCAGGAAATTTGTATTTTCTTTAAAATCTCTCTTCTCATAACTGTTTGGTTCTAGAGATTCAATATCAGAATCAGCCGAAGTCACTGTTCCATTTAGAGGCAGTAAAGCAAACAAAACGCAAAGCGCTATTAAGAATAAAGCAACCTTAGCCTTCATATGCTTCCTCTTCATTCTTTTTATCGTTACTACTCTTAAACAGTTTTACCAGTTGCGGCAAAACAAGAAGCAACAAGAGAATGACAATCAAGGTGATTACCGCTGTCATAAAGAGTGAGCTTGTGCCATATTGAATGGACATATAAACACGTGACATCGGGTCTTCGTAGTTGATATTTGGTGCTGTCAGCGTAAGGAATGGGCTGATGAAGAAAATAACCAATCCAACACTTGCAATCCATCCAACTAATTTCCCCAAGCTGAATCCTGCAAGCACAACCGCTGACGCAGCAGTAAGCAAAAGAATTGTGAATATTGACCACTGTATCGCACGATCTTCTGCCAATGGATAGATGTTTAAACCATACAGACTGATGATCAAGCCAACAATGATATTTAATAGGATAAACATGGAGCCTTGCACGAGCATTGGCGCATTGTTGAAATAGTGGCTGAAATATCCGATTAATAGACTGCTAATCAAGATAATCGCAAGTACTACAACTGGAGGAATTCTATTGTCCTCTGTGCCGCTTGCTGCATCTCCGCTTATTTGCAATGGATTGGAAAGGTGCTCATAAACAGGACCATTCTTCTGTCCGTCCACATAAGCATTTCTTAGGACATTAAAGATATCATCTCGGTACATTCTAGTTGCATCTACATTTTCTGCCCATTTGGCATTGAGTGTGTCCGCATCATTTTGTACATTCTCTACATTTGTTTGCAGTTCTGTCGTATAAGAGACAATGTTGGACTGACTTTCCCCTACGGAAGTTACTAGTTCATTCAATGTCAATAATTCCTGACTAATGGTCTGCTGTCTTGTTACTACCATATTGCCATCGTTGCCGTTCGTTGGAGTTGGTTCGTTATTTGCGAATAATTGAACCTGCTCCATTACATTGTTTGCACTCTCTTCAAGGGAAGAGATGTCATTCATGATAGCAGTTTGCTGCTCTTCAATATTCGCTCTGTATTCTTCCATGAAGACCGAGAAATTGTCTTGAAGTGCCTGCATCTGTTCCATGGTAGATGGTAGAGCAGCTGTAATACTGTTCCATCCATCTTGTTCAGGGTCGGACACATCTAAAATGGTTTGGATATCTTCAAGGAGTGCTTCCACATCTTCATTAACATCCCGATTCAATGTTTGTTCGTATTGAACAAGGGAAGCATGATAATTTAATAGATCTTTGGTATTACTATTATTTATTTCCTGTTTAAAAATAGTATCTAATCGTGTTTTTCTCTCTTCACTTTCAATCTGATCGAGGATTCCCTGTTCTTGCTTTTCAATTTCATTAATAACTGTCTGAAGGTTATTGGATAAGGATTCTTTGTCCCCTTCTAAAGACTCAATAACTTCTTCCAGTTCGGAAATCTGTTCAAGATATCCTACTATTTCTTCTTCTAATGCTTGCTTTTCTGCTTCTAGCTGTTCAATTATCTTTAATAATGGGTTTTCTTCTTCTACCCCTTTAAGGCTTTCTTCTACAGCAGATATTCTTGAAGATAAACTTTCTAAAGGACTTAGAACAGTCAGTACTTCTTCTGGCACTATAACTTCCAGGTTATCAATACCTGTTTTGATAGTGTTAATATCAGTGGCAATCGCATTTAATTCCTTTATTTCATTCTCAAAACTTCTGTTTTCTGGAACCTCTACCTCCGAATCATCATCCTTCACTTCATTCTTAGACGAAGTGGTTAAAGTAGGTTTAGGATCTTCAGGTTTTCCAGGTTCTTTGTCGCCCTCTTTTTTAAGCTCTCCTTTAAGGTTCTTTATCGTTTCCTCTAATTTAGTTAGGTCCTCATTCTTTTGTGCGATGGCAATCTGTTCTTGTTGTTCAAAGAATGCTTCCATATCTCCTGTTTGCCTGCCTACTTCAGACTTCCTTAATTCGGAAAGCTCATTAAGGGCGGTATTGTTAATCTCCATACTGTTATTAATTGTCTCGAGCCCGTTATTTATCTCTGTTCCCTCTTGAGACAAATAGTCCTGTACTTGTGCATAACGGGATGGTTGGGCCGTTGCTAAGAGCTGGATGCTTCCCATGCTTTCATCCTGAAGTTCTTGTAACACCAATTGTTGGCTATCTTGGTATTCTTTAAATTGGTCTACAAATTGGACAAAAGAGGTTAGGTTGTCTTCAAATTGTTGTACCGTGCTTGCTCTTCCGGGTGCATCTTGGCTTACAGTCGCAACGGTTGATTGAAGGTTTTCAAGCATCGAACGCTGTCTTTCAATTTCGGATGCAAGATTTAAGGAAGTAGGTTTATAGAATGCTAACATGGCATTCTGAAAATCTATTTCCTTTTGCAAAATCGTATCAAAATGAGTTCGGACATTTTCTAAGTCCTGCGAAACATATGTCCAGTAAAGAGTAGAAATTCTACTGTTTACCTTACTTGTCGCTTTTTCGATTTCACGTAACACTTTTTCTCGATCAATGGTATTCAATTGATCTTGTACATTGTATTCAAAGTTTGCCTTTACCGGCTGATTACTTTCATAGGTCATGATGTTGGTAGAAAAGTTGGAAGGGATATAAACAACTGCATCATACTTGGAATCTTTTAGGCCATTTACTGCCGCACTCCGACCGATTACCGTCCATTCATATCTGGAATCCTCCTCAAAAATGGAGGAGATCTCCTTTCCAAACTCAAGGGCTTTATCATCCTTTTCCATTCCTGTGTCTTCATTTACTACTGCAATTACTCTTGAAGCTGTTCTTTTTACTTCCATCGGGTTTTCCCCGACAGATCCAAAGAAAACTGCAGGTGTCACTAGGATAAGGAGAATAACCAACACCATTTTTATGATATAGGTGGTTTTTCCCGTCATGTAAATACCTTCCTTTCCGTTGTGCAAAGCGGAATCTGAATTTTCATTTCCTTCCCATTGATTACGTAATAACCATATCCAGGATGAATTTCTTCTTCGTTTCTCTCATATGGGAGAGTGAAAATATTCTGCTCTGACTTTTTCATCAGAACGAGTGCTTGTCGTATCTGCTTTACTTCCATCGTAAGTGTATCGTAGCCTTTTGACAGATCATTGTTACTGCCTGAGGCAACAATGTTAAACCCTAGGTGGCTATAATTTTTCATTAGCCTCGCAAACTTGTCTTGCAGCATCGGATCAAGCGTCTGAATAAATCTTGCATATCCGTCTATTACAAGGAAAATTGGCGGATAATCCATGGATGTGTCACCGAATTGAACCTTCTTCAAGTAATCACTTTCTCTAGCAAACAACTTCTGCTCCACTTCTTCCACCCATTTTGCTATTTGCTCTTTTGTTTCTAAATAGGTGACATTGTCTTCTTCTGTATAATTGGAAAGGCTTCTATCAAAGGAGTCAAAGAGTCCAATAGATTCAGCACCCTGATCTAGCGTCGTGTTTAATATCACTTTCATGACATTTGTTTTGCCTTTTTGAGCTTGTCCAACAACCATGCAATGCTTATATTTTTCAAAATTGATAAATACAGGTTGGACATACTCTTCATCCAGTCCAATAGGAACAAGACCTTTTTTTAGCTTGCCTTCTGTATATTTTGCAAAGTTGATGACATTAAGATCTGAAGGGAGCATTGGAATAGCTTGCGGTTCCTTGTACTCACGATACTTTTCTTTAATAGATGCGATATCACTACGGATGGAATCCAGTATTTCAAAATCATCTTTCCCTTCACCAGGCAAGAAGACTTGCGAGAAAAATGCTTCATCCTTCTTAATAATTGCTCTACCTGAAATTGGTTCAGGATTATACGGAACCCTCCCAAGAATAGTGAAGGCTTCACTATTATCCATCAGATAGTGGACAATTTTCGTTTTTAAATTGTTCATCAATGATTGTCTGATGGAGTTAACTCTTGTGGCTGTAAATATCATATAAATTCCCAGTGATTGACCATCACGGACAAACTGGTTAATTTGCATTTCAAGATCCTGCATTTCCTCTTTGATAAGATCAAAATTATCGATTGTCATAAATATGATAGGTAATTTTTCTTCACTGAGAGCATTGAACATTTTAATGGAACTTACTTCTTGCTGTTGGAAAAGGTTTTTACGTCTAGCCATTTCATCTTTCAAAATACGCATGAACTTCTCAATTTTACGTTCCTCATCCATCAAGAAGAAATCTGCTGTATGTGGAAGTTGACGCATTGGCAGCAAGGTTCCATTACCAAAATCAAAGATATAATAATGCAGCTCTTCTGGCGTATACTTTTCTGCCATGCTTAACAATAGCATCAAAATCGTATGGGACTTACCATAACCGGATGATCCGAATATCCCGATATTGCCGTCTTCCACCAGTTCATATTCATAAACCGTTTGCGATTGTTTCTCAGGCTCATCCATCAATGCGAGCGGAATGAATCCATGCTCCTTGGAAGTATACTTCTTGCGTGAAAGTCTTCCTTCTAAAGGAGGAAGCCATGGACTATTAAGTTGTCTGATGCCCATCTGTTGTTGAACGGAGTGGATTTCTTCCACCACTGCCCCAATCTCAGTTTGCGCACTTTTCTTTTTCTTTTTGGATGTTGACACATCTGACAATGGGACAAGCCCTAGGTCTGTTACAAATGCTACCTCATCTTCTGATTCCGATGTATCTTCAAGATAAGGTGCTCCGCTCCATGCTGATTGGAATAGTTCATATACTTCATTATTCCCTACCTGAAGATAACCCCGACCTGTAACGGTAATGGATGCAGCATCTCCATTTTTCAAGATCTCTCTGCTGTCATCTGCATCTTGCACTTTTAAGGCCACTTTGAAGCGGGCGTTACTCCAAATCTGTTCATCAATGACTCCGCCTGGTTTCTGGGTCGCAAGAATTAGGTGAACACCTAAACTTCTTCCTATACGTGCCGCACTAACCAACTCGCGGATGAACTCCGGTTCTTCTGCTTTCAATTCTGCAAACTCATCGGAAATAAGGAATAAGTGCGGCAATGGTTCTTCCGCTTTATTTTGCTTATAAAGGTCTGTGTAAGCATTAATATGATTGACTTTGTATTGATCAAACAATCGCTGTCGCCTTTTTAATTCACTCTTAATCGAAGCAAGCGCCCTCGCACTGAAGTTCTTGCTTCCTTCAATATTTGTGATGACTCCTAGTAAATGAGGCATTTTTTCAAACGGCTGTGCCATTCCCCCACCTTTATAGTCAATCAGCAGAAAAGCTACTTCATGCGGGTGATAGTGAATAGCAAGTGACAAAATATAAGACTGCAAAAATTCACTTTTCCCAGATCCCGTTGTACCTGCCAAAAGACCATGTGGACCGTGAGCTTTTTCGTGTAAGTTCAGTACGGAAATGTCTTCTTTCCCTTTTAACCCGATCGGTACCGCCAAGGATTTAGATGACTCTCTTGTAAGCCAGTTTTCTTGGATTGGAAGCATCCCTACTTCTTTTACTTTCATCATTTCTAAAAAAGAGATGCTGTTTGGGATGGAATTTGTCATACCCACCTGATGATCAAGGGTTCTAAGCATTCTAGAGAAGACTTCGTTTCCTTCTCTTTTATGCGAATCCAATCTAAAGGGTATGGAAACTGCCTTTTTGTCTTGGATTAGAATGTCTCCCTCTTGGGTATTGATATACCTCACAAGGGTTTCAATATTATCGGACAGACTTTCTTTGGAATCAGCAGCGAATATGACCGAAATGCCAAGGTCTTTATGGTCTCCCTCGAGATATTCAAGAATGACATGATCAGCTATCAACTGCTGTTCTGTGATTATAAATACGATATGAGGTGAAAAAGTTACTTTTTCTTTTTCTTCCATCAAATCTCTTTCTCTGAGCATTTCATAAATGGAAGAAAGCAACTGATCTCTAGTCTGATCATTATAGATGAGACCCTTAGCAAATGATTGCGGTATCTGGAAATGCGGAAGCCACTTCACCCATTCCCATTGTTCATATTCTTTCTCATTGAAAATAAATACAAATCTAAGGTCGTGGTAGCTATGAAAGAAGGAAAGCTGACCAATAATCTGATGAATTTCGTTTTTCATGACGGATTCTTTTCCAATTAATCCGATCGCACCCTTGGATAAGTCCGCTACAACCGGAACATGGTCGATTTCCCTATAGACTTTTTCCAAATGCTGTGACTGTTCAAGAAGATCATCAATTTCCCTATTGGCCATATCACCAGAATTAATAGATATTTCATAACTGGAAGGGACTTTTCCACGTCCTAAACGGAATTGTAAGAAATCATGACTTTCTAATGACCTTTCCCATATCCGGTCGGAGATTTGTCCTGTAAGGTATTTCATCCGCTCAAAAGAAGGGAAATGAAATGTGAGAACATTAGTCTGTTTATCTGCTAATTCTTGCAGTTCTCTTCGTTTATTTTCAAGGTAAAGGGTATAAACTCTTCTTCTGCGTTCTTCGCTTCTTTTACGGTTTGCTTTTTCTTTAAAAAATTGGACCGTTGACGTAATAAGTGTGGTCATAAACATAACCATGGAAATGATGATGAATATTCCCCTCGGTGCAACGAGCGCTACAACTCCCATGACAATCAGCATAATGAGAGGCGGCATAATAATCAGCCACAGACCTTTGTTATTGTCATCCGATTCCTGTGTAGGGAATTGCAGAGACACCTTTTCTTCAGGAAGCTCATAAACCATCCGCGGTGTTCTACGATAGCTTGGATACTTCTTTTTCATTTCTGACTGAGGTCGCTGTATGTCAGAGAGGTCTGTCTCATACTTCGTATGACTTGCAACCTCCAAGATATCCTCTTCTACTAACCGGATCTCCATAAAGGACCAAAGCAACAAATCTCCAACTTCTAGGACGGTGCCGTCAAAGATTTTGTGGCCATTCATGTAACAATTTTCATCTGAAATATTTACAACCCATTTTCTTGAGAAGTTTCTGGTGAACGTAATCGTGTCGCTTTCCTTATTACCTTTCAAGGTAAAAGACACTTGTTCTCTGCTTCCTATATAGTATGTCTGGGAATGCGAGGGACTGGGAGTGAGCACCATCTTTAGCACTTTCCCGTTGTCTTTCCACTCAAAGGGTTGGGTATATGTACCGCTTCCTATTATTCCGGCCTGTTGTTTTACTGTAAATTTGTCATTCTGGATATCGACAAGCAAAGAACCATCCGTAAAAGGAAAATTACGGACGGTAAGCTGGTCCTCTACTTCAGAACTTACAGTAATCGTACCAGTCTCTAAAGATATCTTTTGATAGTTGTTTTGATAGAACAACCAGAAATTATTCATACACTCACCTCATTTCAACCTTGCAGTTAATTTGATTGCTCATCTTGCTCTTCTTCTAAAGCCTCAATTGCCTCTGCATACTCATCGATCTCATCCTGGACTTCTTCTAGTTGATTTTGCTTCTCTTCACCTGAGAGGTCGTCCTGTGCTCTGATTTGTTCCTTATATTTCAATAAGGCGTAAAGAATAATCTCTGAATCCTCCAATGACCTTGCAATATCAAGGGCTTCTTGTGCTTCCCCGCGTCCGATATGAATCCAATACTGATAATACTGTGGATCAGATTGCAAGGTAATCCGGTTCTGCAGGGCATCCTTTTGGTCTTCATTTAAAGATTCATTAGTGATATAGGAAGTGGCTAATTTATATTGCACCACTCTTGGCATCTCTTGTGCTTCATAACCATTCAAGGTAGTAACCACCTGACTGTATTCACTTTTAAGAAAGTGTTCGGAGCTCTGTATATATGCCGCCTGTTTAGGTTGAACGAAAAGAAAGGAATATATCGCTAATACGAGTGCAGGTAATAAAAGAACACTAAGACCAATCGTGACATATTTTGTGATCTTCCATCGCTTTTCTGGAAGTCGGATAAAGTGTTTTTCTTTCTCTTCCAACCCTTTTATCCCATTGCGAATGAACGTTAATAGTTCCTCTTCATCCTTGGCATTCATAATGGATTTGGCATTAGATGATAGTTCTAATGTTTGATATAGTTTGAGATACTCTTTGAAGGTGTATTTGCCATCAATGGTAGCAGCAATGACCGCTTTCGTTTCCTGCCATAGCTTTTCTGTCTCTTTTTCATAGGGTGGTAGACTTTCCATCACGCCATAGTGAAGAAAATAGGGGGTCAAACTTTCATCCACCACCATATTTTCGGGACATATAAGAAGATGTAGTCTTGAAAGAGAGTGATTCCTAACACTCTTAATTAATTGAGAGGCAAAAATCCATCTGCTTTTCTCATCTTTTCTTTTCATTTTAGCGAAAGATGAAAAGGCAGGAGGGGGATGATAGATGAGTGTTAACTCGTCTTCTGTTTCTTTAATTTTTTTATGTATGGCTGGATTTATTTCTTGAAGCATCCGAATTTCAGCAGCATCTTCCAATTTTATTTTCTCTTTTTGAAAGACAAGCTTAATCGTTTCACCTTCTTTGGAAAGTGTAGCTCCTATTTCTTCTTCCAGATATGTTCGACTTTGATCTGCCATGATAGATTGCTCCTTTATAAAATTTCCAGACGGTCACCAGACGTAATGCCATGGTCTACAAGCTTGTCTGAACCTGATAGTATCAAGTGCTTGTTCACAACCTTTACCCAATCCCCATCCCTTGGAGGTGTTGCGGGGGAGGCGGCTTGCCAAACGATATCGACTACTTTTTTTACTGTATGGTAGTTAGATAGTCGAAGGTCAAAAGAGTCCTTTTGGTAGTTTTTTAGATCGATTGTTATTTCTATGTACATATTTTTCACCTCATAAAAGAAGGAACGCATTCGACTGTTAAAGAATGGCGCTCCTTCTTTCTTTTTGGCTGCCCTATAGGAGGGAGCTATTTCTTTAAGAACAAATTACCCGCGAATCTGGCTTGCAATTTGAGTATCAGCATCTTCAAGTGCTCTAGCAGTGTTGCTAAGTTGAACGGAGATATCCTCAAGTAATTGCTGCATTTGAATGATAGAAGGCTTCAAGGATTGGTATTGATCACTGAATGCACGGCTTGATTCACCTTCCCAAACACTTTCAAGCTCACGAATCATGTTGTCCAAACGGTTGATTTGATCTCCAACCTGGCTGCTTTCACTTCTGTAACGAGTGGACATTCCAACTAACTCTGCAGGGGTAACGCGAATGATTCCTGACATTTAACATCTCTCCATTTCTTTAATAAGTTACTTTTATTGTAAAAAATACACAACTAAGAGGTCAATTCTAAAGTAGGAATTATAGGTAAATGAGTAATATATACCCACAAATACCCGCATTTCTAATTTATGAAACCTCTAAATATAGTATTTTTTTCACAGATTGATATTTTTCTAGGTATTTCGACTAAATTAACTTATTGTTTCATTGACCTCTTCATAGAAGATTGTCAACTCTTGCCTGTTCATCTCATCGACATGTTCGTGGTATTTGTTGGAAAGGGTTGTCATCAGCCTTGACTGATCATTGGTGATAATCGTAAACAGCCGGTGATTCTTATTAAATTCCAATAATGATTGTTCAATAACTTTACCTTTACTCCGTTCGAGTTCCGCGTTAATGATACTTGCCAACTCATCACTGATTTCTCGAACTCTACCTAACTCAGCATTGAAGAAAAAATACTTAAATCTCAAATCCTCATATGGTGCAAAAACATACGAAGTTTTATACTGTCCTATTCCTACCACCCCCTTTACCGTAATTCAAACAACTTCGAAATACTTTGATCTTCTTCAAATAGTTCTTCAATGGAATTTCGGACCCGGCTGATCATGGCTTTATTTTTTTCAATTTCCTCTCGGAGGTAGTGATACATTCCTTCAAAAGAATCCTGAAACATAGGATCGAGCGGTCTGATAAACTCGTGAACATTAATCTTGGTAACTTTCACATTGCTACTCGAAACCGGAAGAAGATGGCTGTAATTTCTTGGATTTGCTTCCATCTGGTGAATGGCATTCATCACCCGCTGTTTCCTGAATTCCAGATCATCGACGTATTCTGTATAATACAGTCTTCTCCATGCAGTGAGCGCCTCTTCCTTTTCCATGCATTTATCCAGACCAAGCTGATAAATCCTCACTGCAGAAGAAAGGTTGACCTCAATGGTCCTGCCATCTGTGGCATTTTTATAACGGATTAAATCAGATCCTTCGTAGCGTCGTCCTTCTTCTTGATTCAGTGAGTTTACAACATGCTCCATGCCATGAGCATGTGCCGCATCCCCAAACTCGCCAACAAAGTCATTCGTGTCATTTATGATTGCTTGATAACTATTTTGGATATTACTGCTTTCAAGCTCTATTGTTTGTGACAGTTCAATTAACGTCAGGATATTCTCATGCTGGGACAAGTTATGGGTAAAGGACCCTTTAACCAGATTTTTTCCAATGTCTAAAGCAGCACTGCCAATCGCCTCAATCATACGCTGTATGCTACCGAGCATTTCCTCTACATGAACCTGAAACAGCTTCAACAGATCCTCACTGATCTCCCCGACCAAGGCAAGTAAGGAAGGAAGAACTTCTGTTAAATCTTCCAACTTAGCTTTAATCTCCAACGCTCTTGAAATAAACTCTTGTTGATTAGAAAAGAAATCACTTGGAAATTCTTTAACTGGATACGCAAAGGGCATGTCCACTGTAAAGCTTCCAAATCCAATAACACCAATCGTCATTGGAACCGCTCCACGCTTCCACTTCGGCGGTTCGAATATTTTCTTCCAATCTTGTTTGATATCATCAATTAGAGTGAAGAGTTCCTGGTCAATTCCGAACATGCTTCTGTTGAGGCCGTCTATTCCTGACTTTTCATAGGCTGGGGCGTGTTTGGCTACGAATTGTTGGATGCTGTAAAGGTTTTCGTCTGAGACTCTATTCATGTATTTGGCAATACCGTTTGTGTGAGGGTAGGTAGTTAGAACTTCACGAGAACCAAGATCTAAAAACCCCCTAAACCCTATGACAGAGTATAAAATTTCTTCTTTTATTGTTAAGTGATGAATACTCTGCCCTTGGGCTTGGTAGTATTCTTCTGCGAATTCTTTTAGTTTTTCTGGGTCTATCTTATAGATATCATTAAAGTTTTTACTGTTTATATTGTATTCAAGGTAAATAGATTCTTGAAAGTCAATGTCGAGCATTGCAAGTTGATACATACTAGGAGGTGCATCATTTATAGCTAATACACTTTCAAAGGGCTCATCCGTAATTTGTAGCATTTGAATTAGATTACCGCCAAGAGAGTGCCCTATTCCGTATTTAGTTAGTTGAGTATTTATATCTATACCTTGTTTTTTCAAATAATCGACTTCGATTTCTATAACGTTACTTATCTCTTTATTTACATACTTCTCAAAATATCTGGCATCTTGATATTGATTTTGTACCTTTCCTCCAAAAATCCCAAAGAGGTTATAAAACCAATCACTATGAAGCCCTTTACCATTATCTTCACCCATTTCACTACCTCTAGTAATAGTGTAGGATTCATTTAGACCTTTCTCTAAATCCATAAAATGAATAACAGTACCATCAAAACCAGAATCATATTCTTTAACTGACTTTGGTAGTTCATCTGAGTGGTACAATGTAATTTTTCCAGGAGGTTCTTCACCTGTTTCTTCAACATAAATTCTTCTAATATTCTCAATTGTTAAATCCTTGTATTCTAATTCGGTAATTCTTGCTTTCAATAACTTTGAATGTAGAACCTCTGTCTTATCCATGCAGGTCACCTTGATTTAAATTCAATTGAATGTAAGATATTTAACACTTTTTCTTTAGCTTCGTTACTTTCTTGTGAACAAGGTTTATCATAGTCAATACATGTAACTCTTCCAATAAAATTTATGCCCTTATCTTCTATATCGGGTTTTATGTAGGCAAAATATCTATAACTTTTCTTACCTTCATGTTCGAAAATATTCTCAGCATAATAGTAAGTAGTAGTGCCTTTAGTGTACTCTTCAAAGTCCCCTGTATAGTTTATATAAGTATCAAACATATCTAATTTGAACTCTATATCATTTGCTCTCGGTTGATCATCATAGTTGATGTTGTAATAGATAGATAGGTTTTCTTTATCGTCATTTTCTACGAACCCTACCGCTTCAAACTCATCTCCAGCTCTCTCATAAACTGCTTTGTCCATGGAAGCATTTATAGGAAAGTGCACTGTATAACCTTCCGTCTGAGATTTAAAGAGATAGTGTCCTTTTACAACTTCTTCAGATGATTCCAGAAAATCTTTAGTAAACTCATCTTTGAATGCAACTGAGTTTGTCTCACCTTCTACACCTTTACTCCCATTAGTATCCAGTTTCATTCCGCAACCTCCTATCAAAAGTACCGAACTTATTAATCCTAGAAGCATTGATTTCTTCATAGCCCTTCCCCCTAGGCAGCGCCATCAATGTGGCATAATATGTATTTTCTAAAAGACTTATTCCCTATGTGTTATACAAATAATCCCTTTTTATCTAAAAATGCAAAAAAATAATTTGAAGTTCTAAAAATAATTTTTCCAGTCTTTTTTATAGCTATATAATAATTACCATGTGATTTAGAAGTAGTCAATTTGGCTGAAACGCTTGTCGAATCCTGTCTGTTAGTTAGGTACTAAATATGAAGTTCTAATATGGGGATTTTATAGTTCAATAGAAGGATGATTTGTTTATTAAAAATTCGATTCTAATTTAATAACCTTAATGTTTCATTCAAAAAGTTAACAATCAGGTCTTTCGAATCATTTTTTAATCTTTTTTCATCTGGCATTGTTTGGTATACTTTAGAACTTTAATTTAAATTGAGGGTCTATAAGTTCCTCCTAGCCAGTTCTATTATCATGCCATGGTATTTATTATTAAAGTTCAATAGAATACATCACCTTTTCAATATGGTCTTTGACCTCTTTGCTATTCGCCTCACACTGTTTTTCCTTATCCCTACAAGAAACGACGGCAATAAAACTTGCACCTTTATCATTATTACTACCTTTTACGTAAACAAAATAGACAAAGCTTTTATTTTCAGTAAACTCATATACGGTTTCACCATAATAATATTTTTTATTATTTCTCAGAAATTTTGTATATTCGCCATCAAAGCTAACATATGAAGATAATAGTTCCTTCTGTAGTTCAATATTATTTGTCCTATCTCTTTCTTCATAAATAACTTTATAAAAGGTCGTGAGGTTTGTATCTCCATTTTCAAGGAAACTAACTGATTCGAAGCCATCCTTATTTCTTTCATAACTTTCCCCTTCGATTTTTGCATTTTTAGGAAAAAACATTGTATAACCTTTTGTTGCAGACTCGAAGCCATAAAACCCCTCTTCAACTTCTCCTGAGGATTTTAGGAATTCTCTGGTGAACTCATCCTGAAAGGCCACTGTATCAGGTAATTCTTCTGTATTTTGGATGCCACAACCTACTTGGAATAATACAATGCTTGAAATTACAATAAATAGTTTTACATTCATTGGGTTTCCCCCCTCCACAAACAATCTGTTAATTTCTATAGAACCATTCCCTATGCAATAAACAGATAATCCCATTTTATTGAAGATATTTGAATTTGTAGGTCTTTTATGGAACCTTATAATAATAAACTTTTTTAAAGAAGATTAAATCTTACTTTAGTACTACATGGACTACGAAAGCATCTCTCTGTTACCGTTTGACTTCTTCTACAACACATTGAGGACTTGAGACATTAGGAGTTTTTCAAAAAGTCCATTCAAACGAAAAAAAACGGATCTCATAAATGAAATCCGTTTGAAACTCTTGCTATAATTATTTTATTTCGGCTGCATTCTAATTGCTCCATCCAGTCGTATGGTATCACCATTCAGCATTGGATTTTCAATGATACTTTGGACCAGTTGGGCATATTCCTCTGGGTAACCCAGTCGGGATGGAAATGGCACCATCTGCCCGAGGGAATCCCTTGCTTCAGCTGGTAAGGAATCAAACATCGGGGTATGGAAGAGCCCAGGAGCAATGGTCATAACTCGGACTCCAAATGACGCGAATTCCCTGGCAATCGGCAGAGTCATTCCGACTATCCCTCCCTTGGAAGCAGAGTAGGCTGCCTGGCCGATCTGACCGTCAAATGCTGCTACAGAAGCAGTATTAACGACGACTCCCCGTTCTCCTTCCGCGTTCGGTTCATTTTCTTTCATACGTTCAGCTGCCAGCCGAATTACATTAAATGAACCTATAAGGTTAATAGAGATGACTTTGGAAAAGTCGTCAAGCGAATGAGGTCCTTTTCGGTTCAATACTTTTTGGGCAACTCCAATTCCAGCACAATTCACCACCGTATTTATGTACCCAAAAGTTTGAATGCCTTTTTCTAAAGCTTTGGATACATCCTCTTCCTTCGTGACATCTGTCTTAACAAATAGAATGGACTCCCCTAGTTCTTCCTTTAAGATACTTCCTCTTTCTTCTGATAGGTCTGCAACTAATGCTTTTCCTCCTTTAGAAACTATATTTCTAACGGTTGCCTCACCAAGTCCAGATGCTCCACCTGTCACAAAGGCTACACAGTTTTGAATGTTCATAGTAAACTACCTCCTTTATATGTATTACTAAATGTTTAATGCAAAAAGCATGCCAGTAATGTTGGTAGTATTTAATATGAAAAAGTGTACGAAATCTGTACAAACTGTATGATAGTCGGAAAAACCACTATAAAAGTAAAGAGACACATCGGTTTTAAGCTGCGTCCCTTTACTTCTGCCGTTCTAGAATAGTTCCTTCATTATATACTTATTAATCCCACTACTAATATTCGACATTTCACCCTCAAATCCTAGGAACTCCCCTTTAAATTTCTAATAATTATCTATAATCTGTTAAAATGAATTAAAGACCACAATTGAAGGAGTCAATATAAATGTCAAAACGACTTATGCTTATCACTCAAAATATCGGAGAAGATTATACTCAACAAATTAAAGACCTTGCGCCAGAATTTGAAGTTATAGTAGGAAAAGACAAAGAAATATGGACGCCTCATGCAAAAGAGGCTGAAATAGTTGTTGGATGGAAAAAGGATTTGGAGGAGCTTTCATTGGTCGAAGGTTCTAATCTTCGTTGGATACAATCGTGGAGTGCAGGTGTCAACAATATGCCGTTAACAACACTTTCTGAGAATGGTATTGTGTTAACAAGTGCGAACGGTGTTCATGCTTATCCAATTTCTGAGACGATTTTTGCTCTAATGCTGGGTTTGACCAGAAAGATTCATACATATGTGCAGCAACAACAGCAGAAAAAGTGGCATCATGCACAGATGAACCTTGAAATTCACGGGAAGACACTAGGTATTATTGGAGTAGGTAAGATTGGAAAAGAAACCGCTAAAATAGCTAAAGCTTTTCGAATGAATGTAGTTGGAGTTCGCCATTCTGGCAAACCTACTGACAATGTTGATGAAATGTTCACGCCTGACAGATTGCATGAAGTTTTAACAAAATGCGACTACGTGGTTATTACACTTCCTTTGACAGATGAAACGGAAGGAGTGTTTGGGACAGAAGAATTTAATAGCATGAAAAAATCAGCTTTCCTCATTAATATAGGGCGCGGAGAAGTAATCGTGGAAAATGAACTAATACAAGCCTTACAAGAAAACGTCATCGCCGGAGCCGGTCTTGATGTTTTTACCAAAGAGCCTTTAGAAGAAAATAGCCCTTTATGGGATATGGATAATGTCATTATCACCCCTCATACTTCAGGTTCCACAGAGCACTATACTAAACGTGTCATAGAGGATATTTTCATTCCAAATCTGAAACACTATTTAAAAAGGGAAAATCCCTCAATAAATTTGGTTGATTACAAAAAAGGCTATTAATATTGGTTTAGTTAGCTAGTAAAGAGGGTAAATACGGAAATGTTAGGAGGAAAGAATATGCATCGTAATAGTGAATTACATACATTTTTATTAGATAAAGCAAAGCTGCTTACTGACGAATGGTACGAATCCTTGGATAAAACAAATTCCAAAGGAGTTTATGCTTCCACAAACCCTGAGGTGGTCGCTACGTTAAAAAAGCAGAATTTCGATTTCCACCTTCAATTATGCAAAATTTTCATTGAAGAAGAAGATAAATTCTTCAAAGACTTTCAGGATTGGATATTGTCTATTGCACAGGATGAACAACATCTACAAACACCAATCCATCATATCTTGCAAGAGTTCTTTAGAGTTCGTGGCCAGTATTTGAATTTCATTGACGAGTTTGTCGCGCTGCATCAAGAGGAAAAAGAGCATCAGTTATTATGGAATCATATGATAACGAAAGCTTTTGATAATGTGGTGCTTAAATTCGTCGAAGAAAATCAAAAGTATTCAGAGGAACGACTGCAAGCCCAGCAGGACATGATCAAAGAATTAAGTTCTCCTGTCATTGCCCTTGATAATAATCGGGCCCTCTTGCCTTTAGTTGGAGATATTGATACAAGCAGGGCAAAATTCATACTTGAGAATACCTTGGAGCAATGTGGGGAAAAGGGGATCAATCATTTATATATTGACCTCTCAGGCGTGGTTATCATTGATACACTTGTTGCCGACCAAATTTTCAATTTAATTAAGGCGTTGAACCTGATTGGAGTAAAGACAACACTATCAGGAATCAGACCCGAAATCGCGCAAACAACCGTTCAACTGGGTATATCTTTTAATAATATCTCTATAAAGCCTACATTGGCAGGCGCACTGACATTGCCTCATTCATCCAATACCCGACGTTAAACTGTCGGGTTTTTCTATTCCCTCGTTTTTAAATCGGTCAAGTTTGCCTTATTGTGTTTAAAGTCCTTCGAGAAAGAGTATTTAAACTATATATATCTAAGTATGTAGGGTATATGAAAAAATAAGAAGATATTCCTTCTTATAAAAGGAGTGAAGAGAGATGGAGAAGGTACTAAATGACATACTAGTTGAATTAAAAGAAATAAAAGCAGCTCAATTAGCTCTTTTGCAAGAACAAGAAACGCTAAAACATAATAGTGCTGTATTAAAAAAAGATGTTACCAATTTGAAGGATGGGCAACAAGAGAAGAATACATTAATTAAACACACACTCACCCTCCAAATTGAAAATATGTTAGAAATAAGAAATGCGTTAAGGTCCTTAGAACAAGAACAAAAGCCGCCTGTTATTCCAAAGTAATTCTTCCGAACACAGAAAACACTTCGCTCAGTGATGGAGGAAGTGTTTTTTTAATTTAATTTTTGGGCTACGATACTATTTTTTAGTGTATTGAGATTCCGGTAGATGTCTACGATCTCCTCTTTTTTCATTCTGACAAGCCCACTAGATGATGGCGCTACAAAATCTATGGTCCCTTCTACTAGGTTTTCATCCTGTTTTCCCCACTCAACTTGACGTACACCGCTATATTCCTGATACACCCCTTTACCAACAAAACAGACGATTTTTGGTTGAAAGTATTCTATTTTCTCTTTCAACTCCACTCTACCTTTTTGGTATTCCTCTTTGGTTATATCCGCCGCTCCAACTGTAGGCCTTGATACAATGTTGGTCAAACCATATTGAAGATCCACTAGCTTAAAATCCTCCGTTGGTGCATATTTTCTGGGCGTGATATCTGACTCAAAAAGTATGCTCCAAAATCTGTTGGTTGGGTTTGCATAATGATGGCCCGTTTCACCAGAGCGGATACTAGGATTGTAACCGACAAAAAGAATATGTAAATCATGGTCGATATGGTCATATATCGACTGCATTTTCCTCACCTCTTTTTTCTTTTTATTCTAACAACAATAACGAAAAAGACCAAACGGAAGCTTTCCGCCTAGTCCATTTCATTATCTATTATTAAGCGGATAATGTTACTGTTTGTCTTGATTATCCGTAATATTACTCTAGTTGAAAGATCCGATTTGTGTGAAGAAGTACGAACCCTTTTGCGGTTTGATGAAAATGAGTGTTACGAAGATGTAGGGGCGACGCCTAAAAAAGCGGCAGGGGTCTTAATAGTACTTTTATGTTTGGCGGCATTTTCATATCTTCTTGCGCTTGCTTGAGATATCGATACATTGCTTTACTGCCAACCGAGTTTGCAGAATGAATAGTAATTCTATCCGCATACAGCTCGTTCTCCACCATCTTATGAACGAGAAGCAGACCATTTCGATGTTTATTCAACAAGTCATGGTCCAAAGAGAGATGCGAAATTGCATGGCTCTCTAACAAGGTGAGGCATTGGTCTATGTCTTCTGCGAGTATATACCCATCAGGACATGTTCGACTATCATCTAGAAATACGTTGATTTTCAAGATGACACCTCCAAATATTCGACTTAGCTATAGTGTAACATACATCCGTTACTAATTTTTTCCTAGATGCTTACAAGCTTCCCCCTAAACTCTTTCATAGCAGGCCTCATGAGAAAAAGATTAATGTACCAATTTCAACATTTAAGGCTGTTTGAACTCAGGAAAGTCGAATACCCACTTCATCCAAAAGGATTGCAGTCTATTTTGAAGACGATCATATTCATGATATTCCTTCGCATATTGTTGCTTAAATGAGTACGGAACTTCTCCTTGAGCCTCTTTTTCAAGATATTGTTCTTCCAATACTTCAAGCTTTTCTATTTTAATTTGAATACTGTTATAGCTCAATACGGCAAACATACCGTAAAACAACCCCACAATCACCGCGTACAAAAGTAAAAATTTCTTTACGCTTCCCATCTTTATCTTCCCTTCGTTTTTCTACATACTATGACGAAATACGGGATTGTGACAGGACTATTACAAATTAACTCTTCTGTTACATAATGGTTTGCAACTTGAAGGAAATGTGGATAGAATTGGTGTAAAAGGATTTTGATTGGAGGGTATTGCTTAAGTGGGAATTCTTATTGATATATTAATTGTTGTTGTATTTTCTTTAATCTTTTTTGGCGTATATAAATATGTGATGAAAACGATCAGGAAGTATTAAAAGAACCGCTCCCTTTTTGAATTGGGGGCGGTTTTTTTGGTTGTGCTTAAACTTGTTTATGCATTAGGGTCCTAATAGCTAACACGTTGGGAAATAAAGGATTATATTAACCCTAAATGGTTTCCTAGTAAGTGGAAATGTCTATTAGTAGCATTCTATTCGACCGAACCACCTCAATCAGCACGGGAATTGTCTAATAGAACCCCTCTATTCTACCGAACCACCTCAATCAGCACGGGAATTGTCTATTGGAGGAATTCCTCCACTTACTTAGCAATTACTACAAACCCCCAGCTTTTTCATGCTTATTTGTTTTCAACTTTTCTTTAATAAAGAAAGGAGCATATAACAATAAAAAGATAACTAATACAACTAATTCAAGCCACAGAATATACCAAGGATAAGGACCCAAAAAGTCAATGAGACTTGCATTAGTAGGCTTTTGAGCGAGGAACATGTAATTCCCACCCGTCAACCGGTTTACCAAAAACACCACTAAAGCAATAACATTTAAAGCAGCAAATGCTTTCCAAACGGACATGAATTTCACTTGAAACTTTTCAACCCATAGCATATAAAATACAGCCAGAATGATGGATATATGAGCTATGAAAAAATGTAAGAATCGAAAATGAGGAAAGTCATAAAAAAGCTCCGGAGTAAGCAAAGCCTGTAGCGCCCCGCCGACACCCAGAAAGTACACCACTTCAAATACCCATTTCTGCCTCATCAGAAGCATCCATACACAAAGATATAGACTTATAGAACATAATTGGAATGGTAAGGTGTATCGGATATCCCACATGTTGGTGGAAAAATACCAATAGTTCAGCCATATCTCAGAGCCAGCCAGGCCCAAGAGAATCAACCATCTGCCTCCCCGCTTCATCCATGGTTTATTTCTAAATAAAAATAGAAAAAGAAGGAGTGCTAAAGTTACGCATAAACTTATTAAGTGGGAAGCTGAAAAAAGGAGTGAGCCTTCCATATAAGCTTCCGGATCGGTATAAGTACTAAACATCTGCACAGGACCTCCTTTTGCTTCTAAATATCTGGCTATGAAATCTGCTTCTTGATCCAGCCTTTTACTTGTTCAGGAGAATAATAGTTTCTGCCGCTAATATCAAGTTTCGGTATTTCGGGGTATTGGTATAGAAGCGCCCTCGTTTCTTCTTTTGTTAAACCAATATGAGAATGCAAATCTTGCTCTTTCACTATAAGGTCTTCTTCCTCATCGAACAATGTATCCAACGGGTTTCTGCTGTTGGATTGTGGTGAGAAACCTTTTATTGCCTCAAACAAAAAATATGCACATGCAATAATGGTAACAGCTAACCATAAGTCCAAAAAAATCGCCTCCTTTTTATCTGATATTTTGAATACGTATGATTGTTGAGTTATGTTTCAGTTATATCGTATGCAATGTAATTTTCACGTCGTTTTGCTTCACTTGTAGTTTTACTTTCCCTCCTATCGGAAAAGTGAACATCGGACTGGTATGACCGAAATCTGCATTTGCCACAACTGGAATATGGGATAGCTCTTTTTTCGAGTGAATGATTGTTTGAATCAGCTCATTAGTAACATTGGACACTTTCTCAAAACGACCTATCACAATCCCTTTCACATCACTAAAGCCTGGTTGGTGGATGAGAGATTGCAAATCACGATCAAACGTCTTCGGGCACGTTAATTTATCATCCTCAAGAAAGAGTACGGAATCTTTAAGACTTGGCATAAATTCAGTTCCTTGAAGAAGATTCAATGTACATAGATTCCCGCCGATTATTGTTCCTTCACATTCTCCTTCATTAATAACAAGATAACCTTCATTGGGGTAAAACTTTCTGTTATCCTGGTCCATATACCACGCATCATTACTCAATTCTGAAGACTGTTCTATCTCAAAAGAGGAAGCAGCTTCTTCAAGTAACATCTTCTTAAAGTATTCCAGCGAATATTCGAAGCCCTTCACCATCCCAAATGAAGAAAAGTGAACCCCGGAGTAAGTGACAAGCCCAGATTTAGCATAAATCGCATTACCCAACGCAGTAATATCTGAGTACCCACAAAAAATCTTTGGATTATCTCTAATCAAATCATAATCAATATAGGATAATAGCTGATTTGCCTGGTACCCTCCGATTGTAGATAGTATTGCATTTACATTTTTATCTTTGAATGCGTCATGAAGATCCTCTATTCGAGATTCTATGGATGATGTCATCAAACTGTTACATTCATTGATATGCTTCCCGAATGTCACTTTTAGTCCTAATTGTTCTAGTCTATGTGTCGACAACTCGATATTTTCCTTTGACAGGATCGAATGAGAAGTGGACGGTGCAATAATCCTTACTTCATCTCCCTCTCTAAGCCTTGCCGGTACCATCATAACCCCAACCTCCATTACAAACCAATTTACCTACTATTCTACCAAACAAACCCACAAAACTTCTATAACTTTCCAGAAAACCACAATAAAAACTAGAGTTATACTAGAATAAGAATATTTATGCAAAAAATGAATAAAAGGGGTCAGACCCCTTTTTTCATTCTTCACAAAATAGTAAGAATTTGCGGGTTGAGAATCTTGGTGTGGTATGTGTATACTTGGTATTACAAGTTTTTTTATTTGGTTTTTTGGGTATTGATTGTTGATTTGAAATATGCAAATTAAGTGAGGACTATTATGTATTATAAAACGCTTACTCATTCTTCATCGAAAGAGTGGATTGTGCTGTTTCATGGGTTTGGGGGGAATTCTTCCATTTTTTATAAGCAGCTGAAAGCTTTCCGCGCTGAATATAATATTCTTTTATTAGATCTGCCTGGTCACGGAAAGTCTCCATACCCGAATGGCGTAGATCTTTTTGAGTATTCCTCTGAACAGACGATTGGGATTTTGAACAAACTGAAAATTGAATCCGCTCACTTTGTTGGTATTTCACTTGGAACCATTATCATGCAGGAAATTGCGCTCCGTAAACCTTCTGTCATTAAATCGATGGTACTTGGCGGCGCAACTCCAAAACTGAAAAAATGGGGTGAGTTTCTTTGCCGACTGTCCGTATTCTATCCTCTGAGAAAAATACTGCCACATATGGTACCTTATCGTATTTTTGCACGGGTACTACTACCAAAGAAGAATCACTCAGATTCAAGAAAAGCTTTCATTAAAGAGGCTTATAAACTTTCCAAAGAAACCTATCTAGGATGGGTCCTCTCTGGTCTGAACGGTTACACCACTTATGATCGCTTGAAAGCAATTAAGAATAAGATTCCGAAGCTATATATTTCCGGTTCTGAAGATCATATGTTTTTAAGCAATACGAAGGAATATGTTAAGCAGGAAGAAAACTCCACATTAGAAGTGATTGAGAAATGTGGGCATGTATGTAATATTGAAGAAAGTGACAAATTCAATGATCTTGCCGTCTCTTTTATGAAACGTGTTGATAAGATCAGAATTACGGCATAAATAACTAGAGGCGTAAAGACCCTCTAGTTATTTTTTTAAACAAAAAACCACAAGGCACCTAACTCGCACCTTGTGGCTTCTCTCCCTTATTTCTTTTTCCCGCCGCGTACTCCAGCCGTGATTTTCTTCCACTTCTCTTTTTCTGCAAGTTGAGCACGTTTGTCATTTTTTCTCTCCAAGAATGCAAGTTCCCGCTGCAGCTTTACATAGCTTTGGTATCTGCCAGCATCCAAAGTGCCTTCTTCAATCGCGCCTTGAACAGCACACTTTGGCTCATTAGCATGCTTACAATCCCGGAAATAGCACTGCTCAGCCAGCTCTTCAATATCTTGAAAACTTTGACCGATCGCGCCATCCGCTTCCCATAATTGAAGTTCCCTCATACCAGGAGTATCCAGTACAAGACCGCCAGTAGGCAACATGTACAATTCCCGGTAGGTTGTCGTATGTTTCCCCTTGTCGTCATCACTACGAACTTCTTGAATAAGTTGCTTCTCTTCTCCAAGAAGATAATTCGTCAACGTGGACTTCCCCGCTCCTGATGAACCTAATAATGCCACTGTTTTTCCCTCTGTAAAATAGGATGCCAGTTCCTCTAATCCCGTTTCTGCCTTCACACTTACCGCATGAATTGGAACACCAAAGGCAACTGCTTCCACCTCGGCAATTTTCCCGGGAATATCTTCACACAAATCAGACTTCGTTAAGACCACCACTGGATTGGAGCCACTTTCCCACGCCATCACCAGGTACCTTTCCAATCTTCTTGGATTAAAATCATAGTTTAAAGATTGCACAAGAAATACGGTATCCACATTTGCTGCTACAATCTGCTCTTCCGTCGTTAGACCAGCTGCTTTTCTAGAAAATTTACTGAACCTTGGTAACAAAGCGTGGATCGTTGCTTTGCCTTCTTCCTGACGTTCACTCAACACAACCCAATCCCCAACAGCCGGATAATCTTCTCTAGCTACAGCTTCAAACCGGTATTTTCCCGACACTTCCGCCAGGCAATCACCATGGTCCGTTTCCACTCTGTACAACCTTTTATGCTCGAGCATCACTCTGCCCACTGTATATCCTTGCTCTTCATATTCAATGAAAGCTTTATTTAAAAATTCATTCCAACCTAATTGATTTCTTTTCAATGTGTTTTCCTCCTAATGGAAAGTAGATAATTTTTTTGGCAAAACAAAAAGACCGTTCGCACGGTCTTTTGCAAAATCATTTATAAACCATGAGACGTTACGTCACAGCCCATGGAAATCTACAATCTCATCAGAAAAAGAACAGATTAATTTAACGATTTCTATGCAAGGGCTGTGCTTCATTATTTAATTGATTGGCATTTACAACAATTAACTTTTTCATAAAAACATCCCTCGCTTCCATTCGTTTTTTATTACACAATTCATATTATGGTATTTTTAGCTAAAAGTAAATAGGCTATCTGAATTTTCTTAAAAGAAATTAGTTTGCTTCCACCTGAGCCAATCTTTTCTTTTGTTTCGATTGCCATGTGAAAGATACAACGATCGTCACACTTAAAACGAACAGTCCAAGCACAAACGGGTAGATGATATTCACATCGTATAATAATCCAGCAAGTGTTGGCCCCAAGACGTTTCCAATACTCATATATGCATTGTTCATTCCCATCGCAAATCCTTGCTCATTGCCTGCCAATTTCGAAATTAAGGTATTGATGACAGGTCTCAAGATTGAAGTTGCCAAGAAAATAATCAAGGTGATCCCAAAGAACACACCATAACTTGAAGCAAATAAAGAAACCAAGAAACCGATTGCCGCTACGCATAAGAAGATATTTAATACATTTCCTTCTCCTATAGCCCGCACAATTCGATCTACTACAAAAAGCTGCACGATAACACTGATTATTCCAGTAGCCGTAATCATTACGGCAATCTCTTGCGGAGTTGCGCCAAACTGATTATCAATGAATAACCCGAGAACAGACTCATATGCCATCAATCCAAAGCTCATCACAAGCGTTATAATTAGCGGGATAAAATACGGTTTGTTAACCGAAAGGGCCAGTTTTTTAATCATCGGCTCTGGATTTCCCTCTTGTGCCATTACCGTCTCTTTCTCCCTACTTTCTTTTAACACAAGAATAGAGAAAACAGTTGCCACTAGCGAAATCAAAGCAGATACCAACAATGGAGTTTTTAATCCGAAGTCAGCTAAGAACCCGCCAATTCCAGGGCCAATCACGATACCCAATGACATGGCAGCGGAAATGTAACTGTTCCCTTTTGCCCGTTGATCCATCGTGGTGATATCCGCTACATAAGCAAAAAGGGCGGGTATTAAAAGTGCTGCTCCTATTCCACCAATAACACGCGAAAAGTAAAGCATCCACACAGAATCAAATCCATAAAAAACAAACATGGACAAGGTCAACCCTGCTAAACCTAAAATAATCATAATACGTCGCCCATATTGATCGGCCCATTTTCCAGCCAACGGTGACATGACAAACTGCGCACCTGCGAATATGGCAATCATTAACCCCGCAGCCAATCCGCCTTCACCGATGGAATCCAAGTATGCCGGAAGAATAGGTATGATTATTCCGAAACTCCCCACTGCAATAAACATATTTATCATTAAAATGATCATTTTCTTACGTTGTTCAGGTGCCATTATGTCACTTCTTCCTATTATTTATTTCGTGCCTCTTACTAAATCAACTTTAGTATTTTATGACTTTTGGAGGCTGGTGTCAATGGAAGAAGTTTTCCCAGTTTCACCCAAAATTATGGATTGGGCGATTGAGGACTTCCACACAGTCAAGGAAACCCTTTATATAAACCAAACTCCCCCTAAAATATGTTACAATTGCTTTATTCGGATAAAGGAGTATTTAGACATGCGAAATATACCTATTTTTAAACTAATAGAAGCATATATGCTAGGCGGAATTGGAGGATATATCTTTTATCTTGCTAACCTGCCTCTGCCTTGGGTTCTCGGAGCACTCTCTTCCATCATGCTTTATCAAGGTTTTTCTAAGCGGAAGGTATACTGCCCAGATCCTTTAAAACAAAGTGGATTTTTGGTTCTCGGATTGTTTTTCGGCCTTTATTTTACAAAAGACACCTTATTGACGGTTGCTCCGTACATACTACCTTATGTCTTATCCACCATTGCTTTGGTTGCAGTGAGTATTTTAAACAGTGTACTAGTTACGAAGTGGATATCCGTAGATAAAATTACGAGTGTATTTGGTTCGATTCCTGGGGGACTTTCCGAAATGGTGATTGCAAGTGAATCCCTTAATGCTAAAAGTTCCTTGGTAGTCATTTTCCAAACAGTACGTTTACTAACAGTGTTGTTCTTGGTTCCTTTTATTGTCGTCCATACTTTTTCATCTGATGGGATTGGTCAAGATGTTACGGCCACCATTGGGAGCACGTATGAATTTGGGGGATGGCACTATCTTTGGTTCCTTCCAGCAGTAATTGGAGGGGTGCTTTTGAAAAATAAAGTACCAGCTGGCATTGTCATCGTACCACTTGCCTTGACTGCCATGTTTAACATAACCCTTATAGAAATGGCCACGCTTCCTCCTTTGTTATTGATACTCGCGCAGATAACTGTAGGAATTGGAATGGGAAAAGGAATAGCATTTGCAGATCTGAAGCTTGGGGGTAAATATTGCGTTGTTTATTTTGGTTTGACGGTAACGTTAATAATGGTATCTTTTGGACTTGGGACGATTCTCGCAGCGATGACCAGTTTGGATTTGCCGACTGCCATCTTGAGCGTCGCACCCGGCGGGCTAATTGAAATGGTGTTGACAGCAACGTCTGTAGGAGGAGATCCTGCTGTTGTCAGCTCTTTGCAATTAATACGTCTATTATTCATTATTATTGTTGTCCCACCTCTTCTTAAGTGGTATTTTAGGAGAATTCCAAAAGAAAAAATTGCGTAAAAGTCAAAAAAGAGGATTATTTGTCTGTTATAGAGAATTAGCTAACTATAACCTATTCATGGAGGCCTACATATGAGAATTTTAGTGATTGGCGGTACGCGGTTTTTAGGAAGATTTATAGTAGAAGAAGCGTTAAAGCAAGGTCATGAAGTTACGATGTTCAATCGTGGCAATCATGTAGATTTGTTTCCGCAGGTTGAATGCATTGTAGGAGATCGCAACAAAGACCTTTCCCTTCTTGAAGCTGGAAAATGGGATGTAGCAATAGATACTTGCGGTTATACGCCTAAAGCAATTGCTGAATCCACAAGGGTGCTGGCGGATAAAGTCGACCATTATACTTTTATTTCGAGCATTTCGGTTTACAAAGATTGGATTCCAACAGACATTAAAGAGGACTATCCCGTTCAATCCTTAACAGAAAAGGAAATAGAAGAAATCGGCTATGGAACACAAGAGCAAATCAATGCCCATTATGGAGCTTTGAAAGCAGAAAGTGAACTCGCCGCAGAGCAAAATATGCCTAACAAGGTATTGCATGTCCGTTCTGGACTCCTGGTTGGACCACATGATTATTCTGATCGTTTCAGCTACTGGGTCAATCGGGTTGCTGAAGGTGGCGAGGTATTAGCGCCAGGCAGAAAAGAAAGAGAAATCCAATATATTGATGCCAGAGACATGGCACTGTGGATACTTAAAATGGCAGATGAAAAAATAACCGGCAATTTTAACGTAACAGGACCGACAACACCTGTTAGCATGGAAGATTACCTTAATGTATGCAAAACAGTAAGTGGTTCAGATGCTGAATTTGTCTGGGCAGAGGAAAGCTTCTTATTGGAACAAAATGTTGCACCTTGGACAGAAATGCCACTTTGGATTCCAGAAGAGCATCCACTAGTAGAAGGCAGTGAACCTTGGCGTGGCGCTAGCTCCATAAGTATTGAAAAAGCGCTGCAGCACAGATTGGAAGTGCGTTCCGTAGAAGAAACGGTAAAAGATGTCCGAGATTGGGTGGCATCAAAAGTGGATGAAGAGCGAAAAGCTGGAATTCATAGAGAAAAAGAACAGAATGTGTTGAATGCTTGGAAAACAAGAGCATAAATCATGTTTAAGACAGCCTGCGATGTTGGTAATCGCAGGCTTCTTCGTTTTAATCTCCCTCTTATAAAAATGGGCTTAACTATTTTTCATGTACAAGCGACAAATTTCAACCAACTACGTCAAAGTAAGTGTAATCAAAAATTCTAAATTGGAGTGTTCAACATGAAAAAACATCAAAAAGCCATTCTTGCATTAGCCATTACCCTTGGCCTATCGGGTGCACTTGGGTTCTCATCTTATGAACCTGCTTTTGCTTCAAGCACTGATGAAGTTATCACCATTAAAAAAGGGGATACACTTTACAGTCTTTCAAAGAAATACGATGTCACTATCGACGAGCTCAAAAAGATGAATGATCTAACAAGTTCTAAAATTATTGCGGGAGAGAAACTTATTATAAAAGAAGCAACAGACATCGTTGTGAAAAAGGGTGACACCCTCTACTCCCTTGCAAAAACTCACGGAACTACCGTAAAGAAGTTAAAAGAATGGAATCTGTTAACCTATGACAATATTTATACCGGCCAAAAACTTTTAGTAAAAGCTCCTGTCATTATCGAGGTAAAAAAAGGAGATACTCTATACTCTTTAGCTAAAAAAGCTAACACTTCCGTCGAGCAACTGAAGGACTGGAACAGCCTAACTACTGACACCATTAAGGTCGGCCAAAAACTCTTCCTCTCCACTTCTCCGGAGAGCTTCACCATCACAGTAAAAAAAGGGGACACCTTGTATTCGTTATCTAAAAAATACGGAACATCAGTTGCTGCCTTAAAAGAACTTAATGAACTTACCTCCAATACCATTTATTCAGGACAGAAATTGAGACTAAACTAAATTAAATATGAAACTATCTCCATCCTTATTCGTATTAGTAGATATAGAATAAAGGAGGAACAGCGAATGAAAAAGACTGTCTATTTTTCAGATAACTTCTTCTCTTCTGGAGAAACGGAGATATCTAACGAGGATCAAAAGATTATTGGAAAGTTAGATTTAAGGAGTGCTTTTTCTGCTGCTGTAGATATCAAAACTCCTGACGGGAAAATAATTTTAAGTGGAAGTTTCGGTTTTTTCTCGAATAAGTGGTATATAAAGGATCATGAAGAAAAAGAGTTAGGAGAGCTTCGTGAACGGTTCGCATTCTTCAAATCCATTTATGAATACAAAGCCCACGGTCGTGGAATTTATCGCTTGGAAAGTCCCGCGTTTTCAAGGGAATATACACTTTTTGATGAAAACGATGAATTGGCTGCAGAATTCAAAAGAACAGATAGCTTCTTTGAGTCAGCGGCATTTGAATTATCCGACTACACAACGGACTTAGAGACGGAAGAATTAGTAGCAGTGGTGATGGGAATGAACGCCATCCAGAAAAGAAGAAGTTCACAAAACAGCGCTGCACCTCCAGCTACATGATGATTAATGAAAAAGGCTGACATTAGGGTATTATTGTACCTAATGTCAGCCTCTTCACTTATTACGCCAATTCTTTTTTTAATTGCATTAACTTGAGTAACTCATTATCAATATCGGAATATTCTTGACTATCCCTATTTACCATGCTGATTTTCCCCAATAATTCGGTAATCCTGGCCTCCAAAATCGCAACCTTTTCTCTGGCTTCTTTTTCAGAAGATGACACCTGCTCCCTTTTACTCTCTTCATACTCTTTTAGGCCTGTTTCTACCCGTTTGATTCTTTTATTTTCAATCACCAGCAGCTTTTCACATAGCTTCTCCATAAAATAGCGGTCATGGGAGATAACGATGAGCGTACCATTGAACGTAGACAAAGTAGCTTCCATCTGCTCCCTGCTTGGTAAGTCCAGATGATTGGTCGGTTCGTCCAGGATTAAAACATCATATTCCTGCATAATCATGTGGACCAACTTGACTCTTGTCTTTTCCCCAAGACTCAGAGTTTCAAGAGGTTTAGTGAGCTTTTCCTCATGCATTCCCATATTCGCAAAAATCGTGCGAGCTTTGGATACACGCTCCCATCCAATAAGGTCTAAAAATTCCATAGCAGTTTTATCCATAGGCATGTCACTGACTTCCTGACTCAGATAGGCAATTTTCAGGGAAGCACTTTTCCACAGAGAACCTTTTGTCGTAGATTCCTGTTCCAACAGCATTTTGATAAAAGTGGTTTTCCCTGCTCCATTTTCACCAATTAACCCTATTCTTTCTCCATGTTTCACATAAAAATGACTTTTTTCAAAGAGAAGCCGATCTCCATATTGCTTGGTCAGCCCTTTCGCTTCCAGAATTCTTTTTCCTCTTTTTCCGTCCGTTTCAAATTCAAATTTGACCTGGACTTCTTCCTTCGGCTTTTCCACTTTATGTTTGGACAGTTCAAGCTCCAGCCTTTTGGTCTTTGATTTAATTTGATTATCCTTTTTCTTCGCTTTTACCCGCTCGAACTCCTTGAGGCCCATCTGCTTACGCTCACCAGGATTATCTCTCTTCCCTGCCTCCCTATGCGCTTTTTCCGACCATTGCTTCAAGTTGGCAACTTGATCTTCAATCATTTTTATTTTTCGCTGTTGCTTCCCATAGTCACGGGTTTGCTGATCGAGACGACGCTGTTTCTCTTGACGATAAGCTGTATAATTACCTTCATACTCCATCAACTTACAGTCTTCTATTTCATAAATCTTAGAAACCGTCTTATCTAAGAAGTATCTGTCATGAGAGATGATGACTGCCGCACCAGCAAACTTGTTCAGTTCTGATACTAGCCAGTGTACACCCTTCAAGTCCATGTGGTTTGTCGGCTCATCCAGACAAAGAAGCTGTGGTGATTGGGTCCAAATTTTTGCCAACGCTAGCTTAAGTCTCTCACCACCACTCAAGTTGTCAGAGGAAGCTCCATCTTTTGTAAGGGATTTAACCAAACCCAACTCACTTTGTGTACGCAAGAGCTCTTTGGCTTCCTCCATCATTTCCTGATCTGTATTAATCGTATAATCGGTGCTTTGCGGCAGATATCCGACCTTTAATGTAGCTGGGATTCTAGAAATACTTCCTGAATCTGGCTTGATCGAGCCCATCAATAACTTCATCAAAGTCGTCTTCCCTGCGCCGTTCCATCCAACCAATCCAATCTTTTCACCATTTCTTATATCAAAAGAGATATCCTTCAAAATATCCCGTTCCCCAAAACTTTTATTCATTTGTTTCACTTGTAGTATCATCGTCATACATATGCACCTCATCATCGTTTTTTTGTTTATAAATGAGCAGCCATAGTATCAATCAATCGAGTAGAGGGAAAATAACTTAAATTATTTTCGCCCCTCTCACACCACCGTACATACGGTTCCGTATACGGCGGTTCAATTTATATTACAGTGTGTACTTTTAGATAATGTTCTAAAGCAGAGGGGAATCCCCTCTGCTTTAATCTTTTGTTTGAGATAGCTCTATGAATAACTTTTGATAGTCCGATGAACCGGTAACCTCTCCGACAGAAAGTTAACCCTTTCGCTTCTTCCTTCGGAATTCCTAGTTGGACAAGCGATTTGATTTGTTTTTTCGGTACCTTCCATTGCTTCCAAATGATAACTCTGATTCTGGAGCGAAGCTTCTGGTCTATCTCAGTCATTGCTGTTTTCATATTTGAAGTTCTAAAGTAATTAACCCATCCGATTATGACTTGTTTTAGTTTTATTATTCGATAGTCCAACCGTATACTCCAATTTCGCTTTGTTAATTTCCGAAGCTTCCGTTGGAATTTTTGAATGGAGTCAGGATGAGGTCGTACTTGATATTTCTTACTTTTACTATCGTAGTAGTAACCAAAACCTAAGAATTTCAAGTCATTGGGACGAGAGATTTTACTCTTTTCCATGTTGACTATCAGTCCTAATTTCTTTTCTATGAACCGTACAATTGAATCCATCACTCTATTAGCCGCTTTCTCACTCTTCACAAAAATTAGGGCGTCATCTGCATATCTTACAAATTGGAGTCCTCTACTTTCTAGTTCCTTATCCAATTCGTTCAACATAATATTACTCAGAAGTGGACTTAGGTTTCCTCCTTGCGGAGTCCCAACTGGTGTGGTCTCATATCTTCCATTCACCATCACTCCACTGACGAGATATTTTCTTATTAGAGAGATGACATCTCCATCATCTATTGTGTTAGAGATGATTCGCATGAGTTTATCATGGTGGACTGTATCGAAAAACCTTTCAAGATCAATGTCCACAACCCAGTTATGTCCATCATTTAGAAATTCAAGGCTTTTAATAATTGCCATCTCACAGCTTCTTTTGGGTCTGAAGCCATAACTAAATTCGCTGAACTGCTTTTCAAATATCGGGCTGAGTATTTGATGGATGGCTTGTTGAACTACCCTATCCACTACTGTTGGTATTCCCAATTTGCGCATCTTGCCATTTTCTTTTGGGATTTCCACTCTTAAGGCAGCTTGTGGTTGGTATTTTCTTGTTCTGATGCGCTGACGCAGCTCGTCTTTGTGCTCTTTCAGATATTGCTTTAATTCATCGACCGTTATTCCGTCGACCCCACTCGCACCTTTGTTTTTATAGACACGAAGGTAAGCTTCATTCATGTTTTGATTACTTAGTATTTGTTCTAAAAGTTCCACACTCGTTTCTCCTATCCGTTCACGTAGTAAGTGATTATTCCATTTTGGTTATCCTCTGAGATACGCTCATACGTTCACCATTAACACATTCGGAACACTTCACTTACGCATTCGTGGTGTCGAAACACTATAAATTGTTCAGCCCTTCATGGAATAATTCCACTACTATGGCTTCGGCTGACTTCTTGCGGCAAACCTTTTTCGACTGTACCTTGGTACATCCGCAAGACCTCCCAGGGTAAGACAACTATCTTTCCTCTTTTACTCGCCTGATTTACCCTACAAAGTTACGCACATCTTTTGGACTTTGACTTGTTGAGGAGCCTCATCCCTTTGAAGAGCCTTAGTATCAGATTTCTGTTCGTCGAGCCAAGATTTTATTCCACGCTTCCTCCCGCCCTTACCTCACGGTAAGTACCTTGCGCTTCCTTAGTGGTTGGTCGATGTGTACCCCCACAGTGGACTTTCACCACCTAGATAGATGCCATGCCTGGCACACTCACAAAAAACCTCCCCGGAATCCTGGAGAGGTTTAAAAGAAAAGTCGATTGCATATGCAAACAACGCCTATTCTACAAGTAAGTATCACAAAATAACACTAATCCATCACGGATAGCGAAGAAACTATACATCGATACTTATGGCAGGTAAAAAACGGGCAGACTAATCCAATTCTCCAGGGTTCTCATTTTATTAATCACATGAGTTCACTCCTAAAAAATAGATTAATTCCACATCGCACCTAGTACCTTCCTTTTCTCGTATCGTCTTGCACTATTAGTATATTTTCCCTTTTACATATTGTCAATCCTAATTCAAACAATGCTTTTTGAAATATTTCCTTGTTTCCTCGTGTGCAAGCTTTCTAAGCACCACTTCTTTTTTGAAAAAACCAATCTCACTGACCTCGTCATCTTGTGGCAACCAATCTTTGTTTTCCCCTCTATATTCAACAAGAAACATGGTTGTCTCTTGGGAATGATATCCGATCTTGTCAGCTACTTCTTTAGGAAATTTGAAGCTTATTTTTTCTTCAAATTCTTTCTTAACTAGAAATACCTTCATTCCCGTCTCTTCCTCTAATTCCCTTAAAATAGCTTCCTCAAGAGAAGAATCCTCTTCCTCCACCCCGCCTTTTATAAAATCCCATTCTCCCTCAATTTCTTTTTTTCCTTCTGTTGTATGTATTTTTGTTTTCAAAATTAAAACATAATCTTCACCAATCGTTACAATTGCCCCAACGGCTTTTCTGACTTTCATAACCGACCTACTTTCCGATTTCTGAATCTTTTATCACTTTTATGATATACTATAGATAAAGAAACAGAAACCATCATAACGGAGGTTATGCAAGACATGGAATATCTTTTTCCAGTGATTGCGCTATTCTTGTTAGGTATGCTTGTATTTTCAGGTGGCAGTTTAATGGCATACTTGAACAAAAAAGTTCATTTTGTCAGTGTGATTCTTACCATGGTCAGTTTTGGAATCTTATATAGTCTGATTGCAAGAATCACCGATTGGTTACCTGCCATAATTACGATGTCCACCGTCCTCTCACTGTTAGGGATATGGGTTGTGAACAACTATCGTACTGTCAAAATCGCTCCGAAACAATTAGATAAACAAACTCCATAATATATTGTGATAAAGGCACATAACCACATTTGGTTGTGTGTTTTTTCCGTCTCAAGTAGAATGGGATCTCCACACTTATTCCGGAGGTCTGGTCTAGAAACTCCTATACAATAAAAGTAGTTAAAAAATATTAGGAGGTAACTTTCAATGAAAAACGCGGAATTATATGAAACGCATGTGAAAACGGTAAATTTGAAGTCGGCGGTAGCTTTCTATAAAAGCCTAGGGTTGGAGCTTGCATACTTTTTAGAGGAGCGGAGAGTAGCATTTTTCTTTTTAGGTGATTCAGATAAGAAACAACAGATGTTGGGGGTTTGGGAGGTTAATGAGCATGAATTTGTTCGCTCCCATTTTGCTTTTAAGGTCACGCTCGAACAGTTGCTGGGCATTCCAACATTTTTAGATGCAAAGGGTATTGCGCTTTCCCCAAGCTTTGGATTGGACGCAAGCCAACCCGTTGTCCACGCATGGATGCCGGCAGCCTGCTATTATTTCTCAGATCCTGACGGCAATAGTTTGGAGTATCTCGCTCTAATCGACCAGGAACCAAAACCTGAATTAGGTGTATTACATTTGAGCGAATGGGAAAAGGCTTTTCAGTAATAAGGATTTATTGCTACTGAATAGCGCAGGATGCTGAGGTAACTTGGTTGGTATATTGGGCTGTCCAAAGCAAATGTCCGAAGATTTTTGAAAGTTGACCAAAGATTTCGCAGAGTTTACCGAAGTTTTGGGAAAGTTGACCGAAGTTTTTCGATATTTGACCGAACCAAAATTTAATTTGATATGGCCGAACCACCGGTAAAAGTTGACCGAAGACCTCAGAAACTTGACCGAACCTTCCAGTTTTTCAAGATTTTTTTGTCTGAAGCAAGATGATTTTTGTCCGAACCATTTTTTCACACCTAAAAAGCGGCTATATTCATTTAGTTCTTTCTTTATACCGGCGATGAGGACTTCTCTCTTCCTTTTCTCTAGTCACAGAGATCTTCATAACCACGATGAGAACATCCGCACTCCTTTTTCCTGGTCACAGAAGTCTTCATTACCGCGATGAGGACCTCCCGACTCCTTTTTCCTAGCCACAGAAGTCTTCATTACCGCGATGAGGACCTCCCGACTCCTTTTCCCTAATAACTGAGGTCTTCATATCGACCATGAGGACCTCCCCCCACCTTTTCCCTGGTCACACAGGTCTTCATCACGCCCCCTGAAGAATCAGCATAAAGACTACTACACAATACGCTCATATTATAATTTCTCCTATCCAACAAAAATACCGCCCCGACAACCATAAAAGTTACCGGGGCGGCTCACTTATTAACCATTCTTCAACGACAAACTTTCCTTCAAATACCCAAATGGCGTCTGAATGGCTTTTACCACGTATTTATTACCTGTTATCACCGTCACCAGAATACTCAATAACAGCAGCAACATATATCCTGCAGGAGAATTGACGGCTTGGCCGAAACTTGTTTCAAAGAACCATTTGATGATAAAGCCGTGTAGGATATACACATAGAACGATCTTCGTCCGATGCCTGTAAAAATATATTTATCTTTAGGCACGAGTGCGAAAAATGCAATGGTTACAAGCATGCTGCCTGCATATATGCCAATCCGAATCAACAGATCGGTCACAGAAGAGAAAGTGTAAGTCCCATAAAGGATACTCGCTCCGTCAATTCCACCTAACCAAACGTAAATTCCAGCAAACAGCACGACAAGAAATGCAGTTGCATACACACGATACGCACCGTTTTTCAATTTCTCAAATAAGTCTGTTCTTGTTAAATAGTACCCTATCAAAAAGAATGGAAAGAAATAAAACGTTCTGTCCAAGCTTAAGAATCTTTCCGGAATATCAACAAACCCAATTACGACACCCAGTAGTATTGCCAATGGTATACTGTATCTCGCCTGTAATTTCCCGAACAGTGGCAACATCAGTTTCCAGGCAATCATACTTAATAAGAACCACATAGCCCATCTTGGTGTAAAGTACTCCAAAGTCATGGAAGGATCTGCATAAAGCTGACTGTAAAACAGTGTATAGATGGTTTGCAAAATTAAATATGGTACTAGTAATCTCGTAATAATTTTTACATAATAGCCTTTTTTATGAAAGTTGGTACTGAAATGTCCAGCCAATAGAATAAATGCCGGCATATGAAAAATAAAGATAAAATGGTAGATGGACACAAGCCACTCATCATTTGCACGATATGGCGAAATGATATGTCCAAATACGACAAGAAAAATTAAGATAAACTTCGCATTATCAAAGAAGGAATCGCGAGTTTTCATGGTGTTCTCCTCCATTTCCAGTTATACGAAGGTATTTACCCACATTTATGCACCACATAAACATGGACATATATTCATTCGAAGAGTATAACATGAACTTGTCCGTTGGAGGAATGTAATAATTTCCTTTCATCTTCCACAAAAAAATAAGAACAGATGGACACCTTCATCCACCTGTCTCTTTCAGTACAACACGTCTTCTCCTTTTAAAAACCTGGTCAACCAATCTACTGCTTCCTTTTCATCAGAACCTTCCGCTTTCACTGTTACGACACTGCCATTAGAAATTCCCAGGGACAATAATCCGAGGAAACTCTTTGCGTCAATTACCTTATTGTGCCTTACTACACGTATGTCTGAAACAAAACTACTTGCTTTCTCCACAAAGTAGTGAGCTGGCTTAGAATGAAGTCCGTTTTCAAGTGCGACTGTTATTTGCTTCGATACCATAAAAAAATCCCCCACAATACCAAATTTATATATGGTATGTGAGGGTATATAACTTCATGAATAATTTTCGTAAAATAGTACTTTTGCCTAAACCTGAACTTATTTAATCATCATCTCTACACCTGGCCCGATCGGTATGCCACCTAGTGCAAATATAACCAGCAGGATGATCCAGACACCTAAGAAAATAAGGCTGTATGGCAACATCAGAGCAATTAAAGTCCCCAGTCCTGCTTTTTTATCATAATCTTTCATAAACGCCAAGACGACGATAATATAGGGATTCAATGGCGTAATAATATTTGTGGACGAATCTGCGATACGGAATGCCGCCTGAATAAATGCAGGGTGATAATCCAACATCCAAAACATAGGGATAAATATTGGAGCCATCAGAGCCCATTGTGCAGATCCACTGAAAATGATCAGGTTCAACACGGCTGCAAGAAGAACAAAACCAATAATTCCTGGAATTCCTGTCAGGTTCATGCTTTCTAAGAATCCTGCCCCATTAACAGCAATCCATATTCCAAGGTTCGACCAGTTAAAGTATGCGATAAACTGTGCCGCTGCGAAAATGAGGACGATATATCCCGCCATATCTTTCATGGATTCTGTCATCAATTTTGGCACATCTGCCGTATTTTTAATTTTCCCTACTGTCACCCCATAAGCTACACCTACCACGATAAAAAAGAATAGGGTGATGGGTACGATGGCAGTAAGGAAAAGGGAAGGAACAAGTCCACCGTCTTCATTTCTTAATATGGAATCAGGCCAAAATACTCCAACTGCCAACAGGATCAAGTAAGCAAGTCCAGCCAGAATAGCATTTCTCAATCCTTTGCTTTCAAGAGGGTTTGGTTCTTCTAGTTCCTTGTCTACTTTCCCTTTATATGTGCCAAGACGCGGTTCGATAATTTTTTCTGTAATTAAAGCACCTACCACCGCAAGTATAAACACAGAGACAACCATAAAATAATAATTGTCTACAGGTGTGACGATTAACGACTCATCAAAAGGTTTAATGGCTTCTGTCGCAATGCCAGACAATAATGCATCCGTACCGGCAACTATGACATTTGCTGTAAACCCTGCGCCAACACCAGCAAAACCTGCTGCAAGCCCTGCAAGAGGGTGTCTGCCAACCGTATAAAAGATCATGGCAGCAAGGGGCGGTACTATAACAAACGCTGCATCAGATGCAAGGTTTCCTAAAATACCTGTACCAACCACCGCATAAGTGATCAATGCTTTTGGTGCATTTAAAATGGTCTTTTTGATACCCGCTTCAATTAATCCCACTTTATCAGCAAGACCTATTCCGAGCATCATTGCCAACACTAGACCTAAAGGAGCAAACCCAGTGAAGTTGGTAAGCATGGAGGTCAGAATGAATTCAATTCCTTCCCCTGACAATAAGCTCTTAATGGCCAGTTCTTCTCCAGTACCAGGATGTTCAACCGTTACTCCAAATTGATTGACGGCAAAAGAAACTCCTATGATGAATAGAGATAAATAGACAAATAGCATAAAAGGATCTGGTAGTTTGTTGCCTATCCGCTCGACGCCCCCTAAGAATCTATCAAGCATAGAGGTGGATTTCTCTTGCTGTGTTTGTAATTGACTCATTCTCCTCACTCCTTTTAGGTATAGTTCCTTTTTTGTTCCGAAATTACTGCTTAATAATCGTGGGCAATCTAGTCAAAAGATTTGTTCCATTTATAATAAAATAAATTTTCAGTCATTTCATCCGTTTTTGAAAACTGGGAAATCTAACTAAGATTTCCCACCTATTCACAGAAACGATAATTGATATATTTTTCTTGGTCTGCCACGGTGTCCGGATTGTTCTTCTCCTGAAACTTTTATAAGCCCAGACCGTTCCATTTCAGTAAGGATTCTACGTGCATTTCTTTCTGTACTTTTCAGCCAACTTGCCAAGTCCTGTGATGTGACGACATCTTTTTGATAGTAGTGGGCTAATGACTTTATTCTAGAAACGATGGTAGGGCTGATAGAAAGATCCTTAAGCTTTTCTTCCCACTCTTCCCCAAGTGAACGGGATTGAAAGGAAAGTTTATCAGTCGATCCAAAGAATTCAGTGATTTCTCTATCCTCATTGACACAAACAAGTGTGGAGGACCCCTGCGCTCTTGCATGGTGGAAAGCTTGACGTACATTTTCTTCTGCAGCAAGTACTGTCTCACCAAACCCTAGGCCTAGCCTTACTTTCAAGCCGCTTTGCACATTAATATCCTCTACCAATTGAAGTAAGGACTCTCCTTCAATATGCCACTCAAGCTCCCCTCTTGTTGTGAAGAGGAAGAAAAGCCCGTCACCAAACTGTACAAAAGAACCATTTACCTCTTCTGCAAATCGGAGCATCAATCTTTTTAATTCCAGCTCCTTGATTTTCATTTTATGAGAGTAATGCATTTCTTCTAACGAAGCTTGGGTATGGATGACTTCAATACCTAGAATGGCAATCTGTGATTTCCTGTAACGCAATGAATGCGCCCGTTCAATCAGTATTTCCAATGTAGACAATATGGCAAGGTCAGAAGGAATGACCCGGTAGCAAGGGATGTTTAGTTTCTTCAGCTTTCTATAGACTGCTTGAATGCAGGTAAAGGCTACCTCTATTTTTTTATTTTCATATAATTCTTGATGAAAAGAGACCAAATCTTCTACCGCTACAATCCCCTCATAGGAATAGGAGTGGAAGTTGATTGCTTGAAGAGAGAAAAAGTTTCTGTTCATCTCAATTCTGTCTTGTCTTATTGTATCTAGGCTAACTGTTTTAAGAATCTTCTCTTCCTTCACTTGGGCTTCCAAAAGGGTGCCAAGAAAACTAGAACCATAAAGTTCTGCGAATCCACCCTCATTTTCTTTCAGCAAATCCAGGGACATTGCATATGTGAAGGGAACTTGACCAGAAAACATCCATTGATCGACTGATCCCCTGTTGTTATTGATAATTAAATCGATTTCTTCTAGAGCTGTATATGGAAAAGAAAACATGTCTACACTCTTAAATTCTTTTCCCACTAACATGATTCTCTCGATGGAATCACTCGGACCGATTATACCTATTTTAACTTTCACTTCTTCACCTCATAATAAAGCAGATATACCACACTTTTCTATTCTAGGATAAAGATAGAATAGAGGAGATATATACGTCAAGTGCCACTTCAAGAACCTTTTCATCATAATCAAATAATGGATGATGATGGCCAGCTGCAAGTGGGGTACCGAAGATGAAATAAGTGGCTTTCCCTCCTCGGTCTCTAACATGATTGAGCATATAAGCTGCATCCTCTGATGCCTTAAGGGGCAACGTTTCTTTCACCATCTTCACCAACTTGCTGCTCTTTGTTGCATCTTCCAAAAATTCTTTCCATCCTTGCTCTGATGTGGCTTCCACTCCTTTACCCACAATCCGAATGTCACATTCCACACCATAGATAGCAGCGGAATGTTGAATGATTTTAGTGGCTTCATCCTCCATGTATTGATTGAGGATGCTTGTTTCCCCGCGTGTTTCCAATGACATAACCGCGTGATCCGGGATGACATTTCTACCGCTACCCGCTTGAAGCGTCCCAACGTTTATTCTCGTTTCACCGCCTGAGTGCCTTGGGATAGCATGTAGGTGTAAGGATGCGGAGGCTGCAGCAAGCAAGGCGTTCCTTCCTTCTTGGGGTTCCACCCCTGCGTGGGCGGATCTTCCGTTGAACGATACATCAAGTTTGGAGGTAGCAAGAAATCCATGTGCCGATGCTACCACATCTCCAATTTGCATCGATGATATTCCGATATGACCACTTAAAAATACATCCACATCATCCAACCATCCCTTAGCGACCATTGCCTTTGCCCCTCTGCTTCCCTCTTCTGCAGGCTGAAAAAGAAGGGTAAAGGTTCCTGATAACTCTCCTTGATAGGTTGCAAGAAAAGAAGCTACACCAAGTCCGATTGCTGCATGTCCATCATGGCCGCATGCGTGCATCACGTTTAAACATTGTGATGAAAATTCATTTGAAGTAGGAAAGTGATCCTTTGACGAATCTTTATTTTCCAATATTGGCAGGGCATCTATATCAAAACGAAGCGCTATATGCTTTCCAGGCCTTCCTGTATCAAGCGTAGCAACTACACCAGTATGACCACTCTCCATTTTTGACATCCATTCTATAGGCACACCGTTTTGGAGCGCTTTATTTTCAGCGTTACGAAGGACATCAGGAGTTGGAACGCCCATTCTTTCTTGGGACACTAAGGCATCCTTACCCAAGAATAGAGTATAACCAAGCTTATCAAGTTCCTTGGCAATAAGGTAGGTTGTCTCATATTCGGTCCAACCTAGTTCGGGAAATTTGTGTAAATGTCTACGCCAGGAGATCAAAGAATCCGATATGGAAGAAACAAAATCTGAAACGTCTATCACCATCATATCCACCTCCTAGTTTTTATGTTGGAGTTTTTCCAGTGCGTTCAATGTGACCTCAACAAGCATGTTCACACCTATTGGCAGGGCTTTTTCATTGAATTCAAATTTGGGGTCATGGAGAGGTTTTTGAACTTCTCTCCCTTCTATGGCTGAGCCCAACCAGAAAAAGGCGCCTGGATACCGGTTAAGGAATCTTGAAAAGTCTTCCCCTCCCAGTGAAGGGTCAACAGTTGGGGTAGCTTCTTCAGATCCGAGTATGTTATTGGCTGTTTCTTTTACAACTTCAGCCCATTCAGGTGTATTAATGGTTGCTTCATAACCGTCAATATATTCAATTTCAGCAGTTGCACCCATTGCTTTTGCAGCATGATCCACTACTTCAAAGAACCTTTGTTTTACTCTTGCTTTTGTTTCTTCTTTATAGGTACGGATGGAGCCTTCCAACGTTACAGTATCAGCTATCACATTATATCTGTATCCGCCTTCTATTCTTCCGACCGTTACAACGGCTGCATCAATAGGGTTCACATTTCTGCTCACGATGGTTTGTAGCATGGTCACCACATGATTAGCTGCAATGATGGCATCATTGGTTTGATGCGGCATGCTCGCATGACCACCTGAACCGTTTATCACCACTTTGAATCGATCGGTTGCCCCCATCATTTCTTTAGACCGGACACCAATCTGGCCAACAGGCAGATCCGGCCAAACATGTTGTCCAAAAATGACATCGGGTACATATTCATCAAACACTCCGTCATCCATCATAGGTTTCGCACCACCATTAGGTGAAGCTTCTTCTGCAGGTTGAAAGACCAACAGTACCGTTCCAGCCAGTTCATTTTTATGATGGTTTAATAAAATTCCTGCGCCTAAAAGCATCGTCGTATGGGCATCATGACCACAGGCATGCATGCTTCCTTCTTTAAGAGATGCAAATGGCAGGTCCGTTTTCTCCGTAATAGGCAGAGCATCTATATCCGCTCTTAATGCAACTGTAGGACCAGGCTTAGCACCCTTTATTATTCCAAGGACACCTGTCTTGGCAAAACCTGTCTGAAAAGGGATGCCATGTTTACTCAGTTGCGACTGAATTTTTTTAGAGGTTTCGTATTCTTCGCCGCTTACTTCGGGAAACTGGTGAATGTCTCTTCTAAACTCAATCAACTGTTTCCGTATTGTATCGTCCATTGCTGGAACTGTTTGAGTCATCGATGGAGCACGTCCTTTCAAGTTGTAAAATTAAATAAAGGAAATATTCCTTAATTGTGCCGTAATTACATATTACCATACCGTTTTTTATTTTCAACAAACATTTTTTATTTTCTGTTAATTCCCTACTTTCTTCACGTTATTCATTTTAAAGGAATACCTTACATTAAAGAAGTCCGAAATGCCACGGATTGGAGGGTTCATATTGCCAGTTTCCATCATATTTAATCAAATCAACGTTAACAGCATCAGTCAGAGTTCTACCATTGCTACAGGTCAAAACAACCAACCTGATTGGAGCACACAAGGAAAAATCAATATGGGAAATGGAATTGAAATAGGAGCGGTAGCAGTTACAAATGTTTGTAACGTAGTATTTGATGCAGACGGTGTTGATACTTCCATTGCGAATCCAGAAATCAACAACCCGCAACCGACCGCACAATTCTAAAGGGGGCTTTAATTTGAAAAGAAAGCAATCTTCGCAAATTCACATACTGCTTGATAAAATTGAAGTCATGTCCATTATGAATTGTTCCGGGATATTTACAGGAGAAAACATGCAGGCCAATTGGAGGACCTACCAAAAAACGAATATGGGGTTTGGCGTGGTGGCAGGAGAATATAATGATTCCGATTCCAATGTAAATATCGTTCATGACCCTGATGTGGTGGATATGCCGGTACAGAATAAATCTAGCAATTAATCGGGGTTTTCTCCGTCTTGCATATCCTCCTTTTCTTTTATCACATTTTGTAGCCATTGCGGCAATTCTTGCGTATCATCTGATTGTTCAAACATATCAATAAAGGAAGAGTCACTAACCTGGCTTTTCGTTCCATGAATATCATTTTCATCGCCACTTATATTTCCTACCCCCTGGTTATGCTTTTTATGACTTTGAAACTGGGAGGGGTAATTGTTCCCCATGTTAATGCAAGAAGCACTTTCCACCACTCCGATCCGGATGCTTCCTATGAAGAAATTAGGCGAATAATCACTCATCAACTCTCCTCCTTCCCATTTATCTTAACAAAAAACCCGTTTTTTCTATTTGTAACACTTATATGACGGCTTTCCTCGCTTTGGTTGTTCTGCTTTTTTAAAGGACGATACGATGTACTGATTTTTTCTTTGGATTCCTTATCTTTTTTCAACGTGGGTTTCTGTATGGGAGTTGGCTGTTTAGCGTCAAAATTATTACCAATATTTAACGTACCGCTAAGCTGTTCTATGCCAATACTATCGAGATGATAGTGAAGCTTTTCAATTTGTGCGTTTTGAATCTCCAGCGTTTTAATATGATAGTGGACAACCTGTTGCCTTGTATCATTCATCTTGTAAAATAGTGTTGTAAGTTGCTCCACTTTTTGCTCCAGCTCTTCAAGCCTTTTTACCATTTCATCATTGTTAGACATAAATCATCACAACCAATTAGGAAGATGTTTGTTCGTTGCCGTCACCTTGGCTTTTTACTGTATTACTTGATTGTCGGATAGTGTTTCTTTCACCCGAAAGTATTCCAAAACCTTGATTTTCCTTTTGGGTTGACTTCGTATTCCAACTTACGTTTTTGCCTTTATTTAAAGAGGATGAGTTCATCAGTATATCCACTTTGAAATCTTTCACCTCAAACTTCAAGCCGCCCCCTCCTTACAAAGTAAATTTATTCTATAAAATCTATCTCCACCGAAACATCTTGTGCATTCTTTTGAAAAATGAGCGTTAGTAAACCTTGCTTGTATTGTGCTGTCAATTTCTCTGGTACAAATGAAAAGGGTATTTGAACAACACGCTGAAAGTCACCAAAAAACCTTTCTCCTTGGAGTAGGTTTTCTCTTGGTATCGGGTATGGGTACGGGATGCTGCCTTTAATGAATAACTGATTGTTTTTGACGGAGATTTGGATGTCTTCAGCAGATTTTAATCCGGGAAGTTCCATTATTATTAGTCCTTTATCTTCTGTTTCCATGATGTCGATTAGAGGGATTCTTTTTGGCATGACCGGGAGCATGTCTTTCCAAAACTTATCTCCCAATACCTCGTCAATTTTATCGTTCATCGTTTCCCATGGGTTTGTATGCTTTTTTTTCATCAGCCTCCTCCCCAGTTATATTCTCGATAAAACTCTATAGCTATGTATATGTGGGGAGTTCATGCTTTTATTCAGACAAAAAAGAGAAACCGTATTTATGGTTTCTCTTAGACTGTTGATCTTCGTTGCAGGCGCTTCGCTTTCCACTACGATCAACTATGGTTTTAATTACTCATTATTTTTCTTCTATGCCTAAAACGCGGTTGATGCGTTTTTTTAGCATTTTCATTCCACTTCCGCCTGCTTGGAAATGACGAAGTTTTCCTTCCTCGTCAAATACATAGTAAGCTGGTACGTATTTGTTTTCAAATGCTTCCGTTAGTTTATGTTCACTGTCTACAAAAATCGGTTGTGTGATGTCATGCCCCATTGCCATGGAACGGATTACGCCCATATCAAGGTCATCTTCAGAACGTGGCATGTGAACAGCAATTACATTCAAGTCGTCATCATATTCGTCACGCAGTTCGTTGATTTCAGGCATTGCTTCCTTACAAAGATGGCAGCTAACGGACCAGAAATGGATTAGGGTCGCTTTCCCCTTTAGCTCGTCCATTGTTATTTCTTCATTAATCCATTCCGTCGCGCCTGTTAGTTCGGGCATTTGTTCTCTTAATTTCATTCTACTCTCTCCCTTTTGTTTTTATATGAATTATCTTTTTATAATAATTATTATTTAATACATTTTATATTATATTCATATCATTATTTACTGTCAACTAGATTATACTTATTATAAATAGATAATTAAAATAAAATGCTTAGGGATAAAAAAAAAGAAGCTAACTTACGCTTCTTTTTTGTATGGTACTCTCAGGGTGATGATTAGGCCGATGAAGGCTAGGATGATTAGGGAGCCAAGTGCTGTTCGGCTTGCGAGGTTTCCATACCCTGCAAGGACTAAGGTGATGGTTCCGTATAACAGCGGTCCAACAATTGATGAAACTTTACCGGAGAAGGCAAAGAGCCCGAAGAACTGCCCTCTTTTTCCTTCTGGTGTCAGCTCAATGATAAATGTTCTGGACGTTACCCATGTTGCACCGAGAGCGACTCCAAATAAACTTCCTGCAAGCCAAAGCATCCAAGGAACAATGGCAAAAACGGCAAAACACAATGCCACTATCAAGAGCCCGGCTACTGATGCTACTGCAAGCTTTGATCCGATATTTCTTGAGATATACCCGTAGATAAATGACCCGATGATACTTGAAAAAGTCGAAACAAGATAAAGCAAAATAAATTCTGTTGCCGAAAAGCCCCCGATTGCCCTCGCATAGATAGCCATCATCGCAATCGCCGTTGCAATTGCATCATTGATAAAGAAATATGCAATCATAAAGAGAAAGACAGGCCGATACAAACGCATCTCTTTAAATGTCTGGTATATCTCTTTATAGCCACTGAAAAATGACTTTTTCTCTTGTATTTCTTTAGGCTTTTCCTTAAAGATGAAAAACAGGGGCAAGGAGAATAAAAGAAATAACACTCCGGTCGGGATGAAAGCACGATGAAAATCACTATCCCCAACATATAGGTACACGGTTAGTCCGAGCAATGTCCCCATATAACCTACTGCGATACCAAACCCTGATATTAGCGGCAATTCCTTTTTTGTCCCCAGGTCAGGAAGCATCGTGTCATAAAATATGAGCGAGGAATGAAAGAAAAATTTCGCTACAACAAACAACAGGAGCACCAGGATGAAACTAATCGGTAATCCGAACATAGTTTGGGAAGTTTGAAGTGATGCAAAAACGCCCATTAAGATGGTGGAAAAAACGGCTATTAAGGTAAAAGGAATGATAAATTTTTTCCTTTTGCCTGTCCGGTCAATCATTACCCCGAATAACGGGGAAAACAATACGAGAAAAAAACTTGCCGTTGCATTTGCATAGGATAGGAATGTACTTGCAATTTGATCCATTCTTTCATTTGTCCCTATCACTTCCTGTAGATAAAAAGGGAAAAAGATCGTAATGATATTGGATGAAAAAATAGTATTGGCAAAATCATAAAGAGCCCAAGAAATAATAGGCAGAGAAAAATATAAGGCCAATGGAGATCTTGGTTTTTCTTGATTGTTTCCTTGTTCCACTTTTGGTTCCAAATTTGCCATTGAAACTTCCTCCATCAATTAATGTGATAAGAAGACTATTCTCTAATAAACCCTCCACTCCTCCTTTCTTCATGATTTTTTACGTAATATTTACACGATGTCTGTCTTTATCCATTATATGCTGCTCAATTCTGCAAAAAGCGCTAACTTGCATGAAATCTTTCTTCCTACTTCATACTATCAATAATCAACATGTGGAAAATATGAAGGAGGGTGTCATGTATGCATCTAAAACTGCTGATTATCCCATTAGTATTGGTTCTTTCCTGTGGTTGTGCCAATCAAAGGGAAGAACCAAGCGCAAAGGGACCAACTATTACAGAAGAAAGAAATCAACCTGGATTGATGTCCAATGATGAATTGATAAGAGATTCACGGAATGAAGCATTAATAAATGTAGACAACACAAATGGCAATAGTGATCAAGTAAAGATCTCCAGACAAGAAGCGAGATCAAGTTTAATGGAGTATTTGGAGCTTACCAGGCATGATAGTACAGATGTTGCTTATGAGGGCATTGATGGGGAATTTTATTTATTCCATGTTTCTGATCTTGTACATTTTAATAATCAACCGGAAAAATTATCACGCGGATGGTACAAGGTCAATCGAAATACTGGTGAAGTTTCTTTATGGAAAAAATGAAAAAGAGGCTGGCGTTGATTTTCAACATCAGCCTCTTTTGTTTCCTTACTCTTTGCTAACAGTTGGTAATATAACCGTGACAGATGTTCCATTATGAACCTTGCTTTCATAATGTATTTTACCTTTCATTTCATGAATCAACCTGTTCGTTATCATGCTTCCCAATCCTGTCCCTTTTGTTTTTGTCGTATAATAAGGTAATCCGAGCTTCTCTAATTGCTCCTCGCTCATCCCTATTCCATTATCCACAAAGGTGATTTCAATCTGCCCTCTTTCATCTGCAGGCTTTTTCACGATTTTCACATATCCACCTTGTTCCTCTTCCACTGCCTCAATTCCATTTTTAATGATGTTCATTAATACTTGCTTTAAATGTTGTTCATCACTGTAGATATAATGCTCCCCCTCTAATTTAAGGTCTATGGAAACATTCCGGTATGATCCAAATGGTCTGAGCAACTCAACGGAGTCTTGCAGGGCTTTATTAACATCGATATAAGATAAAGTGAAGTTTGTCGGCCGTGCCACAGTCAAATAATTCGTAATTATTTTATTCGTCCTATCCAATTCATCAAGAATTAGTGGAGCAAATTGCTTTAAATTTTCATCTTTGGTGTCGGAGTTAATAAACTGAATAAAGCCTCTGACAGTTGTAATGGGGTTTCTGATTTCGTGAGCAAATGCTGCTGCCATTTGACTGACTGTTGAAAGCTTATCAAGATACAATGTCTCATCAAACTGTTGATTAGCAATGATTAATTTTTCTACCGTATAGATCAAAGCAGTAAAAGTTAAGCTGAATGCAAGAAAATAAACAATATAAAAATTAATATCTAAAAAAGATACCGTACTAAACAAAATGAAAATGTAAACCAAATAATAAAAGGATATGACGATTACTCCATATAACACTTTATTGGCACTCCTTAGAAAACCAGAACGGAACAGAACACCGATTCCTAAAGCAAGAATGGAGACCGCTATACCAACGTAAACATATTCTCCACCAATCAAGTATCGCAGCATCACCACAATAGCTGTACAAAGTAGGCCAGGGTACCAGCCTCCATACAGCGTAACAATTAGGATAGGTATCATCCTAAAGTCAAAATTGGTGTCTTCCAGTGTTTCAATGGGATAAAGCATACATAACTTTGCAGAAAATGCACTAAACAGCCCTAGAATGGTTTGCTGTTTAAAATTAAGGGGTTTTCTTTTGCTGAAGGGAAAAAATAAATTCGCATTGAACATCAAAGAAAAGATGATGGTTATATTAACAATTAGCGGTTTAATTAGGTAAATCATTCACAACAAATCCTCCAATTAATAACAACATTACTTATATTACCCACCCTTCTCAATTTAATGGGTAAAGTGTTAAATTTTATAATTCAGCACCCCATCCATTATAGGCTTCTTGTAAGAGTTCGTCTAGAAGCACATGACATTTTCTTAAAAGCTCACCTGAATAGTGGGATATTAATTAATACTTGAATATTTCACTAAACCTATTATTAGTATCCGGCATCTCATCTTTCCTTTATAATAGAAGACAAACCACTCTTTACATACAAAGGTGTGAACGAATTTGGCAATAAAACTTGTAATACTTGGTCTTCTCATGGAAGGAGACAAGCATCCATACGAAATCCAACAAGTGATGCATGACCGCAATATGGATCAATATATCAAAATGGCAAAAGGGTCACTCTATTATGCTGTAGAGCAGCTACTCAACAAAAAACTAATTAAAGTCAAACAAGTTGTAACGGACCAGACACGTCCTGATAAGACCATATATAGCATTACTCCTGATGGGATAGAAGCTTTTCAACAATTACTGAAAAAGCAGCTACAAGCAGAAAGCACGCACTTTCATCCAATGTACACCGCACTTGCATTTATACATCTTGGGGATGCAAACCTGATTAGAGAAGCTTTATCTGAGCGAATCTCCCATACCAAAATGCAACTTGAAATGCTGGAAAGAGTGTATAACCAATTTGGTATCCATGCCCCCAAAGGGTCACAAGCCATCATGGAAAATGCCCATGAACTATGCCAAGTAGAATTAAAATGGCTACAAAGACTTCAAGAAGATGCAGAAGAAGGGTTATTTAATCAGGAAGGCTAAGAAGGAGCGGATCCCCCTCTCCCCTTTTTAATTATAAGTTATTTGTTTAGTCCGCTGTTCCTTTCCGCAAATGGCTGCGCTTTCCACGGGGCGACCTTGAGCCTCCTCGGCAAGCCTGCGGGGTATCAACATTGCCGCTACTTCCCCGTAGGAGTCTCCGCCATTTGCTCCAATACACAGCTAGAAATTTCTTTAAAGAATGGTTATTGGGTTTTCAGTAAATCGGTTAAATAGCCTCTTTGATCTTAAGGTGAATGAAAACATCTTGTTGATTGGAGTGGAAGGCGCGCAGACGCCCGCGGGAGGAAGGGACAGGTGAGACCCCACAGGCTGCAAGCCGAGGAGGCTCACGGACCGCCCGCAGGCAAGCGAAGCGCCTGGAATGGAAATCAACTGGAATCTACACCTTCCTACATTTAAATAAGAAACGACGCACCCGAAATGTTGGGTGCGTCGTTTTTTTATCCTTTAGTGTGCCGGAAAATAAATCATTTGAATTAAGAAAATAACTGCAAATACGTAAATGAGCGGATGAACATCTTTCCATTTTCCATTTACAGCTTTCATGATTGGATACGTAATAAAACCAACAGCAATCCCTGTAGCGATGCTTGAAGTCAATGGCATCGTCAAAATAATCGCGAAAGCAGGAAACGCTTCATCAAAATTTCTCCATTGTATCTTCGCTAAACCTTCCATCATAAAACACCCGACAATAATTAATATCGGTGCAGTGATCGCCGGTAAACTGGATATAGCGGAAATTGCCGGGGAAAAGAACATCGATAAAAGAAACAAACCAGCTACCACAATAGAGGTCAATCCTGTTCTGCCACCCGCTGCAACCCCAGCAGAAGATTCGATATAAGCACAAGAAGGACTTGTCCCAAGGGCAGCACCAGCTGTCGTTGCTATCGCATCGGAAAGTGTCGCAGGCTTCGTTCTTTCTAGTTTGCCATCCTTCATAAATCCAGCTTGTTCTGAAACTCCTACAAGCGTACCAGTAGAATCAAAAATAGTAACAAGAATGAATGCAAATACCACCGTATATAAACCGTTTGTAACCACACCACTAAGTGCATCTCCAATATGGATAAATTGAGGTGCAGGAGGCATATCCACAATGCCATTAAATGAAAGCATATTAAAGAAATAGCCTGCGATTGCCGTCAATACCATCCCATAAAATAGCGCACCGGATACCCGTTTTGCCATAAGGATGAGGGTGACGAACAGTCCACCGATAGCAAGAGCCGTAACCGGACTTGTGAGGTCCCCAAGTGTAATCATCGTTGCTTCACTCGGTACAACAATACCTGCCATCTTTAAACCAAGAAACGCAATGAATAAGCCAATACCCGCTGTAATCCCATACTTTAAAGGCGCAGGAATCGCTTCAATAAGCGCTTTTCTTAAATTGGTCAAACTTAAAATAATAATAACAAGTCCAGCTAAAAACACCGTTCCCAACACTGCTTGATAGGTAAGTCCCTGAGTAGCTACAACACTTGTAAAATATGCATTAAGGCCCATCCCGGGAGCAACCGCTATTGGATACTTTGCAAATAGACCCATCGTTACCGTCCCGATCACAGCAGCAATGATCGTTGCCATAAACACTTGCTCAAATGGAATACCAGCTGCTGAAAGAATAGCCGGATTGACAAAAATTATATAAACCATCGTAAGGAAAGTCGTTATCCCCGCTAATACCTCTTGTTTAATTGACGTATTAAACTTTTTAAAATCAAAATAGTTTTCCAACTTAAAAATCCCCCAAAAACGAATGTATTATTGAAACCTTACTAATAATATTCGTTTTCTATTGATTTTTCAAGAGAAAATCGAAAATTCCTATCCATGACTTTATTATTTTTCCGAATCACCTTTTTTCATAAGTTAGCTAACTTTTTTCAACTTCTTCAGGTTAATACGCTCTACTTGTTTTCCCCATTGCTATTTTGGGTATATTCAAAAATAAGTAACCAAACAAAATCATTTAATCAAATGTCACTCTTTTACAAAGTTTCCGCTATTTTTTCTGATATATCTAAATTTTCTAAAAATTATACTTCACAAACAGGACAAAATATCAGATAATAGGAAAAAGGATGAGCAAGCATACTTTCACATCCTTTTCATGATTCACCCATTAATAAGCATTCCAAAATTCCGCACAGGGGGTAGAAATTATGAATAAGCATTTTTCTTTTCAACCTGAACAATCTGTTTCCAATCTCAAAAGCTTTGATATGACCAGAGAGGAGAAAGTCGCTCAAATCATTGTCGACTCTTCTGTCTTTCAATTCCATAAAAACAGGCTGATGAACGAAATAGATCAAGCATTAGGTGAAGGCAACCGTCAAAAATTCAAAACCTTATCAAGCGAATATAACACCCTACTAGATCAGTTCTCTCATTTACAGTAAAATTAAGTTAAAGTTGAATTCGAAAAATTGAGGATTTATAGCTGTTGATTGGAGCAAAAGGCGAAGACTCCAGCGGGGGAGTAGCGGCAATGTTGAGACCCCGCAACGAAGTGAGGAGGCTCAAGGTCGCCCCGCGGAAAGCGAAGCCATTTGCGGAAATCAACAGCGGGTTTACCTTATCCCACAAAAAAAGAAGCGGAAACTCATTCCGCTTCTTCTTGCTTTTCGGGGAGCTTTTTCTCTTCTGTTTTCGCCTCTGTTTGGCAACAAGAACAATTTTTCTTTGTCTCTTTTTCCTGCTTGTACAAGTAAGCGAGCACCCCAATAATCATAAACGAAAAGACCCCTGATGATGAATCCTGAAAAAATAACTCCTCTGCATACCTTTCCAACAACGTAACCCAAATTTGTAGCACAATATCCATTACACAATCCCCTTTCAGACGGAATCCAACAGACACCAAATCCCAGTAATTCAAAGGTGAAAGGAGTGCATCCAAAGGCAATGGAGACGGCAGTTAAAGTTATGTGAATATTCTGTGTTTATAATTATTATAAATCTTATGTAAGTTTTTTCCTATCCTACTAGCTTCTTATTTTTATAGGTCTTCCCTATTATGTCAAGGACCAAACAAACGTTTCCCTTCCCTTTCTAGGTATCAAGGAATCCCTCTTCATACCTATTCATTTTACTACAATAATCTCTTGGACAAGGGGAAAAAAGTCAGTTACACTAACTTAAAAAGCTTGAATACATAAAGGGGCAATTTATATGGAACATCTAATCAACTCGAATGTGCGAGATATTGAAATTTCAGGCATTCGCAAGTTTTTCAACCTTGTAGCAAAATATGATGATGTACTTTCACTTACCATCGGGCAACCAGATTTCCCTACTCCAACACATGTAAAAGAAGCCGGCAAAGCTGCAATCGAAATGAATAAAACCGTTTATACTCCAAATGCTGGTATTCCTGAACTCCGTAAGGCTGCAAGTGACTTTGTTAAAAAGAAATACAATATGGATTATGATCCTGATTCTGAGGTGATCGTTTCCATAGGCGCAAGCCAAGGAATTGATATTGCTTTTCGTACCATATTAGAACCCGGTACCCAAGTTATCCTACCTGGACCAGTCTATCCAGGTTACGAACCCATTATCAAATTATGCGGTGCAACCCCTGTTCATATTGATACAAGAGAAACTGATTTTCAATTAACGGCAGAATTAATAGAAAAAAACATTACCGATAAAACCCGTTGTATCATTCTGCCCTATCCTTCTAATCCGACTGGTGCAGCAATATCAGAAACGGAATTAAGAAAAATTGCAGACTTGTTGCAGGACAAGGATATTTTTATTTTGTCAGATGAAATTTATAGTGAACTTGTTTTTGAGGGCAGCCACCAATCCATCGCCACTCTACCCGGCATGAGAGAGAAAACCATCGTCATCAATGGAGTATCCAAATCTCATTCCATGACAGGTTGGAGAATAGGCCTTGTTTTCGGTCCTGAATTTGTCATGAAACAGATGCTAAAAGTGCATCAGTACAATGTTTCTTGCGCAAGCTCCGTCTCGCAATACGCAGCATTGCAAGCATTAACTGCAGGGATAAATGATGCAGATGTTATGAAAACACAGTATCAGAAGAGAATGAATTATGTATATAATCGCCTTGTCAACATGGGGCTTGAAGTAGTGAAGCCAGATGGAGCGTTTTACCTTTTCCCTTCGATCCAAAAGTTTAACATAAAGTCATTTGATTTTGCGTTAAAACTTGTAGAGGAAGCTGGAGTTGCAGTTGTACCAGGTAGTGCCTTCTCCGAGCTTGGAGAAGGGTATGTAAGACTCTCCTATGCCTATGACATGCAAACCCTTGAAAAAGCTATGGACCGTATGGAACGGTTTTTGAATAACTTCTAAGTAGAAAAGGAACGACTCTCTGCACAATGAGTCGTTCCTTTTCCCTTTTATTTTCTAAGCTCTTCCATAAACCTTTTCAATTCTACCTTTTCTGTGGTATTCGACCAATCTTCCAATCTTTTATTTTCCCCTTTAAAGTGCCATCCCAATACCTTTTCAAGTTCTTTCAAATATCCATCAAACTGCACTTCTTCTCGCTGGATATTTTTAATCAAAAGTTCCCAATCAATTCTCACATCATAAATCCCTTGCTCTGGATGTTCTTTAGCCAATTCTACTGCCTTATCAAGAGGCTCACCTAAAAGCAGTTCTAATGCTATCCATTCGCCGATATATTCATGGCGATTTCCTTGCTCCATTACCAGTTGAAACTGTAATCTTGCCTCTTCATACTTTTTTTGCTTTAAGAGGGCCATTGCGTGATTCCCCTCAATATATTCATTTAAAATATCTCCCTTAATAACTCCAAACCTTTCATACCATTTTTTATAGGTTTGCCAATCTTCCTTTTCATAATAGTATTGGAGAATATCGAGAAACAAGATTTCGTTAGGGGCTTTTTCAGCCAATTGCTCTAAGTAAGGTATTGCCAACTCTTTTGATGACTTATTCACCACCGACTCCTCGACACCAATAATCTTGCTAATCATTAGCAAACTATGCAGGTCATCTGGGTCCTTTGCATAATTCCGCTTATACATTTCCAACGCTTCTTCCGGCTTATTCTTTAATAAAACTTTATCTGCCTTTGATAATTCTCTGTTCTTTAAATAAAAAGTCGGCAGGTTTCCAAATGTGTCGGCTCCTAATCTGTAACCGTGACTTTGCGTGATTAAATTACCATTTTCATCATATGCCTCCACATTCCAGAAAAAGCGTCCTCGAGGATCTGCGAAACCAAGTACTGAGGAGTAATCAATCCCCTTCCAGTCACTGTCTTCCGTAAACTGAATGCCTCCTTGCGAAAAGTAGAGGTCTTCTACCGGGACAGTAAGTTTTGTACTTTTTATACCGCTCTTTAGATCATGTGATACGGAGCCACCTTCAATTTCCCTGCCTACACTGATATTGTAATATTCCGCCCCTTCCACAGGTTCCCATGAAATCTGAAGTTGATCTTCTGAAATCTCTTCGGAATTAACCGGCTGATGGATTTCAATCAATGGATGAATATATGAATCCTGCGCAACAACATTTTTGTCGTCTACTTCAATCCAAGGATTAGAAGGAATGGATAAAGCAAAACCATCTATCTGTTCAAAGGTAAATCCAAATCCAAGCTGATAACTGCCGGGTGAAACGTTCTGGAAGACGTATTCTCCATTTTTATCCGTAACTGATTGGTATTGTTCTTCTGCCCCAATACTATAGTATAAATTATTTTTATCACGCAGATATACCCCCACACCTTCCACAGGTGTTTCACCATCGGAGTTGACTAGTACTTTTCCTCGAACAGTATTACCTGAGTTTAGCCTGTTTTTAATCTTATCCACTATTGCTTTTGTATATGTGTCCTCATTTGAAACCTTTGAAGTAAATTCTTCTATATATTGTAAGGCAAGCTCGTGTTTTTCATTTTGAACTGCCAAATCGATTTGTTTTGTTGCCAATTCAGATCTGAAATAAGTTTCACTTCCCCTATCTAAAGCAGATTGCAGCACTTTGTCCCCTTTTTGCCATTCTCCCTCCCGGTTATAATAATCCGCTAGTTCCTTGGCCGCTGCCTCCATATATCCATCAGCCGGTCCTTCTTCTACATACTCCAACAAGTAAGGTTGGCGTTCTTCAAAGGAGAATTTCACTTTTGCCTGATTAGGATCAGACCAATGAGTTAAGGTAGTGCCGACATATACATCATATTCCATGGTATTGGAGTCCTCGATCATAAACTCCCGGATAAGTGCAAATCTCTGCTCAGAAAAAATATTTCCATTGTCTAGCAGCTCCTGTATTCTCTCTTTTCCAATTTGCTCCCCGTTTGCCATCTGCTGTTTAGCCATGTATATAGTGTACTGGGGTTGTATTAAATAGAAGAATACTGGAAGAAATAAAACAAATGAAACCACAGTTAGTACTATGTGTTTAATTTTCACTTTTATTTTCATGTAACTTCACCGCTCTTTCGTAGTCGTCCTTCCAATAGGTGTATCCGGCTATCTGGATTATTTCACGTTCGGCCTGAGTTGTGGTTATTTCATTGTTTTTTAAGTCATCCTTTAATGAAATAGTCGAGAGTATTAAGGTTGCGGCCACTACGATTGGAAGGACAGGCACCTCGATTTCCTTATTCCAGAAGGATGAAAGTTTATCTACAAAACTTTTCGTATGAGTTTTCTGTAAAACTTTTTCACATCCGGTAAAATGGAAGTCCTTTAATTCTTGGTCAAGTCTTTCTTTAACCGCTTGTTTTTCTTTGTGTTGCACTTTCATCCTCCCCTTTCTCGATAATGTCCTTTAAATAAGAACGCCCTCTTTTTAATCTTGTTTTCACGGTACTTTCTGCAATAGCTAACAGTACTGCGATTTCGCTTATTTTCATCTCATTGAAATAATAAAGAATGATTACTTCCCTGTATTTATAATCCAACTTTTGTATCGATTCGCTTAAAGATTGATTTTGAAAATCTAGCAATAACTGCGCTTCAGGACCATCTGTCACTTCGTCCTCTGTAACCCGTTCAGCAAATTCAAAGTTTAACAGAATTCGCCTGAAGCTCCATTTACGCATTTGCATTTTGCAACGGTTGACTGTAATGGAGGTGAGCCAGCTTTTTAGTTTTTCTTCTTCATCTAGTTGATGAATCTTTTGATAAGCTGTGATGAAGGTATCCTGCACTATTTCTTCAGCAAGATGATTATCTTTTACCAGTAAATACGCCGTTCGTAACAGATAGTCACCATAAAAGTTCATCATTTCTTTTAGTGCGGATTCCTCTTTATTTTTTAATCGTTCTACTAGGTGCAAAGCTCGCTCACCCCCCTTTCTTTTGAGGTATATACTAAAGATGCAGGTTCATCATAAATAGTTTCAACTTTTTGCAAAAAAATGTTTTTTTGGTAGATATATATTAACGTAGCATAAAGCGAGGGAATTAGTGGAGGTTTTTACAAAGATTAGTTTTTGTTAGACACCACTGTTGATCTCCGCAAATGGCTTCGCTTTGCTAGGGGCGCTGCTGGAGCCTCCTCGGCAAGCCTGCGGGGTCTCCACCTAGCACTATCTCCCTCAGGAGTCTTCGCCTTTTGCTCCAATCAACAGCTAGAAATTACGATAACGAAAAGATAATGCTTTTACAGTTAACTCGGTTTGATGATTTTCATAAACCTTAAGTGAATGAAGTAACTTTGTTGATTGTAGTGGAAGGCGCGCAGACGCCCGCGGGAGGAAGGGACAGGTGAGACCCCGAAACGGAGTGAGGAGGCTCACGGACCGCCCGCAGGCAAGCGAAGCGCCTGGAACGGAAATCAACCGTATTATTACACTCTTATTCGTTAAATTAGAAAAGACCCTTCCCGTGATAAAAGGGAGGGTCTTAGCTTAATGGTTTGTTAGATTATTGTAATGCCGCTTCTAGGTTGATGACACCATAGCCATAGTTGAAAGTCGATCCTAAGTTGGTTGCCGTACTGCGTAATCTTTCGCGAACTTCCACATTTGTCATGTTTGGATTTTGCGCCAATAATAATGCCGCTGCACCTGCAACATGAGGAGATGCCATGGATGTTCCATTCAATTCCCCGTATTGATTGCCAGGCAATGTACTGTTGATGGAAACACCAGGAGCCATCACTTCAAGCTGGCTGCCGACGCTAGAGAAGGAAGCGCGGTTATTATTGGAATCCACCGCTCCTACAGCAATAACAGAATCATATCTAGCAGGATATCCGATGGTGTTAATCAATCCAAAGAAGGAACCGCTGTTTCCAGCGGCAGCCACTACAACGATACCACTGTTATAAGCATTGTCGCTTGCCTGCTTCAATGTACTTGACCCTGTGCTGCCTCCTAAACTCATATTGATAACATCCATATCGTTATCAATCGCCCATTCAATTCCTTGAGCGATACCTGCAAGTGTCCCACTTCCCGCTCCACTTAAAACTTTTACAGCATAAAGATCTACATCATAAGCGACTCCAAGTACTCCCGTATTATTATTTACTGCTGCAATTGTTCCTGCCACGTGTGTACCATGGCCATTGCCATCTGTCAGGGCATCGGGTTCTTCGAAAACAAAACTTGCCCCGCCTACTACATTCAGATCCTCATGACTTGCATCGATTCCTGTATCAAGTACTGCCACTTTTACACCAGATCCTGTTACTCCTTGAGCATGTGCCACATCTGCTTTAATATGTGGGACTCCGTAAGGAACTGTTTGTGCTGTCGTATGCATTTCAATATTTTCTTCTACATATGCTACAAGCGGATTTTTCTCAAGCGCTGCAGCTGCCACTTCCGGCAACGTGATATGTAACACATTCATATGTTTGAATTGATGTTCCACCGAACCGCCGAGAGTGGATACTAACTTATCTGCTTTGGCTATCGAAGGACCGCTTTTTAAGCCAATCAGATATTCTTTCATCAACGGCTTTCCTTGTGCACTTGCATCTGTTGGCGTGAATGAGAAGGATAAAACCATTACTACGGCTAAAAATAAGGTAGCTATTTTTCTTAAAGACTTATTCATAAAAACTCACTCTCCTTAATTTTTTTATAAAAATAATAAAGCACCAGTGTCTTCTCTATTATCAGAGTTGATTCTGGTGCTTCTATTCATAGGGGGGATAACTTAGTTATTGCAAAGCACTTTCAACGTTGATTACACCATGTCCATAATAGAACGGATCACCAAGATCTGTGGCTGTATTTTTAAGTTTTTCACGAATTTGTACATTTGTCATGCTAGGGTATTTTGCTTTGATTAATGCAGCTGCTCCTGCAACGTGCGGAGAAGCCATAGACGTACCATTGAATGAAGAGTAATTGTTCCCAGGAGTTGTGCTAAGGATATTAACACCTGGAGCCATTACTTCAAGCTCACTTCCAACACTTGAGAAAGATGCACGGTTGTTACTGCTGTCCACCGCTCCAACTGCGATAACAGAACTGTATCTTGCAGGGTAACCCATAGTATTTCTCTTACCTTTTGAACCGGAGTTTCCAGCAGCAGCAATCACTACAATACCACTTGCATAGGCATTGTCACACGCTTGCTGAAGGGCGGTGGATCCTGAACTTCCACCAAGGCTCATATTGATAACATCCATATCATTAGCAATGGACCATTCAATTCCTTGTGCGATTCCACTTAATGTACCGCTACCAGAAGCGCTAAGAACTTTAACTGCATAAAGATCAGCATTGTACGCTACGCCAAGCACTCCTGTTGTATTATTCAATGCAGCAACCGTTCCTGCGACGTGCGTTCCATGGCCATTACCATCTTGTAAAGCATTCGGCTCACCGGAAACAAAGCTTGCTCCGCCTTTAACATTCAGGTCAGCATGATTTGCATCAATTCCTGTATCAAGGACCGCAACTTTTACTCCACTTCCTGTTACACCTGAAGCGTGTGCTTTGTCTGCTTTAATATGAGGAATTCCCCAAGGAACTGTTTGTGCAGTAGCATGAACTTCTGCGTTTTCCTCTACAAATGCAATGTTGGGGTTATTCTTTAAAGCTAATGCTGCTTTTTCAGGCAAACTGACTTCGACAACATCCATGAACTGGAAGGTATGTTGAATATCGCCACCTGCCGCCTTGATTAAGTTTTTGGAAGACTGCGCACTTGCTTTATTTCCTTTCGTAAACCCTACTAAGTACTCTTTCTTAACATTAGCACTCGAATCTGAAGTTGCTGCTTGTGCAGATCCAAAAGCTAACGAGAAAGCAAGAATTGCAATAAGTATCACTGATAAACCTTTCGTCCACTTTTTCAATAAATTCACTCCTTGAATAAAGTTTTTTAACAATTCTTACTATTAAGAATCGTTATGAACAGTTTACCACCTGTCACCCCTATTTCATATTGGGAAAACGAGCAATGGAACACCCTATTAAACCAGAAAAACGAGCACTATTTTCCCAATAGGAATATCTGTCATAACTTCCTTCTTTCCCCTGTAACTTGTAGGTGGAATGCAAAAAAACACACCGACCAAGAAAGTCGAGTGTGTTTTCATAGGTAATTTAATTTAACTAACCAAAAAGTCCGAACGACTGTAAAAATACAAGAAGTATTCCTACCGGGATCACATATCTGAGCAGGTAGTACCAAACTTGGAATAACCCTATTTTCACTGTAGAGCCTTGGAAAAACTCATCTTCCAGGATGTTTTTAGGTATTCGATATCCGACAAAAATGGAAATGAAGAATGCACCTACAGGCAAGGCAATATTACTGACGAGAAAATCAGCTACATCAAATATGAGAAGGTCTCCAATGGTAATACCGGATAGGACACCAAATGACAATGCGGAAGGTATGCCTAGAATGAAAATGATCATACCTCCTATAATTGCAATTTTCCTTCTCTTTTCCTGATTGTCTTTTACGATAACTGCAACTATTATCTCCAAGATTGAAAACGCAGAGGTCAAAGTTGCAAATAACAACAAGACCAAGAACATAGTCAAGAAGATTCCGCCAAGTGGCAACTGATCAAAAACTGCCGGTAATACGACAAATACGAGACCAGGGCCTTCATCAGGTTGCAGTCCTAAAGCAAATACCGCCGGGAAAATGACGAGTCCTGATAAAAGCGAGATAATGATATTCAACCAAACCACTGAACCAGCAGATCGAACTAAGTTTTCTCCTTTTTCCAAGTAGGAACTGTAAGTAACCATAATTGATATACCAACACTTAGTGAAAACAAAGCTTGTCCAAGCGCCATTAAGAATGTGTTGGGAGTGATAAGAGATAAATCCGGCTGCAAAAAGTAAAGGATCCCTTCTGATGCGCCTTCCAGTGTAAGCGACCTAACCAGCAACACCATAAAAATAATAAATAATAAAGGCATTAATACTTTGCTGGCCTTTTCGATTCCACTTTGCACTCCGGCCTGGACCACCCAAATCGTAATGGCAAGGAAGATAAACTGAGAGATTAACACTTGAGTAGGATTAGCTATTGTCTGTTCGAAAAGACCTCCGTACTCCTCAAGTGAAAATTGGGAAAGTCCCCCTGTAATACTTTTACCTAAGTATGTAACAATCCATCCTCCTACCACACTGTAAAATGATAAAAGAATGAAGGAGGCAACCACTCCTAGAATTCCGATATAATGCCATTTAGACCCCTTCGCTAAGGTCTTATACGCTGTGATCGCATCCTTTTGAGTAGACCTGCCTATTATAAACTCAGCCAATAACATTGGCGTAGCAATAATGAGTGTGAAGAGAATAAACAATAAGAAGAATATTCCTCCACCATTTGTGCCCGCCATATACGGAAACTTCCATATTGCGCCGAGACCGATAGCGGACCCTGCAGCTGCTAAAATAAAGCCAATCTTTGACGTCCATTGCTCATGCTGTTTCATATACTAAAACTCCTATTTCAAGATTAGTCTCCTATAATACTATCCTTTTTTAAAAATGTATAGGGAATTTTCTGTAAAGTACAACCTACTCTTCCCCTGTACATTGTAAGGATTCTCACTTTCAGCACAGGATATTCCTTAACCTCAAGTTATTGTAAAATTTCACGCCTTTTGAAATCGAACTTCTATTTGGGTTCCTTCATTCACTTCACTTGTTACGTTTACAGTTCCATGGTGATTTTTAATGATGTTAAATGTAATCATCAATCCCAAGCCGGTTCCCGTAGTTTTGGTTGTGAAAAATGGTTCCCCCAGCCTTTTGATGATATCTTCTGAGATGCCTGTCCCCTCATCACGAAGCGTAACCACTACTTCATCACCCGAATCCTCTGTATCAATATAGATAGTTCCTCCGCTCGGCATTGCTTCTATCCCATTTTTAATTAAATTGATAAACACCTGTTTCATCTGATTTTCATCGCATTTTATGGTTGGAGAATTTGCCTTCAATTTTAAATCAAACCATACATTGTTCATGATTGCCTGCGTTTCTAAAAGCGTCGTTACATCCTTAAGCAAGGAATGAACGGAAACCGGATGCACATAAACTTGATGCGGTTTTGCGAGCAACAGTAACTCACTTAAAATAAGTTCGATCCTGCTTAGCTCTGACTCAATAATGTGGAAGTATTCTTTCTTTTCTTCCATCTCTCTTTCTAAAAGTTTGAAAAAGCCCTTGATAGCTGTAAGAGGATTGCGGATTTCATGCGCTATTCCGGCAGCCAATTGACCTGCGACAGTAAGCTTTTCCGATTGCAGCATCAACGCTTCGGCTTGCTTCCGTTCTGTTATGTCACGGATAATGACTTGCATGGCTTCTTTTCCTAAATAAGTCGTGGGGATTCCAACGAGCTCGGTATGAATGGCATTTCCTTTCATCGTCTTCCATTCTTGTTCAAATGTCGGCAATTTCGTGCCATTATGTTGTTCATGCACTTCTTGCCATATCTTATCGAAATCTTCTTTCGGGAGATTATCATAAATGCTTTTCCCAAATATCTCCCCATAATTATCAACTTCAAGCATCTTAAGTCCGGATTCATTAATAAACGTCCATTTTTCTTCACAAATCACGCCGATTGTATCAATCGAATTCTGCACCAGCTTTCGGAATCGTTCTCGACTGTTTTGCAGAATTTTATGAAAGCTCTTCCGGTGCGAAATATCCACAAGCATGACAAAAGAAGCTGGTTTCCCCTTGAAAGTAGTATGATTAGAAGTAATCTCCACATCAATTGCCCGTCCGTCAAATCTCTTCCAGCGTTGTTCCATTTGCCCCACTCGGTATCCTTGTTGGACCGACTTGATTCTCTTTTCCACAATTTCATGATAATTTTCTTCTATGTATTCATAAACAGAGGTCTCAAGAATTTGTTCTTTATGGCATGCCCCAAGCATGGACGTACCTGCTTCATTCACATACTTTATAATTCCATCAACAAAAATGAAGACACCATTCGGGAGGTATTCAATAAGGTCATAGGCAGAATAATCTTCGTCTATTTGGAGGTCCTCATTTTTTCTCCTTTGGCTAGTAGGCATAGCGATGGTCGGTCCTCTATCTTGATTAGTCGAATTCTGATAATCAGATGTACGGGAAAGCATTAAAACGATTTCTTTTTCTTCCCCTGTAGATGATTTGACTTCAGACAGTACCGCTTCCATCCAAACAAGAGTTCCATCCTTCTTTTTCATGCGAAAATAACAGTGAGTTTGATGGGAGGGCTGGTAGATTAAGCTCTCTATTAAATACAGGTCTTCTGAATTGATCCAGTTCTCTAACCTCGTATCTATCAGGTCTGCCCTGGCATATCCTAATAGCGCTTCACAGGTGGAAGAGACATATTGTATATCTCCTACATCGGAAACGACAATGATAAGCTGGACCTTAGAAATGGATTCAACAGATTTTGTATTCTCCTTTTTTAATAAAGAGTCAGGGGTACTCATTACACGTTCCTCCCTTCGTAATCTATCGTGAACTTTTATCTTTCAACAACCTTTTTATAAAACCAAATTGTCCTCAATTTTCAATATCCCCTATTATACTACAAATTTCTTTATTTTTCTAAATATTATAACTAATTACCCTAGTTCAATCCTCCCAAAATAATAGATTCCCCCCCCAACCACCTCCCAATCTACCACCACCCAAAAGAAACCTGTATAATAGGGGAATAAAAAAGTAGAAAAAAAAAGACAAAAAGGGGTCAGACCCCAGGAGGTATTTGCACATGAACAGAGAATTACATAAGGTTGCTTTTGTTGGTACGGGTGTGATGGGCAGTAGTATGGCGGGGCATTTGTTGGATCGAGGGTTTGAGGTGAGTGTGTTTACGCGGACGCAAGAGAAGGCTGAGGGTTTGGTTTCGCGCGGTGCGGTGTGGAAGGCAAGTGCTGGTGAGGCAGCTCGCGGTGCTGATGTTGTGATTACCATGGTCGGCTACCCTAAAGATGTGGAAGAGGTTTATTTGGGAGACAACGGTATTTTAACGAATGCTGAAAAAGGGGCATACTTGATCGATATGACCACTTCCACTCCGACACTTGCCAAACAAATTTACTTGCAAGCGAAGGAACACGGCTTACATAGCTTGGATGCCCCTGTTTCTGGTGGCGATATCGGCGCGAGGGAAGCTCGGCTCACCATAATGGTCGGTGGGGACAAAGATGCTTTTGCGGCATGCCAGCCTATCTTCCAAGCATTCGGTTCGAACATCATCCACCAAGGGGAAGCAGGCGCGGGACAGCACACTAAAATGTGCAACCAGATTGCTATTGCCACGAACATGATCGGTGTGTGCGAAGCTTTGGCATATGCAGAGACAGCAGGACTTGATCCTGAAGATGTCCTAAAAAGTATTTCAAGCGGGGCTGCCGGAAGCTGGTCTCTATCCAATCTTGCTCCTCGCATTATCGCAGGAAACTATGAACCAGGATTTTTCGTTAAACATTTCATTAAAGACATGGAAATCGCCCTTGATGAAGCAGACAAAATGGGACTTGAAGTTCCAGGGCTTTCCTTGGCACGAGAAATGTATGTGAAGCTTTCTGCTAGTGGAGAAGAAAATAGCGGGACGCAAGCACTTTATAAGCTTTTCCAAAAAGGTTCAGCAAACTAAATCAAAAAGGCGACTGCATTCACAAGACGCAGTCGCCTTTTCTTTATCTGTTAAGCACACTTCTACCCCTTAAAAAGTCCAACAGACAATGCACGGCCACCCTGCTCGTCATGTCACGGAAATCAATCGTTGGATCTATTTCCACAATGTCCAACCCGCAAACCGATTCCTCTTTCCCTAACATGTAAATTGCTTCAAGAAGCTGTTCACTTGTCATCCCGCCAGGCCCGATAGCAGGACAACCAGGGGCATATGCCTGATCAAGTACATCGATATCGATGGATAGGTAAATATGCTCCACCTTATCTTTTAAATATTCGACAGTCTCGCGGATAACTTCCCCAATCCCATTCTTCTTAACGTCAGCCATCGTATAAACTTTGATGCCATTTTCCATTGCATATTGATGATAATAGGCACTGTTCGAGTAGTTTCTAATTCCCACTTGAACGAGATGCTCCCCTTTTAACACACCAGCCTCAAGGAGCCGGCGAAAAGGGGTTCCATTCGTTGGACCGCCGTCTTCTGTGTTCCTTAAGTCATGATGGGCATCAAATTGAATGACTCCGATTTTACCCGTTTTGACCTCATTCATTGCTTTCAGGGTCGAATAGGAGATAGAATGATCGCCACCGATGAAAAGCGGGATGCACTCTTTATTTTCTCCTAAAATAGTAGTTACGGTCTCTTCAATTCTGCGATAAGATTCCTTTATATCCGTTGCATGCATATGAATATCTCCGGCATCCAAAAGCACGTTCGAATCTCTTAAATCCACCTCTCCTTCCACAGCATAGGTGGAGTAGGATTGCATAAGCTTCCTGACAATGCCAGGAGTAAAACTCGCTCCGGAATGACTGATGGACGGTTTGGAAAGAGGGACGCCGATAATGGTCGTCCCATCGAGCTTCTTCTTTCCGTCCCAAAGTTGTACCAGCTCTGTTGCCTTTGGATAATGTCTGTCTATAAAGGGAGGAGCCCCTGAGGTTTGCAAAAATGTCGGTCTACTCAAGAAAAGCTCCCCCTTTTGCCACTTCCTTCCCATTTAAAAATACGCTGTGCACATGATTAACACCGTAATGATACGGGACGTACTGATAGTTTGGCGCATCCCAGATGACCACATCTGCTTGTCGGCCGATTTGAAGTCTTCCGGCAACACCCTCCTTATGAATCGCTTTTGCTGAGTTAACCGTTACCGCATTCCAAATCTCTTCACATGTCATTTTTAGCTTCAACATTGCCAGGTTCATAATAAATTGGATGTTCTCAGTAGGCGAACTTCCCGGGTTGAAATCTGTTGCAAGTGCCACCGCACCGCCTCCGTCAATCATACCGCGCGCATTTGCATACGTGTCTTTGTTTAAATAAAAGGTCGTTCCTGGTAAAAGAACCGCAATGGTATCGGATGAACCGAACATGTTGACCGCTTCATCTGACGCTGCAATGAGATGGTCAGCAGAGGCAGCCCCAAGTTCCATGGCAAGCTCTGTCCCACCTAAAGAAACAATTTCATCAGCATGGATTTTCACAGCAAATCCGGCTTGTTTTGCTTTTGTTAAATATTCCTTCGATTGTTCTATTGTAAAAACACCTTCTTCACAGAAAATGTCTACAAACTCTGCCAGATTTTCTTCTTTTAGCGTAGAAAATAAATCTGCCATTTCTTCTAAAAAAAGATCTGAATCCGCCTCAAAATCCTTCGGGATGGCATGCGCACCCAAGAAAGTCGAAGCCATGATCATGGAGTATTTTTTTTGAAGTTCCTTGACCACCTTTAGTTGTTTAAGTTCTGTTTCTCGATTTAATCCATAACCACTCTTGGCTTCAACGGCAGTTACTCCATAACTAAAAATTCGCTTTAAATGAAATTCGGCTTTTTCCAAAAGTTCTTCAAAACTTGCTTCTTGAGTCGCTTTTACAGTCGAATGGATGCCTCCGCCTTGCTTCAAAATTTCTAAATAAGGGACACCTTGTTGTTTTAGCGCGATTTCATGTTCCCTCGACCCACCAAATACAAGGTGGGTATGGGGATCAACAAGTCCAGGTGTCACAAGTTTCCCTTTGCAATCTATCACATGATCACATGGTAAATTCTTCGCTTCTTCCGTGGTGCCAATGAACGTAATTACTCCGTCCTTCCAGCCGATAGCTCCATCTTTTATATGCGGAAGAGCCTTCATCTGCTCTCCTTTCACCATATCGGATTCATGATCCATCGTAAGCAGTTGACCGCAGTTGATCAGTAATGTATCCAGTTGCATGGTTTACTCACTCTCCTTTAGTAAAGGAATGTGCACGCCTTTTTCTTTGGCCACTTTTTTCGCAAGGTCATAGCCTGCATCCGCATGTCTCACTACACCCATTCCAGGGTCTGAAGTAAGTACACGCTCCAATCGTTTTCCTGCTGCTTTCGTTCCATCGGCCACAATCACCATGCCTGCGTGAAGGGAGTACCCCATTCCCACTCCGCCACCGTGGTGAACGGAAACCCAGCTCGCACCATTGACACCATTGATCAGGGCATTCAGTATCGGCCAATCCGCTACCGCATCACTTCCATCAAGCATCGATTCTGTCTCACGGTTCGGTGACGCTACAGATCCGCAATCCAGATGATCTCGCCCAATGACGATTGGGGCAGACAGCTCCCCATTTGCAACCATTTCATTGATGATTTTTCCAAAACGGGCGCGCTCGCCATAACCCAGCCAGCAGATTCTTGAAGGCAACCCTTGGAATGCTACTTTTTCTCTTGCCATCTTGATCCAATTGCAAAGATGCTTGTTATCGGAAAACTCTCTTAAAATTACTTCGTCTGTTTTATAAATATCTTCCGGATCACCAGAAAGTGCCACCCAGCGGAAAGGTCCTTTTCCTTCACAAAATTGCGGACGGATGAATGCCGGTACGAATCCAGGAAAATCAAATGCATTTTCCACTCCCTCATCCAGAGCGACTTGGCGGATGTTGTTACCGTAATCAAATGTGATCGCACCTTTTTGTTGCAGGTCAAGCATTGCTTTCACATGCTCTGCCATACTTTCTTTTGCAAGCTTCACGTATTGTGCCGGTTTTTCTTTTCTTAGTTTTGCTGCCTCTTCTAAAGTCATTCCAATCGGAATATAACCGTTTAATGGGTCATGAGCAGAAGTTTGATCTGTCAAAAGATCTGGTGTAAATCCTCTTGCAACTAGTTGCGGAAGGACCTCTGCTGCATTTCCTAAAAGTCCAATAGATAAAGGTTTTCCTAACTTCTTATACTCTTCCGCCTTTTGTATGGCTTCATCCACTGTTTTGACCTTCACATCGCAATATCTCGTTTCAATGCGGCGGTCAATACGATGTTCATCCACTTCAATCGCGATACACACCCCACCGTTCATGGTAACGGCAAGCGGCTGTGCACCACCCATGCCTCCAAGTCCGGCTGTTACAGTAATCGTACCTTTTAGAGTATTGTTAAATGATTGCTTGGCCGCTTCCGCAAACGTTTCATAGGTTCCTTGTAGGATCCCTTGAGTACCGATATATATCCAAGAACCTGCAGTCATCTGGCCATACATCATCAGCCCTTTTTGATCTAACTCATGGAAATGTTCCCAATTTGCCCATTTTGGTACAAGATTGGAGTTTGCCAACAATACACGAGGCGCATCTGCATGACTGCGGAACACTGCAACCGGCTTACCTGATTGAACAAGTAATGTTTCATCTTCTTCCAAGTTTTTAAGTGATTCCACAATGGCATCAAAGCTCTCCCAGTTTCTTGCCGCTTTCCCGATTCCACCGTACACCACTAATTCTTCTGGAATTTCTGCGACTTCCGGGTCTAAATTGTTCATCAACATGCGCAATGCAGCCTCCTGCACCCACCCCTTCGTATTTAACTCACTGCCCCTAGGAGCGCGAATAACCTTCACCATTTCCTTTTCCATATCAATTCATCCCCTTTGATAGATTCATAAATTTTGGTTTTAGATCATGTTACAGGATTGTTGCGTGAATATTAAATTTCTGAGGGGGGTCAGACCCCCCTAGGAATTTCACGCTCTACATAGAACGCTGCCCTCATCCTTCATCCACGCGGCAAGTGCTTCGATGTCTTTGGAGAAGATGCGGTCTTCGGTGATGCTTGGGACGATGGTGCGCCCTTCTTGGTACCATTTTTGCATGAGTGGTGCAGATAGGAAGACTCCGCGGAATTCAAGGGCTTGCATCGCACACATCCATTCGATGGCAAGGACTCTTCGCACATTGGCAACAATCTGATAGGCATGCCTAGCACCAATCGTTCCCATGCTCACATGATCCTCTTGGTTGGCAGAGGACGGAATGGAGTCCACACTTGCCGGATGTGCCAACGTTTTATTCTCTGAAACTAGCGATGCGGCACAATATTGCATGATCATGGCACCTGACTGTAGTCCTGGCTTTGGACTTAGGAAAGGGGGCAAGTCATTCAGCTGGGGGTTAACCAACCGTTCAATTCTGCGCTCGGAAATATTTGCAAGCTCCGCCACGCCAAGCTTCAGAAAATCCATCGCAAAGGCAATAGGTTGGCCGTGGAAGTTGCCTCCAGAAATCACCTTGCCTCCATCATCGAAAATCAATGGATTATCTGTCGCCGCATTGATCTCTATTTCCAGTTTTTCTTTTACATAACCCAGCACCTGCCAGGACGCTCCATGTACTTGTGGGATACACCTTAATGAATAGGCATCCTGCACACGCTTCTCACCCTGCCTTGTCACAAGCTTGCTTCCATCCAACAACTTTCTGAACCGCTCTGCGACTTCCACTTGCTCCTTGTACCCTCGGACCCTGTGGACATCATGGTCCAATGCATCCACAATTCCCTCAAGCCCTTCAAAGGTCATTGCTGCAATCGACTCCGCTTGGAAAGCCATTTTCTCCGCCTCCAGGTATGCGACTACCCCAACAGCCGTCATTGCCTGGGTGCCATTTATTAAAGCAAGACCTTCTTTTGCTTTCAACTCAATCGGGGTAATCCCTTTTTCCGCCAGCACACTTGCAGTATCTCTTCTTTTACCTTCATAAAAGACCTCTCCCTCGCCAAGCAAGGTCAATACTAAATGCGACAATGGCGCAAGATCTCCGCTTGCTCCTAGCGATCCTTGCTGGGGAACAACGGGATGTATTCTCTCATTTACATATTGTAAAAGCCGTTCAATGACGATCGGACGGACTCCGGAATAACCTTTCAGAAGGGCATTTGCACGTAAAACCAGCATTGCACGCCCTATCACCTCATCAAAGGCATCACCTACTCCACATGCATGAGAGTGAATGAGATTCCTTTGCAAGTCTGCCGTCTCTTCAAATGGAATCAAAACATCGCTGAATTTCCCAAAGCCAGTTGTAATCCCGTAAACTACTTCCCCTTTATGCACAATATTCTCCACCGCTGCCCGACTACCGACAACCTTCACCATTGCGTCCTTGCATGCTTCCACCTGATCATCTTCAAATAAAATTCCGTTCAATTTATCAAGTGTCAACGATTCGCCGTTTAATGTAATCATTGCGACTCTCCCCTTTTCCCGCTGTTTCTCCATAGACGATTTCCCCCTTTTCCCACACAAAAAGAGGCCATACTTCGACCATGTAAGATGATCAAAGTACAGCCCCCTATTTATCAGCAACTATGGGCAAAAATATTTAAATGTGATTTATTCCCAGACCGATTGTTTCATGCTCCGATCCCCTGACAGGAGCCCCAATCGTTCCATAAAGTGCAACTGCAATCCAGTCGCCTTCTTCTAGATCCTCATAAGGATTTCCCCTTACAACGGCAAAACGCAAGCCTACGGTCCTCATGACAGAACCAAGCTGGACTTGACCGCGTGTCACTCCACTAAGAGCATCCATGATGGCATGATATAGTGCATGTGTTTCCCGGTATCCATCGGATTTGATGATACCTTCCCGCTTGGCGGCAGTTTCAATAGCTGCTACCACTTTTTGCGAATCCATGGAACCGACTTTTCCCATACAGCTTTTCCATTGTGGCGGTGTTGCTACCGGAAATTCCTCCTGGTCGCCGTTCATCGCGAGAAGTATTGCATATTTGCCAATTCGTCGATCTATCGCTAGTACCATATGCATTACCTCAATACTGAAAATTTTCTAATAACTAATGTCTACCTCAAGTGTAAATTTGTCCGTGCCTTCCTGTCAAGGAGTTTCTCCTTTTAAATTTCTTGAAACTCCTTGGACATCATATAATATTGCAAACCTTTTGTGGCCGCTAGTGCCTGTTCCTTTTTTTCTTTTGCAAGTGTATAGTTTTTGCGGCTTAAAGCAAGCTCCGTATCGATGGCAAACTTCATCCAATCTTTTCTCACTTCGCCTCTAAGCTCTTCCGCCTTCTTGTAATCTTTTTCTGCCACGGCAATTCCAGCCGTGATATACGTCTTAATTTCGTGCTGATCCACTTTTACAACTTGCTCTTTCGCCTTTGTGTAGTTGCCGACTCTTAAATAATACTGAGCCCAAAAGACTGCGGTCTTTTTTCCTTTCCACTTCCGTTCAAGCTCCTCCAGCTCTTTCTTGGCACCAGTCAAATTCCCGTCTGCCAATTCTAAAACAAACCCATAATACGGCTCATGACGCTTTTTTTCTAAATATTTCTCTATCTTCTCCACATCCCGGGATAAAAACATATATTTAACATCCCTGTAAGATAAGGCGATAAATGCTAAAACAAGGAGCACAACAAATATCCAGAAGTTGAATTGAACATTCAGAACTCCCAAGAGAATTCCTATTGCAAACCCTCCAAGTATTAACAGTAATAAATTCTTCATAACTCCCTAGCTTCCCTTCTCTTAAACAATTACTACTATTTTATATGGATTTGACCATGCCGCCATCAACCAAGAACGAGCTTCCCGTCATATAGCTGTTTGCATCTGACACAAGAAACGTTACCACTTTTGCAAATTCCTCCGGCTCACCGTAACGACCAAGCGGAATTCCCCCTTTAACTTTCTCTTCCATCTCCGCTTTCGTGATACCTTGTTTTTCCGCATTCACTTCATCCAAAAATGCCACTCTGTCTGTAGCAATTCTCCCCGGTGCGACAGTATTAATCAAAATGTTATCTCCCGCAAGCTCACCAGCTAAAGTCTTGGTCAAACCAACGATTCCTGTACGGAACGTATTGGACAGCAATAAGCCGGGAATTGGTTCCTTGATGGATGACGAAGCAATATTGATGATTTTCCCTCCGTTTTTCTTAAGGTGGGGAAGTGCTTCGCGGATAGTTCTGATATAGCTTAATAGATTTAATTCAAAAGCCTGCTGCCACTGCTCATCTGTTATCTGTTCAAATGAACCTGCAGGGGGACCCCCAGCGTTGTTCACCAAAATATCTAGTCGACCATATGTATCCACCGCATGATTTACGGCACGTTTAATCTGAGAAGGCTCTGTTATGTCCGTTTGAATATAAGTAGCTTGACCACCATCAATTCCTCTTAATTCACGTTGCACATCAGCTAACTTTTCTTCGTTTCTGCTAGCAAGAACCACATTGACTCCTTCGCCAATGAGTGAAGAGGCAATCGCCTTTCCAAGACCTTGGCTAGAAGCCAAAACTAAAGCCGTTTTTCCTTTAAGATTCATTTCCACCAAACAACACGTCCTTCCTTTTATAATACTTCTATTATAACGTTTACAATTTGTGTTGTAACGAATGAGGCATAAAAAAACAGCCACACTCTGATGGCTGCTTCCCCTATAAACTATAAACACTCACTCTCCACAATTCCAATCAAATCCTTTAGCATGGCAACGGATGGTTCCAAACTCAGAGAATAAATTCGTTGAGTTCCCTTTTGCTCAATTTCCACCAGTTTATTATCCCGTAATATTTTCAAGTGGTGGGAAATGGCGGGCCTTGAAAGCCTGGATGTTTCTGCGATTTCTGTTACAGTCAATGCTTCTTTTTCTGCCAATAGCAGAATAATATCCTGTCTCGCTTCATCCGCCAGTACTTGGAATAATGGGATACAATCCCGAAAGGTTTGGATCGCTTTTTCATTCATATAAAATACTCCTTCATCGTCCACTTCATCTTTTCCCCATTATACCAAGAAAGATGAGCAATTGGGACATTCATACGCCAACGCATTAATTTACTGGAATTCTATGTTCCTTTTTTTCAAAAAAATAATCATTGGATATTTGAGTGGCTTGTATCATTAATTGTGATTCTTCAGGATCTACTTCCACGTTAATCAATTCCACTTTGCGGTTTACTTCCTGTCGATCAAACCAATCATAGTCAGGTATATTGTACACATTCATCCTTTGCCCGTTATCATCAAAAAACTCCCAATGGAAGTTGCGAGATTTATAATTTTGTGTTCGTTGGCCTGTTATCAAAACGTTGGTAGGTTCACCTTCTTGTTTTTTTACAGAAAGCTCGTCTAAAGTGTATCCATCTAAATCAATATTTAATGGTTTCTCCGTTGTTTCCTCCAAAGGAACGGTAAGAGAATAAAAGCCCGGTTCATGGTAGTAGATGGCCTTAATTTCTGCAAACAGCTTTTCATCCCCTGTAGCTACACCTTTAATTCCCTTTAAGTCCTGATCAGCGTAAACATTTGAAAAATCAATTTGATACAGGGAGCTCATATTATTTATAGAAGGGTAACCGATTGGAATCAGGTACTCATTTTGATTGTTGACCAATACCACTGAGGCATACACATCGTGATAACTCATAAAAAACTGTTCATCATATTTCTGATTTGTCCGTTTCAGGTTGGTATCAATTCTCTCGATTTCCTCTTCCTTCAGTCTTACATCATATTTCAATCTGCTCCCGTACTTTCCTTTTTCTATAGAAAGGATTTCAAGTTCAATTTTTTCATCAACAACTAGTATTTCATTTAATTCCAGCACTTCTATATCTTCCATTGCTTTATCATATTCTATTGGAACCTCAATCTCCCAATCTCCGCCCCTGCTGTTCAACATATGGTATCGAATGATAAGCGTAAATTTATCCGGCAGGGCTGTTTCGTTCATTGCTCTTACATAAAAATTGGTGTCAGCTAACCTTTTCTTTTCCTGGCTTGCTCCGGTTTTCTCCATAAGACTATCTTTTGCGGATGCAGCCTCCATCGGATACGTTTTACCATCTTCATCTACGGCATAAACGGTAAACCTGTCAACCCCACCCGCACCTGATTCCTTTACTTCACTGGATACTTCATAGTGAACGACCATATGCAAAGGATCCACATCAACGCCTGTTATTTCCACCGTAATATCATTGTCTTCTGCTGTGTAAGTTCCCTCTGCCCATACATTATAAAAACTACCGTAAATTAAATAATTGCTTACCATCTTTGTCCATGGGATAACAGTCGGCAAAACAACAAACCCACCGACAATCACAGAGATCATCACACCAATCACACCCAACTGATAAGCCATGGTACGTTGTTTAGGTGTCTTGACTGTATATGGTGTCAATTGCGCTAAGACCTTTACATTAAAATCATCTTCCAGCGCCGGTGCTTGAAGCACATGCTGCAACATTCCCTCTTCCCGCTCTAAATGTTGAAGCAATTCTCTGCATACCGGGCAAAATTCCAGATGGTCATCCATCCGAATCTTTTCCGGACTCTCCAGTATTTCGTTTTGATAGGCAATTAGTTCTTCCACTCCCAAGCAGGAATCAGTAGGCTTCTCATTTTGGGAAACAAAGTTCTGCCTAATTATTTTTTTCGCTTCCAATAGATACCCAGTGAATTCTCTCACGCTATTTTCAGAAAGGACCGCTTTCCGTTCATCCGTTAACTCAATGAGTAAATAGGAAATCAACAAGGGAACCCTCGTTTCCTTTCTTATAGAAAGTATCTCTTCCTGCAACTGCATATAATGTGGATTATCAGAAAGCCAGTTTCCAAAACCCTTTCCATCCTCCAATATAGGCAACTCTTTCAGGAGAGGTAATACCTCCTGATACAACCAAAACGAGAACAGTTCCTTTTCTTGATAGTTTGATAGGTTTCCAAACACTTTTACAAAGCATTTATTTGTAACTTTTTCAGCTAATGCCTGACTCCCTGATAACCAATACCCCACCCTGTACACACTGTTTTTATATTTTTCAATGATTGGGTCAAAAGCTTCCAAGTCACCTGCTAGTACTCTTTTCACATATATTTTTTCATCCATCACTCTGACTCACTATCGTTTTTCTCTTCTTCATCGAACAAAGGGATCTTTTCCCATTCTTTTTCATTGTAATGTGTATAAATATAATCCGCTTTTATCACCAAATTTTCAGGAAATTCGTTTCCAGTGTTATGTGGGACGATATCAACATGCAGCAACTTTTTGACGCCTTCTTTTTGCATATCTTCGTAATGATACCAGCCTTCTGTTGGAATATAATTACCAGATTGATCAGATAGTTCCCAACCAATATCTCCACTTGCTCCCTTTTGTTGGTTCTCCCCATTAATTATGAGCGCATACTTCGTGATATTTCCTTCTCCGTCTTTAACAGGAGTTAGACTGTAATCCGATAACTTGTAGTTATTGATGGTACCCTCCAAGGGAGTAGTCTCTGTTTCTTCAAGTGGTACTTCCAGAGAGAAGAATGTCGGTTCTTGAAAAGAAGCACCCAACATTTTTATATAAAGTTCTTCCATTGGATTTTCTATTTGCCCCTCTATTTGATGCCTCCCCATTTGTATCTGTTCCTCATTGCCAATATAATAATTTGAAAAATATAATTCTACCGGTTCATTGGGTCCATAAGGGTCCATAAAGTGAAAGTAGTTAGGCAAGACAAGATGTTCTTCTTCCGTTGTAACATGCAGTCCGACATGACGTCCCTGTAGTATTTCTTCCATCCGATATTCTTGATCATGTTCTTTCAGGAGCTTCATTAATCTAGCTTCCTCTTCATCCGTGTGATTAATTTTATACCTTAATCTGCTGCCGTTTTTACTATAGGTAGCATCCATTATCTCAACGACTGCTTTATCGTCAATATTCAATGTTTTGTCCAGTTTAACTGTCACAGCTGTGTCTTCCACCTTGTCATACCTTATCGGAATTTCTATGTTCCATTTCCCAAATTGTCCTTGAAGCCTTGCAAAGTTTATTTCAAGGTTAAACTCGTCAGGTAGCTTATCAGGCATTTTCAAAAGATAGTAGGGTCTTTCTTTTTCCACCCCTTCCTCTTCAGCAAGACTACTAGCATACCGAAGATGGTCTGGGATCGTTGCGTCAACTGGGTATTGTTTCCCAGATTCATCTACAATCCTCAATGGCTTAGAGCTATAAAAATCCACATCTTCAACTGGAAATGTCTTGGGTAGTTCTTCTCCTTCTCTGCTAATCTCATAGTAAACAGCCATGTATAGGGAATCAATTTCCACTTTTGTGATCTCTAAAGTAATTTCTTCATCGGTTACTGCATATGTACCTTCCGTCCAGACATTATAAATGGTTCCATGCTGCATATATGTAGACACCATGGATGCAAGCGGCTTAAGGGTTGGTAAAATAACGACACTGAATAAGAAGATTGCGCCTAATATTCCCACTGCACTAAGTTGATATTTCCATGTGCGATGCTTTGGTTTAGCTGGAACATAAGGGTCGAGCTTCCTCAATACTTGATCGTTAAATGATTCATTAAGTTTTGGGTATTCCAATACCTTCTCTAACGTAGATTCTTCTTGTTTAAGAAAATGTAATACTTCTCTACAATCCGGACAGAACTCTAAATGTTCCTCTATCTTCCGTAACTTTTCATTGCTTAACTTCCCATCAAAATACAAAGAAAGCTCTTCCTCACTATGGCATTCTTCGCCTTCTAGTTTGATATCATTTGATAATGTAGAACGTCGAATTTGATTTAATGAGTTGGAATAATTTTCTTCTATTTCCTCTTTACTTATGCCGATTAGTCCCGAGAGTTTAGCAGTAGGGAAATCCAACAGCTTCATTAGTAGGAATTGAAACTTTGCTTCAGATGCCAAGGAATGAAGGGCTTCTTCCATCTCTATATAATGCGGATTATGAAAAGGCAGTTTGGCCTGTTGGGTACTATCCTTGTCTCTCTTCACACATAATATTGGAATGAATCGTTCGTAAAGCCAATCAGAAAAAAAGAGGGAATCATCGTATTTTTCTAGGTTTTGATAAACTTCAATAAAACCTTTTTCTACTATTTTTTCTGCTTCTGCTTCACTTGCAGACATATGATAAGCTACTGCAAAAAGCTTGTCCTTATAGCGATCGATTAGTTGAAAATATTTATCTTTGCTGCCAGCTAATATCTCTTTTATTTCTAGACTTTCTTCATTCAAATCCTTTTTCACCCTTTTTATGAATCTTTTGTCTTATATCAACAATTATACCATTTACAAGGTGTATTTTCAGAAAAATGAATGTATTCTTTAATTAAATGGCCATAAAAAAAGAAGCCACCAATTTTCAGCAGCTCCCATTAGAATCTTCGAACGAAATCACTTTTTAGATATATTTCTATTCTTTTTTCATCCATCGATGCTTCATGCTTTTTCGCCAATTCCTCATTTTTTCTTCCGAATAGTAATGTTAACATTGTTTTCATCCTCCATCATTCCTTTGTTTTGTTCTCACTCTTAGTATAGATTTTTACGCTGTTTTCGATAACATACTGCAGAATGGTTTTCTTTCATTCTTTTACCTACAGTCATTTCCAGCTTTATACCGAAAGATACTAAGTCTTGAGGAGGAGATAAGAAAAACCGAGCAAAAACGCCATGTCCTTTTTAATTGCTTGTTCATGCACCGCTGTTGATTTCCGCAAATGGCTTCGCTTTCCTAGGGGCGCTGCTGGAGCCTCCTCGGCTACGCCTGTGGGGTCTCCACCTAGCGCTATCTCCCTCAGGAGTCTTCGCCATTTGCTCCAATCCACAGCTAGAAATTAGGTGAACGAAATGTTAGTGCTTATACAGTTAACTCGGTTAAATACCTTTTCACAAACCCTTAGGTGAACACAGTCACCTTGTTGATTGTAGTGGAAGGCGCGCAGACGCCCGCGGGAGGAAGGGACAGGTGAGACCCCGCAACGGAGTGAGGAGGCTCACGGACCGCCCGCAGGCAAGCGAAGCGCCTGGAACGGAAATCAACCGAATTATATGCTTTCTTATCTCAAGAAAAAAGCCACGAAAAAAAGAGATGCATCCGATCCATCTCTTTTTTCCTGGCATCAAGTTTGTGAAAGTAGCCTAATTTTAATGATAAAGGGTAAAGGTTGTTCCGTTGCATCTATTCATTATGAAAAAGGGGAGTAATTCATGACATGTTAGACAAGGCAACAGCATTGTTCTACTAAAGTTGTGAAACAACCTTAAAAAAACATTATATTTCTACTTTGTTAAACTGGTTTGATGGTTATATTAACATTTTGTAAAGCTTAAAGAACACGAACCGCTTTTACCGCTCTCGGTTTCCAATAAGTATTATAAGAAGAGAAAGCAACCCCTGTACTAGTAGCTGCATGAAGGAGAGTGTTTGAATCCGTCACGATGGAAACATGGTTGATGACACCATCGCCTTCTGTATCAAAAAATACCAAGTCCCCTTTACGAATCTCACTCAATGGTATTTCCTTTCCTACATTCCCTTGTTGCGCGGAAGTTCTTGGTAGGTTGATCCCGTTTTCAGCAAATACCTTTACCGTATAGGAAGAACAATCAAATGCATCCGTACGGTTTGTGGAAGCACCATACAAGTATTTAGCACCTAAATACTTTTTTCCTGTTTCAATAATTGCATCCGCTTTCGCTTCCCAAGACGCGTCATTTCCAGGATTAGCAGTTACATTTCCTGGGATATTGATAACTTGGCCAACATAAATACGGTTTGCATTTTGGATAGAAGGATTTGCAGACAACAAGGCATTAAGTGTTACACCATGTCTGTTTGCTACAGATGAAAGGTTATCCCCGCTCTTGATGGTATATGTACTAGCCTTAGGCGCCGGTTGGCTTGGACTAGGAGCAGGCGTGACAGGTTGGCTCGGTGCCGTGCTATTTGGTGCTGCAACATTTATTTTCTGGCCTATATAGATTCTGTTAACGTCTTTAATGGAGGGATTCAGTTTCAAAAGATTGGCTAAGGTTGTTTGATGTTCCCTTGCAATGATGGACAAAGAATCTCCGGCTTTAATCGTGTACGTAATAGAAGTAGGTTGGCTCGGAGCTGGTGCTGGTGTTGGTTGAGATGTGGAGCCGCCTGCTTTTAGAAATAACTTTTGACCTGGAAAAATAAGATCGCTGTTAAGGTTGTTCCACGACTTGATATTACTAACGGAAACTTGATTGTTGTTAGCTATCTTCCATAAGGAATCACCAGATTTCACAACATAATCGGAAGCATAAGCTTGTCCAGAAAACATGATGGAAGTTACGAGGGCACCTGCCATTACTTTCTTTTTCATGATTGTTCTATTCTCCTCTTTGTTTACTTTTTCTATGTATAGTTGTATAGTAGCACGAATTTTTCAACAATAATATAGCTTTTTCTTCACATTTACCTCAAAAACGACAAAAAGCTTGTAGAACCAAAGTATCTACAAGCTTTTTTAGCGGTGATACACCGCTGTTGATTTCAGCAAATGGCTTCGCTTTCCTAGGGGCGCTGCTGGAGCCTCCTCGGCTACGCCTGTGGGGTCTCCACCAAGCGCTATCTCCCTCAGGAGTCTTCGCCTTTTGCTCCAATCAACAGCTAGAAATCCTCATATACTAAACTCTTTGTTTATATCCCGGCTGATCGTTGGAGTCTTTTGGCGATTTCCATGAAGTCTTCTTGGGAGATTCCTGGTGCGAATTCTTCTGGGACACTTTGGAGGTCTGGCATTGGTGCACCAGGTGGAGATCCTTGGATAACTTCAAGCCTCCCGCCATCTTCTGGGTGATTCCCCTTCCAAATCATTGCTACATCTTTATAATCAGTTGGACTGAAGGTGTATAGCTTACGATGTGCTCCTTCTGCTTCGAACTTTCTTGTCGTTTCGAACGCCTTATTTTCCAAGCTTGGAATAGGAACAAGCTTTGTAATGTCTACTCCTGTTGCAATCTCCAAAGCTTTTGCATATGCCACCACATGCACCCCACCGCGAACGAGGAGATAGCCGATCATTTCTCTGGCCACTGGGTTGTCTGTCATCTGGTATACTCTCATCTTGTGGGTTCTTGCCCCGCATTCCAGAAAAAAGTTATGCAGAAGATCCAACACCAAGTTGCCACTGTTGAAGACATTATCACCGGTCCAAGCCCTGCCCATTGAATCTCCAGGGAGTGCCGTTTGTGCATTGGCGATATAGTGATATGTGTTGCGGAAATCTTTGGTGTCTCTTAACGGCGTCGCATCCGGTGGTGCAGGATATGTAACACCTTCAAGCATCAGGTTTATCGTCGTCGTTACCAGCTCAACATGACCAAGCTCCTCTGCTGTAATGCTTGCAACCAAATCAAAGAATGGTTTCAACTTCTTTTTATTGCGGAAATTAAATGATTGAAACATATAGTTATTGAGTGTGGACATTTCACCAAATTTCCCGCCAAGCAACTCTTGAACAGCCGCTGCACCATTTGGATCTGGATTTTTCGGCTTAGGCAACGGAATCAGCAATCGATTTGAACGACAGAACATCTTCTCTTACCCTCCTTTAACCAATCAAAAAGGCTCTATTTACTTGTATGATTTCTGGGAATTGTCCTATAACCAAAAAGAGGCTTTTATCATGGATACAGGACATTCGCCTATACACTTTGGGTGTTTGTGACATAAGGTATGTTATCAACGTCAAAAGGAGAGATGTTTAAATGGGCAAAGACGCAGGCTGTGGAGCAGGCTTCACACTTTTCATCATCTTATTTATTCTTCTTATCATCATCGGAGCGGCTTATATATATTAAACCTACACACACTAAAACGCAGGAACCAATATCCCTGCGTTTTTTTCATGAGGAATATGCGTGTAATGAACATAATTCAGAAGTGATAGGTCAAGCTAAGGAGAGAGTAATGGCTGGAGGAATCTATATGCAAGAAAAATGCTATCAACATATGGACATACATATTAATACAGGGCCCTTCTTATATGAACAATCCACTTGAGCGTTTGCTATGGAGCATAGCGCTTCCTGGATTTGGCCAATTACTCAACAAAAAATATGTTAAAGGACTCACCTTTATCATCTTGGAGTTCTTAATTAATGTCCAAGCCAATTTTAATTCCATTATTATGTATAGTTTTAATGGAGAAATTGATATGGCAATAACAGAAGCAAATTACTTGTGGCTCATGTTTTATCCTTGTTTGTATTTTTTTGCGATGTGGGATGCTTATAAAGATGCGGGCGGTGGAAAATCCCCCTATTCCTTTCTTCCCTTCGTTAGCTGTGCTTATTTTGTTACAGTTGGCCTGATGCTATCAGGAAAAATAAAACTATTTGGCGTAATTGCAGGCCCTGTCTGGATGTCTATGTTATTTGTTATACCTGGACTTGCTGTCGGTTTTCTGGTGCGGGCAATATTACTGTTTGCCACCAAAAAAGAAGTTCAAGGAGGTTGAGGATATGGGGTATGTATATACAAGGGATAATGTAAGGATTTTTTACCGATTAATTGGAAAAGGGCCTACTACCATACTATTTATCCATCCACCTGGAATGGGCCATATCACGTTCAAACAGCAACTCCCCTTGTCAGATGAATTTCGTCTGCTCTATGTAGACTTAAGAGGAAATGGGAAGAGTGACAAAGGAAATGTACCGATCCGATTCTCACTTTTATCTCGAGACCTTTATGATGTATGTCATGAGTTAGGAATAGAGAAGGTGGTTTTATGTGGATATTCAAACGGAGCCTCCATTGCTATGGAAATGGCAATAAGATACCCGAAATTAGTGGAGAGGCTATTTTTAATCGGGGCATTTTCTGAAGTAAATTCATTCTTGTTAGGAAGCGAATTTCTATTGGGTATCATGGCATCCAAATTAAACATGAAACATCTGTTAGCAAATGTAATTTCAAATGCGCATGCATACTCCAAGGATTTTGGTCAGGAAATGGCCGAATATTTCTTACAAGCAGATGCAGACACCCTTTATCAGATGTACTTAAAAGGTCTTTCCTACAATTGTACGAATAGCCTTCCATCTATTAAATGTCCCATACTTCTGATATATGGTCAACGGGATTATTATGTTCATCATTATCAGTATAAATTTATGACACGTCATCACATGACAAAGGTTGTCTACATCAGCGGGGCCAGACACCAAATACCTACTAAGCATTCTACAGTGTTAAATATGATTATTAAAAGGTTTATCCATAATTAAATGATAGAAAAAAAGGGAGTCAATTAACTCCCTAGCTAAAACTATGAAATGGTAGTGGTTTTATTATCAGGTTTAGAGGAGTTAGGATTCATGCAATTGTGAGCAATTTTCATGCGGCTTAATGTGGTCTTTAGCGTATCATTTGCATCTTTTTCTTTGTCTAATTGGATATTTGTCATATCTACCATCGCCCTCACAACATTTTCAAAAGCAATCCGAAGCTTTTCGTCTTGGAGGGCATTCCCGTCTTTAACGATCATTTTCACCAACTCATTTGCATAGACATTCATTTTCTCCACGGCTTCTACCTTCTGATTCATGACGCACTCCTCCTATAAAATCATTTTGTTAATAAATATGAGAGAAAGGGATAAAGCATGCTTTTACACCTAATACATCCTTTACCTATATTATTCTATGATAATTGGGTAATTCCTTCTCTTCGACGAAACAAGTCACAACCACAAAAATTTCGACCTAATCCCTCCCTACTAGGAACAAATATTGTTGCGAAAAAACTACTAAAACATCGAATTAAAAGTAGTAAAAGAGATGTAGCTTTTCGATTTCCGAAGTTTTTCACGATAATACCTACTTTTTACACATAACCTATTTTCTTACAAAGATTTTTCGACTATAATATAGGAAATTGTGAAGAGGGAGTGATAAGGATGAGACTCATTGAACTTGCCGTAGAAAAAAAACGCAGCCAAATGATGCAAACAGCTTTTAAAACCGGACTGACTTCTGTAGAAACCGTTAGGCTAAGTCAAGAGCTTGATGAAATGCTAAATGTCTTTATTCCTCCACATCACGAAGAACAACAAAATAATAAACCAAAACCAATAAAAAAATAGTTACATCATTTTTAAAATTGTGTATAATTACATCAAACTTTTATAAATTAATCATTGATGATAAAGAGAGTACTCTATAGATGGCAAACCAAAGCGAATCAGGGACGGTGGAAGCCTGATGGAAGTCTATGGACGAAGCGCACTTTTGAAATGAAATGGGCACATCCCCTATAACGATGATAAGCGGCTTTTCAGGCAAAAAATGAAAAGTAATTAGAGTGGTACCGCGGGCATATGATAACAAGCTCGTCTCTTCAACAATTTGAAGAGGCGGGCTTTTTTATGTAATTCTACAGCTGTGGATTGGAGCAAAAGGCGAAGACTCCTGAGGGAGATAGCGCTAGGTGGAGACCCCGCAGGCGTAAGCCGAGGAGGCTCCAGCAGCGCCCCTAGGAAAGCGAAGCCATTTGCGGAAATCAACAGCGGTGTTTAAACCAACAACTTTTTACAAGGAGACGATTGAAATGAAACTGGCTGATCTTGCAGCAGAAACGCTGCATAGTGTTATTCCTGAGATCCAACTAGATAAGATTACCAAACTTTTAGAAAAACCGAAACATGCCCAACACGGCGACCTGGCTTTCCCGTGTTTCGAATTAGCAAAAATTAAAAGAACCGCCCCTCCACTCCTAGCAGCAGAAATTGCAACACAACTTAACAGCTCTATGTTTGAAGAAACAGAAGCAGTCGGTCCTTATGTTAATATTTTTTTCAAAAAGGACATAATCCAACAAAAGGTCGTTCATAAAATCCTGCAAGAAAAAGAAAACTATGGCGCCATTCATCTCAAAAACAAAGAAACCATCGTCTTAGATCTGTCCTCTCCAAATATCGCAAAGCCATTTTCCATGGGGCATCTACGCTCGACAGTGATAGGGAACGCCATCGCCAACATCTTGGAAAAGTCAGGCTTTGAGACCGTACGTATAAATTATCTAGGTGACTGGGGCACACAATTCGGCAAACTGATTGCCGCTTATTTAAAATGGGGAGAAGAAGAGAAAATCAGGCTTAATCCGATTCCTGAACTGTTAAAGCTTTATGTCAAATTTCACGAAGAAGCATCAGTAAACACAGACTTGAATGATGAGGGGCGCCGTTGGTTCAAGCAACTTGAGGAAGGAAATGAACAAGCTGTTTTCTTATGGAATTGGTTCAGGGAAGAGTCCTTGAAAGAATTTCATAAAATTTATCAGTTTCTTGGCGTCACGTTTGATTCCTATCAAGGAGAAGCGTTTTATAACGATAAAATGGACCAAGTAGTACAAATGCTTGAAGGACAAAACTTGTTAAAAGAGTCAGATGGTGCGCAAGTGGTGGAACTTGATGACCCTTCCCTTCCACCATGTCTCATAAAAAAATCGGATGGCGCTACCCTATACGCAACTCGCGATCTTGCTGCAGCACTATATAGAAAAAAGGCTTATCAATTTTCAAAAGCACTATATGTCGTCGGTCAGGAGCAATCTATCCATTTCCAACAGGTAAAGGAAGTACTAAAAAAGGCTGGCTTTGACTGGGCAGGAGAAATGCACCATATTTCATTTGGACTTCTTTTAAAAGATGGCAAAAAAATGTCCACACGGAAAGGGAAAGTTGTTTTATTAGAAGAAGTATTGCAAGAAGCCATTCAACTTGCTGAAAGAAATATAGAATCCAAAAACCCTAATCTTGCTGATAAGGAGGAAGTGGCCCGCCAGGTTGGTGTCGGTGCCGTCATTTTTCATGATTTAAAAAACTACCGTGTGAACTCTGTTGAATTTTCCCTAGAAGATATGTTGAAGTTTGAAGGAGAAACAGGACCTTATGTTCAATACACTTATGCACGGGCTAATTCCATCTTGAAAAAAGGCAATTGGACTGGTGAAGGAATTGACAAAGGATTAGGAGATAACTATTCGTGGGAAGTGACAAAACTTCTGCAAGAATATCCAGAGGTTATTGCAAATGCAAATAAGGCCTACGATCCTTCGTTGGTCGCAAAGCATATTGTTGATGTGTGCCAAGCTTTTAACAGTTGGTATGGCAATGTGAAATTCCTTCAAGAGGATCCTGAAAAAAGTGCCAGACTTGCACTTGTATCCGCTACTGCAATCGTCATTAAAGAGTCATTGCGTTTACTCGGCATTCAGGCTCCTCAAGAAATGTAACAGATATCGGTATTAAGAACATGAATCCAGCATTCCCCTCATATATTGAAGTATCAATAATATTGGGGGGATGCCTATGAAATGGCTTGTACTGATTCATGTCTTGGTTGCCGTCATTGGAATTGGTCCCACATTTTTCGGAAATATACTCCTTAGAAAACATCAGACCATTTCAGACCTTCGACACAACATCCTATTACAACACAAACTTGACTACTTCCCTAAAATTGGTGGAACACTTGCGGTGATAACTGGAATACTGCTAGTTCTCTTTGGCAACTATGGTTCTATCCTCCAAGTGTGGCTATTTGGTTCTCTCGTTATATACCTTTCCATCCAAGTCATTGTGATCGGATTTATCTCTCCTGCACTTAGTGAACTTCAGCGTTGGTTACTACACCCTGAAAACAGAGCCTCTACTCAACTGCCAGCCGAGCAGGATGCCACTCTATACAAAATCAGTAATCTCTACTGGTTGACCTGCATTTTGGGATTTCTCATCTTTATCTTAATGATCATCAAACCATCTTAATCTATAGGTCATCTCCTTTGCAGCATGAAAGTTTTGGGCTTATGGGCTTTATAAGGCGGAGGTGTTGGCCTATATTGATTAAGCGATTGGATGGGAAGATTGGTTGCTCGAGGCCCAATACCCACGCGCAAAAAAAGAGGCACCTATTATCTCAGGCACCTCCCACTCCACTATCCGCTCTTTTTCTCTTTCGATAAAATGCTTCTCTCCCCATATAGCTGTTAAAGAGCAGTTCCATTTTCTCCAAATCTTCCTGCAATACTATCGGGTCCCGTTCATCCCAGTAAACATAAGAGACAAAATAATACTTCCGGATGGGAGAAAAGAGCACTTTGGAATGTGGAAACTTATCAAAAAAACCTTGTATCTGCCCTTTTTTCAAATATGAAATATTCACCAGTTCCATCAACATCACCTACTTGTTTAAGGATTGGTCGAAATGACAGGCAAAGGACCTTATAGTTGTAATACCACATATACTCGTTAAATACACCATTATTACCATACACTATATTATGTCAACCAGTTCCGTTCCACTAAGCTAAATAGTTAAGCAGCAATGTCACGTTTCACAAATGTCCAGAAACTAACCACATGCAACAACACAAAATAGATTAAAAACATGACCGAAGAGAAGCCAAAACTAACTCCTGGAACAATTTGCATTCCTTCAAGCAATGTTTCAAAATGAATGTTGGCAAAAGGAGAATACTTGGCCCATTCAAACTTCATGGCAATCAGCGTAGTAATCTGGGTTCCTGTAAAAAGTAGGAATAGAGAAATCCCGATTGCAAGCGAGTTATTCCGGAATACACTGGATATCATGAAGGCGATAGTAGCGAACATGATTACCCCTAAGCTGCTTAATGCCAGTTTTAATAGTAAGTATAAAAATGGATGAACCTCAAGCACTTCACCACCAACATACAATAGGGAAGGCGTACTATCAAAACCAAAAGCAATAGCACCCGTTACAAATGTACTCACAAAAAAGATTGTATAAAAAATGACCATGAACACAAGTACGCTGATGTATTTTGCCAGCAAAATCTTACTTCTTCTTATGGGTCTGATCATTAAGAGCTTGATGGTCCCCCAAGTAAATTCACTAGCAATCATACCTGCCGCAATGATGACAACAAATAGAGTAATCAGGCTTGTCAATCCAAAATTCTCATTCATATATGTCCACACAGTGTTCCCAGTTGTGGGTTCCATATCATTTTCCAAGCGGTGCTCATTGATTGCCAACTGTCGCTCGAGATTGGCTCTATCCCCTTCCTCTGACTCTTCAATAGTCATTTCCAGGTATTGATTTTCCTGCTCTAAGGATTCCTCCCAGCTAAGCTCTTGGCCATTCGCACCTCCTTCATTTCTCGCATCGTCCAGCATTGATCCCATCATGATAGTAAAAATGACTCCAACGGCCGACAATAACACCAAAATCGCACTCATCACATAAAAGCTTGGCCTTCTAAACCATTTAATTAGTTCATTTTGGATTAAATTTTTCATTGTTAGACACCTCGCTCCTGTGACGTTTTTTCTAAGAATTTGTCTTCTAAGGTTTTCGTTACTTCCTTCACTTCAAAAACAGCAATATCTCGATCTACTAAACTTTTGATAAACATAGGGACAGCTGCACGATCCATCTCCGCCTGCAATCTGCCCTCTGCAAGATTATGAGGCATATCCATTTCACGCATCAGTTCCATCGCCTCTTCCGCCGGTTCACACTCCAGTTGATACAAAGTTTTACCGCCATCGTTTATAAAGTCCCTTATACTTTGAATATCAATTAACTCACCCTTTTGGATGATACCGACTCTATCACACATTAGTTCCATTTCGGATAGTAGATGACTTGAAACAACAATCGCCATTCCTTCTTCCCTGGCAAGACTTCGTAAATAATCTCGTATCTCACGTATACCTGCAGGATCCAGCCCGTTTGTTGGTTCGTCAAGAATCAACACTTTCGGTTTATGTAATAAGGCCTGCGCTATTCCTAAGCGTTGCCTCATCCCTAATGAATAGGTTTTAACCTTTTCACGGATTCTACCGGTTAATCCGACCAATTCTATTACTTCATCCAATCGTTCTGCTGTAATCCCGGGCATCATCCTGGCATATTGTTTCAAGTTCTGATATCCCGTCAGAAACTTATACATTTCCGGATTCTCGACTATTGCTCCCACTTGGCGAACCGCCTTCTCATAATCCGTCTTAATGCTTGCTCCGTCGATGTAAATATCACCTGAAGTAATACTCATTAATCCAACCATCATTCGAATGGTTGTCGTTTTTCCGGCTCCGTTTGGTCCAAGAAAACCGAAAACTTCTCCTTTATACACTTCAAAAGATACATCTTTAATGATTTCCTTGCTACCTATGTCCTTGCAAACGTTTGTAAGCTTTACTGCCACATCACTCATGCTACATAGCTCCTTTTATACTTCTATTTTCTTCATATTTTTTACTGAGAGGAAAAAAACCAATACACTTACAGCTAGAAATACCGTAAACAGCGCAAGGGAAAACTCTGACAAACTAACTCCTAGCGAAATTTCCTGATACCCATCTTGCGTTTCATTTGTGACTATAGTACCTAAAGATACGGAAGGAAAACTGCCAACATCCTTGAGTCGTTCATATAAAGAACTGAACATGAAACCTTGATGTATCTGAAAAATAAAGTACGCAATTAACCCGCTGAATGCGATACGCACATACTCAAAGCGCTTCCCTTTTGCAGCAGCATATTGGGACCAGAAAAAAATGGCCCAAATCGCTAAATACATGCCAACACCTATAATGGTACCTATTAATGCAAAGCCTTCAATAAATTCCTTACCTTGTAAAAAAGGCTGGCCACTGATGAAACAGGAAATCGCATACAATGCGATGGCAAAAGTAATAGAAATCAGGCAGTTGAACAATGAGATTACCAATTTACTAGAAAGCAGAGATCGAGCAGGATTAGGATTATATAACCACATCTTTAATCTTTGCTCTTTTAAAAGATTCATCACCATATCGGTTCCCATGTAGAAAATATGGATGCATATTAAAGTCAGCCCAACAGCTATGGAAACTTCCGGTTCATCCAGTCTTAACGATACACCAACACCTATCATCCACAGCACTAGAATAAAAAGATAATTCTGCAGCTGTCCCTTCATCGAAAGCTTCCAATCTTTTAATAACAGCCCCGTGTAATAGCCCATTCCTTCTCCCCCCTATTCCTGTAAATTTCCAATCATCCAGTCTTTAACCGACAATCCATTCGATTCCCTAATATGTTCTACGTTTTGATGGGCAATAAAGTTTCCATTTTTTATTAACACCACTTCATCGAGCAGCGATTCAATTTCATCAATTTCATGGGTCGCAATGATAATCGTCTGTTTGCCGAAATTGAGGAAGGTTAGAAGTCCTTTCACAATTGAATCTCTCACCATGGGATCCAATCCTGAAAACGGCTCATCCAATAGAATGTAATCTGCTTGTCTGGACAGGGCCAGCACAAGCTTAAGCCTGCCTCTGTTACCCTTGGACAACGTTTTTATCTTTTTGGATGGATCAAGTTTCATGAACACCAAGAGCTCTTCCGCCTTCACTTTATCGAGATCTTTGAATTGGGACGCATAGAATTTGACCATGTCCTCTACCGATAAGGCATCATAAAATACGTCAAGTTCTGTCATATAGGCTACCTTTCTGGCAATCTGTCTGTCGGCTATCTCACCATCCACCGTCACCTTGCCTTTATCAGGCCTTACCAAACCGGCGATCATTTTCAGACTGGTAGATTTTCCGCTTCCGTTTGGACCAAGCAATCCTATGATTTTTCCTTTTTCAAAGGATAGGTCCCCATTCTTCACTGCAATATCATTGCCGTATTTTTTACTAACCTGTTTGAATTTGATCATTTCCGATTCTCCCCCTCCTCCAAAAATCTTTCCACACTTTCAACAATCTCTTTTTCTGAAGCACCGATCTCCCTCATGCTTTGGACAAAACTTTCTACGACTTTAGTTTCCATGCCTTTTTTCAGCCTCATGAGCATCCCCTCATCATCTATAACAAATGTCCCTTGACCTCTCTTGGTTTCCACGATTTCCATCCTCTCCATTTCACTGTATGTTCTTTGAATGGTATTTGGATTTACACCTGACTGGATTGCCATTTCCCGCACGGAAGGAAGTTTATCTCCAGGTTTTAACACACCGCGAACGATTTCTTTACTTATCCGATCAATGATCTGCAAATAAATCGGTTTATCAGCATCGTATTTTGCTGTCATTTGACTTCCACCGCCTTATTTAAGAGCCAACTTGATAGAAAAAAGAGACCAATTATTTTTATAGAAGAAATAAGTAGACCTGCCAATGAAATATTTTCGCTGCCAGATCTGATCCCGAGGCCCTCTTCTTCAATATAGACATTCATGAATTTTGTCATTTCAACCGGAAAAGGTAAAATCGAGTGCAGTCCTGCCAACAACTGCTTTTCAATAAATAGAATCAAAAGGACGCTAGCAATGATAAACAACGTGAAAAGAACCACTTTAAACTTAGCTAAAAAAACGAACTTGCCCATCGAATGGTAAACTGTCCAATAAAACGTGTAAAAAATAGCAAGTTCCAAGCCACTAAACGTTAATTGTATACTCATTTGAAATATAGACCCTGCTGTTAAGAAGTTTTCACCTGGACTATCCAAAAAGAACACCGTTAACCCTAATAACAGGAAAGCCATAAATAGACTGATGATTTGGAGCAAAATTCCTGTCAGAAGTTTACTGCCTAACATCATGGTTGTGGAACGTGGATTATGCAGCCACATTTGCGACTTTTCCTCTAAGCTCAGTCCTGATCCTACAATCATGGTGATATAAATCACATGAATTCCGATAATCATAGATGTCGCAATATACAAAAGTTCATGGTTCTTGGTAAACAAACTCCCACCCAATACAGCTGCCCAAATAAAAAGCTTGAAACATGTAAGGAAAATAAAATGGTTTTTTGTAATCAGCCATTCTTTTCTCATCAACCCTTTAAAAGCATTGGTTTCCATTAAAACTCCCCTTTGCGTTTTAGTGTTCTAGTTAGATAGTACACTAAGACAAATTGGAACGTCAATCTTTATTTCAATTATTTTACAAGACGTAGATATACAATCTCATGCTAAACATCCTTATCATTATTCCGATAAAATAACTACCCACTTTTCTTTTATGTGGTAAAATGACACTGGTGTACATATATTTAGTTTTTTTTACAAATTTCTACTTAATTACTTATTATTTGTTAGAATATTTTGTATAATATACTTACAAATTTCTTCATGTGTGTAGGAGTGAAGTGATGGATACGAGAGCGAGAAGAATTGTACGTAATAATAAGAAAAGTCAATTCCATTATTTAATTGTCTTAAAAGATTTTATCGGTTCTTTTGTACTTCATGCTATCTCACTGGTCATAGTGGCCGCCTTCCTGATCTGGGTACTAGATCAGGTGTAAAAAACATAAAAAACGAGAAGGAATCGAAATCCTTCTCGTTTTTTATTTAGCTTTTTCTTCTTTCTTTTCTTCTGCCGGCTGTAGCTTTGATTTCTTGTAACGCACTTTGGTTGCTGCATAAAACACCCCGGCTGAACCAAAGACTAACACAATAAGCACTTGGCTCCATCTTGTATGTAAAACCCCCATCATCGCACTTAGCATATAAGCAATAAGAATCGGTATTAGCACAGTATAAAGAGATAAGATGAAACGGAATTTTTCATCTACTTCATAAACGGTTTCGCACCCCTCACACTTGATTGGGCGATACCCAAAAAAGACAGAGGTTAACTTGGTTTTATATTTTACTTCTTCTTGACAGTTTGGACATTGGTGAAATGACATGTAATCGACCCCTTCTTCATATTGCTCTTACATTTCATGATATCAAAAGCCATGCTAAAGGAATAGTTGCAAAACAAAAAAGATCCAGTACACCTTTAGGGCACTGGACAATTATTAAAAATCATTCACTTTCAGGTTGCTTGACGTTCTTTAATACATTTATCACAAACAATAACACACCTAAAGTTGTTAAATTTGCCCCGACAATTGTCAAAATCAATAAAGACTCATTACCGTATACGACAAACGCCAACCCAACCATCATCAATGGCAATCCAATATTGTGTAACCAAAAATGCCATGTTGCAAGTTTCGTTTTTCCGGCTGCAGGAAATAAAATATAAATGATACCAGCAAGTGTCAGAGCGGTCCATCCAAGAAGATTAATATGAACGTGTACAGGCGTCAAATTGTATGCATGTGACGTTGACATATAATAACCGATACCAACACCTATCAAAAAATAGATAACGGAAATTTTTATCAACCTAACTCCCATTATCATCCCTCCAGTTCTATAACTTCACACACTACTATAGTACGTACTGTCATGAGTCTATAGAACTGTTTACTACCAAATATTACAATAATCAATTTTCGTTCGAAATAGGCGAGGACATGACCTTTACGAAGTTTTCAGCGAATTCCTCTGGATCCACCTCTAGTGCAATAGTCACTTTATTTCCTTTCTCATCTGGTTTTGGACGAAAATCCGCGATACTAACTCCTCTTAAATTCCCCTCATCTAACCCAACTTTGACTTCTTTCTCCACATATTTGAAAGCTTGCGGCGTTGTCACAGCAAACAATGTCATGACATCATGCAAAGGACTTCCTTCTATACCTGGTATTAGCTTTTGGTAAGCTTTAAAATAATAATCAAATATCTCTTTGATAAGACTTTGATACGGGTTGTTTTCTTCCTTAATAATGTCATCAATCATTTCCGGCGTGATGATTGCTTCTTTCGTGACATTCAACGGATAGAGAACACCATTTTTCACTTTTTCCATTACAATTCCTGCAGCAATCGGATCACCATAGAAATTTGCTTCCGCTCCTGCGGTTACATTTCCTGGAGTAAGAAAGGCACCTCCCATTAAATAAAAACCCTTAATTGCATTCATCGTTTCTGCACCAGCTAGGTTAAAGGAAATGGCAAGGGAAGTGGACCTCCCAACATCCACAATGATCAATTCTTCTCCATAGTCCTCAATTAATTTAAAGATTGCATCAAAGTTTAATAATTCTCCTTTTATCGTGGCCGGAGGTTTAATTGGCCCTAATCCTTCTCAGGATAATAGGGAGTAAACTCACCAGATAATGGTGTTTTCGCCCCGCCAATCAATACAATATCCTTCTTGCCGCCAAGTTCGAGAAGATAAGCCACATTTTGCGTTGCTTGTTCTTGATCGACATTGCCATAGCTTGTCACAATACCAACCAATTCAATTTCCGGGTTCAACAACGCATAAATAATGGCCAGGGAATCATCAATCCCGGGATCACAATACAACAGAATCTTCTGAGGCATGTTTAGCCCCCCTTATCAGATGTTATCCTATTATATTCAACACACTTGGACATCTGACCTATTCCGTAATACCTGTGCTGATAAGCCTCACATCTGCCTCCACTTGAACCCTTAAAGTTGGATAGGTCTCGTCTTTCCATTTTTTATAGTCAAAGCCCCTTTTACGAGATTTTGCTTCATATCCTAAGCCAATCGGATCTACCCCTTTTTCCTGAAATTCCTGTATCATTGATTGCGATTCTTTGATGATTTTATCTTCCAACAACTTTTGGAACTCCTTCAATTCCTTTGGAGTTACTTTGTTACCGGTATATTCTCTCACCGCTCCATCCAATCTTACTGTTATTTTAATAGAAGGAGTGTCATCTTCCCATTTCACCTTAAATTTCCTATCTGTCTTAATACTGCGAATAGAAACGAATTCCTCTTTCCCGTCCACTTCTAAAGAAACGGTCCCATCGGAATGCTTGTCCACGAGTGTTTTAAAATAAAACAATTTTTCATTCGGAATGGTCATTTCATATTTATCTTTTTTCATAACTGCGACTCCCACAATTTCTGCACTATCTTCTGTTTTCTTTAAAATAGGTAAGTTGGGATCCTTCCCCTTTTGAAAATAATCTGACAGGAAAATATGCAAATTGGTTTTTGGAACGTCCCGTCTCTCTATATTGTGTTTAAGCAAGTTGAAAAGATGATCCCCTGTCCCCCTGGTACCAAGGTTTTGTTCTAATAGTTCCTTTGTCTCTCCATCCACAATTGCCAAGTATAAACCTGTTCCGATACTTGCATCCCGTTGTAAACCGTCCACTAGTTGGAGAATACCCTTTTCTGCCATCGCTTTGTTGAACAACACTAGCTCTAAGCTCCCGTTAACAATCGGGACGGATGATTCTTTCTGCGCACTCCTTAATATATCTTTGTTCAACTGGGAGATTGCGGTAAATGTTTCATTGACAATCTTTTTATCGGCTTGATATACAGGGACAACGAAAGTACCCATCACTTCGTTTTCCCCTATTAAATCAAAGCCCTCCACTGATTCAATATTAATATCATCCACTATTTCCTTTTCCAAGCACCCTGTAAGAAAGAGACAGATTGAGATGGAAATAACCCAGGTGTAATTATATTTTCTCATCTTCTTTTTTCCCCCTTCTCCAATGCACAAATGTAATAACTAAAAATAACAAGGGAATATAAACATAGCCCATATAAAATCCTACTTGTCCCAAATAAGAGTTTAATTCATTGATTAATTTTCTATCTTCGAATTGATTCATGATAATAAACACCACAACTGTTATGCCTGTTAATGCGGTTCTGTGTTTCAATTTGGTCATTCTTTTGGCAAGCCGGCTAGAACACCATAGAAACAGGCAGACATTAGGAAGGATAATAAGACACCAATTGGCAATTCCGATATATTCTACACGTTCTACAAATGGAAGCTCAATGATTTTCCAAATGGAGAGCGTTGCCCATACATTTTTTTGCAGCTTCCCTTCACTGAAATAGGCAAACGTGATTAACGCGAATATTAGATAGATGAATGAGGTGACAAACACTCCTAAATGAGCCCATTTTTTGGATTGTTGTGGTTTGCTTATAAATGGATAGAACATTAATAGCGTCTCAAATCCAAGCATACTTAAAGTCATATCCCTGCCTGACAGAATAATGTCTTTAAGGGAATGATCGAATATTGGTAGCAAATTTCGAAAATCTGCATACTCAAGTGGAAGTACAATTGTTAAGATTAAATAAGAAGGTAGCATAACTCCCAAAAAGGCTATCCCTGTAATGACTCTAAATCCACCTGTAATGATGTAATACACCAGGAGTAAAAATATTAGTGAAAAAAACCACGTGCTCAAATCTGGAAATAACCAAACTTGTACCACCTCAATATATGTTCGCAGCACGGTAACAGCTGTCATGATGAAGTAGATAACAAAAAAGAGGTTTAGAAGGTTACCTAACCATTTCCCAAAAGCCATTCGATGGGCACTCGCCAAGTCTCCGTTACTTTTTTCACATATCTTGTATATCATATAAATAATAATATGGGTAATCCCACCAAAAAGGATAATCCCCATCCAAGCATCGTAGCCGGCAGACATTGCAATAATCCGCTGATAGCCAAGTGCCCCAACTCCAAACTGTGTGCTATGAATTAAGTAAAACACTAAAAAGGATGAAACTTGGAACTGCTTTGGAATTTTTTGCAATGTCATGCCTCCCTTCTTATTTCATTATTCATCAATATCCTTTTTGGGTTTTTTTCGTGTTTTGGCCATTCTGTGAGGTTTATTAGTTCTTAATTGCCCTGGCCTTTCTGTTTGCATCGAAAAAGGTAGTCGTAACAAAGCATCCTTCATATCTTTTACCCTAGGAGGATAAATGGGTTCCAAGTAAGGCCTTCCGAGAGATGTCAGCCTTAACAGATGCGCTGCCAAAATGCAGAAGCAAAAAACAATGCCTAGCAATCCCCATAATTCCGCAAACAATAGAAAAGGAAATCTCAAGAGTCGGATAGTATTACCCATCTTATAAACTGGTGTCGTAAAGGATGCAAGCGCAGCAAGCGCAACGATAATTAAAAGTACGTTACTTGTCAGACCAGCTTCAACCGAAGCCGTCCCAATAACAATTCCACCCACGATACCGATTGTCTGACCTACCTTTGTAGGAAGTCTTGCTCCCGCTTCCCTTAGCAATTCAATAGTCAATTCAAGAAATATCGCTTCAAGTATAGGTGGCAATGGAACCTCACGCCTTGAAGATATCAATGTACTCAATAGATCTTTAGGAATCAATTCATAATGATAGCTTAGAACTGCTACATAGACTGGAGTTACTAAGATGGAAAACGCAACCCCGAACAGACGGATTAGACGGAAGAAAGATGATAGCCAATAGCTTAAATAATAATCTTCAAAGGAAGAGAAGAATTCCACAAGAGTAGTAGGACCAATAAGGCCGTGAGGAGAACCGTCCACCATAATCACTACTTTTCCCTCCGTTAATGCGGACACAATCCGGTCAGGTCTCTCCGTATCTAAAAGAAGCGGAAAAATGGAGTTTCCATTATCCGATATTAGTTGTGTTATATAGGAACTGTCATTTATATGATCAAACTCCACCTCATCAAGTCTTTGCGTGACCGTTTGCACATTGTCTCTATCCGCAATTCCATCCAGAGACATCACGGCAATTCTTGTTCTGGAAATGGTCCCTAACATTTTCTGTTCAACAGTCAACATCGGAGTGCTTAAGCGTCGTCTTATTAAGTTGATATTAGAATCTATATTTTCAACAAAAGACTCTTTAGGGCCAATAACACTAAACTCAACTTCCGGAAGGGATACTGCACGTGTCTGCACAAACTCCGATCGGACTAACAACCCTTTTTTGTCCTTCTCTCCCACTTGAACAAAAATAAAGCCTGTTAACAGCTTTTCTCTTATTTCCTTCGGGTCGGAGCTAATGGTCACTACTTCGATTGGTAGAATATTTTTTAATTCCTGTAAATTGCTCCAGGAACTAGTAGAAATCCTATGTAATATATCACGATGCAGGAAATCAGTATCCACTAATGTATAGTAATAGTTAATCCAGACCTTCCTGCTACCATCATTGGTCTGATTAGTAAATCTCAAAAAATCAACAGACTTTTCCATTTGTAATAATAATTGTGTAACAGACATATCCTCTACTTTGTTGGATGTTTGACTGCTTTTAGGTGTAAACAGTTTTTTCAGTAGGTTTTTCATTGAACTCCCCCCTCTCTATGGAAATAATGGTCTTCACAATTCTCCTTTTATTTTTCCTATAAAGTTATGTAATATACCAACTGTTAAATGGAGGCAATAATGATGGGCATAAAAAAAAGAGCCCTATTTGGACTCTTGAGTACTGCTATTTTTGTGACTTTCTAATAATCTCAACCACATCAAATATACGAATATGATAAATGTTCTTATCCACATCTTTAATGGTAAGTTTGTTGGCTTTATAGCGGAAAGATTGTATTCGACCAGTAATTTGGATGACGTCCCCTTCAAACCAGATCGACATCTTGAAGATTTCCTTTGCCATATACATATGACGTAATAACTTTTTGATATATTGAATATCCGGAATGTTTTCCGGGTACAATAAAAATCCTTGTACTGTCCGGTCGGCGTCATTTTTCCATAGAAACATGGATTGATTCGCTAGTTTATCCTCTTTTTTATGTTCCATGGCAATTACCCCTTTTTTACATTATCGTTGATACTCTCTTACAGGTAACCTCCATACTCTTCATAACACACAACTGTACAAGTCATATGCCACTGCTACTTCACAGTTTATTCCTCATATCCTGACATGTCAACTAAATAACCGTCCACTATAGTAAAGATACCGGTAATAGAGAAAAGCTAGCTTTTCGTTAGGAACTCCTAATGAAACCAACTTTTGAAGAGGTATTAGATCAGTACACTCCCATGATACACCATATTATTAACACTTTGAATATATACAAAGAGAAAGATCGATACGTTCATGAAGCAACCATCGCATTATGGGAAGCTTTCTGTTCACAAGACTACAGAAAGGGTTCATTTACTTCTTATGCATATTCATCAATACGCGGAAAATTGCTTAATCTCTTAAAAAAAGAGGTGAGGTGGGAAAATACGCACACGTTTGTGGAGGAGCTGCCGGAAGAGGGATTTGATTTCACTGGGGACGCTGCTGATGTTGGGTTGGAGGAATATACTCGCCATTTAACGGATAAGCAGAAGAAATGGGTGGTAGAGTGCATCATAAAAGGTAAAAGGATGGAGGAGGTGGCTGTACAGGAGGGGGTTACGGTAAGTGCGGTGAAGTCGTGGCGGGCAGAGGCGCTGAAGAAACTTAGGCGGAAAGTTATGCGGTGTAACGATAAGATTATCCCAAACAGCTGATCTTCGTTTCAGGCACTTCGCTTTCCATGGGCGGTCCGGGAGCCTCCTCACTTCGTTGCGGGGTCTCCCCTGTCCCTTCCTCCCATAGGAGTCTTCGTGCCTTCCACTGCGATCAACTTGGTTTTTGTATTGAACTAGCTTCTTGCTTCTTGCATATATTGGTATACTACTTCACCTTTGTGTTTGGCAATGCCTCTATAGTGTTTAAAGTCATCACGTGCAACCAGCACTTTACGAAAAATCATAAAATCCTCTTTTTGAATTCTATATTCATGAAGCTCTCCATTTTTAAGCTTGTCCAATATTTCTGATGCTAAATTTTCATTCACAATCATCACTCCATCTTTCAAAATACTACTGTTTATTTTATCACTATTGACCTAATGTGAAAATAAGCATGAAAAAACCCCTTCTAATGAAGGGATTCCATGGGGGATAAGGAATAAATCGAATGGGGCAATTAGGTAGCCCTATTATTATATATGCACTCTAATGTGTAACGGTCACAATGTAAAAAAAAATAAATTAAAAGAAAATTTAGAAAAAATAGCATGAAACTATTTACGTTTCTGCAAAAATAATGCAAACTGTATGTAACACTTTTTAAATCCACTATTTCACAAAAATAAAAAAAGCCAGACAGAGTCAGTACCTGTCGGTGAACTCTATTTAGGGGGAGATATCGTTGAAAAAAGCAGAAGTGGGTAACATCATAGAATTTCGTGAAGGTCTTCAAGGGGTGGTAGAGAAAGTAAATGAAAACTCTGTCATAGTGGACCTTACCTATATGAACAATTATCGTGATTTAGAATTGGAACAACGAACCGTGGTTAATCATAAAAACTATAAAATAGTAAAGTCCTTATAGATTTAAATTGAAAAGAGACTTCCCCAAATCAGGCGGGGAAGTCTTTTTGTTGCTAGCCAGTTTCCTCTTCTAAAATTTCCAATATAACGGCAGAACTTTCTTTATCAAGTCGAACAGAAAAATGTGTTTCTTCATTAATATTCAGATTACGCCTAATCTCAATAGGAATGTTTACCTTCCCGTTATTGGAAACAATGGATTCATTATAAATGTGTTCTTCATTTATCGGTTTCATTACTAATCCTAAAGGTTGTTCCATAATCATCAAAACATCGCCGTCGGAAATTTCAAGTTGTTCTCTAATTGACTTGGGAATGGTTAAATGGCCAGATTTACGAATTCTTCTAAGCTCTTTCGTTTGGCTCATAGTGGACACTCCTATTTTTTATTTCTTATTCCCTGCTACGCTGAAATGAAACGAACTTTACCTATAAAGATATAATAAATGTCAGAGCTCACCTATTTTAGCGATAAGATCTGATTCCACAGTATGAACACCATCTCTGCCATCTTTTAAAAATTTAACCATTGCTTTTGCAACTGTTTGCCCATGAACAGAACGATATTTTTGTAAGTTTCCGCGCAATAAAGGTTGAATGACCGTACCCAACACTTCCCCTACTCTTTCTCCTAGCCTAAATTCATTTCGATCTCCGAGAAGTAAGGAAGGCCTAAAGAAGTACGTAGACGTAATCCCGATAGCTGATACTGCCTGTTCCATCTCCCCTTTTACCTGATTGTAAAAAAATCTAGAATTTTCATCCGCCCCAATTGCTGATACTACAGCAATTTTAGTAACTCCACTTTCTTTGGCCAGACGAGCTGCCTCCACTACATAGTCATAGTCCACTTTACGAAATTTCTCTTGTGTGCCTGCTTTTTTCTTAGTTGTCCCTAAACAAATGAACAAATCATCTACTTTGAAATGTTCTTTATAGTCAGACATGTTCTCAAAGTCAATTTTCACTTCTTTTAGTTTTGGATGATTCTCATTCGTTTGGTTCCTTACAAATGTCGTTAGATTGTTGTAATCTGAATTTTGCAAAATCTCTTCTTTTACGTACGCACCTACTAAACCGGTTGCTCCAATTAAAAGAGCATTTCTATTTGAGTTCATGAATGGTTCTCCTCTGCCTTTGTTAATTACTTTATAACAGAATTAACGCTCTCCTACAACTATTCACGCTCTTTAGACAATTCTTCTCTGTCAGCAGTGGAAGGAGGTTGTTCCATCCAACGATTAGTAACCATGATGTCTGCACCAGATTTTGCTAGTAATGCCGACTCCGAAGAGAGCTTTTCATATTTTATCGCAAGATCTGTACGTTGACTTGCAGAGGATGCAGTGGCATAATTCCCAATCCCGGCCGCCACCATCAAACTATTATGAAACATCATTAACTTATCAGAAAAAGGTGGTATGTGAGAAGCGGTTACAGAATAATCTGCTGCCATTGGTGCTTGAATATCATCCTTCAGTAATATATCTACAAATGTTTTTATATGAGAATGGGCCATCTGTTTAGCCTTTACCATAAATTCACGAACTTCCTTGCTGACAGCGGTCTGGGAAAATGCAGTACACAGTAGCATCCCAATCTGATTAGTTTCGATATTCATACTTAGATGGGTCACTTCGATCGTATTTAATGTACGTTTGTTCACTAAAGGATTTATCCCGCTAAAATATTTTTTGTCTTCCACTAAATAAGCTCTATCAGGAATAACGGTACTAGGTTTCTTAATATACAAACCTCTTTCTAATAGCAGGTCAGTTGTAATATCATATATCTCGATAGTTCGCTGCAGGAATGTCTTATAAAGCGTTCTGATATCTTTCCTTGATATTGCACTAAGACTTGCCCCATATGTAACCATTCCGATTTTGGCCATTTGTAAAACGTAAGCTAGTTGGAACGTATCTGAAAAGAGTCTAGGCGCTTTAAGATTTATGTCATTTTCTGAAAAGGCTAACGGCAGTGGGTATTTTTCCTTCCAAAAAACGGCCTTTAGTTCGTTTTCATTTGAGGATGCTACATCGTAGGCTTTTGCAATGATTGTTCGAATTTGCTTATCCTCTACTGTTTCAAGGAAGTATCTTAAGACACATGCTGACATGGAGTTGTTTAGGTACAGTGTCCATAGTGTGCTGGTTTCTGCACAAGACCATTCTGTTGTATGGTTTGTCATTTTTGTCCCCTCCTATTTTACTGTTATTATTTTCAATTGGGAGGGATTTTAGTATAAGTTTTGGTTCTTTTAAAACTAAAAGCTTAGTTGTTTGGTTAATCGACGCCGTTCCTTTCCGCAAATGGCTTCGCTTTCCGCGGGACGGTGCTTGAGCCTCCTCGCTGCGCTGTGGGGTCTCAAGCTACCGTTACTCCCCCGCTGGAGTCTCTGCCATTTGCTCCAATTCACAGCTGGAAATTAGGTAGACGGATATGTTAATGCTTTTTCAGTTTACTCGGTTAGATCCCCTTTTATAAACCCTCGGTGAATGAATCCATCTTGTTGATTGGAGTGGAAGGCGCGCAGACGCCCGCGGGAGGAAGGGACAGGTGAGACCCCACAGGTTGCAAGCCGAGGAGGCTCACGGACCGCCCGCAGGCAAGCGAAGCGCCTAGAGCGGAAATCAACTGGTTTACACACATACCTCTAAAAAAAGAAAAACACAACCGAAGCTGTGTTTTCTTGGATGATTTATCTGTTATCGATTTTTTCTGGGTATAGGTCGTGGTTCATCAGGCGGTATTGTGCCATCTCTTCGTATCTTGTGCCTGGTTTTCCATAGTTGGTGTATGGATCAATGGAAATTCCGCCGCGCGGGGTGAATTTACCCCATACTTCGATATAGCGTGGATCCATTAGTTCGATTAAATCATTCATGATGATATTCATACAGTCTTCGTGGAAATCTCCATGGTTACGGAAGCTGAATAGGTACAACTTCAATGATTTGCTCTCCACCATCAATTCACCAGGAATATAGCTAATGTAAATAGTGGCGAAATCCGGCTGATTCGTTTTTGGACATAAACTTGTAAACTCCGGACAATTGAATTTTACAAAATAATCTCTGTTTGGGTGTTTGTTTTCAAAGGTTTCCAAAACATCCGGGGAATAGTTAAACAAATAACTTGTCCCTTGATTCCCTAGCAATGTTACACCTTCCAATTCTGAATCTTTTCTTCCTGACATATTCACTCTCTCCTTTATTAAACCCCGCGCTTATTACCCCATACTAGTGTGTGCAATTGTGGCAACACGCGGACATTATTCATTTCATCATCTTTCATTACTTGATCTATCAACCACTCATATTTAGTCAACAATTTGCTGACTAACATTTCATCATCCTCGGTGGTTGTATCATCATTTCCTACTTGTACATAAAAAGCTATATCCGGAAAACGCTTGTGAACCCCTTTAGCATAAGCCAAATCGTCTTCATCAAATACCACTACCTTTAGAGACACACAACTTCTATTAACTCTTTCTATCAGGTCACTAAGTATAGTGAAATTGGTATCCATTCCGGAGCTTGGTGGTTTCGGTGAAATGGTCAAATCGTCTATTTCACTCAGCCAATCCTGCCACTTGCTTCCTTGTGTTTCAAGTGCCACCTTAATATCTTTCTCATGAAGAAGTTTTACTAGTTCCCCGATATTTTTTAAAAGAGCCGGGTTTCCTCCAGAAATGGTTACATGATTAAAGGATTTCCCACCTATCTCAAACAACTGTTTATAAATCTCCTCAGGTGACATCATTACTATGTCATCCTTGGCACTTCCATCCCACGTGAAAGCGGAATCGCACCAAGAGCAGCGGTAATCACAACCAGCCGTTCGAACAAACATCGTTTTCTGACCAATGACCATCCCTTCTCCTTGGATGGTTGGGCCGAATATTTCTAAAACCGGTATTAGACTACTCATTTCTTTTTCCCCTTCTTAGGACGGTAAATACAATAGCTTGTCGGTGTTTCCCTTACATACACTTGTAGACAGGTAGGTTTGGAAGGAAGAGTCTCCAAATGCTTTTCTATCGTTTCCCACATCGTTCTTGCTACTACTTCCGTTGTTGGAAAATAATTTGGATCGTGATCATTGAAGACATCTTTATGATCATTTAAAACCGTATGATCAAATTTATCATGCAGAAGCTTTTTCAACACTTGAAAATTAACAAGAAAACCAGCCTCATCCAAGTTGTCTCCTGCAACTGTCACATTGACGAAATAGGTGTGTCCATGCAGTTGTCTGCATTTCCCTGCTGCATCTGTTGGAACAAAATGCGCTGCTGCTATTTGCATATCCTTATTCAATTCATAGGAGAAGTCATGTTGTACTTGTGGATAAATTTGTTGCATCATGAGGACACAACCCCTTTATCTTTTTTAGCAAGGTAGTCATCCAATCCACGTTTTCTCAGTTTACATGCCGGGCACTCGCCGCACCCATCCGCGATTATCCCATTATAGCAAGTCAAAGTCTTTGTTCTTACAAAATCGAGTGAACCAAGGTCATCTGCCAGTTTCCATGTTTCTTCCTTGTTCAGCCACATCAATGGAGTGTGTATGACAAATGGATAATCCATAGAAAGGTTTAACGTCACGTTCATGGATTTGATGAAAACATCTCGACAGTCAGGGTACCCGCTGAAGTCTGTTTCACAAACTCCTGTCACGATATGTCTCGCTCCAATCTGTTTTGCTGCTACCGCTGCAAAGGAAAGGAATAGAAGATTTCTTCCGTCTACAAACGTACTAGGCAATTCTCCTTCTTTTTCTTCTATTTCAATATCATCTCTTGTAAGGGCATTTGGTGTTAATTGCCCTAAAAGAGACATATCAAGAATGCGGTGTTTTACTCCAAGTTCTTTTGCAATATTTTTCGCACAATCAATTTCTAGTTCATGTCGCTGTCCATAATGGAACGTGACAGCTTCCACTTCATCAAATTCCTTCATTGCCCAAATCAGGCAAGTAGTGCTGTCCTGACCGCCACTGAACACGACCATCGCTTTTTCCTGTTGCTTCATCGTGTCTTCACTCCTTTAATTATCACTATCTATAGTCATACAAAAAACGCTAACCAAAAATAATGGAGGCTAGCGCATAACATCAGAAAAAATAAAAAAACTATATCCTAAGGAATATAGTTTGGTATCTGTCCTTAGTTTTTTATAGAGGGTATTTGCTAGAACCTCTCCTGACGCCTAGAATCGGCGTAAGACTTTATTCAATTTAACTTTGTTACTATAACATATTTTCATAAAAGTATCTACATTTTCTTCAAGAGTACTTTAATTTCAGGGAGTGTTAAAAATGGCACGGTCAGCAAATCTATTACGTTTGAGAACAAGCTTTTGGTATTTGCCTTCGTTTTATGGGGTATTAGCTTTCCTTCTAGCAATCTGCACGCTATTTCTTGATAATTTTATTCTTTCAACTACGGATGCAGAGAATCAGATACCAGCCATTTTTTTATCAGATATCGGGCTCTCCCAAACCATTCTCAGCTCCATTGCTTCTTCATTGTTAACAATGACGACCATTACATTCTCTACAATCCTGGTAGTCCTTACCACGTATCTGTCAGAGTTTTCCCCAAGGGCATTGCAAAACTTCATAACGGATCATTCCACCCAAAGGGTACTTGGAATATTTACGGCAGGATTCATTTATTGCATCATTTTACTTCTATTTTTAAAGGAAACAACCGAAAATCAGCTATTTCTCGTCCCTTCATTCGCAGTTGCTATTGCTATCCTTTGCTTAATTGTATTCGTCTTTTTCATCCAACATGTCACCACGTGGATTCAAGTAAGCAATTTACTCCATAACATCACCGTTGAAACGATGGACTGTATGGAAGAACTGTTTGTAGAAAGTGATGCGTCCATACACGACGCGCCATGGGATGACTGGGAGAGCCAGGAAATTTCTACAAAAGAACCAGTGACAATCATGAGCAAAGAGCCTGGATATGTTCAGTATATTGATGTAGATGCTTTAGTAAAAGAAGCCTATAATTCAGATTGCATTGTACGTGTCGAACGGCAGCAAGGCGATTATATCAATGAACATACACCGCTTCTTTCTGTTTGGGGATCGGGGAAGAAGATTGACAAAGAGTCCTTCCGCTCATTAATCACCGTCTCCATCGCCCGTGCTCCTTTGGAGGATGTGGAATTTGGCATCAGAAAAGTAAATGAAATAGGCGTAAGAGCCCTTTCGTCTGGCATCAACGATCCAAGCACAGCAGTTCATTGTATCGAACAGCTTGGCACTCTGCTTTCAAAACTAGCGTCCATGCAAGGACCACAACCCTATTTCAATGATAGACATAGAAACTTGCGAGTGATTGTCAAAACTCCAGACTTTTTTGATTACCTTGATATTGCCTTCTCCCCTATCATTCGCTATGGGAAAATGGACATTGATGTTATCTCCTCTACCATTCATGTATTAAAAACCATAGCAGATCATTCGCCAGACTTTCGTAAAGAGGCTATCTGGAAGTATACAAAGCATACAATAGAATCGATTAAAGGCGAAAAATATTTTGAACTGGAAAAAGAACGCTTGAATAGATACTTAAAAGAACTCTGTTTTTCCCTCGGGCACGGAAAGGAGTTTGAACGTATTTGGGTATGAGTCTCTATTAGTAAAAGCATAAAGCCAATCCCTCTCTCCTGGGATTGGCTTTTTATCGCAATATACTCTTTTACCTTTCTAAAACGCCAACCCCCAACACCATGTTATTCCACAATATATCCTCAATTCTTTCCTGCCTATCTTTTGAACATTGAATCATAATGATAATATCTGCATCTGATCCGCGTTTCTTCAATGCTTTTTCACTTTTTTTAGTAAAATAATAATCAACCAAAAAACCAAAAAGACCACCAAATATTAGTCCGAAAAGTCCCCAGAGTATGGGACCCAGATAGAAGATATACCCGTAAATAACCCCTAATAGCATAAAGATAATCCCAAAGATAGCAGCTAAATCGATTAGACTTCTCCCATCTGAACGATGCATAGAATCAATCGCCTTCGTTTGGTATTTAATCTTATCGAGCGGCACCACTAAGATTTGTTCTTTCGTTAGCCCCAGCTCTTCTAATTCACGTAATGTAAGTTCCATTTCCATGTTGTATTTAAATGTAGCGAAAATGTACATTACTTTCCAGCTCTTTTCTATATCGGCATTTTAAACTGAATATCCTGGTACTTATCTTTTAATTCTCTTGCTAGATACTTATCAATAAATTTATTGAGCTCCACCGCACTCACATAGGAATCATATGCAGCAAAACAATAAATGGACGGGATGAATAAAAACCATTGAGGTACTAATATATCGGTAGCACCTTGGAAATTTCCGACAAGCGTCATATGAATGGCTGGAAAGACGTTTGCTTGATATGTAATGATCAACCACCATGTTAAGACAAAAATAACAGACAAGACCCTTGTTACGTAAAGATTACCTAATCCTGGAGTTAATAGAGACCAAATAATCGCAAGCAAAGGGTTCTTCTTATCAAGGACGTTAATCTCAATGGAAGATGTATTCTTGATAAGTAGTGGAAAACCTTCATGGTAAGCTAACGAATAATGTTTATTCATTTCGATGGTAAGGCGGTAACTGTCCCAGATGGAAAACACATACATGCACACATACAAAATAATCCAATGCGTATCAAGAACTGCCATTCCCTCATCAAATCTCCCCGTCATAGAGAGATATATAGCTTCATTTAAATGAGCCAATGAATTACTAACGACTTCCCATGAAATTAATATGAAGGCTGTCAGGTATTTTGATAACATAAAGTGTCCAAATCCTGGAAATGCCGCACCCCACCAAGCCACTACAAAAGGCTTGCGATAATGCAAAAGACTTGTAGTATAAGGACTTAAGATGGCAACATATCTCTTTTTTTCATGCTGATTACCCATACTCTAAGCCTCATTTCTGTAATATCTTCCAATAGTATGCTTTTATATCGCACTCAATATTCACCTGAGCTCATGTAGCAATAGCGGTCATCCCCTGATACAGGAATGACCGACATCATTAAATTATTTATTTTTCCCCGCTTCATCAGCTAGCTGTTCGAAACTCTTCACTTTACCATGATCATTTTGTGATTGCTTTCTAACTTTTCTTTGTCTTTCCTGTTGGCTTTTGGATTGTGTCATTCTTCCATCTCATCTCCTAACTTAAAATAAGTGTTTTTCCTCCTTAGTATGTTCGTTTATTAGAAAGAGCTTTCCTGTTAAAATAAGGTCAACCTCAAAACTAGGAGAAACTAATATGAAAAAGATTCTTTTGTTTTTAGCATTAGCAAACATCTTACTTGCTATCAGCTTTTTGCTAACTGATTATTTTTGGATTCTTTTTACCGTCTCATTATTCATTCTTATTTTAATTAGCCTGAAAGAAAAGAAACCCACTCATCTTAATGAACGACTTTTAACAATTCATGATATTTCGTACGGAATCTTAACCGGGACGATTTTATATGGACTATTTTTAGCGGCTTATTTATTACTTAAAGTATTTCCCTTTCCACTCATTACTTTTGTGAAGGAACTATATCTGATTGTAGGGCCAAGTAGATGGTGGCACTACTTAGTATTGGTTCTAATCATTATTCCAGGAGAAGAAGTTTTCTGGAGAAGGTATCTTCAATCTAAACTAGTAGATAGATACGGCATGTTAATGGGGGTTATTGCAGGGGCATGTCTGTATGCATTACATCTGGACAGGCAATCCGATGTTGGTCGCCGCAGCAGCCACGGCAGGAATTGCTTGGGGAGCCTTATATGTATGGAAGAACTCCCTTGCTCTTATAATCATCTCCCACCTTGTATTTGATTTATGGTTACTTGTCATATTCCCATTAAACTTTTGATATCTCTTTTGGAAATAATAAGGTAAAATATATACTTATTCTGTATATTTCAGGAGGGGAAATTTGATGGATGCTTTATATTTATTTGTTATAGCAGCTGTGATTGCAAGTTTTGGAATTTCGATTGTTTTACGCTCAAGCATGGAAAAACTTGTGTTGGAGCCTCAAACCTTTGCACAAATTCAATCTAGATTCTTCATTTATGTAGCTGTCATTGAAGCACTGCCACTAATTCTTATTGTCTTCGGTTTTATGACTTTGATGGATTCCACAGTCAACTTATTCATTCCAATTACAATTGTGGCAGTGAGTGTGTTAGTGAACTTTATTCTTAACTTAATGAAAAAGAGTGAACTAGTCAGCGGTGCACCTGAACTAAAAGAAAAACTGATGACATTCTTCCTAATCGGCAATGTCCTAATGACCGCCATCCCATTCGTTGCAATCGTCGCTACATTCGTACGATAAGCACCTTTTGAGGAAGTGAACGGGTTAGTAAGATATTTGTGAAGATACCTACCCACCCTGTTGACTGGTGTGCAAGGTGTGAGACTCCAGCGGGGGAGAAACGGTAGCTTGAGACCCCACAGGCGAAGCAAGGCCACTGAAAAACCTAATAACCTAACTTTTTGATAATTTATAGCTGTTGATTGGAGCAAAAGGCGAAGACTCCTACGGGGAAGTAGCGACACTGTTGAGACCCCGCAGGGCGTAGCCCGAGGAGGCTCAAGGTCGCCCCGTGGAAAGCGAGGCCGTTTGCGGAAATCAACAGCGGTGTCTTAACAAAATATAAAATCAAAGACTTTTTCAGTGGCCACGGCGAAGCCGAGGAGGCTCAAGCACCGTCCCGCGGAAAGCGAACACCTGGAACGAAAGGAAACAGGGAGTTAGTAAGAGAATTGTGATGATACCGTTCCACCCTGTTGATTGGAGCAAATGGCGAAGACTCCTCCGGGGAAGTAGCGGCAATGTTGAGACCCCGCAACGAAGTGAGGAGGCTCAAGGTCGCCCCGCGGAAAGCGAAGCCATTTGCGGAAATCAACAGGGAGTTTACCAATTTCCCCCTCACTTCCTCACAACCAACAACACCAAAAACGCCATACTCACATACCCAAAAAACGGATACAAATGCTCAATCAAACTACCATACCCAATCTGACTAATCATATAAATAATACTCACCAACACAATCGTCACCACATACCTCGACACCTTCAACATACTCTCCAACTGCCGCTGCAACCCAAAAATATCACTCACAACCGACGTAAAAATCTCCCCATAAATCACAAAAACATAAATGCCAAAAAACGAAAGCATACTCAACTTCACCACTTCCGCCATTGGTATTTCAAACGTATGAAAATCAGGAAGCGAAGCAATCGATATATGACACGTCAATAAAATAAAACACAAGACCAATCCACCGATGAACCCGCCACGTTTAATGACCCAATCATCCTTTGCCTCCGTTGCCAACGGAACAAGAACAGGTTGTGCCATTGCAAGATTAAATGATACATACATGAAAGGTGCCAACCATCCCTTTAAACTGTCCTTTACAGGATCCAGACTCAAAAAAGATAAACCATTATCAGCAATGGAATTTCCTGCAATAATAAAACTGAATATAATCATTACGGGAACTACAATAATGTTGACCCCAACCAGCCCTTTTACTCCGAATAGGACAACACATACTGAAAGCACAACCGTAATGAGTAAACCAAGCTGAAAGGACCATCCAAGTTGTTCCTCAAAAACTGCACCTGCTCCGGAAAGCATCACTGCCCCCACACAAATCAAAATGACCAGCATAAAAAGATTGACTATCGTTCCCGCAGACATACCAAATAAATATTCATTAAACTCTTTATAGGAATTTGCTTTGATTCTTTTGGAAATCAGCATCATTTTTGTTCCCAGCCAAATAAATAAAAAACCACTCATAAGTATCGTAATAAATCCGATCCACCCGTATTGCGTAAAAAACTGAACAATTTCTTTGCCTGTAGCAAAACCCGCACCTACAATGGTTCCTACATACACTGCCCCTATTTGACAAGCACTAAGCCAGCTGCGTTTCACGATTGCCACACCCTCTTCTCCCATATACATTCCACCAAAATAAAACCAGCTTGTCACATATATATGAGACAAGCTGGTAAGAAAGAAGAGAGAATTGTACGAGCTGATAGATTATACGTTTACTGTTTCCACTCTATGCTGATAATTTCCTTTAAGTTCAAAATGAGCGAGCAATGGATTTTCTAAAAGAATCCTTTCCACTTCTTCTGTTTCAACAACAGCCGCTTTATCAGATAGACGAGCTAAAACTTTGATGTCATAAGGAATTTCTAATTTTCTATTCTTACTAAAAAGCACCCATTTAGATGAATTCGCAACATCCTCCTGATACTCCAGGTAAGCTGGTTCTGTAAAAACAGGACGGCTGATCTGGATGATGTCTTCCAAGATAGCACTTGCTGTTGGATACATACCCGCTCCAGGTCCTTGTAGTTGAACATTACCAACAAGGTCGGTCTCTATGGAAACCGCGTTTTGCACCCCATCGACCTGATAAAATGGATGTTCGGTAGAAATCAACACCGGCTCCACCTTACACTGAACCCCTTTTTCCCCTCTAAATAACGTGACAATATGCCTGAAGCGTAATCCAAGCTCAACAGCACTTTCCACATAGTCTGCAGTAATGTCTGTAATACCCTTTCGGATGGTTGACTGTTCATCAGGTTTTTCCCCATAGATAAGCTGACTTAAAACCACAGCCTTATAAAATGCATCATATCCCTCAATATCATTAGAAGGATCAGCTTCTGCATACCCGTTTTCTTGTGCTGCTTGTAAGGTTGCTTCAAAAGAATGACCATCTTTTCTCATGCTGGATAAGATGAAGTTGGACGTTCCATTTAATATACCTTCAACTCTTTTAATTCGGTTCACCTGCAAAAGTTGTTTCAGAGTTTGAATAACAGGTACACCACCAGCTACCGTTGCCTCAAACCCTACCGAAACACCATTCTTTTTGGCCAGGGCAAGAAGCTCCTCTCCATGATGAGCAAACATTTCCTTGTTCGCTGTCACCACGTGTATTCCTTTTTCCAATGCCTGTGTTAAATAGGTGTGTCCCGGCTCACAGCCCACAATGGCATCTACTATTACATCTAGTTCCCCAATATTCAAAATTTCTTCGTAGTTTGTCGTAAGTATAACTCCATCCTCACGAGATTGTTCATGTTTTTCTATATTCTTAACAAGGATTGCCACTACCCTCACACTTTTCCCCAATACCTGTTCTAACCTCGTTTGGTGAGATTTAATGGAATGATGAACTCCTTTACCGACTGTACCAAATCCTAGGATTGCAATATTTAAATGAGACATTCTGTCACTTCCTTTTTCTCTAATATGTTTTTGACATGATGTCCCCATTTATCAAATTCCACAAGAAACCCGTCATGCCCGAACCTTGTTTCAACTTGTATATAGGCCGAATTTTTATTGCGTTTATTCAGTTCCTTAATAAACGCTTCTGCTAAAGGTGGAGGATAAAGAAGGTCGCCAGAAAAACTGACCATACAAACTTTTGCCTCCACTTTCTCCAGCGCATGTTGCCACCCTCCTCTTTTAAACCCGAGATCATATTGATCCATTGCCTGAAGGAGAATAAGATAGCTGTTTGCATCAAACCGTTTGGAAAATTTCTGGCCCTGATATTTCAAATAGGAGTCAACCTGATATTCTATATCTACACTTTCTTTCTTTTCCCTGTTAAAACGGTCATTAAATAGGCTTTCCGAGCGGTAGGTGACCACCCCCACCATTCTCGCTATCTCCATCCCTTTAATGATAGTCCCTTCAGAATAGTTTCCGTTATCCCACAGAGGATCTGATTTAATCGCATGCCTGCCTATTGAATTGTATGCTAGGGCATAATCTGTAAAATATGGTGTCACCGCCATTGGAATGAGAATTTCTGTGAAGTTTGGATACAAATGTCCCCATTCAAGCACCTGCATTCCACCAAGCGATCCCCCGATAATTGCCTTTACTCGGTCAATTCCTAACTTTCGCAAGGCTTTATATTGGGAGTGCACCATGTCCCTGATGGTGATGGCAGGAAAGGCTGCGCCGTATTTTCTACCAGTTTCAGTGTCAATACTCGTTGGTCCCGTACTACCATTGCATCCACCAAGTACATTCATTGTTATAACTTGATACCTGTTCGTGTCGATATAAAGATCTGGTCCGATAAATTTATTCCACCAACCAGGGTTTTCTTTTGAACCGACAGTAGCTTGATTTCCCGATAGAGCATGGCACACCACAATCACTTCACCCGATGGATTTCCTTTTCGTTCATATGCTATCTCCACATTAGGGAGTTTTTTTCCGTTTTCTAAAAGCAGCGTTCCGATCGATACCTTTTTGGTATGTTCCGTTTGACAGCTCACAAAATCCCACTCATTTCTATATGTTTTGACTGACTGCAGCTTGTTTGGACTTTCCAGTAGCCACGAATAGTGCCTGATCTAAATCATTCTGCAGATCCTTTAGCGACTCAATTCCGACAGATAAGCGAATCAGATCTTCTGTCACACCGGATTTAATTAAATCGTCACCTGTTAGCTGCTGATGTGTGGTGGAAGCGGGGTGAATAATTAAAGATTTTGCATCTCCGACATTTGCCACATGAGACCAGAGTTTAATGCTGTCAATCGCCTTTCTCCCTGCATCTCTTCCACCTTTAATTCCAAAGTTTACAATGGAACCATTGCCTCTACCCAAATATTTTCTCGCAAGAGTATGTGCCGGGTGATCTGGCAGTCCAGGATAGGAAACCCATTCCACTGCAGGGTGATCTTGTAGGTATTTCGCTAATTCCAGGGCATTCTCGTTATGCTTTTCTACTCGTAAGTGCAAGGTTTCAAGTCCCTGTAAAAGTAAAAATGCATTTTGAGGACTCAAGCATGCGCCAAAATCTCTTAGAAGTTGCACTCTTAGCTTCACAGCAAATGCCAGATTCCCAAAAGTCTGTGCATATTTAATTCCGTTATAGCTTGCATCCGGCTCCGTAAATCCAGGGAAGTTCGGATGGTCCCAGTTAAAGTTCCCACCGTCCACTACTACTCCGCCAATGGTTGTTCCATGGCCACCTATCCATTTCGTTGCAGAATGGACAACGATGTCCGCTCCCCACTTGATAGGATTGCAAAGGTAAGGGGAAGCAAAGGTATTGTCAATGATCAATGGGATAGAGTTATCGTGAGCCACCTTTGCTACCGCCTCTACATCCAGTACGCGTAAGCTTGGGTTTCCAATGATTTCTCCGAATATCGCCTTCGTTTTAGGTGTAATTGCGTTGCGGAAATTTTCCGGGTCTGTTGCATCTACAAACTTTACCTTAATTCCGTACTTTGGAAGTGTTACAGCAAAGAGATTATAAGTTCCGCCATATAAGTTTTCTGCAGCAACAATTTCATCTCCGGCATGGGCAATGTTCAAAATCGCAAAAGCAATGGCTGACATTCCTGAGCTTGTCGCAACAGCTGCTGCCCCTCCTTCCAAGAGAGCAAGTCTTTTTTCCAGCACATCTACAGTTGGATTCATGATTCTCGTGTATATATTGCCAAATTCATTTAACGCAAAAAGATTTTGAGCATGGTCGGTGTTGTCGAAAACATAGGAAGTTGTTTGATAAATAGGTACGGCCCTTGAACCTGTCGTCGGGTCTGGCGTTTGTCCTCCGTGCAATAATACTGTTTCCACATCATAGTTTGGTTTTGTCATCCTACATTCCTCCATTTTTCTATTTTCCACAAAATAAAAACCCCTTCCTAAGAAGAGGTTTAACATTCCTCCTCTTATCTCTCAGGCTACATTGCCTGCAGGAATTAGCACCAACTCAAGAAAATAAATTCTTGAAGGTTGCCGGACTTCATCGGGCCTGATCCCTCAGTCACTCTGGATAAGAGTTATTTAGTTGGTTAATACGTTAAAACATAATAGTTATATAATCTACGATATTTCTAAGGAGAAATAATTATTACTAAAACTTTTTGCAATTATAGCAACTGTAACGCAATAAAGTCAATACAATATTCTGAACTTTTCAACATAACTTTTGTATTCCACTAATTTCCTGTAAGCATACTACTTGAAAGTCAAAAAAGGTCAAAGTATAATAACCTTACAACCTTTAAAGGTCAAAATAAGTCAAACTTTTATCAAAGGTGAAATGTTTCCCTTGCAAAATAAGGGGTCATATCACAACAATATTAGGAGGTAGCATGATGATGAAATGTCAAAAATGTGAAGTAAATAACGCAACGATTCAATTTAAATTTCGTTCAAATAACGAGCAGACACAACTTGTCTTATGCTCTTCCTGCTTTGAAGAAGTAAGAGCACAAATGACATCACCGACGCCCACTAGTTTTTTCTCTGACTTTCCTTTTGGGAATGGCTCGTCTAATGATGAAGGCCATGTAAACGGGACGGCTCAAAACCAATCACTAGGAAGCAAAAAAGGTGGAAGCATTCTTGATGAGCTAGGTAAAAATATAACCAACATTGCCAAAACAGGTCTCATTGATCCTGTCATTGGCCGTGATAAAGAAATTAAACGTGTGATTGAAATTTTAAATAGGCGAAATAAAAACAACCCTGTCCTGATCGGGGAACCAGGTGTAGGTAAAACTGCCATAGTGGAAGGGTTAGCCTTGAAAATTGTAGAAGGCGATGTTCCTTCAAAATTAAAAAACAAGGAAATATATTTGTTGGATGTAGCTTCCCTTGTCGCTAACACAGGAATTCGCGGTCAATTTGAAGAGCGTCTTAAACAAGTAATTACAGAGTTGCAAAAAAGAAAAAATGTCATTCTTTTTGTAGATGAGCTACACCTTATTGTCGGTGCTGGTTCTGCTGAAGGCTCAATGGATGCAGGAAACATTTTAAAACCTGCTTTGGCAAGAGGCGAACTCCAATTGGTCGGGGCAACAACATTGAAAGAATACCGCCAAATTGAAAAAGATGCGGCACTTGAACGCCGCTTCCAACCGGTTACCGTCAAAGAGCCGTCTACGGATGAGGCATTAAAAATTATTAAAGGCATTCAATCAAAATATGAAGATTACCACCAGGTTACCTATTCAGATGATGCCATCAAAGCTTGCGTAGAGCTTTCACACCGCTACATCCAAGATCGCTTCTTACCAGACAAAGCGATTGATCTTTTAGATGAAGCAGGATCAAGAAAAAATCTAACGTTAAATACGATTGATTTGGAGCAAATTGATGCTCGTCTGACTCAAATTGAAGAAGAAAAGAAGGCAGCTTTATCGAAAGAGGATTACGAAACAGCTGCCAAGTTAAGAGACGAAGAGGAAAAGCTTGAAGAAAAAAGAAACTCCAACGATCAAGCGGATTACGAGCGCGGTCAAGTGACATTGGAAGACATCCAAGTCATCATGGAAGAGATGTCAGGAATTCCAATTGGTAAATTGCAAGTTGATGAACAGGCAAAACTCAAAAACCTTGCAACAAACTTGAACCAAAAAGTCATTGGACAAGAAGAAGCTGTCAATAAAATTACAAAAGCGATCCGCAGAAGCCGTGCTGGCTTGAAAAGAAAAGAGCGTCCAATCGGTGCTTTCTTATTCGTTGGACCTACAGGGGTAGGGAAAACCGAATTGACCAAATCACTGGCTGAAGAGCTCTTTGGAACGAAAGATGCTTACATCAGATTTGATATGAGTGAATATATGGAGAAACACGCAGTTTCCAAGCTGATAGGCTCCCCTCCTGGCTATGTTGGTCACGAGGAAGCGGGGCAACTAACAGAAAAAGTTCGCCGAAATCCTTACAGCATTATTCTGCTTGATGAGATGGAAAAAGCTCATCCGGACGTTCTACACCTGTTCTTACAAGTGATGGAGGATGGACGACTTACCGACAGCCAAGGCAGAACCGTAAGTTTCAAGGATACGGTTATCATCATGACAAGTAACGCAGGTGTGACGGATAAGAAGATTTCTGTAGGCTTTGAAAAACAGGCCACGCCTGAAACGGGTTCTGTTATCGAAAGCTTATCGAATTACTTTAAACCTGAATTTTTAAACCGTTTTGACAGTATCATCGAGTTCTCACAGCTTCAAAAAGATCACCTGTTGGCAATTGTCGACATTATGGTCGATGAATTATCTGAAATGCTCAGCCAAGAACGTGATTGTGAACTTACCATTTCAGATGTTGCAAAAGAAAAGTTGATAGAGCTTGGATATAACCCGGCGTTTGGTGCAAGACCATTGCGCAGAATCATCCAAGAGCATATTGAAGATCCAATTACAGACCTATTATTGGATGGCGATACTTTTGCGAAAATCGATGTAGATGTAACAGATGACCAAATTGTCGTAAACGGCAAATAATCAAAAAAGACTGTCCGAACCGGGCAGTCTTTTTTTGATTGATAAGAAAGTATATAAAATACTGTTGATTTCCGTTCCAGGCGCTTCGCTTGCCTGCGGGCGGTCCGTGAGCCTCCTCAGGCTTCGCCTTCCGGGGTCTCACATGTCCCTTCCTCCCGCGGGCGTCTGCGCGCCTTCCACTTCAATCAACAAGGTGACTTCATTCATCTAAGGGTTTTAAAACAGCACCTAACCTAGTTAACTGAATAAGCATTTAGGTATCGTTTACGAAATTTCAAGCTGTGGATTGGAGCAAATGGCGGAGACTCCAGCGGGGGAGTAACGGTAGGTTGAGACCCCGCAACGAAGTGAGGAGGCTCAAGCGCCGTCCCGCGGAAAGCGAAGCCATTTGCGGAAAGGAACAGCGGTGCCTAACCACTAACTAATGTTTAATGCTATAAACGGACAATGGCTTTTGTTCGGTGCTCTCAAAATTCACCTAAATATCAAGTTCTCTGTTTAGGTCCAGTCCTAGTCCTCTTCTGTAAATACGAAAACCCCTGCTTTTGAATTCAGGAATATAAAACTTCATCTTTGAATGCCCTGCACTGCCGATAAAAATCAAATTGTACCTTGTGAAGCCTTGCAGGGTCAACAAACTAAACGTTTCCTGAAAATCATTGTCCGGATCTATTATTACATCCACTATCTCCTGCTGGATGATTTTTTCATTCATAATGGAATTGGCGTTCTCCACTTTCGTTTTCGATTGACACGCCGAAACATTAAAAAGCAAGACAATGGAAAATACTACATGAAACATACAAGCCACGATACTAACCTCCCACTCTTATCGTGACCCACAGCCTCATCAATATGTGATTTCCACCCATTTGTTACAAAACTGTAATCTACTCTAAATCATATTCATTTAAATGGACAAAACTAAAACCCTGTTCCAATAAAGCCAGTACTGCATCTTTTACTCCTTCTGCTGTTTCACTTTGTGGTTGGTTCATATGTAGAATGACGATGGAACCTGGTTGTGCTTTTAACATTTCCTGCGATACTTCCTCCTTTGTAAAAGTTGCGCCACCATCCCCAATGACATCAAAGTTTACTACTTGTACACCTAAGTCTTCCGCAATTTGAACGGCTGTGTCATCATAAAATGCTGTACCGGATCGGAAATATTGCGGGATTTCTCCTGTTATCTCAAATATTTTCATTTGATTTTCCATTATTTCTTCCACTATTTCTTCTTGAGAAGAAGTACTTGAAATTCCCCATGCACTTCGAGGCATGACAGAAAGCGGCTTATGTTCTGTTCCATGATTTTGTATAGTAAAGAGAGGGTTTGCTGCAAGCTCTACAAATGCCTCATATTGTTCATCGATCCACCTTGCATTGACAAAGAGATCCGCTTTTATGTTGTTTTCCACTAGAAAGCTTATTAATTCTTCATCATATCCGCTTCCATTTTCACCGCCGCAAGCATCCAAAGTAAGAGCTATCACTTTTTCCTCCGTATTTAGTCGTGTTTTAACTCCGGTTACATACTCAGAAAATTGCGACGAATCACTATAGACTTGTCCATTCACTTCTAATGCGAGATCCTCCAACTCCTGTTTTTGATTGTTCTTCTCTGTGGTTTCACTGTCTGGATTTTCACTTATTTCCTCTGCTGACACTTCTTTTTGTGGTTCTTCTTGAACCGTGTTGCTCTCATTATCATTCTGTTCGGTTACACTCGTGTTCACATTTGATGTACAGCCCATTGTAACCATCAGAATAAACATAAAGACCAATGACTTTTTCCCCATATATTTTCCATCCCCTGTATATCATTAGTTTTATATCTAAAAAAAAGATGACCAGATGAAAGACTCACTTTGTAAATATGTGAGCCTATCATCAAGTCAGCCTATATCCTTTTTTTCTATGTTGTAGGAATGGTTTCTGTAAGTGGAAAGGCTTTTACTGCATTTATTGTAATTTCTCTTTCATCAAATGGAACGGATTCGCTTCCGATCAATTGATAATTCTCATGACCTTTGCCGGCGATTAGGATGACATCCCCTTCTCCTGCAATTTCAACAGCTCTGATGATTGCTTGTTCGCGATCAGGGATACATTCAAAGTTCTCATGTATGGCTCCTGCAGCCATCCCTTGGACAATTTCTTCCCCAGGCTCATCCAGCGGATTATCTGTAGTAAAGATGACATATTCCGACTTTTCTGTTGCGATTCTCCCCATTTTAGGGCGTTTGTCTTTGTCTCTTCCTCCACCTGTGCCGATAATGGAGATGATTTTATGTTTGGAGAACATGCGAATGCTGTCCAACGCTTTGCCGATTGCATCCTCTGTATGGGCATAATCGATGATGACATTTCGTTTGTCACCTGTCTCAAGTGTCTGCATTCGTCCACTAGGTGGTGCAGTCTCTCTTAAATGATTCAAGATACGCTCAAACGGCATTCCCTTGTCCCAAAGAACACAAATGACGGACAAAATATTGTAAACATTAAATTCCCCAACAAACGGGATTTCCAACTCAAATTCGCCAAAATTAGTTTCAAGTATGAAGCTTGTCTTATTTTCAAAAAACTTTATGTCCCGCGCTTTAAAATCCGCATCATTCTTAATTCCGTAAGTGATGATTCTAGCACCTGTCATTTGAATATAATCCTTGGTTGCTTCATCGTCCACATTTAATATAGCAGCTTTGTCCTTGCGAAGATCTTGACCTAATTGAGCAAAGAGGAGACCTTTGGCATTTTTATAATTCTCCATCGTTCCATGAAAGTCGAGATGATCTTGTGTCAGGTTAGTGAACACACCGTTTTGGAATTCCACTCCTGCGAGACGACCAAGTACGAGACCATGTGAGGATACTTCCATTACCACATCGGTTACACCAGCTTCTACCATATCTTTAAGCATTCGCTGCATGGTTAAAACGTCACTTGTTGTATTTTTACTTTCAAATTTCTCTCCATCAATATCAATCTCAATGGTACCGCTTAGCCCGGTTTTATATCCTTCTTTTCTCATTACATTATTGATGACACTTGAGACTGTCGTTTTTCCATTTGTTCCTGTTACCCCGACAATGCGAAGTTTTGTGGATGGATAATCAAAAAATGCATTTGCTAACTGACCCAATGCGCGCTCTGTGTCTCGAACATGCACATAGCAGATTCCTTCCACTAATTGTTCCGGCATATCCTGTACTACAATCACACTTGCACCTTTTTCAACTGCAGAAGGTATGTAGAGGTGACCATCCACCGTATAACCTTTTATACAAACAAAAACGGAATCTGTCGTTACTTGTCTAGAATCAGAAAAAATATTAGAAACGGATAAAGGGAAATCACCGTAAACTTTTAGTGTTGAAACATTGGAAAATAATACATTCGTTTTCATAACAGTCACTTCCTTTTCTGATACTAAAAGTGTTAATAATAGTATCTTCATAAAAATCTTTATGTAGCTTACCGATTTTTACTAATAATTTTAAGAGTATTTAGATCTATTTTGGTTAAAGTATACCCTTTATTCTACAAAATTTGCGGTAAAAGTGAAAGAAAAAGCTGCCGGAGTGTACGACAGCTTTATCTCTTATAACGCTTTATCATTTACTTCATTCAAATAGTTTTCAATCTCTCCGACAACTGACTCTACGCAACCATCCTCAAACGGAGATCGTAGACCTGCAAATTTAACTAGGTCGACAAATGATTTGCTGCCACCTTGTTTGCAAAGCTCTAAATAAGAGTTCCATGCAGACTCAGGATTTTCTTGTGAAAGCTTCCAATATTGCAGTGCACAAATTTGGGCAAGTGTGTAATCAATATAATAGAATGGAGAGCGGTAAATATGGCCTTGACGTTGCCAGAATCCACCTGCTTCTAAATAAGAATTTCCATCATAATCACGGCCTGGCAGGTATTTTTTCTCAATCTCTCTCCATGCTTGATTTCTTTCGGCTGGAGAAGCATCTGGGTATTGGTATACATAATGTTGGAATTCGTCAACTGCTACGCCATATGGCAAGAAGGAGATTGCTCCACTTAAATGAGAGAACTTATATTTTTCTGTATCCTCTTTGAAGAACAGGTTCATCCACGGCCAAGTGAAGAATTCCATGCTCATTGAGTGGATTTCACACTTATATTCCCTTTTTTCCGTAGTGAAAATAAATAACAATAAATCATATAACCTAACCATTGGTGTAGCAATATTTGTTACACCTTTTATTTTTAACAATACACCTAATTTTGTGTTGAAATAAATAGTTATATAGTTTATTATAAAGATGTATAAGATATTGCATATTAATAGACTACTTTAAGACTCTAATAAGACCTCTTTTACAACAACAACAATTTTACATAAACGTGTTGTTGTAATTTTTTAACCGCAAACAGAACGTATGTTGCCTACAGGCAATAAATAAGAAATCTACTAATGAAAGCAGGGGCAAATAATGAACAAGTTCCTTTCCGTTAGAGAAGTAGCTGAGAGGCTTCAAAAAAGCGAGGAAACCGTTAAAAGATGGATTCGTACTGGAAAGTTTCCGAATGCTCTTAAAGAATCCGACAAGCAAGGTTGGCAAATACCAGAGCAAGACATCCATACATTACTAACCGAAAATCAAGATTCACCGATTAAAGTGAATAATGCATTGGATCAAGAACCGCTTTACCCAACACATGATGGACATTCAAAAGAATTAGTTTTATTAGCATATCAAGCAGTTACTATGACTTCACCTACCCAAACGATGATTAACATTCTTAGTCATATTGGAATCAAACGAACTTTGGAAATATTGCTTACAATGCAACAATCACCTAAGAAAGTCAAGAATCCCGAAGGGTTTATTAAAAAGGCAATTAGTAAAGGGTGGACTCCTTCTACTTTACCAATCAAGAAAGAGAGAAACTTTACGAGAATCCAAAGGACTACATCACCTGAGAACGAACAAAGGTCTATCCCTTTTTACAACTGGTTGGAAGAGGATTGAGCAAAAAATTTATTTAAGTTAAATTCACAATTAACGCAGAGAGGAATGCAATTATGAATTATGAATTTGTCGTAATCCAAAAAGAAATAAAAGAGCTAAAAAATAACAAAATGGTTTCATCTGCAAAAACATTCATATGTGTAAAAGATAGAGATACAGGTATCATTTATCCTCACCCATTGACTAACTTTATTAAAGGGGAATCCGTTGACCTGTCTCATGCCCCTACAACCCAAAAGAGCTATGCAGAAGAAGTAAAAAAATTTCTAAATTACATTTTGGAGTGTATTGATGATGAAGATGAATTATTCCTCCCATTGGAAGACGAAGGATTAAAGGGATTAGGATTGATCCATGGTGCTAAATATCTAACCTATCTGAAATATAGAGTTGATTTGAATGAGATTAAACCTAATACCGTATTTACCGCAGAGCGATTACTCACAAAGTTCTATGTGTACTTGATTGACCAAAACATCATAAATGAAAAAATTAACATTATTTATGATCCAAGGAAAATAAAGGGTAAAACAATATACATTCCAAGATCTCCTTTTAGGGGATTTGACCTTAGTGTTGAATTTCCTGCAAGAGAAAGTCGTGAAAAGATTAAAGAAAGAAGATTACACGATTTCGGTGATGGGAAATTGAATCTTGTAAATACATTTTTAAGAGTAGCAGAGTTAGAGGCTCCTGAAATTGCATTAGGAATTGCTTTTCAATTCTATGGAGGGTTAAGACGAGGCGAAGTAATCAATTTAATGCGAAGCAGTATAAAAAAGCCTAAAGAGAACGGTTCAGGAGAATTTAATCTTGATATAAAAGACAATTGGAAAATACTCTTTCCCAATAAAATAAGTACACTTTCGGAGCAAGTAAAAAAACCAAGATTACAAGCAGTGTTTAAAACAGATATTGTCTTGGAATTCTTAGAAAATCATGAAGAAAGACTAAAACGGTTAGAAAAAACAAAGAAAATAAAAAACAAATTTGCTTATTTTGTTTCAAACCAAGGCAATCCCATCTCAGGGAAGGAATATTGGAAACGATTCACTAAAGTAAGAGACAGATTTCTGGAAGTTGTTTTGGAACAGAGTACGGATGATTATGAAATTTTAACATCAAAACCTTGGTCTACTCATATGGGGCGTGGAATTTATACCAATATGCTCACATTCTTACTTGGGTGGAGTCCTGAAGAAGTAGCAATTGCCAGAGGGGATAGCTTTGTTGATTCCGCAAAAAGCTATACTGAGGCAATGAATGTAAGGAAAAAGACTGTTGAAGCTACCGAACTCATTGCAAAAGCTCCCCTTGTATCCGATAGGAAAAACAATATTACTGTAGAAGATTTGAGGGGAATTAAATGAATGATTTTGTATCGTACAATGAACTTGTAAAATTGTTTGATCTTAGCGGTTTAGGATTAAAACGACCAGAAAAAAGACAAGCACTTGTCGATGCAGGTGAATTAGAAACCATAAGCTCGGATGGAAAAACGTATTATTCAATTAAATCACTGGAAACATACCTTTCTAAGATTGAACAAATCAGAAACGATTACTACACCATTGGCGAGCTTATTGAAAAAACAATGGGTAGTAAAGCTGATAATATGTACTATGGTCGTTTTTTGAATCTATGCAAAAGTGCTTGCATGGATATATTGATAATGGAAATACCACCCACACTTACCATGAAATACTTAATCAAAAAATCAAGTTATGAGCAATTTGTTCAAAATTATATTTCTATAGCAGATGCACATTTACAACTCAGCTATTTCAAAGATTCTTACACCTTCACAAGATATATTATAAAAGAAAAATATGAGATATTAACATTCCTGAAATTACATGAATTTATGTATATAAAGAAAGATGCATTAAAAGAAATCAAAAAGAAACTAATCGTTGATGGAGTCAGCGTCACCGATGCACAAAAAATACTCAATATAAACACACCAAAGAACTTTTATGAAATTTTGAGGGAATATAACATCACTTCTTATTTAGGTCGATTATCTAAACAGGATTTAAAATCCCTCTTGAATGAACAAGAAAAAATATATACTGACTTAGAACAAAATTACTATTCGTATGAGGAAATTACATCACTTTCTAATGAGATAGGAACTGTGAAAGTGGATAATAAATTCATAAAAACTATCCGTCATAATATCCCACATATTGCACAAATAAAAAAATTCGATGGGAAAATATCCTTATTCGAAAAAATTCAGTTTGATCAATATTTACAGAAAATAAAAAAAGAAAAAGAAATCAGTCAAATTCTCAATTCAACCAGTTCTGACTATTATCATGTATTTTTAGAACTTTTCAGTTTGGAAAACGTAACCTTTTCGGAAGAAGCTAAATTAACTAAAGAGCTTTGGTTCAAATATGTAAATTGGAAATTATCAAACCAAAGCGGTAATTATGAAACTTGCATTAGGAGAGCCTCAAATTTTTGCAAAACAACCACGACTCTTATCAATTTTATTAAATCAAGGGAAATCTTTGAATTCTCCGAGATGGAATTAAATTTAGGGCTTTTCAGTCTTAATGTACCAAAAAATTATAGAAAAGAACTATTTATTTTCATATCAACCGCTAACGACACACTTGTAACATATGGAAAAAAATTGTTTGATTTGAAAAAAATTGATCCGAAGTTGACTGCAACTAAGAGCCAGGAAAAGGAAGTCTATTCCATTGATGAATATATATCATTACATTCTTTTGTTTGCGATTACGAAAGGCATAAAAAATTAGCCATCAAAGATGTTGGTACTGCATTAACGAACAAAAAGAAATACAGAAAATATGATTCTTTTTGGTTATTTGTTCTACTTCATATAAACAATGGTTGGCGTAGACAAGATATTATCGAGTTCCCAAGGCTTTCATTCCCTTTATTTGATAAATACAATTTAACTTCGATAGAATCACTTGAAAATTTACAATTAACCTATTTAGAATCAGAAAAAATAGTGAATTATTATAGAGTCCAATGGTTTGAACACAACAAAACAAAAGAAAAAGCAGAGTTTTATTGTTCAAGCGTTCTAACAATTCCCATGGCATACGCCATCCTGATTTGTGAGTTTAGATGCCGTATGTTACACGTTCATGAGGAAAAAACTCTTATTCATTTTTACACCAAGCATAATACAATCAATCCTACTGTTCATAATACTTTTTTTGAAGGTTTTATAGATGGATTTAGGTTTGAATCAAGAAAAATGAATAGAACAGTTTTGACTTTGATGGAATCAGTAATAAACGCTACCGCTTTTTCTACTGGCGATCCGATTGAAATAGCCCGCCATTTAAGAGGACACACAACAAAAGAAACCACAAACGGCTATATCGTAATACCTCAACAGCACTTAGACTTTATAACCAAACAGCTTTTTGATACGGGGTATTTTGGTTATATTTACGATCAGGTCGGGAAGTTGTTAATTGCGGAATCTCCTGAAACTCGGACAGAACAAACGCAGAGATCAATTACAATACGGGAATTATTAGGAGATGTGGTGAAATTGGATGACATGTCTTCGTATCTATTGCACCTCTCCCAAGAGCGTGAAGATTTAGGAAAATATTTAGACGAATTACCGAAAGAAGAGTTGCAAAAGAAAATGAACTTAATTAATTTAGGGCTTTCCCCTGCAAAAGAAGAGAGTTACCAGTGCTTTTTTGCACAGTGTATCGCTTCAAAGAAGGAATGTAGTAGATGTGCTTTCTCCATCCCACATTTCTATTCACTAACCGTTATTTGCGAACGAATTAAGAGGATAATTGACAATTACCGCAATGCACTCCAAGACAATGAAATCCCCGAAGGGGAATTAAATAAGCTATACAACATTTTGATTATGGATTATATCAAAGTACGTGAAGCCAAGCAAAAATTCGGAGTAGAAATCGTTGAGTCCTTTTTGGACATGGAATTTAAGGATTTTGACCACCAATTAAAACTACTTCCAGATCCCCAATACATTTAAAGGAGTAGACTATGAGAGTCAATACAACCGCTTTTGTAATAAGTGAAGAATTAATTGAAAATATTCAGGAGTTTAATGATAGTAAATTTGATTTAGATAGTTCTATAGAAATAGCAAAAGAAATTCTGCTCCAAGAAATGAATGAATTTCCATTAAGCGAATGCAATTTTACCGACAATACCTGGAAATTAGAATCTTTGGAACAAGGAAGACGTTGGCTGAACTTTGATGAATTAAAGGAAACGATTTATTTTAATAAGGAAATAAATACGGATTTATTCGTTTCTGTTGTAAAATGTTGGAGTGCATCCCTTATACCATCTATGAGTTCACATACGGTTCATTCAAGTCTTAGGGGATTAGAAACCTTCTTATCCATCACTACTGGATTGACTAACTTAAATAAAGATGATATTTCCGATCATTTTTCATCTTTAAGTGAGAAAACAAAGCAAACGACTTGTATTTCCGCTCTTAATTTCTTTGATTTTTACACTGATTTAGAAATAACAGATGAAGTTCTAACTCTTCTCTACGGATTAAAAAATCAATATAAAATAGGCAAAAACACAAGAATACTACCGCCTTCAAAAGATATTCTACTGTTTTCAAAAATATTAGAAGATTATTTCTCAACCCCTTTATCTGAGCAGGATTATCTTAAATGGTTTCCTGTTTGGTTATGGTGGAAGATAACAAATATAATACCTCTTCGCCCAAGTGAATATGCGGATATAGAGCGAAACTGTCTTATAAAGAAAGATGATAACTTTTATATAAAACTACCAAGAAAAAAGCAAAATGATCCTTCATCAAAAAAAATCCAAATTATGGATGAACTATATATACCCGATACCATTTACCATAAAATTGAAGAATACAAAAACAGAACAGATGAATTCGGGGAGACCGAAACCTTAATTTCCTATTTGTCAATCCCTCATTTTTCTTCTGCACAACGGCACGAAAAGAAGTTAAATCCTAATAAATTCTCAACTGGAATTTTTTATAAAACATTAGAAATGTTTTATGACAGAGTAGTATTTGGTAAATACGGTGTAACATACTTACCAGAAAATGACTCATTGATTGAAAGTAATTCGATGACTATTAGCCAAAAACTAATTCCTGGTGATACTCGCCACCTTGCATTTATTAACTTGAAAAGACAGGGCTATCATCCAGTTGAAATCGCAAGAATGGGCGGTCATACCTCCCTCCAATCACAAGAACACTATTTTAATCACCTAAAAAATTTTGTAGACCTTGAAATACTCGAATTGATTACAAAGACTGATTTAGATAGTATGTCTCCTACTGAATCGAACTCATTCGGTCATTCTCTCGGTTTAGAATTCGTAAATAAATTTGTTCTTAGACCATCAAGCACTGGATGCAAAATAAAATTGAAAGACGGTTACTGTACCGATCCTTCACAAAATTGCATGGTGGAAGATTGTTGGGAGTGTGATTCATGGAGAATCACACAGGAGGAATTCATACAGAAAAAACATATATTGGAGGAAAAAATAAAAAATAACCAATCATACATCAATGAAGTGATTGAGAATCTCAAAGACTTATATCAAGCGATTTACGCCAATATCGGTTCTGATGAATATTATTCTTCCGATAACCCTGAAATAAAAAAACAACTAATTAATCAATCAAAGCGTATTGACAAGGCAATACACAAATATATCAATCTTTCAAAGGTTAAAGAAAGGATCGATTCTATTGGAAACAAGAGGTAGAAAACCTAAAATTTATCCACAAGAGGAAATTGACAATCTGATTTACCGTTTTACACAAGAAGCAAAGGTATCTGGTTGGATTAAGTATTCGGAAGTATATCGTTATACAAAACAGCTTTACGAGAACGGTGAAATCCCCTATCAATTTAGCGAAGACTATTGGAGAAGAGATGGTCGGCAAGGAAAAGAAACTATTGATAAGAAAAACAAAGTATATGAATCTACAATTGTAAATAAAAAGACCTCAAAATCGGATGTTTATGTGGACACAGAAGAATGTGTTAATAAATTCTTTAATGGTAAACCATCTGATAAAAAAAGACTCATAGAAGCCTTAAAAATAAATGAAAAGAAAGCAAAAGACTATAATGACCTCTTAGAAAAAATTGATGCCCTAAAAAGCACAATTGAAGCTCTGAACGAGGATAAAAAGATATTAAAAGGATTAAACAAACAATACCAAACGGTATTGTTCTCATGGTTCAACGCAAGTCTAAAATCAGATGTTCCATTAATCAACCTATTAACTACAGGAAAATCAAGGCATCAAATAGTTGATTTGTTTTTTGATACAGCTTTTTCGAATCCAAAAGAGGGTTACGATAAATTTGAGGATTATCGAAAAAATGTTAAGAACAGTCATGATACAGTGAAGAAGGATAATGTAGTTACACCAATCAGAAAAAGCAGAATTCATCAAGCATCCGAAGAATTTGACTCAAAAGAGGTTTAGTCCATTCAAACACAACAGGTTAAAACACAATAAATGACTGTAATAACGTTAAATTAACGCTAAAATGGAGTGATTTTGAAATGGATGATACCACACGATTGTCAGTTTATCTTCCCGCCAACTTGAAAGATGAATTAGAGGAAATGGCAAAAGAAGTAGGGTTAAAGCAAAACCAATTGGTAGTTATGGCTTTACACAGCTTGGTTAGAAATTACGAAAAGAAAGGCTCTTTTATCTTCGTAGATTTACTAAGTCCGTCTGATAAATAAAATTCGAATCCATATCGACCTACAAATACAATCAATAATAAAGATAGTCAGGTTTATTTTACGATTATTGCCGTTTATTTGCCTTGTAGAAGGGCGATTTTAATTATCAAGTGGTATAAAGTCATTTAAAGCAAGAATCTAAATTTGAGCCTTTTAATGGCTTAAAACAAACATCTGTAAAGGATTGGTTTAAAATGAAAAAAGCAAAAGCAAAACCTGGCAACGTTACTCCAAGGGGAATTACACATTTCAAAGGTGAAACCAAGTTAGATAAATTAAACAAGCAAGCATTAAAGTATATTCGTGCTATAAAAGGCTCATTTGGATAATATATGATATATAATTGTATGGTTTCCATAGGGGAATCAGCACCCGTAACTTTTGACATAGCTCGTTATAAGAACGATTAGAGTCATACCATCCGATATTAACATCTGATTTCCTCCCACCTGGTTTAACACTACCAATAATTATTGGTTGGCTACTATCGGGCGACAAGGAGGAATTTATGACTATCAAAATAAAAAAGGTATCAAACAAGGAAAAAGGGATAACATCGCAAGGATGTATCCCTTTTTTTCAATAGTTATTCTTTAACTTTTAAAAGTCGCAAGCTGTTGAGAGTAACGATTAATGTTGCCCCCATATCAGCAAATATCGCTAACCACAAGGTCAACCAACCAGGAACGATTAATAGTAGTGCTACTAATTTTATGGCCAATGAGAAAGTGATATTTTGTTTAATTATAGCCAACGTTTTACGGCTGAGTTTGATGGTGTATGGTAATTTACTTAGATCATCTGACATTAAAGCGATGTCGGCTGTTTCTAAAGCCGTATCCGTTCCTGCACCACCCATTGCAACACCTACCGTTGCAGATGCAAGTGCAGGGGCATCATTGACACCATCACCGACCATTGCAACACTCTTATTACCTTTACGTAACTCTTTGATATAGTTTAATTTGTCTTCTGGTAACAATTCTGCTTTAATTTCGGATACTCCGATTTGTTTTCCGATTGCTTCTGCTGTTGCCATATTATCGCCTGTTAGCATCACTGTTTTTTCGATACCAACTTCATGAAGTTTCTTAATGATTTCTCTTGATGATTCTCTTATTTCATCAGCTACAGCAATCAAGGAAAGGATTGCTTTTTCAGTACCTAAAACCATTACGGTTTTTCCTTGTTTTTGAAGGGTAGTAATTTGTTCTTTAATATCAGATGCAATATTATTTGGAAGAATTTCTTCAAACAATTTTGGACTACCTACATAATAGATGTCACCATTTACAGTTGCTTTTACGCCTTTACCTGTAATGGATTGGAAATCTTCAACTACGACACTATTTGCATTTAATCCATCTTCTTCTGCTTTTCGGATAATAGCCGATGCTAATGGATGTTGAGATCCTTTTTCTATTGCCGTTGTGATAGTCAATAATTCACGTTCGTCACCATCATAATTGATAATATCTGTTACAGCAGGAACGCCTTTTGTGATGGTTCCTGTTTTATCGAATGCGATAATTTTCAATGCTCCTGCTTCTTCTAAGTGGACACCACCTTTAATAAGAACCCCATTTTTAGCTGAGTTTCCAATAGCCGTTACAATAGAAACAGGTGTTGAAATAACCAATGCACAAGGACAGCCTACGACTAAAACAGCTAAACCACGATAGATCCATTCACTCCAATCTCCACCCATAAATAATGGGGGAATGACTGCTAATAAAAGAGCCAGAATAATGATTCCTGGTGTGTAATATTTTGCAAAGCGATCCACAAATGCTTGGGAAGGAGCTTTCTCTGCCTGAGCCTCTTCAACTAAATGAATGATTTTTGAAAGGGTTGTATCTTCCACTCGTTTTGTTACTTTAACTTCCAATAATCCTTCTTCATTTAAAGTTCCTGCAAATACTTCATCATCGATTGTTTTAGCAACTGGAACGGATTCACCTGTAATGGCCGCTTGATTTAAGGTTGAAGTTCCCTTAATTACCACACCATCCATGGCTAATTTTTGTCCTGGTTTCACGATCATAATGTCGTCTATCTGAATATCTTCAACGGGAACCATCAATTCTTGATTGCCACGTCTGATTAATGCCTCTTTTGGAGAGATATCCATTAATGATTTAATCGATTGTCTTGCTTTATCCATTGAATAGCGTTCTAATGCCTCACTGACCGCAAAGAGAATAACAACGGTTGCTCCTTCTCCCCATTCTCCGATGGCTGATGCACCTAAAATTGCAACTGTCATCAGGGTGTTCATATCAAATTTGAGACGAACTAAATTTTTCAGCCCTTTAATAAATAAAGAGTATCCTCCAATAAGGATAGACAAAGCATATCCGATTGTTGGTAGGATATGTTCTTCGCCGTATTGCTCTCCTAAAAACCAACTTACAGCAAGAAGAATAGCTGAAATATATACCTTAATGTTTTCTTTTTGCTTCCAGAAAGGCCCTCGTTCAGTTGCCTTTTCTCTTTCACCTCGTATTTTAAGGTTTTCAAATGCTCCCGCTTTTTCCAATTCTTCAATAGTGGTATTTCCTTGTATGGTAATTTTTGATGCTCCAAAATTTACTTTTGCATCAATTACACCCTCTAAATTATTAACGTTATTTTCAAAAATACCTGCACAGTTGGTACAAGTGAATCCTTCTACTCGATATGTTTTTGTTGCTTGGTCTGCTGTTTTTACTTGTTGTTTAGGCATTTATTTTCACCTCTTTTTTATGAGCTATAGCAATCATAATTAATTGTTTAATGTGGTCATCATCTATAGAATAAAACGCAAGTTTTCCTTCCTTTCTATACTTTACAACTCCTTGCTTATAAAGTGTTCGTAAGTGGAAGGATGCATTTGGAACGGTACTCCCTATAATATGTGCTATATCACAAACGCAGAGTTCTTCATCCTTACACAAGGCATAGGCAATCTTTGCCCTATTTTCATCAGCTATTGCTTTAAACAACTGAGCAACACCAGATATTTCAACTGTTTGTAAATCATTTTGTATTCGATTTACCTTTTCTTCATCATAACAATAAATCTCACATGTATCTTTCTTACTCATGTTCTCACTCCATTCATTCAAGTATTTGCTTGAATATATTATATACACTTTATCAATCAATAATCAAGTGATTACTTGAATGAAATTAAAATTTCTTTAATGTTCTTTTAGTTTAAGAAAGACTAAGCAACCGCATACTACCCGATTTATCAATCATCACAAAAGTTGGAGAAATCTATTAAAACTTTACATAATCGAGGTGAAAACAATATGTATTAAGACGGAAAAAATAATTTCCTCAAAGAAACCTTTTGATGAGGAAACTATATTTCCGATGTGATAAAATAAGGTTAGGTTTTCCAAAGGGAAAATCAGTGCCGAGCTTTTTTGACAGAAGTGCTACGGACACAAAAACCACTCCAACGACATTGCGGGATACAGTGTCAAACCTATGGAGTGTTTTTTTCATTTTGATGTGATGTTGTTTCCATAGCAACACAATTAGAAAAAATTTACATTTTTATAGAACACATGTTCTTTTTATGGTATAATCACATTATAACTTACATACAGGAGAGTGTTTTCATGAAGGAGCCATTTTATCCCGAAGGGTTTGAATTGTTTGAGTGTCCAGAATGTGAGGCATCCATTGTAAAATATCGATTTGACTATGATCCCAATGGAGATGTTGTTCATTGGGCAGAGTGTGACTTTTCCATGTGTAGGAAACACCATGAACTCCATTATCCTGATGTGAAACCAGAAAATCCGAGTTCACTTATGATCGTTGAGAGTTTGACGAGGGAACAGATAATGCGAGAGATTTTTAAGCGTGATCCCCTTATCAAAAAGGCATCTGATCGGTTGAAGGAGTTAAGTGAAGATCCTGAATTTATTGTGGAGTTTCTTAAATGGGAGGAACAGTTTCGTGAAAGATGAACCGAATTTCCCTGGTCGCATTGTGTCAGCAGAAGAAAAAATAGAATTCTTTCATAAAGCAATTGAAAGTGATAAAGCTGAATTTCCAAACATGACGAAAGAAGATTTGATTTATTACATCATCTGTATGGATCATTTCTTACAAGCTAAGAGAGAATTCGATGTAACGCTTTACCTCCGAATGCGTTTTGGAAAGAAGGGCTGAAATTGAAGAAAAGGCGAAAAAAGATACCATTGTTAATACATTTGCATCCACCAAGAAGCTCGCTAAGAAACTCAATCTAATTAGGAGGCTCTTGGATTGAAACGAACACTAAAACGGAAAACAAAGCTACCAAAGACCTCAGTTCCCAATATGGGATTAAGCAAAATAATCGACAAATTAGAGAAAGCAATAGCAACTTTGAATAATAGAAAATGATAATAGCATCAAAAAATAAGACGCTCTCTTTTGAATCATAAAAATTGAAAAAGCAGGGAAATCCCCCTGCTTTTGTCACGCTTCCTAATAATTCCATCTTCAACTATAGCCCCTCGATGTTAAATAGGATAGTATTTATGATATTCCTTTGATAAAAGCTGTTACGTTACCTAAACAACAACTGCCTTGTGGATTGTTCACTTCACACCCACACCGATTTTCTTTAATATTTTGACGAATATGCTCAACGGGTTTATTAGCATTTCCATTTTCGACATATTCACTAATTTTTTCTTTAGTCCAATCAAAACAATAACAAATCGGCGTAGTTGGGGAATTGTCTTTTTGATGAACAGCAACTTTTAAGTCGGATATAAGATATGCTTTTTTTAGCATATCAAAATAAACAACATCACAGTCTTCACTTGCACAAAAAAAGTGATTTTCTTTAGCTTTCAGCGTCTCTAACGAAGATGGTTTCAGCATGGATTTTAGTGTGATCAGCTTTACACTTTTAGCCTTCCTTCGACAAGATGGGCATTCCTCAACAACGCTTTCCTTTTTTATTTCTTTAGGGTTACTACAACAATCTGCCATGTTTCTCCCACCTTTTTTGTTTTTATTCACTCACTTCATATCCTAACTTAGTAATGACTTTTTTAATCTTTTTAAACGAAACTTTTGAACTGTCAAAAGTAACCGTAGACTCGCCAGACACTTTCGAATCGAATTTCTCAATCCCTTTTAATTTTTTAACAGCAGAACCTACTGTTTTTGTACAATGTTCTCATGTATATCCCTTTATCATAAACGATACAGTTTTTAAATTTTCAGGTTGTGTCGAAACTTGTTTACCTGATTACCACATCCAGATAGAGTTAATCCAATTAGTAGAAAAATAATACTTAGAGTTAAAGTAAATCTCATATCATACCTCCTAAAATCCTTGCGACAAAAAGGTGTAAAGTAGTAAGAAGCCCGAAAGGACTGTAGCTGTCCATAACCTTTTTTCTGTTTCTTTGACCTATTCTTTTGTCTCCAATAAAATATGTGGGCGATCCCAAGTAGTATCACAGTAAGGACAATAAACACCATGCGAAAGGGAGCGAATGTAACCGCTAATGTGCCTGCCAAGCCACTTAGACCAAGTGGTATTAATATAGCAAATCCAATTCAACATATAATGGCGAAAAAAGCTGTGAATGCCGATGTGATAGAAGCAATTTTTGTTTACACTTTCCTTTATCCCCTTTTAGATTAGTTAGAAGTTAATTACCAATATTCTCTCCATCCATTAAGTCTTCGATAATTGGACATTCATAGAGAGATTTTTCGTCAGGACAACACTCTTTCAGTTGAATAAGCATCTGTTCGATTCTTTTTAAGTCCTTAATTTTCTTTTGTACATCATCTATTTTTAGAACAACAAAATCATACATATCCCTACAACGGTCATTGTCTTTATCAACAACTCCAAGTAGTTTGTCGATCTCGGATAAAGAAAAACCTAATTCTTGCATTCGTTTAATAAACTGTAGCCGATTAATAAACTCCTCTGGATAAATCCTGTATCCTGCTTTTGTACGAAAAGGTTCCGAAAGGAGACCTAACCTTTCGTAGTATCTTATGGTTTCTTTATTGACTCCACACCTTTCTGCAAGTTCACTTATGCGATATTTCATTTCATTCACCTCAAATAAATTATAAACCCTGTACCATAGTACAGGGTAAAGTGAGAATGTGAAGATTTTATTACTTTTTTGAATAACACTGCCTCATTAATCGAAGATAAAAATTAGCATAGTACAGAGCATACCTAAAAAATGCAAAACCCATAAAGACATATAAGAAAAATAAATGGAATTTCTATTCGGAATTCAAAAAAGTGGGTTCAGAAGAAATTCGTTGGGGAGGAAATAAATATTCATAAATATGTATATTTAATTAAAATAATTGGTATTAAATTGAAGATTTTATTTATTTCACACAAACACAATTTGGGGGAAATTAATATAAAACTTGATACAAGTGAAAAAGTCGAATTTCACCCAATCAAAAAGGGAATATAACTCCTTGCCTCATATGTCGGCCAATTATACTCAGGCACATCAAAATCACGGCTCATATAGACTTGGAATGCATGCCCCGCTTCATGTGTCAGAACGTCAATGTCACCACTTGTTCCGTTGAAATTCGAGAAGATATACGGTGCCTTATATGTCGGGATATATGTGCAATATCCGCCAGCTTCCTTCCCTTTTTTCGCAACAAGGTCCATAAGGTTCTTGTCAATCATAAATTGGAAGAACTCTTTCGTCTCTTCAGACAGTTCTTCATACATTTGTTTACCATTTTCAATAATCCACTCAGGTGTTCCTTTTGGTTTTGCATTACCTGTTTTGAATTTAAATCCTTCATCATAATACTTCATGGATTCTACACCAATACGCTCCTGCTGCCTTTCAGCAAGTTTTCCTACTAAAGGAACGATGGAATCTTTTACTTGATCTCGGAATTTAGCAACCATTTCCGCATTATAATCAGTACGTGTCATACGCGCATATCCAAGTTCCACGAAACTATCGTAGCCAAGCTTCTTTGCCATTTTCGTACGAACTTTGACAAGTTGATCAAAGATTTCGTCGAACTCTTCTTGGTTTTCTTGAAAGAAACCAAATTTCGCTTCACTTGCTTGCTTGCGAATGGCACGATCTTCTGACTCCGTATACGGATCCAATTGTGCCAGTGTTAGCTCTTCTCCATTGAAATTGATTTTTGCAGAAGCAACTAACTTTGAGTATTTGGTGGAAAGTTTATTTTCAAGTTGAAGGTCTTCGATAATCGCATCATCGAATGTCTTCAATTCACATTCCGCTAAAGCGAAAAGCTGCGTTCCCCATTTTTCTTCAAGTTGTTTTCTGAATGGTGACTTGACCAATGCCTTATAAAATTTTGTTTCGAGGGACTGCGTCAACGGTTCGATCTCATCAAGAAAATCTTGCTCTTCTTTGTAAAATTCATCATTTGTATCAATGGAGTGACGAATATAAACTAAGTTAAAATCTGTACTTAATTGATTTCGCACTTCATTAATTTCCTTAATTGCTTCTTCCTGCAATTCAACAGAATCTGCCGCCCCAAACTTCTCTACAGCAGCCATAAACCTCTTCTCCACCTCATCCATATTAGGACGAGAATAACCAAACTCTTCAAATCTCATATGTATTATCCCCTTTACAAACAGACTTCACCTTACTAAGTATTCGACATGAAAGAAGAAATTCCTTGTGGGGTCTGACCCCACAAGGAAATTTTTTTACAACAAAAATCCACAAAAAAACCAACCTCTAAAGGTCAGTCTTTTTGTTGGGCGTTTAGGCCGAGTTTTTTGATGAGTTGGATGGCTTGTTCTTTTTCTTGTTGGGTGAGGCCGTCCACTAGGGTGTGGATGTGCTGTTCGTGTTTTGGGAATATTTCATTCAGTAGTTGTTTTCCTTCGTCCGTTATTTGGGCGTAGGTTACTCTTCTGTCTTTTGGACAAGCTTTCCGGACAAGGAGTCCTTTGTTTTCCAATTTATCGACTACATATGTGATGCTGCCGCTTGCCAATAATATTTTTCCGCCGATCTGCTGTAATGGTTGCTCCCCTTTGTGGTAGAGAAGTTCTAGCACTGCGAATTCGGTTGGATTCAATTTAAAGCTTTGGATAGATTGGTTTGCTTTGTCATTCAATGCACGAAACGCTCTGGAAAGAACAATAAATAACTTGAGTGAAGTGTCGAGCTCGTGTCTTTCTGCCATAATAGTCATTCCTTTTTTAAAAAATATCTTGAATTAAGACTAATGGTATAGTACTTGACTTGATTCGTCAATTAAAATTCAAGAAATTGTAAAATTTTAAGTTCTATTAATTGTCTTCATCTTTCCATATTACCTTCCAGTTCCGATCTACTGTCGCTTCTATCACTTTTTCTTCAAGAATGTAGTTAGCAATTAGTTCGGACATGTCCATAGGGATATCCTTTACTACCGGTTTATCTCGATACATGGTATAGTCACCGCCACCGCCTGCACGGTAGTTGTTCATAACCACTTCGAATTCTTGATTCCTATCGATTTCACGCCCGTCTCTTGCTAATTTCACTACTCTCTCCCCAATTGGCTTCCTGATGTCCAAGATATACTCAATACCCTCCCACATGTCGTAATTATAATGTTGCGGTTTTGGGGTGGTAAAGGAAGGGTTCACCTCTAATTCGCCGCTTTTTCCAATCATAAAATAAGAGGCAGATCTCTCAAGGGCATCCTTTATATCTTGGCCTGTAATTTTAATTACCTTCAATGTATTTGGATAGATATAATTTGAAACAATGTCTCTCATAGTTACACTCGTTGGAAACCCAGGAGAGTTATTATGAAATAGAGCAGTATTAGAAATATCTGCACCGGATACCTTCATTTGAACCTTATTGATGAATTCGATTAGTGGGTTATCGCCTAAGCGAATTTGATGTGCATCTTCGACCAACATAGCACCTTTAATTTTTCCCATCGGTGTATCAAGCCATTTTTGTGTGGCTGTTTCATCATCTTGAATTAATTCTGTTATTTTTTTATCAGGTTCCACTTGTTCTACTGGTATTAACTCCGCTTTCTTATCCGCAATCTCCCACTTCCCTGCTGTCTTTTCAAAGGAAATGGTTGCTTTACCAACCATTTGACCATTAACGCCGGGTTGGAGGACAAGAACATCATTTATCGTTGTTGCAATGGTACGGTGCTGGTGACCTGTGAGGAGAATATCGATACCCGCTATTTTTTCACAGATCTCATAGCCTTGATTCTCTCCGGTCAGGTTTTCCGTTACTTCCCCAGAAGCAGGATCCTTTTCGAATCCACCATGGTAGCTGACTATGAGTAGATCAGGATTTTCTTTTTCCTTAATAAAATCTACCCACTTTTCCGTGGATTTTAACGCTTCTTCAAACGTTAAGCCTTTTAGATGAGAAGGGTCCTCCCAATTAGGTATGTAATGGGTTGTCACTCCGAGGACGGCAACTTTAACAGAATCATATTGTTTAATGATATAAGGCTTTCCTAAAAAGGGTTTTCTACTTTGCTCATTTAGAATATTGGCACACAACCATGGAAAAGCAGAAGATTTAACAGCTTGTTTCAACACATCCATGCCATAATTAAACTCATGGTTCCCTACTACTGCAGCATCATAATTTAGATGATTTAACACACGAATCATTGGATTTTCTTCATTTGATTGCTTTTTTACATAGTGATAGGTTAATGGCGTTCCTTGTATAAGGTCTCCATTGTCTATAACTAATACATGCCGCCCATTTGTTCTCTCTTCTTTTAGAATGGTGGACACCTTTGCCAGGCCCAGTGGTGTATATTCATTATTTCCATAGTTTATCGGCACGATGGAGCCATGGACGTCACTTGTTTCTAATATGGTCAAATTCAGCTTCAAAACGGATGCCTCCTTTACCTGATTTATTTTCAGAATGAAAGATAGGGCCGATCATCATGATCAACCCTACAGTAATAGAGATTATACAATTCTTTTACGGATTGATGCAGAAAGGAAGTCAATGATGGTAACCACCACGACGATAACCAAAAGGATCAGTCCCATCTCTTCCCAATTACGATTCATCTGCGCAAATTGGATAAGTGTCCCGATACCTCCAGCACCAACGATACCAAGGATAGTAGAAGCACGTACATCAATCTCAAAACGATAAATTGCATAGGATAAGAATTCAGGGATGATTTGCGGTATCACACCATGAAACAGGATTTGGACTTTATTCGCCCCGCTTGCTTCCATTGCTTCGACAATGTTCATATCAATGGATTCCAATACTTCAGAATACAATTTCCCAAGCATTCCTGTAGAACCGATGGCAATTGCAAGTACACCAGCAAAAGGATTCGGACCTACGGCTACAACAAACAGGATAGCCAGGATCAAGTCTGGAAATGCACGAATACCACTAAGGACCCATTTGCCAAATGTAGTAAGGACTTTGCTCTTTGTCATATTCTGAGCAGCCATAAACCCTAAAGGAATAGCAATGATTGCTGCCATTAAGGAACCTGCAAACGCAATATATAATGTTTCTACCATTGCGGTCCACACTTTCCCAATAGATGCCCATTCCGGATTGAACAATTTAGGAATAACTCGTTGGAAGTTATTAATCATTCTTTCAAAAGCGCGTCCCCAGTCAATATCGATTCCTGTAAAAGTCCAAATATACATCACCGTAAGAAAGAGGAAAATCCCCCAATTCCTAAGCGTTTTTAATCCAGATCTCTTCTTTTTGGGAGGTAATACTAGTTCCATTATACAATCGCCTCCCTGATTTTAGTTGAGATGTATTCAATAACTACGACCAGAACAAATATCACAAGTATAATTAACATCGCGTTCGGGTAATTGTAAAACTTAAGCTGTTGACTCAGTACAATACCAATTCCCCCTGCTCCTACTAATCCTAAGACAACAGAGGCACGAATATTGATTTCAAATACATAAAGTACAAAAGAAACAAATTGAGGCAACACTTGTGGTATCAGGGCAAAAGAGATCTTTTGCAATGTGTTTGCTCCTGATGCGCTCATCGCTTCCATCGGATTCATATCAACGGACTCAATCGTTTCACTGATCAGCTTAGCTAAAATACCTAATGAAAAGATAATAAGTGCTAGAATACCAGGCAGTACACCTATTCCAAATAAACCTACGAAAATAACAGCAAGTACCAGATCAGGGATAGTACGTAAAATATTTAAAAAGGAACGAACAAACGTGTAAACGAATTTATTAGATGTTACGTTTTGTGCAGCCAATAAACTTAAAGGGATACAAAGAAAGGCTGCAACAGTGGTTGCAATAATAGCCATTTGAATGGTAACAGCCAGTGGTTCAATTATATGAACAAAAACGTTGAAATTCGGCGGGAAGAACTTTACGATAACTCTTCCCATATTCGGGATCCCATCCAACAGATCTCCAATAGTAGCTCCGGTTTTGACAGTACTAAGGATATAGAAACCTATTACTGCAGCAAATATGACGGATATTCTGGCTTTTGTTTTGGCAGGCAGGAGTGAAGGTGCGGATTTTTGTTCCTCTAGCTTCACTGTTCTACACCTCCGCGCAAATCGTCCTCACGAATTGCACGCCCATAGATTTGTTCGAACGTTTTCTCGGACACTTCTGATACCGGACCGTCGAATACTACCTCGCCTGCTCTCATGCCAATAATACGATCTGCATACTCCATTGCCATATCAATAAAATGAAGGTTTACAATGGTTGTAATTTTATCTTCTTTATTGATCTTTTTCAGGTACGTCATAACCTGATGAGAGGTTGGAGGGTCAAGTGAGGCAACCGGCTCATCTGCAAGGATGTATTTAGGCTTCTGCGTCAAAACACGGGCAATACTTACACGTTGCTGCTGTCCTCCACTCAATTCATCCGCACGGTTATATAATTTTTCTTCTATATTTACACGCTTCAAGCTTTCATAAGCAAGTGCTAAATCTTCTTTTTTGAATAGGTTAAAGGTGGAACGAAGTGTTCCTGTATATCCTAAACGACCAGCAAGTACATTTTTCAAAACATTCGATCTTTTTACAAGATTATAGTTCTGAAAAATCATCCCCACTTTAGTTCGTAATTTTCTCAAGTCATTGTTTCGGTAAGTTAAAATATTTTCATTGTCTACATTTAGCTCTCCATCAGTCGGAGTAACCAATCTGTTAATACTTCTTATAAATGTTGATTTACCTGCACCGGACAAGCCGACAATTACCACAAATTCGCCCTCATTAATAGTCACATTAATATTCTTCAACCCTTGCGTTCCATTTGGATAAACCAAGGAAACATCTTTGAACTGTATCATGTTGCAAACCCCCTTAATTCTTAACATACAAAACAAAATAGGGGAAGCAACCTCCCCCTAGATTGCAAATCATATAAAATTAGAAAGAAATAGAATCCTTGAATTTCTCATAAGTTTCTTTTACAACTTTGTATTCTTCATCAGTAGCTTCACTGATTTCGTCCCAGCTGTAAACTTCGTTCATGATTTTGATCATATCTTCATCTTCATTGAAAGAAAGGAATGTATCTTTAATTTTTTGTACTAATTCATCATCTAATTCTTTTGTTACAGAGATTGTATCGTTAGGGATTTCATCTGTGTAACCAAGGATCTTTGTTTTTTCCATAATGTCTGGGTATTCTTCTTCTAAACCTGTACGAACATCATCGAAAGTAGTTGCTACATCAGCATCACCTTCGTATACTGCGATTGCAGCTGTATCATGTCCACCGGATTGAAGAGTGTCAGAGAAAAAGCTAGTTTGTAAATCTTGTGCACTTGCAATGTCAAACTCGTCCATTAATTGAGATGCTGGGAATAGGAATCCAGATGTAGAAGCAGCATCAGGGTATGCCCAAATTTTACCTTCAAGATCAGCAAGTGATTCAATTCCAGAATCTGCTCTTACGATGTACTGAGCCTTGTATGTACCACTGCCATATCTGATAGACTTCAAGATTACTTCTGCACCATATTGCTCATTAGCTAAAACATAACCAAATGCAGGAATGAAACCAACATGAACTTCATTTGAACCCATAGCTTCAATTAGAGCAGTATAGTCAGTCATTACACGACCTTCCACTTCAACTCCAAGCTCTTCTCCTAAACGATCAGCCAATGGCTCTACAGTGTCAGCAATTGTATCGGATTCTTGAGATGGTACAAATCCCATTACGATTTTTTCTGGAGTTATTTGCTCTCCGCCAGTTGCAGAGTCTGAACCTGAATTGTTGTTTGTGTTCTCTCCGCTAGAGTTGTTACTGCCACATGCAGCAAGGCTGATTGCAAGGATTGCAACCAAAAAGATTGTTAAAAACTTTTTCATGTTTCTTTTTCCCCCTAAGAAATTATGATGGTGTTTCTCTCACAATTAAAAGTATAACGAATTAAAGTTGGCTACGGCTACAATTTTTTCTGTTTTTTTACAAAATGTTAAAAATATTTACTTTTCATTGCACTTTTTTCACTTTTTAACAGAGTTTTTTATATTAAATTTACAATAAATTAATATTTCCTCTCCGAAGCCGCTTTAGATGTCTGATGATAGATGAGAGACGTCTTGTCTTAAATGTCGTCTAATTCTTCTGATCGCCTTACTTGTTTCTAAGAATAATATTGGTACAATATCCTTAGTTACATAAAAAAACGAAAGACCTCAATTAGAGATCTTCCTTATAAGGATGAGAAAGGATATATGCGATGTCACAAGTATTATTAGGCAGTGTGTTGGCAGCTATGTCAACAGGTGTAGGTGCTTTACCAATTTTATTTTTGAAAAACACATTGACTCACAGATGGAGAGATACGCTTCTTGCATTTACTGCTGGTATCATGATGGCAGCAGCTACCATGAGTTTAATACCGGAGGCACTTTCATATGGAGGATTTGTTCCTTTAGGAATTGGATTGCTTTTGGGGGTAATTACTTTGACTCTTTTAGAAAGGTCCATTCCCCATATTGATTTGGAACATAATCGAAAAGGGATTGCTTTTGACCAAAAAGCGATGCTTATTGTTGCAGCGATTACCCTACATAATATACCAGAGGGACTTTCTGTCGGCGTAAGCTATGCATCAGATGCAGCAGATACAGGGAACTTAATTGCGTTTGCAATAGGGTTGCAAAATGCACCAGAGGGGTTTTTGGTAGCTTTATTTTTAATGAACCAGAGGATTACTAAATGGAAGGCATTTATCGTAGCCACCTTAACTGGGGCTGTTGAAATACCAATGGCTTTATTGGGATTCTATCTCACTTCGGTGGTCTCATCTCTTGTCCCATATGGGCTCGCTTTTGCAGCAGGAGCGATGCTTTATATCATCTATAAAGAATTGATTCCTGAAAGTCATGGGGATGGGAATGAAACGACCTCCACCTACTCATTCATTATCGGACTTTTATTTATGATCTTTTTAACACAGATTTTCTAACCGTTCCTTCTGGACGGTTTTTTTTATGTATTATTTTTTCTCAAATATTATTTCTTGGTATTTATAAATCAACTTATCTAAATCTTGGCTGCATTTCACCGTTTGTTCACTTATGTAACCTGTTTTATTGGCTACTGCTATCATCGTATCTCTTTTCTCTTTAATAAGTAATAACAGTTGATCCACATACCCTTCATAAGACAATGTGACTCGCCCCTTCTCTATCAATTTCCACAATTGAAATTATTACAATAATTTCTATAAATGTAAATAGAATCGCAAAGTTAGACATATTTTTCAAGGAATTATTTTTTAAGAATAGGCGGATAATAGGACAAAGTATCTAGGGAGAGTAGAGATTAATTCTCTTCTATAAAAATTATCTGGTGCGAATTTTGTCGAATAGTAAAATACATCATTAGACAAGTAGGTGCAGAAATGAAAGTAATACTAGTTGTACTGTTGAGTAGCATGTTTATTCTTTGTTTCCCTTCTGTAAAGTCTTCTGCTGAAGTCCATTCTAGCAATAAAGTGGCTATTGTCATTGATGATTTTGGCAATAACATGAAAGGCACCGAGGAAATTCTTCACTTACCCGTACCTTTGACCGTAGCTGTTATGCCTTTTCTTTCGACCACTGAACAAGACGCTGAAATGGCCCATCGCTTAGGCCATGAAGTTATTCTTCATCTTCCCATGGAACCCCTAAAAGGAAAAAGGAGTTGGCTCGGACCAGGTGCCATTACTTCTAATCTAACTGATAAAGAAATCTATAAAAGAGTTAATGCAGCTATCGATTCTGTTCCTTATGCAGTAGGGATTAATAACCATATGGGTTCTAAAATTACTGCCGACAAGCGGATCATGAGAATTATTTTAGGAATCTGCAAAGAGAGAAACTTATATTATTTAGATAGTAAAACAACCAAGAAGAGTGTTGTTACTGAATTAGCTACCGAATTGGGTGTTCCATTTCTTGAGAATGAATTATTCTTTGATGAGGTTTATACAACTAATCATATCGTAAAGCAAACCAATCAACTCATCAAAAAAACCGAAGTGGATGATGAAATCATAGCCATTGGACATGTGGGACTTGTAGGGGAAAAGACTGCAGGGGTGCTAAAACAATATATCCCTAAACTGCAAGAAAAAGCGGAAATTGTCACACTGTCTAACATTCTAATTGATAAAGAAATATTGCTCCACTGATGAATCTGCCATATTTACATCTAAAACGAACAAAAGAGCAGCTCCACATTCGGAACTGCTCTTTTTCTTATTTTTGCACATCAATTTGATCGACATGTGTGACTCGGAATTCTTTTTCTCCAAGTTTTTTCACTAACTTATTCACTTTTTCTTGTGGCAATTCTGCTGGTAGATTGACAATTATTCTACGCAGATATTTTTCACCATTATCAAGTGTAAGCATTCCGTCGATATTGACATCCTTTAACATAGAAACAAGATCCTTAATCGCTCCTTTGTGCTCAATTGTAGCGATTGTAAGGGTATACCCGCCAGTTTTCATTCCAAATGAATCAGCAAGAACATCCATGACGTTTGCATGTGTCAATATTCCAAGAAATTCATTCTCTTCATTCAGCACTGCGATAAACGGCAGTCGTTTAATGGTAAAAAATGCTTTAAAGAAAGAATCTTCCTCGAAAATAAAAGCATCTTGGTTTTGGATCAATACTTCAACTGAATCGTCGGGACTTCCTTTTTGTTCATATAGATAATCTAATAAGTGAACTTTGTACACCAAGCCTAAAAATGTATGCCCATCGTTGGAAAGAATGGGAATGCACCTGTAGCCTGTATCCTTTATTTTCTCATAAGCTTGCTTAATCGTGTAAGTCGGTTCACAGAACTCCACATCATGCTTTGGTACAAAATTGTAACGCACCTTCATGTCTCTCACTCCTTAGGCAGTTTCTCTCTAGAATATGTAAGTTATAAAACTACTATAACAGTAGCATATTCCCTTTCTAAGGTAAAGAAAATTCATAATATTAACACAATTTATTTACATTTGTTCTATTTATTTTGCCGCATTTGCAGCCACTTGAACGGCATCCCATACGGTAGCATACGGAGGAGCATAACTCAAATCCAGCATAGCAATTTGGCTTGTCGTCAAGCCGCAAGTAATGGCTGTCGCAAAAACATCAAGCCTTTTTGCAATGGATTCATCTTTTCCAACAAGCTGAGCTCCCAGGAGCTTTTGTGATTCTTTTTCATATACAAGCTTAATATGGATCTTTTCTGCACCAGGATAATAGGAGGCATGATTATTTGTTTCAATAACCACTGTTTCAATATCTAAGTTCTCCTCCTGTGCTTGTTTCTCGGTGATTCCAGTCATAGCTGCCGTCCACTCTAGAATCTTCACTACATTTGTTCCAAGGATGCCATCAAATTTTGTTGGAATACCAGCAAGATTGTCAGCAGCCACCCTCCCATGTTTATTGGCTGTTGTACCGAGGGCTATGTTTACAGGTTTATTTAAGAGAAGGTGATTGCTAGTTGCACAATCTCCTGCTGCATAAATGGATTTGATGCTCGTTTCTTGATGGGAATTAACAATGAGCGCGCCGTTTTCCAACATATCTAAGCCTAACTCATTTATAAATTCCGTGTTAGGTTTTATTCCGATATTTACAATAACCGCATCAACTTCATATGAATTTTTGTCTGTCACAATGCTTGTCACTTTTCCCTGTGCCATTTTAAGTTCTTTTACTTCTTGGCTTGTTCGCATTCCAACTCTATTTTGCAGGGAATCAGAAATAATCTTGGCCATTTCCTCATCATAATTTGGTAGAATCTGACTTTGTAGCTCTATGACGAACACCTCTTTGCCAAGCTCTACCATGGTTTCGACAAGCTCCATTCCGATATATCCCCCACCTATGATGCCTACCCTTTTGATATTTTCCTCCTGATAGTACTTACGCATTTCTATTCCATCATTCAGTGTCTTCAATGTATGCACATTGCTTGCCTCTTTCGGGATAAAAGGCGGAACGATGGGTTTGGCTCCTGTTGCAATCAATAATTTATCGTAGTGGACATATGTTTCTTCACCTGATTTAAGGTTTTTCACCTTCACCCTTTTATTTGAGGGATCTACATCTGTCACCTCATGATGGATATGCACGGCAATATCTCGTTCTTCAAATTCTTCTACCGTTCTAGCTAGCAGATCTTTATGAGATTCTGTGACACCAGATATGTAATATGGCAATCCGCATGCTCCATATGAAACATGCTCATCTTTTTCAAATACACTGATTTTTATCGTTTCATCTAGTCTTCTTAGCTTGGAGGCAGCGCTCATTCCCCCTGCAATGCCACCAATAATCACCACATGCTCCATTTGCTTTCCTCCTAAATCTATCTCTGTTTCATACCATTATATTCCCTCTAGACAGATAAAGTAGTCATGTAGAGTAAGAAAAAAACTTTAATTGGTTGGGTAATCACCGCTGTTCCTTTCCGCAAATGGCTTCGCTTTCCGCGGGACGGCGCTTGAGCCTCCTCACTCCGTTGCGGGGGTCTCAACCTACCGTTACTCCCCCGCAGGAGTCTTCGCCATTTGCTCCAATCCACAGCTAGAAATTGCGTGAACGAGATGTTAGTGCTTCCTCACTTAAATCCGTTAGATGATTTTTCACAAACCCTAAAGGAAATGAGTCACCTTGTTGATTGGAGTGGAAGGCGCGCAGACGCCCGCGGGAGGAAGGGACAGGTGAGACCCCGCAACGGAGTGAGGAGGCTCACGGACCGCCCGCAGGCAAGCGAAGCGCCTGGAACGGAAATCAACCGGATTTTGCTATTTCTTAACTTAAAAAAACAGATGACCCCGCCAAAGCAAAGTCATCTGTTTTTTTAATTAGTTATTTACTTCTTCTTTTTCGTAAATAGGTACCCAACCTTCTGTGGTAACGAAGATTCGAACTGCGACTACTTTACGATCCTCCATTAAGGTGAAAAAGTGGCGGACATTCGGAGGCACAGAGATTAAATCGCCAGGTTCCAATTCTACATCAAAGAAGGAACCATCTTTTCCTTGAATAACGAATATACCATGGCCGCTGACAATGAAACGTACTTCATCATCTGTATGGTGGTGCTCTTTATTGAAGTTTTGAAGAAGTTGCTCCAAGTTTGGAGTGGTATCAGATAAAGAAATAACATCTTGTGCCTTGTAACCCCTTTTTAAAGAAATCGCAGCAATTTCATCTTTAAAAACTGTTAGGATTTCTTCTTTGTTTTCATCTGTTAAAGAAAAGTTTTCCTGCAAGTGTTGAGGGAGTTTCGTAATGTCCCAGTTTTCGTAAATTACTTCATTATCATTTAGGAAGCCTTCTACCTGTTCTTTCCCACTTATTCTTTCATCTGTTTCGTGTAATCTGATTTCTGCCATGTTCATTTCCTCCTTAGGTTAAATAGATATTTTTGGTTGGACCAAGTTTTTTACACTTAATAGTTTTAAATGATAGGAAAATAGAAACTCCCAGGCCTCTAGGTATTTTTTCGCTTCAAAGGCGGTTTTCCCCCAGACAGTGATACCATGATTTCTGATGAGGACAGCGCCAGCATCTCCATCTATAAATTGAGAAAACTCATCTGCCAATGCTGGAATGTCTGCATGGTTTCTTATGATTGGGATGCTTACTTCTGCATCTTCCTCCCATATGCCGAATGCTTTGATGATTTCCTGTCCTTTGAATCTAATCTCACCGTGGTCTCCATACAACTCAGAGATGACATTGTTATCAACTGTATGAACATGCAAGGAACAACCTGCGTTCGTATTCCGGTAAACTTCCAGGTGTAGCAATGTTTCTGCTGAAGGCTTCAAATCAGTGTTTTCTACAGCCTTTCCGCGTTCATCCACAAGCAGGAAATCTTCTGAAGTTATTTTCCTTTTATCCTTGCCGCTTGAGGAAACCAAGAATTGCAGTGGGGTATCTGATACTTTAATAGAAAGGTTTCCACTCGTACCAAAGAACCAATCACGAAAAGCCAGCTCTTCCTTAACCTCCGAAAGCTCTGTCCACTTCTTTAAAAATTGACTCATGCTGTCACCTCCCGTTTTTTCAAAATATCCATCACATCATAAAACGTTTCGAATGGGGAAAAGGCAATGGAATGCTCCTCACACTTTTTAATCAAAAAGTCTCTCGCTATCACTTGATCAGCTAGCTTTGCCGCTTCTAAATCTGTAATGGAATCGCCGATCACAATTTTATAGGTGTTTGTTTCAGCAAGTTTTCTGATAATCGATGGCTTGCAGCAGCCACAATCGTTGTCACAGTATGCATCACATGCATGCGGCCAAAGGATGTTTATTTTTTCTCCAGAAAAATCGGAGCGATTGCAATAGATGTTTGCTTCTTCTATCAATCCTTCTAAAAGTGGTTCCACAAAGAAATCAATACCGCCGGAGACAATATAGAGGGGAATTCCCTCTTCTTTTGTAAAAGCCACAAACTCCTTAAACCCCTCCCGTATCTCAGCGTGATCTAATATATATTTCGTAATAGCCTCTTTTTTCTCAGAAGGAAGAAGTGCAAACATCTTCCCTACCCCATTCTTGATGGAGATTTCTTGGGATAGTACCTGGTTTTTAATTTCGTCCCATTCTTCTGGGGCAAATTTCTTCATGATGGCAATGATATTGTCACTATTGGTGATGGTTCCATCAAAGTCACAAAAAATCATCTGCTTATTGACAGTCATGTTGTAACCTCCACACTTCCCCACTGCTTCAGGGCAACTTCTAACTCTGGATGCTTTTGTGCGTAAGCTGTCAGAGATTCCCCAGCCTTTACTGCAGCTATTGCCTGACGAAAAGCTTTTGCTCCCGCTGCCCCACCAAGCTCATGTCCGTGAACACCTCCTCCTGCGTTGATGACCGCATCGTTGCCAAAATCCTGATAAAGGATCGGTACGAGTCCAGGGTGTATGCCAGCTGATGGCACAGGCAGGGTCGTTTTAAACTGATTGTCTGCTACTGTTAGGGCATCCCGAATTCCGAGCGCCTGCTCCTTCGGCAACGCAACACTTCCATAAGGAGATGGGAATAAAGAAAAGTCAGCTCCTGCATAGCGTAAAAGTTTCCCTAACAGCAATTCATTGGAAATCCCATAAAATTCTGAAGGGGTAACTGCTCCACTAACCGCCGGATGCGCCATGATCGGAATGGATACTTCCTTGTCTTCCGCCAAACTTTGAAGGGTATCAAGTCCATATGCAAAAACATTAAATAGTAGAAAATCAGCACCCAATTCTACAGCCTTCTTTGCTTTATCTTTAAGCTCCAACGTACGGCCTGTCAGGTTTACGGCATATCTTGCACGATGACCTGTCTCTTCCTTCACTTCCTCCAGGATCCTTCTGCCTTCGGTAATCCTTTTTTCAAAAGGGGTAAGTTCGTTTTCAAACAAAATTTCGTCATCCTTGATGAAATCCACTCCACCAAGTGCCTGCCCCTTCAACTGATCAGTAAGATAATCAAGGTCCTTGCCGATCACCCCTTTGAAAATGCTCATGACGAATGGTCTATTATGAACGCCAGTAATGGAGCGAAGCCCCTCTATTCCAAATTTCGGCCCAGGATATGCTTGCTTTAAGTCATTACTGAACTCAAGGTCAATCAACTTTATCTCCCCGTCCAGTGAAAGCTTGCCGAATACAGTGGTTAATATGGCTGGAAGGTCGTTGCTGTAATTGAAACTAGGATACGCAATTTGGATGATGCCGCGTGTAACCGTCTTCCCAAAATAAGCATCCACCCTGTCACTTGACGAAAGATTTTTGACGCTTACCACTCTGCCTTTATGCTTTTTCAGCTGCTCCTGCTCAAGTTGTGGGAGATCAGTCCATGACCCGATTGTAAGTCCGAGTGCGATACCTTCCGCTTTTTTTTCGAGATTCCCTTTATAATCATGAACCAGATAGGTTGCTAGAATTTCTGACATTATGTACACCCTTTCTATCGATGATAAAACACAAAAAACCTCTTCGATAAGAAGAGGTTAGTCCATCTAACGTCCTCTTATCTATCAGCTTCATGCTGCAAGATTTAGCACCGTGCTTAATTGAATAAGTCGGTTGCCGGGTTTCATCGGGCCAGTCCCTCCACCTGCTCTTGATAAGATTGGATTATATTAAATTCACTTTTGAAAAATTTACTGAATTCTAGTTGAGATTATGCCATCATTCTGGCTTTATGTCAACAGACTATTCAGAAAATCTTTAACTCTCTGATTCGTTGAACTGCTTCTTGCAATCTTTCTGTACTGGTTAATAGCCCGACTCGCACATAGCCTTCTCCAAATGATCCAAAGCCAATACCAGGAGCTACAACCACATGTGCTTCTTCAAGCAGCTTGTCTGCAAACTCCTCAGATGTGTATCTTCCCGGAACTTTTAACCATGCAAAAAAAGAACCTTTTGGCGCCATTACTTCCCAGCCAATTTCCTGTAACCCATGAATAAGGACGTTTCGTCTCTCCTCATACAACTCTACCAACTCTTCTACACATGTTTGTTTATCTAACAAGGCAGTTGCAGCCGCCTCTTGGATCGCGCCAAAAATACTGACATACATATGGTCCTGCAAGAGATTGATCGCTTTGATGACACTTTCATTCCCTACTGCAAACCCTACTCGCCATCCTGCCATATTAAAAGTTTTCGACAAAGTATAGATTTCAATGCCGACATCTTTCGCACCGGGGGTCTGTAAGAAGCTAAGCGGTTTTTTTCCATCAAAGCCGATAGCACCATAAGCAAAGTCATGCACAACGCAAATATCGCGCTCACTTGCAAGTGCTACGGTTTCCTTGAAAAAAGCAGAATTCGCTACAGCTCCTGTCGGATTATTGGGATAATTGAGGAACATGAGCTTCGCAGCTTTTAAGACTTCCGGATTGATATCTTCATAGTTTGGTAAAAAATGATATACTTCTCTTAATGGCATGTATTCCATTTTAGCTTTAGCCAATGCGACTCCAGACCAATAATCCGGATAGCCCGGGTCTGGGACAAGAACGGTATCCCCTTCATTCAATAAACATTGGGGAATTTCCACCAGTCCCGCCTTGCCGCCAAAGAGTATGGCCACTTCCGAATCGGGATTTATGTCCACTTCGTATTCTCGTTTATAAAAAGTTGCAATCGCTTCTTTAAAAAATTGGTGACCCTGAAACGGGGAATATTTATGATGATTTGGTTTTTCAACGGCTTCCTGTAACGACTTTACAATATGTTCAGGAGTCGGCTGATCAGGGTTTCCTTGTCCAAGATTAATCACATCATGACCTTGTGCGACAACCTTCCCCACCTTTTCAACCAATGAAGCAAAGAACTGTTTAGGCAGTGTATTTAATAATTCAGATTGTTGAAAGTGTTTCACCTTTTTCACCTACTTAAAAAATTCTTGAAATCCTAGTCACAAATCATATATTGTTAGATTCAACTTGTAAAGTACTTTTTCAACGGGGGGATAAAATTATGAAATGGAAAATAGCTTGTATTCAATTTGATGTAGCTTTCGGTGATCCCGAGGCAAATATAGAAAAAGCATGTGAACTTTTGACAGTTGCAGGAAAAGATCGACCTGATATCATTGTTCTTCCTGAACTGTGGTCTACAGGATATGATCTCGGGCGCCTTGATAAAATTGCCGATTCTGGCGGTTTTGTCACGACCAAATTCCTTAAATCTGCTGCAAAAGAACTAAAAACACACATTGTGGGCGGTTCGGTCGCGAAAAAAACGAACAAAGGAATTTATAATACGATGATTACGGTTAACAAAGATGGCGAAGTTGCCGGCGAATATAGTAAATTACACCTTTTCCGCTTGATGGACGAGCATCATTTCCTTCAGCCAGGAAAGACGGATGGGATGTTTGAGCTTGACGGAGAAACATGTGCAGGATTCATTTGCTATGATATCCGTTTTCCTGAATGGATCCGCGCGCATACCACTAAAGATGCAAAAGCGATATTCGTTGTTGCAGAGTGGCCTTTGGCAAGGGTTGATCATTGGCGTACCCTTCTTATTGCAAGGGCCATTGAGAACCAGTGCTATGTAATTGCATGTAATCGTTCTGGTGCTGATCCGAAGAATGCTTTTGCAGGGCACTCGATGATTATTGATCCTTGGGGAGAAATTGTGGCTGAAGCCGGGGAAGATGAGGAAATTATTACAGCTGAGATAGATTTGGATAAGGTGGAGGAAGTAAGAAAAAGAATCCCAATCTTTGAAGACCGAAGACCACAATACTATTAATCTTTTTACTTTAGTTGATTGCTTAGTCGCCGCTGTTCCTTTTCGCAATTGGCTTCTCGCTTTCCGCGGGACGGCGCTGGAGCCTCCTCACTTCGTTGCGGGGTCTCAACCTACCGTTACTCCCCCGCTGGAGTCTCCGCCATTTGCTCCAATCCACAGCTGAACATTGCGTAAAGTTACGTTAATCCTTTTACAGCTAACCCGGTTAGAGGGCTTTTCACTAACCCTTAAATGAATGAAGCCACCTTGTTGATTGGAGTGGAAGGCCCGCAGGCAAGCGAAGCGCCTGGAACGGAAATCAACTGTATTACATATTCTCTTATTCTTCCAAAACAAAAAGGACTCCGGAGTGGAGTCCTTTTCTATTTGGCTAGCATTATTTTGTAACGTTAGCAGCTTGAGGTCCACGAGCACCTTCAACGATTTCGAAAGATACTTCTTGGCCTTCTTCTAAAGTTTTGAAACCTTCGCCTTGGATTGCGGAGAAGTGTACGAATACGTCGTCTTGACCTTCAACTTCGATGAATCCAAAACCTTTTTCTGCATTGAACCATTTTACTTTACCTTGTAACATGTTTGTTCCTCCTTGTGGTTAACCCACGTAAATATTACTATTCTTGCTCTTTCAAACATTTCAAGACGAAAACGTGTTTCTGACTTTCCATATTCACGAACAAAAATAATAGTTTAATAATAACAGGTGCCTAGCATTTTTTCAAGGTTTTAACCAAACAATTCATACAATTCCATTAAATTCTTTAAATAATCTGATATTGGTTACAACAAAGATTTTTCAAAAAACTTGTTGACAATTTTCCCGGCGTCTTGTTATTATTTTCATCAAGCAATAATTTTCACACAATTTCATACATTCACAATTTAATGATTGTGATCTCTTATCAAGAGCAGGTGGAGGGATTTGGCCCTATGAAACCCAGCAACCGACCGTAATACTGTTGTGAAACAGGGCGTTACACATTTGTGGACGCCGAACGTATTAGTTCATAAGGCACGGTGCTAATTCCAGCAGAAGTTATTTCTGGCAGATAAGAGGGGAGAAGTCTACTCTTCAAGCCTCTTTCTTATGGAAAGGGGCTTTTATTTTTAAATAAATGCCCCGTTACTAATCAATAAATCACACGGGGGTAATAAATATGACCATTACAGCAACTACAGAATACGAGCCGTTAACAGAATCAACCGCTATTTCACTAGCGAAAGATCTTGAATTTTTCAAAGATGGTGCGCTATTGCATTGCCGTGAAATCGGTGATGGAAATTTGAACCTTGTCTTTCACATTAGAGACGAAAATAACACAGGAATTATTATTAAGCAGGCATTGCCTTATGCAAAGGTTGTTGGAGAAAGCTGGCCGTTGACCTTGCACAGAGCAACAATAGAAGGAAATTACTTGAAGAACGCCGCTACTTTGGTACCTAATCTTATTCCGAAAGTTTATTATACAAACGAAGCATTAGCGATAACGATCATGGAAGACCTCTCCCATTTGGAAATCGTTCGAAATGGTTTTCTAGATGGCAAGGACTTTCCGCTTCTGTCAAAGCATATTGGTGAATACTTAGCGAAAACATTGTTTTACACTTCTGATTTTGGATTAAATCAACAAGAGAAGAAAAACCTTCAGCAGGCATTTGCAAATCCAGAGCTTTGTAAGATTACCGAAGATCTAGTGTTTACAGACCCTTTTTATGAAAGTGAGACCAACGATTATGAGCCTGAGCTGCTTGGTTCGGTCGAGGATATTTGGAATGATGCGGAATTAAAGCTTGAAGTGGCAAAACTGAAATACACATTTTTAACCAACGGAGAAGCACTTCTACATGGGGACCTCCATACAGGAAGCATCTTTGCGAGTGAAATCGATACTAAAGTTATTGACCCTGAATTTGCATTTTTCGGACCGATCGGCTTTGATGTTGGACAGTTCTTTGCCAATATCCTCTTGCAAGCAATCACCAGAGACGACAGTCAAAGGGCCAGCATCACTTCCCACCTTTATCAAGTTTGGGAAGGATTCACTTTTACCTTCTCTGACTTATGGAAGACAAACAGTGTGGAACATTTCACGCAAACACCAGGCTACTTGGATTTCTTCCTGAAAAAAGTCTTTACTGATGCAATTGGATTTGCCGGATGTGAGGTTATTCGTCGAACCATTGGTTTGGCGCATGTAGCTGACCTTGATAGCCTCAAACCTTATGAGCGCAAAATTTCAGTAAAACAACAAGCTTTGTTATTAGGGCAAACACTAATTAAAAATGCAGCAAATATCCGTAACATTCAAGATGTAGAATCACTTCTTAAGAATGAACTAAAAGGGAATGGATAAATCATGACAATTACTACTAACCTACCGCTATCTGTAGAATGGAAAGACTCTTATATTCGATTATTAGATCAACAGAAATTACCTCAAGAGACGGTTTTCATTGATTTGCATACCATTAACGATGTCTATGATGCCATTGTCACTCTTAAAGTAAGGGGGGCGCCTGCAATTGGCATAACAGCAGCATACGGGCTTGTTCTCGCTGCAAACTCTTATAACATAGTTAATTTAGATGAATTTCACAGCCAGTTGAAAAAGGACCGGGACTACTTGGCAACTTCTCGTCCGACAGCAGTAAACCTTTTTTGGGCAATCGACCGACTCCTACAAGTGTCTTTGCACGCTTCTTCCGTGAACGAAGCAAAAACAAATCTTGTTCATGAAGCAATTCAAATCCAACTCGAGGACGAAGCAACATGCAGGCTTATCGGCGAGCATGCTCTTTCCTTGTTTCAAAAAAACGATAAACTGCTGACCATCTGTAATGCAGGATCTATTGCAACGGCCCGTTACGGAACAGCATTAGCTCCATTTCATTTGGCAAAAGAAAAAGAGTTCCCATTAAGTGCTTTTGCCTGTGAAACAAGACCAGTTCTACAGGGATCGCGATTAACTGCCTGGGAGCTGCAACAATCGGGAGTGGATGTAACGTTAATTACCGATAATATGGCTGCGCACACCATTAAGACCAAGAATATTTCAGCTGTTATAGTCGGCGCTGACCGAATCACTGCCAATGGAGACACCGCAAACAAAATTGGCACATACGGACTTGCCATTCTCGCTAAAGCTTTTGGTATTCCGTTTTATGTAGCTGCACCTTTATCTACTTTTGATTTATCGAAGCAAACTGGAGAGGAAATTGAAATCGAGGAAAGAAGCCCTGAGGAAATTACCCACCTCGGAGGGAAACAAATTGCTCCAGATGACATTTCAGTTTTTAACCCGGCATTTGACGTTACTCCAAGCGAACTGATTACCGCCATCATTACCGAAAAAGGCATCATCAGAGGCGATTACACAAAAGCAATTTCTTTACTTTTTAAAGATTAATAGACAATGATTTCATTACGTAAAAATTACACTTACTGTTGATTTCCGTTTCAGGCGCTTCGCTTTCCATGGGCGGTCCGGAAGCCTCCTCGGGCTAATGCCCTGCGGGGTCTTCCCTGTCCCTTCCTCCCATAGGAGTCTTCGCGCCTTCCACTGCAATCAACAGGGTGTCCTTATTAGCATGTTTATTATAATTATGGGTTAAATCATACTGTTTCTTACCTTTTGAGGTATCATAATCACTTCTGTCTTTAAGTCGATTGGTTTAAAGGTAGCGTCTATACATTCATTCCAAAACTCTAAATGCTTTTTATCTATCCAATGTTCTGATTGATCTACTTCTTGTCCTCCTTCACCTTGCACTGAATACCAATATAAAAACTCTTCACCATTTAGATTCTCCCTAAAAATGGTTTCAACATACATATTCTCTCCCTCTAACGTAACAAGAACATCTTTCATATTATCCTTCAAAAACTTCAACCATTCTTTTACTCGGTCTGATTTACCTTCTTTAACCCTAAATCTCGTTAATTCTACGTTCATTTTATATGCCTCCCCTTTTAAATATTTTTCTATTTGATTTCTAGCTGTGGATTGAAGCAAATGGCGTAGACTCCTGCGGGGGAGTAGCGACAATGTTGAGACCCCGCAGGCAAAGCCGAGGAGGCTCAAGGTCGCCCCGCGGAAAGCGCAGCCATTTGCGGAAAGTAACAGCGGCAATTAGCCAAACAACTAAAGTTTAATAGTCTTGAATGACCCTTTGTTCTTATTTCGCCCACATTTCTGTTGGGTTTAGTTCGTATATTCCTGCTTCACGGTACATGTAATGATTGATAATGAATTCCCTGCGTATCGTTGCAAAGTCTTCATGAAATTGTTTTATATGCTCATTAATTTCCTTTTCACTATACTTTTTACCCATCTCTAAGTCTTTCAAAATATGTTCAAATATAATCAATTTCTTCTTCCTCTGGGCTGGAATGTTTTTCAATTTTCCATCTTCAGCAAGGAAATTCTGCAAGATTTGTTCTCTCTCTTTTTGCTCTTCCATTGTCCTCTCCCCTTTTCCGCTTCTTTCTAACACGATAAAAAGACCTTCACTATGTTGTCTTAGAGCTTTTTGATTCAAGTAATAATAGACAGTATTTTTTTCTCTTCTTTCGTACACTGCACTTATTTCTTTCAGCTTGGCGATATGATGGGAAATTGTCGGTGGTTTTACCCCTAATCTTTCTGCTAATTCTTGTCCACTTAGTGGTTCTTCGGTAGATAACAAGACCAGCAATTTGATTCTAGTTGTATCGCCCATGACTTTGTAATAGTTGACGAGTTTATCCAGTTGCAGGATAATCCACCCCTTCACATTAATTAGATACTTATCTAATTAGATAGTAATCTAATTACAAGGTGAAATCAACCTTTTTTCTTATCTTTTTTTAATATTGACCCTTTTTCCTCGACACTGATAATGTTTAGTTTTGTTAATACCTCTGTATAAAAGATGATTTTATTATTTTTTCCCATTTTGTTCATCTCCAATTTTGCCCTTGAGCAACTTTTTTAGTTTTAGTAAATTATATGAAGAAAATGAAAAATTGATACATGCTTCCTTCTTTACGAGCAAAAAAAATACGATAGCATAAACACTATCGCACATAGTTTCCACATTATTTCGTTTTCAGCGCTATACCAATACGCCTTCTAATTTTAACAGCTCTTCTTTCATCCCAATTTTATCTCCGGCATAACCTACCAAATCTTTATTCTTCCCAATGACACGATGGCAAGGTATGACAATAGGCAGTGGATTTCTTCGGTTCGCTTGTCCGATCGCCCTGACTGCTAACGGTCGGTTTATTTCTTTCGCAATGTCTTGATAGCATTTCACTTCTCCATACTGGATGTTGCTCAATGCCTTCCAGACTTCCTTTTGAAATACTGTCCCTTCCAAATGAAAAGGCACTTCAAACTCTGAACGAATACCCGCAAAATATTCTTCTAATTGGGTGATAACCAACTCACATAATGGATCATCAGGAGCGTATTTGTATAAATCAGCGTCCTTATCTTTCTGAAGGAATTCCTTATCAAACTCGATTCTAACTAAATGGTTTGCATCACATACTACATAAATAGTACCTATTGGAGTTGTGGTGTTGCTGTACTGATACATATCTAGATACCCTCTTTCTTCCGGTTCGACTTAATGGACGGTAGGTGACCCTATCGGCAATTTTATATGGAAGGTAGTACCTTTCCCAAGCTCACTGCTGACTTCAATGGTACCATTGTGTTCCTCTACAATTTTATAGCTTACCATAAGCCCCAGACCTGTTCCACGTTCCTTGGTCGTATAGAAAGGTTCTCCAAGTTTCTTCAGTTTATCTTCCGGAATTCCGGTTCCTTCATCCCTAATCGAAATCAGTACCTGCTCCCCTTCTATCTTTTCAAGTCCAACTGATACAGTTCCTCCTTTAGGCATAACTTCGATGGCATTTTTCAATATATTAATAAATACTTGTTTTAGTTGATTTGGTTCACAATAAATGTCGGGTAATCCTTCTTCAATGGATGTAATAAATTGAACGTTTTCTAAAGATGCTTGGGCACTTAACAGATCCAGTGTTTCCTTCATTATGACCGTGGCATTTTTTCTTTGATAGGATATCGCCTGCGGCTTTGCCAATACGAGGAATTCGGTAATGATGGATTCAATTCTCTTTAGTTCAGAGGTGATTACATCAAAATACATGGCATATTGGTCTTCTATCATACTGTTTTGTAAAAGCTGGATAAATCCTTTTAATGCTGTCATCGGGTTCCTTATTTCATGGGCAATTCCTGCGGCCAACTCTCCAACGACGGTCAAGGTATCTGATTTTCTAAGTTGATCTTCCATTTCCCTTTTTTCCGTTATATTTCGAAAAATGGTCATGTGCAATCCTTCAATGACGTTCTTTTTGGCAGAGTATTCAATGATTTGCGTCCCACGCTCCCCATCCAAACATACTTCTCCACTTAACTCTTCGCTTTCAGGGCACTCTTTCCACTGTTCCTGAATTTCACCCAATTGATCATGTTGAATATACCAATGAAGGGAGTTGTTCATTAATTCTTCTTTGGATAAACCTAAAATTTTGCTGGCATTAGGGTTGGCATCTATAATATTGCATTTATTATCCCATAGAAGGATTCCATCCATGGCATTATTGAAAATCTTTCTGAATTTCTGTTCGCTCTCTCTTAAGTCTTTCTCCATCTTTCTTCGTTCACTGACGTTTCTAAATATTATCATGTTAAAACCATCAATTATTCCTTTATTAGCTGTGAACTCTAACAGTTTCTTCTGTCCGTTCGGCATATGAAACTCAAGTTCTTCTCTTATTTCGCCTCTTGCTCCAAACTGTTTTACAATAGAAAATACTTTTTTATCATTTTTAGGAACAAATTCATGAAGCTTCGCTCGCACCAAATCATCAAGTGGTAATTCGAAAGCTCTGCTTGCAGCAGGATTTGCCCGTTTTATTTGGCCATTATTATCTACCAATACAATCGCGTCTAATGCGTGTTGAAACATTTCTCTGAACCGCTCTTCGCTTTTCTTCAGCTGCAGCTCCATATTTCGTTTTTCCGTCACATCTCTCATTATTGCTAAATAGTAATCATCATAAATATTAGCGGTAATGGTGACTTCAAAGGTCTTACGCTCACCTGTATGAAGAACTACCGGCAACTCTCCCCTAACCCGGCCATGATTATCTAAAAGGTTCCAAATCTTTGTCATTTTATATTGAAATCCGTCTTCCACAAAATCATCCAACTTTGATTGTAAGAGGTCTAATTTAGGCATGGCAAAATTAGAACAAAATGCAGGGTTTACATCGATAAACATGCCATCTCTGTCAAACACCACAATTCCGTCCACTGCTCTATTTATTACATCATGATACATTTGTTTACTTTTGCTAGATTCTTTTTCTAATTGCTTTTTCGTTGATATGTCACGGATGATACATATATCAAGTCCACTTTCATCAGGGTTGCGAACAGCTGAATATTCCACGAATTTGATTGTTCCGTTATCCAAACGGACAATTAATTCATTTTTCAACTCTCCCAATTCATTTAACTGTGCTTCCTGGTATTCTACTTCCTCTTTGGGCATCAAGTCTAGGAAATCATGTAACTTGCGCTGTAACAATTCCTCTTTAGGCAATTCAAAAAGTTCACACGCTTTCGGGTTCACTTGAAAGAATTCGACGTTTTCATTGAATAAGATTATGGCATCATTGGCATGTTCAAATGTAAGTTGCAGAAACCTGTTTTCCTTTTCCAGCTTTTGAAGCTTGGCAGTTAGCGTTTCTATTTCTGCCTCCAACTTCCTGGTTTCTTCCTTTACCATGTGTTGGATCATGACCTTCCCCCACTTATCATATATTTAAGTTCTTTTCTCAAAGATTATTGTTATTGACAACGGACAAGTAACTAGTAATAAAACTCATTAATCAACCACTATGTAATCTTCTACATCCCCCACCTAAATTCCTTTGTTCTACATTTAACGCAATAAAAAAGTCATTTCAGAAATCATTTTGTAATAATTCCAGATTTCATGTTGATAATGGAAGAGAGGAAAGATTTACTAGCCCTAGAAAAAAGGCATGAAATCGTTACTCACTATATTTAATTATGATAAACTATATTAGTTATAGAAATTTTCACTAGGAGTTTGATGGATTTATAATGAAAATAATTGCCACAACATTAAACGCGAAATATATCCATACCAATCTTGCCATTCGCTATTTGAAAGCATATGCAGAGCCGGAATTTAATGTAGATTTAGTTGAATATACGATTAAAGATCCTGTCATGAATATAGTATCTGACCTCATCCAAAAGAAACCGGATGTCATAGGCTTCAGCTGCTATATATGGAACATAGAAGAAACAATCAAAGTAATGAGCATGTTAAAAAAAATCAACCCGGAACTTATCCTGGTCCTCGGTGGTCCTGAGGTGACCTATGATGTGTCTGAATGGCTTGACCGCTTAACGGACGTCGATTTCATCGTACTCGGCGAAGGGGAAATCACTTTTAAGCAACTGCTTCAAGAGCTACAAGGTGAACAAAACTTCGAATCAATAAACGGCCTTGCTTACCGGGATGGAGAGAACAAAAAAATCTCCCCTCAACGAAACAAAGTGGATTTAAAGGAACTGCCATCGCCATACAGATTTGACGAGGACCTCGCTCAACTTGGCAAACGCGTGACATACTTTGAGACAAGCAGGGGCTGTCCTTTCAGCTGTCAGTTCTGCTTATCATCCATTGAAGTAGGAGTTCGTTACTTTGATCGGGAAAAAGTAAAAGAAGATATTCGCTTTCTGATGAACAATGGCGCTAAGACGATTAAATTCGTGGACCGCACCTTTAATATCAGTCGCAGCTATGCAATGGAAATGTTCCGTTTCTTAATCGATGAGCATCTTCCGGGCACCGTTTTCCAATTCGAAATCACAGCGGACATCATGAGACCGGAAGTTATTGAATTTTTGAACCAGGAAGCTCCTGCAGGACTGTTCCGTTTTGAAATCGGTGTACAGTCGACCAATGACTCCACTAATGAACTTGTGATGCGCAAACAGAACTTCGCCAAACTATCCCGTACTGTCACGATGGTAAAAGAAGGCGGAAAGATAGATCAACACTTAGATTTGATTGCCGGGTTGCCTGAAGAAGATTACCACTCATTCAAGAAAACCTTTAATGATGTATTTGCCCTCCGTCCTGAAGAGCTGCAACTTGGTTTCTTGAAGATGTTGCGTGGTACAGGATTAAGGATTCGCTCGAACGATCATGCATATATTTATATGGATCATGCTCCATATGAAATTCTCGGAAATAATATTCTAAGCTTTGATGACATCATCCGAATCAAACAAGTGGAAGACGTTCTAGAAAAGTTCTGGAACGATCATCGAATGGACGCCACGGTCGAACATCTGGTTACCCATGTCTTTGAAACACCTTTCGATTTCTTCCAAGATTTCGGCGCATATTGGGATCAACAAGGTTGGTCAAGAATCGGTCATCAACTTGAAGACTTATACAAGCGTCTGTATTCCTTTTTACAAGAAGATAAACCTCAAGCAGTGTCTGTAATGGAAAGTATGATGAAATACGATTACCTCCGTCACCAGAAATTCAAACCTCGTAAACCTTGGTGGCAAGATCGTCTTGAAAAAGAAGATAGAACTAATATTTACAAGCAAGTGATTGAAAACCCTGCGTTATTGGGTGACCAATTCTCTGCTCATAACCTAAACGAAAAAGAACTATATAAACATACGATGATTGAAAGCCTTCAGTTCGATCTCGCACATTACCTTAATCATGATGAGATCATGGAAGAGGAAAGCTATGTATTAGTCTATTTCAACCAAAACACTAACAAAGCAGAAATTTACCCTATAGGATCTAAAGCAAGAAAAACTGCCAGCTGAGTTCAGCTAGCAGTTTTTCTTTTTATTCTTTTTGTTATTGGATTCTATTGCATTTTCAAAGGCTTTCGCAGCATTTGGGTCGCCGAATTCTGGACCAAATTCCTCGTTCAAACTGTCTTGAGAAATGGCATGCTGTGATTCATGTGCCTGTTTTTGCTTTTTCTTTTTTGCATCCATTTGAGTCAGCCCCCTTATTTTCCTTGTCTGCCGTGTTTAGAATTACGGTTTGCTCCACGTATCATATCTTCTTTTTGATATTCTGCAGAGAATTCCGTATCAGGTAAGCTTTCCTTTGGAGTTTTATTGTTATTTTTCGCTGCATCATGAGCAACTTTTCTCTTTGCCAATGCCATCACCCCCGTGCAATTAGATTGCCCCTTTGTTATTTTTCACATTCTTCATAAGCAACCAAAACTATTTCCTCTCCCATTTCTTCCTGCAATTTTTGTTCATACTCTGCAATGCGATCAAGTTTATCCTGTGAAAGGTTGGCAATTTCAAACTTCTTAGACATTTTTGTATCCTCCTATTTTCTTTAGTACATACTTATTTATTTTATTGAAATGCTAAAACTATACATCCCTCGGAGGTGAAATGAATGTCTAAAAAAGATAAATCATTGGAAGTCCCCTACATGGAAGAAACGATGCCACATCAAATCAACTCTCCTTCCTTCAAAGGCTCCAATATGAAAATGGAACCGCCATTTATTAATGAACATGGAGTAGTCATTGGGGACAGCAAATATAATTCAGAAGAATCTCCTTTAAATAACTGGAGCGACGACATTGATCCTGCTATCATGGCTGGTGACCAATGGGTTCATCCCACAAACGATATCGGATGGAACTCTGCTGAAAACCGAGAGCTCGTCGAGAAATCCAAAAAGCCCCAAGGCTTCCCATTTACCCACCCAGACAAAGATGTTAGTTATGACAGGGACTAATTCATAAAAAAAAGTTACCAAAAGGGGTCAGACCCCCAAAGGATTTTATCCACTTATGTCGAAGGCACACAAAAAAGCAGAGTGGAAATTTGCTGGTTTCCATTCTGCTTTGTTTTGTGATTATTACGTAGTGATTTTATTTTCCTCCTGTAAAGGAGATTCCTTTGATGAAGTAGCGATTAAAGAAACCGTATAAGAGTAGTACTGGCAATGTAAATACCATGGATGCTGCCATGATATAGTTCCAGTAACTGATATATTGTCCTTTGAAAGTATTCAGACCTAGTGGCAGTGTGAACATCGAAGGGTCTGACAAGATAATCAACGGCCGCATAAAGTCGTTCCAGAATCCCATAAATACGAAAATAGCTTGTGCAGCTAGGGCAGGTTTAGCCAAAGGAAGTACTATTTTGAAAAATGTTCCGAATCGGCTAAGCCCGTCCATTTCTGCGGCTTCCTCCAGTTCTTTCGGAAAATTGATGAAGAACTGTCTCATCATAAAGATAAAGGTGGCATTAATCATCGCTGGCACAATCATGCCTTGATAAGAGTTCAACCAACCTAACTCACGAAGAATTAAGTAGTTTGGAATCATTGTTACTTGTGCGGGAATCATCAAGACCGCAAGTATAATAATAAACAATGTTTTACGTCCTGGAAAACTTAAACGTGCCAAAGCGTAACCAGCCATTGAATTAAATAGCAGATTTAGTGAAGTTCCTGCAACCCCAATAATCAAGCTGTTCAAGAGCCAACGAGGAAATAACTCCTGTTCCAAGAAAATCTGCTTATAGTTATCAAATGTAAAATTCTTAGGTATGAAATTGATGGTCCCACTTACTATCTCTTCTAAAGTCTTAAAGGAAGAAGAGACTGCCCAAATAAAAGGGACAAGAGTGATGACTGCATATAAAACGAGAATCCCATACAATAATGCTTTTCCAACGCTAAGTTTCTTCTTCATATCGCAGCCTCCTTAATATAGAGATTCTTCTTTTGAAAATTTACGTTGCAATAATGTTGCCACTAGAATCACAATGGAAAGCATGACGGCAATCGCAGCAGCATAGCCCATTGTACCAAGACTCTTGAACGCATATTGGTAAATCAATAAAACCACAGTCAATGTAGAATTATCCGGTCCACCCGAACCTCCTGAAAATATAAAAGACTGGTCAAAAAGCTGGAATGTACCGATCAAACCCATAATGACAACAAAAGAAGTAACTGGACGTAAATTCGGCACAGTTATATAGATGAATTTTTTGAAGGCATTGGCTCCATCAAGCTCTGCAGCTTCGTATAACGAGTCCGGAATATCCTGCAGGGCTGCAAGATAGATGACCATAAAAAACGGGGCCGTTGCCCAAATGTTCATGATCATTATTGCGATTAATGCTACACTCGGATCTCCCATCCAGTTATAGGTCGGAAGGCCTATTATCGATAAAATTTCATTTACCAATCCATTTTGGTTGTACATCCACATGAAAATTAATGTCAATACAGCAGAGGATGTCAAGGTCGGTAAGAAATAAACAATTCTAAATATACTTTGTCCCTTCAATCCTGCATTTAATGTAGCGGCTAAAATAAGTGCTAGCAACGTTTGAATCGGAACCACGATAATAACATACTTAAAAGTATTCCAGAGTGCACGTAAAGCCCGACTGTCATCGGAAATGTTCGTAAAGTTGCTCAAGCCAACAAACTCATACGTTGCCGTACCTAACAGCTGAACTTTATGAAAAGATAAGAAAAAAGCATATAAAATAGGACCAATAATGAATAAAGCCAACACGAATATCGTTGGAGCCATAAAAGAATAGCCTTGTGACGCTTCTCTTAACGATCGTTTTGAATAGGTACGTTTTTTCTTCATTAAATTCACTCCTTTTCCCTTCAAAGAGTCCCTCTTTTTCTACATGAACTCTTTCTGAAGAAGAAACATCTTGTCATTCTTCTTCACAAAGAAGTCAGTAGCGACTTCCGGGTGCCGGTCATCACCCCAATTGCTAAACCGGCACCTATGAAGTCAAACATATATTATTTTACTAACAATTATTCGCCAATTTCCCTGTTCGCTTGTTCCTCTGCTTCTTTTAATGCTTCATCAAGAGGACGCTTTCCAAGGAAAGCTGAAACGAATTGGTTATTAAAATTGTTCATGATAGTAGGCAGGTTTGCACCATTTGCCCAGACAGTAGCATATGACGCACCAGCAACCAGTGCTGCTCGCTTCTCATCTTGATCAAAGCCAAGTTTCTCCGCAACAGATTTTCTAGTTGGCAACGCATATCCTTTTGAAGTCCAGATCTCCATGCCTTCAGGACCTGTTAAATATTCAATTAGCTTCCAGGAGGCTTCCTTTTTCTCTGATGCTGCATTCATTACGTAGGAAACCGTATATGCCATGGTCGATTGTTCACCATTTACAGTAGGAATCTCCGCTGTCCCATACTCAACATTAGGGAATGTATCCTCAAGGAAAGGAATCGCCCAGTTACCCTCGATTACCATTGCCGCTTTTTCTTGTCCAAACATTTCTCCGCCCCAGTTTGCTCCTACATCTGTAGCTTGTACAGCTGTTTTATCTGTATTGCGTTGGTCAATGATCGGCTGTAACGCTTCAATGACCTTCTCATCCCCAAAGTTTGCTTTATTGTCCTTCACCACTTCTCCACCAAGAGATTCAGCGATGTAATACATTCTTGAAAGTTCCGGAGCTACACCAAGACCGACAACCCCATCCTTTGTCAGCTCCTTGGATACTTCACGAAGCTCATCCCATGTTGTTGGTACTTCTACCCCAGCTTCTTCAAACATTTTCTTATTGTAAAATAAAGCAAGCGTGGAATAATCTTTAGGGAATCCATAAGTTACTCCATCCTTTTGGAAAGCTTCCAGAAGCGGTTGTTCAAAATCGTCTACATTAAACTCATCTGTCACATAATCATCAAGAGGTTCCAGTACTCCAGTTTCAATGAGAGCAGGAGCTTCGAAAGCATCTAAATAGAATACATCAGGTGCTTCGCCGCCAATTAAGCGTGTTTTCATAACATCCATATACTGATCGGAAATCACTTCATGTTTCACTTTAATATTTGGGTGTTTTTCTTCAAAAGAATCCAGAGCTTCTTTCAGCAAACGTGTTTCCGATGGGTTCCCACCCCACCCGGCCAATGTAATTTCTACATTGTCACCCGAACCTTCTGAAGAACCACTGCTTCCTCCGCTGCAACCTGACAAAACTCCACCTATAAGCATTGTGGTAACACCTATTGAAGCCAACCATTTTTTTGCTTTCATCTTAAAACCCCTCTTCCTGTTTTTGATTGGTTATATAGACCAGGTTCACAGCAACTACTGGGATCCGGCCATTTTCAAGAGGAATGCCCCCTCTGTAACTGTAAAACCTAATTCTGAACGATTTCAAAACCTGTAGAATTTTCAATAATTGTCAGGTCCACATTTCCTTCAGCACCTTTTTTAGCTGAAAGGGATAAATAACCTTCACCAATTTTAACCTTCTCTACATCCAGTTCATTCATTCCGTTTGGAAGTAATGGAGATAAAATTATCTTCTTTTCCAAAGCATCAGGGAAAAGACCTAGGATTGTTTGGACAAATACAAGTGGTGTTCCCGCAGCCCATGCCTGTGGAGAACAAGCAACTGGATATTTGACTGCTTTTCCAACGGATTTATCATACCCACAGAACAATTCCGGAAGACGATCATATTCGAAATGGGCAGCAGCCTCAATAAGTCCTTCAATTACAAGGTTGGCAGCTTCCTGCTTCTGAATTTTCGACATTCCCAGTAACACCATGCTATTATCATGTGGCCAAATACTGCCGTCATGGTAACTCATAGGGTTATATCCCGCTTCCCCGGTTCCCATAGTACGAATCCCGAATCCTGAAAACATTTTGGGAGAAACAAGCGTCTCAATAACAGCATTAGCCCTTTCCTCATCAAGCATTTCAGAGAATAAGATATGTCCAGGATTTGAAGTAATCGTTCCAACTTGTTGTTTATTTTTATCCAAAGCAATTGCATAGAAACTTACATCATCCATCCAAAACTCTTCATCAAACTTGTTTTTCAGCTTCGTGCTTTCTTCCCTTAATGCTGCTGCCCTTTCGACATCTCCAAGTTTGTCACAAATAGAAGCTATACCCATTTTCGCTTGATACACATATCCTTGTACTTCTGAAAGGGCGATCGGTGTCGTAGCGTAATCGCCGTTTCGGTGGACGATAGAATCGCCTGAATCCTTCCACCCTTGGTTGGCAATTCCTTTGCTTGCCTCCTGATGATATTCCACAAACATATCACCGTCGCGGTCCCCGTACTGGTCAATCCATGTCAATGCAGCTTCAATGTTTGCATTTAGGTCCTCAACAACTTTAAGGTCCCCTGTCCATTTAACGTACTCTGTCAGTAGTATTAAGAATAATGGTGTTGCGTCAATCGTTCCGTAATAAGGAGTAAATGGAATCTGTTCGGTATTTGCAAGCTCCCCGTAACGAATCTCATGCATAATTTTTCCTGGTTGTTCATCCCGCCAAGGATCTACTTTTGTACCTTGTTTACTTGCCATCGTATAGAGAGTACCTTTTGCCACTTCTGGTTGGAACGCTAGCATCTGGAGAGCTGCGATAAGACTGTCCCTTCCAAAAGGAACCCCAAACCACGGTAGGCCAGCAACAGGAAATTTTCCATATCCAAGGTCTGTCAATAAAACTCTCAAATCCCCGAGTCCTCTATCTACAAGGCGCTGTAGTGGAAGGCAATCCGTTTTCACCTTTGTAACATTGGTATTCCAGCCATTATAGGATTCTTTCAATTTTTCCAAAGCGACAGAAGCCGATAGAATATTATCAGCCTTTTCCTCTCCATGCTGGGGCTGTATTTTGAAAGTGACTGTTTGTTCTTCATCATGATTCAACTTGAATTGAAAGTGAACCTCCCCTTTTTCTCCATCTACAGAGGTCGTTTCCTTGTCCCACTCAATGTATGTTCGTCTTAATAAATCGTCCGCCCCTTCATAATGGAAAGTTAAAGACTCCCCATCAACTGTTTGCCCTGTTCTTTTTCCTATTTCACCATTTTGGAAGCCTCGTACAATGAACATATCAGCAAAGTCCACATCCATATGAACACTTAAATCAAAATCTACACTTTTAGGATAATAGTTTTTCACAGTAAGCGACTCATAGAATACATCATCATAGATAAAACGGGTCCGTTTAATCTCGACAGACTCTCTCCATAAAATAAGTTCGCCGTCCCTCTCCATATGAGGATTTGTCATAAGTATCGTCGCCATATAGTTTTCTGCAGCATCTGAATGTAGCAGAATTGGTTCTTCGTCATTTATTTTCAAGTCCAGTTTGCTCAAAAAACGGGTATCCTTTGTATACAATCCCAATCCATATGGATGCTGCTCGGGAATATTTCCGTTCGTGTCAGTTAGTAAAAATAAGTCATTTTCTTTAATCACTCTATAATCCATTGTCTTACCTCCTAGGTGCTTGTGTTCATCCGAAACGTTTTGGTTCTCGATTAAAAATAAAAACGCCCTACTATTCCAAAACGTTTCGGATTTTCTTTGTAAAAAAGCACTCTCAGTGCCTTATTTTGTCGAATCTCTTATGATGAGCTCTGTATCAATAATCCTTGCATGAGACTTTTCTTTTCCCTCCAGCATATCTATAAGTAGGACTGCCGCTTCAAATCCTAATTTAAACTTATCTTGACGTATAGTTGATAAACTTGGGTTGGAATAGGAGGCCAGCATAATATCGTCATAGCCGATCACCGCTATATCGTCCGGCACTTTCTTGCCAATTTTGTTTACTGCCTTCAGTACACCTAGCCCCATCAAATCACTGGCGCAAAAAACTGCTGTAATTTCAGGGTGTTCCGTCAAAAGTTCCACTGCAACTTCTTCTGCCGCTTTCTCTTTGAAATCTCCATTTTTAATCCATTCTGGTCTATATGTCAGATTTTCATTATTTAGCACTTCCATATACCCTTGCAATCGTCGAATACTTACATCCGCCTTTTCATGTCCGTTTATCATCGCGATATTCTTATGCCCACGATCAATCAAATGGGCCACCGCTTTTTTTGCACCTTCTACGTTGTCAGTAGTAACATAGCCTACAGTTTCTGATTCCTGCGGGATATCCACCAGTACACAAGGTATGTCACTTTCGACAACCTCTTGCAAATAAGGATCATCTGTTTTAATCCCCTGTAATATCACGCCATCTACTCTTCTTTCTCTACAAAGCTGCGTATATGTCTTCTGGCTTTGTTTCGATGATGTAGTACTAAAAAGCACAAGGTCATAATCCGAGTTGGCAGAAGCTTCGTTAATGCCACAAAGAACCTCAAAGGTGAAATTATCCTTGACCCCTTCTCTGTTCATATCAGAAACAAGGAGCCCAATTGTTTTGGACTTCTTCATCACAAGACTTCTGGCTACCGTATTCGGACTGTAGTTTAATTCCTTGGCTACTTCTTCAATTCTTTGTCGTGTCTTTTTATTCACATCACTATAACCATTTAAAGCTCTGGAAACCGTTGTGACAGAAACACCAGCCACTCTTGCTATATCTTTTATAGTCGTCATGGTTTTCCTCCCAAAACGTTTCGGATAATTTGTTAATAGAAGAATAACACGTTTCTGAAAGCGATTGCAATAGTTTTTTTAAAAAAAATTTCGATAACCATAAGCTTTAGTACTAAAAAAGAGACCACTTTGTGGCCTCTCCAACAAATAATATATCCATCATCCAATAATGACTCTTTCCACCGGATAACGGTAGTTCGGTGGTTTTTGTTTACTTTCAAGGATGAACAGGAAAGTCAACAGTCCCACACGTCCGATGAACATCAAACAAATTATTATAAACTTTCCTATTGAAGATAAATCAGGTGTAATCCCCATAGAAAGCCCCGTTGTTCCGAAAGCAGAACAGACTTCAAATAAGATTTGTATAAGAGCAAATTCTTCCGTGACGCTTAGTATAATCACTGCAGAGGAGCAAATGAGTATAGCAAGAAGAAGAACAACCAGCGACTTAATAATATCTTCCTCGTGTATTTCTCTTCCAAAAATTTTAATATTTTTATGCCCTCGTGCGAAATGAAATAAGAACAAAATATTCAAGGCGAATGTCGTCGTTCTGATACCACCGCCAACAGAACTTGGTGATGCACCGATGAACATGAGACCACACATGACCAGAAGCGTAGAAATGCCGAATTCACTGACATCCATTGTAGCAAGCCCGCCACTTCTTGTAGTTACGGACTGAAATAGCGCATAAAACAAGGATTCATGCCAACTCATCCCTTTGAAGTAAGCGTTAGATTCCAATATAATAATAGCCAGTGCACCTAACGTGATCAAACAAGCAAACGTGATACTTGTAATTTTGGTAAATAAAGAAAAGCGAAATCTTCCATTTTTGTTGACGATAAATTCTTTCACTTCCACTAAAACAGGAAATCCGATAGCACCAGCAGTAATCAATATCATCACAATGAATTGCACAAAATAATCATTGGCAAATGGGATGAGTGATTGACCGGTAATGTCAAATCCACCATTGGTGGTCGCACTCACTGAGGCAAAAAAACCATGAAAAAAAGCTTCCTGCCAGGTATCATAATAGGACAAGAAATAAGTTCCTAAAATAAGTGCACCCAGCAACTCAATAGAGAGAATCAAAACTAGAATTTGCTTTATCAGCTTCACAATTCCGGAGAGATTGGACTGGTTTTGATCAATCATCATCAGCCTTCTCTCTTTAAGACCAATTTTTCGCCCTAAAAGAAGCCAGATAAAAGTTCCTACCGCCATAACTCCTACCCCGCCAAATTGCAGGACAAATGCCAAGATAAAGATCCCTGGTACTGTAAAAGTCTCCACTGTATTTAGTACAGTCAAGCCAGTAACACTAACGGCACTGACTGCCGTAAATAGAGCATTGATGAAGCTCCAATCAACTCCATCATATCTTGCTACAGGAAGACTAAGAAGAGTTACTGCAATAAGTACAGCAATAAAATAAAAGCTGACTATGAGCTGCGCTGGAGAAAGACTATGTATTTTCTTGGTAATAGTATTTTTAAATTTTATCATAATTGCCCTTTCACTCTTTCACTTTTCAAAGGAATATCACTTATATTACAGTATTTGTCTAATACTTTCCAGTATTGATTAGAAAGAATATCTCATACTAACTTTACAGCTTTCAAATGAAAAGCTGAACACATAAAGGAGTGATTAGAATGGCACGTAGCAATAAATTACTCGTACCTGGAATCGAGCAAGCTCTTGACCAAATCAAATACGAAATTGCACAAGAATTTGGTGTATCTCTTGGTTCTGACACTGCTGCACGCTCCAATGGTTCTGTTGGTGGAGAAATCACTAAACGCCTAGTAGCTCAAGCACAATCTCAGATGAATGGTAAATAATTTAATATGAATGGATAGAACCCAGAGTAAAATACTCTGGGTTCCTCTTATTATGTAGGCTCTGGATGTATGTTATTTATGACAACAAAAGTTACCTTTCGTTCCCTCTTTTTTCATCATGATTCTTTTTCCCTTTGTTTGAATCATTTTGATCATGTTTAGTATTTGGCTTGGCATGAGAAGGAGGTCCCTTCTTTTCTTTGTCCGATCTATTATTTCCGTTGTCATTCCCCTTGTTTCCCCTGTTATCTTGTTTCCAATCCACTCGGTTTTCTTCTTTTTGCTGTTTCTTATCTTCCCTATGTTCTTTCCCCTTTTGTTTCCTATCTTCCCGCTGTTCTTCTCTCTCTTTTTTCCATTCTTTCTTTTCTTGCTTCCAAACCTCTTGTTGTTCTTTTTTATCTATTTTTTGCTGTTCTTGCCATTCCTTACGCTCATTTTTTTCCGCTTCTTTCTCGCTCTTCTTTATTACTACAAAACTTGGCGGACCACTTTTCTCTTCATTTGCATTGGTATGCTTTATTTCAAGTGGCTTTTGGTTTAAAGGCATAGTGGGTGCAGGTTCTGACTTGGACGTATCTTCACTGTCAACCAATTCAGTTTTTTGTTCTTTTTGAATGTATTTCCCAGGGGAAATCCCTTCTTTTAAAGCATCCGAACGCTCTTCAATGGTGGTTTCCAATGTTGTAATACTGACCTTATCCTGTTGGACTTTTTCTGAG